>JAAFJO010000001.1 GCA_013298145.1 Betaproteobacteria bacterium
GCAAAAAGATTGCTCCGCTGGAAGATCGCCCCTCCGTTACTGCGCTGTAGGTGGAATTTGGAGGCGAGCTAGCCGCTCAAAACCTGAAACCCGCTTCGGCGGGTTTTTTGTTGCTCGTGCGTTTTTATTCGCGATGCGCTGCGTCCGCTATTCATCGTCGCGGTAGCCTGGCGATCGCCGCGCAATCGACTCGCTCAATCGCCGCTCCGCAGCGATGATTTGAGTCATGTGTGAATCGGTGAAATGCTCGCGGTGTGCGTTAATGCAGTTCGCAGCCGACATCGCGCTCACAACAATTGAATCCGCCACGCGATGAAACACGTCGGCGATCTGGCGATCGGTGAGCCCATCGGGTAGCGCTTCGCCCTTCAGGACGGCTTTGGCGATTTTTTCTGAGAGATCGCAATTCTTCTTGTTCTTCTTGAGCCACTCCTTACCGTTCGCGAGCGCGTGTTTGACGCGGTCTCGCTGTTCTTCCCGCGGGCTTTTGGCGATCTCGTAGCCTTCGGCGAGCGAAATGTCGCCGGCTTTGACGGCGTTTAGGAGCGATTCATCACCGTGTTCGGACACACGCTTGCCCATCGCTGCGGTGGCGCGCGAGATGCCGAGCTGCTCTGCTGATGCTTGCAGGGTATTGGGCGCGGGCGATTGCGGAGAGTTGTACGCGTCTGATGGGGCGGCACCGCTTTTTGAACCGTCTGCGTTCTGCGCGGTTTCGGCTGCGTTACCCATGTCATCTATATGACCATCAAGATCTAATTTTAGATCTTGATGCTCTGTGCTGTCTGCTGTCGAGTTGCCCGCTCGGAGCGTCTGACTGCCGTTGCTACGGTTCTGCCATGCACCCGTCCCAGGTCGTTGACCGCCGTGCGTCATCGTCGCCAGCTGCCCAGCGATCAACCCTTTCTGACCCGCCGTGAGGTGTCGATGCGCAAGATTGAGCGCAATGGTCAGCGCCTGCAGGTCCTGATCTTCCGCAACGCTCTCGAACACCGGCTCGATGTTGAGCTCGGCGCAGGCACGCAGGCGATTCCAGCCGTCGAACACCAGGCGCTCGCCGATCAACTTGACCGAGACGTGCTGCCCCGACTGTCGCATCGATGAGAGGAGCAGCGCGTAGTCCTCCGCCGCCATCAGGGGGAACACGGCAGAGTAGGGGTGTCGCTCGTAGGTTTTGTCACCGATGGTGATGCTGTCGTTGCTCATCATGTACACGCGTAAAAAAGCGTTCAATAATTGTCGAGCGGCGGCCGGAATGTATTCAACGAAAACCGCGGAATTCGCCGAACCATTGATTTATCGCGAAAGCGGGGCTGTAGCGCCGTTTGGCATTCTTATAGCGTGAGCAAGCGAATCCCTGACCTGCAATTTCTACACGCGCGAAGTTTCAGTGAATTCGGCATCAGCCCCCCCTTCCTCGCCAAGCTCAGATCCACCGGTAGCAACTGCTGCCTTGCCCATCGCCCGCTCGACCAGTTTGACCAAGGCGGCCTTTCGGGCTTTGTAGAAGCCGTCGAAATCATCAGCACGGAGCGCCGTCGTATCGATGAGATGTGACCCGACGATGGTGTTCATCGGCGCGTCTGCCAGCTGAACCTGCGTGTGCGCCTGCAACTTTGACAAGTAGATCGATGGCGCATGCCCCCCGATCATTCGGTTCGCCTTGTAGGAGATCGGGGTCTTGTTGACGACCGTGTTGTAGACGGCGCGCTTGATACCGTTTTTCTCACACCAGTCCTGCGGAAAAATATGATGAATATCGAGCGCAAGCTCTTCGTCGTCGAGCTCCTGAATTTTCGCCTTCCAGAAAAAGTCTTGCGCACCTTCACGAAGCACCAGCACGTTCAGCCCTTTGTATGCAGCTGACAGGCGAGAGGTCATCGTGTCTAGGCGGTCCGGGCTGAAGGACGCATCCGCAATGGTTCGAGGGATCGCGGCGTCACTTTCGATCCATTGCAGAAGATCTTCAACGTCGTTTGCGATTCGAGTTTCGATGGCGCTGCCGTAAAGTTCGCCGAGAACGCCGCTCCAGTACCAATGAGAAAGTTTTTGGTAAATGCGCGGCTCAAGCCAGCGTTCGCGAAGGCGCGCGAGTACTGAGGCGAGCGGAGCCAGTTGTGTTCGATATGGCAATTCGCGTGGGCTCTTTACACATTCTTTGCGGAGAAACTTGGCTGCGAGTAGGAAGCCCGCTTCGACTTCATCTGCCCATTTGGCATACGCGCTCAAGGGCATGGCCAGTATCGACACTCGCTTTGCGCTCACCGGTTGCACGGACTTTCCAGTTTTCCCCGACGCTACATCGGCACGGCGCAACTCCAGCGTGTGCAACATCGATACAGCCTGCAGAAAGTCCGTTGACTCCACCTGCGAAAGAAGCGCTTCTTTGCACAAGCGCTGATACCGTCCCGATACATTTCGGGTGATGTTGCCATGCCAGTCATCACGCAGATTGAAGCCGTCAGCCGCGTAGGTCGCAGTGACTAGTTCGAAAACGTTGAGTGAGACACCACCTGTGTTGACCTTCTCGAAGACCAGACAAACCGCTTCCTTACTGGTGGCCTTACCCAACTGGATCACTGGTAGCTGGTAGTTTCGGAAGGCATTCAGTACCTGACGGCGGAACTGCATGTACAGGTCGAACTTTTCTGGCGCGTACTCTTGCAAGGCTTCTTCCCACGCATCCGAGTTCAGGATCTGATCGCACGGAAAATAAAGCTGCTCGCACTCCTTCTGCGTCGTGCTCAAATCAAGATCGATCTGCCTGCCGAAGTTGGAGCGCTTGATCTTGTCCTCTTCAATGGCCTCGATGGCGTCCTCCAAGCGGTCTCCGCCTTCCAACGCAACTTCGACGTTCCAGTAGTAGTGGCGTCGAATTGGTTTGCCTTTCTCTGTGCGGGTCTTTACTGCATCCTTGGTAGCTAGAACTTGCGTCAAGGTGGTGAGGCGTTGCTGTCCATCCAGGATCAGGAGTTCCGCCTCTGAAGCACCTGTCGGAGGAGCAATCCCCTCAACGGGTCGCACCTGGAATTTGGCCTCGCCCCCGGTTTCAAGCAGCATGACTGCACCCACCGGGAAGGACCGAGCGATGCTCACCAGAAGGCTGCGAATATGCTGGTCATCCCACACCCACCCACGCTGAAAGTCTGGCAACTGAATCTTCGCCTTGACGATTTCGGCGAGGATCTCCGGCAATAACCGCTTGGTGCTGTCGAAAGTGCTCATTGTTTTCCTTTTTCTTCCCTTGCTTTTCAGGCGCTTGCTCAGCGAGCCTGAAGCACTCGACCACGGTGTAGCGTCAAGTACGGCTGATGCAGCGCATTGACCCAACGCAACTTCATACCCGACGAAATGCCCAGGAGCTGCAAGTCTGCCCCCGCCAGCACAGGCGCGGTTACCAGTGAACCTTGCTCATCGAAGCTAACGAGGAAACGGTCAAACAGCGCATCCAGATTGGCGCTGAGCAAAAAACCATTGAACACATCCAAGCGCTCGGCGTCCGTCGCGCATTCGGCCCACGGTTTGGCGTGACTGGCGCGCAGCACTTCGGGTATGGCCACCCCGGTCACGGCGCATGCGCCACCCCAGTAGTCCAGCATTGCGTCGCGAAACTTGTTTTGCCCAACGCGCTGGCGAACCATACGTTCGACTTCAGTGCCGACTATGCCAGCGGGAAGCCCTGAAAGCTCCGTGGCAACAGCCTGTTGGTAATCGTTCGCGGCCTGACTGGGTAATGCACGAGAAAGGCTGGCCGCCCGGCGCAACAATGCTGCCAGTTCTGCCTCGGTAGCAACCCGAAACGCCTTGGCGACCTGTGCCGCAGGAAAGCTGCGCTGCAACTCCGGCATCAAGGACTGCGAACCCGTTTCGAAGCGTACGTGATAAGCGCCGTTGTCCAAGCCAACCAGCGCGCGATTGGCATGACGCGCCGAGGCCAAGGTGACACAGCTCGCATCCGAGGCCACCACATGTTCAAAGCCATTGTCGTTGCCGGTTTTCTCGATGAGGGTGCGTTGCAGAGGGTTCATTCCGGAATCCCTGATGGATTGAATGTTCGGTTCCACTCAATCGCCCGCTTGCGCCAGTGGGCGTCGATGGCTTGAGTGAAATCGGGGCGAACGAGCTTGGCGCGGGCGTCGCACCATTCGGTCGATTCGCGGCGGATGACCACTCCCTCCAGTGGGCCTACTCGGTAATGGCTCTGTTTGGTAGTGACTAGCTGCTTGAGCGCGGTCAGCGTGGTCTTTCCATGCACCACTGTCCGCACAGTTACCAATCCTGCACTACTGGCCAGTGCATTGCGGCACGTGCTGCTCCAGAAACGCTCCGCGCTGCGGTCGTACACATCAAACAGCAGGAACCAATCCGGCAGCGCGGCGTAATCCAACGAATGGCGCGCGGCACACCACTCACCAAAGAGAATCAGGTTGGGCGTAAGCGCGGCACGCAAGCCGTCATCGTGTTGTGCCAACCAAGCGGGCAAGCGGGCGAACTGCCCAGAATGGGGCTCCGCCAGATATTGCCCCCGGTTTTGCGCACGCAAGCTGCCATCTGGTGCGAGCGATAGGCCCACATTTGCGCCATCCAGCTTTTCCTCCACCACTACATCGCCTGCAAGCAGGGCAGTCACCTCGTTGGGTGACAACACCTTGTCGTCACGCGGCGCGCCCTCGCCTAGCCAGGCTATGTGGGGTGTATGCGGGAAGCGGAAGAAGTCGGCCATAGGCTCATCCGGGCAATGCAGGCAACGGCTTGCCGGGGAACTTATTGCCATAAAACGCACAGGCATCACCCGGACAGAGGAATTCGACGCGAATTCCCTTGGCATGCAATGGCGGCCACCAATCCAGCCATTTGCAGTCTGCTGCTTGCAAGATCGGCGGTTTATTCGGGTGAGCATGTGCAACTGCTGCGAATTTCCTGTCTGGCGCATCAAATAAGAGCTCCAGCGCCGGATCAGGAAACTCGGAGAAACAATTTTCTGACGTCTCCGTAAGTGGCATCTGTTCCACGCGCGCTGGATTCCCCGCCGCGCGTAGCAACCATTTCAAGAACACATCACCCACCCCTTTCGGTGGATTCAGGCTGGTTTTGTGCTGATATTCACCCAGTATGCGATAGCCATCGTCAATCACGGCGATACCAGACTCTTGTATCGTCTGCAAACGCCGCACACATTCGGCCACACAGTCCGGTGACACATCCGCATGTTGACCATTGGCCACCAACAGCACGTTCGTATCTATGACCGCCCGCATCATTTCTTCTCAGCCGTAGCGAGCGCTTTCTTGCGCTCCATCGCCGCCAACGTGCGGCCTGCAATGTCAGCCATTTCGTCGCCAAAGAAGTTTTCAGGCCAGTTTTCGATCTCGCCAAACATGTTTAATCGAAGTGGTTCCAACTCGGCAGCAGAACCATTTCGGCGGCAGAAGTAAACCGCAACATCTTCGGGTGACACAGCGCCTTCAGCGACACGACGCTGCAAGCGATTCAGAAAATGTTCGGAATGACTTTCAACAATCAGTTGAACATTGCGCGCCTCACCATTTTCACGGGCCTGCGTGGCAGAGATAAACACATCTGCCAGCTCGGCCTGCACTTGAGGATGTAGGTGTATTTCCGGTTGCTCCATCCATATCGTGGAATGGGGTGGGCAATAGAACGACTGAACCAGCGCGGGCAGCACCTGCGAGACACCAAATCCGACATCGGTAATTTTTACTTCGCTGGCGGTCGCATGCGTTTTGACTAAGACCTCATATTCTTTTCGACCCTCAGCAACAGGCTTCACCGCGAAGCTCTCGATGATTCCAAGGTCTTTGAGCCACTGCGCGATGAATGCATCAAAGCGGGTCATATGCTTCTTGGGTCCGCGATTCAACATCCGTTCCTGCGCCGTCGCCGCCAAAATAGCAGCCACCGCAAGCTCACCTTTTTGTCCCACGCTTTCTGGCGTCTCGCCCGACCACGAATAGATGCGTTTCGGGTGCTCGCGCAACGGCCCAAGGTAGTAAACGCTATTGAGTGCCGCCTCTGTGCTCAGTGCAAAGTCTGACAAAAAATCTGCGTTCTGAAATCGAGCACGGCTTTGGTCGGAAACACGATAAAACTTATCCGGTTCATCGAGCGGCCAGCTTCGTCCTGTGTTTCGCACAAATTTGAATTCGTCAGAGGCGATGTCCAGTTTGCCTTTTTCATCCCTGCGGTAATCGACAGCAAGCTGAATGCTGTTGTTATGCACGAGTTGATAGCGCAGCACATCGACTCTAGGCTGCTCTTTGCTATCCGCTGAAAGCTTGACCGAGAGCCTTAACTCTTCCCCCGTAAACTTTTTCTTGCTCAGAGGGTCTCGCGCCTCCAAACTTTTGCTGCGCGTTTGCCATCCCAGTTCAAACTCCATGGCATTCTGCGCGTCGTGGTTATGCAGGCATTCGGTAAAGGTGCCCAAATCAATCAGGGCGTTGTCGTCGCCCAAGTGAAGCGGACGTTTACGGTCTGCTGACAACGTGGTTTGTTTAAGCGCAAGCAACAAATGGCCAAGGCTGCTTTTCCCCGCACTGTTCGCACCAAAAATAACCGTTAATGGCGCAAGCCGAATTGGGCCGGTGTCCCGCCACGCTTTGAAGTTCTTGATATGTAGAGAGGTCAACATCAGTGCAATTCTCCTGCCTCTAATTTATTCCACGCCTCAAGCACGAGCCGTTACGTGCGGTATTCGCCGAATTCTTTCTGTTCTTTACTTTTGAGCACACGGAACGTTTCAGAGGGGTAATCCTCACCCATTACATCCGCAGGGTCGAGGATGTAGCGCAGCTCATCGCGAGTGAGGCCGTAGAGTTTCGCGTAGTAGGCGTCGAGTTCAGCGCGCAGTTGGGCGCGGCGGGTGGGGTTGAAGGTGAAGGGTTCGCCTTCAAAGCCTAGGTCTTGCGCCCATGGTTTCAGGTCGTGGGCGGTGTAGGTGAGTTCCAGCACGCGCGGGGCGATGAAGGCGAGGTCGGTCTCGGAGTAGTGCTCTGGTGTAAGAACCGGCAACTGTTTGTAGATAAAGTAGTTCATGTGCGTGCCACCCGTTTTATGGCGGGCAACAAAATCGAATGCAAGCGCACATAAATTGCCTAGCAATAATGCGTATTCCTGCGGATTTTCCCGCTCAGCGAAAAGCATGAGTGGCAGGTTATTCCCCACCCCCACCCTTGGCACCACACTCGCAATCACCGTGCGTTCGTCCGTGGCGCGACAGATGTCCCGCCACCCCATCAGCCATTGGCGATCCCAGCTCCAGAACACATTGCCTTCACGGTCGCGTTTGATGAGGCGTTCTTGCACCTCGGCTTTGCTCATCCAGTAGCGCGGGGTGACGGCATAGCCGGGATTGGCTTTTTCAGATTCCGTCACATCGCGACTATCGCCCGCTGCCGTGTAAGTCGCCCAGCGGTGGTCAAACTGGTGGATCATTTTGGCTTCGTAAAGTGGCAAGCTGTCCGAGGCCGGCTTATCGAGGAATAGGTGGCTGTCGTTTGCCATGTCCAGCTGGCGCATAAAGCTGATTCCCCACGGGTTTTGTTCGGTTTCGATGAGCTGGGCGCCTTTGCCTTCGCCTTGCCACACAGCTTCGCGAATCAGCACGGGCGCGGCGCGGTAGAGTTTTTTGGTGAGCTCGGCATCGCGTTCGCTGCGGAAGACGGGACAGGTGAGCGTATTGGGATTGATCAAGCGGAATTCGTCTGGCGTTAAGGTGAAACGGCGGCGCGGGTCGGACAGTTGGTGGACCTGGGTGGCGAAGCAGACGAATTCGGCGGCCTCGGCTTGGCCAAGGGTGAGCAGGCAAAATTTCATACGGCTATCGACTGCACCAAAGAGCTTGTCGCGGTTCTCAATGTCGAACAGGCTGATCAACCGGCCTTTTTGCGTGATTTCCCCAAAAAACGCTTTGGTGCTGTCGTCGGTGCCAATGCCGGTGGGCACGATGAATCCCGCACGACCGCTGGAATGAGTGATTTGGTGGATGGTTTCGGCAAACAAGGCGTAGGTGTTGACATCGCCGACGCCCGTGAGGGGGTAGCGGCCACCGTCAGGCTCGCCCACATGCATGAACACGCTAGTGGCTTCTGCGGTGCGGCGCGCACTAATGAATTCAGCATACAGGCGCTGTTCGGCTTCGCATTCGTGTGGGGCATGCTCTAACTGCGGGAATAGATGCTTGGCCAGCATGCCCTCGGCTAGCCACTGAATACGTTGGCTGCGTTCCGCCTTATTTTTGGCCTCGCCCACATCGCGGTGGCGCGTGGCGAAGAATTCTTCTTCTTGCAGCTTGATGCGCTCCCACGGCGGGTTGCCCAACACGCAATCAAAACCGCCGCTGGCGAACACCTGGGGGAAGGCTAAAGGCCAGTGCAGTACGCGCGCCTCAGCGCAGGCGGTTTGTGCGGCAGCGAGCGCAGTCTGTTGCGCGGCGGACAAGGCATCGCCCAGCAATGTGAAATAAAGCGTGGCGCTGGTAGGCGTGCGCGTTTCATCGCCCTCACGTTTGGGGAGTAGGTAGGCTCCCAGGAGGAGATCGGCGGCATGCGCAATACGACTATTTTTAGCTTGCCCCAAGAAAGCAAGGTATTCCGCTTCTTTTTTAGCAATTTCTTGAGTCGTGTTTTCTGGCAGCGCCTCCAGCGCTTGCAGGGGCTCTAGACCACTGTCTGGGCTGCTGGCCACATCCAGCTGGCCGAAGGCACGGGCTTTGCGCTTTTTCTCTAGGTCTTTGAGGGCGGCGGCGTTGGCTTTGGCCAGTTGCTTGCAGACTTCCTTGTCATCGCCCGAGAGGGGTTTGAAGGCGTCTTTGGCAATACCCAATTCCAGCATCTTAAGATCGGTCAGCCCCAGTAGTGCATCACCCACTTGCAGGTGGTGATCGAGAAAGCCCAAGGGGCGGCCTTCTTCAAAGCCTTCCAGCCACAAGGCGGTGCGGGCCAGTTCGATCGCCATGGGGTTGCGGTCCACGCCAAAAATGCAGCGGCTGACCACTTCGCGCAGGGCATGGCGGAAGTCTTGTTCGGTTTGTTCGCCATCCGCATTTACCAAACCCGCCCGCAATTGCGCGAGCTTTTCAGCCAGGCGGCGCGCGGCCGCCAGCAAGAAGTGGCCACTGCCGCAGGCGGGGTCGATCACACGGATTGCGAGCAGCGCTTCAACAGGCGATTCCGGCTGGGCGGCAATTCGCTGCTCGATGACTGGGTCGAGTGCGGATTTGATCAATTCCTGCACCAGCGAATCCGGCGTGTAATAGCTGCCGCTGAGCTTGCGGGCGTTACCTGCTGTGCTGCCCTCACTGGTCAAGCCGACAAAGCCGAACTTGCGCGCAGGCAGGTCGATCTCCGGCACCAGTTCCAGCAGGCTTTCGTACACGCTGCCCAGCTCTTCCGGGCCCATGTTGCGGTAGTCCACCGGAGCCAACACACCCTTGTGGCTGGCCCAGCGCAGGTTTTGCATAGCGGCCAGCAGGTGGGCGTTGTCGAGGCTGGCGGCGTCCAGCGCTGGGCACTGGCTGGTGGCAAACAGTCCACCGAGGGCTGGCAAGGCCAGGCGCGATTCACCTTCGCTCAGACCCTTGAATACGATGCGCAGCGCTTGCCAGTGATCGTCAAAACGGTTGCGGGCGCGGCGCTTGAGGCATAGATCGCGCAGCCGAGCCATCGCGTAGCCTTCTGCGTAAGCGCGACGTGCGGCAAGCGCTTCTTTGCTGTCGTCCTTGGGGTCGGATTTTGGGTGAAGGAGGCCGCGTTCTTCGACGCTGAACACAAAGATCAGGCGATAGATGAGCCGCAGCAGTTGCTGAAAGTAGGCGTCTTTGCTTAGTTCGCCGCTGTGCAACGCGGTGCGCAAGGACTCGTTGGCGGGGTGCTGGATAAAGCCCTCACCCAGAATCAGCAAGGCATCGGTGACGCCCAGGCGCAGCCCGTCGCGCACGCGGGTACCTTCCTCCTGCCCGGCGGCACGCCATTTTTCCCAAACGCATTCCGTAGGACTGCCAGCCGAGCGGCTGGCGTGCAGCAAGCGCCAGACGTTGGCGAACTCGGCATAGCGCTGGCCACCTAGTAGATCGGCCAGGTCGATCTCCAAAAAGCTGGGGCGAGTCAGCGTGGCGGCGTCGCGCAATAAGCGCAAAGTCTTGCCGTTGCAGGCGATGCCCCAGACGTGGTCAGGGCTGGCATTGAGCAATTCTTGCGTCAGCATGAAGGCCGACTTCTTGCGCACGCCTGCACCGGCGATGGCAAATCGAGCATCGGGTTCATGCAAAGCCTGCGTATGAGGTGCTACCACCACCGGTACGCTACCGGCCAAATGGCTGACCGGGTAGTGACGTTCGCCTAGGGCGATGCCTCCGCAGGGTTGAAGGTTGGTATAGCCGAAGGCGTCGCGCAGCAGTTCTTGCACAAAACTGTGGGTGAGCGTAGTGGCGTCTATATCCGTCCGCTCAAATTGGGCGGCGAAGTGCTTCCATTGTGCGCAGGCGATTTGGAAGGCGCGGCTGTAGTCGTCTTTGAGCTTGAGTCCTTTGGGCGTGCCGTAGTCGGCTTCGGTTTGCCATTGGGCGCTACCAAGCGCGGCTTTCTCCAGCTGATCAGGCAGGAACAAGCCGCCTTCCAACGTCAGCGTTGGCAGGTTCAGCGCGGCTTGGGCTTTCCGTAGTTTCTTCATGTTGTTATCCCTGGTGGCCGCCCGTTAGAGTGAATCGGGCAGTAACACATACACGCCCATCACATCGACCGGCAGGCAGGCGCTCACGCTGTATTGCCCCACATCACGGGCGGCTTCGCGCACACGCTGATGGTCGGCCAGTAGCGCTTCGGCACGTCGGGTGGCCAAGGCTTGTAGTTGCTTCGGGTGGTTTTGCAGAAATTCCAGCGCGGTACGGATTTCACGCTGCATGGCTTCTGGTGGCAGATTGCCGCTGGGCGTACATTCCAGCAGTCTCGCCACGGCATCCCCTTCCAGCCACTGGGGATTGCTGCGGCCTGCAACGCCCAAGGCCACCGTTTCTTCGGCCATCATCTGAAAAGGCTGGCGTCGGCGCACATAGCTCAACTGATGGCGCAGGCGCAGCAAATACACGGTGGTCACCACTTCGACCGCATCGGTAAGCGTGGCGGCACAGCGTGCGGCAATCGCCTGCTCGCCAGACAAGCTGGCTTCTAACAAGTGCTCAGCCAGTAGGCTGACCAGCGGGTGACTGCGGTGCAATTCGTTGAAATTCAGCTGTACCGGTTTGGCGATGCCCTCGTCAGCCAGCCGTTGGCGCAGCGCCTCGGGCAAGTGCTGCGGTAAGAAGCGGAATTGCTCTTTGCGGGTGGGCTCCAGTGGTGCGTTGAGACGTGCGCAGGCGCTTTGCACGAAGCGCTGCACATCAGCCTGAGTCCCAAGGGCTTCTTGCTGCTTTTGCCACTCGGGTAGCACCTCATCCGGGCGAATACGGCGCTGAGCAAATACAGTACGATTGGCCTTGGCCTTTTCCAGCGCGTCTTGCCACTGGGCATGCAGCGGTTGGAGGATACGTTCGGGTTCACCAAAGTCAAAGCTACCTTGATCCGGTCGACGGCTGTCGCTGCGCTTCATGAGTGCGGCTTTGACCAGCGCCTGATTGATGCGAGCTTCGTCTTCCGGCATGGGCACCAGCACACCCAATTCTTTCTGGATGGTTTCGCCCTTGCGCAAAATGACGTTCAGGACAAAACCATCCACAGGGTTGTCCTGCCCGTAGAGTATGGTGCAGCGCACGTCAGCGGACTGCTGACCAAAACGGTCGACGCGCCCCTCGCGTTGTTCGTGGCGGGTTGGGTTCCAGGCCAGATCATAGTGAACCACTGCTGTGAAAAGGTGCTGCAGGTTGATGCCTTCGGACAGGCAGTCGGTAGCCACCAGAATGCGCGTGTCTCCTTCTTCCATGGACTCGACGCGCTCTCGCCGTTCCTCTGGTGTGTATTCACCGGTGATGGATTCGATGGTCGCGCCGGGGATGGCTTTACGCAGCTGGTCAGCCACGTAGTGAGCGGTGGCGATATAGCGGCAGAACACCACCGGGTGGTAGCCGTCTTTCACCAGCGCCTCGATATGCCGGATCAGTGCCGCCAATTTGGGATCACCGTCTTTGCCGGAAAGGCGCTCCGCCTCTTCGATCAGGCTTTGCAGACGGCTGGCTTCTTCCAGTTGGGCTGGGGGTTCCAGATCGTTGCTGTCGAGGTCATCGGCTTCGCCGTCGTGGAGGCGCTCGTCGGCCAGCAGGTCGTCTGTTTCAAGGCTGCCTTCCAGTCGCGTGGTGAGGGCTTTGACGGCGGCGGCGGGTGACGATGCAACACAACGCAATAAGGCAAGCGTGGCGTACCAGATCAGGCGACCACGGCCTTCGCCTTGCTGTTCGATGGTTTCAGCCAGCTCGCGGCAATAGTCCTGTACCGAATCAAAAAACGCCCCCCAGTCGCCGCTCAGTTGGTAGGTCACTTCGGTCTTCATGCGACGGGGAAAGCCGCGGCCGTCACCGGTTTCTGCCTGCCATTCGACAATGTCTTTGCGACGGCGTTGAACGAAATGCCGTGCAAGTTCTTGGCGCAGCGGATCGTTGGCAGACGTTCTGGTCTGGAGCGCGACAAAGCGCGGATCGAGCAAGGACAGCAGGTTGTAAAAAGCCACCTCGTCACCAGAGTGAGGGGTAGCGGTGAGCAAGATCAGGTGTCGGCCTTCGTCCTTCACCAGTCGCTGCAGCAGCTCAAAGCGCAATTGCTTTCCCGCACCGCTGCTGGCGCAGGTGTGGGCTTCGTCAACAATCACGCATTCCGGCGCAATAGCCAGGAAGTGTTCACGGTGGCGTTCGCTCTTGATGTAATCAAGGCTCACCACCACGACTGGGTAGTGATCAAACAGACTGACGCCATGGGGAATATCGCGCTCGATACGCGCGGCCGACGCCGAGGTCAGCGCAACCGCAGCTAAGTTAAAGCGGGTTTCCAGTTCGCTTTGCCATTGCTCAACCAAGTGTGGAGGGCAAAGCACGGCGAGTCGTGCAATCTCGCCACGATCCATCAGCTCACGTGCGATCAGCCCGGCTTCGATGGTTTTGCCGATACCCACGTCGTCGGCAATCAGGAGGCGCACCGTGGTCAGTCGCAGCGCCATCAACAGCGGCACCAACTGGTAACCACGCGGCTCCACCGCGATGTTTCCAAACGAACGGAACGGGCCACCGCCCGCCCGCAGCTTGAGGCGCAGCGCGTCGCGCAGCAGGAGTGCTGCCGCGTGGTTTCCGGCGTGCTCTGGCTGTGGCCAGGGAAAGGTGGCAGGCTCAACGGGCTGCAGCTCGAGTTCTGGAATCAGGGCAATAGTGTCATCGTCCGCGCTGCCAAGCGGGCGAAGGCGCAGCCAGTCACGCCGGGATTCGCTTTGCACTACCCATTCGCGCCCACGGGCACGAACCAGGTTGCCGGGCATGAAATCATGTTCAAGCTGGGTCATTGTTTTTCTCATCGTTGCCGAACACATCGTCATGCGCGGCAAATTGCGCTTGCCATTGCGATGGGTCGGAAAAGTTCAGCACTTGCCAGCCTTTGTCTGTCAGCAGGGCAGCCGTCTCGGATTCAATCGCATCAAGAAATACCAGGGCGCGGGCCGACTTGTATTGGCCCGCAGCCGTTGCCGCGCCGTGATTGACGGATACCTGCAAGGCATCTGGACGACGCAAGCCTGCGGCGCTCAACGCTTCTAGCCATAGCTGGAGTCGATCATTGTTCGTTTCACTCGCTGGTTTTGGTGGCGGCACCCGCTTCGGCTTTACTTCAGCATTTGCCAGCGCCACCAGCACCTTGAGCGCGTCCACATTGCGACGGTTGATGTTCTCATGGTCCGGCTGATTGAAGTAGGACAGCAAGCATTGATAACACCCGGCTTCGCAGATGTGATTCCCCAGCGCATTGGTTTGCTCCAGCGCCGACAAATCTTCCAGTTTCCATGGACCTTCCGGCGTGTTGTGGTGGAGGAGTTTGAGTGCGTTGCTTGCGACTTGTGCCAGGCTGGCCGGGTCGCTCGCAATGCGGGTGAGCACACCGGCTCCCCCTTCGGCTGCCTCGTAGAACATCAGAGCACGACGCTCGTCAGCTTTCGGCAATGGTTCCGCAACGAGTTCAGACTCTTCAATTTGAAACGTCATCTCAATGCCGCGCTTGAGCGCGGCCTGCAAGGTTGCCATGGCCTCAAGCGACAAGGGATGCGCTGGCTTCAAGATCAAGAGGTTGCGATGATCCTCGACGAAGGGGACAATGCGCTGATTTGGGACCCTGTCTAGCAACCCTTCATCTGTGTCATCTTTTTGTTCGCCACCTGGCTCATCCTGTTTGCTCCAAGTGCCGGTGATCGGGTTGATGTAGAAGCCGAGCAGTTCCTTATCTTTGCGCCTGCGCCAGCCCCGGTTGATGCGCCACAAGCGGGCAGCTGGTGCATAGGTCAATTCAGCTAAGTCCTCGTTACCATGCCGGACATCCGATTTGCGTTGCTGAACTACGTTATCGGGCCCCGGGAGAAATCGGTAGGTGGTCTGCAACTCAAAACCCTGACGCTGACGATCTTCATCATTGATGGAGATTCGCTCAACAGCGACCGTTTCAACTGTTTCAATACGATACAGCTCGCGCACCCAGTCGTGCTCGGTCAGCAGCGCGTCGCAGTTCTCACAGCGATTGACCACGGGTTGTGGGCCGCCCACGTCGCCCACGTGCCCGTAGCCGCATTGACTACAAACCAACGAGGAAATGGTGGCAAGCTGACTGTTGCTAGAAATGTGGTCCGCCGAACCAACGTTCAGCTTAGCGCGTACAACGCGGTACATCCGGCCCTGGTGATAGATCAGGCTGCGTGGGCCGAATTCGGAGAGCGCCAAGAAGCGGGGGCGACTGACCATGCTTCCCTCATCGTCCTTTCCGGCCGAAGACGAGCCACCGCGCGCGGGAATCCACGCCATGAGTGGGAGACGCGGGAAGTTGTAGCCTGGTAGGAAGCCCTGACTCGCTAGATATCGGTACGTATAGAAGTCGTTGTTTTGGCTATTGCCGGTTTTCAGCAAAACGGCGTATTGTCGGGCGGCGTCGCCGTAGCGACGTTGGGCGTTCTGGCGCTCACCGTGCGATGCGGTGTGGCTTTTGACGATCTGGTCTGCCATGTTCATTTGTGTGCGCGTGGCGTCAAACAAAACCCGCCAACGTTCGAGGGCATCTGAGAATGCCTGTGGCGCGCGCTCAATGACCTTCTGAACGTAATCTGAATTGAACCAATCGCTGCCTGCTAGTTCCTGCCGGAGTTGGGCGATGACTCGCGCAGCGCTAGCCTGGGCACGCTGTGTGGCTGCCGGGTCATGGAGTGCATCGTGGTAGGACTTAGTCAGCGGTTTGGCCGGTTGGTCAAGATCCAGCATGGGCGCGATGCTTACATCGAGTGCAATGTGGGCATTTGCCAGCCATACCGCCTGCAGATGACTTTCAACGAGATCGCGGTTGGCCAGATCCAGCGTCGGCGCGCGGACGATGCCGTGCACCATTTCGCTGGCGTGCTGAAAAAACCACTGGTCATGCGGGCTTAAGGACGCACAATACGTGACCACGAGGGCCTGCTGACCGGATCGGCCTGCACGTCCACTGCGCTGTGCGTAATTGGCGGGCGTAGGCGGCACATTACGTAAGTACACGGTATTTAGCGCCGAGATATCAACCCCTAACTCCATAGTGGGAGAACAGAACATGACAGGCAGACGCTCAAGCGGTGCCTCATGCGCAGGGTTGTCAGCCCACTCCTTGCGATCCTTCTCTGTGTACCGGAAGCGTTGTTCAAGCAGCTGCCGCCGCTCTGCATCAACTTGGGCCGTGTGTTCTTGCGCCTCAAATTCAAACAGGGGATGAGATTGTTGGCGCAACAGATCGGAGATATTCAGGTAGAGCGTGCGAAAGAATTGGTTCGTACGCGAGTCTTGAACATCACCAGACAAGTTCGGCAAACACCACTCGAGTGCAGACGCATTCAATCGCCAACCAACAAGCTGTTGATCAATCGAATGCTTCTGGACATAACCGTACAGGACTGACGACTGCAGCAGCGCTTCAACTAGTTCGACCCAGTCGGAGTCGCTCCAGCTTGCGACCTGACCGGCAAAGGCAGTCTCTCGCCACAACGACGCACTCTTAATGTCGCGGAGCAATCGCGAGCGGGGTCCGCCCGTGACAAGATCTGCTCTCGGTTTTCCTTTGTACTCGGGACGTTTGCCAAGGATTAGGAATTTCGCAGTTTCCAACTGCTCGTCGGGCGCGAAAGCCCAGCGCTCGTTCAGATATGCGAATGCGCTGGTTCGTGCTTTGTCTTGTTCGACCGAATCCAGGTAGCGCGTTTCAAGGCACAGCCCTCGACGCATCGAGTCGAAAACAAGTCGGCACAACTTTGCGCGATTCGCTGCACTCAATTTCGCTAGCGTGCTATTTTTTCCAAATGCAGCAGCGTCAGCACAGAACTGATCCAGACTGCGGTAATTGATCGCCAGCAGCCCCAATTGATCTAGGTTCGGATTGTTGAATCGCCAACCACGCCGAAGGTCGCGCAGCAAGCGGTAGCCGATGATATAGCGCAGTGTGCGTTGAGCTTCTTGGCGCGCCAGCCCCATGAGCTTGGGTGTGCGCAGGTATTCGACCAATGTGATTTCGTCTACCCGATCAAAGCCGAGCGCCTTGAAAACAGCATCGGATAACTGCTCTTCACTCAACGCTCCGTTGCTGTTCTGCAAAGCCCCAATGAGACCTGCTCGCAATGTCAGCAAAAAAACGAAGTCATTGAAGTGCCCGGCCTGCAGTGCGGCATCCTGACGGTTATCAGTAAATCCAAGGAGCTTACGAGGGTCGGGCTGGCCGCTAGCGGGGGTTGCTTCATTGAAGAGTTGACGCAGTGCCGTCAACGTCAGGATCGTGGTGGCAGATGATCGCCCCTCGCCTGAAAGACTCGCGAGGCGATTGATGTCCTTGCCGTGCGCCTCATGTAGTTGGCCGCAATTCAAACAGAAGCGAAACTTCCCGGGGATGTACCAGAACGACTCGCCCTTTCCTTCGCTTCCTTGAACGTCGATATTAACGTTGTAGGGTACGGCCTTTTTGTAGTTCTGTTTGATCTTGGGTTGATCGCGGCTCAGGTCCAACCAGGTTT
Organism: Betaproteobacteria bacterium; assembly: GCA_013298145.1. Taxonomy (GTDB): domain Bacteria; phylum Pseudomonadota; class Gammaproteobacteria; order Burkholderiales; family Casimicrobiaceae; genus Casimicrobium. The sequence goes on from JAAFJO010000001.1 coordinate 17,209, forward strand.
CTGGCAAGTCTTCAATGCCACCGCGAAAGGGCAAATTTGGTGTTGCCGGACATAGAAATCCGTGGTGAACTTCTTCGTTATCGTCCGCCGTTATGTCATCAATTTCCCGCGGTGTATAGGTTGTCGGCGCTCGACTTGACTGCCAAACCGGCAGATATTCTTGCCCACAGTCTCGGCAAAAATGCACCGGATAGAGCTGAGCGCCTTCAGCCTGACGGCCTGGAGCGAAGCGCTGTGCATCCAGCGTGACATGACGAGTTGTTTGCGCTTCTAGCGTGGTCAATACCTTGCCAGGGCCACTAATGAACTGGTGTAACTTAAAGGCGAACGGCGGTCGCCCCTGTGGTGTCTTGACCTCATGAGCGGCCACTAGAAACTGCTGTAGAGCGTTTCGCGCCACCTCAATTTCGCAACTAGCATCCTTGGCCAGTATTTCACTGGCAGCCTGGATGGTTATCGGTTTTGCTCGGCGTGGCGGCTCGTTATCCGACAGTTCAATTCCGAGATTGAGTTCGACCCAGATCGAGAGCGGATCAATTCGAAACGCATCAAAATCTGCCCATGCGAATTGACTACGCGTCACTGCGACAGCCAATTCGGCCTGCACGGCAGCTACATCTTTCAGTGGATCGGTGACGCGCTCTAGCGTTTCACCAATGACGTCTTGCTCACTGATGTTCGAACCAAATAGCTTACTGGCAACCTCCGCGACGGTTTTGTTTCGATCTGCCAAGCTTCCCGTGCTCGACATGGTGGCCGATGTGCCGATACAGACAAGCTCGTCGGCCTGCAGGCGCTCTCGTAGCCGACGCACCAGCAACGCCACATCGGCTCCTTGACGGCCACGGTACGTGTGAAGCTCGTCGAGAACTAGAAACTCCAGACCTTGGCAGTGATCCACGACACGCCGATCCACCTCATCAAAGCGAGTCAGAATGAGCTCCAGCATCATGAAGTTAGTGAGCAGGATGTCGGGTGGGTTGTCCGCGATTGCATCGCGTTCCGGCTTTGACTCTTGCCCGGTGTAGCGTGCGACAGTAAATGGCTGTTGCCCCGGAAGATAGCCGTAAAGAAATTTCTCGAGTTCTTCTAGTTGACTATTTGCAAGCGCATTCATCGGGTAGATGACGATAGCGCGAGTCCGTGCGGCTTTGTCGCAGCCTTTTGCCTTCAATATCCGATCAATGACAGGAATGAAGAAAGACAAGGACTTGCCGGAGCCGGTGCCTGTCGTGACAACGTAACTCTGTTTGCCCTGTGCCTTCGCTAACGCTTGCATCTGATGCGCATAGAGATGCAGCGGCTGGGCATTGCCCTCTGTCTTACCAACTTGAAATAGATCTGCGCAAGCGCTGTGCAGGACACCCTCTTTAACTAGTTGTTGTACTGTACCTTTGCGCTGATAGTTTGGGTTGATTTGGACGAGCGGTTCTGGCCAATAGCGTCCATCAGCGTATTGCCGTTCAACTTCATCCCTGATGTCTGATGCGGCAATTCTCGAAAAACTTCGCGAAAACGAGCTGTAGTCACTAATGAGTTGGTCACGAAAGCCAAATACGTTGTTCATCGATCAATCGTCTCGTCAATAGTAGAAATGGTCCCGTTGGGCTAGACAGTTTTCCCCGATGGATAGGTGGGACCTCGGCGTGGGAGTAACGCGGGGCACGCCGATTCGGTTCATTCTACGCAGCCACTTTCATCGTTGTGGCGGCTTGTTTGGTAGGTGATTCAACGTACGCGCGCTTGGGCGTGCGATCGCCCAGGCTCGTGTGTGGACGTTTGTCGTTGTACCAAGCGATGTACTCGGCAACGTCGTGCCTCGCTTGGCTCACCGTGTTGTAGGCGCGTTTGTAGATGCGCTCATACTTCACGGTTCGCCAGAAGCGATCAACAAAGAAGTTATCTCGTCACCCGCCCGTGCCGTCCATCGAGAGCTTGATGCCGTGTTTCTTGATGGCCTCGGTGAACTCGAAGGCGGTGAATTGACTGCCCTGATCGGTGTTGACGATCTCAGGCGTGCCGAAGCGGTTAACGGCTTGCTCAACGATCTCTACTGCGAGGTGCGCCTCAAGTGTCGTGCACAGCTTGTGTGCGAGCACGCGGCAGCTGGCCACGTCGATCAATAGGATCAGATAGACGAAACCGTGGCGCATCGGAACAGAGGTCGTGTCCATCGCCCAGACTTGATTGGCCTCGCTGATGGCTAAGTATCGCAGCAGATACGGATACGCCGTGTGCCCGCGCCCCCGTGATTTTCTGCTCGTGCCGGGTTTCGGACACAGCGCCTCGATCCCCATGCGCTGCATCAGCATGGCCACGTGTTTGCGCCTTAGGGGTTCGGCGTCAAGCCAGCGCTTGGCTCCCGCTTGTTGACGCAACATGCGAAGCAAACCACGCGTACCCGATTGCTGCTGTTCGAGATGAATCTCATCGATCAGCCGCATCAGCGCAAAATCCCGATCCGAAATCGGTGTGGCTTGGTCGTGCACCGCCGCGCGGCTCAGATCGAGCAGTTTGGCTTGTCGTGCCACCGACTGTTCGTGGGCCCGGGCAATCATTTGCCGGCGCTCAGCAACCCGGCTTTGTCGAGCGCGCCGCTTAAAAAATCAATCTCCAGTGCCTGCTGAGCAATCTTGGCACGCCGTCCCTTCAAATCTACGGCCTCGCTCGCAGTGGCACCCGCTGCACCAAACGCACCCGCTGCACGCTCCACGAGCTGCTTCTTTCATTCCATGATTTGATTGGCGTGACCATCAAATCGTTTGCTCAACTCGGCAATCGTTGCGTCCTGTCCCAGCGCCGCCAACGCGACCTTCGCTTTGAACTCCGGCGACAACTTACGCCGCTGACGACGCACTGCACGCCCGCTCTTCGTTGACATCAGATAACTGCTCTCGCAGCATTCCCGCCGCGTCAAAATTACCCGAGTTTCACACTTAGCTCACTGTCTTGAAAAACGGGGACACTTCTGAAATATGCGGGCTACCCCCCCCGAAGCTCACGCGCCTCATGCCAGCCGGGCAACGACGATTAACGGTGCGACACAAAATGTCGCACCCTGCGCTACGCTTGCAAGATGCTTGCATTTCTATCCAAATCGAAGCTCATTTCCTTTCGTATCTGCCCAAAGCGCTTATGGCTTGACGTCAATCGACCATCGCTCCGAGAAACAGACAACGCCCTGGCCCGAAGTTTCGATGCGGGCCACCACGTGGGGGATGTGGCGCGGCAGCTCTACGATACTCGCCAGCGCGGCACGCTTATCGACATTAAAGCGCTTGGCTTAGCGGATGCCCTGAAGCAAAGCGAAGCATTGCTCAGCGCGCCCAAACCGAAACCTGTATTTGAGGCGGGATTCGCCGCCGCAGGCGTGATCGCGTTCGCGGACGTGATGCTGCCGACAGCAGTGGAGGGCAAGAAACATCCGCGAGCGCAAAACACTAGCTGGCGGATGATCGAGGTGAAATCGTCCACGGTACTCAAGGACTATCACCGCGATGACGTAGCCATCCAAACCTTCGCCGCGTTGCAGTCGGGCGTCGCGATCACAGCGGTTGCCGTAGCGCACCTCAACAAGGGTTGGGTATATCCCGGCGACGGCAACTACCAAGGTCTGTTGTGTGAGGTGGATCTCACTGCCGAGGTCACGGCTCGCCAATCTGACGTAGCCGACTGGGTCTCCGCTGCACATCGCTTTGCACAGCGTAAACGCGAGCCGCGTCAGCTGATGGGAACCCAGTGCACCGAGCCTTTCGAATGCGGCTATCGTGCGTATTGCGAGACGCTCGCACCGCCCACCAAAGCGGCGAAATACCCGGTGACATGGCTGCCGCAAGTGCGAGCAACCGCGTTAAAGGCGCGTATCGCGGAACTAGCGGAGCGTCCACGCGAACCCGACATGCGCGACATTGACGACGCCTTGCTCAACACGCAGCAGCTGCGGGTGAAAGCGGCAACCCTTGCCAACAAAGTTGTATTTGAGCAGCGAAAGAGTCGCGCTGCGCTGGCGCAGTACGGCGAGGCACCCACCTTTCTTGATTTTGAAACCATCGCATTCGCCGTACCGAGATGGGTGGGCACAATGCCGTGGCAGCAAGTGCCATTTCAGTTCGCCGCGCACCGCGTAGAGGCAAACGGTGCCCTCACCGAGCACCACCACCTCGACTTAACGGGTGAAGATCCGCGCCCTTACCTTGCGCGCGCCCTAGTTCGCACGTTTGGCGGACCCAACCGCGCCCGCCCAGTCTTTGCCTACAACGCGGGCTTTGAGCGTTCTTGCTTGGAGCAACTCGCCACCGCTGTGCCACGCCATCGTAGTGCGCTGCTTGATATCGCAGCGCGGCTAGTGGATCTGCTGCCGTTGACGCGCGACCACTATTACCACCCCGCACAGCGCGGCAGCTGGAGCATCAAACAGGTGCTACCCACTATCGCACGCGCGCTGGACTATCAGAGGCTAGACGGAGTTCAGCACGGTCAGGCCGCGCAGGAAGCTTACCTCGAAGCCATTGATGAAAGCACGGGTGCGTCGCGTCGCGCTCAGATTGATATTCAGCTTCGTGCCTACTGCGCACTCGATAGCTATGCGATGGTCGCGCTCTGGGCGAAGCTGGCTGGGCAAAAACTTCCCGCGCTAATCACTCGGTAAAAACGGAGTAGTGGCTATGCCTCAACGTCCTTCAGGCCTCGAAACGCTTCAGCTCGCATTACAACTCTTGCGAAATATTCCGCGTAACCGTTTCGTTACGTCGCGCGAAATGCAAGAGCGGCTAGCCACTAATGGTGTTGAACGCGATCTGCGTACCTTGCAGCGGCAACTCGACATGCTTGCTGACGCGTTTGATATCGAACGTGACATCCGCAGTAAACCCTTCGGCTACAAATGGAAGCCGCACGCAGAAACGCTCTCGCTGCCGGGGTTGAGCGCCTCCGAATCGCTGCTGTTCGCGCTCGGGCAAGCCCACCTTTCACACCTTCTGCCGACGCGCGCAGCTCGAGAAATGCGCGGCTTCTTTGAGCAAGCAGAGGACACCCTTCGTCGTCTTGAACTCAACGGTGGGAAGCCTGCTGTATCTCGTGAACGCGCTTGGCTCAAAAAAGTCCGCGTGGTGCCAGTGACGCAGCCCCTGTTGCCACCTAAGATTCGCGATGGTGTGTTCGACGCGGTGAGCAACGCGCTGTTTAACGATCATTGGCTTTCGGTGGACTACGTGAACGCGAGCGGCAAAAAAGTGCGCGCCCGCGTCATGCCGCTGGGGCTTGCGCAACAGGGCGTGCGCATGTTTCTAGTGTGTCGATTTGAAGGCTATGAAGAGGAGCGCACCCTCGCCCTACATCGCATCCAATCAGCGCGGGAGAGCAGCGAATCGTTTCAACGCCCCGCTGAGTTCGATCTTGAGCGCTTTGACAAGGAAGGCCGCTTTGGCTTCGGCGAGGGCAAGCGCATCCACGTGCGACTTGCCGTTTCCGATGCGCTGCGCCTGATCCTCGAAGAAACACCGCTTGCGGAAGATCAAGTCATCCGGCGTGTGCGCGGAAAAAACATCGTGACTGCTACGGTTGTCGAATCACAACAGTGGTATTGGTGGTTGAGGGGGCAGGGGGAGGAGGTGGAACTTGCAACACCCTGAGAGCTAGCCAGTTCGCGCTCAAAAGGATAATTTGTATAGGGCTGCTCCGTCGTAGTAGTCGCGACTGTCATCCGTCTCGTAAGGTTTTGAAGGGACTTTCTCGCCGACAAACTGGAAGTCTGGGCTAAGTTTTTGCAATGCGTCTCCATACTGTTGGAATCGCTTAGCCAAGGTTTCTCGCCCTTGAACTTCCTTGGACAACTCGCGATTCCGGTAGGCATGGCTGTACACAAGCAAGTAACCCGAACGCAAACCTATCCGCCTTGCCTCCTTTGAATATGCCAATAATTTTTCGCCGTCTTTTTTTACAGAGTTGCCTTGCGCATAGGTCATTTTTAGCTCAACAATGCAACGCGGACTTTCGTTAGCCCACCAAAGAAGCAGATCAAAGCGCTGCTGTTCGTTGACATTTAAGGGGCGTCCCACCAATCGGTCCACGCTGTGATCCCGTTGAATCGCCTTGGGCGAGCATTCTGGGTACACACAACAGGATTTGTTGATGCTGCTAAGGTGCATGGCGAGCGCTGAGGACAGAAAGACCTCCGGGGCGTGCCAGAGACCGTAGCCAGTCATCTTGGAATAAGTCCTTTTTGCGACAAATACCCCGTCAATAAGTTGCTTTTCGAGTTTGATCATTTTGCGCTTCAAGGTTTGTTGTGTGCTGAACATTAGATCATCGGCAGCCCCTGCCGCCGTTATGGCACGGGTTCTACTTTCAGTAGGCCCTCAAAATCCGATCCGTCGCGTAAAGGCGCTGCTTCGCACGCTGGCTTCACGCTGTAGTTGCCTAACAATATCGGACCACACCACTCCTTCCGAAAAGTCGCGTAACTGCCTCGCCACGGAAGCAAAATCCCCCAGCGTAAAACCTTCCAGCGATCCGATGTTGCATTGCTTTTGCCACTCATCGAGATCAGCAACCAGCGCCAGCAGCACTCGCCGACACTGCGCCGCTGTCAGCGGCAAAAACTCCAGCTTGTAGGCGAACCGCCGTAGCGCCGCTTTGTCGATCACATCGATTAAATTGGTGGCGGCGATGAAGATGCCGTCGAAGCGCTCCATGGCCTGCAATAGTTCATTGACTTGGCTGCGCTCCCAACTGTGCTGTACATGCTGACGGTCGTAAAGAAAACTATCAGCTTCGTCAAGCAGGAGTACGGCGTTTTCAGCGCGCGCCTCGGCGAACATGTCGCGCAGATTGCGCTCGGTTTCTCCGATCCATTTGCTTTGTAGATCAGAGGCGCGTCGGTAGAGCAGCGGCTTATCCAGTTGCGTAGCAACGTACTCGGCGAAGCTCGTTTTTCCGGTACCTGGCGCTCCATAAAGACAGAGGCTCATCGGGCGGCCCGTTCGAAGCACATCGATTAGGGCATCTGTTTGTAGGCTGCCCGCGATATTGATGAGCGTTGGGTCGTATGCCAATGAGTTGAGCCGCGCGTCAACATGATCGCTTAATCCCGCTGCTGCCAGCCCGGCTTGAAGACTTCGCTCGGCAAGGCGTTGTTGAAGCGCTTCCTTTCCATTGGGGGAAGCGCAGGTTTCATCGCACGCAAGTCGAGCAAAGCGAAGCGCCGATGCCATGGCGGCGGGGCTCGCGTCAGCGTAGCGCGCAAGCGGTGTAGCCACAGCGGTGGCAATGCCTTGAGCTTCCGCTTGTCGAGTTGCAATACGCTCACGAATACGCTCACTTGGGCGGCGCATCTGCAAATGGAAACTAAAGCGACGCAGGTATGCGGGGTCAATCTGCGAGATAGCGTTGCTGATCCAAATGATGGGCACGGGTGTGTTTTCGAGTAACTGGTTGATCCAGCCCTTCCGCGGCTGAGATGCCGATGGTTTTCCTAGACCAAAATCGAAGCTAAAAAGTGGATTGACCTGCGGAAAGGCATCCTCTGCCTCATCAAACACCAGTGCGGCGCGATCTTTTCCACCTAGCAATTGTTGCGAGCTGCGTACGCTGCCCAGACGGTCATTGAGCGCGTTGGTTGACGGCATATCATCATCGCGATCATGTACAGGTACCTCGTATCCGTGTAACCCAGCCGCTTGCAGCAACCAACGTACAAATTCGGTTTTTCCCGTGCCTGGTGGTCCATAAACAAGAACGTTGACGCCCGGTTCGCGAACATTTGCGCTTTGGCTGAGAAATCGGATCAAGGCATCAGCATCGGCGCGAAGATGGTTAAAGTCATCGCTATCCAAAGTGGGCGTGGGGCTTGGCTGATAAAGCGCATCGGTCAAACGCGTCATTGTGAATTCAGCGGTTGAGCTAGTCAGCAGCGGTGTTACCGCGGGGTGTAGCAACGGCGGATCATCAAACGCAGGAAACGGCCCGTTTCCATGTTGATAGTAGAAGCGTACCAATCCCGATTGATAAAGCGGGCTGCGCGCGGCCAAACTTGTGCGTAACGTTCGACGATCAAATGGCAACACCATGTTGTAAGCGCGACCAACATCCTGCTCGGCATAGGGGAGCGCACGAAGCATGCGGTAGCACCACTCGTACTCGGTTGCATGCCAGGTCAAACGCGTGATTGCGGTATCAACCGGAGACCAATCAAACCAAGCGCTCAAGTGCTGTATGCGCTCCATGATCACTGTTTCGGCGGCGTCACGTTTTCGGTTGGCAGCTTCAAGCGATGTCAAAAGCACGCGACGCATCCAATCTGGCGCCGACATCCGCAATGCCATTAGCGCTGCGTCGTATGAACGCGGGTGTTTGCTAAGCGCGGCATCAACAGCATGCAGGGTGCCGTGGTCGCCCGCCGCTACTTTTGCTCGCCCGATGTGGCGGTAGCGCCCACCCGCTCGGAGAAATGTTGGCAGCGTATGCGACTCAGCCTCAGATTCATCCGCGTCGCGGCGAAACGCAGCGCGAACGTGTTTGAGCGCGTCGTTAGGCCAGACGATCTGGCCGATGAGCAGCGTAAACAGCCGTTCATCGATCAGCGCCTCAACCCCGCTCACATCGGTAAGAAGAAGATGTAGCAGGTAGGGAGCGCAGATAATCGCGTCGTTCGCTAGAGGCGTGGCTGTATGCTCTGCGAGCACCATCAACTCGTCCGTTTGGACGCGACTCGTACGCTGAAGGATAGATAGATCGGACATGCAGGGCCTCTAGAATCGTAGGTAAGACGCGAGTGTGTGCACCGCTGCGACGAAATGTGTCGCACGACGGGTGGCGTGATCGATGACCCGAACGCAATTGACCGAAGAAAACCTCTACACAACGTAGCCAAAGCCCGTCGAACGAGAAAATTCGAAAAAACACCGCTGCCTGCGTAAGTGCGTGAGGATTTTTGACGAGGCATCACGGGCTCGCCTGGGATATGCAGAGGTCTTCAAGGTGCTTTAAAGATCGTGCCTAAAGCTTTAGCGAGACATCGATGAGTACGCCTGATCACCCTATTACACCTGCGATTCGCATGCTGCGCGAACACAGAATCGCCTTTACCGCGCATTTGTACGACTACGTTGAACACGGTGGTACTGTCTATTGGGCTAGAACGTTCCCGTTCGAACCAAAGCAAAGCTCAAAGCGACTGCCACGGAGCACATGCAGATGCTTGAGCAAAACCCCAGTCGCGTGCACTCTTACCTCCGAGACCTTCGCGTGGCGTACGCGGCTTGACACTTCATCGTGCCGGATCGATAAGTGACCAGCTCGGGACAAGCAACAAGTGATATCAAGCGTACTGGAGTCAACCGCCGCTGCGGCAACACTTCGACGTTTCAATGAAGGCGCGTTTGCCCGATCTGGAGATTCCTAGGCGTTAGACAAATGTCAAATTCGCAGACGGATATTGCGGGCTCCTGCGCAATTCCCGTCAGCAGATTTGTCTAACAATTTTGAGCCTAAGTTGTTGATTTATCTACGACTGCGGCAGGACTTTTAATCCGTTGGTCGGCGGTTCGAGCCCGCCACGTCCTACCAAGAATTACTCAATAAAAATAACAGCCTACAAAGCCTCGTCGAGAAATCGGCGGGGCTTTTTTGTTTTCTTATCTTGATCTTGGAACGGCTAATACCGGGCAACTACAACGGAGTTATCGGCTCACTGCATTACAGAGCGCTGAAACAGCGGTTGTGTCAACAGAGCATATGTGCCTGTCGTCCTGAGCGCAATCCGGACATCTACTCGCCTACCAATGAGCGTCCTGTAGATGACGACCGATAGCATCGCAGCGTCACCTCCCTATCGGCATTGAGTCCTACACGGAAAACCGCTGCCCTCTCACGCTGAGCGGATTGCTTGCGCTGCATCATCTGCGCTTGCAATCGTGGGTGGATATCGTGGTGTTTTTTCAAAACGAACAGGGCGAGGAGGCGGCGCCAGCGCCCGCAGCGACGCAAACGAATGGGAGGAGTGCGCCCGCAACATCTCGACCTGTTGATGTCGCCATCATCTTGACCGCCATCGTTATCGTGCTTGGTGCGCTCAAACAGGCGGCCAGTTTTTTCATTCCAGTAGTGGCGGGCATTTTTTTAGCCTACGCGTTGTCGCCAATAGTCAATAAGTTATCGAACTTCGTACGTCGAAGCGTTGCTGTCACGCTTGTGATTTTTAGCGTGGGCGCGTGTGTGGCACTAGTCGGTTACATCGTTTGGGGGCAAGCGGTATCGATGCTCGATCAATTGCCGAAAGCGACACCGACGTTGAAGCGTGAACTGAAACTAATTTCAGGCGCCGAACGTTCCGTCATCAGCAAAGTGGGTGATGCAGCAAAGGCGGTCACACAAGCGGTTTCATTGGATGAGGCGTCACCGCCGCCGAAAAAAGCGCTCGCTACGTTCGAAAAGAAACCCGAATCTAAGCTCGATCTCACTGCTGCGATCATTGTTGGCGGTCTCACGGCTACCTCGGTAATAGGAGGCTTGGCTAGCAGCTTTTTGCTTGCTTTCTTCGTATTGCTAGCGGGCGATAGATTCCGGCGAAAGACCTTGCGACTTTTCAAAGGCAGGTTGGAACACAAAAATCTGACTCAGAAAGTATTGGACGAAGTCGACGAGGCGGTTCAAAGATATCTCGGATCGCTAATCGTTACTAACGCCATTCTAGGTGTGGCAACTGCGGTAGCGTTGCTTGCTATTGGGCTGCAGAATGCGCTTGTATGGGGTGCGCTCTCGGCACTATTTCACGTCATCCCGTACATGGGACCAATTCTGATTGCTATAGGCGTTTTTCTTTCCGCGCTCGTGCAGTGGGAGTCGTTAGGGTGGGCAATCGCAGCATCGCTTATTACGGTTGCAATTGCATTTTTAGTCGGCATGGTTTTGCAAACCCTTGTGATGGGAAGGCAGGCTGCGATTAACGCATCGGCAATGTTCGTCGGTGTTTTATTTTTTGGTTGGCTATGGGGCGCGGTAGGCTTACTGCTCGCTGTCCCGATATTGGTTGTGATTCGTGTCGTGCTCGAAAGATTTAACGAAGGTAATGTCATAGCCACCTATCTCGCCGAATAGCGCGCGGGCGATTGCCAAGCGTCTAGCGAAGCGACCACGTGTAAATCAGCGTGAGGCATCACCTCCTTAAGCTCTACAGCGGGGTTGCGTTTAAGGAGCCCCGACCTACGTTCAATCAAGCGCTCTGCTCTCGAGGGTTTGACTCGCATGGCACACTTGTCAGGGTTATCTTGGTCATGTGTCGGTTTGTTGCCTATGTGAACCATTTCTAGTGCACACCGGCTAACGCTTAAAGGTATCGGACTCGAGTAAGGAGTATTTCTGCTCACGGATTTGTCGCGTCACTGCCGTTGCAGCGGGTACCTATGCGCAGCAGCATTTGACCATGATGAGTCGCAACGCGCGATGCGCCAACGACGCTCGATCGTTATGCGCAGCCACGGTTGCTACTTCTTGCGAGAGTTCACTCCGTACGGAGCTTATTGGTCGGCCCCTTGATCTCGATCGCTACCTGAAAGTAAAGGGGTGCGGATTCAGCAGAACTGCAAACTCCGCGACGAGCGTAATACGACCATCGATCCTGGTGGTGAAACTCATCAGCAAAAAGTGCGTAACCAGTGACAACCAGCTAGGGCCTTCCACTAAGCGACAACCAGAACCCACTACGAGCAGGCTTGCGGGGACCGACCGTCCTTCAGGGCCTTATTCTTCTCGAGACGATTACGCATTTCGACCCTGAGCGGATTCCGGAACGAATGGCTCACGCTCGTGGCTGTGCAGCACACGTTTTCTTGGAACTCATCAAATCGCTGGGAAAGTAGCCGCGCGGAAACACTCTCAGACGTAGGCCGCTAAACACGTGTGTTGTCGTTTCTCGACAGTTACCGGCGGCGCTGGTTCGGGAGATGAGCCCGCGATATGCGTGGATTCGCGGTGAAGCGCTACCCATCAGAGGGGAACCGAGATTTGCTGTAGAACAACATTCCCGTATTTTTCATTCAAGATGCAGTGAAATTTCCCGATCTCGTTCAGTCGGTAAAGATGGAGCCGGATCGAGTCTGTCCGCACGCCGCCAGCGCGAATGGCACGCTTTGGGACGACGCCCCTCTGATGCTCGAAACGATACACATGATCATGTGGGCAATGAGCGACAAAACGACTTATCGCTCCCTCCGCGTGATGGAGGGTTTGGTGTGCATTAGTTCAGGCCTCTGGACCTACTGCCCTCATAGCGTAACGGGGTATTGTCCGAGGTCTCCCTCAATTTTCGGAGAGTATCGGCCACGAGAAAGAGCGAATTCACGGAAGAGCAGATCATCAGTGCTATCAGGCAGGTCGAAGCGGACATGTCGCTGAAGGAGCTCTCCAGAACGTAAGGCTTTAGCGACGCGAGCTTCTACAAGTAGCGCTCGGGTACGGTGGGATGGGCGCCCTGAGGCCCAGCAGCTCAACGATCTCGAAGGCGATAACGCCGAGCCCAAAGGGCCGTTGGCGGAGGCGCCCTTGGACATTCACGCGTTAAAGACAGTCCTCGAAATCTCGAGACAAAGTAGTCACCCCACGGGACCGGCGCGAGGCGGCGTTTCAATTGGTGCTTGAATGACGCGCTTAGGAGCGTCGCACGTATGTCCCCGTGGGGATATCGCGAGGCGGCTACCGAAACCTCGCGCTGCCGAGTCCGTCAAGTCAACGTCTGAGTGCTCACATTATCGATTTCGCCCGCAAGCGCGGTCGAGCGGGCTACTGGACATAAAACCACAATCTGTTGCACCCGCGATATGAGGGCTACGGTATTGCCATCAACGCGACGTACGTATATTGACCCTACCAAGACACCCAGCTTACGAGTCGCTACCGGAAGACACCGGAGCGCCCTGGTGAGTACGTGCCACTCATGGCGGCGAAGAATCTCAACGGCACTAGGCGTCGGGATTTCGTGAGCTAAAGCGTGTCCACAGTTAAGCGGATCAAATGTCTAACTGTGCAAGATGATTTCAGCCGTGATCGCGTACACGTCAGCGCCGACTTCGGTATCAATGCGCGCAACGTGACACAGCTGTTAGATGAAACAGCACAGTTTCGCGGCTACCCGACGACAATCAGTTAACGATACCGATTTTCGCGAGAATCCCGGTACGCGATTCACGGGGCAGGTAACACCTGCGTCCGTTAGCTGTAGACCCGCGACGATTTCGGGTAGACACGTTCAGGTGTCCTCCGACTTTCTGGTGCCCCGGATGAGTCCGCTGCAGAAGAACGAAGTGCTTCAAGGTCGAGCACTATTTTCGATCAGGCGCGCCGCCGCCATACCCGCCGTGCTGGCGGCTGCCGTTAAAAACGTGCCCCACGCCATGTCGATCATGGCTAGCCGCGGAGTCCACGCTCGAAGTGTGGCGAGATTGGTGAGGTCATATGCGCCGTAGGCGACCAACCCCAGTAGCGAACCGTATCCTATCGCGTACGCCAGAGGCGCTGATGACACGAGCGCGGGCCTTACCGCGAAAACATAAATTCCGACGACGTAAAACACGTAAAACAGTGCTGCTGGCACAACTCCGATGTTTGGCCTGACCCAATCGCCCAACTCGGCGCGAAAGATTGGACCCATTGCAAACTTGAGCCATAGTAAGTCGAGTGTCAGCAGCGTAATTGCGATACCGAGGATAGCCGAGACAATTGTGCTGGTGTGCATCGATGTATGTAGTTTGTGAGATACGTTATCGTATTTCGATGCGTAATCGCCCGTATAGTTAGAGCGCTAGCTTCAAAGTCGGTCGCTTCCTACAGCGACGGCACGATATTGCAACCGTTAAATCAGCGGCATTTGCCGAGGGGGCTGTTCGTAGTATTCGGCAATTCGTTCAAGTGCGCGCGGATTCTCAATACGCAATTTTCCGTTGTCGCGCGTATAGAGCCCCAATTTTTTAAGCTGGCGTAACGATCTCTGAGTGTGAACAAGCGACAGCCCTAGCGCATCCGCGATGTGAGTTTGCGTAATCGGGCACTCGAACCACCCCTGCGAATCCACCAAACGCAGTTGGCGCATCCGTCGATACAGATGAAGATAGAGCGCACCAATCCGCTCGGTTGCGGAACGTCTTCCAACGCTGAGCAAATTTTCATCGATGAGTGCTTCCTCTCGCGCAGCAATCCACGTCACTCCGAATGCAAGGCGAGAATGTTGCCCGAACATGTCCCATAGCGTGTTGGGCTGGAAACTACATGTACTGAGCGACGTTAACGCCTCAACACCATGCAGTGATGCATCGCTGAATTGTTCTTGTAACCCAACGATATCGCCGGGCAATAAAAAATTGAGCACTTGCCGGCGTCCATCCGACAGAGTCTTAAAGCGAAACGCCCAGCCGCTATAGATTGTGCGAATAAATTTTGCGCGCTCGTGCTCGTGCACGATCACATCGCCTCGTTCAAAGCACTCGCGCTCTCGACGTTGCCCTTCGATAAATTTCGCCTCTGCCGTATCTGCATTGCGAAACGCATCGAGTGCACGCAGTCGACATGATTTGCAACGATCGGGGGGCGCGACCTCGCCCGCATCCGTGATCGAATTTTTTGTATTTACAACATCATTTGACATAGCGCCCCCCAGTTTTCATCCCTATGCTCTCATCATCATTCGCAGCTGCGACCTATTTTGAGCCTATTAACTGAATTGATTTACATCAGCGAGCTTGCCCCGACCGCGCGATTGACGCAAGTAGCCGACGTTTTAAATCGAGCGCGCGCCAACAATCAGGTGTTACACGTCACGGGCATTCTCGTGTTCGATGGCTTGCGTTTTGTACAACATTTGGAGGGTGAGCAAAGTGTCGTCATGCAATTGTTCCGCCGTATACAACAAGACACGCGCCACACGAACGTACGTTGGCTGCACGACTCGTTGATCGAGAACAGGCGATTCGATGCGTTCTTTTCAGGCTACTGGCATGACGATTCGCCCGACGGCGCGATCGCTAGTCTGCAAAACTATTCCGGTGTGGGCTTGCGCTCGGCACTTCATTCGCGCATTGGGTGCTTCGATCTGGTGAGTTAGGACGTGTTCGCAGTCTTTTGGTGAGGGCAGCGGGTCAGGTTTTCATGCGCGCGAAATTGATCCGTGAGAGCCGAAAGCCACCGTGGTGCATGCACGGAGCTTGGGCGACAAGATTGTCGCAAGCACTTCGCGACGACACCGCGCTCCGAAATCGCCACATGAGCGACGAACACGTCGAAGTTTTACGAAAATACAGCCTAACTGTTGCATACCCCCGGCGGCTCCGCGTAGCTTTCAGAGCCGTTAGGTCGGCATCTGCGCTGTACTTTCGCGTCGCTCGAACGGGGGAGAGACCATCCCGCCCTTAGCAGCACTTACCGCAGCCGCCAGATTTTCAAGGCGCCTCTCGACAAATTCGTATGAACACGCTCTGGAGCGCGAATGCGCCCTCGTTCGTATTTACTATGTTAGGACGACAGTATCGCGCGCACCTGTCCTACAGGTTTTACGAACAGCCGCAGAATGATTGACGCATGGAATTTGTATCGAATCTCCCCGCGAGTCGCGCTAAACGTGCGCCACAAAGTTGTTTCCATGTACTGTGCCAGCACATGCAAATGATGCGTCGCGTGCGATGGACAGGATCTATGGCTTTACTCGCAATCGCGTGTACGTTGTTACCGGGAGGAATGTTGCTCAGTCCGTTGCTAGCGCAACAAATGAGAGCTCGACTACGACCGAATGGCAGCGAGAAAAGCCTGCAAGAATCGTTGGGAGGGAGTAACTCAACTCAAAAAGTTTCAACATCAGCAGATTCGGTCGCTCACGAAGGCGATTAGGCGCAAGGTGTCGGCGCCGTCCTACAGAAAGGAGAAGTCTGTTGCAATATGCTCATTCTGAAAGTTGCGCTGTTTTAGGCAACTCCGTATTTAAATTTCCAATGACGCGCGTATTTTTAGTTGAAGATAGTCCGATCATTCGACAAAACCTGGCCGAAACGCTTGCAGAGCTAGCTAATTGCCAGGTGGTCGGATGCGCAGATTCAGAAACCGACGCGAAGGCGTGGCTCGCCGAAAACGAAGATCGTTGGGATGTGGCGATTGTCGACATATTCCTCAAGCGCGGCACTGGGTTGCCGGTACTAGCAGCGATGAACACACGGAGCGCACTGCAGCGCGTGGTTGTGCTTTCCAATTACGCATCGCCTGAGCTGCGTGCTGCGGCGTTGAAGTTGGGCGCGGATCGCGTGTTCGACAAATCGACTGACATCGATGCGCTAGTTGAGTTCTGCAAGTCGCCCGTTTGATGAGCAAATACTCGCAGCTACGGCCTGACATGGTTTGAAAACTGGAAGCTCGCGACACGTCAACTCGGGCAACGAAGCGAGTCAATCTAACAGACCGTTCTTCATTGCGTAATAGGTTAAGTCGCTGTTCGATTGCAACGTCAATTTCTCCATGATTCGGGTTCGATAAGTGCTAACCGTTTTTACGCTTAACGACAAATCTTTAGCGATATCGCCGACTGTTTCGCCTTTTGCAAGGCGGATGAACACTTGAAACTCGCGCTCAGAAAGTCGCTCGTGCGGGAGACACTCATCGTTACGGCTAAGTTGCTGCGCGAGCAGTTCGGCAACCTCGGCAGAGATATAGCGATGACCATTAGCGACTTTGCGGAGTGCAACAATGATTTCGGCCGGATCGCATTGCTTATTCAAGTACCCGGAAGCACCTTGGCGAATCAAATTTACGGCGTAATGTTCTTCCGGATATCCGCTCAAAATGATGATGCCGACGTCAGGCGCTTTCGCACGAATCATGGCCAACGCGTCGATACCACTCTGACCCGGCATCGAAATGTCCATCAACAGCACATCCAGTTCATGCTGGCGCACCATATCGATGGCCTCGCGTCCGTTCGACGCCTCCGCTATCACTTTCAAATCCGATTGTTCTTCGATGAACGCGCGCAGTCCAGTTCGCAAAATGGCGTGATCGTCAACAAGGCCAATTCGGGTAACCAACATAGCTAGCTCTCAAGGGTAGTTTGGCATCGAATGAGTGTAACGCGGGCGATCCCCACTTCTCAGGACTGTAACCATCTCGATAAGTTCGGTTGATAGCGATGATTCAATGAAACTTGTAAACAAACTCTTCAGTGGTTCGACCGGAACGATAGCGTTGATACTCGCAATCGCCGGAGCCGTCGCGCTTATCGCCATCAATGAATACGGATTCCGAAGTTCAACTGCTTCACTCAACGAAATTGATCGTGTGCAAGAGCGTCGGGGGCTTGTTAACCGTCTACTGCAGTTGATGCTCGATGCTGAAACTGGGCAGCGTGGGTACCTCATTACAGGTAACCCGTCGTACCTGACGCCTTACCGCGAGTCGGTCGATCAACTTAGCGCCGTCTTGGACTCGCTTCGGAACAGCTACATGCGCGACCCCGTTGCAATGTCGAAGTTCGCGCAGTTGTCTCGCGCAACCTCGCGCAAACTTGCCGAGCTAGATGTCACTATCAAGATCAAGGAAGCCAATCCGGGCAATCCCAACTGGCAAGCGGTTGTTGGCACTGATCTAGGCAAGCAATACATGGAGGAAATTCGCCATGCGGCCACGCAATTGGTGAATGCGGCGAGCGTGGACCTGGAATCTGGTCTGCATAGGGTTGAGTCAAGCTTGCAAATTTCCCGCGTGGGTATCGCTCTCGTTGTTGCGCTCGCGCTACTCGCTTTTCAGCTATATCTGCGCAGATCAAAGGAATTGAACGAGGCATCGGATCGAGAAAAGCGCATGCTCTCAGACGACAAAATCCGTCTCGAGTCGATGGTAAGCGAGCGTACCGCTCGCTTAACAGCGCTCGCAAATCACCTGCAGCAAATTCAGGAGCAAGAGCGCGAGAGACTGGCGCGTGAATTGCATGACGAATTGGGCTCGTTGTTAACTGCGGCAAAACTGGATGTGGCGCGCGCGCGATCCCGGCTCCCGGAGGGGTCTAAAGAAGCTTTTGAGCGAATGCAGCATTTGACAGAAACTCTCAATGCAGGCATTGCTTTGAAGCGCCGTATCATCGAGGACTTGCGACCGTCAACGCTGGCCAAACTTGGGCTCTTGCCCGCGCTTGAAGTGCTCTGCCGGGAGTTTCAAGAGCGTGCCAACGTGACTGTCGTTACAGAACTCGAGCACGTGACGTTGAATGACGATACCGCGCTCACTGTATATCGAGTCGTGCAGGAGTCAATGACCAATGTCGCGAAGTATGCGAGTGCGACTGAGGTTACGGTGACGCTAAAGAACTACTCAAACTTTGCCGAACTTAGCGTTAGCGACAACGGCAAAGGATTCGACGTCGCGTCGCGTTCAAACGCCAGCTATGGCATACCAGGATTGCGTCACCGCGTGGAGGCTCTGCAAGGCTCGTACAAGATCGAGTCCGAAATCGGCAAAGGGACGGACATTAACGTTATCGTTCCCACCACTTGCCCTGTAGTCATCGACGCAAAAGCGCTCGACTAGACGTAACTGCGAATCCTCGATTAGAGAGGGGGCACAACGGCTCCGTGAACAAGAATGCGCGCAAGGATGCGCGCAAGGAGCATTCATGTGTTCGGTGAGTGTGACCGGCCACTGCACGTAATCCATTGACGCCGCATGCGGCTACCACGAGAGCGGTTTTTTCTTCTAGTAGGACAGCGCTTACTCCACATCGGCAGTGGCCTACGCATTAATGCGTAGACCACCGATGCTTGAGCGTTCGAGCGACGCCTATGATTCTTCCATCGCGGTTAATTGTCGCCGCACTACTTGGAGAAATCTCATGTTGCATTACGCAGTCATCTTTCTGGTGGTGGCACTCATCGCCGCTGTTTTTGGGTTTGGCGGGATTGCCGCTGGTGCTGTTGAAATCGCCAAAATTTTGTTCTTTATCTTCGCGATCATGGCAGTTGTGACCTTCATCGTTAGCCTTGTACGTAAGTCTTAGTGGCATCAGATCGTACTCTTTCTTCCTCTTTTCGTTTACTTCCAAAGGAAACACATCATGAATAAATCGATTCAACAAGCCGCGAATACGATTGATAAGTCGATCAATTCGGCGGTCAACACTGCAGTCGATTATGCCGATGACGCAGTAAATAAGACGTACGACGCCGCACAACGCGTGATCGATAGCGCCAGCGAAAAAGCTTCCCACTTAAGGTCGGAAGCCAAACCTGTCGTTGAAAATCTGCTGGAAAACGGTCGTGACGTCGCCCATCGCGCGGTGGATACAGCGAAAGATTTGGGCGTGCGCGCTAAGTCGCAGGCACTTCGGGCGGTTGAACGTTGTGAGGGCTACGTTAGTGAGCAACCATTGAAATCCGTTGCGATTGCCGCTGGCGTGGGCGCAGCCGTAGCCGCATTGATTTTGGTCGCCCGCGCGCGCCGCTCACACATCCGCTACTAACCAACCGCTTGAGCACCAGGGAGCATTTCATGTGGAGCGCGTTGTTGCAACTTGTCACCCAGCGGCCTGAGCTGTTGGTTCGGCATGTAAGTGGATATACAGAGATTGCACAGTCGGAGCTACGCATGTTGCGAAGTTTTTGGCTGCGCCGCGCGCTCTTTGGCCTCATCAGTGTCCTGCTCTTTGTTGTGACATTAGCGGTTGCAGCAGTAGCCGCGACGTTAGTTGCCGGAGGCATTGCGACAGCAAGCTGGGCGTTACTCGCACCTGCGCTTGCGGTACTCGTTCTTGCGACTGTATGCGGGCTTATTGCGCTCAGTGTCAAACCTACTTTGATCTACCCCTCGACGCTCGACATGCTTCGTAAGGATTTAGATTTGCTATCTGAAATTGGAGCAGGTTCATGACGATATCGACAACTCGTTCGCAAGCGGATAAAGGAGATCAGTTGCCCATCGACATAACCCGTGCAGAAATTCGCAGTTTTTTGCGCGGTGAAGCGACCCATGGTGACTCTGATCCGCGCGCCACGTCCACCTTCGCGGAATCAATGCCTACATCACTGGGCAGCGTAGTCCTGGATACGCTGAAACGAATTGCTGCGGAACACCCCGTCGCGATCGTGGCGGAAGCAACGGCACCTGTTGTGCGCGAACAAATCCGTGCGCATCCTTGGAAGGCATTAGCAATAGGCGCTGCTGCCGGCGCGGTTCTCGTGGCGGCGCGTCCCTGGCGGCGACTTTTACTCGGTTCGGTTATTGCCGGTGCCGTGCAGCCTGCAGCCATCAAGTCAATGGTGGCGCAGGGGCTTAATCGTTTCGCTGATCATGCTGGACGCGGACAGCGTCTTTACTAACTAAGTATTTACTTCACGTAGGAGACTGTTATGAAAAAAATTGCAAAGGTTGTTTTGACGTCGGTTAGCTTGGGCATCATTGCTCTCAGTTCGGGCTGTGCTGTCGTGCGCGAGCAGCAAACTGTTGGCACGTACATCGACGATGCAACGATCACAACGCAGATCAAATCGCGAATGGCGGCTGATCCCGTTACCAACGCGATCGCCATTAGCGTCGAAACGCTGAAGGGTGAAGTTCAGCTTTCCGGTTTCGCGAAAAATGCTTCTGAAAAAAGCCGTGCAGAAGTTATCGCTCGCGACGTTAACGGCGTGAAACGTGTTCGCAACGACATTGTTGTTCGCCCATAATCCTAGCTACGCGCTTACTTAGCGCGGTACGACTTTGCACAACGCCCAAGTATCGCCCGATGCTTGGGCGTTGTGTTTTGCCGCAAACACACGTCATAGAACTCGAAATTGTTCCTCGCTTAAAGTAACGCATACGTTCGATCCACTTATCGCACGAATCCCATCTTTCACAGGGTTTAATATGCGTTTAATTAGGCGCACACAACACGCATTTATTTGATCAACCCGTTTTTTAACGGGGGGTTAAAGTAAATAGTTATCTCTACTTCGACGTACTATTGACCGCTGTGAGTTGCAGTTTGGTGCACTAGCAACGCTTTACGTGCAGCGACAAACGCTTCCGGTGTGCGTAACGATGTTAATGGCGCCTGCGCGATCGGCGTTGTAACGGACGCATTTTTCAAATCCTGTTACGGTGAGTCCTTTTTTTCGAATTAGAAAGCACGCTAGGAGTTTGTAAGTTCACTGCGTTCGTAAACTGCGGCGACTTGGGCGCCAAACAAGAACACTGCCGCTGCATAAAAAATCCATACCAGTAGCGCAATCAGCCCAGATGCGGCTCCAAATGTGCCGACGTTAAACACCTTTACCAACACAACCGTCATTGCCCACTTCCCGGAGACGAACAACAGTACGGAAATCGCCGTACCGCGCCAGACTGCTTGAGGTGCAAACTTGTGATCGGGCAAAACCCGCAGTAGTGCATAAAACGCGGCGAAGAGAACGAGCAAAGTCACCGCAGTGGTTAGTACGTACGCGATAACCTCGCCCGCACCAAAGAGGAATCGTTCGTACAGTATCGCAAGCAAGGTATCGATGGTGAGCCACGCAACGAGTAAAAAGCCGAGTCCGATCACGATCGACAGTGAAAGAAATCGCGCCTTCAACAACGACCACGCCCAACCGTAACGAGACGGGTTGATACTGGGAGTAGAGGCGTCGGAATCGTGTGTGTTCATGCGATTGATCGCTGCGCGAAGTTCTACAAACGTAGCGGACGCAGCTATCAGCAGTGAGGCAGCCGACACCAATCGCAGATTAGTTTCCTCCACGCGCTGGGAGTGCACCACCAATAACGATCCCAGTGCATTTTCTACGTCGCTGCCGAGAACCTGACCAAGTTGGTGTCTCAATAGATCGACGTTTGCTTCATCGCCTATAAAAATGCCGCAACTTGTAGAACGAGCACCGACATCGGGACCAGCGCGAACGTTGCAAAAAAAGCGATTGCTGCCGCGCGTGACGGTGCATCGTTATCGAACCAGCGTTGCGCAGCAATCACTAGGGCACGCGGAAGTGACGAGCGTGCAGGGAAACGTTCGTCGCGCACGATTTGCTCGGCTCGGCTCATCATGGCTGCGCTCCGCACTGCTCGTTGTTTTGCGAATTGTTGCTCGCTGTTGCGATGAAACTGACGCGCGCATCGGTATGTATCGCGGCGCAATTTTGCGCCAATATTTTTAACGGCCCCGGATGACTTGAAAAATCACTCGCAGCTTGATTGCTGCATTCGGTGTGGGCCCAGATCATCAAAATTGCGGACACGATAACCGCGGCCGACAGCTCGGTCGCGCGCTGTTCATTTGCATTCATAAGTGGTACCTGAAACTCGAATTAGCTGAGTTCAAATATCTTTGCAGTACTTTTGGCAACCATCAGTCAACGGGAATTTCGGATGTAGGACAACAACTAGAATTCACATCGCTGTCGAGTGCATCTTAATCACTCAACACAACCCTACGATCTCGGTAGGTCTTCGCCTACAGCACAAGCACTACTAAGCACTAACAATTTAGTTATGCGGCAGTGGATTCACCACAGTCGCGCAACTATAGTGTTAGGAGCAAAAAATGAAGTTCACTCGATGGATCCCTTTTGCCGCAGCCGTCGCCGCACTGCCAACTATCGGACAACCTGCGCCAAGCGTGTCTTTATTCACGGAAGATGGCTTTCGGGGGCGCGTGGTCACTGTGAATACTCCCGTTCATAACCTGAGAGCGTTTCGATTAAACGACAGCGTGTCGTCGCTTGTGATAGAGCGCGGGCGATGGCAGGTGTGCGACGACGCCGACTATCTGGGTCGCTGCGTAGTGCTGCGCCCGGGAAGTTACCCAAATTTGTACAACGTTGGACTGAACGACCGCGTATCGTCGATACGACCTGTTGGAAGGAACATGCGTATCGATCCAGCAAGCGAATCGCGCGGCGAAACTGCTCCCGTGTATCGCTATTACCGCCGCGAGAATGAACGGCTTTTCGACGCCCGCGTTGTCGATGTTCGTGCCGTCTACAGTACACCGCAGGAGCGCTGCTGGCTGGAATCTAGTGGAACGACAAGTTATGAATCGCAGTCTGGAAATGGCCCGAATGTAGGCGGCGCAGTTTTAGGCACAATTATCGGTGGTGTGTTGGGCCACCAAGTCGGAGGCGGGCGCGGGCGCGATGTGGCCACCGCAGGTGGTGCAGTTGCGGGCGCCGTGATTGGGTCAGGCAGTTTCAACGGAGAGAGTGGTGTAAGAACCACCTACACACCCGGTACACAAGTGCGACGTTGCACTCAAGCCTACAACACGCGCCCAGACTATTACGACGTGTCATACGAATTCCGTGGGCAACGAAACACTGTGCAGATGCGCGATGCGCCAGGTTCAATCATTACTGTAAATGGTCGGGGCGAGCCCCGAATCTAAGGCGCGAACAAACATGGCCTGCGCAAGTCGACTGTGTTTGGGTCACGCCGACACAGCCGCTAGCGCTCATCAGAAGCGATTGACATCGTACACTTCAAATCACTTCACCACGGGCAATGTGAACACTCTGGGTCTCGCATTACATGAAACAGCGTATGAGCCAGGCGCGTGACATACGCTGAGGAGCCAGCTCGATCAGCGAACGGCTAGAAGCGACTGAGAACGCATTTTCCCTTGCAGCGTGACGGCTGCTTGCATAAGTTTTCAGTAGGCTCAGAATTCGTACGCTCGTACAAACAACATGGCGAGCGCGTGGATTCATTTGAACGTGTAGTGGAGTGTGATGTGATTGCGTTTGACCTTGATCGCGCGCGGCGTGAGACCTGGGACGGTTGGCATCCATTCCTTTCCCGATGGCACGTTAAATTGCGCAGTTTTTAGTTCATTACAAAACGAACGTAATGAAGCGCGGCAGCGCGTACGCTCGGGCTGAATTCCGTCTGCCGCTGCCGAGATTTCACCTTCCGAGAAGCGCGGAGCGGTTGAATTTTTATGCCCGCTGCACGAGACGCTAAATGTTGGCTCGAACAACACGGACGAAGCACGTGTTCGCTCGGTCAACTTTGCAGGGTCAACGGGAATGCATTCCATTGCAACGACCATGTTTGCACACAATGCAAGCCACGCGGCGAGAGTCCCGTTCAACGCTTTACGATTTCCAAGTGAGTCTGCACGCATACGATACTCAACAAGAGTTGGTATGCGTAGCATTCTTTCGTGTCGCAGCATGTGCGTATGTCGGTGCGACTTCACACAAGGTGTAGGACGAGTTCTGCTACCAATTCGAGTTTGCACAGCGGTAAGTTTGTAGGGAATCGCCTACGAATGGCCACGCAACTCTCCGAGTGTTACCAACTAAGCATTCGCGGAAAATTTTCCTCAACGAACACTGAGGTATCGCGTTGTGCGAGCAGAGTCGTCGTACACATCACTCCACCGAGGTCACCTATGAAGGACATCTACCACCATCTTCGCGCAAGCCATGAGCGTCAACGTGAACTCATCGCCGCGCTCTTGCAATCTGCCCCGCGCTCCGAAGCGCGTAGCGCATTGTTTACTTCGGTTCGACGTGAGCTAATGGCACATGCGGCGGCAGAAGAGCGCTTTTTGTACGCACCCATCATGCACCTTGACGCTGGCTTGGCGAGCTCTAGGCATGCTCTTTCGGAGCATCATGAGATAGACGAGTTGCTTGAGGAGTTATCGGTGTCCGAAAAGTCTGCGCGCGGCTGGATGACGAAAGCAAAAAAACTAGGAGAGGAGGTGCGCCATCACTTAGAAGAAGAAGAGAGGAAGTTCTTCCAGATATCCGGCAAATTGCTATCAGCGCGACAAAAATCGCTGCTCGCCAAGTCGTATGACCGCGATTATCAAAGGCTGCTCAAAATATTCTAAGCACTAGTGTTACGTGCCAACGATACCGCCGTCTTGCTTCTGAATGACAACAGTGGCTGAGCGCGGCCTTCCTGCGCTCGCACCGTCTGGCCACTTCGAGAAGCGCGTGGGCTGCGCAGGATCGCTGCGCTCGCTCGGCGTTTCACCAGGGTGCTGAATGTTGACAAACATGGTTTTGCCATCAGGCGTAAACGCGCATCCTGTCACTTCGCAGTTCATCGGACCGACTAAGAAGCGGCGCATTTCGCCTGTCGCTAAATCGCATGCGAGCATTTGATTGCCGCCCACGTTTGCGAACTCGCCTTTGCCCATTTCTGCGGCGGCTGCATCGGTTTGAATCCAGAGGGTGCCGCGCTCGTCGAGCGTGATGCCATCGGGGCAGGCGAACAGATCGCCTTTGATATTTCCCTTCGCAGAGACGCGTTCATTTTTTGGGTCTCCCGCGAGCACGAGATGATTCCACGTGAACGTAAGCCCATCAAAGTCACGCTCTTCTTTCCATTTGATGACGTGGCCCATCATGTTGCGTTCGCGGGGATTCGCCGCGTCAACGCCAGGATTGCCCTCGGTGCCTCGTGCACTGTTATTGGTAAGCGTGCAATAGACCTCGCCGCGCGCTTGATCGATCGCAATCCATTCAGGACGATCCATCTTCGTGCCGCCGAGTAAATCACTCGCCTGACGCGCTTTGATGACGCAGTCACCGGTATTCGTGAAGCCCGCCGCTGCCGTGAGCGGACCTTGACCTGCAACGAGCGGCAGCCATTTGCCGCGACCGTTCGCATCGAAGCGCGCAACGTAGAGCGTGCCGTGATCGAGCAACTCGCGATTGGCTTGTGCTTTGGTGAGTCCGTTCCCTGCTCCGCGAATTTTGTCGCGGCTGACAAATTTGTAGATGTACTCGAAGCGCGCGTCTTCGCCGGAATACACAACAGCGCGATTGTCCTTCGTGATCGCAACCCACGCGCCTTCGTGCGCCGCGCGACCGAGGGCAGTGCGTTTCACCGGCATCGATTCCGGGTCCATCGGATCGACTTCCACGACCCACCCGAATCGATTCATCTCGTTCGGATGTTTGATTGCATCGAAGCGCTCATCGAACTCTGGCCAGCGGAAGAATGCGCCGCGATTCAATCCCCATCGCTTCGCATGCGGATCGGTGATGTTTTCGCCGCCCGCGAAATAGAACCGGAAATTTTCTTCGCCAGAGAGATACGTGCCCCACGGCGTCATGCCAGCCGCGCAATTGTTGAATGTTCCGAGCACGGTCGTACCGTTGGGATCGGCGGCGGTTTTCATCATTGCGTGACCTGCTCCTGGGCCACCAATTTTCATCGGCGTCGTCGCAGTGATGCGCCGCGCGAAGCGAGACGGGCGCACCGCTTCCCATTGACCGTTTTTCTCCGCGATTTCGATCACCGAAATGCCGTGTGACGCCTGGCTCTTCTTCACTTTTTCTGCCGACCAGTTTTGCATGCCATCGGTGTGCAACAACCCATCATCGACATACTCATGATTCATCACGAGCAATCCGCGCTTACTTCCATTGATCGGAAAATAGTGCATGCCGTCGTGATGCATGCCCATTTGCAACGCTTGCTCTGCGGCGGTGTTGCTCGCGTCGGGCTTGAATGGGGGCATTCCGGCAAGCGAGCCAATCGGCTCGCCCCACGGCATAAACGGTTTGGCGGTGTAGCCCTCAGGAACAGTTAACGTATCTGCAATGGCAGCAGCAATGGGCTTGAAGCCAATCCGAGCTCTGTTAGACACTTTTGCACCCGACGCGCAACCGACAAGCCCGCCAAACGCGGCCGCGAACACCGCGCCCGCGCCACACTTAAGAATCGTTCGTCGATCGAGCACAAGCGAATGCGGCAACACCTCGCCCGCTTGATCGTTGGAGATTTCAGTACCGTCAAAGCCCTTACCCATGTGATTTCCTCCTGCTCATTGCCAATGCTAAATGTTCAGGCAAGAAAAAACCCGGCGCGCGGCCGGGTTTGTTTCGGTGGGTGACTTTCGTCGTTACGCCTCAATCTCCACGCGCATCTGTTTCATGGCTTTCGCTTCGATCTGGCGGATACGCTCCGCGGAGACGCCGTATTTATCGGCGAGCACTTGCAACGTTTCTTCCTGATCTTCGGCGAGCCAGCGACGCGTGATGATGTCACGCGAACGCTCGTCCAGCTTGGTGAGCGCGCGCTTCAGGCCTTCGCTGTGAACGCGCGAGACTTGTTCGGCTTCGATCACGTTCGCTGGATCTGAATTTTCGTCAGCTCGCAAATAAGCAATCGGGGAGATGGCTTCGCTCTCGCTATCGTCCGGCGTGCCATCCATCGCGATATCGCGACCGTTCAAGCGCATGTTCATTTCGAACACTTCTTCCGGCTTGACGTTCAAGTCTTTGGCGATGCGTTTCGCTTCGGCTTGAGTCAGCGGATGCTCGCCCGAGCGCATCGCGCGCAAGTTGAAAAAGAGTTTGCGCTGCGCTTTGGTCGTTGCGACCTTAACGAGACGCCAGTTCTTCAAGATGTATTCGTGAATCTCGGCGCGAATCCAGTGCAGCGCGAAGGACACGAGGCGCACGCCGCGCTCTGGATCAAAGCGCTTCACGGCTTTCATCAAGCCGACGTTGCCTTCTTGCACGAGATCACCCTGCGGTAAGCCGTAGCCCATGTAATTCCGGCTTACGGAAACGACCAAACGCAGGTGAGACATCACCAATGAGCGCGCCGCTTCGAGATCATTCATGTATTTGAGGCGCAGCCCCAATTCGAATTCCTGCTCAGCGGTGAGCAGCGGGTATTTGTTGACCGCAGTGACGTACTGGTCAATCGTGCCTAACGACGATGGAACGGGAAAGTTCAAAGTGGCGGTCGGGTTCATTTCTTCAAATCTCCAATCAACAGTGCCGCGAATCATTGTGCGCCGCGGCGCGCCGTGCCGACTTGATACGCATCAGCGTTTCAAATCGCTGTCCCCACGAGGGGGCGGGAGGTTGCGACACCGATCGGTCGCGTCCCCGCCAGAGCCGCTCCAACCGGAACGACTCAAGTGCATCAGGTGGTTGATTGCTCACCAATTTAGCACTCACCGCGTGAGAGTGCTAATTATTGCAAAAAGTTCCCGACTTTTTTTGTCGGGTTTAACGATTGGCATACAGCAAAGCAGCAGAGATAACTTTTCTATTTGGTCTAGAAGACGTTTTATGGAGGTATTGATAATAATAAAATATCTAGCTTTCCCGAATAGATTCTGGGCTATACGCTATTTATTGCTTGATGACCACACAGAGGGATCCTCGAGCGCCGCGATCAAAGCGAGACCGTAGGCGATCGATTCCAATTGGTCGCCCGTCTCGATTTTGGCGGGATCAAACTGCCGTTCGAACAACGCACGGACCGATGGCACGAATGACGTGCCGCCCGTGAGAAATACGCGATCTACCTCTTCTGCCGCGATTTGCGCTTTAGTGAGCGCTTGCTCTACTGCGCTCTTAATCGCTTGGAGATCACCTGCGATCCAGCGTTCGAAGGCGCTTCGTTCAATCTTCGCCTCAAGCGTGAATTCGCTGTCGAGGCCTCCCGCCGAGAAAGAGAACGCCGTGGAAGAGGCGTTCGAAAGCGCGGCTTTGGCATCGGCAACCGCTTTATAGAGCGGGTAACCTAAGTCGTTTTCGATGATCGCCAGGAATTTGGCGAGCCCATCCCGTTCAATCGCGTAACGCCAATACTCCCGTAATTCGCGCAGCACCTTGGGCGACTTCATCAGGGCGAGCTGGCTCCACTGCGCGAAACGATGGTGATAGTGCGTTGGCACTTCAAGCAGCTTGTCGATGCTTTTGTAAGCGGCGCGGTAACCGAGCTGCGGCAGGATCGCGTGCTCAAGGATTCGGTAATCGAACACGTCGCCCGCCACGGCAACCCCGAATGCGAGAGCGGAATCGAGCGTAAGCCGCTTGCACTCGGCTCGAATCGAATGATCGAAAAATCGCTGGTGCCACCCCCAAAGTCCGCAACCAACACGGTGGCCGCCTGGGTCAAACGCTGCGCATAGAAATACGCAGCCGCCACGGGCTCATAAACATAGATGATCTCTTCGACGCCGAGCGATCGCAGCGCTCGTTCATAGCGGGCAAGCGCGAGCAATTCGTCTGCGTTAGTGCCTGCGAACGCGACGGGACGGCCCACTACCAAGCGTTTCGGAAATTCGGCTAACTCGCCATCTGTGTGCGAGCGCAGTTTTTCTAGGAATGCAGAAAGCAGCGATTCGAAGGTGAACTTGCGGCCATGAATAAACGTATCGGAAAATAGTGGGCTCGCAGCGAAGGTCTTGAACGATTGCAAAAAGCGGCAATCGGTGGGATCGTCGATGAAATGCTCAATCGCCCACGGCCCGGCTTCAAAACGAAGATCGAGCACATCATTGTGATCCTCTTCCCAGAAGCACATCGCTGAGCGGAACGTGGAATACACCTGGTTGCTGCGGGTCGATTGCAGCTTGAACGGAAGCACGGACGCTAACCCGGATGTTGAGGCGGTCGCAACCACGGTGTTGGTCGTGCCAAAGTCGAGGCCAATCGCACTCGAGCGTGGGTTCTGATTCATAGAGGAAAAAGTACCCGCGTTGTATCGAACGATTGCGATACGAGCCTGGGTACTTTACTAGGCTTGAGAGCGGGGCGCGATTATACGAAGGCTCACTCCGTTCGTTGGGTGTTCGCGTCGCCCGCGCTGCTAATCACGTATTACACAGAACGAAGCGCCTTCGTTAATCCAGCCAGCGCGCTCGAGAAGTTGCACATGGACAGGGTCACCTACTACGCGATAGCGCGCGGCCTCGGTGCCAAAACTTCCGCGCTTGTACAAACGATACGCAGGCCTAAGGTGTGCCGCGCTACATGTGAATTCGCCGTTCAGTCCGCGAGTCGCGGCTGGGGCATAAAACGCGATTCGCTCGTAGGTGTAGCTCGCGCCTCCTGCAGCAATTTCTCGCGTACGTCGATCATACTCCACGGTATCGGCAGTGTAGAGATGCCCCGGCAATTCACTTCCGAATCTCCCGAAAAACATATGTACGGGCACCAGATCTGCTGCGCGACGCGGCAACTTAAATGAGAGACCGGTCACACGCCAAGTTCGCCCTACGTTGCCAGCAACGATGTAATCCGCGTCGGCACCGCGAGCGGCAAGATAATGAATCTGAGACTTATCCTCTCGAAATTCCATCACGGTAAGGTATTCCTTGGGTACAACCCCAATAAGGCCGTCAACCGAGACTGCGGTGATTGTGAACCCGCGCGCGCAGAACTCTGAGAGCGCGAAATCGGGTATGTAGGCGATGCGCGGAGCGACCGGTAGTGGCCCTTCAAACTGCGGGCTGAAAAAATTGCCAAACGCATCCACGAAAAGTATTACGGGTGCTTCTCCAAGGGCGGGCGGATTGAGAAGCGAACGGAAGCACGAGGGGAGCTGCGCCTCTGTCTGCGCGTATGCAGTGGTCGCCATCAAAAAAGTGAACGCACTAAGTAGGACTTTTAACAGCCGCATACTCGCTTACCTTAAAGTTAAGTTGTCATCCTCACTCTGAGGCAGTGTAGCGCACGCGTAGCCGCACCGGAATCCTTGTAAGCGGGATCTTTTTCAGGCGCTTTTACCATCGCATTGAATGCTGAATACAGCCCGGTTAGCCCGATTCACTATCGCCACTTGCTGCATACCGCCTTCAACTAAAGCTAGTGCTTTTCGATTACAAACACCGGGAGCACGGTTTCGCGCATCGTAGCCGCTATGTCTAGTCGGGTAGCGCGCAGAAGCTCGCGCCTTGGTTGATCCATCCTTTGGTTTGCATGGCGCGCGCAAGACCGGGGTCGGTAACGTATCGGTACACGAAGGGATCGCCAGCTCGCGTCGGCGCCAAATGCATGCGCGTCACAGGCGTTAAGCCCTCGCTTGGGCAGGTGAAACTGCCGTTACTTTGTCGTATGGCGCGCGGCGCAAAAAAGCCAACGAATTCGTAGCGGTAGTTCGCGCCATTCGCAATCGCGATAAGCATCGACGCATACTCACTCTCATCAGCTGTGTAGAAATGTGCTCCGAGTCCGTTCCCGGAATTTCCATAGAAGCGATGCACTGCGGTCATGCCTTCACCATCGCGCGGCACGCGAAAGGCGTTTGCTGTGGTGTTGAATCCCTGACCGGCGCCTCCGTTAAACACGAAGTCAGAGTCGGCGCCTATTGCTGACAGAAAATAGAGCCCCACACCACGGGGCGGAGTTTCCTGAAACACGTGAGTGCCAACAAATTCGCGAACATAGACGTAAGGCTTTGGTGTAACGCCTTCGAACCACTTGTCGCGCGGCCACTCGTCGCGGCTGCGCTCGCTAAACACGATCTTGTTCCCGGTTGCGCAGATTTTCTCTTCCAGCACCTTGGTAGTAACGTAGCGCACCCCAACGTATCCATCACCAAACTGGCGAAGCGCCCAGTAGGTCACGCCGAAGCGATCTAGCTCTGTAATGCTGAATGGCGTAACCACGACGCCGCTGAAGAAATTTCCGTGACTGTCAACGCGGACGGGGGCAACCTTTTCGGACGGGAGCGAAGCAGCAGCTTCCGGGCTGATCGCGCAGCTGGGTAATGAAGCGGCATTCGCTTGCGCCGCTAACGCAGCGCTTAGCGCGAAGGGCAGGAGGCCGCGGGTTACGAAGCCAATACGAAAGAATATTCTCATGTTACGACCTTCTCAAACGAGCAAAGCGACCCCCCGGTGCTTCAGTGAAGGTAGCGCGAATCACGCAACAAGGCAAGATCACAATTTATCTTAGGCTCACGCCAAATCACGCCACTGGCTATCGAGTTTTATCCGCACCCACCCTATGCAAAACGCAACGAACACGAGTCGTCACTCCCAACCAGCAAAAGCAAAGCCGCAGGTAGCCACCCTCGCCTTCATGTGGCCCTTCGTGAAGCCGTATTGGAAGCGTTTGTTGTTTGCGATGTTCGGGCTCGCACTCGCGGCAGCGGCGGTGCTCGCGATTGGCGAGGGCTTGAAGCGGGTGATCGATCAAGGTTTTGCGGCGCAGAACGTGGCGCAGCTCGACAAGATTCTGCTAGTGATGGTGGCGCTCGCAATCGCGCAGGGAATCGGTGTCTACATTCGTTTTTCCAACATCGCTTGGATCAACAACCGTGTCGTCAATGACATTCGCCAGAAGATTTACGCGCACCTCTTGACGCTGTCTCCCGCGTTCTTCGAGAAAGAGCGAGTAGGCGATGTGCTCTCTCGCCTTTCGAACGATACGCAAGTGCTCGAAGGTGTGGTGTCCTCTGCGTTCTCGTGGGCGCTGCGAAACCTGGTGATGATGCTGGGTGCGCTCGTGATGCTTGCGATCACCTCGTTCAAACTGCTCGGACTTGTGTTGATCGGTACGCCGCTCATCATCGCGCCCGTGGTAATTTTGGGGCGTCGGGTGCAGCGCCTCGCGAAAGCATCGCAAGATCGTTTGGCGGAAGCGCTCGCACGCGGCGACGAAACGATTCATGCCGTGCGCACCGTTCAGGCGTATGCGCGCGAAGATTTTGAGAAGCAGCGCTTTTCTGAACGTATCAACGCGCTCTTTTCAAACGCGGCAGAGCGCGAGCGAAATAGCGCCATGCTCACTGCAATTGTGATCGTGCTCGCTTTCGTTGGTATCTCGTTGATTTTGTGGGTCGGCGGTCGCGATGTGCTCGCAGGCAACATGACTGCGGGGCAACTCTCTGCGTTCGTGTTCTATGCGGTGATCGTGGCAACCGCCGTGGGTGCGATTGCAGAGGTGTTCGGACAACTGAAGCGAGCTGCAGGCGCGAGTGAACGCATTCGTGAACTACTCGCGACGGTGAGCGAGATCCAATCACCCGATGAAAAAGCGCTCGTAAACTTAGAAGTGAGTACCCTAGCTTCTGGCGTTTCGCCCCTAATTAACGTGGGCGATGAAGTAATTAAGTTTAGTAACGTCTCCTTTGCTTATCCGACGCGCGGCTCTACAAAATCATTGGCTAGCTTTAATTTGTCAGTTCGCCAAGGCGAGGTTGTTGCGTTAGTCGGGCCGAGCGGCGCGGGCAAGAGCACTGTGTTTCAACTCTTGCTTCGCTTCTACGACCCACAGCAAGGAAGTGTCGCCGTCCAGGGCCGCGATGTACGCACGCTCGACCTAGCAACTCTTCGTGCTCGAATGGCGCTCGTCTCGCAAGACCCCGTGATCTTCTCTGATTCTCTTTTTGAAAACGTGCGCTACGGGCGCTTGGACGCAACGAAAGACGAAGTGCTCGCCGCCTGCGCCGCGGCGCACGTGACCGAATTCGCCGAGCAATTGCCGCAAGGCTTTGACACCACGCTGGGTGAACGCGGCGTGTTGCTCTCTGGCGGGCAACGCCAACGCGTTGCCATTGCCCGGGCCATCCTTGCCGATCGTCCGATTCTTTTGCTTGACGAAGCCACCAGCGCACTCGACTCAGAGAGCGAAGCGCTCGTCACCGATGCGCTGGAAAACATCGCGCGTAAACACACAACGATTGTGATCGCACATCGCCTCTCCACCGTGCAAAAAGCCGACCGCATCATCGTCATCGACGAAGGTAGTGCGGTTGCCGAGGGTAAGCATGCAGAATTGATGCGATCGTCGCCGCTGTATTCTCGGCTTGCAACGTTGCAACTGCAGCAATTTAACGCCGTGAAATAACGCAGCTGACACGCCCCACCCCTGCCGTGGCGCGTGCTGAAATACGCGATTCGTGATTTCGTGGTAAGTTACGTATCCAAGACGCATTTCGCGTAACAGGGAATAGGTGTTTACCGATGTCGCTAGCGATCTTGGCCCTTGATTCCGGCGGGCAACCCAAAGGGTGGATGACACCTGAAACTGCGGCGTGCCAGTATGCGCGCGGCAACGTGGTGTGGGCGCTCGGTGAAGTAGTGCTCACGTTTCGCGGCGGCATTCAACGAAAAAACGGTGAACGTAGCGTGATCGAAGTCTCTTCGATCATCGCATGCGAAGGCGAACACAAACACAGCACTTGGAGCCCGGTCTCTGCACTGCCCGGACGAGACAATCGACTGCTCTTTGCGCGTGATCGCCATATCTGCGGATACTGCGGCGACGAATTCCCAGAATCCGAACTCACGCGTGATCACATCATTCCACGCTCGCAGCACGGGAAAGACACGTGGGAAAACTGCGTCACCGCCTGTCGTGATTGCAACCTTTCAAAAGCAGGCCGTACGCCCGAGCAAGCGGGGCTGCGTTTGCTCTATGTGCCTTATCGCCCAGTGAAAAGCGAAAAGCTGATCCTTGCCAATCGCCACATCCTGGCGGATCAAATGGAATACCTGCAAGCGCTCGCGAAGACGCACAAGAAGTTGATGCGGGCGGCGTAGAAGCCCATGAGAGTTAGCGTCACTCTAGCGATTTTCTTGCTGGCGCTGTCGTCCGCAAGCTTTGGCGAGGGCATTCCGGTAAATCGCGAAACATGGCAGCTAACCACGCCCGCAGAATTGATAGCGATTTCAGAGAGCCAGCGCGAAGAGATAGATGTATATGGCACCCTCACGCTAGACTCAAAGCAGTGGAAGCGTCTACAACGTAAACATCCTAGTATCAGCAAGCGGGTGACTGTCGTCCCATTGAACTACGACGACTGTACTTGCGGCATGTCGAATTACGTAATCCGCACTGCCCCGCTCGAAGTCGCGTTTCCGCGTCACATTACAGTTCGGCGAATTGGCTCCGTTAAGGAATTACTTGAATCTGAGTTCGAGGACAGCGCCGAAAGGCAATCGCATTTGGACGTACACGTCGATGCACTAGGGCGCGCCTACGTGCGCGGTACACAATTTTCAATCAAACAAATCGAGGACTTTCTCAAGGAACCAACGGAATCTCTCAAGACAAAAAGCGACCGGTCGCTTGTAATTTACGACGCCGGCCCGTCGACGGGTTTCAACGAGACAAGTCAGAAGCGTGTAGATCGCTTGATGATCGTCGCACAAAAAATGGGCTGGCGCGCAACGCAAGCCGGGCACCCCTATCTGACTGGAAGCCGTTAGGCGCGATTAAGGCCGCTTCCAGGCATACGTTGCCATTCTCGGAGGCTTTCTGATACGAAATGCGCGACCCATCTATAGGCTGCTGCTGATCGCTCCGCGATAATGCGGAGATGCGTCACCTCCCCCTCGCTGCCGCGCTCGCGGCGCTGACAAATGCCTCCGTGTGGGGGCTTTCCTGGATTCCGCTCAAGTACCTTGAGAAACAAGGCGTGCCTTCGTTGTGGGCGACATTTTTTGTGTTTTTGTTGTGCTCGATTGCGGTGATCGTCGCGCGCCGAAGTGCGCCGCGTGCGCTGTGGCAAAACAAGGCGCTCTGGTGGCTGGTGCTCGCGGCAGGCGGAACCAATGCGTGTTTCAACATCGCGCTCGCGCAGGGCGATGTGGTGCGCTGCATTTTGCTTTTCTATTTGATGCCAATGTGGGTGGTGCCGCTTGCGCGCTGGCTATTGAATGAACCGGTGACACTCGCCGCGCTTGTGCGCATCGCGCTCGCGCTCGCGGGCGCGTCGCTCGTGTTGGGCGATGGACAATTCATCGCGCCGATTCCGCATTCGATTCCCGATTGGTTGGCGGTTGCGGGCGGCGCATTCTTTGCGTTGAACAACGTGATTCTTCGCAAATACAACTCAACGCCTGAAGACGCGCGTGCGCTGGGCATGTTCTTGGGCGCTGTCGTGATCGCGCCGATGACGATTTTTGCGCTTTCGTTCACCGCGCATCCGATGGTGTTGCACGCGACGCCGATCGCGTGGCTCGTGATCCTTGCGTTTGCCGTATTCGTGCTGATTGGAAATCTTGCGTTGCAGTACGGTGCGGGGCGGCTCCCTGCGAATGTCTTGTCCGTATTGATGCTCGCGGAAATCTTGGTCGCGACCATCTCCTCGTGGCTTGGCGGTGCGGCAACGATCACGGGCGCGACTTTGATCGGCGGCGCGTTGATTATTAGTGCGTCGTTGCTCGCAGTTTTTTCGAAGAACCCAACGCCACACTAACAAAATGATCCCGAACCTCCCCCTCGAAGAACTCGCCCGCCGTTACAACAATGGTCTGGCCGTGCCGGATTGGCGCGAAACGCTCTTGCCGCGCTGGCAACAGGAAAGCGAAGCCATTCGCACGAACGCGGGTGGCGCGCGAAACGTCGCCTACGGTGCTGGTGAGCGAAATCTCTTTGATCTTTTCACGCCAAAGGGCGACGCGCCTGCGAACGGCTGGCCAACGCTCTTTTTCATCCACGGCGGCTATTGGCAATATCTGTGGAAAGACGATTGGAGCGTGATCGCCAAACCATTTGTAGAGCGCGGTTATGCGGCAGTGATCGTTGGCTACACGCTCTGCCCACAAACCACGATTCGCGGAATCGCGAACGAGATCGAAGCGGCGATTGCGCATGTGTGGACGCACGCGAAAGCGCTGAACGTGAATCGTGATCGGCTCGCGCTCGCGGGGCACTCTGCAGGCGGCCATCTCACAGCGTGGTGCATGTCAATCGACTGGACCGCGCACGGTTTACCCAAAACGCCCTTCGTGTCGGCAACAGCAATCAGCGGGCTCTTCGATCTTGAACCGCTGGTGCCGATCTATTTGAACGACGCGCTCAAGTTAACCAACGAAGAAGCACTTGCGATGAGCCCGGCGTATCGAAAGCGCCTCGTCGACTGCCCATTCACCGCAACCGTTGGCGGCGCAGAGCTCCCCGAGTTCCATCGACAAAATGCATTGATCGGCGAACACTGGCAAGGTGTGCGTGAATGGACGCTGCCAGAACTCAATCACTTCACCATCATTGATCAGCTCACGCGAAGCGACACGGAGCTCTTTGCACACGTTGCTGGCTCGCTCGCCGCATAAGTCCGCGATGTCTCGGTGAGATCCCCATGGCTTCCGAATGTAGGCGACTCCCCGCGTAGGCGGGGATCGACGTCGCTTCCGCCGCTCGCGAGCGCTACGTGAAAAGCGCGGTCAAGCCCGCGCCTACCAAGATGCTGCTTTTTCGACCTTGGCCACTTGTTATTCGGGCTGAACGATCTTATTTCTGGCTTTCAACGCGAAGCTAAATCGCTCACTAGCCCTTGAATAATCGTGGCTTTTGCAAAGGATCCATTACCCACCCTCAGCCGCACAAACAACGCTCAGCGCCCTGCGCGAATCGCCTCAATGCGTGCCTCTCGCACAGCGTCATGAATGCGTTCGGGCTTGCCATCCGCCGTACAACGTTTCGCAATCGCGCCCGCATCGACCGATTGCATTGCGGCTAGCGCCTGCATGGCGTCAGCCCGCGCAACGAACGGCTCACCTGCGCTCTCAGGCAGTCCAACGGCGCGACGTGAACTTTTATCCGCTTCACACGCGTCAAGCATTTGCACAAAGCGCTCAGGGCGACGTATCGCATCGCAACGCATCAGCACATCGTGCACCGTCGATGGTTTCATTTCGGCGAGCTTGCCTAAGTTGCCGTGCTCCGCAGCGACGGCGCGCGCAAGCTCTGCGACATCACGCTGCACTCGCCAGCGTTCACTCAAGGCGTTCACCAACTCAACACTTCGTACCTCATGCGCGTGGTGCGTGGGGAGAATCTCCGCAGGCGTCGTGCCCTTTCCCAAATCATGCGTGAGCACTGCAAAGCGCGTCGCAAGCGGCCAGCGCTTATTCGCCGCGTAATCAATCGCCTGCATCACGTGAATGCCGGTATCAATTTCAGGATGCCACTTCGCTTTTTGCGGCACACCCCAGAGTCGATCAATCTCTGGCGCGAGTACGCGAAGCGCGCCGCACTCGCGCAACACATTAAACATGCGAGAGGGCACCGCCTCCATCAAGCCGCGCGAGATCTCTTGCCACACACGTTCGGCGACCAGATGCGCGACCTCGCCGTCATCGACCAACCGCTGGCAAAGCGCCATCGTTTCAGGCGCCACGCTAAATTCGTGAAACCGCGCCGCGAATCGCGCAAGGCGCAGCACGCGCAGCGGATCTTCGGCAAACGCATCGCTCACGTGGCGCAGCGTTTTCGATTGCAAATCGTTCCTGCCACCGAAGGGGTCAATCACCGCACCGAAGGGGTCAATCACCGCGCCGAACCCATCAATGATGTTCGCAGCGGAATGCATCTCGTCGCCATCCACCGCCAGCGCCATCGCGTTCACCGTGAGATCACGACGCCGCAAATCCTCTTCCAGCGTCACCTCAGGCGACGTGTGGAACGTGAATCCCGAGTAGCCGTGCCCGCTTTTTCGCTCCGTGCGCGCGAGAGCGTATTCCTCTCTCGTCTCAGGATGCAGAAACACCGGAAAATCTTTGCCAACCGGCATGTAGCGGAGCGCCATCATCTGCTCTGGCGTAGCCCCCACCACCACATAGTCGCGATCCATCGACGGCAAGCCCAAAAGCTTGTCGCGCACGCTGCCGCCGACTTGGTAAATCTTCATTCTTGAATTATCGCTCGGTTGAATCGCGGTATTACAATGGATGTATTACTTTCTTGCGTGAGGCCGTCATGGGCTATGCACTCACCGCCAAAAGTCAGGTCACGGTGCCGAAAGCGGTGCGCCAGCAGCTCAACGTCGAGCCTGGTCATGAGATCGATTATGAAATGCTGCCTGATGGTCGCGTCGTGATGGTAGCCGTGAAACATGCAGCGTCTGCGAAGGGCAAGTTTGCCAAATGGCGCGGAGTTGGTCTGCGAAAGCGCGACACCGACAGTCTCATGCGCGAAACACGCGGGGCGGACTGGAATCTCAAAAAATAGTCCCGATCCAGCGTGAGTACGTTCGTTGATAGCTGCGTGTTGCTCGATTTAATCGAGAACGATCCCGTCTGGGCGGATTGGTCGCAGTCGCAACTTGAAAAGGCTGCGACCCGTGGTCCTATGATCATCAACGTCGCTGTTTACGCGGAGATTGCGAATTCGTTTGCAAGTGAATCCGAACTCGAAGCCTTTGTTCGCGCGACCGAGCTTCAGGTGAAAGCCATTCCTCGCGGAGCTGCGTGGCTAGCCGCAAACGCCCACCGCGCGTACAGACGAAGCAAAGGGACGAAAACGACGACGTTACCCGATTTCTTCATCGGTGCACACGCGCAGCTTGAAGGGCATTCGTTGCTCACTCGCGATGCGACTCGATTCAAAACGTACTTTCCATTGCTGAAATTAATCGTGCCGAAGAACGGGTAGCCGTCGTCCGTTAGCGTTTCCGCAACGCTAACGCCGCCTCCAACCGCAACTGCTCCTGCGTCGTGAATAGCTGATCGCGTTTCGCGTTGAGTTGTTCGTTTGAGAGTGCGCCATTCGTAACGTCGCGCGCGGCTTGTTCGTACTGCGCGAGTCGCGATTGCCATTCGCGTTCGCTGCGGTCAAGTTCGGCGAGGCGTTGTGCGGCGGCTTCGCCATGCTCCGCTTTGCGCGCTGCGAATCGTTCCTCGTCACTCGTTTGTTTGGCGTCGAAAGAAGCAGTTTGCGTCTGCGTGGTGAGGTGCGATTGCCAGCTTGCACGCTCGGCGCGCTCGGCGGGCGTGAGTTCGCTTGCAGCACTCGCGAGCGCTTGTTCGCGCTCTCGCGCGTCGAGCTTCGCGTTCGCTTCGATTTCCATGCGTGCAATGGTGTAGCGATCAAGTCGATCGTCGCGCGCGAAGAGCGATTCGTATTCCTCAGGCGCGAAAAACGATTTTCGCAACGCGCTGCGTGCTTCGAACAAACTTCGAAGCGCCGCGACATCGTTTTTCGCAGAACTTAAATTCAGCGCATCGAGCGATTCGAGATAGTTAACGTATCGATTGAGAAACGCAATCGCTGAATCGGCAAGCTCCAGCGGAAAATGCGCTTTCGCTCGCGCCGCGAGCCGTGCGCGAAAGCCATGCGGATCGTTGCGAACGCTGCCGTTGCCGATCACGTCACCGATTAAATCTTCGACGACGCGATGCAGCGCGGGGGTCTGCAGCAGGGCCTTCGGTGCGGAAACAATATTCGATCCAGTAGCCCCATTCCAATTCGGGCTAGCGCTTGAATAGACTCTTTGTTGAATGTTTTCTTTTTCTACGTTTTGCCCCGAATTAGCTTTGGCTAAAGTCGCAGAGCCTGTTTCGCCGCTTTTCGTCTGCTCACTCGCCAAGCTGAACCAAATCACTGCGGCGACACCGCCGATCAAACTCACAATGAGCGCGGTCCACCAGCGCATGCCCGTGCGTGCGCCGCGCGCGCTTTCGCTCGCTACGGCGTGGTCGTGATCAAACATCAAAGCCCAGCGCTTTGTAAGCGATTGGCGTGCTGGCGAAACAATGTTTTCGGGTTCACCGAAAAGATATCGACCAGCCCGAGCGTTTGATTGACTTCGTCGAGGTGGTTCTGGCTATAGACGCCGAGCGAGCGCCCCAGCTTCGACGAACACACGGAGACCAGCCCATCGTTCTGCACGAACAGGCCATGCAACGGCGCAACGATGCCGAGCGGCGCGTCGAGCGGATCGAGAATGTTGGTGAGCACGCGATCGCCCGTCCACGAGTAATAACGAATGCCGTTCACGACATTGGCGCCCTCGCCGCAATTGGTCGTCGGGATGCCCTGTGGAAACTTTGCGTTGAATGCGGCCGAACCTGCGCTCGTAAGCGAAAGCAACCCGGCAATCGCATTTTCTTCGTAGCCCGGTTTGCTAGAGAAAAAACCGATCACTTGCCCGAGCGCGTTGGCAACGCTTGCCGCGACTCCGCGCAACCAAGAGCCTTCGCGCAGATTGTCATTCACAAAATCTGCGACCTTCGAGCCTTTGTTCGGGCCACCGACTGCTGTGACCGACGCGACGAGCTGCGGCGCAACAGCGGCAACGTAGCGCACCGTGTGGCTGCCATGCGAATGGCCGATCAGATTTACTTTTTGCGCGCCGGTAATCGCGATCACGTTTTTCACTTGTTGCAAGAGCTGCTCACCGCGTTCCTCCGAACTGTTAAACGCGGAGACTTCAGCGACAAACACCCGCGCGCCACCATCGCGCAACGATTGCGGAATGCCGTAGAAATA
The DNA here is from genome assembly GCA_013298145.1 of Betaproteobacteria bacterium. GTDB lineage: Bacteria > Pseudomonadota > Gammaproteobacteria > Burkholderiales > Casimicrobiaceae > Casimicrobium. Next base: position 58,122 of record JAAFJO010000001.1, read on the forward strand.
ATCGATCGCGCCGATTCGGTCGAACCCGGACATGCCGTGCATGAGCACAATCGGATACTTTGTCGTCGTGTAACCGGCGTGCGTTACCGATGCGGCGATGGCGAAAACCGCCGCCAAAACAACTCGCTGCCACTGCATGCCGCAATGCGCGGCCACCACACGTGTGATGCTCAACATCAACTGCCTCCTTTGGTTGGATTTGCACCGGTCTGGACAGCTCTGAAAGACCTTTGCACAACGTAGCGAGAGCCCGTCAGACGAGGAATGAATGCTCGAAAACACCGGAGCGTACGTGGGTACGTGAGGATTTTTCGAGCATTCTTGACGACGTATCACGGGCTCGCAGTAGTTGTGCAAAGGTCTTTCTATACGGCTGTTTGGAACGACTGTTTTTCTGTGCTAGGCCGAAATCCATGAATCAGAAAACGCTTCAAACGGAGTGGAAACCCTGAGCTGCAGCGCAGCAAAACTCGAGCGCACCCGCGCACGGTATCGTTGGGCCACAAAAGCCTTAAGTTGACTTGATGTCCGAAAACGGCGAATCACTGCAACGCGCGTCGCTAAACTGCCGACATGTCCACCGCAATTGAAAATACATCAGGCAAGACGAAATCGCTTCGCAGCTTTCCGCCGGAAGTCTGCTATCAGGCGATGAAATCGCATGACGCGCGATTTGATGGGCGGTTCTTCGTCGGCGTTGCTTCGACCAAAATTTATTGCCGCCCAATTTGTCGGGTGAAACTGCCGCTCTTCAAAAACTGTTCGTTTCATCCGAGCGCCGCGGCGGCGGAGTCTGCGGGGTTTCGCCCCTGTCTGAAATGCCGACCTGAACTTGCGCCCGGATTTGCGGCGAGCGAGGCGAGCACAACCCTTGCCCGAACGGCGGCACGCCTCATCGAGGACGCGGTCGCAGGCGTCGGGAAGTTTGATGATGATCTGAGCACGATTGCGAATCGCATCGGCGTGACGGATCGGCATCTGCGGCGAATTTTTCAATCGGAGTTCGGGGTTTCTCCGGTGCAATACGCGCAGACGCAACGCTTGTTGCTCGCGAAGCGTTTGTTGACCGACACCGCATTACCTGTCGCGAACGTCGCATTCGCGAGCGGGTTTTCTAGCGTGCGCCGCATGAATACGCTTTTTGCGGAGCGCTACGGTTTTGCGCCCACGCGGTTGCGCAAAGAGGCGGACGCGTCGCCAAGCGTGAACAGCGGCGGGCAGTTCTTTACGTTCAATCTCTCATATCGTCCGCCGTACGATTGGGATTGGATGCTTTCCTTCTTTGAGAAGCGCGCGATCCCGAGCGTTGAGGCCGTGGTTGATGGCTCATACCGACGGATCCTCCGCTTCGCGCGAGACGGCGAATCAACGATCACGGGTTGGTTGCAAGTAAGACATGCGCCGACAAAGAACTCACTTGAAATCATGCTTTCGCCCGCGTTCGCGCCGGTGATCGCGGGCGTGCTCGCGCACGTGAAGCGGGTGTTCGATTTGCATGCGGATCCAGTGGAAATTTCTGCTGCGTTGGGCACGCTCGCGAAGAACGCGAATGGTGTGCGTTTGCCCGGCGCATTCGATGGCTTTGAATTGGCCGTGCGTGCGGTGCTCGGCCAGCAAGTGACCGTGAAGGCGGCGCGTACGCTGGCGACGCGATTTGTTGGGGCGCATGGCGAGGCGATAGCGTTTGACATCGCACCGCCGTTTGACGGCTTGAATTACGCCTTCCCAACGGCATCGAAAGTCGCGCAACTCACGCAGGACGACATCGCGAAACACGGGATCGTGTCTGCGCGCGCGAATGCGATCATCGCGATCGCGCAAAAGGTTGTGAGTGGTGAACTCGACTTGTCGCCGAGTGCGTCGCTCGAAGCGGCAAGCGTTGCGCTGCAATCGATTAAAGGCATTGGTCCGTGGACGGCGCATTACATCGCGATGCGTGCGCTCTCATGGCCCGATGCGTTTCCGCCGCAGGACGTCGCGCTACTCAATGCGCTTGAGTTGCCGAATACTGCGAAAGGGCAGCGCGAGGCGGATGCCATTGCCGAAGCGTGGCGGCCTTGGCGGAGCTATGCGGTGATGCATTTGTGGCGGAGCCTAGAAACGAACCAGTAGTCGCCCGTTTTTGGAGCGCGCTTCCCTCACCCAACGCTGCGCGTTGACCTCTCCCAAAGGGAGAGGCGGAAAGTTGAGATATGAAAAAACACTTCACACACTTTGATTCACCGATGGGCACGTTACTCGCGGTCGCGGCTGACGATGCGATCACTGATCTGCACATCATTTCTGGCAAGTACGTGCCAAAGATCGCGGATGATTGGGTCGATTCACCGACGCTTCCGGTGTTCTTGCAATTGCGGCAGGAGCTCACGGAGTACTTCGCGGGCGCGCGCAAAAATTTCACGGTGAAACTCGCGCCCGAGGGAACAGAGTTTCAGCGCGCAGCGTGGCGGGCGTTAACTCAGATTCCGTTCGGGCAAACGCGATCGTATGGCGAGCAAGCGGCGGCCATCGGTAAACCCAAAGCAGTGCGTGCGATTGGCGCCGCAAACGGCCGAAACCCGATTGGTATCGTCATTCCCTGTCATCGCGTGATTGGCGCGAACGGAACGTTGACGGGCTATGCAGGCGGGCTCGACAAGAAGGAGTTCTTGCTGAAACTGGAAGGGATTTTGTGACGGACTCTTTCCTATCGTCACCGCGTGGTTGCGCGAGCCTGGAGTGGCCGACGCGCATGAGCCAACGACAGCGCTGACGTTGGCATAGGTATTTTTCGTTAGCGACGGTTTGATGCCGCTAAGGCACGCTGCTTCGTTCGAATCGAGCAAAGCGCGGTCAAGCCCGCGCCTACGCCGAACATTTACTTCCATTCTTACCATCCGAACAATCAATGAAACCGCGCGATCTCTTCGATTTCGTACTTCTCGCTGCACTCTGGGGCGCATCGTTTCTCTTCATCCGCGTGGGCGCGCCTGAGTTTGGACCGATCACGCTGATTGGCTTGCGCGTGTTGATCGCGGCGATTTGCCTATGGCCGCTACTTTGGCTGATGCAGAGAAATTCAACGAACGTCATGCGCTCGCACGCGATGCCGCTCGCCGTGGTGGGTGTCACGAACTCGGCGCTGCCGTTCTGCTTGCTCGCATTCGCGTCTCTGTCGCTCACCGCTGGATTCACCTCGCTCATCAATGCGAGCGTGCCACTGTGGGCGGCGCTGATCGGGCTTGTGTGGCTTCGCGCATCGATGAACGGCGCGCAGTGGTTCGGGCTCGCGCTTGGCGTAGTGGGGATGGTGATCCTGACGTGGGGAAAAGTTGATTTCAAACCGGGCGGCTCGGGAGTAGCGATCCTTGCCGGGCTCATCGCCACCTGCTCCTACGGCTTTTCTACCCACTACGCGAAGAGGCGGTTGACGGCTGTGCCGCCGCTTGGCGTCGCGACCGGCAGCCAGACGGCGGCGGCGATCGTTTTGCTTCCGCTCACGGCATGGTTTTGGCCACAAGCCAATCCGTCAGTGGGTGCTTGGGTGTCGCTTATCCTGCTCGGCACATTCTCGACCGCGCTTGCCTACATCCTTTACTTCCGCTTAATCGCTGGGCTAGGGGGGCAAAAAGCATCAACCGTGACTTTTCTGATTCCAGTCTTCGCGTCCCTGTGGGGTTGGGTTTTTCTAGGAGAAACTGTCACGCGTACGATGCTGGTCGGCGGCAGCGTTGTGCTGCTAGGAACGGCGCTCACGTTGGGCTTATTGGGCAAACGATCACGTTAATCCATTAGGTGTTTCCGTCTATTTGGGCAAAAAGCCTGTTGCGAACGCTATAATTGAGGGCTTTTTCGCCGTTTCGTACCTATTTTCCTGGGGCAGCGGCGTGGCAGTCGGCAATCGTTTCGACTGCATTCCTCTTCCAAGAAAAGAGTTCACTATGAAACGTACATTCCAACCTTCCGTTATCCGTCGTAAGCGCAACCACGGCTTCCGCGCTCGTATGAGCACCAAAGCGGGTCGCCAAATCCTTAACGGTCGTCGCGCCAAGGGTCGCAAAGTTCTCTCTGCGTAAGCACGAGCTGCGCACCGCGCTTGATCTTGGTAAACCGGGCTAACCGGGGTGACCGGGGCGAAATTCCCACGAGACGCCCGGCTTTTGACGCCGGACGCGTTCACTCGCGTACTGAAAACGCGGCCCTTTCGCGGCAAGTTTCTTTGGATCTATCGGCTTGATCGCGCGCAGAGCGAACCGGCAAACGCGGTAACGACTTCGGGCGAGAACCTAGAAGCCGAAGCGACGAACCGCGGAAACCCTGCCGTCGTCCCGCTTGCAAACTCCTACCGTGGGCCACAACTCGGCATAATGATCGGTAAACGCAACGCCAAAACCGCTGTTCTTCGAAATGCGATCAAACGTCGCATTCGCGAGCAGTTTCGGTTGCGCGCGGCACGGTTGCCGGTGCGGGCCTACGTAGTGCGTCTCTCAGCGCCGGCTTCAAAAGCTGACACCTCAGCGATTGTGGGCGAATGGGTTGATTCGATGGAGATCGATATCAAAAAGAACGTCGCGCTAGCCCATAATAAATCGGGGCAAGCGTTGTGAAGTCACAATTTAGCACTGCGCCTGGGCTCTCGCATGCGGTCAATGCCGTGGGCGAAGGCGCACTCATCGCACTCATCAAAGGCTATCGCTACGGCATTCGGCCAATGTTGGGTCAACGCTGCCGATTTTTTCCGAGCTGCTCTGAATACGCGCTTGAGGCCGTGCAAACACATGGCGCGGCGAAAGGCAGCTATTTAGGCGCGAAACGGCTGCTCAAATGTCAGCCGTGGCATGCCGGCGGCTTTGATCCGGTCCCCGAAAAGAAATCTTAGAGAAACTCTACGCGAGCGCACCTGCCTGTGCTCGCGTAGATTTTTTTGAATGAACTAAAGCCCACCATGGACTTTCAGCGTTTACTTTTGGTTGTAATTTTCTCGATGTCGGGCCTGTTTCTATTCCAGGCCTGGCAGAAAGAAAATAATCCAACCCCCCCCGCGCAAGTCGCCGCCAAGGACACGAAGGCCGCGCCCGCCACGAACGGCACCGCTCCTGCAGCAAAAGCTAACGGATCAAGCGATGTGCCTGGTGCCGCGAGCACCGCACCTACCGCAGCATCCGGCGCTGCGCCCGCAAATGCGGTGGCAACGCCCGCAGTAGGCGAAGTTTTCACGGTTGAGACCGATCTCGCGAGCTATCGCATCAACACCGTCGGCGGTGTGATTGAAGAGGTCGCCCTTTCCAAGCATCGCGATGGTGCCGATAAGTCAAAGCCGTATCTCACGATGATGAAAGGCGGCGATCGCCTTCATGTTGCGCAAACCGGCTTGTTCGCGCAGGGCGTCGAGCTGCCGAATCACAACACGGTTTACACCAAGGTTTCCACCAATACCAAGATGGGAACGAGCGACACGCTGGAAGTGCGTCTCTCAGCGCCCATTTCTAGCGGCGGCAAGAACGATCTTGTTTATACGTTTAAGCGCGGCAGCTACATCGTTGATGTGACCCACGAGATCACCAACGGCGGCGCAGCGCCAATCACACCGACCGCCTATTTCCATCTGCACCGCGATAGCAAAGTCACAGGCGGATCGAATGCGATGATCGGCATCTTCACGGGGCCTGCGGTCTACACGGAAAAAGAGAAGTACAAGAAGGTTAGTTTCAGCGATCTAGAGAAGAAGAAAACCAACCTCCATCCCGCCGAAGCCACCGACGGTTGGGTAGCAATGGTGGAGCACTACTTCGTGAACGCTTGGCTGCCAAAGCAGGGCGATAAACGCGAGTTCTACACCAGCAAACAGGATGGCGATGCCTACCGTGCGGGTGTGAAATTTGCCGTGCCCGCCATCGCGCCGGGCGCGACCGCAAAGGCGTCGATGCCGCTGTTCGCCGGTCCGCAGGAGCAAGAGGTGCTGAAAGCAGCTGCACCCGGGCTCGATATCGTCGTTGACTACGGCATCTTCTCGTTCGCCGCGAAACCGATGTTCTGGTTGTTATCGTGGTTCCACGGTTTGGTGATGAACTGGGGCTGGGCAATTGTTCTATTGACCATCCTCATCAAAGCTGCTTTCTATCCGTTGAACGCAGCCGCTGGCCGCAGCATGGGCAAGATGAAGCTCTTCGCGCCGAAGATGAAAGAGCTGCAAGAGCGCTACGCCGGTGATCGCGTGAAGCTCAATCAAGCGATGATGGAGCTCTACAAGAAAGAGAAGATCAATCCGATGGGTGGCTGCTTGCCGATCCTGATTCAGATCCCGGTGTTCATCGCGCTTTATTGGGTGTTGATCGCAGCGGTAGAGTTGCGTCATGCGCCGTGGGTGTTGTGGATCAAAGATTTGTCGGCGCCGGACCCTTGGTTCATCCTGCCGCTGATCTACATGGCGACCGCCTTCGCTCAAGCGAAACTGCAGCCACCCGCGCCCGGCATGGACCCAATTCAGCAGAAAGTGCTGATGTACATGCCGGTTGCATTCGGTGTGATGTTCTTCTTCTTCCCAGCGGGCTTGGTGCTCTACTGGACGGTATCGAACATCCTGCAAATCGCGCAGCAGTGGCAGATCAACAAAATGCTTGAGAAAGAGCAAGCGGCGGCGCAGGCGCTGTTAAAGCGCTGATCGGCCTAGCCGTGCATCGCCCGATTTAATTGGGCGACGCCTACAAAAAGGCGCTCTCTCGCTAACTACTTAAAATTTGCTCTTGCCCCAGCTAAACCTGGGCGGAGTTAGCGTTTTTGTCTAAGCTCAGTCTATCGGACGAGGACGCGCAGCGTCCTTTTGACGCAGATTACCGCTGATTCCACACAGATTAACGCAGATTTTTTCTGTGGGTCTGCGCCGCGCGGATTCCTGAACGCCTCCAACGACACGCGCGTCAAGCACCCGACCGTCTAGAGAATCTGCGTAAATCAGCGTAAACATCTGCGGTAATCTGCGTCAAAGAAATGAACTCCGAAACTATCGTCGCTATCGCAACACCGCCGGGTCGTGGGGGTGTCGGTATTGTTCGGGTGTCGGGAAGCGCGCTCGAAGATTTCGCTCGCGCGATTTGCGGCAAATTACCCACACCCCGCATCTCGGCCCACACACGGTTTCGTGATGCGAACGCTGAAATCATCGACGACGGCATCGCCCTCTTCTTCAAAGCGCCCGCCTCGTTCACCGGCGAAGACGTGCTCGAACTACATGCTCACGGCTCACCGCTCGTCCTACATACGCTTGTGCGCCGCGCGATTGAGCTCGGTGCCCGCCACGCCGAGCCCGGTGAATTCACCAAACGTGCGTTTCTCAACAGCAAGTTGGATCTCGCGCAGGCTGAAGCCGTCGCCGACGTGATTGATGCGGCCACAGAGAGCGCGGCACGCGCCGCAGTGCGATCACTCACGGGCGAATTTTCGAGGCACATTCAAACGCTGCAGGATCGCCTCATTCGGCTTCGGATGTTTGTTGAAGCAACGCTCGATTTTCCCGAAGAAGATGTTGAGTTCATCGAGCAAGAGCGCGCGCGCGACCAGCTCGCCGAAACACGTGCCGCCCTCGAAAAAGTCATCGCCCAAGCCGCGCAAGGCCAGCTCTTGCATGACGGTATTCGCGTGGTGCTTGCTGGCGCGCCCAACGTGGGTAAATCGAGTTTGCTCAACGCGCTCGCGGGAGAAGATGTCGCAATCGTCACGCCCATTGCGGGCACGACGCGCGACACGGTGCGAGCGCGCGTGAGCGTGAACGGCCTACCCGTGGAATTTATCGATACCGCCGGATTACGCGATACCGACGATCCGGTAGAAAAGATCGGCATCGAACGTACGAGGGCTGCGATTGCTGATGCCGATCTCGCGCTGCTGCTCGTGGATGCAAATTCAGCGCAGGTAAGCGCCGATATTGAAGCGCTCTTGCGCGAATTGCCGCCCTCTCTGCGCTGCCTTGTGGTGTGCAACAAGATCGATTTGTCGCAGAGACCAGCCGCGATCGAAAGCATTTCTATCAACCATCCCGGAAGCGATTCGGTGGAGCGCATTTCTTCTCGGGCTGTGGGCGAAACGATCCGCTTATCCGCGAAAACTAACGAGGGGGTCGATTCGCTCCGAGCCGCGATCTCAAAGGCAGTCGGGTATGAGCATCGGGAAGGCGGCAGTTTTAGTGCGCGCGAGCGTCATGTCACTGCGCTCAAGAAAACGTTAGCGCACATGGACGATGCGAAACAGCATCTCGATCACCTCGCTCTCGAACTTTTCGCCGAAGAGCTGCGGCTTGCTCATGAATCGCTGGGCGAAATCACGGGTGAATTCACTGCAGATGATTTGCTTGGCGAAATCTTCTCGCGCTTCTGTATCGGCAAGTAGCGCGGCGCTTAGGGTAACTTAGCAAACACGCGCTTCTCAGTCAAGACGCGAACCAGCGCGCGGGTGTGACGTTCAATATCTTTTGCATCGATGTGTGAGGTGTCAGGTGTTGCGATGTTGAGCGCTTCGTAGTCGCGGAAATCAATCATGGTCGCTGGCATGCGTCGCGCAAGAGGATCCCAAAATTCGTGCCGTGGGAAGCGCGCTTCATCGAGCGAAAGATGAACGCCCGAGACCGGCTCACGGTAGAAAACGACGCGCCCACCGCGCGAATTAATTTGCTTCACCCACTCAATCACAACGTCGTTATCGTCTAGCCACTGCTGCGCAGAAATAGCCGGCACATGCGCGTAGTAATCTTCAAGCTCCCGCGCACGGGCATCGCGCACCGCAGGGATGTCGCTTTTCGCGTAATCGGTCCCGCCCGAACGATCAGCGCGAAATGTGACGTACTCGCGATTCGGTGGGCCATAGCCATCAAGCTGCCTCACGGTCAGATTCGACCAGGAAAAGTCAGGACGCGTCGCAATCAGATGCGGTTGCAGTTGCGTCAAAAGTGTTCGGTGGAGATTCTTTGCCGGCGTCCATTCGTGTCGGTAATACTGCGGCCATTTCGCCTGCATTTCGCGGTGAAGTTTTTGAAGTCCGCGTGAATCCACACCTACGATTGCGATCCCGGTAAAGCGCTCATCAGAGGCGAGATCGCGCAAGGATGCAAGCGGGTAGTGCCCGTTAATCGCAAGCATCGAGACCTCGACGTTCGCCCCGAGCCGCCTCACCTCATCGCGAAACACATCAGGGTACACGCCGAACTGAATACGAGATGCTCCCAAGAGGGCAACCTGCGTTGTCGCAGAGTCGCTCACCACGCGATCACGGTTCTGCGCCCATAAATCGATGCTGTCCATGACGGTTGGCCAGTACGCTTTCGCACGCCAATGGCGTTCAAAGACGACAACGCCAGAAACAACCAATAGGAGCGCCAAAATCCAGCAGAACCCCCAGCGAGAAGATGATTTCGTGCTCATGCTTAGAACTGGAAGTAGATGAAAGCCGCCGTTTTCCCCGGCGACAACACGATGAGAAGTAGCATGATGGCGAGCAAGATCGCGCGAACCAACCAGTGAATATCGGGCAACCAGTCCCAGCCCTTTTTAGGCTTTAGATAGGCCTGACACAAAAGGCCGACGACGAGACCGACCGCGAAAATTTTCGCCTCGCCATTCCAAGCAAACGCGACCGAGTCAGCAACGCGCACACCCAACATCGCGCCGATACGCTGGAACGCTTGGCCGAGATCAATGGCACGAAAAAACACGACCGCGACGGAAAACAAAGCGAAGGTCAGTAGCGCCAATGCACAACGAGCAGGCTTGGTATCCCAGATTCGCCACGAACCCAATGCAGACTCTTTGATGATTCGTTCACCGACGAGCATTGCGCCATGAAGCGCGCCCCATGCCACAAAGTGCCACGCTGCGCCGTGCCAAAAGCCGCACGCCGTAAAGGTAATCATCACGTTTAAGTAGCCGCGCAGACGCCCCTTTCGGTAATGCCCCAATGGATTGAAAACGTAGTCGCGCAACCAGTTAGACAAGGAGATATGCCAGCGCGTCCAAAGCTCTGCAATGCCGACGCTCGCGAAGGGCGATTCAAAGTTTGCAGGCAAGCTGAAACCGAGCATGCGAGCAACGCCGAGCGCCGTGAGCGAGTAGCCCGCGAAATCGCAGAACACTTGCATTGAAAATGCGAAAGCACCGGCCCACGCGCCAACAAACCCCGCCTTATAGTCGGCGGCGAAGACCACGTTGGCTACGGGCGCGAAGATGTGATCCGCCCCGACGATCTTTAAAAACAAACCCGCGACAGCCAGGTAGGCGCCCAACGCGACGGCTTCGCGCGTGACGACGCGCGGCGAAGCAATTTGCTCGCTGAAATCCCTAAAGCGCATGATCGGTCCGGCAACGAGGTGCGGGAAAAACGTCATGAACAGCGAGTAATCGCGCAGATTCCGAGTCGGCTCAATTCGCCGTTTGTACACATCAACGATGTATGAAATCGATTCGAAAATGTAGAACGAGATTCCGAGCGGGAGAATAATTCCCAAATCGATAGGCGTGAATGCAATCCCGACGGCTGCCAGCCACTCGATGGCTGTGTTGGCAAAGAACTGTGCGTATTTGAAATAGCCCAGAATCGACAAACTTGCAATGACCGAGGCGATCATCCATCGCTTGCGCGCGCCCTCGCTTGATGCGCGCGCGATGCGCAAACCGGCCCACCAATCGAATACGGTCGTGAACGCGAGCAACAAAAGAAAAAACGGATTCCACGACCCGTAGAAAATAGAGCTTCCAAAGACGAGCCAACTCTTTCTCGCCCCCCAAGGCCGAATGAAGAGGTAAATCGGGAAAAAGATCGCAAAGAAAACTGCGAAGGTGAGCGAGTCAAAGGTCATTGCAACGTAATGCTAATCGGCAGAGGCATCCACTAACATTTGGGCGATGCGACAAACGCGAATTCCGGTGCTGACTTGGCACGGCTACAACCTTTTTGGTAACACGTACGACACCAACGATCTGATCGCTTTTGGCGAAGATTTGCACACGATTGCGGCTTGCGGATTCTCAGTAGTGCCGCTCATTGAGGTGGCGCGCTGGGTACGCGGTGAGCGAAGCGATTTCGCAGCACCTGTGGTGGCGCTTAGCTGCGATGATGGCACTGATTTCGATGCGCTTGATATTGCGCATCCCGTTCACGGACCGCAACTCAGTTTTGCGTCGCGACTCGCGCAATTTCGAGCAACCTCAGAAGGCGTGAATGCACAGGCGTCGATGACCAGCTTTGTGATCGCGTCGCCCAGCGCGCGATTGCAAATCGCCGATGGCGCGATGTCGGGCCAGCGCGCGCTCAACGATCGCTGGTGGCGTGCGGCGGACAAGTCTGGCCTACTAAGCATCGAAAGCCACGGCTGGGATCACAACCATCCGAGCGTTTCACCCGTCGCCCAGCGCGAGCAGACGACGGGCGATTTTTTCTCGATCAATACCTTTGCCGAATGCGACACACATCTGCGGGCGGCAGCGAACTTTATTGAATCAAAGGCTGGGCGACGTCCGCAACTTTTCGCATACCCATGGACGCAGGCCTCTGACTACATGCGCTCACACTACATGCCCCGCTATGCCGAAGCCGAAGGCACGGTGGCCGCGTTCGGCGGTGTGAGCGACTACATCAATCGCAATAGTGATCGCTGGTATCTGCCGCGCTTTGTGTTTGGTCCTGATTGGAAAAGCGGCGCTGGATTGAAGCAAATTCTTCTGCGCTCGCTTTCGTAGCCAAAGCAATGGTGGTTCGATACGAAATCAAGGCGAGACAGCGCCCGGAAAGCACGGACGCTAGAACGGCCCGATTTTGAGTGCCTCAGCAATGCGCGCCGCTTTCGCTTCATCGCTCAACTGCTTTTGCCAGATCGCGAACAAATACGGCTCTGCGGCGGGCACAAAGCCCACGCGCCGATCAACGACCTCCGCCTGCTTGTCACCTATGTAACCCCAGATCGCGGGAGCATCACTTAGCGCTTGGTGCGCAGCGCGCATCATGATTTCCGCAATGCCGCCTCGCGCTCGAATCCACGCGCGCTGCTCGCTCCCGAGTGAACGATAGACGCGATCATCGATGCACAAACCGCCGCACAAGTAATCGCCTTGCCACGGTGTGTAGTGCACGTAGCCCGCACAGCGGTCACCCACCATCGCAACGAAGTGCTTCGGAAAATCGGGGATTTCCTGGCCGAACTTGCGACGGAAAAGTTCAGCGGCAATATCCCCCGATTGAATTTCACGAACCACCAGCGCTGGGGAGATCTCGCCGCGAGGCGCCGACTCGCTTTGACCCGTCTGCCGTGCGCTCACGGACGCTTGCTCAGTGTTGCGATCCCGACCAAGCATCCGGCGAATAGCTTGAATGAGCGAATCCAACACTAAAACGGGCAAGCGCGCGTAAAGCTCGGATAACGATTTATGTCGATATTCATCGCTTGCCCTAATTTAATATGGCTATTCAACACGTTGCCATTTTTGAGTGCGGCCGAACATTGGATTGCCCACGTAGCCGCGAACATCGAGCGCTTTGCCGTCCCCGCTCAGCGTAAGTTTCACACGGTACACCTTACCAGTGTTGGCATCGAGAATGTCGCCGCCGTCGAATATCGCTTCGTTTTTCTTCACGTTGCGCATGATGGTCATACCAACCACCGGTTGATCTTTGCGCGAGTCGGTGCACTGATCACACTTGGCATCAGGCTTTGCGTCTGGCGACAGCAGTTTCTCGATTTTTGCGGTGAACACACCACCGGATTCGCTGATGCGAACAAGCGCGCGCTCTTTACCGGTTTTGTCATCGATCGTTTTCCATAGGCCCGTGGGGGACTGTGCGAACGCGCAGGTAGCGGCGAGTGTGAGTGCTGCGGCAAAAAAGCGGCGTGCCAAAGTCATGGAATGTCTCCTTGGATTGTTTTTGGATAGCTTGTAAATGTCTCAAGCGTTTCGAGGAAACGCGACGCGCTTAGTTTCGGCTGACGAAGTCGCCTTTGCCCACGGGAACACCCGCATGACGAAGCAGGTTGTACGCAGTGGTTGAGTGGAAGTAAAAATTCGGCATCGCGAAGTTAAACAGGTAGGGCTCACCGATAAGCTCTACGGGGTTACCGCCGATGGTCAGGGTAATTTTCTTAGCCTCGCTACCGTCAAATTGCTCGGGCTTTAACGTCGCCAAAAAGTCACGAGTTTTCTGGGCTCGCGCCTGAAGCTCAGCAAAAGTCTTCTCGGTGTCTTCGTACTTTGGAATTTCAACACCGGCGAGGCGCGCTGAAGCGCCCTTCGCAAAATCGCAGGCAATCATGATCTGCCGTGAGAGCGGAAACATGTCAGGGTAAATCCGCATTTGCGTAAGCACGGTGTCATCAAGCTTCTTTTCGGCGGCGTAGCTCGCGCCCTTTGCGAGATAGCCCTGCATGCTTGCGAGGTGGCGATCAAAGGCGCTGACGCTCGCGCGGTACATCAAATTGCTCATCGGGTATTCCTTCGGGGGTTGGCGTTAACGCTCGGTGTAGATTCACGATTCTACGAATTGCACAGTCTTGGAGCGCAGCGCTTAAAACTGATGCATGATCGAGCAGCGTAATGCTGCATAGTCGCTAGGCGCACCCCAAAAAAAGCGCCCTTGGAGGAGTTATGGAACGTCGTTCATTTATCGCGGGTGGTGCAGGCATTGCCGCCGCCGCCGCATCAATTTCTGCCGCCGCGCAAACCGCGCCAACGCTTAACTGGCGGCTTGGTTCAAGTTTCCCAAAAGCGCTCGACACCATTTACGGCGGCGCCGACGAATTCGCAAGAATCGTTTCGCAACTTACCGACGGGCGTTTCAAGATCACCGTTGGCGCGCCGGGCGAGTTCGCGCCCGCGCTGGGTAACTTCGAGGCGGTGCAGAAGGGCACCCTGCAAATGGCCCACACCGCAGGGTATTACTTTTTGAACGTGAACAAAGCACTCGCGTTTGATACCACGCTTCCGTTTGGCATGAATCAGCGTCAACACAATGCGTGGGTCTACCAAGGCGGCGGCATGGAGCTGCTACGCGAATTGTTTGCTCAGTACAACATGGTGAACTTTCCGATGGGCAATACCGGTGCGCAAATGGGCGGCTGGTACAACAAGGAGATTCGTTCGCTTGAAGACGTGAAGGGTTTGAAGATTCGAATCCCGGGCTTCGGCGGCGAAATTTGGAAACGCCTTGGCGCTGAGCCTGTTGGTTTGCCTGGGGGCGAAATCGTGAAGGCCATCAAGGATAAAAAGATTGACGCCGCCGAGTGGGTAGGCCCGTACGACGATAACAAGCTTGGTTTGCCCGAAGTGGCGCGTTTTTACTTTTACCCCGCCTGGTGGGAGCCTTCCGCCGCACTCAGCTTGTACGTGAACAAAGCCGCCTTTGACGGCCTGCCTCAGGCATACAAGGAGGCAGTGCGAGTTGCCACGGAATCGGTCAATCAGTGGATGATGGCGGCGTACGATTCGCGTAATCCGGCCGCGTTCAAGCAAATGGTCGGCAGCGGAACGCGATTGCAGCTTTTTCCGAACAGTTTGATGATCGCCGCTTATCGCAACGCGTTGCAAATTTACGATGCCGAATCCAAGGCGAATCCTGCGTTTGCCAAGATTTATGCGCCGTGGCGGAAATACCGCTCGGAAATCAACGAATGGCATAAGACGGCGGAGGTAGCGATGTCGAACTTTATGGGCAACTGGAAAGCCGAAGGCTAGGTTAAGCGGCTGCGACGGCGCATTGCTGCGTTGGGCCGCGGCTCGTGTACAAAAGTACACGTCGCCAAGTCCCGCCTTGCACTGCATCCGCCTCGCCCGCTTAACCTGATTGAGTTGGCGAGCATGAGTGAGCGTTGCTCAGTTAAAATTTAGGTTGTCAGGAGAAGCGCGGTTTGCTGCGCTACCGTAGGCGTAATCCCCGGAAGATCGCTCAGGTTCCCATACTGACCATGTCACACTCATCTGGAGAGCGAGGCAGCAACGATCCGTTGCGAGAGCCTCCGCCGAAGGGGCAAGCTGCGCACTCGCAGTGAATCTCTCAGGCACAAAGGACAGATCCGGGACGTTTGAATCCTTAAAGCCATGCTGGCTGGAGCGTCCCGATGTCAGATTCCGCTGAGCAGTTGTCTCGCACCCCATTATTCGATTTGCACCTGAGCCTTGGCGCTCGCATGGTGCCGTTCGCTGGCTACGAAATGCCGGTTCAATACCCGCTTGGTGTGATGAAAGAGCATCTTCACACGCGCGCTCATGCGGGGCTGTTTGATGTGTCTCACATGGGGCAAGTTGAATTGCATGGCGCAGAAGCGGCGGCAGCTCTAGAAACACTCGTTCCGGTGGATGTGATCGGCCTTCCCGCAGGCAAACAGCGCTATGCGCTCTTCACCAACGACGAAGGCGGCATCCTCGATGATTTGATGATTTTCAACACCGGAAGCTACTTGCATCTCGTGGTAAACGCCGCATGCAAAGCGCAAGACATTGCCCATTTAAAGGCAAAGATTGGTTCGCGCTGCGAAATTCGCGTTCGCGACGATTTGGCGCTCCTCGCGTTGCAAGGTCCGGGCGCAGAAGCGGCGCTCGCCTCGATTGCAAAGGATGTCGCGAACATTCCGCAGAGCTTCATGCAAGGCGGTCGAGTGCTGCTCGCGGGCATTGATTGCCTTGTGACCCGCTCCGGCTACACCGGCGAGGATGGGTTTGAAATCAGCGTGCCAAACGCTCAGTGTGAAGCGCTGGCAAAGGCATTGCTCGCTGCGCCGAACGTCCAACCCATTGGATTAGGTGCCCGCGATTCGTTGCGCCTTGAAGCAGGCTTGTGCCTCTACGGCCACGATCTCGACACGGCGACCACGCCTGTTGAAGCCGCACTCACGTGGGCGATCCAAAAAGTGCGTCGTACCGGCGGCGCGCGCGCGGGTGGCTTTCCTGGCGCTAACGTAATACTCGCGCAGCTCGATGATCCATCGAAAGTAAAGCGCAAACGCGTCGGCATCAAGCCGGAAGGCCGCGCCCCAATTCGCGAAGGCGTTGAACTGCAAAACGAACAAGGCCAGAAGATTGGCGTGGTCACCAGTGGCGGATTCGCTCCGAGCGTCAATGCCCCGATTGTCATGGGCTACGTCGATACGACTTATGCATCAACTGGAACCAAAATTAATGCCTTGCTCCGAGGAAACGGGGCATCAGTCATGGTTGCTGCCATGCCGTTTGCGCCACATCGATACAAACGTTAGTCGTGTCTCATACTGACATCGTAGACCTCGCAATGGTGGTGATCTGGTATTCGCCAGCGATTCTTTTTCCGGCATAGATCGGGATTGTTTTGTATAGACGAACAAACTCATTGGTCAAGTCGCTTGCGGTTTCCTACGCACTAACGTTGGTCGCACAACTCGTCGTAAGTCTCATACTTTATTCATTGCTCAGCTATTTATTTGGAGATCGTCCATGACCACTCGCTACACCGAAGACCACGAATACATCAAACTCGATGGCGACATCGGCACCGTTGGTATCACCCATTTCGCGCAAGACAAATTGGGCGACCTCGTCTACGTTGAGCAGCCGAAGATTGGCAAAGCGCTCAAGCAAGGTGACGACGCCGCGATCATCGAATCCGTGAAGGCGGCAGCGGAAGCGAAAGCGCCAGTCGATGGCGAGGTGCTTGAAGTGAATCAAGCCATCGTTGATGACCCATCGCTCGTCAACAGCGACCCTGAAAACGCCGGTTGGTTCTTCAAAATCAAGCTCGCTGACAAGGCGCAATTCGATGCGCTGATGGATGAAGCGGCGTACAAAAAGTTGATTGGTTAGCTATGTTCCTCCCCCTTCAAGGGGGACGTCGACCCACTTGTCGACCTGTTTATCGAAGGGCGGGGGATGGGTTTCAATTACTCCGCCGAAGAACACCATCCCCACCCCTGCCCTCCCCTTGAAGGGGAGGGGGTTCGCGCGGTGGATGTGCACACAAATTTTTTGAGAAGTTCTATGTCTGATTTCCTTGAACGCCACATTGGTCCTAATCGTGAAGAGCAAATGGAAATGCTCGCCGTGGTCGGTGCCACGTCCACCGAAGATTTGCTTAAGAAGGTCGTTCCGGAAACGATTCTTTCTGCAAGCAAACTTTCGCTCCCGCCCGCGCAAGACGAAGTCGAAGCGCTTGCTGAGTTGCGCGCGATTGCGAACAAGAATCAGATTTTCAAGAGCTTCATCGGACAAGGCTACGTTGGCACCGTTACGCCCGGCGTGATCCTCAGAAACATTCTTGAGAACCCGGCCTGGTACACCGCGTACACGCCGTATCAGCCTGAGATTTCGCAGGGGCGTTTAGAAGCGCTCATCAATTACCAGACGATGATTTGCGATCTCACCGGCATGGATATCGCGAACTCATCCTTGCTTGATGAGGGCACCGCCGCTGCCGAGGCGATGACGCTCGCGCAGCGCCAAGCCAAATCGCAAAGCAATGTAATCATCGTGGCGGGTGACTGCCATCCACAAACGATCGAAGTGGTGAAGCAACGCGCCGAGCCGATGGGGATCGTTGTGAAAGTGGGCTTCGCGCCGAAATTGATGGAAGAAAACGAATACTTCGCGGTGCTTGCGCAGTATCCGTCGACCAGTGGACAGATTCACGACATGGGGCCGGTCGCTGACGCGGCGCACGCGAAGGGCGCACTCTTCATTTGCGCGGCTGATCCGCTCGCGCTCGTGTTGCTCAAAGCGCCCGGCGAATGGGGCGCGGATATCGTCGTCGGTTCGTCGCAGCGCTTCGGCGTGCCCATGGGCTATGGCGGCCCACACGCCGCGTTCATGGCCACGCGCGATGCGTACAAGCGCAATCTACCGGGTCGTTTGGTGGGCGTCACGATTGATTCTGCAGGCAAGCCTGCCTATCGCCTCACGCTGCAAACGCGCGAACAGCACATTCGCCGCGAAAAAGCGACGTCAAACATCTGCACAGCGCAAGTGTTGCTCGCCGTGATGGCATCGATGTACGCCGTGTATCACGGCCCGAAAGGTTTGCGTGCGATCGCGGAGCGCGTACATGCGCGCGCGACGCGCTTCGCGAACGGCTTGAAGTCGCTCGGTATCGACATTGCTGCACAACAGTTCTTCGACACGGTGACGTTCAAGCATGACAACGCGGCGGCAATCGTGGCAGCCGCGCGTGAGGCGAAGATGAATCTGCGCCACTACGGCGAGTGGAATGCCGTGGGGGCGACGTTTGACGAATCTCACACTGCAGCTGATGTCGATGCGTTGCTCGCATGTGTAGCGAAGGCGTTGGGTGCTCCCCTCTCCCTCGGGGAGAGGGTGCCCGACAGGGCGGGTGAGGGAATGGGTATTCCAGCTCACTTGAAGCGCACAAACGAAATCCTCACCCACCCCGTCTTCAACACGCATCATTCCGAAACCGAGATGCTTCGCTACATCCGCAAGCTCTCGGACAAGGATCTCGCACTGGATCGCACGATGATCCCACTCGGCTCGTGCACGATGAAATTGAACGCTACGACCGAAATGATTCCGGTGACCTGGCCTGAGTTCGGCAACATTCATCCGTTCGCGCCTGCGGAGCAAGCAAATGGTTACGCGGAAATGATCGCGAACCTGGAAGACATGCTCTGCAAGGTCACGGGCTTTGATGCGGTTACGTTGCAGCCGAACAGCGGGGCGCAAGGTGAGTACGCGGGCTTGCTTGCGATCCGCGCGTATCACCTCTCGCGTGGCGATACGCAGCGCGATGTGTGCTTGATTCCTTCGTCTGCGCACGGCACCAATCCAGCGTCTGCACAAATGTGTGGCATGGAAGTGGTGGTCACCAAATGCGATGACAACGGCAACGTAGATGTCGCAGATCTGAAAGCCGCGGCAGAGAAATATTCATCGCGTCTTGCAGCGCTCATGATCACCTATCCTTCGACGCACGGTGTGTTTGAAGAGGCGGTAAAGGAAATCTGCGCAATCGTGCATCAGCATGGTGGCCAGGTTTACATGGATGGCGCGAATTTGAATGCGCAAGTGGGCGTCACCTACCCCGCAGAAATCGGCGCGGACGTGTCACACATGAATCTGCACAAAACGTTCTGCATTCCGCACGGCGGCGGCGGCCCCGGCGTGGGCCCGATTGGTGTGAAGTCGCAGCTTGCGCCGTTCTTGCCTGGTCGCGGCAAGGTGGGCCCGGTGAGTGCCGCGCCGTTTGGTAGCGCCTCCATCCTGCCGATTCCGTATGCCTACATTCGCATGATGGGCGCGGACGGTTTGCGTGATGCAACGGCCGTTGCGATCTTGAATGCGAACTACGTGGCGAAGCGTCTCGCGCCGCACTATCCGATTCTCTACACCGGTCACGGCGGGTTCGTTGCGCACGAATGCATCATCGACATTCGCCCGATCAAAGAGCTTTGCGGCATCTCAAACATGGATGTGGCAAAACGTTTGATGGACTACGGTTTCCACGCGCCGACGGTGAGCTTCCCGGTCGCGGGCACGTTGATGATCGAGCCGACCGAATCGGAATCGAAGTATGAGCTGGATCGCTTCATCGATGCGCTCGTCGCGATTCGTGAAGAAATCCGCGCGGTCGAAATGGGCGTGTTCCCGAAAGACGATAACCCGCTCGTGCACGCGCCGCACACTGCAGAGGTACTGCTCTCCGACACCTGGAGCCGCGCCTACACGCGCGAGCAAGCAGCCTATCCGCTTGCGAGCCTTCGCGCGCAGAAATATTGGCCGCCTGTTGGGCGCGTGGACGATGTGTACGGTGATCGCAACATCATGTGCTCATGTCCGCCGATGGAGAGTTTTGCCGGTTCAGCAGCATAGCTTTTCGTCGCTCGCCTCAATCCATTTGGGGCGAGACGCGTTTTCGATGCTACGTTGCGGTAGTCTCTTTTGCGAGCTAGCCCGACTCGCACTTACGTTTAACGCGATACTTTGTAGCGACACTCTACGGTTCCTGAAAAGCGAGTACGGATTACTCCACCAGCTCGCCGCCCAGCGCTTCGATCATGTCGGGGATCATTTTTGCGAGCTCTCCGGTCATGATCGCAACGTCGCCATCGAAGTGATCCTCCCCTTCGTCTTGCGATTCGTTGCCTTCCATCACCGCTTCGAGGAGTTTGATCTTCTTGATTTGCAGCGTTTCGGTGAGCATGAACGACACGCGATCAGCCCAGGTGAGTGCAAGCTTTGTCGCCATCTTTCCGTTTTGGATGTGGCGCTTCACCTCTTCGATTTCGATGTTATGTCGCGCGTAGCGAACGATCGCCTGAGTTTCGTCAATGGCTTTCAACTCGCACTCGCGATCGATGCCAAATCGATGCGGTGGATCAAACGAGTGAAGCCACGCGCTCATGCAAGTGGTGGGCGATTTCTGCGTTTGCAGCGGCGAAATGGCCAATCCATCAAGCGATGAAAGCAGCAGCACGGCAACCTCATCGGCTTTCGCAGGGCTCGCTGCTTCGATCATCACGAGTTTGGCCTCAGGATCAATCCACACTGGCACGCTCGCGAGCTTGGTGAACGCACGCGGCAGAAGCTCCATCATCGTTTGTTCACGCAAATCTTTGACGGCCATTCGCGAGAGCTTCTTGCCGGACGCGCCTTCGATTTGTTGCGCACGCTCTTCCGCGCGACGCTTGACGACCGAGCTCGGCAGAATCTTGGTCTCAACTTGAAGCCGCAAAATCCATTGACCTGCAACAGATTCGACCAGCGCGCCGTGTGCTTGCCCACGCGGCGGCGCCCAGCCCATTGAGGTGTCTTGTGTTGCGCCGCAAGGCATGAAGGGCATCGACTTCAGGTTTTCTTCGATCTTTGCGAGATCAGTGTCCCACGTATCGGTGATGCGGTAGATGATGAGGTTTTTGAACATTACGCAAAATCCCCTCCCCTTCAAGGGGAGGGCTAGGGTGGGGATGGGGTTCGGTAGCTCGGATGCAGAGGAACGCCATCCCCCTCACCGCCTCCTCCTTGAAGGGGAGGAGCAAATGCTATTTTGTCTCGAACAGCGCCTTCCAACCGGCATGCTCAAGTTTTGAGAGGGTCTGCATATTGTTCTCGGCGATATGCATTTCGTCAGGGAACGCATCGACGGCGCGTGTGACCGAATCCTCGCGCAGCAAATGCAGAATTGGAAACGGCGAGCGATTGGTGTAGTTTGTGATGTCGTCGGGCTCAGTATCTTCGAACTGAAACTGAGGGTGAAACGGCGCAACTTGCAGCGTGCCGTCAAGTTCAAGCTCTTCTACGATCCCATCGGCGAGATCGAGAAAGTCGTTGAAGTCGAGAAAATCATCAAGCCCGTGCGACACGATGAGAAGTGTCGTGTCAATCGCCTCGGGATTCGCCTCCGCGAGCGTTTCTAGTTCGCGCACAAGATCACTGGCCACGCCCTCTGCGTCATGCGCGTCGCTGACCACATAGCGAATCTGATCCTTGACATGCACGGCTTTTGCAAAGGGGCAGAGATTCAAACCAATTACGGCCACTTCAAGCCAACGCTTGGTGGCGGCGATGATTTCGTCGTGGGTGTGATTTGTAGACATGGGTGAATGCTAGCGGTGAAGGCGCGATCTCGCGGAGGCAAGTGAACAGCGCGCGTTGCAGCCACATTGCGGGCGTAGGCGCGGACTTGGCCGCGCTTTGCTCCACTGCGCGGAAAAGCGTCGATTGCTAAAGCATTTTTTGCCACAGATTTACGCAGATGAACACAGATTTATTGCGGAGCGCACGAAAAAAATCTGTGTGAATCGACTAGCTAAATCTGCGTTAATCTGCGTCGAAAAAGCGCGGTCAAGCCCGCGCCTACAAAAATTCTCGAAATACAATGGGGAGATGAAACCCACCACAGACCTTTGCGACGCATTCGAGCCGAAACTGGCCGACGGCAGCCTTCGCGTTTTAGCGCCACTCTTCCTGCCGTTCGGTAAACGCGTGATGTTTTCTGGGCGCGTGAAAACGCTTAAAACGTTTGAAGATAATTCGCTCGTGAAGCAAGCGGTGGAATCGCCGGGCGAAGGTCGCGTGCTCGTCGTTGACGGCGGTGCGTCGCTTTGCTGCGCACTCCTCGGCGGCAACCTCGCCAAGGCAGCGGCGCAAAACGGCTGGTCTGGCGTGATCTTGAACGCGCCGGTGCGCGACGCTGACGAGATTGATAGCTTCGAGATCGGCGTGCGCGCGCTTGCGACCGTGCCCGTGCGATCACAAAAGCGCGGATTGGGCGAATATGACGTCGTGCTCAATTTCGCGGGCGCAACCATCAAGCCCGGCGATTGGTGTTACGTGGATCGCGACGGCATTCTGATTTCGGACGAGTCGCTCGCATGATCCCAAAGCCGCCACGCAAGTTCCATGTCGATGTTCCGACCGCTGCGACAGGCGCGGACGGCAGCGGCAGCACGCGCCGTATGGCGGTGCACGACTGGGGCGAGATTACCAATCCGAATGTGCTCGTGTGTGTGCATGGGCTTTCTCGCAATGGTCGTGATTTCGATGTGATCGCGGACGCGCTGTCTGACCGCTATCGCGTCCTGTGCCCGGATGTGATCGGGCGGGGCGAGAGCGATTGGTACGCGACGGCGGGCGAGTATGCGATTCCGAATTACGTCGCAGCGATGCTGAAGATGCTCGCGGATCTCGGGATTCAACAGTACGATTGGATCGGCACATCGATGGGCGGACTGATCGGAATGGCATTGGCGGGCTCGCCAAGCCTGGCGAACGCTTCGATGCCGAGTTCGGGCATGCGCAAATTCGTCATCAACGATGTCGGCCCGGAAATCGAACGCGCCGCGCTGGAGCGGATCGCGATGTACGTCAGCGCACGTGCGCCGACATTCCCCGATTACCTATCGCTTTTCAACGCAGCGCAGATTGCGATTGCGCCATTCGGTCCGCTTACCGATGAGCAGAAGCATCACATCATTGCAACTTCGTGTCACAAGCGCGAAGACGGGCAGTGGGAATTCAAAACCGATCCGAAGATTGGCGAAGCGTTTGTTGCCGGGCTCAAACTCCAGCCGGTCGATCTATGGCCCATATGGGATAGCGTTTCGATTCCTACCCTTGTTTTGCGTGGGGTTCATTCCGATTTATTATCACAATCAACGCTTAACAAAATGATTCGCTCGCCCTTGAATAAACGTGCTTTAACGGTTGAAGATACCGGCCATGCGCCGATGCTCATGGACGCGCCAACCATCGCCGAAATTCGTGCGTTTTTGCTTTCGTAGTGCGCTCACTTGCGATCAACCGTGAATCAATAAGCAATCCCACATGAGCACCATCGCACTCTCCCCCGATCAGTTCACCAAAGACGAGCTTTATTTTTTACTGCGCGATTCGATCATTCCGCGACCGATCGCGTGGGTGTCTTCGATTGACGCGAACGGGATCACGAATCTTGCGCCGTTCTCGTTCTTCAACGTGTGCTCCGCGAACCCGCCGATTCTGGGCTTTTGTTGTGGCGCGAAAGATGAAGACGCTGCGACCGGTGCGTTTAGCGTGAAAGACACACTTTCAAACGTAAAGGCGACCAAGCAATTCGTGGTCAATATCGTGCCTGAAAATCTGGCGGAAGAAATGGTTCGCACCAGCGATCCGCTGCCGCCGCACGAGAGCGAATTCGAGCATGCGGACCTTGTATCCGCAGCGTCGACGAAAGTGCGTCCGCCGCGCGTGGTCGGCTCGCCGGTCGCTTATGAGTGCGAGCTTTTCAGCGTCACGCCGCTCGGCGCAAATGCGTGGGTGATGGGGCGCGTGATTCATGTGCATATTGATGAGCGCATTTACATCGGCGAAAAGCGCGGGCTCAATCATCGCGTGGACACGCTCAAACACACTGAGCTTCGCCCGTACGCACGCCTCGGTGGTGCGTACTACGCGCGGTTACGCGAAATTGAAACGATGGCGCGGAGGGATGGTGGGTAGGGAGGACTCAACACGCGGAGGTCAAGCGCGGTCAAGCCCGCGCCTACTGAGGTATGTAGGCGCGGGCTTGACCGCGCTTTCTCTCATGCTTTCGCCCGCCCTTGGAGGATGCACGATGTTCAACTCAACGACTTCGACGCCACGCGACGTTGGCGCACTGATCCGATCGCTCTGGGATTTCAATGACAGAGCGGCCTCCGAAACTCGATTCCGCGACGCGCTAAAAACTCTGGGTGCTGACGACGCGCTCGAAGTCGAAACCCAGATTGCGCGTACGTTCAGTTTGCGACGCAATTTCGCAACGGCTCACCAATTGCTCGACGATATCGAAAGGCGAATGACGCCTTCGTCGCGACCCGCGCTGCGCGTGCGCTATCTGCTTGAGCGCGGTCGTACGTTTAACTCCGCGAAGCAATTTGACACAGCGAAGCCGCTCTTTCAGCAGGCCTACGACATCGCGAAGGAAGAGCCTGCGCTGATCGGTCTCGCGATTGACGCTGCGCACATGTTTGGTTTTTCGAGAGATAAAGACGAAGCACTCCGTTGGACTGAACTTGGGATGAAACTCGCACTCGGCAGCGAGCAACCCGATGCCATCGGGTGGCGACCAGGGCTCGCCAATAATTTGGGTTCCACAGAGCGCGAACGGGGCAATTTGGATGCGTCGATGAAGCACTTTCAAGTCGCTCTGAAAGAACACCTCGCGCGGAGCAAGCCGTTACAAATTCGGATCGCGTATTGGCAGGTGGCCAACGTGCACCGCTTGCAGGGCAAGATTGACGACGCGATGGCTATTCAGCTCCGCTTGGAAAAAGAGTCTGACGACGCGAAATCGCCCGATCTCTACATCTATAGCGAACTGGCCGAGCTATTTGCGGCGCAGGGTGCAAAACGCAACGCAGAGAACGCGAAACGCTACGCGGGGCTCGCGCTCGCCATCGCAGAGAAAGATGCGTGGATGGTTGAGAACGAAGCAGCGCTCATTGCTCGCATGAAAGCACTGCAACGCAATTGAGCAACTTTAGCTGCGCGTGCCTTATTTTAGTGGCGCGAAAAGCTTTATTCCGCGCATTTTGTTTTTTGCATTTTTCTTGCCTTTGTCCCAATTTAATAGCTAGGTCCGACTTTTAGTTGTAAGCCGAAGATTGCGGACTTCCCACTGCGACGCACGCGACGCGTTTGGCACAATCGAGGATTAATCGCATCTGAACGCCTGCATGTTTCCTTACGACCGATTTGTTAAGTACGAAGAACTCACTGCGCTGCTGCGCGACGCGGTGGCGAAGTTCCCGAGGCTCGCAAAACTTGCGCCGATTGGCGAGAGCTACGAAGGGCGTCCGGTGTGGTGCGTCACGCTCACCAATTTCGATACCGGCAACGACACCGATAAGCCCGCGTTCTACGTCGACGCGAACATCCACGCGACCGAGCTTTCCGGCTCAGTAGCCGCGCTCAAGCTGATCGACGTGCTGTTAAACGGCTATGGCAAGCGTGATGACATCACGCGTTTGCTCGACACGCGCACGGTGTACGTGCTCCCGCGCGTGAACCCGGACGGCGCAGAGTGGGCGATGGCCGATAAGCCGAAGTACATTCGTTCGTCCACGCGGCCTTATCCGTACAACGAAGACGCGATTGAGGGACTCGAAGTCGAAGACATCGATGGCGACGGGCGCATTTTGATGATGCGGATTAAAGACGCGAATGGTCCTTGGAAGAAGCATCCATCTGAGCCGCGCCTAATGGTGCGTCGAGATCCGGTGGAAAGTGGCGGCGAGTATTACCGGATTGTTTCCGAAGGCCGCGTGAAAAACTTCGACGGATTCAATTTGCCCGTCGCGCGGGTGAAGCAAGGGCTCGATCTCAACCGTAATTTCCCTGAGGAATGGCGGCCCGAATCGAAACAATTGGGCGCGGGCGATTTCCCCACCAGCGAACCCGAAGTCCGCAACTGCGTTGAGTTCATCAACAAGCATCGAAACATTTGCGGCGGAACGTTCTTCCACACGTGGAGCGGCGTGCTCTTGCGACCGTTTGGCACGAAGGCCGACGATGAGATGCCGCCGGAAGACCTTTGGGTTTTCAACACCGTCGGCAAGAAGGGCGAGGAGCTCACGGGCTACCCGGCGATCAGCGTCTTCCACGAATTCAAATATCACCCGAAAGAAGTGATCACGGGCACGCAGGATTGGCTCTACACCGAGCTCGGCTCCTACGCATGGGTCGTTGAGATTTGGTGCCCCATGCGCGAAGCTGGCATCACGGGCTACAAATACATCGACTGGTTCCGCGATCATCCGGTTGAAGATGATTTGAAACTGCTCAAGTGGACCGACGAAACGCACAAAGGCAAAGGCTACGTCGATTGGTATGAATATGATCATCCCGATCTCGGCAAAGTGGAGCTCGGTGGCTGGAATCGCTTCCATACGTTTAGCAATCCGCCGCCGCATCTGCTCGAAAAAGAGGCAAGCAAGTTTCACGACTGGATCATCTTCCAAGCCTTAATGTCACCGAAGCTTGAGCATCACTCCACTCAGGTCACGTCACTCGGCAACGAGTTGTGGAAGATTGAGTTTGGCGTTGAAAACACCGGCTATTTGCCCACCTATGTGAGCAAAACAACGCTTGAGAAAAAGTACACGCGCGGCGTGATCGCTGAGATTGAGTTGCCCGAAGGCGCAACACTCGTCGAAGGCAAGCAGCGCATCGAAGGCCCACAACTCGAAGGGCGCAACAATGTCCATACGCTTGTGAGCTTTTTCCCCGGCGCGAATGCCACGCAGGATCGGTGTCGGTTTACTTGGATTGTGCGTTGCGATTCGAGCGTGACGTCGATTCAATTAACTGCGTCGCAAGATCGTGCAGGGCGTGTTTCGTATCGCGCGCAACTGCATGCGTGAGCTGACTGATTCACGCTGTTTACACAAGCGGGTTCGAGTGCACCGCTCGGCGCGCTCGTAATGTGCTTGCAGCCTAGCGCGCGGCAGCCTGTAAGCGCAACGCGTGTCGAACGCTTCGCCTCACCCCATGCGATTGGCTGAGGGGAGCGCTCACGCCGCTTTGGCGTTGCGTCGGCGAAAAAGGTTTCTCTTCGCCTTCGCGCTGCTACTTTTTCTTGCTTGGGGATGGATGCTACTCAGCACCCTCGGAACCACGCTGCATTCGGTAGACAACGTTCGTGATTTCAGAGTTGCTCTGGGAATCGCCACTGGCGAAGCGTTCCCCACCGTCAGCCAGCCGTTCGCGGCGAGCAGGCAGCTACCGCCGTTGTTTTTCTACACCATTGCCCTGCCGCTCGTCCTGTGGCCGGCGGAGTTCGCAGTGTTCGCCTTTACGGCAGTTGCGGTGCTGCTTTCGGTGGGCTTTCTCGCCGTAGCCCTACACCGCCGCTTCGGCGCACTGGCGACGATCACATACCTTGCGCTCGCGCTGCCCCCACACGGCGCTGTCGTGTTTCAAGGCGTGAGCAACCCAGCGCTCGCCTTCGTTTGTGTCAATGTATTACTCGCCAGCTACTTGTGGTCGCAAAGTGCGCGCACGGCGCTATTGATGGGCGTTGCAATGGCCGCTTGGGCCGCGCCGCAAATGCACCCGTCGGCGTTTTTTATCGCGGCCTTCGTCTTTGTTGCGAGCCTGATCGCCCGTGGCCGGGCATGGCTACGCCCTGCGTCTGCGATCCTCCTCTCACTGTTGGCTCTGGCCACCCTACTTTGGGTTCTGCGCTATGGCCTCGTCGCTCCCGAGGCGCAAGGTCTTAGCCCGGCGGGCAACAGCTTCCCGATGGGAGCAGCCGCACTCCGCGTGCTGAGCGTTGAGCACTGGGGTGCGCTGTGGTCAACGCCTTGGATGCACCTACAGGCAATTGCAGGGCTACCGCAATGGATAGCCACCGTCGCGAAGATTGCATCGTGGGTCGTAGTTTCTTTAGCGATCTTCGGAACATGGCAACTTGTTCGGCATGGCGATCGTGCGTTGCGCGCGCTGGCCATCGCACTCGTCGCGAATTTGATTTGCGTGACTGCCAGCCTTGACGCATGGGGATTTTGGTATCTTGACGCCTCGTGGCCAGCGCTTGCGTTGTGCGCCGCGATTGGTTCAGCGCGCGCATTTCGCGCCATCTGGGCACAACGCCTTCTCTGGCCGCTGACAGTTGTCGCCTTGGCATTACCCTGTGCGCTCTTTTTAGTCACGAAGTCACGTGGCGAATATGCAATTGCGGCACATGGCCTATTCCTTCCCACGCCGCCGCGGGAAGAGACGCTTCCTGTTCCCACTGCGCGCACGCTCATCGGCCTGCGAGCCATCGTTGGCGAGCGCGCTGGATGCGACCCGGCCCGCGTCGTGGGCATTGATGAGGCCTTCCTCCGCGACATGACGCTACGAACGCTTTTCTTGGACGGCTGTCACGCGCGTCCCGCCGCACTCGCGCCAAGCACTACAGATGGAGAGCGAATCCTAATTCGTCGAATTGAGAGCACGTTACCGATACCGGCCGAAGCAAAGGCTCTGATCGCCACAGTTGGCCCGTATCGCGTTTACTCGCTCCGTCGTGAAGCGGTGTCAGTTCACGGACGTGAGTCAGGCGCGCTCTGGGGGAGCGCGCAGGGGGCTCGGTACGGCTTCTTCGCGGTTCTCGGCTTGCCTAAGGCGGCGATAATCGAAAGCCGAGCGAATGCGGGCACTTCGCTTTACGTCGGATTTCGGTGTAGCGCACTCAATACTCAAACACTGCTTGCGCAAATCGATTCCGCGTCGAAGGTCGAGGTGATGGGGGAACGATCGCTTCCACCGTTTACTTACACAGAGCTTCGTCTTACGAATGCAACGGATCAAACCGACGTGCTTCGATTGACGGCGCGAAGTGATCTGCCTTGTGACGCATCAGCCTGGGTGATGTAGCGATGGATTTCTCTGCGGGATGTCGTGTGTCGTACGTATGCATTCATAGCCAGAGCGTCGAATAGGCATTCCATGCAAACCGGCATCCGCATTTCTTCACCCAGGGCTTTACTTGTCGCGATTGGCGGCCTGTGGTGCGCGCTGGTGATGACTCTCTCGTTTCCAGGCTACGCAAGCTTTGACACGGCCTACCAATGGTGGATGGCGCGCTCGGGCGAAGTCAGCTCGCTCTGGCCGCCAACCTACATCTACCTCATTAAAGGCCTAGAGCTCCTATCGCCGGGGCATGGGCCAACACTTTTGTTCTTCCTCAATGTGGCACTGTTCGCTGTTGGCGCAGCGATTGTCGCTGCGCAAACGCGGTCTGCGCTGGGCGTAATCGGGTTGGCGGTGCTCTTGTTCTCGCCCGCGACTTGGGTGCTGATGCCGCAGATTTGGTCAGACGTTGCGGTGGGTGTTGTCTTGCTGCTTGGCGCGGCGCTCGTCTACACGTGCCCACCAATACGCTCACCCCTTCGAACAGCGCTACTGGTCGCAAGCTTCGCGCTTTTTGCGCTCGCAGTCGGCATCCGACACAACGCAATTGCTGCAGTCTTTCCGTTGCTATGTTGGTGGTGCAGTACGTTTATCGGAAGATCAGCGTGGGCGCCAAAAGTGCTCTTCTTGGGGGGAGCAATCAGTCTCGCACTCTTCGCGAGCGCATCGCTGCTCAATCAATCGCTCACACGCGTGAAAGCGGACACTTGGGCCATTACCGCGTTGTGGGATCTACAAGCAATTTCGATTTCACGACGGCAATTGCTATGGCCTCAAGAATTTGCGCCGACAGCCACGCTAGAAAGTATGAAATCAACGTTTGATCCAATCAACGCGGTGTCCACATACTCATTGGGCAACGACATCGTTGTTAATAGTACGTTAGGACTGACCGCAGATCAGCGAGACGTTCTGTTTTCAGCGTGGTCACACGCGATAGTTGCCTATCCGATCGATTACGCAAAACACCGAACGCGGGTGATGGTTGCCATGTTCGGCAACAAAGCGAATCCCGCCCTTGGGATGAGCTTTGGCACCGCGCAAACCCCATTTAAAGACAATCCCGAACGAAAAAACGGCCCTTATAGCGCGCTGTGGAACCGCTCCGCAGAATGGCTCCGGGAACATGGCCTGATCCACGGAGGCTACTGGACTGGACTTGCAGGGCTCTTAATCGCCGGATGTCTCGCAGCTTCACGGATTTCTGGTCGTTCGACGTCGACGAACGCGTCTCAGGCGGTATTCGCCCTAGTGGGCTCGGCAGCGCTCTACCTCGCTAGTTTGTGGGTTGCCGCTCCGACGAGCGATCTGCGCTATGCCTTTTGGCCATTGGTCGCTATGTGGGCTGGGGCGATGTGCGCGTTGCGCGCGGTGACGTCGCGAGGCGAAGAGATCGGTATCGCGAAATCGCCGCCGCGCAGGTGATGCGCTTATCTGGCGGAGCGATCAATCGGCGAAAAACGCACGGGCCGCGCTGCGTTCGGCAGTGGCGCTCACGTCGGTAACGTCTCCGCTCAGGCCCGTTGCGTCGCTTCGCGCCACATCGCTTCTAGCGCGTCGGTCAAACTCTGTGCGAACTTGTCGGCTCGTGCCATCGGGGTTGCGAGGAAGCGTTCTCGAAGCAATTTCGGATCGGGAATCCACTTCGCCGGCGCGTTGCCAATATCGATCGCGGTGTTGATGTAATCATTCACGTCGGCGCGACAAAACTCACCGAATCCGACACTGTCCATTAAGGCACCAGACTGCCTTGATACCGGTAGCTGCCCCCAAATGGAAAGTACAGGTCGCCCCATCGAGAGCGCATCGAAGGTTGACACGCCACCGTTGTACGGAAAGGAATCCACTACAACGTCGACGTTGCGATAGGCGGCCAAGTGGTCTTTGTATCCGTCATTGCCAAGGAAGCGTATTTGATCGTCGCGAACACCGCGCGCAGAGAAATAGCCTCGATACTGACGCTGAAACTCCTGGCCTTCAAACATGCCGGCCTTGAGTGTCAGGCTGACCCCAGGAAGCGCCTTGAGAATTGAACCCCATGCGTCTAGTAACGGGCCATTATGTTTGTCGACACGGCCGAATGCGCCGAAGCGGACTTTACCGTTGAACTCTCGCGTCTCAAGGCCGATGGTGTCGAGCTCTGGATGAACGCAATACGGCAAGCGAAAGTGAGGTAGCCGCCAAATGCGTTCGGTGAAGTAGGCATCGAGGTCGGGGGGGTTTGAGTATGCGTCACCCAGCCAATAGTCCATGTTGGGGAGCCCAGTGGTGTTGAACCAATCGAGCCAACTGACCTGAATCGGTGCGATGCGCTCTGTTTGCCAGTGCAACGTGCCCGTCGGCGCGTGTCCGTCGAGATCAATCCAGACTTGAAACTTGCCCTTGAGCGCTTTGATTGCTTCGTGTGACGGCGCTGCGACGTGCTTCAGCCCGGCCAACCAGCTAGGCGACTCTTTCGACGATTCGGGCGTTCGGGTGTCCACCAAAGTTAGATCGATTCGCGCGGGGTCGAGGGCTGTCGCAACGCCAGGTAGCGTGGCGGAAAGAATCGCCCCATGGAAGTGACCGCTCACCATCGCGACACGCAGCGCAGAACCCGTGTCACCTCGCAAGGAAGTCGCGGTATCAACCGCGTTGGGGAAATTCCATGCGCTTACGCAGGCGTCGATCTCTTTCCGGATCTCGGCTGGCCCGTACGAGGCGATCGAGTGCAGGTGAACCAAGAGATTCGAATGAATTTTCATCCGCTTTGCCGGAAGATCACAGTATTCCAGCGCGCGCCTGACTGCCACAAGATACAGGTCCCACTCGTGGAGGTATCGGGCCGCGTTTGAAAGATTTGCCCAGCTAGTCCAAGCTGAAGGATCGAGCGACACGGCGGCTTGATATCGCTTGAGAGCGAAATCGAAGTCTCCTCTACGGATTGCGACGTCTCCGGCCGTATGTTCCGCCTTGCTCGAATTGGGCTGCGCTCGACGCCAGTCCGAAGCGGTACGCGCCGCCTCCTTCAACAGACCTTTCGAAAGTTGGTCATGAACCCGCGCTTCCCAAGGAGACGTTAAGAGTTGGGTCATCGTCGGGTGAGCAAAGCTAGGTAAGCGCAGTAAGCCGGTGCGACAGGCCGCTTACGCGTCGAGTCGATTTCGCTTCGCTACAACGAAGAGGCCGGCGAGATCGTTGCCGCCTTCTGTGCGGATTCGATCGCGCTTGAGTTCAGTAATCTCTAACCCGACCCCTTCAAGCGTTTCGCGCACGTACGCTTCTGACATTGCATAACGCGCACTGGCTCTTGCTGCGAAGTGCCCCTCGCTCTCCGTCGTTTCTTCGAAAGTAAAGAGAGCAATACCACCGGGTCTCAGAACCCGAGCGATGTGACTCATCGGTGATTCAAGTCGGCCCACATAGATGAACACATCTAAGGCTGCAATGACGTCGAATTGGGCGGCTTCCGTATCGCGCAGCACATCGTTGAGATCAGCTTGGTGGAATCGACCGTAGATATTCCAGCGCTCCGCTCGCTGCATCATGGGCAGCGAAAGGTCGACGCCCACTAGGGGGGTGTTCCATCGCCCCAGACAAAAGCCCAAAAGCCCAGTCCCGCAGCCAAGATCGAGAATAGCAGCGTTGCGTTTCGGGCTAAATTGGGAAATGTGGCGCGCTGCCCACTCAGGGGCGCGGTAGCCCAGCGAGGTCAATAAGTGTGCGTCAAATCGATCGGCATAGCTGTCGAAAATCGATGTGATCATGTCCGTTGGCTGGGTCTCAGGCGCATTACCTGAGCTCAGCGCGAGTAGGTATTGATAAGTGCTATTGTCGGGTTGTAATTTAACCAGCTGGGCGTAATCTTGAGCCGCCCCCGCTAAATCATTCGATTGCCTGCGTAGGCTTGCTCTGATGGCTAAGGCGTCTTCGAGATTCGGCGATCTTGAAATGACCAGATCGCAAAATGGCAGCGCCTGATCGTTCATCCCTCGCGCCCGGAAGTTCTCGGCGATTGCGAGCGCAACGCGATTATCGGACGGCCATGTTTTGTGCGCAGCTGCCAAACACTCTGCTGCTAGATCTAGATTGCCGACGTTGTTGGCGACAGTTGCGACTCGCTCGAGAACGCTGTAGCTCTGCCTGCTCCGAGGGTCGTTAAAAACGCTCGTGGCGATTTCCGCAGCAGCGGCGGTATCGCCATTGCGCAAAAGACACACGGCCCAGTCAATGCGCGCGGTAACGTTGTCAGGCGAAATCGCAAGCGCACGTTTAGCCGAAACTTCAGCCATCTGTGCGTTTCCCGCTACTTCGGCAAGGCGAGTTCCAAGGAGGTGTAGTCGCAAGTCATTTGCGCCCGCATATCGCACTCGGTTGAGCTCTTCTGCCGCCTCTTGAAGTCTCCCGTGATCCAAATGGGTAGCGGCTTTGACAAGCACATCGCCGACCGGGTCATTTAGGTTCGCAAAGCTGGCGCGCGCAGAGACACTGCTTTGCTCGCTCATCGCCGTCCCCGCACGGCGCTCTCTTTTGGAGGATCAAAGTGCTCGATTGGATTTGGCAAAAGTTTGTCTACCACGATCGCCCGCGCTGCTGCGGCAGCGGTTTTGCGGACACGGTCAATCTCATCTTCAGCGACTTCCTCGAACGGTCTTGTTGTGGGCGGTTGTCGCGAG
Organism: Betaproteobacteria bacterium; assembly: GCA_013298145.1. Classification (GTDB taxonomy): domain Bacteria; phylum Pseudomonadota; class Gammaproteobacteria; order Burkholderiales; family Casimicrobiaceae; genus Casimicrobium. The sequence continues at coordinate 91,615 of JAAFJO010000001.1, forward strand.
TGGAATTTGACCATGCTGAACATTCCGCCAACGACATATGGGCCGTACACGTCGCCGGGTTTCGCATCTTGAAACACCCAACGCAGAATGCTCGGTTCGGTCTCTTGCGGCGTAACGCTGTAGCGAACCTGTGAGGCAGAGCGAGTGTTTTTGGCGGCGGAATAGCGCGCGGCGACCTGATCGAAGTCCTGGCCGGCGGCGAGTTCCTTTTGTGCTTTGGTGATTGAATTGATGGCGTTGTCGAAACCGGTTTCTGCTGGATTTATCAGCAGTACGCTTACTTCCGCTGACGAAGGTAAGCTGAATCGAATCGGATTCGCGAGATAGTTTTCGTAAGCGCGTTCGCGGAGCGCTTTCGGATTGGAATTAAGCTTTCCGAGTGCGCGTACTTCCTCAAGGTCAAGCAGCGCCGAGGCGCGTGCTATCCGTGTTGACAAATCCAGCCAAGCTCGTTCCGACTTCGACGTAGATTTTTCGAGTTTTGAGGCTTCTACCGCTTTAAGCCGAAGCAGCGACTCAGCTGCGGTTCGCCTCGCCTCATCGGCGAGCGCCTTGGAGGGCGCACTTGTGTTTGCCTCGATCTTGGGCAGTTGGTAGGTTGCGATCTCGCTTTCGCTTACCTTGTATGCACCTGAGGCGGCGACTATTGCGTTGTTTGTTGCTTCGCGGTTGGGTTGCGGTTTGGTTGCAGCGAGGACAGTTGTGAGCGGAAGTAGCGCGAGGGTTGCGCTTAGGCCGCCTATCAGCGTGACGTGGAGTTGACCTTGATTCATACGTAAGTGGGTTTACTCAAATGCGAAACCTCATCTGAAAGCTTCAGATGAGGTCCTGGTTGTGTCCGACGGGCTTTTGAAGAAGCCCGCCGTCAGTCGCGGATTGGTTAACGTGTGCCGTACTGTGAGCGCGGGCACTCGTTGTTTTCAAAGATACAGCTCACCTGACGGAGCACGAAATACCATCTTTCGCCGCTGTTCAGTCCTGGCGCATTCGCGACGGTAGTAACGCTGTTTCCGACGACGGTTGTCACGGGAGTGCTCGCATCTGAAGCGATGAACTGCAACGCGCCCGATCCCGCTGCCCAAGTTGGCGGCAGATACGCGCTGACACGGGGATCGCCAATTGGATCGCTCGGCGCAAATCCCGGGCATTTTGTGAGATATCCATGGGTTTCGGTGTACTCGGACAATACCGATGACCAGCGGACTTCGCCACGACCTGGCGCCGGTTGCCATCCGCCCGGCTCGAGAATCCAGTAGTGGATGCCGTTTGTGATCGGCACGGGCGTCCAGGAGTTCGGAACGGAGGAAATATAGGTCCCACGGAACGTGCCTTGCGCGGCCGGGCAGGCAGTCGTTTGCGCGTTTACCTGTAGGACGTGCTGGCCCGTCGCAGTTGTTGACTCTGTATTACGCGTTGCAGTTGCCTTGATCGTTGTGTTGATTGGCCCTATTGTGCTTGGAGCCATACCCGCAGCGGAGCAGGCCAAAACTAGGCTAGTTTGCGAAGTCGAGGATGAGCAAGACGGCGCGCTGAGCCACGCGGGGCGTGAGCTGGGTGGATCGAAGTCGCACGAGAGCTGATTAGGCTGCAGCGGCGCACCGATTTGGCAGCCAAACGTGTACGTGTAATTAGCACCTGCCACTACGGACGTTGACGCCGTTATCGTAACCGTTGGTTGTGGGAGCGGTAGGTTACTGAAAACGACAGCGCGGTTGTTATTCGGATTGTTATCGAGCGCGGCAGCGCCATCGACCGCGAGCGCACTTACCTCAGTTAGCGTGCGCGCACCGTCTAGGACAAGGCTACACGCCGTCGGACTTCCCGTTGGACCGCACACCGTGCCCGGCGCGCTTCCATTCTGGTTGAACGCGACATCGGCCGTTGAATCTGCCCCAGTTGAATACTTGAGTGTGATCCGACACTTCGCGTCTGCGGGCACGGCCTGTGTGCCGTTTTCTCGAGTACAGCTTACGTTATTACTGCCGCTCCCCGTTGGAGGGGCGCTCCAGAGCGTTCGATCAGCTGCGATATCGTAAAACGCAGGTGCCGCGTAGCTCGCGGTCGCACAAGTTGGCGCTGCGCATCCGTAGATCGGAGCGGTTGTAGCGCTTGATCCACTCGCAGCACTAATACTACCGGCAATTCCCCCGCTTCCAGGTCTGGGTGTGAGGTTGACAGTTATCGTTTTCGGAGCCGATAGTGTCACGCTTTCCGCGAGGATTGTGCACACTGCTTGGGCGTCGGCTGTTGCTGTTCCGGGCGTTGAAGCACAGGCCAGGTTATCGACTTGCGCAGTTATGACCGTGTTTGGGGGCGATTTGAGCCACACATAACCTGGACCTGTGGTCTGCGCCGTCGCTGGTGGGGTCACTGTGAGCGAGTAAGCTTGCGGCGTGCCCACGATGGGCGCAGCGGTAGCGGGTGATACGAACTGAAGTGCGGGTGCGACCCAAGGTCGACCGAGCGTGACTCGACGCCTAAACGCCACTGTCACGTCATTAACGGTATCGTTGGCATTGTCTTCACCAGCAATCCGACACGTGTTGTCTGCGGTGAACGCGCTGGTTGTCGTTGCACAAAATGCGACGTCCACGTCACCAGTCGCGCTGGAACCGAATTCGAGTACCTTATTTTCGGATCCCGACAAATTTACAGTTTGGTCGCTCGCCTTTTCGGAGTTGAATTGTCCAACTCTCCAAGCTCTGTACCGAACGGTTGTGGCGCTACCCTGGTTCGTAATCTGCGCTCCGATCCGAACTTGGTTGGAAGTAACCGAAAAGGTTGGGTTCGTCAACGCTAGCGGGGACTGTGCGGGCGGCGGTGGAGGAGGCGGAGGCGGAGGAGGCGGTGGCGGCGGAGGTGGGGGCGGCGGAGGTGGGGCTGCGACCTCGGTGAGCGTTGCCGTCGTCGAAGCGGAGAAGCGGGTATCCGCTTCGTTCGCGGATGCTACTGAGCAACGCTGACCGGTTAAATCGGTAGTTACGCAATAGCGGAATTCAAAAGTACCGTCGGACAAAGTGGCCTGAAACACCAAATTCTGCGCGCGCGATTGCGATGCGGTAAACGAAGCGACGCGCGAGTCTGTGGAGGTAGTCCAAGCCGACGTACCCGTCAGGCGGTACTGGAACAACGTTGCCAGATTGAGCGGCACGGCAGCCGATTCGGAAAGCGAAAGGGGAGCGGATATCGTGGCGGATACACCTCTTGGTGTTACTCGCGGCGTACCAAGGTCTAGGCTGTTAAATGACGAGTTCTGTGCGCTAGTTGGGATCTGGAACGTGTCACATCCGGTAGCGGGAACGGCTCGTGCCTCACAAAACTCTGGAAGTTCGTGGTCGACGTTACCCACCTGGTGTGCGAACGCTTTCATAAGCGCCCCTGCACTCGCAGATCCCGCGTATGCCAAGGTTACGTTGGTTTGTCCCGCCGCAAGCGTACAAAACATCAGCGCGCCCGTTGCAGGCTGAGTGGGTGCAAACGCGCAGCCCGCAGGTGGGTTAACGAAGGACACCGGCGCTGGCGCAAGCAAGCTTAGTTTTGTCTGCAGCGACGGGTTTCCGTTTGAGATTTGCGCCGAAACGGTCGAGCTCGTTGTTCCAGCACTCAATGCGGTGCCGGCAGCGTATCCGCTGTTCGGTACGCAAAAGGCAATGTGCTCGACGTCGTATTGATTGGCTTTTAGCGCGCCGATTGAGGCCCATCGGTCAACTAGGCGATGGTCTTGGCGTGTTGCATGGAAGAGTCGCCACACAGGTCGAAGGCCACTTGCGCAGCTTCCACCGACGCGTCGGCCAGCTTCGATTCGTGTGTTTGATTCAACCACATCCGCAAGCACATACTCAGCGTCCGCGATGAACGGCGCACCCGCAGCCTGACTCGCAGTACATAGCGCAGCTAGATCTTCGCTAGAGGTGGAATAAAAATGTCTTGCCGAGAAGGATTGACCGACTTTCGCGCCTAGAAATGTTCGGATCAATCCTCGTGTCACCGCCCCGGCGGGCGCAGCTTCGCCCGCCCTGAGCCGCACGTCGTCAGACGAACGTCGCTCAAACTGGTCAGGAAGACTATTCAGAGCCGCTACTTCTGCGGAACAACCCGCGTAGACGTAGATATTTCCGGGCTTGAATAGGTAAGCACTCAGTCCCGTCGGTTCAGCGCACTCGCGGGCGCGGGTCGGCGTGGGGCACGTTTGCGCGTGTATAACGCCGACGCTTGGGAGGAAAATTGCTGCGGCTATGGCGGCAACAATTGGCCTCATGGACAGTTGCGGCCCGCTCTGCGGACGAGCGCTAGAAGGGGATTCGGAACAACGCCGTGGGTCACTCAAGGTGGGCGAAGCTTTGGATTCGTGAAGGTGGGTTATTCTTTTTTCGCGCAAGTGACTGGTTCCTAACCTCATCTGGTACTCCTTTGCTCGCACATACCGCCTGCTCCTGTTTATGAGCCGACTGCATTGCGTAGCCGCTGCCGTTAGATCCCCCATAATCATTTTAAGCGATTTACGATAGGGGTAGGCGTATTAACCAACTGCGTTCGTTGCCGTTAGCGAGTCTTGTCTTCCGGTGACGTGCGACACATTGACATCGGAGCTTTCTAGTCAACGTGGCTGTGGCGCAAGTGCGCGGAACGTTGGTCTCTGCGTTCGCGCCGCTCGAATTGAGGCTGCCGCAACCGTTTTGAGCGCTCGCGCCCGACATCACCACGAGAGCCGAACTAGTAAGACAGATGTTGCATAAAAAAAGGGGAGCGTTGCTCCCCTTTTCTCTAAGGATCAACGGCAATTGCTTACCGCTGACTCTCTCACCAACTACTACTGAACGCGACGTACAGCGTGAAGCGGTTGAGCTTCTGCGTAGTTGTTCAGCGGAAGTGCCGGGCTCGACGAGACGCGGAATACCGCTGCCTTGAAGCCGAGCACTGGAAGACCGAACACAGTTACTGGTCCAGCTGCGCCGGTTGGGTTGAACGAACCAAGTGCCGTACCCGTCAAGCGTTGGCCAGCCTGGTTGAAGGCGATTTCCAACCAACCGTTACTGTTGCGTGCGTGGTTACCGAGATACCAGAGGTTGTTCGTCGACTGAAGAACACCCGATGCACCCGTACCTTTGCCGAACGAAATAACGGTCGACTCGAAGCAAAGTGAGTTAGGCGTAGCTCCTGGAGGCTGTGGCGAGAATCCGAGACGGCTTGTCTCGCGATCTTCTTCACGGCTTGTCGAGGTCGGGAGCACTTGCTCACATGCGTTCAGGTTTGCAGCACTCCACATCGCTGTGAATGGAGCGAGCGCGCCAGCTGGCGATGGGCCAACTTGACCGTGTGGGTCACCCGAAGTGGTCAACCAAGTAGCACGGTTAACGAAGTAGTGCTTAGCAGGCATCGTCACAACCCAGTCAGTCGTGTGAGCCGTCAGGTTCGTGGTGTCAACGCTGTATTCGCCAACGATACGCTCAGCCATGTTAGCCATTGCGAATGATTGGGCCGCACCCAAAACGCCACTTGCAGTTGGCTGAACTTGGATCACGCGATTGTTGCCGTCGGTGATGACTGCAGACGTCGCGTTGTGATCGCCAAAGTTAGGGTTAGCAGACGAAGGCGAGAAGATCACGCCTGGACGAGCAAAACCACCATAAGCGGTTGCACCGTAACCAATACCTGTACCGCCAGTTTTCGTAGCCGACAGATCGATAATAGCCGCGCCGCCGAAGAGACCACCAGTTGGGGCCTGAACGTTTGCGCTACCAGTCAAGCCGGAAACGAGCGAACAGTTAGCAGGGCGACCGGTTGCTGGATCATGCTTGATAGCGTTGTACAGGGCATTACCTTCTGGCACGTTCGCCATCGAGATAACTTCCATGTAGCCTTCGAGCGTACGGTCAAGATCTTGCGCTGCGCCAGTGCGGCCGGCAAGGCTGTCAACACGCTGGTAGTCGAACGGGAAGAAAGGCTGGCCGTAGAGCCCAGCAGATGGGTTCAACGCCCAGTCAGCCTTGACAGGATCGGTACAGCTTGTGTCGTTCGTGTAAAGAACCGAGCCACCTGCCTCGCGAGTAACTTGACCAGTCCATACATCGTATGGCGAGAGGTACAGGTTAAAGTCGAGCACGTCGTTCGAGTTTTTGCCCTCACGGAAACGCACTTTGACGACCTTGCCGAGCGTCGTGGTGTTGACGATGCTGACGAACGTCTTCTGGTCGCCGCGAGCCGTGTAGTAAGGGTAAATCAACGCTTCGCCGAGGCCATCAGCACTCAATACGATCGAACCTACCTGTGCAGTTTGCGCAAACGCGCCGCCCGCGAGCATCGCGCATCCAGACGCGACCGCAGTTGCGAGAAGATTTTTCTTAAATGTAGTCATAAGACCTGAGTCTCCATTAGAGAACTTGTTGATAGAACTGAAGAACCAACAGCAATGCGTATTTTTATAAAAACTTAGAAATAACCAGTAGCATGCTTATGAACTAAATTGTGCCGGCTTTGTTTAGAGCTGTCAACGAATAAGCGAGCCCGCGTGACACCTGTTGTATTCATGTCGCGCTCACTCAGCCGCTGCGAGAGCGAGAACAGACCTCAAGCGATCTGTTTTCCAAATTCGTTGCAAGCGGCGCCTAGCCCGACTCCGCCATCAGATAGGGTTTGCCCTCAATTGCCCGCCAGCGCTCAAGCTGGACGTACGGTGCGGGTGCTGTGCCAATCTTGGGAACTTTCATTGTGTACTCGTGATACACCTTCACCGAACATACCGAACTGCGGCACGCCACGTCGCCGATATCCATAAACTTAATGGGCGCCCCCTCCAGTCCACGACGAAAGGCTTCTAACGTAGTCGTTGCGCGCGCACTGGGCGTGAGATAGCTGTAAGCCAACTCCCATTCTGCAGCCGCCACTCGCTTCCAGCGATCGAGCGCTGCGGCGCGAACCGCTTTCTCCAGCGCAACATCTTCAGGCGTTGCGGGCGTCTTTTGTCCATCATCGACTGGCGGGCGGCCCCAACCGGAGCGCCTTACTGGCGTTATGACCGGCGCAGCGTTCGATTCGCTGGCACCAGGGGTAGTGGGGGCGGAGGTTGCGGGACTCGATTTTCCGTCTGCCGCAGGCACCGCAGGCGCCGTCTGTGCAAATGCAATTGGCGCAAGCGCACAGAGGCCGAGGGCGAGAGTCGCCGCTAAAACAATACCTCCGGCAGGCGTGTGTTTGTTGGAGCGCTCGCAGGTTGGTGGCACACGGGTGGAATGGGATGTCATCGGAGGATGCCTCATAAATGGATTTCTATGTCTCTACCAACGTTCGTCGACGCTATTACAGCGACAAACTTAGCGATGTAGATTAGGTAAGTTGAATACTAATTTGGCGCGCCGCCCTGATCTTGCATCCGTCGGCGCGCGCTGTCTAGTCGCGCGCGGTTCCAGTTGTTTGGATTCTGCGCGGCGGCGGCTTCGCGTCGTTGCAGCTCAGCCGCATCAGGCGTCGGCGGCGGCGTGTTCTGGACAACATTCTGTGGGCTAGGTGGCAGCGGAACAACCGGCGACGGTGTTTGGCCGGCAACTTGAGCGGCCATCGCGGGGAAGCGCGAGACCCCTGATGGCTCATTCACGGCTGCAGTTACGACGGGCGCTGGATTGACCGGCGGCACGGGCGGGGGTGGAACGCGAGAAGATGCGGTAAATCGCGCAAGCTGAATTTCGTCTCGCTCCCCTTGAAAAACAAGGACTACGTAATCATTGCTGATTCGATCGACCTTAAGCTCTTGGAGAAAATCACCCTGGCGAACACTCATGACGCGGCGCGTCGCGGTCTCGCGAATTTGCGCAACTCGCATCGCACCGATTTGAGAAATTCCCAGTAGCTCGTAAAGCCCGCGACGAATCTGAGGCTTGGGCGGCTCGGTGGTCGCAACCACAGCCGCCGTCGGCGCTGGGGCACGGGTCGGATTCAGAAGTGGACGCAAGTGAATGCCGTTGTACGCTGCCGATTCGCCGGAGAGTTTGAAATCAGGGAGCACATCAACGCCTTGCAGCGGCGTTTTTGCCGCCGCTTCACCTGGAAGCACGACGGGGTTGATGAGCCGCTCGCCCCACTCGGTGACATAGGCAAATCCAAGCGCGAGTGCGCCCGCGAGAACCGCGAGCCCCCCATTTACAAGTCGTGCGCCAGAAGAAAACATGGTTGTTCTTAACGCTAGTTAGAGATGCCCGGGGCGGCTGCAGGAGTCACCCGCAGCGAGCTATCAAGCGCGCGCAGCTCTTGCAGCAGCTTGCTGCGGTCTTCTGCGCGGGTTGGTAGTTGTTTCGTGGATGCGCTTGGCACAAATTGCTCGATGCTTTGAAGGCGCTTACGCAAATCGTCTACAGCCTCGCGAGCCTCTTCCTCGTTCTCCAACACCCGAGGTGTGACGAGCATCACGAGTTCGGTGCGATTGTCTTGCCAGCTCTGGCTTCCAAACAATCCGCCGACGACAGGGATCGAAGATACGAACGGTAGTCCTTTCGTTGATGAGCGCGCCGCTTCTTGAAACAAGCCTCCCATAAGCATCGTATCGCCGCTAGGGACCATCACGTTTGTAGACGCCGTACGCCGAATGATCGGTGGATTCGGATTGCCGGCCTCAGCCTTTCCAACATCGCTGATCTCTTGCTGGATTTCGAGCACGATATTGCGCCCGGTCACCCGCGGCGTGAAGCCGATATTGATACCGGTATTGATGTACTGGAACGAGTCGGTCCCGAGCGTCGTGCCGTTCCCGGTTGTTTGCTGGGTTCGCACAGAGATCTGGGTTCCGGCGGTAAAGGTCGCCTTGAGATTTTCCATCGTGATCAGTGTGGGCTGAGCAATCGTGCGGAGCTTGCTTCTTGTCTCATCTGCGTTGAGCACAGCCTTGATCGTGTCGCTTTTCCGCCAGGTATAAGTAAACGCACTACCCGAGGCGCCCGCGACAAGTTGGCCAAGGCCGTCAGCGGAGGTAAGTCGATTGACAGGATCTGTCACCATTCCCTGGAAATACGACTGAAGTCCAAACTCAAACGAACCTGTAAGCAAAATTTCAGCAATCTGCACCTCAATCGCCACCTGCTTCGGCGCGACATCGAGTCTGCGAATGACGGCCTCAATTGCTGCGTACTCCGCAGACGATGCGACGATCAACAGCGCGTTGCGATCTTTATCCGCGACGATGGACGCGTTGCGAGCCAGCGGCGAGCCCGACTGTGCTGCGCCCGTCGGCTGTTGTACGGTGGCGGGGCGCGCGACTGGCTGGGCCGCCTGCTGATTGCCTATTGCATTCCCAGGCAGGACTAGCGATTGTCCAGGAATCGGATTTACGGGCGCATTTAAGGTCGACGCGGTTTGCCCCGGCGCGACGGTTGCGTTCGGAACGCCGGATCGACCGGAAAGCGCCGATTGCAACACCGGTTGAATCTTTTCGGCTTGCGTGTAGCGCAGGTTGTAAACATACAAACGCTGTCCGGTGCCCATCTCGGCGCCGCCCTCGTCAAGGCGTTCAATCCAGATACGCGCTTCCTGAATCACCTTTTGTTCGGGCGAAATGATGAGCAGCGCATTCATTCGCTCAAGCGGGATCACGCGAAGCAGCCCTGCGAACGGATTGATTGCCTGTTGCCCCGCTGCGCCACCACTCAGGATCGCGTTGAGATCCGTCATTATGGTCTTGGTGTCCCCATTCTGAATGCGGTAGAGCAAAAAAGACATTCCGGCGAGGAGATCAACATCAAACATGTCGACCAGCTCAAGGATGCGTTGCGTCTCGGGTTGCGAGGCGGTGATGAAAAGCATGTTACGAAGCTCATCCACCTGCACAAACTGCTCAACGTTCTTGTTGAAAGATTTGAGCAGTCTCACCATTTCTTTAGCGCCGATTTGCTTGATCGGCACGATAACGACATTGGTGCCGCGAACGTCAACGCTGCTGCCTGTAGCCCCGCCGCCCGCGGTGACGCCACCGCGAGTGGCCATGGCTGGCGGCGCGAGCCCGGTGACATCCTTTTGCACGCGCCAATACGAGCCGTCGCGCACAAGCGATGCACCTACACCGCGAAGCACCGATTCCAACAGGGCAAGCGCTGCCGTATCAGGAATCGGTTTGGTGGTACGCATGGTGATCGTGCCGGTCACCGCTGGATCAATGATGTAGTTCTCGTTCAGCAAATCGCCCAGAATGTTGCGAACGATCTCGCGCACATCGCCGTTCTCAAACGAGAAGGAAACCGGGCGGCCGCCCGCTGCTGCCGCAGGTACTGGAGCGGGGTTTGGTTTACCAACGACAACGCCTGTGCCCAGACGCTGAACCACGCTTTCGCGCACCTCTGAATTCGCACCCGACTTGCGATCACCGCCGAAGGCAATCGCGCCTGGTTGGTCAGCGCCACTTGAACTCATCGATGGGGCGCTTGCTGCGGTGCGCGGCATCAAAGCGTCGTTGTATGGGCGCTGTGCGCAGGCAGTGAGGCCGAACGCAACGACTGCGAGCGAAACAATCTGCACGCTGCTGCGGCTCATCAACGGGGCGGATGCCGAGGTGGGCCGCAAGCGAAGTTCGCTCTGAGTGGACAAACAATGATTTGACATACGTTTCTTCTATGGGCGTGTGGCAGCAGCGGATGGTCCGCTACTGCGCGGCGCGCGTGGCGCTTCTTTGATGCCGTAGGCCTGAATCTCTACGTTCACAGCGACTTCAGGTTCTTGATTGGGTGCGGGTTTGAAACCGCGCGGTACAGTAGCTTGGAGTCGAAGGTTCTCGAAGAAGAGATAAGGCAGTGCTGTTTCCAACGCGTAGAGCGTTTTTTGCAGGTTGGCAGGAGAGGCGTTGAAACCGACGTTAAGCGTGTAGAGGCGAAAGCCTGCCTCTTCTTTCACCGTGGCGGGCTGGATGGACGTGAGCCGCGCGCCGTTACTTTCGATGAGCGGGCGCACCAGATCGGTAAGCTCCGCCCCGGCAAGATTCGGCGCTGTGTTGCGCAGGTAAAAACGCCCCCCCTCGCGCGCTTTAACCACGTCGATCGCTTTTTGCAGCTCAGCACGATTAGCGGAATTGCGCTGATACACGCGAATCCGATTTTCTTTCTCTGCGATCACGCCGTCGTAATGTTTGTGCAGCAAGTAGGCGGGCACCGCGAGCGCCGCGCCAACCGCCGCTACGCTAAGCAGCACCAGCCCGACGGCGAGCGCCTGCCCCTTTCGACCAATAGGCAGCATCATGGTCGTCTCTCCACCGAAGGCCCATTGGGTGATGCGGGAATCGCTGGCTGAATCGTCGGCGACGCTCCGGGTGGAGGCCCGCCATAACCGCCTGCTGGCGGACCAGAAGGCAGCGCGCTTGAGGGCGACGGCAAATTATTAGGTGTAATCGGTTTTTTGCTAATTTCACCGCTTGCCGCGATATTCTTTGGGCTAGCCGGTGTAGGCTGATTCATGCCATCGGCTGGCTTTTGTACGGCCGCTTTCTCAGGCGCAGCGCCTGACGGCGGCAGTCCATCGATCGTTTTTGCTGACGGCGCTGACGCTGAGGGCGCGGTCGCCGACGCTGAAGGGACGGTCGCCGAACCCGAGGCGGCAGGGGCTGCGTTGGGCGTAACTTGGATCGGCACGCTCAAGAGCGCCGCCGCATCGGTGAGCGCGAGCCCTGGCGGCGGATCGACGTTCACCAATTCGCCCGCAAAATGGAAACGCTCGGCCGTCGGCGATACGCGAGTCATTGCCGCCTTGAGCACTGGGTCTTTGATGAGCGTTGATTCCTGCACAAATTGCAGCAATTTCGCGCCGCTACCTGTTTCGCCTTGAACGATCACTTCGCGCGGATGTTGGCCTGCGGGTGCGTTGGCGATTGCTTTGATTTCAAAGGTCTGCGCCCAAGTGTCGTCCGGTAGGCGCTTGCCAATATCTTCGAGCACCTGCACGGCGATGGGTGAAGCATGCTTTCGCTGCAACACATGGTTGTATTCGGTGCGCTGCTTTTCGAGCTGGCGCTGAATCACCGATGCGGCCTCGGCCGCCGTGCGCTCAGAGGATTCGAGCGGCATCAACGCAATGACCAGCTCGCGCTTCATGTAGATCGGATAAAAAACCAAGGCAAGCACGAGCAGCCCGCAAAGCCCTGCGAGCGCGGGCGTGATCCAGCGTTTTGAATCGGGCGTTGCAGTGTCAGCCTTTTTCGCGCTGCGCAGCAGATCGATGCCCTGGTCAACATCCCCCTTGGAGAGCAACAAACGCACAACGTTAGCGCCGATCGCCTTAGCGTTGGCGATGGCTTCGTCGGCACGCGCCTTAGGCGCAGCGATCAGCTCCACCACGCACGCGTTGCGTGAGGCGTTTCGGGAAATTAGCCGATAGTCGTAATAAAGCTCGTCAGCACGAAGCGGCGTCAAGCGATCAAGCTCGTACGCGAGCACTTGGTCGAGCCGCTCTTCAACTGCTAGCGGGAACTCGACCTTACGACGCAAACCGGCTTGCTCGCCTAACACCAACGCAACGTCACGCGGCTTTTCAGGGCTGCCCGACAAATACGTCGTTTGCGAGATTTTGTAAGGCTTTGAAAGCTCACTGCGCTCCGGCCAAATCGCATCATCGGTGAGCGAGATCATCAGCGGACGCGCGCCGCGGGTTGCCGCCTCGCGGATCGCGGTCGGCAAACATGCCCAAAGCTGCGATTTCCACCAACGGAAAAACTGGCCTGGCGAATTGATCGCGTGGCTTTCTTGGGCGGGGGTGGCCTGTTTTGAGACGCCAGAATCGCTCATCGAGATTCTCCAGCGCTCGCGGTCGGCGTGATTTTTTTCCACAGGAAGAATTGCGGTACCGCGCCCGGCTGGGTGCCAATGCGAACGACCGCATCACGCGATGCACGAATGCCGTCGGCGGTTTGCGCCTCGGCGCTGATGCGAATGGTTCCTGTACCTGTGGCGAGAAATGGGCTTGAAAAGGTCATTGGCGGAATCGGCAAGTTTTCGCGCAAGGCTTGATCGCGCAAGGCAACCCATTCGGCAACGACACTCATATCCAAATTTGGTACTTTCGCAAACATCTCTAGCGGCGCGGTGTTCGGATCAATGCCGGCCGAGCGCGAATGCACCGTGAGATACGGTGCAACAGCAAGATAGAGCTTCGGTGTAACACCCATTACGTTCTGCAATTCTTCAACCGCCACAAAAAAATCGTTGCTCGGCAAAACTTTCTTGCCCGCCGCACGATATTCATCGGCCTCCGCTCCGTTTGGACGCTTTAAATTATCCGCATCGGTCCAATCACGAATGGCGCTGACGATTGAGTCAGCCTCCCCATCCTCTACCCCGGCAGAAACGAATAAGTTTTTGAGTAGGGGTTCTGCCGCAAAGTTCAAGTCAATTTTAGCAGCCTCGCTGCGGCCTAAAACCGTCACCTGGACGCCATTTTCAGCCCATTCGTAGGGCATTCCGTTGGCTTTCCAGCGTAAATCTTCGGTCGTTGTGCCATCCGCCACACGCGGTTTGTTGATTTCGTAGAGCATCTTGTGGATGCCGCCGTCGGCCGCTTGCTGCGCGCGGGCGGACGCGAGTGCGTTTTGGGTGATTTGAGTCGCCAAGCGCTGCGATTCGGAAAACGAGAGCGCGATGATCGAGAGGAACACGACCAACCCAAGCACCATCATCAGCGCAATCCCACGCTCGCGGTGGCGCAAACGCAATCGGGCGTTCATCGCGGCACCTGATTCGGGATGTTGCAGCGCTGCAAGCGGAAATCGAAATTGCAGCCTACGGCCTGTGTGATCCGCAGCGGGATCACCATTTCAGGCCAGTCGCGATTTCCGGCCTCCCGAATCCGTAAACGCACAAGGGACGGCATGCGGTTGTTCTCATCCCAGGTGTCGACCCAGCGCCCCGACTCTGGCTGGTTCACCGGATCTTCGCCCACATCGAAATAGGCAATTGCCAGCGAATCGATATCGCTCGCAAGCACGGAAAAGTCGGCGCGGCTCAAATCCGGCACTTCCTTCGCCTCGCTGTCTTGCGGCAGGCGGGCGAGCACCAGCGCGCGTTTGCCATTCGTGTCACGCAGCTCAAGCTGCCACCAGAGCACGCCGCCCTCGGCGATCTGCGAAATCACCGGCGCAAGAAACGTCATCCGATCGCCGCGCCCCGCAAACTTGAGCGGCTGGTTGAACTCGCGCCGCCAACGCAGCGGCATCACGTTGGAAATGTGTTCATTCAGAAACGCATGAGCGCGTGAATACTGTTCTGTTCGCTCGTTCGCGCGGTTTGATGCATTGGTTGCACGATCAGCGTTTCCGACCATCCCCATTAAAACGCTCGCCAACAGCGCGAAAATCACTAAGGCAGCTAATAACTCCAACAGCGTGAAGCCCCGATTCAATCGGACGCTCCTTGTTAGGGTTGTTTGCAAAGGTATGGGCAAATGCGTCATTGCTGCAACAGCGGGCGCGGAACGGCACGCAGCGTCGAAAGCTCAATCGCTCGAGAGCGCTCGGGCTGAGCATCGTTGGCCACCGCGACGCGCACGCTCACCCGCTTGAGTAACAGCAAAGGCCGAATCGGCGACGCCGCGAAGCCACTCTCATCGCCATCGGTAGACTCATCCGCGACGGTCATCGTCCAACGAAGTCCATCGGCCGTAGATCCACTTTCAACGCCATCAACCAGTGGCTTTTCAACGCCCGCACTCGCGATCAGGCTTTCGGCGTAGGCATTGGCTCGTGTGAGCTCAGAGGCCGCCGAAGCGGCTCGCGCGCCGCCGCCAAACACGCCCGCGAGCGCCGAGAGTGCCACTGCCGCAATCACCACCGCAACAATCACCTCAACCAGCGTGAAGCCGCGCGCACGCGCTCGAGCGACGCGATGCGTAGTCATGCAAGTCGAACGATTGACGCGAGGCCCGCTCATTGCGCGCTCATGCCTCGTCAATCGACACGCGCCCGGTCAACCAATCGATATCAACCAGATAGGAGCGATCCCGAACTTTGAGAGTGACCCGCCCGCCCGTCGCTCCGCCATCGGGATAAAACCGCACTGACGCTTGCGTTTCATTCTTCGTTTCAGCGGCGGTCGTGGTCAGGTTAATTTCGATGCCTTCAGGAATTTTGGCGATACGCTTGTTGGCGGCATTAGGAATCTGAACGGTGCGCGCCTCGAGATCAAAATCCACGCCCATATCCATGCGTTTGGCGACGGCCTCTGTCCGCGCAAGGCGCAGCATCCCAGCCACTTCACGCGCCGCCGCTCGGTGTTGCGAAGCGCTGACCCCCGAAGAGAAAAGCGGCGGCGAAAGCGCCGCAACCACCGCGATCACGAGGATTACGGCGATCATTTCTATCATCGTGAAACCGAAGGCCCGCCTCACGTTAGATTTCGTGAAGGAGCTAACTCTTGCGAGCGGAACGCGCGCCGTTTGCGGGCGGATCACGCGACGCACACGGGACAAATAGTTCGACAACATTTCGCCGCGAAAGAGTCTAGGATTTGAGGGTAAGCGACTGGGTTCTTACTGAGGTCTAGCCTTTCAAGATGTCAGCGTTTGGACCCTCACCACCTTCGCGACCATCAGCACCGAGCGACTTGACCTCAAACGGGGTGTTGTTCGGACCAGGGTTCGAATACTTGTAGTCGTTGTTCCACGGGTCCTTGATGTTGTCTTTGCGAAAGTAAGGGCCGTTCCAGTTCGGCACTCCGCCTGGATTCTTGATGAGCGCCTCTAAGCCCTCTTGCGCAGTTGGGTGGCGACCAATCTCAAGCTTGAATAGATCGAGCGCCTGCACGAGCTGCCCCATTTCTGCCTTTGCGGCACCTGCCTTAGCACCTTCGGTTTGACCGAGAAAGCGCCCGCCGATTGTTGCTGCGAGTACACCGATAATGATGATGACCGCAAGCAGCTCCATCAGCGTAAATCCGTGCTGCGACTTCGGACGAACTGCGCGTTGAAGTGGTTTCATAAGTTTCTCCCGATCAATACGAATGTGTGTGAAGTGGTGAATCGTTGTTGGAGCGCATCAGGCGAGCAGAGTTCACTGCTCACATCAAATGCCCATGTCCGTGAGCCCAAGCAGCGCATTGAGAAGCGAGTAGATGATGACACCCACCACAACCGCGAGGGTCACGATCAGGATCGGCTCCATTAAGCCAAGCGCACGTTTGAGCGACGTATTCACCTCAACGTCGTAAACGTCAGCAACTTTCAGAAGCATCTTGTCGAGCTGCCCTGTCTCTTCGCCGACGGCGACCATGTGCACCGCGAGTTTTGGGTAGAGGCCCGTTTCCATCAGGGGGCGCGAAAACCCATGACCTTCTTTCAGCCGAACCAAGACACCTTCAAGTGATTGCGCAAGCGCTCGGTTATCAACCGTATCTTTAACGATCGTCAGCGCGGGCAGCAAGCTAACGCCGTTTCCTACGAGCGTACCCAAGGTGCGCGTGAGTCGTGCAACTTCAATTTTTTGAAACAGTTCGCCGAATACTGGCATGGTTAGCTGTTTCAAGTGCCATTTCATTTGCCCTTCGGGCGTACGCAGACGACCACGCACGAGAATGAAAATCGCTGCGAGCGCGATCACGATCATCCAACCATCTTGTCGCAGGAAGTGGGAGAACGCGATCAAGTTCTCCGTCGATTGAGGCAACGCTTTTCCAAACTGCCGAAATGTTTGTTCGAACTTTGGCACCACAAAAAACATCATCACCGCGACCGCGACTACCGCCACGCCGATCAGCACAAACGGGTAGATTAATGCGTTAGTCACATTCGACCGCAACTCCGCACTACGCTCTTGAAACTCAGAGATTCGCTGGAGTACTGGGCCAAGTGTGCCGCTCGCTTCGCCCGCGCGCACCATGTTGATGTAGAGCCGATCGAAGTGTTTTGGATGCTCGGCGAGCGCGCCGGAGAGCGGTTTTCCGCCGCGTACGCGATCACGCAAGTCTTGCATGAGCGCGGCAAGCGGCGGCGAATCGGCGAGCGACGTTAAGAGTTCGAATGCGCGATCCAGCGGCAAGCCTGCGGAAATCAAATTCGCCAGATCGCGCGTGAACGCGATGATGCCGTCTCGCGTGACTTTTCGCGGGCGGAAAAGCTGACCAAAGAAGCTTTTCTTTTCGCTCTGCGCGGAAAGGTTCGCGGCAGTTGCGGGCACGATTGAAACAAGAATCAAGCCTTGTTCGCGCACGCGCTCAATCGCCTCAGCTTGAGTGACGGCATCGATGGTGGCGGACACTGCGTCGCCCGAGGCTCGAACCGCTTGAAATGCAAAGAGCGCCATGTCTCTGCCTATCCCTCACGAGTGGCGCGCAACACCTCTTCTACCGTCGTGGTGCCAGCAAGCACTTTGCGCAAGCCGTTGTCGTACATCGGCTGCATGCCCTCTGCCAGCGCGGCTGCGCGAATTTCGCTCGCGTTCGCCTTCTTCATGATGAGCCGACGCAGCGGTTCAGTCATGGGCATCATTTCAACGATACAAATTCGCCCCACAAAACCGGTGTTGCTGCAGTGGCTGCATCCCACCGGTTTGTAGACCACCGGGCGCGGGCTTTCGGTGATGCGATTGAAGCCGAACTCGCGCGCGTCTTCTTCGTGTAATTCGTGTGGCGCCTTGCAATGTGAGCAAAGCGTTCGCACGAGCCGCTGCGCGAGCACGCCCACCAACGTACTGGTGAGCAAGTAATCTTCCACGCCCATATCGAGCAGGCGGCTTACCGAGGCGGGAGCGTCGTTGGTGTGGAGTGTTGAGAGCACCAGGTGACCGGTGAGCGCCGCCTGCACGGCGATCTCTGCGGTTTCCAGATCGCGAATTTCGCCGATCATGATGATGTCGGGGTCTTGGCGCACGATCGAGCGAAGCGCGTTCGCAAAGGTTAAATCGATTTGCGGTTTAACCTGAATCTGGTTGATGCCCGGCATTTGATATTCGACCGGATCTTCCACCGTGAGAATTTTTACGTCGGGCTTGTTGAGCTGATCGAGCGCGGTGTAGAGCGTGGTTGTTTTGCCGGACCCGGTAGGCCCTGTTACGAGCAGAATGCCGTTGGGTTGCGCGAGTGCGCTTTGGAATCTTTCGAGCAGATCGGATTCAAAACCCAGCTTGTCGAAATTGAGAGAAACGCCGCCCTTATCGAGAATACGCATCACCACCGATTCGCCATGCATTGTTGGCACAGTGGATACCCGCAGATCAATTTCTTTGCCTTGAATGCGCAAACGAATCCTGCCGTCTTGTGGCAAACGACGCTCGGCAATATCCAAGTTCGCCATGATCTTCACACGCGAGATCACAGCGGCAGACAGCCGCTTCGGTGGTGATTCGATTTCATGCAGCACGCCGTCAATTCGGTAGCGAACGATGAGGCGATTTTCAAACGGCTCAACGTGAATATCCGAGGCGCGCGCTTCAAGCGCATTGGTGATGATCAAGCTCACCAGGCGGATCACCGGCGCTTCTGAGGCGAGATCTTTGAGCTGCTGAACATCAGCGCCAACGGCTTCACCCTCGAACTGCGCTTCGAGCGAGCCTTCAGTAAGCTGCGCGACCTGAGTGCGGCCCGATCCGTAGAGTCGTTCAATCGCGGAATCCACTTCACTGCCGACGGCGACCATACACTGCACACGCCGATTGGTGACGAGCTCGAAAGACTGCACCAGAAATTGATCGTACGGATCGGCGACGGCTAAGCTGAGCGACGTATCGCTTTCTTCAATCGGAAGCGCTCGCGCATCGCGCAAGAAGCGCGCGGAAATGCGCTCTTCCAAAATTGGCATTTCGGGAAATGCGGACGCCTCCACGAAAGGTAGATCCGCCTGGATCGCAAGCGCTTGCGCGACGTCA
The DNA here is from genome assembly GCA_013298145.1 of Betaproteobacteria bacterium. Taxonomy (GTDB): domain Bacteria; phylum Pseudomonadota; class Gammaproteobacteria; order Burkholderiales; family Casimicrobiaceae; genus Casimicrobium. The sequence goes on from JAAFJO010000001.1 coordinate 110,423, forward strand.
CGCGCTGACACAACGCCCAAGGTTGAGAGCAAAGAGCCGATCCGCTCGCGCGTTGCGCTTGAGGCCTGCAATCGCAACACCCGATCAAGCTCATTCGGATCGATCTTTTGCCGGTCTACGAGGATTTGGCCGAGCGGAACGCGAGCGCTCGCGCCGTAGGGCCGGGCTTTCGTTTTAGGTTCGCGGTCGGTTTCGGCGGTATCCAAGCGGGCTCTTTATTTTTCGAGGTAAACCCTCAGATTCTAGTCGTCGCACGAAGTTCATCATTTTTCGCGGGGGCGCAACATTACAATCGCGCGTTTGCCTGTTTCACACTCGCCACAACAATGAAAAAGTACATGTGTCTCATCTGCGGTTGGATCTATGATGAGGCGACCGGAGTCCCGGAAGACGGAATCGCCGCTGGCACCAAATGGGATGACGTGCCCATGAACTGGACGTGCCCCGAATGCGGCGCGCGTAAAGACGATTTCGAAATGGTCGAAATCTAGCGGCGCACATCACCGTAGATTTTTAGCTAGCTTTTTGCACGTAGCCCCACATTAGCCAGGGCTAGCATGGCAATAATCCGATTATTGTTATCGCGCTTTTCCAGCGTGTAGCCCAATTAAAGTGGGCGTTTGGTTTGTAAATTTGATGAGAATGCAGAATTGCGCGCGGTGCGCCTAAACCGCGCTTTGCTCACACAATCAAATAGTGATCAATGAGCAGCGCGGTGAAAAGCACTGAGAGATACGTGAGCGAGAAACGAAACACAGCCCTCGATTTCGCATCGCTGTAATCGCGCTTAAGGGACCACACCACCTGCACGAAGCGCAGCCCAAGCAGCACGGCTGCGATCGCATAAAGCCAGCTATTCATGCCAATTGCGACGGGCAACAGCGACACCGCGAGCAGCAAGAAGGTGTAGAGCAGCATCTGCAGCAGCGTGAAATCTCGGCCGTGGGTCACGGGCAGCATCGGAAGGCCCGACTTCTCATAATCTTCCACACGATAGAGCGCGAGCGCCCAGAAGTGCGGCGGCGTCCAGGCGAAGATGATGAGGAAGAGCAAAAGCGGAGGCGCGCTAATGTCGTTCGCGACCGCGGTCCAGCCCAACACGGGCGGCATCGCGCCCGCAGCGCCGCCGATTACGATGTTTTGCGGTGTATTCGGCTTTAAGTACAAGGTGTACACAAACGAGTAGCCGAAGAAGGTGGCGAGCGTAAGCGCCCACGTGAGCACATTGGTGGTGGCAATCAACACCGCGCTTCCGATCGCACCGAGCAACAGCGCGAAAACAACGATCTGTGTCGTTGACAACCGGCCCTGCGCTGAAGGGCGCCAATCAGTGCGCTTCATCTTGGCGTCGACTGCCGCTTCCAGCAAGCAGTTCATCGCGAAGCTCGCGCCCGCGAGCAGCCAAATCCCGATGCAGCCGCCAATCACCACACGCCACGACGGGAAGCTTTGCCCCACCAGCAGCATGCCGATAAACGACGTGAACACGGCAAGCAACGTGACGCGCGGTTTGGTCACGATCCAGTAGTCGCGCCAGTTCACGCGTGGGGATGAAGCAGGTTCACTCATAACGGAATGCTAGCGGGCTATTTCGCTTCCCACTTACTTGCGCGCATCAGGCGGGAAAGATCCCCATGCAAGCGCTTGATTCCGTTCAAATCCTGCGTTCGATCCCACGCAATGACTTGATTGCCCAACGGATCGATGAGTACGATCTTCGTTGCTAGCAAACTGGTGAGCTCTGCAGAAGGCGGCGCGGCATTGATGACAACTAAGTCGGGATGCTGCGCAATTTGTTCGGGCGAAAGCGTCGGCGCGCTGCCGATTGCGACGCGTAGAACGCGATCTTTGTCCTTGTGCATTAAGGTGCGCGCTTGGCGAGTCGGGTAGAGCGCTTCCTCGCACGCGTTGTCGCAGCTGCCATCCACTTTGTGGACAAGTAAGAATTTGTTTTTCGCAAGTGCGGCCTGATCGCTCGTGAACGGCATCGGCGGAACAGGTTTGACTTCGAGCAACGCGCCGTAGCTCTGGCCGCCCTCGGGCTTAAAGAAGTAATACGCGACCCATGCCGAAATAAACGGCGCTGCGCAGACGAGCGCAACGAGAGCAATCATTTTGTTGGCCGACTTCACGCGGTAGGCTCTTTCTTGAAACTAAGGAGGAGAAACAAAATCGCCGCGAGCGCGGCAAAGGCATACCACTGAACTTGATACGCGAGATTCTTTTGATAGTTTGCCGCAGGCGCTGCCCTCGGGGTATTGAGGAAACCCGCGCCGTCGGTCTGTTCGATCAAAAATGCTTCGAGCGGTTGTGTGCTTCGTGATGCAAGCTCGGCAAGATTCACGTAGTTAAGCCGCGCGGTTCCCGATTGATTGTCTGCGGTGCCGGGGTTGCGTGAAACGGGAAGATTCACGCGGCCCTTGATCTCAACGCGCCCGCGCGGTGTTTCAAGTGCGGGCAGTTTGCTTCGATCCGCATCTGCTGCGACCCAGCCGCGATCAACCAGCAGCCACTTTGTGCCCGCCGTGTCTGCGGTCTCGCGATCACGGTAAGCGCGAAACAACTGCAATACGCCGTAGCCTGCTTTGCCGTCCTGAATTTTGTTGTCGAGAAAATAGAGGGCGTTCGGTTGAAACTCACCCACGAGGCTCACCGAGCGATAGCGAAACGCGATGCCAGGTGCGTTATCGCTCGACGGATCGGAAACACCGTTACTGCCGCTCGTCATTGCCTTGGAAGATGGGTCGAGAGACGCACGCGGCACATCCCACACGCTCATCGGTGGCGCGGCAAGCGCGCTATCGAGCTGGCGTTGTTGATCGATTTTGTATTGGGCGCGCGCGCCCTGCCAGTGACCGAGATGAATCGTCAGCGCGGCAAAGACGAGCGTCACCAACGCTGCCCACCAGCGCGGGCGAAATCGGCGACGTGTTCCGCTCATGCGAAGAAGCCGCCTTTGCCCGAGCAAAACGCCGCACACGCGTAGAATTCAGTAATGCGCTGGCTTGTAATTGCAGTTCTCGTGGCCATTGTGATTTCGATGGCATCCGCCTTGGTCTTTATGTATCGCGATGCCGGTACGGGAAAAGACCGAATGTTTAAGGCGCTCGCCCTCCGGGTCGGTCTGTCTCTTGGACTATTTCTCTGCCTGATGGTTGCCTACAAGCTGGGCTACATCGGCCCGCGCGGCATTGGCAAATAGATTTTAACTCCACGCCGCTCTTCCCCACTCGATTGGGGCTCGCCTGTTTTGAATGAGCTTAGCAAAAGCGCTCAAAATCGTTGTTTAGCCCCGTTTAAACAAAGGTTAAGGGTGCGAAGCTGTTGAGCCATTTGCCCGTCGTTGCGCGCCAACGTGGTCCGCGCGCGAAAGCTCGTTAGGTCTCTCTCTTGCCGAAGTCGGCATCGGCGCTGTCCCCCACTCGATGGCTTGCGGGCCCTCTCTGTTTCGTTCGAGGCGTTTCTCCAAAAGGTTGAAAAAACAAAAAGCGGCCGAAGCCGCTTTTTTGATTGGCGTGCAATCGCCTTTAGAGGAGATAGACAACCACGAATAGGCCAAGCCACACCACGTCTACGAAATGCCAATACCAGGCGGCAGCTTCAAACGCGAAGTGGTTTTGCGCAGTGAAATGTCCGCGCATCAAGCGCACCAGCACCACGGCGAGCATGATCGCGCCAACGGTGACGTGGAAACCGTGAAAGCCGGTCAACATGAAGAAGGTTGAGCCGAAGATGCCCGACGTGAGCTTCAGATTCAAGTCACGGTAAGCGTGGATGTATTCGTAAACCTGGAGGGCAAGGAAGACGACACCAAAAAGAATGGTGACCGCCAGCCAAAAAATCGCCTTTGAGCGATTGTTGGCGATCAGCGCGTGGTGGGACAGCGTTAGCCACACGCCCGAGAGCAACAACAGAAGCGTGTTGATGGCAGGGATTCCCCATGCACCCATGGGTGTGAATGGCGAATCGATGTACGGACCGGTTGTGGGCCAAGTGCCCGCGAAGTTTGGCCACAACAATTTCGCATCGATGCTGCTTAAGTCGGGTACCGAGTGCAGACGTGCGAAGCCGAGCGCCCCAAAGAACGCGGCAAAAAACATCACTTCGGAGAAGATGAACCAGCTCATGCTCCAGCGGAACGACGTATCAACGTTTTTCCCGTAAAGCCGTGCTTCGCTTTCCTTGATCACATCCCCAAACCAGCCGAACAACATGTAGAGCAGCACAGCGGTGCCAGCGGCCAGCACCCACCAGCCCCAGTTCAGTTTGTTCATGGTGCCAACCGCGCCAAAGGCGAGGAGAAGCAACGAAAGACTACCTACCAGCGGCCATATCGAAGATTCAGGAACGTAATACTTCCCGGCAGTGGATGCATGTGACGAGGCGCCCATAGTCGTGTGTCTCTATCTAATTCAAATTGGGAGTGGCACTCGGTACAGCATTGAGCGCGGTGGATTGATTATCGAGCTTACCAGCTGGTGCGGTGTTCGGCGCTGGCTTGCCGCCAGGCATTTCAAAGAAGGTGTAGGAAAGTGTGATGGTGTTCACATCTTTCGGCAGATTGGGGTCGATCAGGAAGACAACGGGCATTAAGCGTTTTTCGCCCGCTGAGAAATCTTGCTTGGCAAAACAGAAACATTCGAGCTTCTTGAAATGCGCGGCGGCGAGCGAGGGACCGTAGCTGGGTATCGCCTGCCCCGTCATATCGCGAGCGGTTTTGTTTGAGACTTCGTACACAACAGTCGTCAGCTCGCCCGGGTGCACATTCACCGACGTAACCTCGGGCTTGAAATCCCAAGGCAGGTGACGAGTGTTGGCGTCGAATTCGACTTTGATGGTGCGCGTTTTGTCGACCTGCGTATTCTTCACTTGCTCAGGGCGCATGAAATCGCGCACGCCAGTCACTTCGCAAATCTTCTCGTAAATGGGCACGAGCGCAAATCCAAATGCGAACATCGCCAGCGTGAAGACGATGAGTTTTTTGCGTGTGTGTTGGTTTTCAAACAATGTCATTGCAATCCTCTATGCCGATACAGCTAGGTCACATTGGATAGCCCATACGTGCCCACCAAACGGTGAGCATGATGGTCAAAGCGAGACAGGCCAGCGCGATACCCGTTGTCCGAGCGCGCTTGCGCAGGAGCGCGGCGCGTTCAGTGTTGGACAAAGTTGCGTGGGTACTCATGCGCAGGTGAATCGCCAGATCGGTACGATGGAAATTATTTGACGACCGGTGGCGTCTCGAACGTGTGATACGGCGCTGGTGAAGGTACCGTCCATTCAAGGCCTTCTGCACCATCCCACGGCTTCGCTGCCGCGCGAATACCGCTCTTACCGCGAATCATCCGAATCACGATCCAGATAAAGAAGATTTGAGCGATCCCGAACGCGAACGCACCGACTGACGACACCATGTTCCAGTTAGCAAACTGGAGGTTGTAGTCCGGAATACGGCGCGGCATACCGGCCAAACCGAGGAAGTGCTGCGGGAAGAAGGTGACATTAAACGCGATCAGCGACCACCAGAAGTGGATCTTGCCGAGTTTTTCTTCATACATCCAACCGGTCCACTTTGGCCCCCAGTAATACACAGCGGCAAACGCGGAGAAAAGCGCGCCCGCGACCATGACATAGTGGAAATGGGCGACGACGTAATAGGTGTCGTGCAACTGGATATCGACGGGCGTGAGCGAGAGCACGAGGCCCGTAAAACCGCCCATCGTGAAGAGGAACAAAAAGCCCAAGCAGAAGAGCATCGGCGTTTCGAGCGTGATCGAGCCTTTCCACATCGTGGCGAGCCAGTTGAAAATTTTCGCGGCAGTTGGCACGGCGATCAACATCGTGGCGTACATGAAGTAGAGCTGACCGGCCGCAGGCAAGCCCGTGGTGTACATGTGGTGAGCCCACACGATGAACGAAAGAATTGCAATCGACGCCGTCGCGTACACCATCGATGCGTAACCAAACAATGGCTTACGCGAGAAGGCCGGGATGATTTGCGAAACAACACCGAACGCAGGTAGCGCGATGATGTAGACCTCAGGATGGCCGAAGAACCAGAAGATGTGCTGAAACATCACGGGATCGCCACCGCCCGCTGCATTGAAGAACGTGGTGCCGAAATGGCGATCCGTCAAAAGCATCGTGACCGCGCCCGCGAGCACAGGCATGGTTGCGATCAAAAGAAACGCTGTGATGAGCCAAGTCCAAGCAAACATCGGCATTTTCATCAACGTCATGCCGGGCGCGCGCAGATTCAAAATCGTGGTGATGATGTTGATCGAGCCCATGATCGACGATGCGCCCATGATGTGCACAGCGAAGATCATCATGTCCATTCCCATGCCCGCTTGGATGGAAAGCGGTGGGTACAAGGTCCAACCGCCCGCAGCTGCGCCACCAGGGACAAAAAATGAGCCGATCAAAAGAATTGCTGCTGGTGGAAGCAGCCAGAAAGACCAGTTGTTCATCCGCGCGAATGCCATATCGGGCGCGCCCAATTGCAGCGGGAGCATCCAGTTAGCGAAGCCCACGAAGGCTGGCATGATTGCGCCGAAAATCATCACGATTCCGTGCAAGGTGGTGAGCTGGTTGAACAGCTCAGGACGCACGACTTGCAAGCCGGGCTGGAAGAGCTCCGCACGAATTCCGAGCGCCATGATGCCGCCCGAAATGAACATCACGAAGGAGAACCACATGTACATCGTGCCGATGTCTTTGTGGTTGGTCGTCGTGAAAAAACGAGTCCAGCTCGTCGGGTGATGATCGTGATCGTGCGAGTGATCGTGACCGTGACTGTGATCTTGTGGAACGCTTGCCATGACTGATACTGCTCCTAAACTCTTCGTCTTAATCGCTTAATACTTCTGGGGATTAAGCCGGGTTGATCTCTACTCGACGCGCTTCTTTATTGTCACCGCCCCCAGTAATTTCCGCGGGGGGCTTCATATTGATGCGATCTTTGGCAACACCTGCGGCTTCGAGTGCTGCGCGAACGGCCTTGGCTCGCTCTTTAGCGAGCTCGAGGTTGGCGTCGCGATTGCCGGTTTTGTCGGTGAAGCCGGTGACGTCAACTTTTGCATCCGCTTTGCCTTTAAGAAAAGCAAGCGCGGCATCGATCGATTCTTTTGCGTCGCCAGGAAGTTCTTTTTTTCCAGCCGCGAAGAAAATCTTTGCCGGTAGCGCTGCGTTCGTGCTCGCAGCGGCGGGCTTCGCGTCGTCCTTCTTGGCATCGCCCGCGACGGCCGCCCCCTCGGGGAGCTTGCCGCCGAAACGCACTTTAGCAATATCGAGCGGTTGCGCGGATTCGGCCGCCTTGTTAGACCATGAATTGCGCGTGTAATCGATCACCGCTGCAATATCTTTATCGCTCAAGTGCTTGAAAGACGCCATTGCGGTACCCGGCTTGCCGTTGATCAGGAGCGCAATCTGATCGGTCACCGGGCCATTGACCATCTTGCTGCCGTCAAGCGCCGGGAACTGTCCGGGCACACCTTTTCCTGCGGGACCATGACAACCGATACAACCCGCCGTCTCGTACACCGTCTTGCCAAGGGCGACCAATTCGTCCTTAGGGTAAGTTTTCGTGTCGATGACCGGCGCGGCTACCTTGCCGACGCCGAACTTGTCTTTCTGAGCGGCCAGCCACTTGTCGTAATCGGCTTGCGTTTTAACTTCGACCACGATCGGCATGTAGCCGTGCTCTTTGCCGCAGAGTTCGGCGCAGTTGCCGCGATACAAGCCGGGGCGATCTGCGCGGAACCATGCGTCACGGATGAAACCTGGAATCGCGTCTTGCTTAACGCCCAATGCAGGCACCCACCACGCGTGAAGCACGTCGTTTGCAGTGATGAGCAGGCGCACTTTCTTGCCAACCGGAACGACCATCGGGTTATCTACTTCGAGCAGATAGTTTTCGCCCTTAGCTTCTTCGTTCTTGATCTGCGCGAGCGGCGTGGCGAGCGTGGAAACGTAGCCGAATCCGTCATGGATGTAGTCGTAGCCCCACTTCCACTGATAGCCCGTGACTTTAATCGTCATTTCAGGCGCCGACGAATCACGCATATCGAGCACCGCCTTGGTGGCCGGCCACGCCATCACGAGGAGGATCAAAAACGGGATGACCGTCCAAATGACTTCAATGGTCGCGTTTTCGTGGAAGTTGGCCGCTTTGTGGCCCTTGCTCTTGCGGTGGGCATAGAGCGAATAGAACATTACGCCGAACACGGCCACAAAAATCACGGCGCAAACAATCGTAATGAGCACATGCAAGCTGTACATCTGCTCTGCAACCGCTGAATTCGGCTGCTGCAGATCGATTGCCCAACCGGCCAGTGCGGGCGCCGCGCTAAACATCGCGACTAACGCGATCAACGAGCCGAGAATTCGTGATTTCATCGCTGCTGTGTACATCTTTTTCATTACGCTTTTATTCGTGTGACTGGTGCTCATGATGGCTACGCCCAAGCCGGTTGTGAAAGCGCAGCCCGAAGTGTTTTGGCCGCCTCACGCTGTTCATTCGCTCGCAAATATTCTGCGAGCGAAACCGATTTCCCCGACTGGCGCAGACGGAGCGCTTTTTCGCGGCCCGCAGCGTCGCGCTCGATTTCAAGCTGGACCCACGCCCGGGTAAAGCTATGCGATTCGGCGCGCCCCGAACGAATTCGCTTGATTTCGACCGATGATTCGCCAATTTCAACGAGATCATGGTCGCTGCTGCTTCGCTCAACCCACCAGAACGCGAGAGCTACACATCCCACTTCGAGCCCCGCAAATGGGATCACCATCCAGGCGCCCAAGAACAACCCGAGAAACAGCGCGAATGCGAAAGAAAGCCCGGCGATCGCCAGTAACACCCCCAACCGTTGACGCCTTGATGTCGCCATCGTGCGCCGAAATTCGAAGACCGATCCCAATCGATTCGTGCTCATACAACCCTGCACGCGCCTTTAAGAAATTTGACGTCGAGAAACCTTGAAATGTTAGCAAATACTCGGCCCCTTTGCGTTCTGCGGGGCGCAGAAAAGGCTCGAAAAATGCGTTGTGTCGCGCTTTATCCCTCAACACACCGTCACTGAGTTCAGCAAATCCACGCGCTTCGTACATCGGTTGTGCGTTGGGCTTAAGCCCAAGGCGCGCAGCGCCTCGGCAGCCTCTGCGAACGCTGTTTCGCCCGCGATCAAGACTAAAAAATGTCAAAGCCCAGGGAAAAGACGGTATAGCCTTTTCAACACGCCCCATACGGTAACGGGGCGAAGTGGCGTTTTAGTTTATTTCGCCAATCTAAGCTAAGTCGCTCTAGCTCAACTGTACTGTTCGATAGACGCATATTGTTGAAGATACTTCATAGCTCGGCGCTTGACGGCCGAGACGCAGTAAGCCGTTCACACCAGTCTGTCGCGGGGTCGTTCGCAGGCAGCGAATCCGTCTTGCCCGCCTACCAATCAAGCGTTTGCGCAATTTGCTCGGCTGCCTCTCGCAGCGCAGGCAAGAACTCGTCAGCGCTTTGCAAATTCATACGGCTGGTGGGTCCGTGCACCGAAACGGCGGCGATCACGCGGTTTTGATCATTGGTGATCGGCACCGACAAGCAGCAAATGCCGTTCAAATATTCCTCGTTATCGGTGGCGTAGCCCAAGCGGCGAATCTTTGCGAATTCTGCTTCGAGTTCGCGAAGCGACGCAATCGTGTTTTTGGTGTGCGTAATCAAGGGTGCATTTGCGAGCAATCGATCACGCAGCCGTTTTTGCGTGTTGGCAAGGAAGATCTTCCCGCTGGCGCTCGCATACAGCGGCACTTTCGAGCCTGCGTGTAAATTGATGCGCAGAGGCCATGACGCTTCCACCCGCTCGAGATACATCACGTAGTTGCCGTTGGGAATGGTGAGATTGCAGGTTTCACCGAGCTTCTCGACCAGTTCGTCCAGGATCGCTCGACGTGCGGAGCGATACGGCGAGTGAAGCAGCACGTTTGCTGCGAGATTCGACAGCCGCTCACCCGGCGCATAGCGCTTTGCATCGGGCTCACGCTGCAACATGCCCGCCTCTTCGAGTGTCGCCAAAATGCGAAAGACGGTGGGCTTGGGAAGTTGCACCGCTTGCATGATTTCGGTGAGGCTCACCGAGCGCTCGCTGTTTGAGACAAATTCCAGCACGGCGAGCGAGCGCAGCGCAGCGGAACCGGCCTCGCGTCCGGCCTTGCTGTCAGGCTCCGAACTTTCGTCGTTCAAAATGTCGTGCGCCAATTCCTCAATCGGCGTGTCGTCGTTTCTTGTCGTGTCCATGGATACTTCCGTCACAATTTGCTGATACTCCCCGACCAGGCGGACTCAGTGTTCCGCAATAGCGACACACTTTTTTTGAAATAGCGCCGCTACTCTTTTTAGGTTTCGAAACCGTCTGTCGCGGTTTTTGCCTGTTTTGACCGTCGCGTCAGTTTATTCCGGGTTCGCTGTCATGTGCATCACCATGTTTCGATGGACTCCAGAAGCGGTGGAGCGCCTGTTTTTGGCGCTTAATCGAGACGAATATTTTTCTCGGCCTAGCGCACCTATAAATTGGACTACAGCGTCTATTTTGTCCGGTATTGATTGCGTCGCGGGTGGTACCTGGTTTGGCGTTTCTCGCAGCGGTCGTGTGGCGTGCGTCACCAACATTCGCGCGCCGCTACTCGATACACAAGTAAGACTTCGCTCACGCGGCGAGCTGACGCAACAATTTCTTCATGGCGACGAACGCCCCGGCGATTACCTGCAGCGCGTCGCAGCTCAGGCGGGTGACTTCGGTGGCTTCAATTTGCTTTGCGGTGAAATCGCCGGGCCCAACCCGTCACTCTGGTTCTTAAACGCACGCGAATTGAAGCCGCGCGCGCTGCCTGCAGGCGATTACGTGCTCTCGAACGCCACGCTCGATACGCCGTGGCCGAAAGTGGAAAAGCTACGAAGCATCCTGCCGAATGCTGTTTCAGACCGCAGCAACCAGACGGCGCTCGGCGCGATGCTTGATTCCGAACGCGCTCACCCCACGTTGTTACCTAACACGGGCGTTCCGTCTGACTGGGAGCATGCGCTCTCGGCCATCCTAATTCGAGAAGCCGCATCGCGTGGCTACGGAACCCGATCGACCACCCTGCTTCGCGCGAGTGAAAGCCACGCACACGTTCACGAATACACCCACACCGAACTAAAAATCGCCGCCTCAGCGATTCAATTCGAATTTCCTTTTTCTGGTCACACGTTATGAGCCTTCCTGTTGTGTTTGTCTCCCATGGCGCACCGGTCTTTGCCACTGAAACGGGTAGCGCCGCCGTTCATTTGCAAACGCTCGGTAAGCGGCTCGCCCACGCGCAGGGAATCGTCATTTTGTCGCCGCATTGGATGACGCCGGGATTGCGCATCACTACTGCTAGCGCGCTCAAAACGATTCATGACTTTTATGGCTTTCCAGCGGAGCTCTATGAGCTTCAGTACCCCGCGCAAGGCGATCTCACGCTTGCCACACGCGTGCGCGATGCGCTCGCCGCGAGCGATTTTGAAGCGACCTTCGATGCCGAACGCGGCCTCGACCATGGCGCGTGGGTGCCGCTTCGCCACATGTTCCCGAACGCGCAAATCCCCATCGTTCAGCTCTCGCTGCCGCAGCGCGCGAGCGCCGAAGATGCGTATGCCATGGGCCGCGCCTTGCGACCGCTCGCCGATGAGGGCATCCTGATCATTGGCTCCGGCAGCTTGACACATAACCTGCGCGATTTGCGAGCCGATGGCAGCCCGACGCTAGCCTACGCACGCAACTTTGTTGACGCAATTCGCACCGCGCTTGCTGCGGGAGATGACGATTCCGTCGTTCACGCGCTTGATCGTTCAGCGGACGCGCGGCTCGCGCACCCCACGAGTGAGCACTATTTGCCGTTGCCGTTTGCACTGGGCGCAGCGGCAAGGCCCGCGGCGGTCTCCGTTCTTGATGGCGGCATTCGTTATGGCGCGCTCTCGATGGATAGCTTCGTGTTCGAGACGCGCTGATCGCGCAGGAGACGGCGCGCACAAACCTCGTGCGCCGCCTACACTTTAGGGATGACTGCCCTCACTGCCCCCATCCGGCTCGTCGTCGGACTTGGTAATCCCGGCCCTGATTACGAAAAAACTCGCCACAACGCCGGATTTTGGTTTGCCGAAGATATTGCGCACGAGATCGGCGGATCGCTCGCGTTCGAGAAAAAATTCAGTGGCTTACTCGCACGCGGTACAGGCTCGCTCGCCGATGTGCGCGTGACGCTGCCGCAAACGTACATGAACCTTTCGGGGACCACGGTTGCAGCGATCGCGAAGTTCTACGAAATTGCGCCGGAAGCCGTGCTCGTTGCGCATGATGAACTTGATCTGCCAGCGGGTGAGGTAAAGCTCAAATTCGGCGGCGGTCATGCAGGCCACAATGGCTTGCGCGACATTCACGCCAAGCTCGGCAGCCCAAACTATTGGCGATTGCGGATTGGCATCGGTCATCCGCGCGATTCCTCATCGCCGCAAAAGCCGGTGGCCGACTGGGTGTTGGAGCGTCCGCGCCGTGAAGAACAAGGCGCGATCGAAGCGGCCATCGAGCGAGCGCTCGTGGTTTGGCCGCTGCTCGCACGTGGCGAACACTCGGTCGCAGGTCAGCGGCTTCACACCAAAGTGGCGGAGAAACCATGAACGCGCTTGCAACGGCTGCGGCGCTCCTGGCGGCCGCCGTCATCCTGGTGCCGCTCTTCAAAAAGATCGGCTTGGGCTCCGTGTTGGGCTATCTGGTCGCCGGTGTGTTGATCGGGCCCTCGGTGTTTGCCGTAGTGAGTCATCCCGAAACAATTCTGCATGTGGCCGAATTCGGTATTGCACTGCTGATGTTTTTGATTGGTCTCGAGTTGCAGCGTGATCGATTGTGGGCCTTGCGACATTCGGTGTTCGGCTTGGGGCCCATGCAAATCATCGGTTGCGGCGGCGCGATGGCCGCGATTGCGTTCGCGCTCGGGTTTTCGCTCCCGGCATCGATCATCATTGGTATTGCGCTCGCGATGACATCGACCGCATTCATGATGCCCGCACTTGCCGAACGCGGCGGCATCAATCAGCCTTATGGACGCGAAGCCTTCGCGGTGTCGCTCTTCCAAGATTTAAGCGTAATCCCAATCATCGCAATCGTCGGCATCATGGGCGCGGCGAGCGACACCCGGCAGCCCGGCTGGACCGCGCTCGGCGCAATCGTTGCCGTAATCGCGCTCGGCAAGCCGATTCTCTCGCTCATGTTTCGCTACGTCTCGCGCTTCGGCTCGCGCGAGGTGTTTACAGCGGCGGCTTTGCTAACGACGATCGGACTCGCATGGCTGATGGTCGCAGTGGGCCTATCCACCACGCTTGGGGCGTTTCTCGCAGGCGTGTTGCTGGCAGAGAGTCAATTTCGTCACGAGTTAGAGGCAAGCATTGAGCCTTTCGAATCCTTGCTGCTCGGGCTCTTTTTCATGGCAGTCGGGATGGGTGTGAACTTAGGTTTGCTCGCCTCGCAGCCTGTGACGGTGATCGGCATCGCGCTGGGCGTATTGCTGGTGAAAGGGCTTGTGTTTTACGGCTTGCGCCGCGTGATCACCCGCGCAGCGGACGCGCTTGCGCGCCCGCAAGCCGTGGCGCTCGCGGTGGGCGGCGAATTTGCGTTTGTGTTGTTTGCCGCAGCGCTCAATGCGAAATTCATCACGGCGGAGCAAAGCCAAGTGCTCACGCTTGCCGTCGTGCTTACCATGATCTTTGCGCCGCTTGCATGGCTCGTCAATGACAAATTGCTGGAGCCTTGGCTCACGAAGGATGAAGCAGCCCCATTTGACTTGATTGACGATCCGGCCACACCTGTGATCATCGCGGGCTACGGGCGTGTCGGGCAGATTGTGGGCCGTGTGCTTAACATGCGAAACATCAAATACACCGCACTCGATGCAGCGTCTGATCACGTCGATTCGGTTCGCCGTTTTGGTAACAAGATTTACTACGGCGACGCCACCAAACTCGATTTGCTGCGTGCCGCGAAAACGCAAGATGCCAAGTTTTTTGTTGTCTGCGTGGACGACATGGAAGCCTCGCTCACGATCGCGCGCCTTGTGCGAAAACAGTTTCCGCAGGTGACCGTGCTCGCGCGCGCGCGCAACCGTACGCATGCGCTCGAGCTTCGCGAACTCGGTGTCGAATCGCCGATGCGGGAAACGTTTTGGTCTTCGATTCAGCTCACCAAAGATTTGCTCATGCAACTGGGCGAAACCGCATCACAAGTTGACTCAACACTCGCGACCTTTGTGAAGCACGATGCCGAACTGCTTGATCGACAGCAAGCGATTTTTCGCGATGAGGACAAACTTGTGGCAGCCTCACGCGAGGCGCGTGCTCAGCTCGACGAGATTCTCAGTGCCGATGCCGACGCCGAAGGGCGCAGCGAACAGCAAGCCCCCGAAAACTTGGAGCAGCAACGTGCGTAACACCTCTTTCGCTTTCGGTAGCGTCAGTACAACCGAGAATCTCTTGCCCATATTCAATCGGGGCAAAGCGATAATTTTGCTAGTTTTCGGTATTCTATTTTTATCTGGCTGCGCATACACAAAATTTGACTTACAAGGCCATCGCGGCGCACGCGGGCTTGCCCCGGAAAATACGATGCCGGCCTTTGATCGAGCGCTCGATTTGGGCGTTAACACGCTGGAATTAGACGTTGGCGTCACTAAAGACGGCTTGGTCGTCATCCATCATGATCGAACGCTCAATCCCGAGATCACGCGCGACGTGAATGGCGCGTTTTTAACCGCGCGCGGCCCGAGCATTGCGTCGCTGACCTTCGCCGAGCTTTCGCGCTATGACGTTGGCCGCATTAAACCGGACACGGCATACGCCAAAACGTTCGGGGAACAAACCGGCGCAGACGGGGTACGCGTCCCCACCCTAGCCGCGCTCTTTGATCGCGTAAAAGCGCGTGGCGCAAACGCGGTACGGTTCAACATCGAAACCAAACTCTCGCCGCTCGTGCCGGAAGAAACGCTTGCGCCGGAGCCGTTCGTCTCGGCGCTGATTGCGGAAGTTCGAAAGGCCGGGCTTGAATCGCGGGTCACGATTCAGTCGTTTGACTGGAGAACGCTTCGCATCGCGCAGGCAAAAGTGCCCGAAATCGCAACGGTTTACTTGAGCAATCAGCAAGGCGCGAATGAAACCGTTCAGCTCGGGAAGCCGGGCGCGTCGCCCTGGCTCGCGGGCTACGACATCGACGATTTCGGCGGCTCGCTCCCGAAGCTCGTGAAGGCAGCGGGCGGCAAAGTTTGGTCGCCCAACTTCCGGGACCTAACCGAGGCATCCGTTCGCGAAGCGCAAGCGCTGGGGCTCAAGGTGATTCCGTGGACGGTCAACGAACGAGGCGATCTTGATCGCCTGCTCGATTGGCGGGTTGACGGCATCATCACCGACTATCCGAACCGTCTTGTCGATGCGATGAAAGCGCGCAAGTAGGGGCGCGCTGAAGCGCTTGCGCGCGCTCACGGTGTCAGCGCGAGCGGCGAGCTTCGATTTAACCGAGCAGCTTCTTCACCAGCGCCACATACGCTTTCATCGCGTCATCATTGCTTGCGCCCTTTTTCCCGGCCCACGCATCAAATTTCGCACGACCCACGGGATCCATGATGCCGGGGCGGCGGCCATTGGCATCGCCCTCGGTGCCTTGCTTGTAGAGCGCGTAGAGCTCGAGCAAGGTGTTGTTATCGGGCTTTTCCTTGAGCGTTTTTACGTCCGCTTGCGCTTTTTCGAAGTCGTCTTTGATGGCCATGCTGTCATCCTCCAAACAGTTGAATCTTCCCGGCTATTATGACGATAGTTCGCGCGGCCGGGTAGCGGATCGCTCCGTTTCACTAGGTATCGAAAACGCGACATGGAGGAAAACATGGCGAAGCACAAAATGTCGAGCGTCGATACCGCATGGCTGCGGATGGATTCGACCAATAACCTGATGATGATCGTCGGCGTGATGGCGTTTGCCACACCGCTCGACGTGAAGCGATTTAAGACGCTGATCGAAGGTCGTCTGCTGGTGTACCCGCGCTTTCGCCAATATGTGGTGGACGACGGCATGGCCGCGCACTGGGTCGATGACGACAATTTCGATCTCGACGCGCATCTGCATCGCGTGCGTTTGCCCGGCGCGGGCGGCGAAAAAGAGCTGCAAGCGATGGTGGCCGATTTGGCGAGCGAGCGGCTCGATAAGGGCAAACCGCTTTGGCAGATGCATCTGATCGAAAACTATCAAGGCGGCTCGGCGCTCATCACGCGCATTCATCATTGCATCGCCGACGGCATTGCGTTGATCGGCGTGCTCCTCAACATGACGGATGAAGACCCGGACGCGCCCGATACGCCGCGCGAAGTGGTCGTGCCGCAGCGCTCAAAAGTGAAGAAATTCGCGATGGCCGATGCAGGCGATTCGATTGCGAACGTGTTCTCATCGCTTGGCCCCTTGGGGCAACAAATTCAGTCCCTCCTCGCCCCCGCGATCCCCGCACTTGCTCCGGTCGCGGGCGCTGCGCAAACCGCGTTTGACAAGCTCGGCCCGCTCAAAGCGCCTATCGAGTCGGCGCTTGAATCCGCGGTTGACGAAGGCATGAAGATCGGCACCCGTGTGGTGTCAAAGTATTCACGTTGGGTGGACGACCCCACACAAGCCATCGATTCGGCGAAGGCCGCCGCAGGTGTCGCGCAAGAGCTCGCCTATCTCGCCACCATGCCGGGCGACACGCCAACACGGCTTAAAGGCAAGCCCGGCACGGTGAAATGCGTCGCTTGGAGCGACCCGATTGATTTGGTTCGCGTGAAAGACGTCGGCTATATCCTGGGTGCATCGGTGAATGATGTGCTGCTCGCGAGCGTGGCTGGTGCAATTCGGAATTACATCGTCACCAAAGGCGACAGCATCGACCCGAATGCAACGCTGCGCGCTTTCGTTCCGGTGAACCTACGGCCGAAAGGCAAGGAATACAAACTCGGCAATCACTTCGGCCTGGTGGGGCTTGAATTGCCGATTGGCGAGGCGAATCCCATCGCCCGCGTGTTCGAAGTCCGCCGCCGCATGAACGGCCTTAAAAACGGTTATCAAGCGGCGGTAAGCATGGCGCTCTTGGGTGTGTTGGGGTATGTGCCAAAGGCGGTGCAAAAGCAGGCGCTCGGTTTGCTCTCTGACAAAGGCACGGCGGTGATGACCAACGTGCCCGGCCCGGCGAATCCGCTCTACCTCGCAGGCGCGAAGATTTCGCAGAACATGTTCTGGGTGCCGCAAAGCGGTAACGTCGGCGTCGGCGTCTCGATCCTTTCCTACGCTGGCGGCGTGCAATTCGGCCTCATCACCGACCGCAAACTCTGCCCCGACCCCGAAAACATCATCGCCGGCTTCGCCACCGAATTCGACAAACTCATGACCGCCCTCATGTGGCTAGAAAACGGCTACATGGGCGCAGATGCCGGGGCGTTTGATGCGATGCTTTTGGCGGAGGAAGCGGTGAGCGACTTGAGTGCTAAACCGGCGTATTCGTCGGGGAGCAGCAAGCCAAAAGCTCGGAAGCGCACGTCGGCTTCATCTTAGATTTGGCTAGATAGTTTGTTCTAGCCCTACATATTCGGGGTTAGCGGCTATTTTCGTAATTGAGCCACTATAAAGATAATCCCTCTTCGTCCCCTATTTAACCGGGAGTGCCACCTAATAGCCATTTATTTTTCCTATTTCAGCAAACGTTGAAATCAGTAATTTTGATGAAAATTTGGCTAGAATTTCATTGTTTGAGCCATTTTCAACGTTTGCTGAAAAGAAATCTTGGGCTTTTCTAATAGCGAATCGACGCTAATTGACGCTGCGCAGTCTCGCTTGTGCGAACTTTTGGTGCGCGTGCCATTCGTCTCAATTGGTGTGGCGCGTGAAGCACCCGAGCTTTTCAATTTGTTGCAAACATTGCGTACGGATTTTGAGTTGAAAGTCATGGCTCATGGCGAGACTTGGACGCTCACGTGCGATGTCAAACAATCCGCGCAGCCGCGTCAAGTGCGGGATGCAGCGCTGCGGTTAAGAGAGTATGTCCGCCAACACGATCAAAGATTGAACGAGCGGAATACAGTTCCCGTCATCCTGGCACCCTACATCTCTCTCGAAGCCGCCGCGATTTGCAGCGAAGCTGGCGTGAGCTACGTTGACTTCGCTGGCAACTGCCGGCTCGCGTTTGGGGGCGTGTTCATAGAACGTGAAGGTGTACCGAATCCGAATGTGGATAAGCGTCCGTTGCGTTCGATTTTTGGGCCTAAGGCATCGAATATCTTGCGCGTGCTCATGCGTGAGCCTCAGCGCGTTTGGAAAGTGGACGAGCTTGCTAAAGCGGCGAGAGTGAGCCTAGGGCAAGTCAGCAACGTGCGCCGCATTCTCGTAGACCAAGATTTGGCTGACACAGACGGTGGTCTGCGACTCACTCGACCTGGAAAATTGCTCGATGCATGGCGTGTTGCTTACAAGCCACCAACCGGCGAGCGAAAGCGCTACTACTCGTTCAAACAAGGCGATGCGCTCGATGCCGCCATCTTGTCTGTGATGAATAACCCCATACCGATGCCACACACGGTACTTTCAGGTCACTCAGCAGCGATGTGGATCGCGCCGTTTGCGCGCAGCAGTACGCGTTCGTTCTATTGTGACGAAGGGATGGAAACCATTCTCGTTGAGGGGCTTGAACTTACTGCGGTGGAAAAAGGCGAAAACGTCATCATTGACGTGATCGAAAACAACGACATATTCACCGATGCCATCGAGCCCGCCCCAGGACGTCATTGCACAGGGCTTGTACAAACCTATCTCGATCTTTGGCGTTCGGGTGAGCGAGGGCAAGAAGCCGCCGAGCACTTACGCAAAACGAAAATCGAACCTGCTTGGCGAGGCGTCAGTGGCTGATCGCTCGGAAGTATTCTTGCCGGACACAGCGACTGATTACGATGATCGTGGAGCGCGCGCCGTGTACTCCGTGCTCATTGAACTCGGCCAAGTATTGGGCGCGTATCGTGAGAAGTTTGTCGTCGTTGGCGGCGCGGTGCCTTGGCTCTTGCTACCGGAGGCGGAGCCAGCACACATTGGCACGCTCGACGTTGATCTGAATCTCGATGCGGAGGCGCTCGCAGACGGCGAGTATGCGAGCTTCATTGAGCTTTTGGAACGTGCTGGATATGAACGAGATGTTGAGGGTCTTCGGGCCTTTCAACTACGGCGTTGGGTCTCGATTGACGAAGGCGATCCGATTGCCGTCATTGTTGATTTGCTCATGCCTGAGGACGCAAAGTTCAAGAAAAATCGGCCGCCGATCATGCAAGCATTGCGCGTAATCAGTGCGAGCGGTGGCCGCATCGCGCTGCAGAGCGCTATTCGCCACAAGCTAAGCGGTGTCATGCCGGATGGTCGCAACAACAGTGTCGACTTACTTGTGGCGTCGATCCCCGCGTTTCTCGTAATGAAGGGGTACGCATTAAGAAACCGCGACAAAAAGAAAGACGCCTACGACATCTACTTTTCAGTGAAGAATTTCGCAGGTGGGCCGAGCAAACTCGCGATGGATTGCGTAACACTCCTCACCGATCCTGCCGTCACAAGTTCCTTTCAATACATTGCGCAAAAATTCCGCAGCGCTGATGACTTCGGTCCGCAAACCGTTCGCGCCTTCCTTACGTCCTCAGATGCGTTGGGTGAGCTTTCACCGGATCAAGTGCAGACAGATTCCTACATGCAGGTTCGTGCGTGGCTGCGCGCACTTGGCATCGCAGCATGATTTCCACAAACATCAGCGTACCCAGCATGTAGAGTCACGGCTCACGAAAATTGACGAGAAGTAAATGACTAAACCCACTTGGCTCGTGCGCGCTGGCGAAGGCGCGTATCTCGTTGATGACTTCCGCGTGGGGTCGTTTGTTTCGATTGGTTGGGTGGAGTTGGGCGATGTTTCGGCGCTGAAGACTCGTGAGCAGTTCACGCAGGCTGTTGCGCGGGCGTACCCAGATGCACGTCGTGGGCAAGTGGCGATCTCGGCTGGGCAGGTGTTTCGGTTTGCTCGCGAGATGAAAGTAGGCGACCGAATGCTGACCTACGATCCGTCGCAGCGCGAATACTTGGTGGGAACGATCACGGGCGACTACGCGTTTCGGCCAAGCGAGGATCATCCGCAGCCGCAGCTACGAAGTGTGAAATGGGACGGCACGGTGAAGCGCGATGCGCTTTCGGTGTCCACGCGAAATAGTCTCGGTGCGATCACGACGCTCTTCTTGTTGCCGCCCGATGCTGCGGCGGAAATTGAGCGTTTGCTTGGTGCGGGCGGCGGCTCGAACAAAGGTACTGCAAAAGCGGACGAGATGCCAGCCGTTTCGAGCGAAGAAGTCGCGGAAGAAGAGACGCAAGTCGAACAAATTTATCGCGACATTCAGAACCGCGCGTTCGAGTTTACGAAGGACAAAATTTCTAGGCTTGATTGGCGCGAGATGCAGGAACTCGTGGCCGGGCTCTTACGCGCGATGGGCTACAAAACGCGCGTTTCGCCCTCGGGCCCGGATCGAGGGAAAGACATCGTGGCATCACCCGATGGCTTTGGGTTCGAAAGCCCGCGCATCGTGGTGGAAGTGAAGCATCGAACCGGCAGCGCGATGGGCAGCCAAGAAGTGCGCAGCTTCTTGGGCGGTCGCCATAAGGACGACAAGGGGCTCTACGTGAGTACCGGCGGTTTTTCGAAGGACGCGCGCTACGAGGCAGAGCGCGCAAGCATTCCGCTCACGCTGATGGATTTGGACGATTTGGTTCGCGCGATCCTTGAGCATTACGAACGTATGGATTCCGATTCGCAGCGATTGATTCCGCTGCGCAAAATTTACTGGCCGGGCTAGGCGGTTTTCGGACGCTCGGGTGATGGTTCGCGCCAAACTCCGCTCGGTTCAGCGAGCTAGCATGCTGACACAACAGGTCTCCTCGTTCCGGTTTTTTCGTCGAGCGTTCCTAGAAAATTTCGCCACCAAGATACCTTCCCCTAGATAGCTATATACCGAAAAAGCCGATTCACTTGCGCTAAGCGTCCGTTTTTATTATTTCTGCCTTGTGTAGTTATGACCTTCTAGCCCAAATAAATGGGCTCTTTGATTGAAAAGTCATTTTATTTGGCACGATTTAGTGACGAAGATGTGTCGTGCCACATAATGGCATACAATCTAAATCATGCCAAAACTTACTGACGCGAAAGAACTAGAAACCTTCGAAAACACGGTTGCGCGCCATATCGATGGTGTCACGATTCGGGATATCGAAGGCTTATTCGCGCCAAAGCAAAGTCGACGTACGTTGCAACGTCGGCTGGATGCGCTGATTTCAGAGGGGCGGATTGAGGCGCGGGGGCGCGGACGGGCGACGCGGTATTTCGCAACGCTCGAAGCGGCTCCTCGCTACGAGCTACCTTGGCGCGCGTCGTCGCCGCACGTCGCCGAGCCGCCGCCACCGCCCTATGCCTCAAGCCCTTCGTTGCCGGCATCTAAGGATGCTGTGGCGCCGAACGCGTCCGCTTTGGGCAAGGCGGCGTACGTGAAAACATCGCCAGAGGGCGAAGAGGTTCGTGCCTACGTGCACCAATCGAAACAAGCGCGAAAGCCCATCGGCTATCAACTCTCGTTTCTTGAGGCATATCAACCGAACGCGACGTTTTATTTGCCGCAATCGTTGCGTGAACAACTCTTCGTGCTCGGCCGTTCGCCGACGGCGGACACCCCCGCGGGCACATTCGCGAAAGACATTCTGAATCGCTTATTGATCGATCTTTCGTGGGCCTCGTCGCAGCTGGAAGGCAACACGTATTCGCGGCTCGATACCGAGCGCTTGATCCAATTCGGGCAGGCGGCGGCGGGCAAAGATGCGTTCGAAACGCAGATGATTTTGAATCACAAATCGGCGATCGAATACCTCGTGCTCGATCCCGCGCGCGCTCCGGTGAGCGTGGAGACGATCATCGCGCTGCACGCGCTTTTGTCAGACGGTTTGATGGCCGATCCGCTCGCCTGCGGGCGCATTCGCCAGCGTGCGGTGGACATTGGCGGCAGCGTGTATCTGCCGCTCGCGTTTCCGCAGCAGTTGGAAGAGATTTTTGGTTACGTGATGCAGATGGCCGCAGAGATTGCTGATCCGTTCGAGCAATCGTTTTTCTTGATGGTGCATTTGCCGTATTTACAGCCGTTTGAGGATGTGAACAAACGTGTGTCGCGGCTCGCCGCGAACATTCCGTTCGTACAACGAAATTTGTGTCCGCTTTCGTTCATCGACGTGTCGCCCGAGGCGTATGTTGACGGGATTCTGGGCGTGTACGAACTGAATCGCATTGAGCTGCTGCGCGATGTGTTCATCTCGGCTTACGAGCGATCTTGTCAGCAATATGTCGCGGTGAAACAGCAACTCGTGCCGCCCGACACCTTTCGCTTGCGTCATCGCGATGCGCTCAACCAAACGATGGCGGCGATGGTGCGCGCCCGAGCCAGGCCAGGCGAGCGCGCAATTGCTGCGCACATACCGGAGCGCGTTCCAGAGGATGAGCGAGAGCGGTTCGTTTCGCTCGTGCTCAAAGAATTCGAGTCGCTGCATGCTGGAAACGCAGTACGTTTCGGCTTGAGGCCCCTAGAATACGAGGACTGGAAGAAGAATAAAACCTAAATTGATTCAGCGCATGCCGCCGCGCTTGCCCACGCCCATTGGAAGTTATAGCCGCCAAGCCAGCCAGTGACGTCGACGACTTCGCCGATGAAGTGGAGGCCTGCGACTGATTTGGCTGCCATGGTTTGCTGCGAGAGAGAGCGCGTATCAACGCCGCCCAAAGTGACTTCGGCTTTCTTGTAGCCGAGCGTGCCGGAGGGTTTCAAGCGCCACGCGTTCAGCTCGCAGGCGACGCTTGTGAGCTCGGCTTTGTTCCAGTCGGCGAGCGATTTGTCGCGCGCGGTGGCGGACGTGTGTGCGTTCGCCCACGCGTCCGCTAGGCGTTGCGGGACGACTTCGGCGAGCGCTTTCGCGAAACTTGAAATTACGGGGCGACGCGCGCGCAATTCCGCGAGCCAATCATTCGCATCGCGCCCGCCGAGCAAATCGAACACCACGTCGTCGCCCGCGTTCCAGTAGCTCGAAATTTGCAAGACCGCTGGGCCGGAGAGGCCGCGATGAGTGAGCAATGCGGCTTCGCGGAAGTTCACGATGGTGCTTTGCTTCTTTGCCTTGGCGTCGCGCGGTTCCGCGTGCGCGAGCGTGTCGAACGCAACGCCTGAGAGCATGCCGTAGCGCTCAAGCTCGGGCGCGTCGAGCGCGAGCGGTACCAGTCCGGCGCGCGTCGGCACGAGTGGAATGTCGAATTGCTTCGCGATGTCGTAGCCGAAGCCCGTTGCTCCGGTCGCGGGAATGGAGAGCCCGCCGGTGGCAATCACCAACGCGTCACTCGTGAACTCACCGCGCGACGTGTTCACCCGAAACCGATCGGGCTTGTCGACCGACACAACACTCGCCGGATGCAAGAGCTCGACCTTTCCGCGCCTACACTCATCGAGCAGCATGTCGATGATCTGCTGCGAGCTTTCGTCACAGAAAAGCTGCCCAAGCGTTTTTTCGTGATAGCCGATGCGATAAGCGGTGACGAGCTTAACGAAATCGCCCGGCGTGTAGCGCGCGAGCGCTGAGCGGCAGAAATGCGGGTTCTGCGAAAGGAAGTTCGCGGGGCTTGCGTGAATATTCGTGAAATTGCAGCGCCCGCCGCCAGAGATACGGATTTTTTCGCCGAGCGTTTCAGCGTGATCGATCAAAAGCACGCGTCGGCCACGTTGCCCGGCACGCGCGGCGCAAAACATTCCTGCCGCGCCTGCGCCAATGATGATTGCGTCGTGGTGAGGTTGCATCAAGCGATTGTAGGAGCGGTTTATCGCGATTATTTTTTGGCGCTGATTTCGCTGATTGAAAGCAGATTAACGCTGATTTCTTGAAATGGATTCGGCGCAAAAGTAGATCGGTACGAAGCGAGGCTTGCGCAAAGCGCTCGTAAAAAATCTGCGCAAATCAACTGGAAAGTCTGCGTACTCCGTAGCAGAAAGATCGAGCCGCTAGAGCCCTTTCCCCAAATCCTCGCTTTTTGCTGCATTGCATGAGACAATTGCAGCTTGCTTGAAAAAGCAGCAGTCTGGAACTCCGTGTTTCGGCTGTCGTTCGCTGATTAGTGCTTCGCCACACTCTGAGTCTCTGCCACACTCGCGCAATGCGAGGTTTAAGTCGGCAGCAGCAGCGCAAATATCGCTGCACATCAAGGTTCGTTGGTTGGTCGATGCGTTTCTCTTCGTTCCCAATCAACCATCCTTGAAAAAGGTCGTTGAAACACTGTGCTCTTCGCTGTCAAAGCGACGAGCGCGTTTGTTTTGTCGACACCACTATGACTCAATTTGAAAATTCACCCGAACAATACGATGACGCCGCTTCTGTCGAGGCGACGTTCTCTGAGCCAGCCGATCTCGAACCTACGGGCATCAACGGCTTTGCTCAATTCAATCTCAATCCAGCGCTTCTAAGCGCCGTCGAATCGCTCGGCTATACCGCGCCTACAGGCGTGCAAGCGCAGACCATTCCCGCGTCGCTCAAAGGCGGCGACTGGATGGTTTCCGCGCAAACCGGCAGCGGTAAAACGGCGGCCTTCTTGCTGCCAGCCATTCACGCGCTGCTCGCGAACCCTACGAGCAAAGGCGAAGAGCTTGCCCGCAAGCGTCGCGCAAGCGCATCGCCGCGCGTGCTCATCCTCGCACCCACACGCGAGCTCGCACAGCAAGTTGCGCAAGAAGCCATCCGCTTGGTGCGCTTCTGTAAAGGTGTTCGTATCGCGAACGTGGTTGGCGGCACGGCCTTCGGTAAACAGTTAATGGATTTGCGCGGCGCGACGCTCGTTGTTGCGACGCCTGGACGTTTGCTTGATTTGCACCGCCACGGTCAGATCGATCTCGATGCGGTGCAAACACTCGTCGTTGACGAAGCTGATCGCATGCTCGATTTGGGCTTTTCGGAAGACCTGGAAGCGATTCATTTGGCTACGGGCAAACGTGAGCGTACGCTGATGTTCAGCGCGACGTTTGCGCCGCGCATCATGGAGCTCGCCTCACATGTCATGCGTAACCCGCAGCGAATTGAGCTTGCCACGGCGCAAGACACACACGCGAACATTGAGCAGCGCCTTCACTGGTTCGACGACATGGCGCACAAAAATGTGCTGCTTGAGCATTATTTGAGCGATGAGGCGATGCAACAAGCGATTGTCTTCTCGGCCACTCAAGTCGAAGCCGACGAGTTGGCAGAAGAGCTTCGTGAGGCTGGCTATTCAGCCTCTGCCTTGCACGGCGCGATGCCACAAGCGCTTCGCAATCGTCGCATTACGTCGCTTCGCGAAGGCAAGATCAAGATTTTGGTAGCAACCGACGTTGCCGCGCGCGGCATCGACGTGCCAACCATCTCGCTCGTGGTGAACTACGGCTTGCCGCTCAAGCCGGAAGATTATGTGCATCGCATCGGCCGCACCGGTCGCGCGGGTCGCGATGGCCTCGCAATCACGCTCGCGGGTGCACGTGATCGTTTCCGCATTCGTAATATTGAGTCGTATACGCAACGTCGTCTCGAAGTCGCGACTGTTGAAGGCCACGAGCCACAAACCAACCCGCAGATGGGCAGCAAGTTTGGCCCACGTCGTGGCGCTGCGCCGCGCGGTCCGCGTTTTGAACGCGAGCCTCGTAGCGAAGGCGGCTCGAGCTTTGGCCACTCAAACTTTGGCGGCGCACGTGATGCGGCGCCACGTTTCGACGCACCGCAAGACGCACGTCCTGAGCGTCGCGAAGGCTCGGGCGAGCGTGCGTCGCCGTACAGCTCGCCTTACAAGCAAAACAATGATCGTGGCTTTGCACGTCCGGGCGGTGATCGGGATTCCTTCTCGCGCGGTCGTAGCGATAGCGCGCCTCGATTCCATCGTGAATCAGGTTTTGCAGATCGCCGCAGTAGCTTCGCTGGGCGTCGTGACGAAGGCAATTTCGCTCGTCCCGCGTTCGATGCAAATCGTGGTGGTGAGCGCCGCTTTGAGGCGCGTGCAGAACCGCGCTTCGAGCCACGCGCTGAGCCGCGCTTTGAGCCGCGTTCAGATACGCGCTTTGCTCGTCGTGAAGAGCGCCCCGCGAATGATTTCGGTGGCGAACGTCGCCCGAATTTCGCTGCTCCAACAGGTGAGCGTAAATTCGCACACCAGGCGCGCACTGATCGCCGCGGCGACAAGCCCGCTGGCCCTTCATTCACGCCACCGGCAGACGGCGGAAATCGCGCGGCACGCCGTGCGCACTTGCAGGCGCAATACGAAGCGAAACTCGCGCTCAGCGAAGGCTAGGCCTTTCGTTTCGACGCACGTACGCGCTAGCCGCGCGAACGTGCGCGTCGCAAGCTCGATGTAGCTTGCGACGCGATTCGTTCAACGTCTCGATGAGGGTGATCTAGGAGCGCGACTGCGCTTAGGCGGATCGCTGCATCGCGTAGGCTCGTTAACGCAAGTTGTAGCCGAAGACCGCCAACAAGAGTCTCGCAACACGATAGGCAAGGCGGCTCTTGAAGCGCATCAGCAGGGAGCGTTTTTCCCAGTGACTGCACTCAAGCACTCGCGACTCATTCGCCCACGCATGGTCTAGATGCGCGCGCAGCTCCCGCGAGAACGCGCTGTCTTCGACGAAAACGTTTGCCTCTCGCGCAAGCAACAAGCTAAATGGATCAATGTTGGATGAGCCAACGGTTGACCATACGCCGTCAATCACTGCGACCTTCGCATGCAAAAAGCTTGCGGTGTATTCAGCGATTTCGATGCCGGAATTAAACAGGCGGTCGTAGAACGCACGCGACGCGTAGTGCTGCAAAAAATACTCTTTACGGCCCTGCAACAGCAAGCGCACTCGTACGCCACGCGCCTCGGCCGCGTTCAATGCCGCTAGCAGTCGCTTGCCAGGGAAAAAGTAGGCATTCGCGATGAACACTTCCTGAGTTGCGCGACTGATCGCGAGCAAATACGCAGCTTCAATGCTGCGACGGTGACGCAGGTTATCGCGAAAAAGAAAGCTCACGCGCGCTGCAGGATTCGCGCTCGTTGGCCGCTCGCTGTTCGACGCAGCCGACGCGCGCCGCGTGAAAGCGCGCAGACTGCGCCCAGCACGCTCAAGCGCGCGCAACCCGGCGTTACGCGACGCATTGGGGTCGTCACGAAGCGTCTCCCACAGCGTGTCCATGGTGTCGCGAATTTCGCGGGTGATGGGCCCTTCGATGCGAACTGCAAAGTCAAACCGCGCTGCAAACGAGTCCGCGTTTGCGTATCCATGCATATTGAAGTCATCAAGGATATTGATGCCGCCGCAGAACGCGACCTGATCATCAATCAGAACGAGTTTGCGATGCATCCGCCGCAGGCGCGATTTGCGAAACTGCCAGCGCGAGGTTTCTGGACGGAAAACGGATATTTGTACGCCGCCACGTTTCATCCGTTCATCGAGCGTGCCGACATGGTCAAACACACCAAAGCCATCAAGCACTAAGCGCACTTCGACCGAACGAGATGCTGCGTCAATCAGTGCACTTGCAACTGCGCGCCCAGTGTCGTCATCGGCAAAGATGTAGGTTTCAATCCAGATTGATCGCGATGCACTGCGAATGCGCTCGAGCAGCGCCGGGAAATACTCACCGCCGTTTCTCAGCAGTTCTAGTTGATGGCCGTCGATGGCATGCGTCATCGCTTAGGAATCGTAAGCAGCGCTTCAAGCGCCGCATGATCGGAGAGTTTGGCCCAATCACCGCCTCGGTGCACGCGCGCGTCGTTGACTTCGAGCCCGCGCACGTAAATGCGATCTAAATGAAGAATCGGCAATCGAGCGGGGAAGCTACGTGCGGGGTTGCCGCCGAGTGTCTCAAACACCTCACGCAGCTCGATTTCATGGAGCGGGTCGCCCGCGCGACGTCGCCAATCGTTGAAATCGCCCGCAACGATTAAGGGCGCGCTGCGCGGCACCATGGCAGCGATACGCTCTTTCACCAAATCGATCTGCTTTAAGCGGGAGCGCCCGAAAAGCCCGAGATGAATGCAAACGCAGTGAAGCGGTTCGTCGACGTCAGGTAGGGCGATTTCTGCGTGTAGCAGGCCGCGCTGCTCGATTCGGTTGGTGGAAATATTGACTTGCTCGCAGCGCAAGATCGGGAATGCAGAAAGGATCGCATTGCCATGATGCCCGTGCTCATAAATCGCATTTTTTCCGTAGGCGCTCACCGGCCAGTGCTGGTCAGCTAAGAACTCGTGCTGCGGCGTTTTGGGCCAATCGGCATGTCGCCGACTATGGCGGTCGTTGTTACCCACGACCTCTTGCAGGAAGACGATGTCTGCTTGCATCGTTCGCAACTGTTCGCGCAAATCATGGACGACGCTGCGACGATTGAACGCTGAAACGCCTTTATGGATGTTGTAAGTCGCAACGCGTAACGACGCGGGCGCTCGCGATTTGGAGAATCCCGAAGAAGCAGCCGCCTCGGTATCTGGCGAAAAATAATTCGAGATGCGACTGACAAACGACATATGCGAAGTATAGACTTTGGATGTATCTGCTACATCAAGCTAGACGCCACTTTAATGAGCTAGGCAGCTTTTTATATAGTTTTCGAAAAAACGTACTAAACGGCTACAGCGCAGCTTCTATATGCACTAAGCAAATAGAGTTGTTGTTTCTAAGCGCAAAAAAAACCGGGGGTGAGCCCGGTTTTTCGATCACGCGTAAGCGTTAGTCTTGGCCGTAACCGCCGCGACCGCCGCCACCACCACCGCCACCTCCAGGACCACGTGGGCCGCGGAAGCCGCCGCCGCCACCTGGGCCGCGTGCAGGGCGATCACCCTGCGGTGCAGGACGCGCTTCGTTTACTACGAGCGGACGCCCTTCGAGCGGCTTGCCATTCATGCCAGCGATCGCGGCTTGTGCGCCTTGATCGGTAGCCATCGTGATGAACGCGAAGCCGCGCATGCGGCCGGTTTCACGATCAGTCGGTAAGTACACGTCGGCTACTTCGCCAAACGCGCCAAATTCGTCACGCAACATATCCGCGGATGCGCGGAAGCTGATGTTGCCCACAAACAATCTATTTCCCATGTGCTAAGGTCTTGTCCTAAAAATTACTCAATGCGCCTTCCAAGGACTCGATCCGTATCTGCGGAGACTATCGCTACGCGCACACCACTTCGGGAACCAGGAAACTCGCGATCGCGTCGAAGTAGCGAAATTCGCATCACATCGACGTTTCGAGAGGATGCCACAGATTTCGGCAGTTTTTCGGATTAGCGCTAAAAATATTCTAAAAAAACGATAGGAATACCCAAATACCACGATTTTTAGGCGTTTCACCCCAATTCGCTTGGGTCGACCAAGGGCTCTACCGAGTTGAAATTGCCGCGAGTTACACCTACAGTTCGCGCATCTTCCCAACGACTGCAAAAAAGGAGTTTCGCAGCCATGGACCACAACAACGTTTCTACGCTTGACCGAGCAGGCGCGCTTTCTGGCACTCAAAATCGAGTGCTACGCAATACGCTTGTCTTGCTCGCGATTTCGCTGGTGCCGACCGTCATCGGTGCCGCACTTGGACTGAGTCTTAATGTCCGCGGCTTTGGCGCGTGGTGGATGAATCTGCTCGTGCTCTTTGGCGCGGTGATGGCATTTAGCTATGCCGTTGAGCGCACCAAAAATTCGTCGGTGGGCGTTGTCGTATTGCTCGCCTTCACGCTCTTTATGGGCTTCTGGTTATCGAAGTTGATCGGCCGAATTCTGCCGATGAAAGATGGCGCGATGCTGGTGATGTACGCCTTCGGCGGCACTGCGGCGATCTTTGCGTCAATGGCGTTCATTGCGAGCACGATCAAGCAGTCGCTTAGTGGCATGGGCAAATTTTTGTGGGTTGGCTTCTTCGTCATCTTCGCTGCGGCGATTGGCGCGATCGTGTTCCAAATGCCAGCACTGATGATTGCGTGCTCCGTGTTGTTCATCGGCCTTTTTGCAGCATGGACGGTCTACGACCTGAATCAAATCATCACCGGCGGCGAGACCAATTACATCAGCGCCACGATGTCGATTTACATGAATCTGTTCGCGATCTTTAGCAACCTTTTGAGCTTGCTCGGCCTTACCAACAGCGATTAACTCGCTTCACGGCCCGCGCTGCGCGAGCGTTGTTTACGCCGCAGCGACCGATACGGAAACACAAAAAACGGGTTCCGGCATTGCCGAGAACCCGTTTTCTTTTTCACGCTGTGGCGTGTATTCGCGCGATGAAAGCCTCTGCGTTGCGCCGCGTTCGCCCGCCACTCAGCGGTAACGCCCTAACCGCTCAATTCTCAGAACTGCGAAGCGCGCGCGAAATAACTATTTCGCGCGACCGATTTCACGTTCACCGTTAGCTCTTCTTTTCCCCGCGTAATCGTGAGCGGGATTGACACCCCGGCTTCGCCCCGCGCCCACACCGCGCGATAAAACTCGGCGAGCGTTTTGACGCTTCGATTGGCGACGGCGGTAATGATGTCGCCTCGTTCGAGCCCGGCGTTATCGCCCGGGCCTTCAGGCGACGTGCGGCCCACGTTGACGCCATCCTCGTCTTCAAAGGTTGAGATGCCAAGCCACGGTCGCTGCGCACCGGTACGCTGCCCCTTCGCAATCAAGTCATCCAAGATGGGACGCAATATGTCGACGGGAACAAACATGTTGCCCGGTAGCGTGCGGCCAACGCCGCCTGCATCGCGCACGTAGAGCGAACCCACGCCGACGAGCTTTCCACTTGGCTCAAAGAGCGCCGCGCCACCCCATTCGGGAATCGGCGGCGACGTGAAAATCGCGCGATCCAGCATGTATTCCCACGCCGCAGTAAATTCGCGGCGCGACACCACAAACGCAGGCGACACGTTGCCGCGCGCGCCCGCAGCCAACACCGGATCGCGTTCTTTGATTGCGCTCGCATCACCCAGCAGAATCGGCTCGCCCTCTGCGGGAGCAAACAGGCGAACAAGGCCGAACCCGGTGTCGTGATCAAAGCCAACCAAACGGCCGGGCAGCTTGCGATCTTTGTGATCGGTGATTTCAATTTCGTCGGCCTCGATCACCAAATACCCAATGGTGAGCACCAAACGCGGCGAAATGAGAATGCCATTGCCCTCGCGCTCTTTGCCAAGTGTCGCGTTACTGCGCGCGCGCGGCGAGGCCACTGACTTTAACTTCACCAAGCCGGTGAGCGCGCGCTCAATGGCTGCCTCATTCATGCGCGCCGGTGGCGCTGCGGGCGAGGGGTCGGACGCAACTTGTGCGCTAGCCGCCATGGAGAAGAGGAGTGTTGCGCACGCAACGCCCACCCCCACACGCCAGCCGTGCAATACAACCTGCGAGCTGAAATACGCTGAGAGATAGGTCATCGCGGAATCCTTCACAACTAAAATCGATCCCTTACCGCGCAGGCGCTATTTCTTGCTGCGCGGATTGGTCTTTAGACGGACGCTGCGTTTTGCACGAAGCGCCGAGTCGCCTCACCCGAGAATCTCGCATGGATCATGCCCACATTGCAACGGCGGAAACGCCATCCGACGTTCCGGAAACTGACGCACCCGACCTACGGCCGGCGACGGGGCGAAAACCACGCACCTTGCCCTTTTCGCTCTCACGCGAAGGCAAGCGCTTGCGCAACGTGGTGGGCGCGGCGGTCACCGATTTCGGCATGATCGAAGAGGGCGACAAGATCATGGTGTGCCTCTCGGGCGGCAAAGATAGCTACACGTTGCTCGATATGTTGCAGGCGCTGCAAGTGGTGGCACCGGTGAACTTTGAATTGATCGCGGTGAATTTGGATCAGAAGCAGCCCGATTTTCCTGAGCACGTGTTGCCGGAATACCTCGCGACCACAGGCGTGCCGTTCAAAATCGTGGAGCAAGACACGTATTCGATCGTGAAGCGCGTGCTCGAAGAAGGCAAAACGATGTGTTCGCTCTGTTCGCGCTTGCGGCGCGGCATTCTTTATCGCACCGCGAAAGAGTTAGGCTGCACCAAGATCGCGCTGGGGCACCATCGCGACGATATTCTCGAGACGTTTTTCTTGAACATGTTCTACGGTGGCAAGCTCAAGGCGATGCCGCCGAAACTTGTGAGCGATAACGGCGAACATGTGGTGATTCGTCCGCTTGCCTATGTGCGCGAGAAAGACATCGTGAAGTACGCCAACGAGCGTGGCTTCCCGATCATTCCGTGCAATTTGTGCGGCTCGCAACCCAATTTGCAGCGCGCGGTTGTCGGCAGAATGCTGGAAGACTGGGACAAGAAACATCCCGGTCGAATCGAGACGATGTTTCGCTCGCTGCAAAACGTGGTGCCGTCGCATTTGGCCGATACGAAGCTTTTTGACTTTCCATCGATTCGCGCGAACGGGGTGGATGAGGATGCGCTGGACGCCTTCGGTGGCGGAGACATGGCGTTCGACGTGGATCAGGCGATCGAGACGGCGATGCGGGCCGATGTCGGCGCAGGTGCCCCGCAAACCCCTAGCGCAATTCAGTTTCATTCGTCTAAATCAGTTCAGCTTTGACTCGCTTAGCCTGATTTGGACGGGTCTAGCAATCAATATCATTGGATAGTGAGATGCAGCTCAATCACTCTCTCGCCCCAATTAAATTGGGATAAGTGAATAAAAGTTTTATGAGTTTTCGAGCTCGGTCGTCGGTCTACCCAAAGGCAATCTCGTAGTGAATTCGCTCCCATCTTCCGCTGAACACGCCGCGACGCCGGGCGCCACCCGGATTGTGAAGGGCGCTTGCCCGCACGATTGCCCCGATACCTGCGCGCTCGAATATCACGTCGCCGATGGCAAGCTGATCGACGTGAAGGGTTCGGCGACACACAGCGTGACCGGCGGCGTGCTCTGCACCAAGGTCGCGAAATACCCGCTTCGCACGTATCACCCGACGCGTATCAAAACGCCGCTCAAGCGCGTTGGCGCGAAAGGCGAAGGCAAGTTCGTGCCGATCTCGTGGGATGAGGCGCTCTCGACCATCGCCTCGAAATTCAAGTCGATCATCGCCAAACACGGCGCGGAAGCAATCCTGCCCTACAGCTACGCGGGCAACATGGGGATCTTGCAATATGCCTCGATGGATCGCCGTTTTTTCCATGCGCTCGGCGCGTCGCAATTGGATCGCACGATTTGTTCGAGCGCCGGCGCGGCGGGCTTGCAGATCACGCTCGGCGCACGGCTTGGCACCGATGTGGAAGCCTTTGCGCACAGCGAAGCGATCATCCTGTGGGGAACAAATCCGATCACATCGAATCTACATTTGTGGAGCCGCTGTCAGGAAGCCAAACGTCGCGGCGCGAAGTTGATTGCGATTGATCCGTATCGCTCGCTCTCGGCGGAGAAATGTCATCAGTGGCTAGCGATTAAGCCCGGAACGGACGCCGCGCTCGCGCTCGCGATGATGCATGTGCTGATCCGCGATGACTTACTAGATCACGAATACATCGCGAAGCACACACTCGGTTTTGCCGAACTCAAAACTCGCGTCGCCGAATGGACGCCCGAGCGCGCGGCGGCGATCTGCGGCATTCCCGCGAACGAGATCGAAGCGCTTGCTGCGCTCTACGGCGGCACCAAGAAGGCTGCGATTCGCCTGAATTACGGCATGCAGCGACATGGCGGCGGCGGCATGGCGGTACGCACGGTCGCGTGCCTCCCCGCGCTCACGGGCGCGTGGACGGAGGCGAGCGGAGGGCTGCTACTCTCGTCCTCCGGCGCCTATCCCATGAACACCGCGTATCTCGAACGGCCGGATCTGATGCCGCGCGATGCGAATGGCAAGCCACCGCGCATGGTGAATATGTGTGCGATTGGGGATGCGCTCTATGTCACCTCCCCTTCAAGGGGAGGTCGCACGGAGTCCGGGTGGGGATGGGGTTTGGCTGCGGAACAACAGAACCCCATCCCCCTCCCCGCCTCCCCCTTGAAGGGGGAGGAGCCAACCCCGATCCACGCCCTCTTCGTCTACAACTCCAACCCGGCTGCCGTCGCACCCGATGGCAACAAAGTGCTTGCCGGGCTCGCTCGCGAAGACCTGTTCACCGTCGTTCACGACATCTTCGTCACTGACACCGCACGCTACGCCGACATCGTGCTGCCTGCCACTACGCAGCCGGAGCACGACGACATTCATCGCAGCTACGGGCATTACGACATTGTGCTCAATCGCCGCGCGATCGAGCCGGTGGGCGAGAGTTTGGCTAACACCGAGCTGTTTCGTCGTCTCGCCAAACTGATAGGGCTGAAAGATCCGTGTTTGAGCGAATCGGATGAATCGATGATCGCGCACGCCTTCGATTGGAATCACCCGACGCTTGCCGGGCAGGCGTTCGATTCGCTCGAACGCGACGGCTTTCTGCGCCTGAACTATCCAAAGAAAGACGGCTTCATTACACCGTTCTTGAACGGCAGCTTCGGCACGCCGTCCGGCAAGTGCGAGTTCTATTCGGAAGCGCTCGCCAAGCGCGGGCTCGATCCGTTGCCAAATTACACGCCGCCCCACGAAAGCGACGAGTGTGATTTAGCGAATGAGTACCCACTTTCTCTGAACACGCCGCCCGCTCGAAATTTCATGAATTCCACGTTCGCGAATATTGAGGAATTGGCGAAGCCGCACGGTGCGCCGACCCTTCAGATTCACCCGAACGATGCGGCGCGGCGCGGTATTGCGAACGAGGCTCGCGTGAAGGTTTGGAACCGTCGCGGCGAAATGAAGCTCGCGGCAAAAATCACGACTGACACCCGCGAAGGCGTCGCCACGATCCTCTGGGGTCACTGGCGCGATCATCCGGGTGCCGAAGGATTCGTAAATGACTTAACTAGTCAAGCCCTTACTGATTTCGGGCAAGGTGCTACGTTTTACGATTGTCGAATTGAAGTAGAAATTGCCTGACGCCCCGTTTAAGAAACGCTTGAGGTTTGTATGCCATATGCAGTAGGTGGAGTGATTCATTTCGCAATCGCGATTTTTTTCGCGGTGCACGCCATGCGCACCGGGCGCAACATGTACTGGATCATGATCCTGTTGTCGTTTCCATTGCTCGGCAGCTTGGTCTATTTACTCATGGAATACATGCCCGACATGAAGTATTCACGCGGCGGGCGCAAAGTGATCCAGGCGGTGAATCACGCGATCGATCCGAACCGTGCGTTGCGCGAGGCGGAGGCGAATTTTGAGCGCGCGCCGACTGTGGCCCATCGCGTTGCGCTCGCGTCCGCGCTTTCAGACATGGGGCGGCATGAGGATGCGATTACTCACTATCGCGAGGCCGCCAGTGGCTCCTACGCGAACGATGCGCACTTGGTTCGAAGCCTCGCCTCCACATACTTGCTCGCCGAGCGCTGGCGCGATGCGCGCGAGGCGTATGGACGGCTGTCAGCGCTCTCCAGAGACGTGCGCGAGGCGGATGATGACTTAGGCTACGCGTTTGCGCTCGGGCAACTCAACGATGAACGCGCTGATCGAGCGTTTCAAGACGCCGTGGCGTCGAGTACGGGTCCGGTCGCGCGCTGCCGCTATGCGCAGTATTTGGAAGCAAACGGGCGCACGCGCGAGGCGCGCGAGCTCTACGAGGCCGTCGTGAAAGAGGGGCGTCTCGCGCCGAAGCACACGCAGGATTTACACAAAGCTTGGTACAAACTCGCGGCGCAAGCGCTTGCAACGAACAGCTAGTCTTAGCTAGCGCAGCTGTAACGGAATCAACCTGGAAGCGAATTAATCGTCATGGAAAAAATTGTCAAAACCGAAGCCGAGTGGCGCGCCCAGCTCACGCCCGAGCAGTACAAAGTCACGCGACAACATGGCACCGAGCCCGCGTTTTGTGGCGGACTTTGGGATCATCATTTGAATGGCGTGTATCACTGCGTGTGCTGCGATTTGCCGCTCTTCGCGAGCGACACGAAGTTCGATTCGGGCACCGGTTGGCCGAGCTATTTTCAGCCGGTAGACAAAACCCACATCACCGAAAAAGAAGACAACAGCTTCTTCATGCGACGCGTCGAAGTGCTCTGCGCGCGTTGTGATGCGCACCTCGGTCACGTCTTCCCCGACGGCCCGCGCCCGACTGGGTTGCGTTATTGCATCAACTCGGCGTCGCTTCAGTTTGTGGATTCAGCCAGCGCTCGTTAGAGCTTTTGCCGGCGCCGTATGCGACGCTAGTAACTAATGGATAGATCGCTTTTCTCTTCAATCCATTGGGGGAAAGCGGTCTTTTTATATTTAGTCGAAAACGCTGTTTTTCGCAGGGTAGTCCTGCTAAAACGGTCTTTTCGCGGTGTTTTTCACGATTTGGCCGTCTCGCTTGTCGTGCGAGCTGAGCGCTTGCCAGCCGCAGAGAGCGGTCGCTAAATCTTCGCCGCCAAACTGGTCATCACTTTCGAGGCAGCGCGCATCAGGCCCTGAACAGGGCGTGGCATTCCGGGCGAGCCCAGCTCGCGCGCCGTTTGCGCATGGCTTGCCTCATCGGCCTTCATTTGCTTAACAATCGCACGACTTTTTGCATCGTTGGCGGGCAGTTCTGATAAGTGCGAATCCAAATGTGCTTCTACCTGTTCTTCGGTGGCCTCCAGAAAGGCGAGCGAGGATTTGTCTCCAACGGCCGCCGCCGCCGCGCCCAATGTGAACGCGCCCGCGTACCAAAGGGGATCCAACACACTCGTGCGGCCGCCTAACTCGTGCACACGCTCACGCGTCCACGCAAGGTGATCGAGCTCTTCGTTTGCCGCGTGTTCGAGCTTCGCCCGCACCTTCGGATCGCGTGAAAACAATGCCTGCCCTTGATACAGCGCTTGCGCCGCCACTTCGCCCGCATGGTTCACACGCATGAGCGCGATTGAGCGCAGGCGTTCAGCGTCGGTCATTGACACAGCAGGATCGCCTAGATCACCATTGGCCCCGCCGCTGCCCACCGAGTCGGCTTGATCCACCACAGTTGCAGCTGGCCGCAAATCGCCGGGGTTTGGCCGAGCGGCTCGGACGGCTCCCGAAAGCGTGCGCAATATGCGATCGACGGACTGAATAGCGACATCTTGCATTGCAGTCATTTGATTTAGCGACTCCAGGTAGGGGGTGAGGCAGGCAGTGGTGCCTATCGCTCTTGATAAGTATGACCATAATCCTCGCTTTCAACACTCAGCACAAGGTTGAAACCGTGATGCCTCGTTAAGTGGGGTCGAAAAGCTTAGATACCCACGTCAGCTGAGGGGAACGCTGAGCAAGTCAGCGTGACGCTGCGCGCGGCCAATTGGGAAGAGCTGGAAGCCCCAAAATCTGAGGCATAGCGGGGCAATGTTGAAGATTTTTTGGATTTCAGATCGCGCAACTCCGGCGATGCTTTGCCGTGGAGCGGCGAGATTGCCTGCGTCGCGCATGACTTGTTTAACGTTTCCTTAGGTGTTTTTGCGCGTTTTCTCTATCCGAGTGAGCCCTCGCCAGGTTTGCGGACATCGTCCTCGAAAAGCGTGTGGATCAAATAAAAAAAGGGCGCCGAAGCGCCCTTTTTAATCCAACACAGCTCAATTAGAAGTTGTGCCAAAGGATTGCGTTCAAAGCACGGATCTTCGACTTGCCTTGGAGGCCTGTCGTCGTATTCGTTGCTTCGTTTTCGAGCATCGTAAGCGAAGTGCGCACTTGAGTACGGCGCGATAAAGCGTAGTCCCAAGTGAAGCTCAGGTGTTTACCGCCGCCCTTTTCCCACAGCGCATTGACCGTTGGGAATGTTGCAGATGTAAGCGTAAGCGCTGGAATCGACAAGCCGCGTGTTGCAGGATTGTAGAGAGCGGCTAGGCCTTTATCACGTGCACTATATTGCACGCCAAAGGTGTTTGCGCCCAACGGGACTAGCGCACCGATTTCCCAGTACTTGTACTTCAAGCTGCCAGCTGCAGGCTTGTAACGTGCCGTTTCGTAGGTGCCGTCGATCAATACTGGCCCGGTGTTGAAGCTAGCGTATGCACGGAGTGCATCTTGATCATGTACTGCGGTGATTGCACCCAAGCCAGCGAAGTTGTCATGGCGTGCGTACGCAACACCGACACGCAGTGGACCTTGTGAGTACCGGATGGCAGTATCCCACCCGTTACACGAGTTGCTCGCCGCTTCGCCGATGAACGAATACTGCGTGCGAACCACAAAACCGCTCATGTTCGGCGTCTGATAGCTAACTGAGTTCCCGTAGCGTGCATCGAATGCGCTGCTGCGGCATTGGTTAGAGCCCGCGTAGTTCGTAAACAAGTCAGCTTTAGCGAAACCAGCACCGGCTGAAAGGCCGTTGTTACGGTTTTCCCAGCTGTTGGCGCCTTGGTGGTGAGCCCAGCCAAGAACGTCGTCGTAGGGCGTCAGTCCGTAACCGAGCTTGACTTCGCCGAAGCCGCCATTCAGTCCAACCCACGCTTCGCGACTGAACAGCTGGAATGCCGTGACGCCAGGTGCCGTTGTGATCGAGCCGCCGTTACCGTTGTCGCTGCCAAAGCCGCTTTCAACCTGAAAGATCGCATTCAAACCGCCGCCCAGCGATTCAGAACCGCGAAGGCCCCAGCGCGAAGAGACGTTATCGATTGCGGTGGTGCGGTTTGACGCGCCAGGTCCGCTTACGCGAACGATTTCAGGTCCGATCCGGATGCTGCCGTAAACAGTTACGTTAGCAGTCTGCGCCTGTGCTGCCATTCCGGCAAGCGTAGCTGCGACTGCTACTGCAATTTTGGTGAATTTCATTGTTACCCCAAGAAGCAAAATTTGTATTCCATGTTGTCTTCGCGATCAACAGCGGCGCAAGACCGCTGTTGATCACAGGAACAACTTAGAAACGATGACGTACGCCCAGGGAAATGATGCGCTCATCAGATCCAGCGCCCGTAGGAGCAACCGTTGCAGCCGAACCTGATGCTCCGAACGAGTTACCGTGGAACATGTCAAGGTTGGACGCGCCGTTGTTGTTAGAGATACCAACGCGAGCGTAAGCGGTTGTACGCTTCGACAAACTGTGGTCAGCACCAACCATCAGGATACGGTTTTTAGCCGCGCCGATCTTGCCTTCACCAACGTTCACGAGCGCAGTCGTTGCGCCAAACGGCACTGCTGCGCCTACTTGGTAGCCCTTGAACTTCACGTTAGTAGCCGTGTTCTTGCCTTCGAGGTAGTTAGCCGAAAGCTTCGCAACGCCTGCATCAAACGCGCCGCCGGCGGTCCAGGTACGGTCAGATGCCGTGCCAGCCGCGTTCTTCACGTCTGCGTAACCGAAACCTGCATACAAAGGACCTGCTTTGTACTGGAGGTTAGCCGACAGCGTGCGAGCCGCGTTGGTGCCAACGACTGACTCGCCAGCGCCCCACATTACAGCGGCAGTGAAACCACTCATGTTCGGCGTTGCGTAAACAACGGTGTTGTCAACGCGAAGCGCACCCGGACGTGTCAAGTGGTGGTTACCAACGATCGAAAAGGACGAGCAGCCGTCGATATCGACTTCGCACAGAACGCTAAAGAGCGGCGAATATTGGCGACCCAACGTAAGCGAGCCGAAGCCGCCATTGAGACCAACAAACACTTGACGACCAAACAGTCGACCGCCCTGACCAGCAGCGCCGGTATCAGCAAGGAAGCCGCTTTCAGCGACAAACACTGCGTTCAAACCGCCACCGAGCGACTCCGAACCGCGAAGACCCCAACGCGAACCAGACAAGCCACCGCTGTCGACGTACGTTGCACTACGGCTGCCTACAGCACCCGTTCCGCTCGAACGCTCGCTTGAAAGCGACAGATCAAGCACGCCGTAAAGCGTGACGTTTGCTGATTGCGCCGATACCACGCCAGCCATCAAGCCACCAACGGCTAGAGCCAAAAGTTTCAATTTCATTCAGTCTCTCCTCAGTAATTCAAAGGCCGATTTCAGGCGCACGTAGTCGCGTTCCATCGGCAAGATTCTTCCAACTGTTATTCCGGAAGCTACCGCCAATTTTGCCTAAAACGGGGTTGCAGCGCCATGACAGCTCCGCTCCGCGGGTTGGTGAAGTAGGGTGCGAGTTGTCAATTTGCAACATTGAAGTGCCGCGCATTCCGCGCGACAATCTGGGCGCGGGGCGCAGGGCAAAACGGCTAGGCGCGCACATCGTTTGCGTTAAGTCGTTGTAATTTAAAGAGAAAAACCACATGAGTTTGGCGCTTACAGCGCTCGTGATCAGTTGGCTTGTCGCGGTTGGGATTGCTTTCGGGCGGATTCCTAGCCCATTGGCATATTCAAGTGAGCGCTCGCTTCATCTTCTGCCTACGCCGCGCGGCGGCGGACTTGGCATCACAATCGCTTTTTTAAGCGTATCCCTATTCGCTGGGGCTGAAATCTCGTTAATTGCAAGTGTCGTTCTGGTGTGGTTAGTCTCTGCGGCCGACGATTGGTGGGGCGTAGATGCCAAAACACGTATTTGCGTCCATGTGCTTGGCGCGACGCTTTTAGTGGCTCTCTGGCTCCCGGCGATCGAGTGGGGGTGGGCATTGGTCGCGCTCTTCGTCGTGGTCTGGGGCACAAATTTGTTCAATTTCATGGACGGCGCAGATGGCACTGCGGCCACCATGGCGGCACTTGGGGCCGGAACGCTCGCTTATTTGGCGGCGAACGCGCCGTTGAGCTCAGCACTCAGCAGTGAAATCTTCGTTCTGACCGCGTGTTTGTGCGGCGCGGCAATCGGCTTCCTTTTCTTAAACCTTCCACCTGCCCGTATCTTCATGGGCGACGGTGGTTCGACGGTGATCGGCTTTGTGCTGGCGAGCGTCTCGATTGCCGGATCGATCGAGGGGGTTTGGCATCCTGCCGTGCCGATCGCGCTGTTCGCGCCATTTTGGGCGGACGCAAGTTGGACCTTGGCACGACGAATGTATGAGGGACATCGTCCCACCACCGCGCACCGAGATCACTACTATCAACGACTTGTGCTGGCTGGGCTAGGCCATCGCGGGTTGCTGGTGTGGGTAGCGGCCTGGGGCGCAATCTCCATCGTCGTCTCGATGACGCTGCACGCCAATGCAGAGGTCGCGGGGGTGATTCGAACGTTAGTTGCGCTGGGTTTTGGTGCGGTGTACTTGGTGGTCAGCCACATCGCTACCAAACGGCCGCCGGTCAATCTATTGCTTAACCCGCGGGCACCGACTGCACTGCTCTACGATCTGTTCGCTGTGGCGCTGGCCTGGGCAGCACTGTTCTGGGTACGTTTCAATTCGAATTTCGATTCTGCGAACTACGCGGCGAGCGACGTGATTCGTAGCCTAGGCTACGTGCTGCCGATTCACGCAGTCGTCTTCGTTTCAATGGGGCTCTATCGCGGAATTTGGCGGTTTGCGAGCCTTCCGGACATGTGGCTCATCATGCGTGCGGCGTTTGTCGCGGCCGCGATCACCGGGCTG
Organism: Betaproteobacteria bacterium; assembly: GCA_013298145.1. GTDB lineage: Bacteria > Pseudomonadota > Gammaproteobacteria > Burkholderiales > Casimicrobiaceae > Casimicrobium. The sequence continues at coordinate 151,994 of JAAFJO010000001.1, forward strand.
ACTTTTTTGTTGGTCCGCCCCGATTCGTTTATCTGGCCGCGCTTCGTGCTGGCGGCGCAACCGTTTCTGCTCATCATTCTTATGGGCGGGGCGCGAATGGCGGTGCGCAGCTGGAAGGAACATCGGCTCTATGGCCTCTCTGCAATTCGCGGCGAACCGGTTGTGATTCTCGGCGCGGGCGCGGCAGCAGCCAATCTGATCAAACAATTGCAACGCTCTGAACTTTGGCGCCCGGTCGCGCTGCTCGATGATGACATCGCGAAACGCGGCGCGAAATTGCATGATATTTTTGTGGCGGGTTCATTGGACGATGCGGGCCTCGTCGCTCGGCGCTTTGGTGCACAACACGCCATTGTTGCAATGCCAAGCGCGACCCATCAAGAACGCCGGCGCGCAGTGCAACTTGCTGCAGCGGCAAAGTTGCACACGCTGACAGTACCTGCCTACGACGAGCTACTCACTGAGAACGACACCCATGCGCGACTGCGCGCCATCGAACTCGAAGATCTTTTGGGACGCGATCCCGTCGAGTTGGACACCGCGGGGCTCAACCAGTGGTTTGCTGGAAAAACGGTGCTCATCACGGGCGCAGGCGGCTCGATTGGTCGCGAGTTGTGCGCGCAAATCGCGCGCTTTCATCCTGCGCGAATCATCCTGCTCGACATCTCAGAATTCGCCGCTTACGACATTTACGAGCACCTCCAGCAAATTTTCGACGTGAACCGAATTCAGGTGTACGTGGCCGACGTGCGCAACCGCGAACGAATTCAACAAATTCTTGCTGCGGAATCGCCTTCAATCGTGTTCCATGCTGCCGCCTATAAGCATGTGCCGATGACCGAGACCGTGAACGCCTGGGAAGCCGTTCGCAACAATACCTACGGCACGATCGTAATGGCTCAGTGCGCGCGTGAAATCGGCGCGGAGAAGTTTGTTTTGGTGTCAACAGATAAAGCGGTTCGCCCCTCAAGTATTATGGGCGCGAGCAAGCGTTTGGCGGAACTCGCTTGTATGAGTTTTTCCCATTCTCCGACCCAATTTGTAGGGGTTCGATTCGGCAACGTGCTCGGCAGTAACGGCAGTGTGATTCCTAAGTTCAGGAAGCAGATTGATGCGGGCGGGCCGGTCACTGTGACGCATCCTGACATGACGCGCTTTTTCATGTCTATCCCCGAGGCCGCGCAGCTCGTACTGCAGGCCGGGCTCCTAGGTACGCCAGGTTCGCTCTACGTCCTCGATATGGGTGAGCCCGTGAAGATCGTGGATCTCGCAAAAGAGTTAATTCGACTCGCGAAAGGCGATGAGGACGCAATTCCGATTGCCTTTACCGGCCTTCGCTTAGGCGAAAAAATGCACGAGGAGCTCATTGGGGCTACAGAACGATTCGAATCCACGCGACACGCAAAGGTGAGGAGAGTGGTGACCGATTCGCCAGCAGCGCTCGACCTGGATGAGCTTTTGCTGTGGCTTAATGGGAACACGCCGCCAAACGTACACAAAGCGCTTCAGCGCTGGATCATCGATTTCAAACCGCCGTCGATGTAGCGAGACGGGCTGCGCTGTTCGCTAAGCCGTTTTCGCAAGACCCGCGTAAACACCGCCCTGCGCGAGAAGGCTGGTATGCGTGCCCGATTCAACTAAACGGCCGCGATCAAAAACGTAGATCACATCGGCGTCGCTCACACTGCTCAAGCGATGCGCGATTTGGATTACTGTTTTCGCGCCCACCATCGCCGCAAGCGACTCCTGAACCACTCGCTCGCTGGTGGTGTCAAGCGCCGAAGTCGCTTCATCAAACAACACAATAGGCGCGTCTTTGTAGAACGCTCGTGCGAGGGCAATGCGCTGACGCTGCCCGCCAGAAAGTAGTGCGCCGCCTTCGCCCACGCCGCTTGAAAAGCCATTGGGTAGCGCATCGATGAACGATTCCGCGCCCGCAGCGCGCGCAGCGGCGCGCACGCGTGCTAAATCAATGTCCCCTTCATCGCCAAACGCGATGTTTCGCGCCACCGAATCGTTGACCAGCAAAACATCTTGCGACACCAGCGAAAGCGAGGCACGAAGCGCCCCCAGCGGCCAAGCGGTAAGCGCTCGACCATCGATTCGAATCTCGCCGCCGCTCGGCTCGTAAAAGCCCGAGATGAGCGAAAGCAGGGTGGATTTACCGCTGCCCGAACCGCCGACAAACGCCACGTGTTGGCCTGGCTCAATGGTGAGACGAATTGAAGAGAGTGCCTCAATTTCGCGAGTCTCGTAGCGAAAGCTCACGTCATCAAATTCGATCCGTCCCCGATGCGCGGACGGCACGACGCTCAACGTCCTATTGCTCAGCCCTTCGCGCTCGCGCTCGGCCGGCTCGTCCTGTATCGCAAAGAGTCCGCCCGCTGCTGCGAGTCCGCGCTGGATAACGGCATTCACCGACGACAGCGACTTAAGCGGCGGCAGCAAACTCAGGAGCGCGATAAAGAACGTAGAAAAATCCCCCGCCGTCATTTCGCCGCGCTCGCCTTGCGCTATGGCCAGCGAAACGATAACGGCGATAGCAATCGAGACGGCGATGTGCGTGAGTGGTGCGCTCGCAGCGTTCGCGGTTTCTTGCTTCATGTAGGCCTGGCGAAATCGATTCGCGCGTTCTCCGAATGCGCGTCCGATCACTGAAAACGCATTGAACGATTTCACTGTCTTCTGGCTGGTGAGCGCCTCGTCGCTAAAGCGAGCGAGTTCGCCCATCGTACTCTGCATGGCGAGACTTGCGCGACGAAGGCGCTTTGTGACGAAGCGAATCACGAGCGCCACAATTGGTGCAATGACGAACACGCCTAAGGTGAGCTTCCAGCTCAGGATCAACAACACTGCCAAGCTGCCAAGCAACTTGAAACTATCTTGGACGAGCGCCGTGAGCGCTTGAGAACACGAGGCGCCGATCTGCTGCGCATCGAAGGTAATCTTTGAGGTGAGTTCCGCTGCTGCGTTGCGATCAAAAAAACGCATCGGCAATCGCAACATCCGAGAAAACGTAGCGACTCGGATATCAAACACGATCCGCGACGAAACCCAGTGCAGTGCCACATCACCCGCAAAATTACAGATCGCACGAAACGCAAACATCGCGACCACGAACACGGGAAACCAGGTAATCGGAAACCGATCAAGCCATTCCACAATCGGCGCGAGCGCGCTTTGGGCGAGTTGCCCCTGCGCATGAGGCAGGCCGGTCGTCACTTCGCTCTTAGTAAACGCACGGTCAACGATGCGGTGAAACACCAGCAGGATGAGCGGCTCAACGAGTGACACGAGCGCGAGCAAAAGCGCGGCCCCCGCAAGCTTTGCGCGGTGGGGATGTATGTATGTGAGCAAACGTCGAACGAGGGCCCGATCGCCAGCGGGGCGGTGTGCGGCAGAGTCAGTCATTGGGGAATTGTTGCATGGGCGGACGAGCGGGCAACTGCTTTGGGCTAACATGCGCCTGCTTGTTGGTGTCCGCGCGTGGGAGTTGTGCGCGTGGGTGAAACGGGAAAACGGTGCCAGCCACATTCACCAATGTGTGCCTATTCCGCTACTGCCCCCGCAACGGTAATTTGCGAATGCGGCTTGCATTACGCCACTGAGTTTGAATGAAACTTGGGAAGGCGCAAGTCGCTAGTGAAGAGTCCGGAGACCGGCCACAGGTACGCGTTCGCGCCCTCAGCGATACGCGGTGATGATGATCGCGCGGGGAAGCGCGGGCAGACCGTATGGGCCGCTTATGCGTTTTCGCACGCCATGGCTGCCGCTTTCGATCCCCCTTTCCTACGCCGTCGTCGATTTTTCGCCGAACGGAGGGTTTGGCATATCTGGAGCGCCACTTGTTTACCGCCTACCCATTTACCGACACTAAGCCTGGTTTTGCGCCACGCTATGTTTGTCTCGCTATCGCTGGATTGCTCTCAGCAATTGATGCGGGCGCGCAAACGCGCGTTGAGCCACTCATCATCACTGCGTCGCGCGCCAGCGAATCGCTTGTGGAAACGCTGCGTGATGTCACTGTTTTACGCGGCGACACGCTTTTCGCAAGCGGCATCCATGAGCTCGAAACCGCGCTTCGCGGCGTGCCGGGTATCGAAGTTCAATCGCTTGGCGCTGGCGCAACGCCTTCGGTGTTTGTGCGCGGCGGCAACAGCAATCAAGTATTGATACTGGTGGATGGTCAACGCGTGGGCTCATCGTTCAGCGGCCAATCCGCGTTGCAGCACATCCCAATTTCGCAGATTGAGCGCATCGAGATCGTTCGTGGGCCTGCCGCCAGCTTGTACGGCGCCGACGCCGTGAGTGGCGTGATCCAGATTTTTACAAAGCAGGTCGCGGGACTCGCGGCAAGCGTCGCCGCGGGTAATCAGCGTTCGAGCGATGTATCGGCGCGCTTAGGATTTGGAGACGGCAGTCAGCGCTATTCGGTCGCTGCGAATCACCGCGAATCGCGCGGCTTTAACGCGATTATCGACCCCGCCAATTTCAGCTTTAACCCGGATCGCGACGGCTATCGATTTTCAAGCGTAGCGCTCAATGCAGCAAGCGAATTCAGCCGCAGCTTAGCGGTTGACGGTAGCGCGTTCATCGCGCGCGGTAACACGCAATACGACGGTAGCAAAACATTTAATGACCGCATTAAGTCCGATTTGAGAAACATCGGCCTCAGGGCGATTTATGCGCCGAATGATCAATGGAAGTCCACGCTTACACTCGGCCAGGGCATCGATCAATCGCAGTTCATTTCTTCGTTTCCTGGACGCTATAAAACGACAAACGATCAAGTGGGCTGGCAAAACAACCTACAACTAGATCGCGGTTTCAGTTTGTGGAACGCCATCGAGTGGCGTCGCGAGCAGATCGAAACCGATCAGGGCTTCGCCACCGATTCGCGGCGGACAGTGAGCGCTGCAGTCGGCGCCGAGGTCATGCTTAGCGGGCTGAAAATCGCGAGCGCTGTTCGCCTCGATGACAGCAATCAATATGAAAAACGGACGACGGGCAACATTGGACTTGCGTACACCCTTGCGAGCGAGTGGCGTTTAACGGCGAACGCGGGCACGAGTTTCAAAGCGCCCACGTTTAATGATCTCTACTTTCCTGGCTTTTCCAATCCGAACTTGTCACCTGAAAAAGCACGTAACCTCGAGCTTGCCATGTCGTGGGCGAGAGGCGCATCCAGCGCGAAGCTCGTAGTCTTTGAAAACCGCATACGCGACTTAATCCAGTTTCAGTGTGATGCGAATTTCAACTGTGCGCCACAAAACGTGGCCAAAGCTAATTTGCGTGGCGCAACCCTGTCGGCAGCGGCGCAAATCGCCAAGTGGAATGTTGACGCCAGCATCGATGTGTCCGAACCAGAAGACGCGAACACAGGTAAGCGACTTTCCCGTCGATCAAAACTTCATGGCGCGCTCAAAGTCAGTGGTGACGTTCTGGGCGTACGCACCGGGGTCGAGCTGCTCGCATCAGGTGATCGCTTTGACAACGCGAGCAACACGCGTCGACTCGCAGGCTACGGCGTCGTAAACGCGTTTGCAAGGTACGCGCTTGTTCGAGGACTCAACATAGGGTTGCGTTTGGAAAATGCGTTCGATCGCGCATACGAAAATTCACGCGGCTATTCCACAGGCGGGCGGCGCGCGTGGCTCACCATCGATTTCTAACAGAAATAGCCTTCTAAATCCCAATTAATCAGGCAAACGCGATATTCGTTTCATGAACTGTTTATCGCGTTTATCCCCCTTTAATGGAGCATTAGCGTGGGATTGAATCCAAATTTTGTAGCGCTCCTGCGAAACGCGTGCGCGATGCTTTTCGGGCTAGTTATTGCGCCAGTAGATGCGAACTCATCACCGGCGCCTCAACGCATTGTGTCTCTCGCGCCCCATGCCACCGAGCTTCTGTTTTCGGCGGGGCTTGGTTCGCGGGTTGTCGGTGTCAGCGAGGCTTGTGATTTCCCTGAGGCGGTCAAAACATTACCCAAAGTATCGAGCTATCGGGGCACAAACGTTGAGGCGGTACTCGCATTGAAGCCTGACCTGGTGGTGACGTGGCCGAGTGGTAACAAGGCCGATGACGTTGCCGCGCTTGAACGGCTTGGACTGCGCTTCTACAAAAGCGAAATCGATAGCCTGGAAGGAATTGCAAAAACGCAACGCGAATTCGCAGGCTGGGCGAAAGACGAGGGCGCAATAGAACGTGCGGGGCGCATCGAACGGGAAGTTAACGCGTTGCGCGAGAAGTTTGCATCGAGGCCGGTCGTTCGCGTGTTCTATCAGCTCGGCGACGGACGGCTATTCACACTTTCGAATAAACATCTAATCGGCGAGGCGCTTGCAACCTGCGGGGCAAAAAATATCTTTGGCGCGCTCTCGATTCCCGCGCCGGAAGTGTCGCGCGAAGCTGTTATTGCTGCGCGGCCTGATGCAATTTTGCTCGCCAGCGAAAGTGCGCGCGCTGCGGTGACTTCACAATGGCGTACCACAGCGCTTGCTTCAACGCCGATTGTGATTGTCAACGGTGGACGCCTACACCGACCGACGTTAAGAACCATAGACGCGGCACGAGAACTCTGCGAATCGATTGAGCGTGTTCGTACAAAGCAAGCGCCGTGAGTAAACCCAACCCAACTGAAGTGCACACCGATTTTCATCGTGTTGTTGAGGCGCGCTGGCTAGCCAAAACCAAGCCGCCTGGCAGTCTCGGTCGGATTGAGCAGATCGCTGCACTCATGGCAAGAATTCAGCGCACTGATCGTCCGCGCGCGGCGCCAGTGTCGATGCTACTTTTTGCCGGTGACCATGGTGTCTACGAGGAGGCCGTGTCACCTTATCCGCAGTCGGTCACTGTTCAAATGGTTGAAAACATTGCTTCGGGCGGTGCCGCCAGCAGCGTACTCGCCGCCCTCCATGCCATTGACTATCATGTCTTCGACGTGGGATTACTCAGCGCGCCAGCTCATCATGGCCGAATCGTTGAGCGAAACATTCGGCGCGGAAGCCGAAACTTCTGTCGTGAAGACGCGATGACGCACGAAGAAACGCTTAGGGCGATCGCGGTCGGTCGGGAGGCAGTTACCGCTATTGCGCATGACGCAAGCGTCATCATCGTGGGCGAAATGGGAATCGCAAACACGACCAGCGCCGCAGCCATCGTGGCAGCGCTTCTCGGTCAGCCTGCTATCGATTGGGTAGGCGCGGGAACAGGGCTCGACGCCGCTGGCGTAGCGCGCAAAGCACGTGCGGTTAATGCCGCGCTGTCGCGTCGAACATTTGCCTCTGACCTAGACGCGCTTACGGCGCTCGGCGGCTATGAGATCGCCGCGATGACGGGCGCATACTTAGAGGCGGCAGCAAAGCGCAAGGTTATCTTGGTAGACGGCTTCATTGCGACCGCAGCCCTTTTTGTTGCAGCGCGAATGGAGCCAAGCGTGCTCGAGTCTTGTATTTTTTCGCATTGTTCTAACGAACGCGGACATCGCGCCTTGCTCGGCGAACTTTGTGGCCAACCCTTGCTCGATCTCGGCATGCGTCTCGGCGAAGGTAGCGGCGCGTTGATCGCGTATCCGCTTCTGGTTCAGAGCTGCGAATTACTTGAAAACATGGCAACTTTCACAAGTGCCGGTGTTGATGAGCGCACGTGAAAGTACTCATCGAACAGGCGCGCCTTTCGCTGATTGCGACTCAGTTCTTAACCAGACTGCCCATACCGCGCGCGTTTGACGCCTGGCTCGGCTGGACACCTGAGCGGTTGCGCGCCTCAGCGCGTTATTTTCCGTTGATAGGGATTAGCGTGGGCATCGTCGCGGCGACCTTTTTTTATGTGGCGACGATGATGTTTGGCGCCATGCTTGCAGCGATTTTGACGTTCGCCTTGACCGCGCTGATGACCGGCGCATTTCACGAGGACGGATTTGTTGACTATGCTGATTCGTTCGGGGCTACCAGCCGCGAACGTGCGCTGGCAATCATGAAAGACTCGCGGATCGGTACGTTTGGCGCGTTGGCTGTCGTATTTCTCACCGCAATCAAAGCGCTTGCGCTTGCATCCTTAAGCCCGAAACTCGCGGTGATCTCACTCATCCTCGCTCATGGTTTGGGGCGAAGCGTCGCGTGCGTCCTCATGCGAGTACTACCCTATGTCCGCGATGAATCTGGTAAGGCAAAGCCCCTCGCCGAAAAGATGCGGCCGTATGAGTTAGCGATCGCGCTGTCTTTTGCTGCGGTCTTGCTCATCACCGCCGCGAGTCTGGAGATTTCGATAGTTCGTGTCATCACCGTGTTGTTTGCGTTAGTCGCGTTTACCTGGTGGTTCAGCTTGCATTTAAAGCGGCGTCTTGGCGGATTCACGGGCGACGCACTTGGTGCGGCCGAGCAAACCAGTGAAATGATTGTCTTGCTGGTGTTCGCGGCTGTTGTGCCAACATTCTGAGCGCCATGACTACCCTTTGGTTGATCAGGCATAGCGCGCCTACTGCAGCTTTTTTGCGAGAATCGCGTTGCTATGGCGTCTTTGACGTTCCTCTCGATTACAGCCACTTTTCGGAAACCGCGGCGCGACTTCGTCGATTACTTCCGCCTACGTCTGCCCTCATCGCGAGTCCACGCGACCGCTGTCAAAAGCTCGCACGCGCCATTAGAACCATAGATGCTGCCCCCTTCATCACCGATGCCAGGATCGCAGAGATGGACTTTGGGCGCTGGGAAAACGTTCGCTGGGGCGATGTGCCACGAACTGAGCTTGATGCATGGGCCGCAGATTTTTGGGGCTATCGCGCGCATGGTGGCGAGTCTGTTTTCGGATTCGTGACTCGTGTGAAAGCGGCACTTGTCGATGCGATTACACGGCAGCCGAGTGATGAGACGGTTTGGGTTACCCACCAAGGCGTGATTAGGTCAGTCCGCGCGCTTACCGGTGAGGGCGGACTGAAGCGGCTCGCAGAGGTGGCTGGTATTGGTTTTGGCGAAACGATTGAGCTACGACTAGACGAATCGTTAGTCCACCCTATTGAATCATCCTGGCGTGAAGTTGCGCAACAATTCGCGTGATGAGCAAAGCCTTCACCAAAGAGTCTGACGATGCACTGGAAGACGATGAGATCCAGATGCCGCCGCTTCCCGCTGGGACGCGCAATTACATGACGCCGGGCGGTCACGCCAAGCTTAAAGCAGAGCTGGAGCATCTCACCAAAGTTGAACGGCCAGAAGTCACCCGCGTCGTTTCTTGGGCGGCGAGCAATGGTGATCGAAGCGAGAACGGCGACTATCTGTACGGCAAACGCCGGTTGCGCGAAATTGATCGACGCACTCGGTATCTGATTAAGCGCTTGGATGATGCCGAGGTCATCGATCCTGCAACACGCGATACCGATCAGATTTTTTTCGGTGCGACCGTCACCGTTGAAAACCAGCATGGTGAAGCGCGCACGATTTCGATTGTTGGGCTCGATGAAACCGATCCGTCGCGCGGCTATGTGAGCTGGATGAGTCCGATCGCACGAGTGCTCACCAAACATCGCGAGGGCGACACCGTAAGCCTGCCCACGCCGTCAGGCATTGAGCAACTTGAAATTATGACGTTGGAATACAAATCGCTCGATACTGGTAAAGCGCAGTAGAAATTCGCGTCAGCGTTTCCTGAACTTTTCGCCAAAACCAAACCGTTTTGTCATGAAGTTGTTATAGTTTCTTCGTGAACGAAACTCTTGTAGACCTCGAATCAAGTTTGGACCAAGCGGTTGTGCGCATCGAAGCGCTGGCGCTTGAAAACGGCTTGTTGAAGAAAGCGCTTGCCGACGCTGAATCGCGCATGTCGCAGGCAAGCGCGCGCCTGCGCGGCCTTGCCGAGAAGTTTCCCGCCGTGAAAGACGCTACGTTGCAATGACCACCGATGCGCTGATCGCGACGATTAAAGGTCGCACCTTCAAACTCAATGCGCCGGAAGCGCAACGCGGCGCACTTGCCGAGGCTATTGCCGTGGTCGAGGCGAAGTGCGCAACGATCGCAACCAAATCGCCATCGTCTGAAATTGAGCGGGTACTTTTGCTCGCCGCGCTTGAGTTAGCCGCTGCCTCTAAAGACGCTGATGCCATTGATCCGCGGCTTGAGGCGCGCCTCGCAGCAATGCACGCGAAATTAGCACTCGCCCTTGCGCCTGCGGGCGTGACTGGGAAAGCGTAGAATCAAACTGCTCCTGCGGCGTTCGTGGCGGTTGAAAATTTCTTTGAACCAATGCGCTTGTCGCAAGGATGCTTCGCTATTCGGTTCGTGTGCGCGACTCCTAGCTTTCGAGCTCTGCCAGTTGTACCTAGTAGATCGGATGGAAGCAACCAATCTTGAACCTCGGTTCAAGATGACAGCCGTTGCGGCGTAGGCGGGAGTCTTTATTCTTGAAACGGAGAGCTGTGCTCTCCGTTTTGCTTTGCGAGGCGCGCGATGAATTATTGGTTGATGAAATCCGAACCCGATGAGTATTCCATCGATGACTTGAAGCGCGACAAAAAGAGCGCTTGGTTCGGTGTTCGCAATTATCAAGCGCGCAACTTCATGCGAGACGAGATGAAGGTGGGCGATCTCGTGCTTTTCTATCACTCGAGTTGCCCCGAGCCCGGAATAGCTGGGATCGCAAAGATCGCATCCAAACCGATCCCCGACAAAACTCAGTTTGAGCCTGGTAAGTACTTTGACCCAAAAGCGACTTCAGAAAAGCCAATTTGGATGTGTGTTGAAGTGGCCTTTGTAAAGAAGTGTGAGTTGATTCCGCTTGCTTCGCTACGCTCGGCAACGCAGCTCGAGTCAATGCGCATTCTGCAACGCGGTAACCGTTTATCGATTACGCCGGTGTCTGAACCAGAGTGGAAGTTCATTGAGTCAAAGCTCATCCAGTGAGCAGTGAGCAGTGAGCAGTGAGCAGTGAGCAGTGAGCAGTGAGCAGTGAGCAGTGAATGGATTTGATTGTTGCGAATAGGTTCTGTTTAGGTTGCGGTACAAGCGCATGCGTCTAGTCGAGACGCTAGACTGTTCACCGTTCACTGTTCACTGTTCACTGCTCACTCCATGGAATATCTAAACCTCTGGCTCGTCGCCTACCTCGCGCTCGGCGCATTCGTGGGCTTTCTTGCGGGCTTGCTGGGCATCGGCGGCGGCATGATCTTGGTACCGTTCCTAGTGCTCGTATTTCAGGCGCAGGGATTTCCGTTTGAAACCAAGATGCAGGTGATTTTGGCAACCTCGATGGCAACGATAATCTTCACATCCTTCTCCTCGGTGCGCGCGCATCAAGCAAAAGGCGCGGTGAATTGGAACGTGGTACTCAACATGTCCCCAGGAATTTTGCTGGGCGCGCTGGTGGGCACGCGTATCGTTTCGATGCTTTCCACGCAGTTTCTCGCCGTATTCTTTACGTGCTTTTTGTTCTACACGGGCACGCAGATGCTGTTGAATTTCAAGCCGAAGGCGAGTCGCGTGTTGCCGGGTCGCGCGGGTTTGTTTGCGGCGGGCGTCGTGGTCGGCGTGCTCTCGGCGCTTGTCGGTGCGGGCGGCGGATTCTTCTCGATTCCGTTTTTGACGTGGAATAACGTGCCGATTCACAATGCAGTCGGCACCTCCGCGGCGCTCGGATTTCCCATCGCAGTGTTCACCACGATCGGCAACATTTGGAACGGCTGGAACATGCCGAACGTGCCGCAGCCATCGCTGGGTTACGTTTACTTACCTGCGTTATTCGGAATCGCTTTCGCCAGCGTGTTCACTGCGCCGTTTGGAGCGCGATTGGCGCATCGACTGCCGGTCGCCACGCTGAAGCGCATCCTTGCCGTGATGCTGTATTTGCTCGCGTTGCGGATGCTCTACAGCGTGCTCACCGTGTAGTGATATAGAAAAGTCTGGCTAGCCCATAAAGAATGTGGGCAACGGCCTTTTTTCGCATTTGTCGAATTTAGATCAAACTGAGCGCTAGACCTGTTTCAATTGGCGCTGGCAAATGAAAGTTTTTGCCTACGCAGCAAAGTGCGCCTCAATCAACGAGCGATCTATGGCTTGCCAATCCGTGGGTGACCACTTCGGCGCTTTGTCTTTATCAATAAGTAGCGCACGAACACCTTCGCTGAAGTCGTGATGGCGTTGAAATTGTTTCGCAAGGATCAAATCAAGGGCGAGCACTTCGTCGATGTCCATCGTTCGCGTTCGCTTCAAATATTCGAATGTCACGTGTGCGGCGGTCGGTGAGCCTTGCGAGAGACTCTTTGCTGCGTTCGCGAAATACGGCTCGCGTTGTGCGAGCTCGTTGAGCGCATCGCGAAATTCGATCACGGTTTTGCATTGATCGAGTTTTTTCGTTTCCGCTTCGTACGTAGCAAGCGGGCCGGCAAGCTCAACCGTTCCGTCGTCCATATCCTCAATGCACGACGAAATGAGCTCATCATTTTCTTCCCGTGAATCGCCCCATTCGATCGCGCAAATTGCATCGATGAATCCCGCATGCGCCGACTTTGGAATGACAAACGACCCGAGGTAGCCTTCGATTGCATCGCCTTCGGTGAGCAGGCAGCCTGTGAGTGCGATCAGCTTGTCGCGTCCATCGAAAAAATCTTGCAAAAAATAACCGCCGCCCACATCGGGAAACAGGCCGATGTGAATTTCAGGCATCGCAAGTTTCGACCCCGCCACCAACACACCGTGGCTCGCGCCCGCAAGCAAGCCGACGCCGCCGCCCATGCAGATGCCGTGCGAGAGCACCACGAGGGGCTTGGAGTACGTATGCATCATCAGGTTCAGCGCGTACTCGGTGGCGAAAAACGCGTCGCCGTATGCGTAGCGATCCGGCCCGCCCGCACGCACATTGCGAATGACCTCCGCGACATCGCCCCCCGCGCAAAAGCCTTTCTCGCCATTCGCGTTCAGCACGACGCATTTCACCGAATCGTCGTTCGCCCATTCGCCGAATTGCTTGCCCATCAGCTCGCACATTTCGAGCGTGAGCGCGTTTAATTGCTTGGGGCGATTGAGGGTCGCGATGCCGACGCTGCCGTCAGCGGAGGTGGTGAAGAGGACTGAGGATTCCATGCTTTTTTCTTTGACGTAGATGAACGCGGATATTTACGCAGATTGACGCAGACTTTTCTGCTGCCAATGAAGTCTTTTTGCTCGGGGAGAATAGAGCGATACTGAGTAACGTTCTGACGCAGATGACGCAGATTGACCCTGATTGTTTACTGCTTGCCAACGCCACTCAGGAATCTTGCGGTCAGCGCGGCCAGCACCGGGCTGATTGAGGCAATCGTGACATGAGCTCGATGCTCGTTTCGCTACGTCTACTCAGTGTAAATCTGCGAAATCAGCGTCATCTGCGTTAAAAAAATTTACTCGTAACAATCTGCGGAACGCAGCATAAAAATCAGCGCTAATCCGCGTCAAACGTCACGCTTCAGCCAGCGCATTTGTCAAACGCGCCATGAAGAGCGCATCCACGTAACCGCCTTCGCGGAAAGAAAACTCGCGATGTCGGCCCTCCGTCTCAAACCCGAGCGATTCGTAGAGCTTGATCGCGCGCGTGTTGTCGGCGTGAACAGTTAATTGGACGCGCGAATAGTTGGCCCAGCGATCCGCGTAATCCAAACACGCGTTCATCAGCGCGCGCCCCACGCCACGGCCCTGGTACGCATCCATGATCGAAATGCCAATACCGCAGACGTGTTTCTCGCGCGGACTTTCACTGGCGAGATGCACGCCTGCATTGCCAACCACTTTACCGTTCACGACCGCAGCGAACATGCATTCACGTGTTGAATTGTTGGACATGAGTCGCGCGCGCCAAATCTCTGCCGAGGTGTAGGGATGTTGGAGCGTTCCGTTCGACGCGCCGCGCGTCGCGAATACCGCCGCAAAACCCTCAGCGTCATCTGGCGTTGCCGGGCGCACAATAATTTTCACTGGCGGCAGCTTTCGCCGCTTTGAGATAGCAAGCGGTGGTGAAGCGCCTGCCGCCATATTCGTTGAATTGATGCGCGACATCATGCTCAGATCGGCGGCGCCACCTTGGTGCACTCTTGCCTTCGCGCAAATGCCTTCGCGTTCGAAGCCGAAGCTCGCGTAAAACTTCGCTAGCGGTGCGCTGCGCGCGTCTATCGCCACTTCAATTCGACGAATATTGAGCCACTCATCGCACGCGCGCAGGATTGCGCCGACGAGTTCACGACCAATCCCACGCTTTCGGTGCGCCGGATTCACCGCGAGCAGCGACAGTACTGCGGAATGCTTGCGGCGGATGTGATGAGGCCACGCTTTGAGCAAGCAAAGTCCCACAATTTCGTGTTTCACCATCGCAACGAGCGGCAGATGGGCTGCATCCGCATACTCTGCGAGCCGCTTTTCCCAGTACACGATACCGGAATGCGGCGGCACATCGGTGAAGTGCAGCATTTCTTCGCGCGCGAAGAGTCCAGCGATTTCACTGGCGTCTTTGATTTCCGCACGTCGAAGCGTTGTCGTCATGACTTCACGGTCTTACTCGATTTAGCCTTGGTCACTTTCTCTTTAGGCTCCCTAGGCGGAAACTCAAAGCCGACCTTCACATCATCTTTCTTCCGCTCAAGCGTTAAGAACGCCTTGAACGGACGCTTGGTGCGCGTGGATACGAACTGCGTAAGCAAATCGGTCTTGCCGTCTTCAAGCAGTTTTTTCATCTGCGCGGGCTCAATCGACTGCTGGAGAATCGTACGACCTGAACGGAAATCGCACTTGCGCGGCTTATCGCGTTTTGCAGCCACTTCACAGATGTATGCGGTTTCTGTTTCGAAGACGCCAGAGCTGCATTTCGGGCACTTGCCAATTGGCGTCATCGTCGAGAAATCAATCGGATCAGCGCCCTCGCCGATCTTGTCGCTGTCGTCCCAATAAAACTCGATTTCGAATGCGTCATTCAATTTCAAATTCGCATTGAACGTCCGCCCGAGCTTTGAGCGGAAGCCTTCAAGGTTCTCAACTTTTTTGTCGCGAATCAGTGTCTCGGCCTCTTCGACTGCAAGCTGACGGCTCGCAAGGATTTTCCAGAATCCGAAATCGCATTTCGTGCATGCGAATTTCTTGTAGTTTTCCTTTATCGACGACCCACACTTCGGACAGGGTGTTTGCAAATCGGCAAAGTCTCCTGGCACCGTGTCGCTTTCAAACCCTTTAGCTTGCGCGACGATGTGTTTAGCCATGTCGACAATATCCGACATGAACTTTTCGCGACTAATCTCGCCTCGCTCCATACGCGCGAGCTGCGTTTCCCAGTTTGCCGTCATCTCAGGCTGCGTAAGCTCAGGAACCTTGAGGCCATTGAGCAATGTAATCAGCGAAAAAGCTTGGGGCGTGGGCTTGAGCGCTTTTTCCTCGCGCACCAGATAGCCCTGAAGAATTAAGCCTTCAATAATTGCCGCGCGCGTCGCTGGCGTGCCCAGGCCCTTCTCGTTCATTGCCGCGCGAAGCTCTTCATCATCGATAAATTTGCCCGCGCCTTCCATGGCCGAGAGTAACGTTGCTTCCGAGTAACGCGCAGGAGGTTTTGTCTGCAGCTCCTTCGCGAGCACGTCTGTCGCTTTAGGCTTTTCGCCCGCAGCCACTGGTGTGAGATTGCCGGTTTCCTCGGCGTCTACTTCCTTGCCATACACCGCGAGCCAGCCCGCATTGACGAGCACTTTGCCTTCGCTTTTAAACGCTTCGCCTTCCACGCGAGTGATCCGCGTCGTCTGCTGAAATTCCGCCGACGGATAGAAGACCGCGAGGAAGCGCTTTACCACCAGATCGTAGAGTTTCTCTTCGATCTCGTTTAACGATTTCGGTAACTCGAGCGTGGGAATAATGGCGAAGTGATCAGAAATTTTTGCGTTATCGAACACGCGCTTATTCGCAGGACGAACATACTTTTTGGTGCGAATTTCTTTGGCAAAGCTAAAGTAGCGATTGGTGCCTTCCAGCACTTCGAGCGTTTGCCCGACCGTTTTTACATAGTCCTCAGGCAGCGCGCGCGAATCGGTACGCGGGTAGGTAAGCACTTTGTGCTTTTCGTATAGCGCTTGCGCAAGCGAAAGTGTCGTTTTGGCCGAAAAGCCAAATCTCGAGTTTGCTTCGCGTTGCAAGCTCGTTAAGTCATAAAGTAATGGCGGCGCCTGCGTCGTTGGCTTGCTTTCCTCTTCGACAACGCCTGGTTTACCGAAACATTTGGCAACGATGGCATCCGCGCGAAGCTTCGCGTCGGCTTTTTTCGCGTCCGGCGTGTCGAACAGTCGCTCGGCTCGCGCGTGTTCGTCATCCCCTTTTTTGAAGGCCTCGTCGTACCAACGCCCAGCATATTGCCCAGCCTTGGCATCAAACGTAGCGTGCACTTCGAAGTAAGTGCGCGATTTGAATTTGCGGATCTTTTCCTCGCGCTCAACCATGAGTGCGAGGGTTGGGGTTTGAACCCGTCCGACTGTCGTGAGATGAAAGCCTCCGCTCTTCGTGTTGAAGGCAGTCATCGCCCGCGTACCGTTAATTCCGACCAGCCAATCCGCTTCTGAACGAGAGCGTGCGGCGTCCGCAAGCCCTTGCAGCTCGCGATCGGGGCGCAATTTCGCGAACCCGTCGCGAATCGCGGTTGGCGTCATCGATTGCAGCCATAACCGTTTCACCGGTTGCTTCGCTTTGGCATGCTGTTGAATCAAGCGGAAGATGAGTTCGCCTTCGCGCCCGGCGTCGCAGGCGTTGACCAACGCCGTCACGTCCTTACGTTTGATGAGCTTGGTAAGCAGCCGCAAGCGGTCTGCCGTCTTCTCAATCGGCTTTAATTCGAAGTGCGATGGGATGACTGGAAGCTTCGCGAACGTCCATTTTCCGCGCTTGACCTCTTCCTCTTCCGGCTCGCCAATTTCAACCAAATGGCCGACTGCAGACGAAATTACGTACTCGTCACTTTCAAAGTGATCGCCATCTTTTTTTACGCCCAACGCCTTCGCAATATCGCTTGCGACCGACGGTTTTTCGGCGATTACCAATGTCTTGCTCATTTTTTCAGTGTAACCAGAAATTGTTGACGGGCGCTAACACGGGCTATCCACGTCGCGCCCAAACGCCGCCAGGAAGCGCTTCTACGCGCGCGTTCAGCTCCAAAAGCGTCAGCGCAACACTCACCCGATCCACGCTCCAACCGCTACGTTCAACCAGGCGGTCAACATCGATTGGCGCGTGTTCGATGAACTTCAACAGCGCGGCCGCGTCGTCATCGTCAAGCGGGGGTTCGCTCAAGGCCAAGGACGGTGCATCTTCAGCACGACCAAGACTGAGCTCTTCCAAAACATCCTGCGCTGATTCAACCAATTTTGCGCCTTGTTTAATGAGGTGGTGGCAGCCTTTGTGGAACGTCGAATGGATTGAACCAGGAATCGCGAATACATCTCGACCCTGCTCTGCAGCGAGCCGAGCGGTAATCAGCGAACCAGACTGCATCGACGCCTCTACCACCAGCACACCGCGCGATAGTCCACTGATAATGCGGTTGCGACGAGGAAAATTCTCTGCGAGTGGCGCGGTGCCGAGCGGATACTCTGACACGATGAGCCCACGCTCCGCGATTGCGTGTGCGAGTGTTTTGTTGCGCGCGGGATAAACGCGATCAATGCCAGTGCCGACGACGGCGATCGTGACATCGGGCTGTTTCGCGCGAAGCGCGCCGGTGTGGGCCGCAGCGTCGATGCCCAGGGCGAGGCCTGAAACGATTGCGATGCCACAATTTGCGAAGGCCTCTGCAAACTGCTCTGCGGTGTCGCTACCTCCTTGGGAGCAGTTTCGCGAGCCGACCATTGCGATGGCCGGTTTCGCGAGCGTCGCGAGTTTGCCGTTTGCGTAAAGTACGACCGGCGCGTCGCCACTTTCGAGAAGCGCTTGGGGATAGAGCGGATGCGACCAGGTAAGAAGGTGGTGATCGCCTTGGTCGAGCCACACAAGCGTCGCGTCGATTTGCGCGCTCGTCTCGGCAGATTCATGTTTGAGCGCGCGCGCGAGCTTGTCGCCGGCAATCGCAGCCAGGCTTGCCTCGCTTGCGTCGAAGATCGTGTTGACCGCGCCAAATTCGCGCAGCAGCTTATGCGCCGTACGCGATCCCACGCCTCGCGTGAGCGCTAGGCGAAGAAACAATCGATCATCAACGGCGTGAGGCATAAGAAAAAGGAACAGACCGAAACACGAAGGGCACCACGCAGGTGCCCTTCACTTTGACCGATAACTCGAACGCGAGTGGACTACGGATTTCGCAAGCGGTTACCGACGACAACAGGCTCTTTGCCAGTGTTCATCACCATGCCGTAGGAAACGTGATCAAACACTTTATAGATGAATACAAGCCCGATCCGCTCCTCAGGGATCGCAAGCGTTGCAGATTCGGTGCCTTGTTGCTTCGGCCAGAATGGAACCCAGTTGAGTGTGGGCTCACTGTAACGCGGATTTTTGAACGTTTGCGGCTGCTTGAAAATCGCGAGCACATGCCCCAGCTCGACACCGTGGCGTGCGCCACGATTGATTGTCACCACTGATGTTTTCGCGGCCTCTTGAACGCCGGAAGGCAGCGTCATGACCAGCGCGTCAATCTGAGCGTCTGGCGCCCGCGGGATGTAGCGCGGCTGCTCCACGGGGGGCGTTGGGATCAAGTAATCACCGATTGCAATTTCCTGACGCGTCGAAACGACTTCCAACTTAGCGACATCGCCGGCATTCACCACTCGCGCGTCACCCAGATACTCGCCTTCATAACCGATGATTTGTGGATCAGGCTCGTTATGACGCCAGCGGTACCAAGGGCGCGCGGGGATCGTTGTGTCGCGCAGCTCACGACCACGTCGAAACACTTGGAATTCCTTGCCCATCTCTGGCTTCACGCCAACCGCGTAAAACGGATCGCCTGCGGCCATTGTGACGCGTTCGCCTTGCGCTCGCACGATCTGCGGTGCGTCTGCAAAGGCCTCTGCGCCGATCACGAGGTTGCGCACCATGAACGGCTCAACATCTTTTGGGTCGATGCTGATAATCGGTTGCGCCTCACGCGCCTCGCCCCGAATCTGTGGCGACAGACGCACGACGCCAGTTGGGCGCGCCGCGTTAGCGTCCTCGACCATCAATCGCGGTCCGCCCGGGGCATTCCGATCAAGCACGACCACTTGGCCGGGATAGATCAAATGGGGATTGCGGATCTGCTCGCTGTTCATCCGCCACACTTCGGGCCAGCGCCAAGGCTGCTTCAGGAATCGCCCAGAAATCGCCCAAAGCGTGTCGCCTTTGGCTACGGTATAGCGATCCGGCGCGTTTTCCTGAATCTGCACCGGCGATGTCGCCGCGGGCGCCGTGGAATTCGCAGGCGCCGGAGGCGGCGCTACCGGTGCCTGAGCGTACGCGCAGGCGACGACCCCGGCCGCAGAAAACGCAGCAAGCGTGCGGCGCAGTACGCCACATTCAGCGGTGAATTTAATTGCGGCGCACGCCGGGCGGGTCGCCAAAGCTCTGTTCGTTAACATTCGTGATTCCCGGATGAGGATGACCGCGTGGTTATGAATGACCTGGAGCCGAAAGGTCGGCGCAGGCAGCTTGCATGCGTCAATCACGCCTCAAACTTAAGAAAGTACATGAAGATTGTGCAGTGAGCACGATGATTTGGCAAGCAATACATGGTGTTGCACCGAGGCGGATTGTCGAATTCACCACTTTTTGTGTCAGTTGCGGCGAACGGTAAGCGCGATACTCCGCGTCGCACTGAAACCAGCCTCCAGCGACGAAATCAATTCATTGGCCTTATCGCTTTTCTCCTGAATTAGTATGGCTTTGTTACCCATTCTCGAATATCCCGATCCTCGCCTAAAAAAGATCGCTACCCCTGTCACCGTCTTCGATGCAGCGATCAAGCGGCTGGTCGACGATATGGCGGAGACGATGTACGCAGCGCCTGGGATTGGTCTTGCCGCCACACAGGTCGATGTCCATAAGCGCGTGATCGTGATCGATGTGTCGCAGGATAAATCAGACTTGAAAGTCATCATCAACCCGGAAATCGTGGCAGCGAGCGGCCAGGCGGTGGGCGAAGAGGGCTGTCTTTCGGTACCGGAAATTTACGATCGTGTGCCGCGCGCCGAACGTGTGACGCTGCAAGCTCAAGACGCCTCGGGGACGGCCTACACGCTCGAGGCGGATGGTTTACTTGCCGTCTGCATCCAACACGAAATGGATCATTTGCAGGGCAAGGTGTTTGTGGAATACCTCTCATCGCTCAAACAAATGCGAGTGAAAAGCAAGCTCAAGAAGCGCGCTCGTGAGCACCGAACTAACTGAATACGCCGTTCACGCGGGACAAGCGCTGACTTTTAATGAATAACCCCTTGCGGATCGTTTTCGCTGGAACGCCCGAGTTTGCCGCGACCGCGCTTGATGCCTTGATTTCATCCGGTCGGCACATCGTTGGCGCATGGACGCAACCCGATCGGCCTGCGGGTCGGGGCATGAAACTAACGCCGAGCGCCGTGAAGACATTGGCGCTTAAACACAACATTCCGGTGTTCCAGCCGCACAGTTTAAAGTCGGCCGAAGCGCAAGATGAGTTGCGAGCGCTTTCGCCAGATCTCATGATCGTTGCCGCCTACGGCTTAATCCTCCCACAAGTCGTTCTCGACATCCCTCGGCTGGGTTGCTTGAACATTCACGGTTCCTTGTTGCCGCGCTGGCGCGGTGCGGCACCGATTCAGCGTGCGCTTCTCGCGGGCGATCACGAAACGGGCGTCTGCATCATGCGCATGGAAGCCGGACTCGATACCGGCGCGGTGCTCCTCGAACGTGCGACTCCCATCAGCGCCCAAGACACGAGCGGCACGCTGCATGATCGCTTGGCCGCAATCGGCGCCGCGGCGTGCGCTGACGTCGTTCGCGCTCTGCAGCAAGGCGAGCGCGCTGCGGAAATCCCGCAGCCTGACGAAGGCGTCACTTACGCCCACAAAATTTCTGTCGACGAGGCAAAAATCGATTGGTCACAGCCCGCCGATGCGATCGAGCGTGCGATTCGCGCGTTTAATCCGGTGCCCGGCGCGTGGACCACGTGGCACGGTGAAAAACTAAAGATTTGGGGCGCGAAACTCAACGAGCCAGCTTCGGATTTGGCGGATTCGTTGAGCACGGTCGAATGCGGGAGTGTGGTTCGAGCGGCGAACGGTCTAGCCGTAGTCTGCGGCTCCGCTCAAAGTAAGCAATTGCTCACTTTGCTTGAAACTCAGTTGGCCGGATCGAAGCGAATGTCAGTGCAAGCCTGGTGCATGGGAAATCATTCGCCAAAAAGTGGCGATCGATTTGGCGACTCGGCAAACGGCAAGCACATCAACGCTGCGTCGAGCGATCCTAATAAAGCTTTGAGCGGCAGCCCCAGCAACGTCGCGGGCTAGCGACCACTTTTACTGCTAGCGGTTTTTACCTCAACCGCTCGCTAACCCAGATGCGATAAAGGTCGCGAAAACAGAGTCATTAGGTTTGGATATCACGCGAATTCAACGCACGATCTCGGTCGGCTGAACCCAGATCCAATCGGAGCCCTCTGCGATCACGGTGTTCGCCTCGTATTTGCGGGACGTCGCAGCCGCTTCGTAGATCACGCCGGCGCTGTAGTCGGCGCTCGACACAATCCAGCTTTGATCCATGATCGGGCGGCCGAAAAAAGCGCCTTTTAACCGAAGCACCTTGAACAACGAACTAGCCGACGTAGTTGTGGTGTTGCCATACATATTGGGCTTCGTCCGCAGCGAGCGGATGTCGAGTGCATCAGCTTCACGGGTGAGCACTTGAAGCCCAAGTTCAATATGGCCTGCAGGCAGTTTGAGCAATCGCACAATCATCGCGATCTGCCACACCGAATGGTCACCCTCTTCGCAGACGGCGGCGATATCACGCAACTTGATCGACTGATCGCCGCTGTTGGGCATTACGCATCGGTAGCCCGTGTCGCTTCGGTCGCGCAGATGCCAGTACTGCAGGGCTAGCTTGGCGACCTCCGGTGGCAGATCGCGTTTGAGCCGCTTCATGGTTGATTCGCGTAGCAGACCCAGAGTTTGAATCTCGTGCGCATCGGCATAGCCATAGCTCTCGCCCTCAAGGCGCGGCACTACAACATGCGGCTCGAATCCGACCGCGACGGCGCATTTGTGTAGCCCGTAAACGGCGACTAATCGCCCGCGATCAGAATTTCGTTGGCTTGCGCGCTCTAGCGGCTTGAACTCAGGATCGATGCGCAGAACGGCGGAGCGGAGCGCGTTGATAGAGGCGGTCATTGCGCTACCCTGCGTACCAGTACTACCGCTCGTGTCGCGCTGGGCCTGGTCAAGCCAAGCCATGAGGCGTTGGTAAATCGCGGAGGTGTCACAAAACAAAAAGTGTCCGCCTTGCGGCACGGAATGTCGCGGCTGCAAGCCTTCCGCGCTCGACAAGTCGACCACAAATCCGCCGTCTGCAGACGGGCGGGCAGTCAATCGCGCATCGCTCGTCTGCTCAACGAGTTTTTCCCAAAGCTGACGCGTCTGCACCGGCATGTAAGACCCGGCATTGCCCAACCGCAGCAGGAGCAGGGCGACGAACATACGTGCCGGGTAGCTTTGCGTATTGTCAGGACCGTCAGGAATAGGGCGATGGTCGAGACCCAGCTCGCAGATACGTTTGAACTGCTGATTGAGCTCGCGCCAATTTCCGGGAATCCATTCTTCGTGGCGATAGAGCCGGTATCGATAGCCCATTGCGCGAAACGAAATCAATGCATGGGCAGCACGCGTGTAGCCGCCCACTAACTTCGGATTTGGCGAAACATCAATGGAGGCAAGCAATACGCGATACGCATCGGCGAAGCGCATCGCCCACTCGTAGCCTGATTCCCAAAGACGGTTACGCAGCGAATGCGCTTGTGACGAAGCCGCTAAGAAGTCGCGTTCGAGGCGCTGCGAGATCTCGGCTACCTGCTTTTCAAGCTCAATCAGCGGCGCCGGATCTAAATCCTTCGCATCCTCGTTTTCGGCGGCAAATTCACGCAGCAAGTCACAGACTTTATCGGCAGACGCAAACAAATCGCGATCAAGCGACGCCGCAAACTTTCGAGCACCCGAGGCAGAACCCAAAGGGCGCTGGTCGGTCAGAGAGGACAGCCACCGGAGCATAGATGTGATGAGCGCAGATTTGGTGAAGCGTGGCGAAACATACAATACCTTTTGGCGTTTCGCGCCAGTATTGCCCGTTATTTTCACCGAGGGTTTCGATGATAGCCAGTCCCATCCGCACGCTAATCGCAGTCACGGGCGCAAGTCTATTTATGACATTGGCGTACGCACAGGCCGCCACGCCCAGCGCTGCGCCAGCCCCCGCGCCCGCGGCAACTCCGCCAAACGCGTCAAAAGCGCCGACAAGCCTGCAAATTCAAGATCGACTTGAAGGTACTGGAGCGGTCGCCGAACGCGGCTCACCCGTCCTCGTGCATTACACAGGCTATCTTTGGGACCCCACGAAACCGGGTAATAAGGGCGACAAATTTGATAGCTCAATCGGGCGGCCGCTCCCGTTTGGTTTTCTTATTGGCGTAGGCCGCGTGATTACAGGCTGGGACGATGGCATTCCAGGTATGAAAGTAGGCGGGCAGCGCACGATCATCATTCCGCCAGACAAAGCGTATGGCGA
The DNA here is from genome assembly GCA_013298145.1 of Betaproteobacteria bacterium. GTDB lineage: Bacteria > Pseudomonadota > Gammaproteobacteria > Burkholderiales > Casimicrobiaceae > Casimicrobium. Next base: position 175,693 of record JAAFJO010000001.1, read on the forward strand.
AAAAGGCTCGCCGCCTAAGATTCCGCCTAACGCGACGCTGGTGTTCGATGTTGAGCTGATGGGTGTGATTGGCAAAACGCAGCAGCCTAAAACGGAAGGCTCGCCCTACGTCCCCGCAAAAGACGAAGAGAAGAAAAAGCAATGATGTTCCGCGATGCAAGCTCCGTAAGAATCCTGCGCAGCGCCTACCGAGCGCCTGATTTTGCGATCGACCAGATTGCGCTTGAATTCGATTTGGATCCGCGCAAAACGCGGGTGAGAAGCACGCTCCGATTCCGCGCGACCAGCGATACGGCGGCCGATCTCGTGCTTCTTGGCGAGAAGCAAACGCTCATCGCGATTACTCTCAATGGCGCAGCACTTGAGGCAACCGCTTACACCGCAAGCGAACAGGCGCTTCGCATCGCATCGCCCGGGAGCGGAGGCGAAGTTGTCATCGAGACCGAAATCGATCCAGAAGGCAATCTCGCGCTAGAAGGGCTCTACCTCACGAGTGGCACCTTCTGCACTCAGTGCGAAGCCGAAGGCTTTCGTCGGATCACCTATTTTCCCGACCGGCCCGATGTGCTGAGCGAATATCGCGTCACGATTCGCGCGGATAGGTCACGCTACCCCGTTTTGTTGGCTAACGGAAATTTGGTTTCGACCCGAGACCTAGGTAGCGGCCGTCACGAAGCCGTATGGCACGATCCGCACAAAAAGCCTTCGTATCTCTTCGCACTGGTCGCAGGCAATATCGACAAGATTAGCGACCATTTCGTGACCCGATCCGGGCGCAATGTGCTGCTAGAAATTTATTCCACCACCGCGAATCTTCCGCGTTGCGAGTGGGCGATGGCATGCCTGAAGGCATCGATGAAGTGGGACGAAGAGGCTTATGGTCGCGAGTATGACCTCGATCGATTCATGATCTACGCCGCTGATGATTTCAACATGGGCGCGATGGAAAATAAGGGGTTGAATATCTTCAACTCGCGTTTCCTATTGGCCGACAAAGACATCGCCACCGATCACGATTTCGAGCTGGTCGATTCGATCATCGCACATGAATATTTCCACAACTGGAGCGGCAATCGCGTCACCTGTCGCGATTGGTTCCAGCTCTCGCTGAAGGAAGGCTTCACTGTATTTCGTGATCAGCAATACAGTGCGGATCGTGGCTCACCGGCTGTGTTGCGGATCGCAGAAACCGCCTTCATGCAAGCCCATCAATTCCCGCAAGACGCGGGGCCGATGGCGCACCCGATTCGCCCAGATGAATACGAAGCGATTGATAACTTCTATACGGTCACGGTGTATGAAAAGGGCGCGGAAGTCATCCGAATGCTGCGCACGCTTCTAGGCGCTGAGGCGTATCGCAAAGGCTCGGATCTCTACTTTGAGCGCCACGACGGTACCGCTGCCACGTGCGACGATTTTGTCGCTGCGATGCAAGCGGCGAGCGGGCATGACCTGAGCCAATTCAAGCGCTGGTATAGCCAAGCGGGCACACCAGTTGTTCGCGCCGAAGCTGCGTTTGATGCGAGCGCCGAGCGCTACACCCTTACGCTAACGCAAAGCGTTCCGACAACGCCGGGGCAGCCGACAAAATCGCCGATGGTGATTCCTGTCGCCGTAGCGCTCATTGAAGGTGATGGCGCGCCGTCTCATGAGCGCGTCTTGACGCTAACCGAAGCGTCGCAACAATTTGTGTTCGATGGCGTGAAGCGCAAGCCCACGCCTTCCCTGCTACGCGGGTTCTCGGCGCCAGTTCGAATCGAATTCAATTACACCGATGACGAACTCTTCACGCTCGCCGTTCGCGACACTGATGGCGTGGTGCGTTGGCAGGCAATGCGCGATTTATTCTTGCGCGCGTTTGCGGCGCGTGGCGAGTCGGCGCAACGTGGCGCGGCGGATCAGCTGCAAGCTGCCGTAGGCGCGCTGATACGCGATCAGCAAACCGACCCGGCATTGCTCGCGCAATTGCTTCAGTTTCCAACGGAAGACGAGCTTGCCGAGCGCGAAACTCTGATCGACGCGTCGAAGATCGCGGATCGTCGTGACGCGTTGCTAAACGCAATCGCTCGCGCGAATCATGCCGCGCTTCTGGAGCGCTACGCTGCGGAGCGCGCTGCACTCACTGGTCGCGCCTACTCGATGCAAGCAAAAGATGCGGCACACCGCGCATTGTCTGCGTGCGTCCTGTCGCTCGCCAACGTTGCGCCCACGGCCGCTTCGATCAGCGCAGCGAAGGCGCTGTTCGCAAGCGCTGACAACTTGACCGATGTTGAAGCCGCGCTCCGATCGCTGCGCGATGTGGCGTGTCCCGAGCGCGATGCGATGTATCAGGCATTCCATGACCGCTGGCTTACCGAAGGCACCACACTCAATCGCTGGTTCACGCTGCAAGCCACCGCGCGAATCGGCGATGCGAGTTCGGCTGTTGCCTGCGCGAAGCGTTTGCTTGAGCATCCAAAATTCGACAGCAAAAATCCGAATCGTGTGCGCGCAGTCGTTCAGCAGTTCGCTGTGAACCACTGGCGCGGATTTCACGCAGCAGACGGTTCGGGTTACGAATTCATTGCGGATCAAATCATCGCCTTCGATGCGAATAATCCTTCGCTCGCAACTCGGTTCTGTAACGCGTTTTCGCGTTGGAACCGATTTGAGCCAAACGCGCGCGCATTGCAAGAGCGCGCACTAAGACGCATTCAGGCTACGCCCAAACTCTCAGCCAACGTCAGTGAATGGATCGAAAAGACCTTGGCTGCGGGAATAGCGCCGTAGTCGCTTTACAAATGCCGCAAACGCCGCAAACGCCGCACGCGCTGCAAGCCCTGCAACCCGCGCGGGGCACCGCTCTGTTGCGACTTGATTTTGAGCAAGGCGAGCGCTGCGCTTTGCGTGCACAATCGAGCGATAGTCATCCGCCCCCTTCGCCGTGAAACACTCCGCCGCCGCTCCCTACATCGAAATTCTTGCGAGTCACGAGCCGTTCTCAGAAATGACGGTGGCGGAGCGCGAGGCGCTGCTTGCCAACGCGCGGGTGAGCTACCACGCGCCGCGCGAATCGCTGATCGCAGCGAACACCAAAGTTGAAGAGTGCTGGATTGTCGCCTCGGGCCGGGTACGTGGCGAGCGCAGCGACGATAAATCGGTCGGCGCGCTTGAGCTCACAGTCGGCGAAATGTTCCCCATCGGCGCACTGCTCACCGCGCGGCCCGTGATTTCGCACTTTTTTGCTGAGGATGAGGTGTTTGCGCTGCGCGTTCCCGCAAAGGATTTTTTGGCGGCCGTTGATCGCTCGCACGCGCTCGCCGATTTTTGCGACCGCAGGCTCACCTATTTGTTGGAACGATCCCGCCGCGCGCTGCAGGCGAGCTACGTTGCCGAGGGTTCAGCAGACAAGCAACTTCCTCGTACGCTTTCCAATTTACTAAGGCGAGAACCCGTAACCGCGGATAAGTCTACAAGCGTTAAAGATGCCCTTTTGTCCATGCAAAGTAAGGCTATTGGGTCGATTGTCGTCGTCGATTCTGAAGGAAAGCCTGCCGGGATTTTGACCGAGCGCGATGTGATCCCACGAATCGTGTTGCCGAGCGCCGACCTTGATGCACCCATCACCACGGTTGCGACCTCCCCCGTTGCCACGCTTCCGGATTCCGCTACGGCCGTTGAGGCAGCGCTTCTGATGGCGGAGCGCGGATTTCGTCACGTCGTTGTCGTGAATGACGAAGGCTTGCTCAAGGGCATCGTTTCGGAGCGCGATTTGTTTGCGCTACAGCGGCACACGCTCACTGGCGTGAGCGGGGCGATCAGCCGTGCGAATAACGCCGCGCAACTTGCGCTATGCGCAAGCGACGCGCGCGAGCTCGCACGCAACCTGATCGCGCAAGGCGTGGAATCGCTCACCATGACGCGATTTGTCTCCCGCTTGAACGATCAAATTGCGCAACGCTTGATAGCCATGACCGCTGCTAAGTTTGGCATTCGTGAACATGATGTGTGCTGGATTGCGCTCGGCAGCGAAGGCCGCCATGAGCAAACGATTTCCACCGATCAAGACAACGCGCTCATCATCGGCGAGAGCGCGAATCGCGACGTCTTACCTGCGTTCGCGAAAGAGGTAAACGATTCACTTGCGCATTGCGGATTCCCGCTCTGCAAAGGCAACATCATGGCGAGCAATCCAGAGCTCGCGCTTGATGTAGCCGCGTGGACCGCGCGATTTTCTGAATGGATCGATTTGGGCGATCCGGAGAGTTTGCTCCAGGCGAATATCTTTTTCGATTTGCGTTCGCTTTGGGGTAATCACGCGCTTGCGCGCGATTTGCAGCGAAGCGTGCTGCAGCGCGCAGCCAACAATCAGCGTTTCTTAAAACAACTTTCAGATAACGCACTTGTCACGGAGCCGCCGCTCAATTGGCTCGGAAATTTGAGTGCCACGGCCGAAATCAATGGCAAACAAGTAATCGATTTGAAGCGCTACGGCGTGCGCCCGTTTGTTGATGCAGCGCGCGTTTTGGCGCTCGCGCATGAAGTCACGCAAACCAATACGATTGAGCGACTACAGGCGCTCGCCTCGCGGGAAAAACTCAAGGCTAACGAGGTACGCGAGTGGACCGATGCCTTCGGCTTCTTGCAGAGCTTGCGCCTTCGTGCTCAAGAAAAACCGCATGTGACTGAAATGCCAAATGCAATTGCACTCGATCAACTCTCGCCGATGGATGCGCGCATTTTGAAAGAGTGCTTCCGACAAGCGCGAAAGTTGCAACAGCGCCTTCAAGCAGACTACCCCTGAGCGCTATGTTCGATTGGCTTCGCAAGACTTCCGATAGCGTCCAGAGCGAGCGCTGGATCGCGCTGGATCTCGAAACGACGGGCCTTGATCCTACGCGCGATCGCATTGTGGAAATTGGTGCCATTGCAATTCATCGCGGCGATATCGTGCTTCACGATTACTTTCATCGCGTGCTTTCCGGCAGTGGCACGATCAGCGCGGAAAATCGAATTGTCCATGGCGTAACTGCGTTAGAGCAATACGACGGCGCTGCGCTCGCTGATGCGCTGGAATCGCTCATCGCGTGGGTGGGTGATTCACCATTCGTTGGTTTTTTTACTGAGTTCGACGTAAAGTTTTTGCGAACTGCGATTGCATCGCAAACCAACAAGGCGGCCGCGAAATCATTTGCCGCGAATCACATCGATGTGCAACGCATCGCGCCGGCGCTTTTTCCCGAGGTGAAGGCGAAGTCACTGGGCGAGTGGTCCAAAGCGATGAAATCGCCCATCAAAAAACAACATCGCGCGCTCGCCGATGCCTTGGCAACGGCGCATCTGCTGCAGCGCATCCTCGCTAAGTTGCCGCCTGAGCGACGCACGTTTTCCGAATTGCAGGCGCTCGAACAAGTGGGGCGCTGGTCGTAAGCGCATGCCACTCGACGAATCAATTGATTCGGCACAACGGATTTCGCTTTCGGTCGTTTTGTTGGCGCGGACTTGACCGCGCTTTGATCTGCGAGCGCAATCAACGAAAGCGACGTCAAGTCGTCGCGTACAAGTCACGCAGCTCAAACGAAATTGCTTCGGTTCACTTGGGTGTCTCGATTTTGTACGCTTTCTCCGCAGATTGGCTGCGAACGTGTTTGCTTCCGGCGCTTCATCAGTGAGCCGCTCCGTAAAATCATTGCATGAGTGCTACCTATCCCACCCTGCGCATGCGCCGCATGCGTCGCGATGCGTTCACCCGCGCAATGATGCGCGAAACCTCGCTGTCTGCCGCCCATTTGATTTGGCCTGTGTTTGTTTTAGAAGGCCAAGGCCGCACCGTTGAGATTGCGTCGATGCCGGGTGTCGAGCGGATGTCGATCGATGTGCTCGTGGATCGTGCGCGCGAAGCAGCATCGCTCGGCGTCTTCGCGATTGCACTGTTCCCTTACATCGAAGGCGAGAAAACGCCATATGCGGAAGAAGCGTACAACGCGAACGGGCTCATTCCGCGCGCGGTGCGAGCGTTGAAAGAACACGTGCCCACCATCGGTGTGATCACCGACGTGGCGCTCGACCCGTACACCTCGCATGGCCAAGATGGGCTGATCGATGAAACGGGCTACATCTTGAACGATGAGACGATTGCAGTGTTGATTCAGCAGGCGCTGAGTCACGCGGCAGCCGGCGTTGATTTCGTTGCGCCTTCCGACATGATGGACGGGCGCATTGGCGCGATTCGACAAGCGCTCGACGAGGCCGGATTCTTCCAAACCAAGATCCTTGCCTACAGCGCGAAATTCGCAAGCAACTTCTACGGCCCGTTCCGCGACGCAGTCGGCTCTGCTGCAAATCTCGGTGTGAGCACCAAAGACACGTACCAGCTCGATTTCGGCAACAGCGTCGAAGCGATGCGCGAATGCGCGCTTGATGTGGAAGAAGGCGCGGATATGCTGATGGTGAAGCCGGGGTTGCCGTATCTGGACATCTTGGCGCGCGTCAAAAACGAGTTCAAGTTACCCGTGGCCGTGTATCAAGTCAGCGGTGAATTCGCGATGCTCAAAGCGGCGAGCGCCAACGGTTGGCTTGATTACAAAAAATGCTTGCTCGAAACCCTCGTCGCGTTCCGTCGCGCGGGCGCGAGCGCGATTCTCACCTACGGCGCAATTGATGCGGCGCGGTGGTTGAATGGAAAATAGTTTTTCACCTCTATCTCCTATTTAGTCGGGGCTAGCAGCGCTTTTCGAATATTTTCGATAATGTTTCTATAACGCGCCTTGCCCCAATTAAATAATGCATTGAGCGATATAACTTTGACCGATTTGATGTCGACTCTTCCGCACGCATGAAGCTCACCAAGTTTTCCGCGCACACCTCGGGCGAGCCCGCAATCGACTTTCCAAAAGCCGAGCGGCGCTTGGTAGGAAATCCGAAGCGCGAGACGTGGAACGTTGTGAGCGCCGCAGTCGGTTCGGGGCAGATCGATACGGGCATCTGGCGCTGCGAACCCGGCCGCTGGAAAATCGCTTTCAGCGCGAGTAAGCACGAAGTGTTTACCGTGCTCTCCGGCCGCTGCCGCGTGCATAACGACGCGGGACACTTTGAAGAAATCGGCCCCGGCGAATCGCTCTACATTCCGCCGAATTTCACCGGCGCGTTTGAGGTTGTAGAGACGATCACGAAGACTTACGTGATCGTTGAATAGCGTCTCGCGCGGAAGTTCCTGAGGCCTTAAAGCAGCGAAGCCACCACCTGCATCGCAGCGAAATGCGGCGCCGTCGCAAAGAGATGCGATGTATTTGGCAAGCCGCGCACTTGTGCATCGTTCAACGTCGTTGTGATGGCAATGCAGCGCATCCCCGCGCGATAAGCCGCCTCAACGCCCGCAGGCGTATCTTCAAATACAACGCAGCGCGATGGCGCAATGCCCATCGCCTCCGCGCAGCGCAGAAAAATTTCCGGATCGGGTTTGCCGTTCTTTACGTCCGCGCCGCCCACGATCACGGGAAAGTGTTCGCGCAATTCAAGGCCATCGATGACGAGCGTAATGTTCTCTGGCGGTGCGGCCGTGCCGAGCGCGGTTTTAACGCCCGCGCTTCGAGCGCGCCTAAGCAAATCAACCGCACCCACCATCGGCGTCATCACTTCACGATAGCACTCGCGATAGAGCGCTTCCTTGCGACCGGCCAATTGCTCAAGCTCGTCCGCGCTCACCGCGCGTCCCAATAAGCGGGGGAAGATTTCTCGATTGGTAAGCCCAGCCGACCACGTGAAAAATTCGAATCGATCAACGCTTACGCCGATCTCTGGAAGCATCAAATCCCACGCCTTCTCGTGATAAGGCATCGAATCGACGAGCGTGCCGTCCATATCAAAAATCAGGGCGTCAAAACCACGGTCACTCGTCATTGTTTAAACCTTTGTTTGTTTCGGTAATTGGCCATATCGAGTCGTGTCACGGGCGGCGCATCATTGCCCCATGCGCTTCGAATGTGGGTGAGCACCTCAGCGATCTCATCATCCTTGAGCAGGTGATAGAACGGGGTCATGCCATAGGGCGCGGGGTTGCCTGCGGTTCCCGGCGCAAAGCCGCCTTCGAGCGTGATGCGAATCAGGTTTTCATGGCGCGCCATCGTTACGGCGCGATTGCCAGCAAGCGCCGGAAACGCGCCGCGCTGCCCTTCGCCGTTTTTTCCGTGGCAACTCTCGCAATGGGTCGCGTAGAGTTCACCGCCGCGCGATGAGGCGTTTGTGTTTGACTTATCTGGTTTACTCGCCTGAGAGGTTTGGCTCACTGGCAACGATTTGAGATACAGCGCCAACGCCTTGGCATCAGTGTCGTCTAAAAATTGCGTGCTCTTGAACACCACATCAGCCATCGGCCCCAGCGCAGACGCTTTCTGGTTGATGCCCACGCGTAGCCACGTAATGATTTCCTCAACCGTCCATTCGGTGACACTTCCTTCATTGAGCAAGTGAAGCGATGGCGCATACCAATCGTTGAGCGGCATCATTGAGCCCGCATAGTCGCGCTCGGCAATCGGAGCGCCGAGCAGGTTACGCGCGCCGTGACACGCACTGCAATGCGCGAGCCCATTAGCGATATACGCGCCGCGCTCCAACGGCGCAGTTGGCGCGGATTCAACGGGCTTTGCACGCTCAAAAAAGAACACTCGCCAAATTGCAATCGCGAGCTGCGAGTTGTACGGCCAACTCATCTCACCTGTTTCATTCGCATGCGACGACGCAGTAACGCCACGTATGAAATACGCATACATCGCATCGGAATCAGCCCGCGAGATATGCGTCGTATTGGTGAACGGAAACGCGGGAGAGAGCAAGCGCCCGTCTTTGCTGCGCCCCTCATGCAGCGCGCGGTGGAAATCGTTGGCACTCCATGCGCCGATACCGTGCGTTTTGTCAGGCGTGATGTTGGTCGCGACCACCGATCCGAAGGGCGTTTGAATGCGATGACCGCCCGCGAATGCGTCTCCACCGCGCGCTGTGTGGCAGCCTGCGCAGTTGCCAATTTTTGCGAGGTATTCACCGCGTTTGATGTCTTCCGCGGAGACGACAGGAATACCATCCCCCTCCCGGCCTCCCCCTTGAAGGGGGAGGAGAAGCTCTTTGACGACGAACGCCGCGTAAACAACGAAGAGCGCGCCGCAGGCGATGAGCGCTAACCAACCAATTCGCTTCACTTCGGGATGCCTCCGCATTCCGTCGGCAAGGGCGCAGGCAGCGCGTTTGCAGGCTTTCCATTGAGCGGCACCGGCTGCGCAGCAAGCCACGCGGCCACTGCGTTCACATCTTCCGCGCTCATTGCTTGCGCATGAGAGGCCATGCAATCCGGCGCGTACGCTTTGCGTTGCCCGTTACGCCACGCGCCCAACTGCGCGCTCATGTACGCGGCGGGGAGCCCCAGCAAACCGGGGATCGATGGCGCGACACCCGTGAGCGTTGCGCCATGGCAGCTTGCGCATGCGGGCACCCTCGTTACCTTGTCTCCATCCAGCGCGAGCTGCTGCCCACGCGCGAACACACTCGCGGGCACACGCGGCGACTCAGGTGACGGATACGGCACATCAAGCCGTGAGAAATACTCCGCGATTTGGCGCAAATAGGCGTCATTCAAATGTTCAAGCAGACCATTCATCGCCGTGTTGTGGCGATGCCCGTCCTGGAAATGCTTGAGCTGTGCGTAGAGATAGCCCGCAGGCTTCCCGGCAATACGCGGCAAGTATTCCGTATTGATTGTTTTACCTTCTTTGCCGTGGCAACTGATACACGCTGCCATTCGACGCGCCATGTCGGGCGGCGGCTCGGCATTTGCATACGCCGCCGTAGGAGCGGAGAGCGCGAACGGCACGTAAAGGAACGCGAGAACGCCAACAACACAAAGCGAACGGTACTTCATTGCTGGAATTATCGTCTGCTCGCACGTTTGAGCGTCGGTAACATCCTCACAAACACTCGTTCTCCGCCGATGCCATCCATGTCACCCCTGCCTCTCGCCGTCAATCAGTCCGCGTTCGACGAGTTTTCGACGCTTGGCGCATGCGTGATTCGCGGCGCACTCACGGCCGACGAAATCGCGCTGCTCGAGCGCGGGATTGAAGCAAACCTCGCAACTCCTGGCCCGCTCGCAGCGGTGGCAAGCCGCGCCGACGATCCTGGGCGCTTCTTCGAAGACTTTTGCAATTGGCAGCGCATTCCTGAGTATGAGGCGATCATGAAGCATTCGGCGCTGCCGCGCATCGCCGTGTTGCTCATGCAAAGCAACACCGTGCGGATTTATCACGATCATTTGCTGGTGAAAGAGCCGCGCACGCAGCAGCCGACGCCCTGGCATCAAGACCAGCCGTACTACAACATCGATGGCCAACAAAACGTGTCGTTTTGGATTCCGGTTGATCCCGTGCCGCGCGAGAGCACGTTGGAGTTTTTGAGCGGGTCGCATCTGGGCGGCTGGCTCATGCCGCGCACGTTCATGAGTAGCCAGGCCAAGTGGTTTCCGGAAGGTTCGCTCGAAGAATTGCCCGATATGTCAAAGCCAGAAAACGCCTCCCGCGTGATCGGCTGGGCGCTCGAACCCGGCGATTGCGTCGCCTTTCACATGCTCACGCTACACGCCTCCGCAGGCTCGATAGCGCGACGCCGCGTCTTCAGCGCCCGCTACATCGGCGACGACATCGTGCACGCGCCACGCGCCTGGAAAACTTCGCCGGAGTTTGCGGGGTTACGGGATGAGTTGGCGTCTGGGGCGGTGATGGAGCATCCGTTGTTTCCCGTCGTTTGATGATCGCGTTTTTAGGCGATCAATTTTGCCGTTTGAAAACCCGTTATAGGCGACGGCTTGACGTCGCTTCTGGGCAACTCATTAACGCATCGAAGCGCGGTCAAGCCCGCGCCTACAACCTGCATCTAGCACCCTTGCTCGCATAGCGCCTTGGAAAAAGAGTCGCGTCAGCTCGGCGTAGGTCGGACACCCGAAGGGATTCCGACACATCCAAGTTCGCATAACGACACCGATTGAAAGCCTACGGCGGTGGGTTACGAGTCGGATCCGCGAGCGATCCGACCTACCTCGCTGCGCCGGGATGACGCTTCTTGTGGGCTTACGAGGAGATGCAGGGTGGGCACCCCGTGCCCACCATATGCTCCATTGCGAATCGATGGTGGCCAGAAGGTTGCCCACCCTACCGAGCCACCGGGCTTGCCGTTGCGTCTCGCCTCGACCGAGGGGTTACGAGTCACTGCTACAGCCCGACGTGTTCTCTAACGGCTGCGAAGACGATGCCGTTCTTCGTTCCACCGTCGTTCAAGTAACAACGGATCCCTTCGACTGTGGAGACACGGTTCAACCAAGCAACGCCGTCACTCAGGACGGCCTGAAGTAGAGCAGCGGATGGCTCCTTGTCTGCCACTGCGGAGACAATTTCGTTCCAGGCTTCTTCCGTCGCAACAGTTTCGAGCCTCACCTGCACGTGGCATTTGTGCGCCGCTGGACTTGAATCCTGCCCTAGTTCTCGAATGTACACACCAAGGTTGATGTAAAGCCCTCCGCTACCCCACGGGTTCTTCTGGATATTAAGAACCTGAATCGTCTCCTCTCTGTCGCGCCACCAAGTCCGTGCCTTCTTGCGGAAGCCTTGGGTCTTCAGCGTCGGTGATATCGATGACTCAAGCGGAAGCACGTTCTGACTTCTAAGTTAAGTTATCGAACGTCACGCGCGAGGACCGCTATCCGCCCGTGCCGCCACCAACGTATTCTGCAAAAGCATCGTAATCGTCATCGGCCCGACACCGCCCGGCACAGGCGTGATGTAGCTGGCGACTTCTTTGGCGCTTTCGAAATCGACGTCGCCCACGAGCCCACCGCCTTGTTCTATCGGGAGGCGGTTGATACCAACGTCTAACACGACTGCATCGGTTTTAATCATGTTGCCCTGAATAAATCGGGGTCTGCCGACTGCGGCTACAAGGATATCTGCTTGCTTCGTGATCGCGGCCAAATCTTTCGTGCCGGAATGGCAAATCGTGACGGTGGCGTTGGCGTGAAGGAGCAGTAGCGCCATCGGTTTGCCGACGATGTTGCTGCGCCCGACGACGACGGCGTGTTTGCCGCGCAAATCCTTCATGCCGATATCGGCGAGCATTTCCATGCAGCCAGCGGGCGTGCAGGAGACGAAGCGCGGTTCGCCGATGGTGAGCGCGCCCACGTTTTCCGCATGAAAGCCATCCACGTCTTTATCGACGGAAATCGCTTCGAGCACTTTCTTTTCGTCGATCTGTTTCGGCAAGGGAAGCTGCACGAGGATGCCGTGAATGGTTGCATCGTTGTTGAGCGTTTCCACAACCGAGAGCAATTCCGCTTCGCTCGCCGTCGCCGGCATGCGGTGCATCACGCTTTTCATGCCGACTTTTTCACACGCCGCGACTTTGTTTCGCACATACACCTGCGACGCGGGATCGTCACCCACGAGCACGACAGCAAGCCCCGGCGTGATGCCCTTGACTTTAAGCGCCGCGACCTCGTCGGCAATCCGTCCGCGCACTTTTTCGGCGAGTGCTTTGCCGTCGATGATTTTGGCTGTCATGGCTTGGGTTCTTTTCTTTGGCGCGGATTACGCTGATTTCAGGGACTGACACAGAATTATTCTTGCCACAGATTTACACAGATGAACACAGATTACCCAGCGAGATGTTGACTGTGTCCGTTGAGCAATAGCGAGCCTTCGATTTACGAATGAGAGCACTTCCAAGTGGTCGAGCTCAATCTGTATCTGTGTTCATCTGTGTAAATCTGTGGCAAAGAAACTAGGGCAATTGGGTTGCTTGCGAATCATTCGCGACCATCGGACTAGCGCTGCCCGGAGGCTCAGTCTGTTCTGGTGCGCCAGCAATCTCCGCTTTCACGTTCTCACCCGACGCGGGCGGGGCTTGGATCACGGGCGGATCGGGCACGTACGGATAAACGGTAAGCTCGGTGACGACCCAATGCATTTTGGCGTCGTGGGTTTCTTGCGGGAGCTGATCCGTGATCTGCGCTTCGTAGCAAATGCCGATTCGCGCGCAATTGTCAGCGAGCTTTGCGGAAAGGCGATCGTAATAGCCGCCTCCGCGCCCCAGCCGCGCGAGGCCCTTGGTGAACGCGAGCCCCGGATAAATCACGCAATCGATGTTGAGCGGCTCGGTGGGCGATGAGCGGGTGACGTCCGGCGCGCGGATGCCATGTTTGTGCGGGATCAGCGCGTCCAAGCTGCGCACGCGCCAGAGCGTCATCAAGCCTGCAACGTTGGTGATTTTTGGATAGGCAACGGCCTTACCGCGCTTCATCAACTCTTTGGCGAGATCGTCGGTGGCCACTTCATGGCCATCACTCGCATACAGCAATACCGTCTTCGCCCGGTGAACATCCGGATGCTGGAAGAGTTTTTCGTTGATTCGACGCTCAGCGGCGCGGCGCTCTTTTTCCGAGAGCGCATCGCGCTTGGCAAGCACTTCCGCGCGCAGCGCTTTTTTCGAATGTTCCGACTCGGCGGGCGTTTCCGCCACAACAACGATGTCGGTTTGCACGGGCGGCGCGTCCTGCGGAATCACTTCGGGCGCTTCCGGCTCCGGCTCAAGCACGGGGGCAAACCTATAATCGTGATCTTGTTCAATCTCTGAGCTCATCGCAGTATTTTGTCATTTGCTGCGCTGACTTTCTGGAGCATTACAGATGAATGCCGCTGTTGAAGTGTCCCCCTACGTAAACCGCCGCGAGCGTTTGTTTGCCTCCATCGGCGACGGCGTTGCAGTGATCCCTACTGCGCCAGAGCTCGCGCGTAACCGCGATACCGATTATTTGTATCGCCACGATAGCTATTTTTATTACCTCACCGGTTTTCGCGAGCCGCAATCCGTATTGGTATTGCTCGGCGGCGCTGAGCGGAAATCGATTCTGTTTTGCCGTTCAAAAGACGAAACGCGCGAAATTTGGGATGGCTTTCGCTACGGTCCTGATGCGGCGCGCGAGATTTTTGGTTTCGATGAGGCCCATCCCATCGAAAAATTCGACGAGCTGCTGCCCGACTACCTTAAAAATCGCGGCACGCTCTATGCACCGCTCGCGCTAGGTACGACCAACGCAACAGCGTTTGAAGCGACGCTCAATAAGGCGATCAACGCCGTGCGCGGCATGACGCGCGCTGGGTTTTCGGCCCCCGATTCGCTAGTGAACGTTTATAAGCTCATCGATGAAATGCGCCTCATCAAGGATGCGCATGAAATCGCCATCATGCGGCGCTCAGGCGAGATCGCTTCGCTCGCGCACACTCGTGCCATGCGCACGGCGCGTCCGGGGCAATACGAATATCACGTTGAAGCTGAGATCGCTCACGAGTTTATTCGCCACGGCGCACGCACCCCCGCATACAACCACATCATCGCGAGCGGCCCCAACGCCTGCGTATTGCACTACAACGATTCGACGCGCCAGATGCGCGACGGCGATTTGCTCCTGATTGATGCGGGCTGCGAGTACGAAGGCTACGCCAGTGACATCACGCGCACCTTTCCAGTGAATGGCAAATTCACGGGGCCGCAGAAGGACGTGTACGAAGCCGTACTCAAAGCGCAATACGCCTGCATGGACGTACTTAAAGCGGGCAATGCCTTCCACAAGTATCACGATGTCGCCACCGAATCGCTCGCGCAATCGATGATCGATTTGGGTTTGCTCAAGGGCTCGCTCGCGCAAGTGCTTGAAGAGAAAACCTACATGCAGTTCTACATGCACCGCGCGGGCCACTGGATCGGCATGGATGTGCATGATGCGGGCGCGTATCGCATCAACGGCGAATCGCAAGTGTTGAAGCCGGGCATGGTGGTCACCAATGAGCCAGGCCTCTACATTCGACCTGCTGCGAATGTGCCCGAGCATTTCTGGAATATCGGCGTGCGCATTGAGGACGATGTGCTGATTACCGCAAACGGCAACGAAAATCTCACGATCACCACACCGAAGACAGTGTCGGAGGTTGAGGCGGCGTGCACACGTTAAGTTAGTAGACGTTCCGTTGAGTGCCGTTCGCGTGGTTGCGCCAGATCCAGATTGGTCTGCGCGTTTTCTCGATGAAGCCGCTCACATTCGAGCGGCGTTGCGTAGCCACAGCATAGAAGTGCTCCACATCGGCAGTACATCGATCAGGGGAATCTACGCAAAGCCAGTGATCGATATGCTGTTGCTTGTCGATCAGATTTCGGTGGTCGACGAAGCAAGCAGCGCGCTTGTGCAACTTGGCTATGAAGCACTAGGCGAATTCGGAATTTCCGGACGCCGCTACTTTCGCAAGGACGGCGCAGACGGAACTCGCACCCATCAACTGCATTCATTTGTTCGCGGAAGCGACGACGCAAAACGGCATCTCGCGTTTCGTGACTACATGAACTGTCACCCAAGCATTGCGCAAGAATACAGTGCACTGAAACAAAGACTCGCAGCAGTATTCCCCGCAGATATGACCTCGTACATGGATGGAAAAGATGTTTTCATCAAGTTCCACCAAGCGCGGGCAATGCTGGAGTACACCACCGCATGAAAACACTCATCGTTGGCGGCGGACCGGTGGGCTTGGCAACCGCGCTCGCACTGAGTCAAGCGCACGCGGGTGGCGAGATCACGGTGCTCGAAGCGTCGCCGCGTGAAAAGCAAATCAATAGTGATCGCAACATTGCGCTCTCGCTCGCATCCTGGCGTTTTCTTGAGCGGATCGGCGTTAAAACAGCCGAGCTGATCTCCAATCACGGCACAGAAATTCGCACCGTTGAAGTCACGCAACAAGGCGCGTTCGGTTGGCTCAAACTCGATGCGAAAGAGTTGGGGGAGTCTGCATTAGGTGCAGCCGTTCCGTATCCCTATCTCAAATCGGCGCTCGATGATGCAGTTGTCGCGCGCGGTATTCATGTGTTGTGGAATGCAGAGGCTACGCTCGTAGCGCTTGAGGGCGCACGAGCACGCGTGTCGCTTGCAACGGGTGAGTCTTTAGTCGCTGATTGCGTCGCGTTGGCTGACGGCTCCAAAGCCTCTGCCGATTCGATGATGCCCGAATTCAAATCATTCGAGCGGAGCAGTGGGCAAATTGCAGTGATTGCAAGAGTGCGCGCCACGAAACCCACGCACAATGTGGCGTACGAACGGTTCACCTCGGGCGGCGCGCTCGCACTCATTCCCCGCGCGGCGGACGCGGGTGTCCCCGAATGGACTCTCGTTTGGGCGCGCGATCAGGCGGACGCTGAGCGACTGCTCGCCCTTGACGATACAAGCTTTTGCGAATCGATCAACGCTGCGTTCGGCGGAGCGATGGGCGCACTGACTGTCGCATCGAAGCGCACGTCATATCAGCTGGTGTGGCGATTCGTTGAGCCACGTGTTCATGGCCCAGTCGTCGCTGTTGGCAATGCGGCGCAGGCGCTGCATCCGGTTGCAGCGCAAGGGCTTAATTTGGGACTGCGTGACGCAGACGATTTAGCGAACGCGCTGCAAAATAACAATCATCGTAGCGAGCAGGAATCAATCACGTCGGCGCTTTCGCGATTTGCACGATCCCGCGCAATAGACCGCGTTGCCACGTTTGGATTTTCGGGTGTACTCGCGTATGGGTTTGATCGCGGCGGATGGCTGCTGGATGCGCCGCGTGGACTCGGCTTGATGGCGTTGCAAATGTTGCCGCCCGCAAAGCGCGAATTGCTTCGTCGGATGGCGTTTTAGTCAACGATAGCTTCTCCGCTATCGTCCAAATTGAGTTCGGGCAAGCGAGAAATAAGTTACTTTTTCAAAGTAAATACTTTTTTCACGCCAGCCCCAATAAATAATGGGCTAATTAGCATAAGCTTTTAACCAAAACTGACTGTTATCCAGCTGCCCCCAGCAGCGAAGCGACACAACGCTTGAACGCGACACGTCGGGTTCCGTTTCATAGGGCGTTTGTTGCGAAATTGCATCACGGCGGTGCGAAAGAAATAAAAAGATTGCACGTCGCCGCTGCTTAATTTTCGTGCATCGAGATCGCTATAATCGTGTCTCTTCCCTTGCCAATCCCCCCAAACTTTTTTCTCTGCACACAATGTTGCGCATCGGCCCCTATTCCCTCAAAAATCGGCTCGTGATCGCGCCGATGGCTGGGGTCACCGATCGCCCGTTCCGCAAACTGTGTCGCGAATTTGGGGCGGGGCATGCAGTCAGCGAGATGCTCGCGTCGCGTCCTGAGCTTTGGCAAACGCCGAAATCGATGTGGCGGATGGATTTTTCGCATGAGGCGGCTCCCATCGCCGCGCAAATCGCGGGCAGCGATCCGTTGATGATGGCCGAGGCCGCTCGCTTTAATGTGTCGCGCGGCGCCCAGATCATCGATATCAACATGGGTTGCCCGAAGAAAAAGGTTTGCAAGGTGGATGCAGGCTCCGCGCTTTTGCGCAACGAAGCGCTGGTTCAATCAATTCTCGAAGCGGTGGTAAACGCCGTTGATGTGCCGGTGACCTTGAAAACACGTACCGGCTGGAGCCGTGAGCACAACAACGCCGTTCGCATCGCACAAATCGCAGAAAACGCCGGGATCGCCGCGCTCACGCTGCACGGCCGCACACGCGCCTGCGGGTTCGACGATGGCACCGTGGAATACGAGAGCATCAAGGCGGTGAAGGCATCGGTATCGATTCCGGTGGTTGCCAATGGCGACATCGACTCGCCGCAAAAGGCGAAGGCGGTGCTCGATTACACGAAGGCAGACGCAGTGATGATTGGTCGCGCCGCGCAAGGCCGCCCGTGGATATTTCGCGATACGCAACACTATTTCGATCACGGCGAGTTACCGCCCGCCCCTGAAACGCGTGAAGTAATGAGCGCGCTTCTGAGCCATCTTCACGATCACTACGCACTTTACGGCGAATACACCGGCGTGCGTAGCGCACGAAAACACATTGGTTGGTACACCGAAACTTTGCCCGGCGGCGAGGATTTCCGCGATCAACTCAATAGGATTGAATCAACCGCTGCGCAGTTCGCGGCAGTTGAATCCTATTTCTCGCAATTGGCAGGCGCGTATGAGCGGTTGCCAGTTGCACAATACTCAATGAACGAGGTGTTGCACTGAATTTTTGCCACAGATTTCACAGCTGAACACAGATAAATAAGCGGCGTTTGCGACGATCAAACGCCCATCTGTGTAAATCTGTGTTCATCTGTGGCAATAAGTCCGGCGCGACTCGCGAGCAAATCAGATACAGCCACTAGAAGAACTCTATGAAGAAGCCCAAACTAAACGGCCAAGCGGCCATCGCCGAAGCGGTCACCCATTCGCTCGACGAATACATCTCAAAGATGGACGGCCTGCCGATTGACAACTTGCACGATCTGGTCGTCGGATGCGTTGAAAAAACGCTCATTGAAGACGTGATGAAGCGCACCAAGAGCAATCAATCCGAAGCGGCGGTGATGCTTGGCATCAATCGCAATACGCTTCGCGCCAAACTCGACAAATACAAAATCAAACTGCCGTCATGAATCGAAAAATTACACGGGCGCTGATCTCGGTCTCCGACAAAACAGGGTTGGTTGAATTCGCAAAAACGCTCTCTAAACACGGCGTTGAATTGCTTTCAACCGGTGGTTCGGCGAAAACGCTACGCGACGCGGGCTTGCAGGTGACTGATGTGGGCGGCTACACGGGCTTTCCTGAAATGCTCGACGGTCGTGTGAAAACGCTTCACCCGAAAGTGCACGGCGGCATCCTCGCCAATCGCCTCTTGCCCGCGCACATGAGCGCGGTTGAAGGCGCGAAGATTCCTCTGATCGATTTGGTCGTCGTCAATCTCTATCCGTTCCGTGAGACGGTGGCGAAGCCAAACTGTTCGCTCGAAGATGCGATTGAAAACATCGACATCGGCGGCCCAACGATGGTGCGCGCAGCTGCGAAAAATTGGGAAGGTGTCGCCATCGTGGTCGACGCTGGCGATTACGAATACCTTTCCGCTGAGATGAACGACAACGCTGGCGCGCTTTCGCGCAAGACGCGTTTCGCGCTCGCGAAGAAAGCCTTCTCGCACACGGCTTCTTACGATGCTGCGATCTCGAACTACTTGACCTGCCGTGAACTCGACGGCGAGGTGCGCGCGTATCCCGATGTGCTCACGCTGCAATGGCACAAAGCGCAGGACATGCGCTACGGCGAGAATCCGCATCAGAGCGCCGCGTTCTATCGCGATGAAACGCCTGCGAAAGGAACGCTTGCGCGCTACACGCAATTGCAAGGCAAAGAGCTTTCGTACAACAACGTCGCCGATGCCGATGCCGCGTGGGAATGCGTGCGCAGTTTCGATGAAACCTGCTGCGTGATCGTGAAGCATGCGAACCCGTGCGGCGTTGCGCTCGGCGCGAATGCGCTCGAGGCCTATCAACGCGCGTTTGCGACGGATCCCACCTCCGCCTTCGGCGGCATCATCGCATTCAACACCGCGGTTGACGCCCAGACACTTGAAGCGGTTAGCAAGCAATTTGTTGAAGTATTGATTGCACCCGATTATTCGGCTGACGCCCTGGAGTTAGCGGCCAAAAAAGCGAATGTTCGCGTTCTGAAAGTGGCCATTGAGAAGCTTTCGACGAGCGCAAACGCACTTGAATTGAAGCGCGTCGGCGGCGGCGTGCTCGCGCAAAGCGCGGATACCCATCAGCTAGACGCCAGCGCGCTCAAGGTGGTCACCGCGAAGGCGCCAGACAGAACGCAATTGCGCGATATGCAATTCGTTTGGAAAGTGGCGCAGTTTGTGAAGTCGAATGCGATCGTGTTCGCGAAAGATGGGCAAACGCTCGGCATCGGTGCCGGGCAAATGTCACGTCTTGATTCCGCGCGCATTGCCAAGATCAAGGCAGAGGCCGCCGGCTTAACGCTGCAAGGCTCGGTCGCTGCGAGCGACGCCTTCTTCCCGTTTCGCGATGGCCTCGATGTGCTTGCCGATGCAGGCGCAATCGCAGTGATTCAGCCGGGCGGCAGCATGCGCGATCAAGAAGTGATCGACGCCGCGAATGAACGCGGTGTGGCGATGGTGACGACAGGCGTTCGCCACTTCAGGCACTAATATCGTGTTGAATTTCTACTGCGAGCCGATGATTCTTCGTCAAACCCTCGCTCACAATCCTCATGTATGTCAAATACATTCTGGTTTTTCGCTCGGGCTTTCCTCGACTGATCGGCTCTCGCGACGCAATTGAACACGATATTGACTGAGTATTCTTGATGAAAATATTGGTAATTGGTTCAGGCGGACGAGAGCATGCACTCGCGTGGAAGCTCGCGCAGAGCCCTCGCGTACAAAAAGTGATCGTAGCCCCGGGTAACGCAGGATCTGCGATTGAGCGCGGTTGCGAAAATCATCCTGCGAGTGATGTTGCGGCATGGCTCGCGCTCGCGAAGGCTGAGAAGATCGCGTTGACAGTGGTCGGCCCTGAAGCCGCGTTGGCGGCAGGCGTGGTGGATGCGTTTCGCGGTGAAGGCCTGAAAATCTTCGGCCCGACGAAAGCGGCAGCGCAGCTTGAGTCTTCGAAAGACTTTGCGAAGTCGTTCATGAAGCGCCACAACATTCCGACGGCGCACTACATGACGTTTTCCGACGCCCGTCTCGCGCATGCACACGTGGAGCGCACTGGGGCGCCGATCGTGATCAAAGCGGATGGATTAGCGGCGGGCAAGGGTGTCGTTGTCGCGATGGCGCTCGAAGAAGCGCATGCCGCGATTGATGCGATGCTCGCCGACAATAAGCTAGGTAACGCCGACACGGCCCGCGCTGCGGGGGCGCGCGTCGTAATCGAAGAATTCATGCAGGGCGAAGAGGCAAGCTTCATCGTCATGTGCGACGGCAAAAATATTTTGCCGATGGCAACGAGCCAGGATCACAAGCGCCTTCGCGATCATGATGAAGGCCCGAATACAGGCGGCATGGGTGCCTATTCGCCTGCGCCGGTAGTCACACCTGAGGTGAACGCGCGCATCATGCGTGAGATTGTTCGCCCTACTGTCGCTGGCATGGCGGCTGATGGTATTCCGTTCACGGGATTTCTGTATGCGGGTGTGATGATTGATGAAGCCGGTGCGCCGCGCGTCGTCGAATTCAACGCACGATTTGGCGATCCGGAAACGCAACCTGTGATGATGCGTTTGAAGAGCGATTTCGTTTCGCTGATTGAGCACGGCATCGCAGGAACGCTCGATCAAGTGGAAGTGGAATGGGATCGGCGCGTCGCGCTCTGCGTGGTGATGGCGTCGCATGGCTACCCTGATTCACCGCGCAAAGGCGATGTAATTACGGGGCTCCCGACCGAGGAAATGGAAGACGCGAAAGTCTTTCACGCAGGTACGACGTCAAGCGAGGGCAGCGTGCTCGTCAGCGGCGGTCGCGTGCTCGGCGTCACGGCCCTCGGCGACAAAGTGCAGCTCGCACAAAAGCGCGCGTACGAAATTGCAGATCGCATTCATTTCGACGGCGCGCAGATGCGGCGCGATATCGGTTGGCGTGCGGTGAAGCGCTAGTATTTTTTGCCACAGATTTACACAGATGAACACAGATAGATCAGCTGGGAAAATCAGTGTTCATCCGTTCGACATCTGTGTTTATCTGTGTCAAAGAAAAGCGTTATGAATAAATTACGTATGGATCTCGAAGCCCCTGTTGGCGGTGACGATGTCAATCACGTCCGCGACTTCCTGGTTGGCTTGCAATCAAAAATTGTGGCCGCGCTTGAAAGCATCGACGGCGGCGCGTTTATTCGTGACGAATGGCAGCGGCCCGAAGGCGGCGGCGGCATTTCGCGATTGATTGAGAATGGCGCGGTGATCGAGCGCGGTGGCGTAAATTTTTCTCACGTGAAGGGTGCGGCAATGCCGAAGTCGGCAACCGCATCACGCCCCGAACTTGAAGGCGCGCCGTGGGAGGCGATGGGCGTATCGCTCGTGATTCATCCCAGAAATCCTTTCGCGCCGACGACGCACATGAATGTGCGCTTTTTCATTGCATCGCCGAAAGACGCAGCGCCGGTTTATTGGTTTGGTGGCGGTATGGATCTCACGCCCTACTACGGTTTTGAGGGCGATGCGGTTCATTGGCATCGTACGGCAAAGCAATCCGTCGAGCCGTTTGGCGACGAGCTCTATCCGCGTTTCAAAGCCCAATGCGACAAATATTTCTTCCTGAAGCACCGCAACGAACCTCGCGGGATCGGCGGCACCTTCTTCGACGATTTCACCGAGCTTGGATTTGCGCAGTCGTTTGCGCTGATGCGCTCGGTCGGTGAACATTTCGTTCCGGGTTATGCGCCAATCCTCGAACGCCGCAAAGACACGCCTTACGACGAAAGCCATCGCGATTGGCAACTGTACCGTCGCGGCCGCTATGTCGAATTCAATTTGGTGTGGGATCGAGGCACGCACTTCGGCTTGCAATCAAACGGCCGCACTGAAGCGATCCTCATGAGCATGCCGCCGCTGGTGAAATGGGAATACATGCGAACGCCGACTGCGGGTTCGCCAGAAGCGATTTTGCTCACCGGTTTCTTGTGCGTAAAGGATTGGATTTGAACGCGCGAGTTACTCCACCTCAGAGCGCCCCGATAAGCGCGGAGAGCGACGCTCACTTAATCGAAACTCAGATTTCGAGCGAAGAAGTTTTCAAAGGCAAATTGCTTCACGTAATTCGCGATCAGGTGAAACTGCCGAATGGCAACACGTCGTCGCGCGAGTACATCAAGCATCCGGGCGCGAGCTGTATCGTGGCCGAGTTCGAAGAGGGTAAGCTTCTGATGCTGCGGCAGTTTCGTTACGCAACGGGCCGCGTGATGATCGAATTTCCTGCGGGTAAGCTTGATCCGAAAGAAAACCCGCTCGTGTGCGCGCAGCGCGAGCTGAAAGAGGAAACCGGCTACTGGGCGCGCTCATGGCACACGCTCGGCGATATTCATCTCGCGATTGGCTATTCAGACGAAGTGATTCACGTGTTCCACGCGAACGGTCTCGTTCAAGGCGAGGCGATGCCCGATCAAGACGAATTTCTCGAAGTCTTCCGGGCAACGCCAGAAGAGATCGAACAAATGATTCGCGACAATCGAATCACCGACGCGAAAACCACATCAGCATTCATGCGTTGGCAGCTCCTGCGGCGACCCGGGATTGTTTAGTTTTAGCCACAGATTCACACAGATGAACACAGATTTCTCTTCGAGTCTTTATCTGTGTAAATCTGTGTTCATCTGTGGCAAAAAGTTTTTGGGCACATTGTGAAACCTCAATACGTCTTAACCCTCTCCTGCAACGACCGTCCTGGCATCGTGCATCGTGTCACGGGATTTTTGCTTGAGCATGGCGCGAATATTTTGGAGGCGGCGCAGTTTGATGACACCTCCAACAATCGCTTCTTCATGCGCATTCAGTTCGAAGCGGAAGGTGCGAGCGAGAACGCTTTGCAAGCCGCGTTTGCGCCGATTGCGAGCGAGTGGTCATTCGAGGCAACGATTTTCGATGCCTCGCATCGTGTGCGCACCTTGCTGATGGTCTCGAAGCAAGGGCATTGTTTGAACGATCTTTTGTTCCGCTGGAAGAGCGGCTTGCTGCCGATCGACATCCCCGCGATTGTGAGTAATCACATGGATTACTACCAACTCGCTGCTAGCTACAACATTCCCTTCTTCCACTTTCCTATCACTGCCGAAACGAAGCCGCAACAAGAAGCGAAGATTCGCGAAGTGATCGCAGAGAAGAACATCGATCTCGTCGTACTCGCGCGCTACATGCAGGTGCTCTCGCCCGAGCTCTCGCGCGATCTGTCGGGCCGCGCGATCAACATTCATCACTCTTTTCTGCCGAGCTTCAAAGGCGCAAAACCGTATTATCAAGCGCACGCACGCGGCGTGAAGCTGATCGGCGCAACGGCGCATTACGTCACCGATGATCTCGACGAAGGTCCGATCATTGAGCAAGAAGTCGCCCGAGTCGATCACGCGATGAGCGTTGAGGCGCTCACCAACGCGGGGCGTGATGTCGAATGCACGGCGCTCGCCCGCGCGGTGAAGTGGCATGCGGAGCATCGGGTGCTGTTGAATGGGCATCGTACGGTGGTGTTCAGATAACTGACAGCTTTCGTACGCTTGCCCACGATTAATTGGGGCAAAGCGACGTAAATTGTCTATTTTGTAAAATGCGATTTTCGATCGCTTGCCCTAGTTAAATAAAGCTTCTCACGGTTTTCTTATCTATGATTCGCCACTGCCTCGCTCGAGGTAGGCGACGGCTTGACGTCGCTTCGTTGCACTAGGTCATAGGTGGAAAAGCGGAAGCGCGGTCGAGCCCGCGCCTACAGTGTCTGCCTACGTTCGCGGCGAGCTTGTCGAGCCATTCGTGGTGAGCTGAAGTTCCCCCCGAGCTTGTCGAGGGAGACCATGAATGCCAACGAAATACCGTTGCACGGCTACGGCGTCTTCGCGCCTGCCTTGAACCACGCTGCGAGTTGAGCGCGTTCTTCCTCGGTGATTTGCGTGCTGTTGTTCATCGGCATCGCACGTGTGACGACCGCTTGCTGATACACATTTTGCGCATGCTGCGCGAGTAATTCTGGCGTGTGCAAGGCAACGTTTTTCATCTGTACATTCGCGTTGTGACACATCGCGCAGCGGGCTTCGATGATCGGTTTGATCTCGGTATAAGTCGGCGCTTTGGCCAATGCTGCGACAGGTTTCGTGGGTGCGGGCGCGAGCCATATAGCGACGCCAATCAGAATCGCCGAGGCAATCGCCCAGTATTTGTACTCCCAACGCCCTTTGTGTTTCAACACAAAGAATTGACGAATCAATGCGCCCGCGAGCATGATGAGCACGAGAACCAGCCAGTTGTATTTCGCGCTGTAGGCGAAGCTGTAATGATTCGAAAGCATCGCGAAGAGCACGGGTAACGTGAAATACGTGTTGTGCACGCTGCGCTGTTTCGCGCGCATCGGATGCGCGGGATCGGGCGGCAACCCGGCCTTCATCGCGGCGATGGTTTTCTTCTGCCCCGGGATGATCACCATGAATACGTTCGCGCTCATCGCAGTGGCGAGCATTGCACCGGTGAGCAAGAACGCGGCGCGCCCTGCGAAGAAGTGACAAGCGATGTAAGTCGCCGCGATCACGTAGACAAATACGAGCACGCCCACAATCGCATCGCCATTTTTCTTCTGCCCGAAGAATCGGCAAATCGCGTCGTACACCACCCAGCCCATCACGAGATAGACGAGTGACGCCGCAATCGCAGCGCCCGATGAGCCCCAGGCGTAAACGTTTTTGTCGATCAGAAAGGTTTGCGCGTTGAAGAGATAAAGTGTGACGAAGAGCGCGAAGCCGCTCATCCACGTCCAATAGCTCTCCCAATAAAACCAGTGCAAATGCTCAGGCAGCGCTTTCGGCGCAATCATGTATTTCTGCGGGTTGTAAAAGCCGCCGCCATGCACGGCCCATAGCTCGCCATCGACACCCTTTTCTTTGAGCGCCGGATCGGTCGGTTTGACGAGCGAGTTATCAAGCCAAACGAAATAAAACGACGCACCAATCCACGCTATGCCCACGATCACGTGCAGCCAGCGAAGCAAGAGGTTGAGCCAGTCGAGTAGATATGCGTCCATCTGAATCCCCTCCCTTTCAAGGGGAGGGCTAGGGTGGGGATGGGGTTCGGCGGTTTAAGTCAAACCGTTACGACCCACGATAAGTGGAGTACGTCCACGGCGAACAAACCAGCGGCACGTGATAACTGCCGCCCTCTTCGGCGATGCCGAAATCAATCGTCACTACATCGACGAACGCGGGATCGGGCAGCGCCACGCCGCGTTTTCTAAAGTAATCGCCTGCATGAAACACCAATCGGTATTTGCCGCGCTTCACTTCTGCGTCTTTCAAGAGCGGCGCATCAGTGCGGCCATCGGTGTTCGTCGTGGTGGTCACGAGCATGCGAGGCGCTGCGCCGTCCATCGAAAAAAGCTCAATGGCCACTCCAGCCGCCGGGCTGCCGTGCATCGTGTCTAGAACGTGTGTCGAGAGTTTTCCCATAGTTCAGTTTTCGCTGTACTCGAAAAATGTAATCAGGTTTCCATCCAGGTCTAGCACCGAAAATTCTGTCGCGCCCCAAGGCTTCTCAGTGAGTTTGCCATTCGGATGAACGATCGCCTCGCGCTCGCAATGCGCGTAGAGCGCGGCAATATTTTGTGTTTCGATGCGACAACCACTTACCTCTGGAATCTTTTTATCGTCGCACGCCCAAAAGTGAACCTCGATGTCGTCCTTATTGACGATCGCGTATTCCCCCAATGCCAAATGGATTTCTTCGAATCCAAGTTTCGAAACAAAAAACTGAACCGACCGCGCAAGATCAAGCGATGGCAATACCGGTACAGCCTTCAATAACTTCGAAGTCACAAGCTCAATCCTCAATCAAATCCATCAAACGCAATCGCGCAATTTCGCCCACTTGCATCATGCAATTGTTGAGCTCCATCGCGCGCGTGTTGGCGAGCCGCGATTTCACCGCGCCAAAGATTGCGGTCTGGGTGTTGTTACGCACAGCAATGATGAACGGGAAACCGAACTTCTCACGATACGCGGTATTCAATTCGCGAAGCTGCGTCACGTCTGCCGCAGTCATCGCTGTCAAGCCTGCGCTCGCCTGCTCGGAGGTGGACGCCGAAGTCAGCGTACCCGCAGCCGCTTCTTTGCCCGCAAGCTCCGGATGCACGTTCAAGAGCGCCACTTTCTCCGCCTCCGACGCAGATTGCACCGTCGCCGCCAGCGCCGCATGCACCTGCGCACGAGACGTAAATCCGCCTGCGGGCTTTAACGCGAACGCACGCTCGGCGATCCAGGGTGAATGCTCGTAGACCGCCCCAAAAAGCTGGGAGAACTGCGCGGCGTTGAGTTGATTTATGTCTGCAAGGGTTGGCATATTTAAGCAATCATATTGGCGTTTGTGTGGCGCGGCTATCGCGAGCACGTTATATGCCTTATCGGCTGACGCGGCAGACGCTTGAGCGCACATGTGTGCTCCCTCTCCCGTAGCGCGGGACCAGCCGAAGGCGCAGGACGCAACGCACTTGCGGTCTCGACCGAAGGGAGAGATGAGTGCGAGCTCTCAGAGGGTTGGGGTGAGGGCGGCAGATAAGCGGAGTTATGTAACAACGTCTTCACTACTCAGTAACCGCCCTCACCCGCGCTGCGGGAGCGGGAACTGCGACGCGACCAAGTGTTCTGAGTCCCGCGCATCGTCGGTTTGACGTATTCTCTCGATCACCAATTCATCGCAACATACCATGGACATTGCATCCACAAAATCGAACACTGCGAATGCACCACTTCGGATCAATGCCCTGCGTTTGTACGAATCATTGATGACGCTCGCTCAAATTGGTGCAACGGTGAAAGGTGGCGTATGCCGCTTGGCGCTCACCGAGCTTGACGCCCAAGCGCGCGATCTCGTCGTCGGCTGGGCGCGCGCTGAAGGATGCAGTATCCGCATCGATCAGATTGGCAACATCTTCATGCGCCGCGCGGGACGCGATCCCGTGCGCGCAGCGGTTGCCACGGGCTCGCACGTCGACACGCAGCCCACCGGCGGCAAATTCGATGGCAACTATGGCGTGCTCGCGGGGATTGAAGTGATTCGTCGGTTGAACGAATTGAAAATTGAAACCGAAGCGCCGATTGAGGTTTGCATCTGGACGAATGAAGAGGGCTCGCGCTTTGTGCCGGTGATGATGGGATCGGGCGTGTACGCGGGCGCGTTCACGCTCTCGCATGCGCTCGACGCACGCGATCGCGATGGCGTTTCTGTCAGCGAAGCGCTCACCGCGATTGGCTACAACGGCACAACGCCCGCGAGCGTGGCCGAGGGTGCGCCGCGCTTCGAAGCGTATTTCGAAGCGCATATCGAACAAGGCCCCGTGCTCGAAGCGGCTGCGCGCCCCTTAGGCGCAGTAACCGGCGCGCTCGGGCAGCGCTGGTACGACATCACGGTCACCGGCATGGAAGCGCACGCGGGGCCGACGCCCATGAATCTGCGCCGCGACGCCATGCAAGCCGCTGCGCAACTCGTGATCGCTGCGCGCGCCATCGCGCTTGACCATCAACCGCACGGGCGCGGCACCGTCGGCTCCATGGATGTGTTTCCCAATTCGCGCAATGTGATTCCTGGGCGTGTTCGCTTCACCGTCGACTTCCGACATGCGGAAGACGCAACGCTCTTAGCGATGGACGCCGCGCTTCGCGCGCGAGCGAGCGCAGTCGCGCAAGAGTTCAATTGCGAAATCGACATCCAGCAAGTCGTTTATTTCGCGCCGACACATTTCAACGCCGATCTCGTGCAAAGTATCCGCGACGCGTCAACCGCGTTAGGCCATGCCGCGATGGACATCGTCAGCGGCGCGGGGCATGACGCCGTCTACGCCGCGCGCACCGGCCCTGCCGCAATGATTTTCATTCCTTGCAAAGACGGTATTTCGCATAACGAAATTGAAGACGCGCGCGCGGAAGATTTGGCGTTGGGGGCGGATGTGTTGTTTCGCGCAATGTTGAAAACGGCGGGCGCGGCGGTGAGTTAATCGCCCGCTGCTTGCCGCTTGCAAAGAGCCAATTTCGAGCGCACGATTGGTATGTTTCTCGCTACGTAACACTCGTCATCAATGTGATCAGCGCGTGGCGAGCGCAGCACTCAAAAAAGGGAACCGTCATGAAAGCATTCAACCGCCGCGATTTTTTGCTCGCCTCCGCGAGCCTACCTGCGCTCCACGCTTTGCCTGCGTTTGCACAAGCCTGGCCAAACAAGCCGATTCGTATTGTGGTCACCTTCGCGCCCGGCGGCTCGTCAGACATCGTTGCGCGCTTGCTACAGCCGGGTCTTCAAGAAAAATTGGGGCAGGCCGTGATCGTGGATAACAAGCCGGGTGCGGGCGGAACGATTGGTGGCGCTGATGCGGCGAAATCGGCGGCGGATGGCTACACCTTCTTGCTATCAAACACTGCGCCGATCAGCATCTCGCCCTTCATGCTGGCTCAACCCACGTACGACCCGATCAAAAGCTTCGCGCACATTGGCTATATCGGCGCGGTGCCGAACGTGTTCGTCGTTCACCCGAGCGTGCCCGCGAAAACGGTGACTGAATTCGTGGCTTGGATTCGCGCGCAAACGAAGCCGGTGAACTTCGGCTCTGGCGGCGTTGGGTCCATCGGGCATATCGTTGGCGAACTATTCAAGACCGAATACAAATTGAACATGGAGCATGTGCCCTATCGCGGCTCTGGCCCGATGGCGGCTGATCTTTTGGGCGGCACGCTGCAATTCGCAATCGACACACTCACGCAAAACGTGCCCCACATTAAAGACGGCAAGCTCAAAGGCATCGCCGTCACCTCGCGCGCACGCATCGGGCTCGCCCCCGATATCCCCACCGTGGGCGAAGCAGGCTTCCCGAAGTTGGTGGCAGAGAACTTTTTGGGCATCTCCGCGCCCGCCGGTCTGCCGAACGACATTGCAGCAAAGGTGCACGCGGCTTTGGCCGACGTGCTCGCGCGCCCAGACATCGCAAAGCGCCTCGAAGACATGGGCGTTGCGATGCAGCGCAAATCGATGGCCGAATTCGGCAGCTTCGTCAGCAAGCAAGTCACCGATTGGGCGCCGGTCGTGAAAGCCTCGGGCGCGAAACTCAGTTAAGCTCAACGCATGACGAACGTTGGCGGCTTATCCATCCACTGCGTTGACGTAGCCAATGGCCGCGTCGCCGTCGGCTTGGGTGTGTCGCTTTTTCGCTTGGGTGAAGCCGCCCCCCTCATGCGCGGCGCAATCAATAGCAAAGGCCTGCTCGACGATCCTGTGCTCATGAGCGACGCCATCGGCGCGGGCGGCTACGAAGTGCTGTTCGCCGTCGGCGACTTCTATCGCAGCCAAAACATCACGCTGCCCACGCCCGCGTTCCTCGAAGAAGTCCCCTACCGATTTCACATTGCCGACCCAGCGCAGCACTATCACCTGCCCTTCAAATTCACACCCTGGGGGTTTTCGCTGTTTCGGGGTGGGGCGTAGATACGAAAGTTGTTAGCTAACGCGATTGACAGCGTCAGTAGCGAAGGCCGCGACGCCGTGTACGCCGTCAGCGCCTGACCAGACGCGATGACTTTGTCCCGTTAAAGATGGTATCGCGGTGCTGCCCGATGGTCGGCGCAAGGATGCGTTGCATGAAAACATCGAGCGGCGCATCGTGCCGCTGTTTCGCGGGCGGATTTTGCCGTTTGATGCCGATGCGGCAACTGAGTACGCAACGCTGCGCGCTCGCGCGAGGGCGAATGGGCAAGGCATCGGCGTGGCCGATGGCTACATCGCAGCCACTGCCGCTGCGAACGACTTGAGTATCGCAACGCGAGATGCCGCTCCGTTTGTGGCTGCGGGACTCAATGTGATCAATCCGTGGGAATAGCTGCGCTAGCGACTTCTTTAGCCAATCACACGTTCCGCTATCGACACGAGCGCGCGATCACTACCCGCTGGCCCCAGCAAAGAGATTCCCAGCGGCGCACCGAGCCTTGACGCCGTCGGCAAACTGATCTGCGGGAAGCCGCTCAAGCCTGCGATGCAGAGCATTTGAATGGCGGCATCGCGGTAGCGTTGTAATTCGGATTCTTCGGCGGTGAGCAGCGGCGCGATGTCGGGCATGGTGGGCATGAGGAGTACGCTGTCGCCGCCGAGCAGTTGTTCGAGATGCGCGGTGAAGCGGCGGCGAAAGGCACAGGCTTCGTCGTACTGCGCGCGCGTTACGTTTTTTGACCAGGCAAATCGTTCGGCGACGCCGGGGCCTAAGGGAACTGCGTGTTGCGTGATGAATGGGCCGTCGGTTTGCCAGGATTCGTAGCCCTGGATGTAGCGGAAATTCCAATACATCGCGTCGAAGCTTTCCAGCGCGACAGTGCATTTCGTTGCGCGGCCCAATGCGGTTTGGATTTTCTCGCTCGCGGGCGCGAGGGCGTCACGCACGGGTTGGTCAAGCATCGCCCATACGTCAGTCGGCCAGAGTAGACGAACTTTTTCGGGGACAGGCGACGCGTCCGCGCCGAGCAATACGTCGGCGACGCGGGCGAAGGTTGCCGCGTCGCGCGCGAAGAAACCGCAGGTGTCGTAGCTTGGAGCGAGATCGAGCGCGCCTTCGAGCGAGATGCGTCCGTGCGTGGGGCGAATGCCGAACAGGCCGCAGTGGTTCGCGGGAGCGCGAACGGAGCCGCCGGTATCGGTGCCGAGTGCGAAATCGCAAAGCTTGTTGGAGACGGCGGAGGCGGAGCCGCTGGATGAGCCACCGGGAATGCGATCCGGTGCGCCGCCATTGATCGGCGTGCCGAAATGCGCGTTCTTGCCGTTCATCGAAAACGCAAGCTCGTCAGTGTGCGCTTTGCCGACGAAGCGCGCGCCCGCGTCCAAGAGTTTTTGCACGGTGACGGCGTTTTTAGTTTTGATACCGGATTTGGCAAGTATCAGTGGGTTGCCGCCGCCGGTGGGGTAGCCCGTGACGTCAAACAAATCCTTCGCCGCGAAGGTCAGGCCGGAGAGAGGGCCAGTCGCTGCGTTTGGGACTTCTACGTCGGGGTAGGGGACGAAGGCGTTGGCGGGGTCGGCGGGGAGGAGCATGGTGTGAATCGCAGCTCGTTAAGGAGGCGGCCAGATTGTCTGGGGGTGAGCGTGTCGCGGCTGGGTTCCCTCTCCCGCAGCGCGGGAGAGGGCGGAGGGTGAGGGCAATGGAAAAGCAGAGATAACTCAACCCAACATCCCACTAGCGACCGCCCTCACCCCAACCCTCTCCCGCAAGGCGGGAGAGGGAGCCAAGGCGAAGCGTTACCGCGTCACCGTAATCGGTGAGAAATTCTGGAACCAGTTTTGCGCTTGCACGAAACCTTTCACGCGCGGGCTCATAGCGCGGGCGTTTACGTCGTGCGTGACCATGAGGAAGAGTCGTTCGTTGACGAACTTTTCATGGATGCGCTGAAGTGCAGTACGTTGGGCGGCGGGATCGAAGCTCGTGCGCGCAGCGGCAAGAAGGGCATCCATGTCTTTTTCGCCGTAGTAGCCCCAGTTGGTGCCGCGCGGCGCAACGAGATCGGACTGCACATGACGCACAAACGCTGTGAACGGATCTTGAATGAAGTACGAGTAGTTCATCGCGATAGCGCCGCGATTTGCGGGGTCTTTCACACCTGCGCGCCATGCGGCAACGAGCGCATTCCATTCCATCACTTCGATATCGACGCGAACGCCGACATCTCGCAAGTTCTGTTGCAGAAATTCATTCATCGGAATCGGCTGCATCATGCCCGAGCCGGATGAAGGGACGACCACTTTGATGACAAGCGGCTTTGCACTGGTGTAGCCAGCCTCTGCCAACAGGCGGCGCGCGGCGGCGGGATCGAATGTGAGTTCATTGGGTTTGCCAAACCACTCGTGGCCCGGCGGCATGAAGCCCTTGGCCGGAATGGAAAGGCCGCCCAAGAATTTGTTCAACCCGTCGCGATCAACGGCAAGATTAAGCGCCTGGCGCACTTTCGGGTCGC
This sequence comes from Betaproteobacteria bacterium, assembly GCA_013298145.1. Lineage (GTDB taxonomy): Bacteria > Pseudomonadota > Gammaproteobacteria > Burkholderiales > Casimicrobiaceae > Casimicrobium. The sequence goes on from JAAFJO010000001.1 coordinate 208,286, forward strand.
GGAAGGGCGAGCCTTCGAGCATCGACAAATGCCACACCCAGTTGTGTGGATAGGCATTGGTGACGATTTGAAAACCGGCGCTGCGCAAACTTGCAACTGCATCGGGCGGCGGCGCTTCAATCCAATCGACTTGGCCGGAGCGGAGTGCGGCGATACGCGCGCTTGCCTCTGGCAGCGGCACCAAGATCAGCTTGTTCAGCTTCGGGATGCGCGCTTTGTCCCAATAGTTGGGATTGGGCACGAGTTCAGCGCGCTCGCGCGGTGTCCACGATACGAGTTTCCACGGGCCTGTACCGGAGGGCGTTTTCGCATAGGCCACCCAGTCTTTACCCATTTTTTCCCAATGTGCGGGCGAAGACATAGCAATCCACGCGAGTTGGAACGGCAAGAAAGCATCGGGTTCTTTGGTGACGATCTCAAGCGTCATCGGATCAATGGCGCGATAGCTTGCGATGGATGGAATGCGTGTGCGGCCCTGGCCTGCTTGCTTCGCATCGAACTGCGGCGATTTGTCGTTCAAAAGTTTCTCGAAGTTCCACACAGCTGCAGCAGCATCGAAGGTGGAGCCATCATGAAATTTCACGCCCGGGCGAATCTTGAATGTCCAGCGCTTGCGATCTGCAGCGTCTGCGCTCCATGAAAGGGCAAGGCCTGGAGTGAGGCTTGATGGTTTGTCTGCGCTCGATAGATCCCACATCACGAGTTGGTCATACACGGTGTTCGCCATGAAGCGCTGGCCTTCGCCGCCTTGATCGGCCTGACCGGTAGTGAGCGGGATGTCGGATGCCGTCATCCCGATACGCAGCACTTGTTCTTGCGCATGCACAGAAGTGGTGATTCCGGCGGCGAGAAGCGCCGCAGCCGTAACCGCATGCGATACCCATCGGGATAGGGACTGAGTGATCTTCAACATAGTGTTTACCTCAAAAAAAGAACGACGTAATCAACGCGGGGTGAACCATTCGGGGACATCGAAGCGGCCAGGCTTTTGCGCCGATGCGGCGCGCCACGCTGCGCGAATGCCGCTATCAACGCTGTCAATCAACGGCACGGGCATTTCCGCTCGTAACGCTTCGGCAAAGCCCGCAAGCGCTGCGCCACCGACGATGATGGATCGCGCTTTGCCCGATTGCAGCGCTTGTTCGCAGGCGCGCTTGAGCAGTTCACGCGCGGCCATTGGATCGGCCGCCAGTTCGCCGCCGTTTTTTTCAACCGCAACGACATCGACCAAGGCATCCTGCCAGCCGAGCGACGCAGCAAGTCGGCGCAGCATGGGCGGCCAAGCAATTCCGCCAGTAACGATAGAAAACGTTCCCAACGCAGAGGCTTCTCGCATGGCAGCATCGGCCAGCCCGAGTACCGGCACGTTGCATCGTTCTCGGGCGGCGAGCAGTCCGGGGTCACCAAAACAACCGACGAGCACTGCGCTCGGGCGAGCCTTTTCTGTGTGCTCTGCAAGCGCGGCGAGCAACGCGTGTGAAGCGACTGCGACCGATGTTTCATCAACGATGTAGGGCGCGCCGAATGAGGCGGTGACTGCAACGGTGTCGTCTTCGGTCGAACCTTCGGGGGCAAGCGCGCGCGCGCGTGCAGCAAGCGCGGTAGTGACCGAATCGGAGGTGTTCGGATTGACGATGAGAAGCCGCGGCATTGATTACGTCTCAACACTTTCGGTGTGTGGCAGGTGAGTCACGTCGGTGCGGCGGCAGCGTGCGCTGTGAGATTCGCCGAGAGAAATCAGTGCAATCGTGCCTTCGCGACATTCGTCTTGTGCGTACGTACAACGAGGCGCGAACGCGCAACCGGGCGGCAATTTCGCAAGATCAGGAGGCGCGCCCGGAATGGTTGCGAGCCGCTGGCCGCGATCAAGGCTCCCGTGCGCACGGCTCTGCAATAGCGCTTTCGTGTACGGGTGACGCGGGGCGCGCATGATGGTGCGCACATCGCCTTCTTCGACGATTTGTCCCGCGTACATCACCGCGATTCGATCAGCGACCTCCACTGCCGCGCCGATGTCATGCGTTACGAACACGATGGAAAGACCGAGCGTTTTTTGAAGCTCACGCAGTAAGAGGAGAATTTGGATTTGCACAGTCGCATCTAGCGCAGTGGTTGGCTCATCCGCCAACAACACTTGCGGATCGCAGGCGAGCGCCAAAGCAATCATCGCGCGTTGGCGCATGCCGCCCGACATTTCATGCGGATAAGCTGCGAGCCGACGCTCAGGGCTTGGAATCTTTACCCGTTCGAACAGTTCGAGTGCTTTCTTGTTTGCCTCAGCGCGCGAGCAGCCTTTGTGGCGCTGGATCGATTCAACGATTTGATCGCCAACGCTGTACACAGGATCAAGCGCCAGCAGCGGCTCCTGAAAAATCATCGAACACACTTCCCCGCGAAAATTGGAAAGCGCTGACGATGAGAGCGAAAGTACGTCGTGGCCCGCAACGCGGATGTTTCCTTTGATCGTTGTCTTCTTTGGCGCATGTAGTCGCAGTAATGAGCGAAGCGTGACGCTTTTGCCAGAACCGGATTCGCCTATCAACGCAACGGTTTGCCCGCGCTCAACGCGCAGAGTCACACCATTGACTGCGCGAACGGCGGCGCTGCCGCTGCCGAAGACGACTTCAAGGTCTTTGATTTCGATGATTGCGTCTTGACTCATGCGGCCACCTTGAGCACGTTGACGCGTGAGCGCGGATGCTGAACGTTGGCCTCATACATCAGACAGGCGACACGATGCGTTTCGTCGATCGATGTGAGTTGCGGCGAGCGCGAGCTGCACACGCTTTCCGCGAACGTGCAGCGGGTGTGGAAGCGGCAACCTGAAGGCGGGTTGATCGGATTGGGCGGATCACCTGAAATCGGCGGCGCCTCGGTGCGTTGATCTGGGTCCATGGAAGGCATGGACGAAAGCAGCGCATCGGCATAGGGATGCTTCGCGCTTGCGAAAATCGCGTCGGTGGAGGCCATTTCCACGACCTGGCCCAAATACATCACCATCACGCGATCAGAGATGTATCGCACGACATTCAAGTCGTGGCTGATGAAAAGGTAGGTCAGGTTGAAGTCTTGTTTCAAATCGAGAAGCAGATTGAGCACCTGCGCTTCAACAGATTTGTCGAGCGCTGAAACTGCTTCGTCGAGGATGACGACGCGCGGCTCAAGCGCGAGCGCGCGAGCGATGTTGACGCGTTGGCGTTGCCCGCCGGAAAGTTCATGCGGGTAGCGTCCAGCAAACCGGGCGGGCTCCAAGCCAACCCGTGCGAGCAGATCGCGGGCGCGCTTTACCGCTTCCTTTTCGCTCACGCCATGCACTTGCGGGCCGAATGCGATCGAGGCCTCGACGGTTAATCGCGGATTGAGCGACGAGTAACTATCCTGAAACACCATCTGCACTTGCCGATGAAATTCCTTCATCGGCAAATCGCGCGAGCCCACCACTTTGCCTTCGAAGATCACTTCGCCCGCCGTTGGGTTGATGAGATGCATCAGTAGGCGTGCGGTGGTTGATTTGCCGCAACCCGACTCGCCAACAATGCCAAGCGTTTCGCCACGCATCACGGAAAAATTCACATCGTCTACCGCGCGCACAACGCCCGATTTGTTGCCGGGCGAAGCTTTGAGCGGGAAGTGCTTGGTAAGCCCACGCACGTCAAGAAGAGGTGTGGCCGCCCTCATTGCTTCACATCCATCGCTGAGCGCAATCCATCGGAGAGCATGTTGAACGAGATCGAAGTAATGAAAATCATTAGGCCAGGAAGCGCCGCAATCCAAGGCTGCGTGTAAATCGCCGTGCGCAGCGTATTGAGCATCAAACCCCATTCAGGCTCTGGCGGTTTCACGCCCAAACCTAGAAACGACAAGCCAGACGCCAGAATCATCGATACCGCAATCAAGCTGGTGGCGTAAACAAAGATCGGGCCGAGTACGTTGCCCAGCACGTGCGTTTTGATGATCGCAAATGCGTTTGCGCCAGATGCTCGCGCAGCCTCCACGTAATCGCGCGAGCGCACTTGCGCAGTGACGCTTTCGGCAACGCGGCATATCGGCGGGATGAACACCAAGGTGAGTGAAATGAGCGCATTGCCGATACCCGCGCCGAGCGCGCCTGATAGCGCAATCGCGAGCAGTACTGACGGAAACGCGTAAAACACATCTACCGTTCGCATGATGGCTGTGTTGAGCCAACCACCGGTGTAGCCCGCGATGATGCCGATCACCGAGCCGATCAGGAACGCGAAGAGCACGGGGGTGATGCCCATAAATAGCGAAAGTCTTGCGCCGACCATCAAGCGCGACATCATGTCGCGCCCGAGTTCATCCGTGCCCAACAAGAATCCCTCGGTACCGATCGGTTTGAGTCGCTTCAACATCGATGATTGATACGGATCGGCGGGCGTGACATACGTGCCAAACAACGCTAGCAATACAAGGACCAAGACCACTACTGCTGCAATCATGGCAACGCGATCCCGTAAAAAACGTTTGAACACGCCAGACCAATAGCCTGGCGATTGTTCAATCGCGGCAACGCTTGCTGCGGGAATAGAGAGGGAGGCATTCATCGAGGCTGCCTATTGGCGCGTAATGCGCGGATCGAGGGTGGATTGCAGAATGTCAACGAGTACATTGAGCAATACGAAGAAGATGGCGAGCACGAGAATCGTGCCCTGCAGCAGCGGAAGATCGCGCTGAAAGATCGCGGAATTCAGCAAGAAGCCTGTGCCTGGCCAAGAGAAGACTGTTTCGATGAGAATCGAGCCGCCGAGCAAATAGCCGAGCTGCAAACCCATGACAGCGAGCGCTGTAGGTGCAACGTTTTTGACGACGTGGCGAAACACGCCGAAATCGGTCAATCCCTTTGCCCGCAAGCCGATGATGAATTCTTGCGCGAGGGTATCGGCCACGAGTGCGCGAACTGTGCGGGCGATGATGCCCATCGGAATGACCGACATGGTGATGGCTGGCAACACCAGATGTCGCATGTGCGCCCAATCCCACGCCCAGTCTGCTGAGCCGCCCGGGCCAGCGCCAGTCGCGGGTAACCAATTAAGCTGTGCGGCGAAGATGATGACGAGCACCATGCCCAGCCAATAGTGCGGGATGCTGACACCCATCACGGAAATGAACGAGGCGAGCTTATCGACGAAGGTGTCGCGGAAATACCCCGCAACAAAACCGAACAGCGAGCCGAAGAAAAATCCAATCATTGTGGCGAAACTCGCCAGGATCAGGGTGTTTTTTACCGCCCTGAATACTTCCTCCGTGACCGAGCGCGATGAGGCAATCGAGGTACCCAAGTCTCCAGTCACCGCGCGAAGAATCCAGCTGAAGAATTGCTCCGGCAAGGAACGATCGAATCCGTACAACGTGCGCAATTGCCTTTGCAAATCTGCGGAAGCATCCGGCGGCAGCACGGAGACTAGTGGGTCGCCGGGCGCAAGATGAACGAGTGAAAAGCAAACGAGCGCCACCCCAAACATGATGGGGATGGCGTAGAGAATGCGACGGAGGATGAAGAGGATCATTTAGACGGAGGACTTCATGCGTCACCGGATATGTAGGCGACAGCTCGACGTTGCTCGTTCGCGATTCGCATCACAACAGCGCTTAACGCGCAGGATCTGCCGTTTGCGACGAGCGCGGTCAAGCCCGCGCCTACATGGGTGACAATCTGATTTACTGAATACTCATCGGCGCAAGGTCGATGAACCAGCTGCGCGGCTGTACGACACCTTTGACCTTTGTCGCCATTGCGCGCGGGCCAACGTCGTGGGCGATCCACACGAACGGCGCTTCTTCCACGATACGAGCGTGTAGTTTTGCGAGCGCTGCGTCACGTGCCTTGTCTTCGAATGCGCTACGAGCGTCGCCGATCAGCTTGTCAAATTCGGCGTTACCGAAGTAGCCCCAGTTGTTTGATACAGGCGGGAAGGTCTTCGTGCTGGTGAAACGCACCATGGCAAAGAACGGATCCATTGCCGCGTAGCTCACGTTGATTGCATGAGCGCCGTTGGCGGAAGGATCTTTCGCGCCTTTGCGCCAGTTGGTGAAGAGCGTGTTCCATTCAATTACGTCGAACTGCACGTCAAAGAAACATTGCTTCAGGCTTTGTTGCACAAACTCGTTCATTGGCAGCGGTTGCATTTGCCCGGAGCCAGACGCAGAGATTTGTACCTTCACCTTAAGCGGTTTCGCAGCCGAGTGCCCGGCGGCCGTCATCATTGCTTGCGCAGCTTTCACGTCATACTTGATGTCGAAATTTGGATTGCCCCACCACGGATGTCCGGGTGGAACCGTGCCCTTCGGCATTCCCATCATGCCGCCAAGCAGTGTGCGCAATCCTTCGCGATCGACGCAGAGGTTTGCCGCTTGACGCACGCGCTTATCAAGCCACGGCGAGCCTTCAGCGAATGAGAGCTGCCACGGCCACACGTGCGGCTGCGGATTGGAATAGATTGTGAAACCACGGCTACGAATCTGCGCCATCGCATCGGGAGCGGGCGCCTCAATCCAGTCAACTTGACCGGAGAGCAGCGCTGCTGTGCGCGCGTTTGCTTCAGGCATCGGCAGGAGCACGACGCGATCAATGCTTGGCGTACGTTTCGGATCCCAATAGCCTTTGTTGGCAACGATTTCGAGACGCTCACGCGCTTGGAAACGTGCCATCTTGAATGGGCCGGAACCCGATGCGTCTGCGGCAAACGCGGTCCAGGCTTGTTTCGCGCGCTCTGCCGGATCCGTCACGCTTGCGGGAACGGCCTTCAACTTGGCTTCCCAATGAGCGGGCGATGCCATGAAGAGATTGGTGAGATTGAGCGGCAAGAAAGAGTCGGGCTCAGAGGTGGTGAGCTCCACCGTCAAGTCATCAATCTTTCGTGCGCTACGCAGCGTCGGCATGCGCGAGGCGGTAACGCCCACTTGGCTCGCATCGAAATGCGGGGCGTCTTTGTCTAGCACTTTGCGAACGTTCCACACGACTGCGTCGGCATTCAGCGCGGAGCCGTCGTGGAACTTAACGCCGGGGCGCAGCTTAAACGTCCACTTCGTCTTATCGGTTGCGCCGACTGACCACGAAGTGGCGAGCCCTGGAATCAACACCGACGGCGCGTCGGTTTTCGAGAGATCCCAATGTGTGAGTGCGTCATACATTGGAATGCCGGTAAAGCGGTTGCCTTCAAAGCCTTGATCGGGCTGGCCGTGCGTTTTTGGAATGTCGGCCGCAGTCATCGCGATGCGCAAAACCTTCTCTTGCGCGAGCGCCGGTAAAGACAGCGCGGCGGCGGCGAGCGCGCCGGCAAAGGCGAGTCCGACGCGTCGGTGAAATCGCTGAGTCATAGAGTTCCCCATTGAAAAACAAACGAAAACGGTGCGCGAACGGGTTTTGTTCGAGCGACATGACGTCTGATTCGCAATCGGTGTGCCAGGGTGATGAATTCGAGAGTTCACCCGAGGTCTGCAGGTTTTTTGTATACAACTTTGCGGCGATTTCTAAGGGTAAGCGCTTAGGAATGGCCGTGCATGCTTCGCCGAAATCAAGGGTTATTAGGTTTTCGTGTGTCGCCTCTGCGGCCCACAACGCCCAAAATACGTGCAACTACTCTGGTGATCAGCGATTTAGCATTCCAATTTGGTGCGCCACGGAATTATGAGCATCTCCGCACAATGTATACAACGCGCAAATCGCTGTGCATCAAACAGCTGTTCGCACTCTGATGCTGCAGCGTTGAGGAGAAGTATGATTTGCTTCAGGCAAGCCTTGAGCGTTGATTCTTTTCTTATAACAACAAAATAGCTTAAAAGCACATTTAATCGGGGCTAAACGCTATTTGGTATTGTTATAGTGAATACGCTAAACGCTTAGCTAGCCCAATTAAAACAGTCGGTTAAGCCATAGTGCTAATTCGAAAACTGCGTTATCGTCACCCTCGAAATCTGACTTTCCGTTTAGTCAAACCTCAACTGGCACCACGCATCCCCCATGTCAAAACCTGCGTCGAAAATCCGCTCCGACCCCGCGCTCCCCGCGAGTGAGCCCGGGCGGCTGCGTGCGGTGCTTCATGAGCAGCGTGGCGAGCGGGTTTACACGGCGATCCTCGATGCGATTCTTGAGCGCCGATTGCAGCCAGGCGTTCGTCTTTCAGAAGAAGCGCTCGCCGAAGCATTTAATGTGTCTCGCACACTCGTGCGGCAGGCCTTGATTCGCTTAACTGCGGAAGGCATCGCAGTGTCCGAGCGGCACCGCGGCTGCCAAGTCGCCACGCTCTCGCCGGAAGAGGCGGAAGACGTTTTCGCCGCACGCCGCATGGTGGAGCTTGAGATCGTTCGCCTCGCCGCGCGCCGCGCGAGCCGCGCCGATTACGACGAACTTCTCGCCTCCATCGCCGAAGAGAAAAACGCGGCTGCACGCGGCGATCACGGCACCGAGATCCGTCTTTCTGGCGAATTCCATTTGCTGATCGCCCTCGTGGCGGGCAACAAACCGCTTGCACAATTTCTGCGCACACTGGTTCCGCAAACCGCAATGGTGATTAGCCTCTACGAGCGCGGCAGCGTGCCGTCCTGCTCGATCGGCGATCACACCGCGCTCGTCTCGGCAATCGCAGACGGCAACAGCAAACTTGCCGAGCGCTTGATGGCGCAACACCTTGATCACATTCGCGCACGGCTATCGTTTTCGGGCGCGAGTACGGCGTCTGACTTGATTAGCCTTTTCTCACGCGACGCGGCGCGCGATTCTGCTGGCGGCGCGGCGCCAAGTAAGAAAGAAAGTAGCGCAACGTCGTAGGCGTCCCGGCAGTGATAGGCGCTCTTCATCATTTATGACCTCTATGTGGCTGAGGACTCATCGCGCTCGTTTTTAAGGCTGGTTCATCGCTACACTTCTCGGAATACATCGAGTAAACAATGGCTTATTCACACGACTACCCACGCGACCTGATCGGTTACGGTCGCAACCTGCCGCATGCGAAATGGCCGCAGCGGGCGAAGATCGCCGTGCAATTCGTATTGAATTACGAGGAGGGCGCGGAAAATTGCGTGCTTCACGGCGATAAAGCGAGCGAACAATTCCTCTCCGAAATCATCGGCGCAGCCGCGTATGACGCGCGGCATATGTCGATGGAATCGATTTACGAATACGGCTCGCGGGCGGGCGTATGGCGCATCTTGCGAGAATTCGCGAAACGCGATCTTCCGTTCACCGTGTTTGGCGTTTCAATGGCGCTGGAGCGGCATCCTGAATTGACCGCTGCCTTCTGCGAGCTCGGTCACGAAATCGCATGCCACGGCTATCGCTGGATTCATCATCAACACATGGATGAAGCGACCGAGCGCGAACACATTGCGAAAGGCACCGAGATCATTCGCAAGATGACCGGCGGGCAGTGGCCGTTTGGCTGGTACACCGGGCGCGATAGCCCGAACACGCATCGCCTGGTGGCCGATTATGGCGGTTTTGAATACGACAGCGATTATTACGGCGATGATTTGCCGTTCTACCTACCCGTGACCAAAACGAATGGTGAAACGATTGCCCAATTGATCGTGCCCTACACGCTCGATTGCAACGACATGCGCTTCGCCTCACCGCAAGGTTTCAACACGGCGGATCATTTCTTTCACTATCTGCGCGATACGTTCGATGTGCTCTACGCGGAGGGCGAAGACGCTCCGAAGATGATGTCGATCGGCATGCACTGCCGTTTACTCGGACGACCGGGGCGCATGGCGGGATTGATTCGCTTCCTTGATCATATTGAGAAACATGATCGGGTGTGGGTGACGCGGCGGATTGATATTGCGAGGCATTGGCGCGCGCTGCACCCTGCGGATCCCACGTAAATTCACGGAACCCCATCCCCACCCGGCGCGCTGCGCCGACCGCCCCTTGAAGGGGAGGGAGGAAATTATGAAATTCGGACACGACATCCTCCAACAAGCCGACATCCTCGCGACCTTCACCGAGGACGCGCCGCGTGTGACGCGTACGTATTGCTCAAAGGAACACAAGCTTGCGGGCGACTATTTGATTGGTCTCATGCGCGACGCGGGCATGAACGCCGATTACGATGCGTTTGGCAATATCGTGGGGCGCTATGAGGCGGGCGTGCCGTTCGCTCCCGTGGTGATGACTGGCTCTCATCAAGATAGTGTGAGAAACGCTGGGAAGTACGATGGGCTCTTTGGAATCTTGTCGCCGATTGCCTGCGTGAAGGCACTGAAAGCGCAAGGCAAGCGTTTGCCGTACACGCTGGAAATCGTGGGCTTCGGCGACGAAGAAGGTGTTCGCTTCGGCGTAACGCTCATCGGCAGCAAAGCGATGGCGGGGAATTTCGATCCCGCATGGCTTGAGAAGAAAGATGCCGACGGTGTGACGATGCGTGAGGCGATCAATGCGTTTGGCGGCAATGCCGCTGCGTGGCGCGAATTGGATCGCAGAGCTGATCATCATGGCGAAGTGGTCGCCTTCGTCGAATCGCACATCGAACAAGGGCCGACGCTGCTCAATGAAAACTTGGCGCTGGGTGTCGTAACTGCAATCGCGGGCGCGACGCGGATGATGGTGAAGGTAACGGGTCTTGCGGGGCATGCGGGCACGGTGCCGATGAACGTGCGGCAAGACGCCCTGACCGCAGCGAGCGAGATGATTTTGTTCGTCGAAAAGTTTTGTCGTGAGAATGAAAACTTGGTAGGAACTGTGGGTCGCTTGTCCTGTTTACCTGGGGCGATCAACGTGATTCCACAGGATGTTGAATTTAGTGTAGATGTGCGCTCTGGCCTCAATGAAATAAGGCGAAGCGCCATAGAGTCAATCAGGAAAGAATTTGCAGCGATCGCCGCGCGGCGGAACGTGAAGGTGGAAGCGAATCCGTATTTCGAATTGAATGCCGCGCCGTGTGATGAGGCGTTGCAGAAGCAGTTCGCCGATGCGATTGCTGCGCAGGGCATTCCCGTGCGGCATCTACCCAGCGGCGCGGGGCACGATGCGATGGAGTTTCCAACCGTGTGCCCGATTGCGATGCTGTTCGTGCGCTGCGGCAACGGCGGGATTTCGCATCATCCGACCGAGACCATGACGGCGGAGGATGCAGACGTTGCGACCCACGCGTTGCTTCACTTCTTCGAAAACTTCAAACCGAGCGAGTTCAAGCCCGAAGGCGCGCAGCGAGTTGATCGCACTTAGTCGTCATCCCCGCGAAGGCGGGGACCCAGTCCCAGAAAGTTAAAACAAGCAAATCACTCCGCGCGCTCACGATTGCCCGGTCTGGGTCCCCGCCTTCGCGGGGATGACAGTAACGATCAGCACTTTTAGCGCCGCCGCGCCGAGCCGTAGCAGCGAATCATCTGCGTGAATCTGCGAAATCAGCGAAATCAGCGTCAAAGAAAAACACTTCAAATCGTATGAACACCGAATCAATCATCGCCCAATTCATCGACCAACACCACGCGGATCAAATCGAATTTCTCCGCGAAATCGTTCGTGTGCCCTCCGACACACCACCGGGCAACAATGCGCCCGCTTCAGAGAAAGCGGCGGAGCTGCTTGCGAAGAAAGGCTTCAACGTCGAGCGATTCGTGGTGCCAACAGATCGCGTGCGGGACTACGGCATGCAGTCGATCACGAACTTGATCGTTCGCCAAAAATTCGGCGCGGCGGATTCACATAAAGGGCCAACGATTGCGTTGAACGCACATGGTGACGTCGTACCGCCGGGCGACGGCTGGAGCTTCGATCCCTACGGCGGCGAAATTAAAGACGGTCGCATGTATGCGCGCGGCGTAGCCGTCAGCAAGAGTGACATTGCTTCGTTCACTTACGCTATTGAGGCGTTGAAAGCCGCTGAAAAAGCGGGCGCAAAATTAAACGGTACCGTCGAATTGCATTTGACGTACGACGAAGAATTCGGCGGCTTGCTGGGCCCTGGCTACTTACTCGAGCAAAAGGTGACGAAACCCGATTACGTGATCGGCGCCAGTTTTAGCTATGCGATTGTTACCGCACACAACGGCTGCCTTCAGTTCGAAGTTACCGTTCACGGCACCGCGACGCACGGTTCGATGCCCGAAACCGGACACGATGCATTGCAGGCCGCGAACGCGATCTTGAACGCGATTTATGGCAAGCTGCCCGACCTGCAAAAGATCAAATCGAAGGTCGCCGGCATCGGATCGCCCACGATGATTGTCGGGCGCATTGAAGGCGGCACCAATACCAACGTCGTGCCAGGAAAAGTGATTGTCAAAATGGATCGCCGCATGATTCCGGAAGAAGACCCGGCGACGGTCGAGGCGGAAGTGCGCGCAATCATCCAGGGCGCGGTGGCAGGCCGCGCGGGAATTCGCGTTGAAATTAAGCGACTGCTGCTTGCCAATGCGCTGAAGCCGCTTCCTGGTAACGCAAAGCTCGTGGCTGCATTGCAAGCGCACGGCGAGCGTGTATTCGGTGAGCCCATTCCCGCAGTCGGCGTGCCGCTCTACACCGACGCCCGGCTTTACGGCGAAGCAGGCATTCCAGTGGTGCTCTACGGCGCGGGGCCGCGCACCGTAATGGAATCGAACGCAAAGCGCGCCGACGAAAACTTGATGCTTGAAGACTTGCGCAAGGCGACCCAGGTGGTTGCCTGTGCGGTTGCGGACCTGCTTCGATAGCGCCCAGAAAACCCTAAGCCCCGCTAGTTGCTGCGGGGCTCCGTCGGTCTGTTAGCTCGCCACCAGTTGGGCGCCTTGCCGGCAGACAATCAACCGGGTGTGCACCAACTTAGAGTGCTCAGCTTGCTTGGCGCGTCAACCGGCCGACGCTAAAGACTTCCGCATGCGTGCCAGCTCGCGTTGATACTTCGTTGCGAGTGTTTTCTTTTGCGTCTCCGAAAGAATCTTGCCCGCTTGTTGAAAGAATCCCTGCTCTTCCTCCTTCAGGTGATGGCGGACCTCGTGGCTTAGCTTTTTGGCTTTTTCCAGCCACGCGGTTGACGTTTTATCGCGCACACTTAGCGCTTCACAAAGCTCGTCGATTTCATGGTGTTCGCTTAACGCGTGGCGCGATACGACGAGCCCCGCATCATCCATCAGGATCGGTACGTATAGATATCGCTCCTCAGCCGCCGCGTGCGCAGCTAACTCCGTTCGCAACGCGATGAAGATATCTTGCCGTAGACCCTGCTCTGGTTTTGAGCGGACTAAACGGGAACACAGTGATCTTTGTAGTTCGTGGCTTTCACGAAGGCATTCGAAAATATTCATGCGACCTCCTTGGTGGCGTAATTAGGTGCTCATTACAGTTGCGGGCGGACTTTGGGCTCTCGTGCCCACGCGCGGCTCGCGACCAGCGCAACGAAACTTTTTGCATCAGTGGCGTTTACGATGTGTGTATCGGTAGCAACACCCGCTACGGTGAGCAGTGTTTCTGCGCCTTGCGATGCGGCAATTGCCTTTAGATGACCGAATGCATCGCGCACAAAATCCACTGCGCATGCATTCTTCGCGAGCGCCTTTGCAGCATCGGCGGCGAGAACAAGAGCAACAGCGTCAAACAAGCAAGATGGATTACCGTCGAGCTGACCGTCGACTGCCGCCTCGGTGCCATCATGAAGCTTTATGCCGTGTACCGAAGGCGCGATGAGTTTGACTTTCACGCCTGCAGCACTGAGCTTCGCCTTTAGCGAATTCAGCTGCTTTGCATCAGTGTTCGTGTCGATGAGGATGGCCACTGCGCGACCACCCGCTTGCAGCGCGTCTTTGCTCTCTGTCTGCAGTGCAGCGGAAGGTGCAACGCTGCGTGGCGTCTTCGCAGCGGGAGCTGGTGGCGGCGCTGCTTTTAATCCAAGCCCTTTCGCGACGCGCGCGGCGAGATCCGAATCAACGTTGCCTAACTGGGCCAGCACACGCTGCCGAATCTCGGTCGCTTGAACCTTCGAAAGCTCAAAAGCGAGTGCCGCCACGATGTGGGACTGTTGCAACGCGGTTTGGCTCTTGAAAAATTGCCGCGCTTGCGTGAAATGATCAGCGAACGACTCCGCACGCACACGGCCCGCAGGGCCGCTTTCAGTATCGGCGCCAGGATGGGGCGCGTACATCAGGCCATCAGCCGCCTCACGCGGGCCGCTCGGGTCAAGTAAGTTCGGTTCGTAGGCAACGCGTCCGGCATGTTTTGCATGTTGAGCAAAGCCATCGCGTTGGAAGTTTGCGACGGGGCAGCGGGGGCGATTGACTTCCAGCTGTGCGAAGTTCGGGCCGCCCAATCGATGCATTTGGGTGTCGTTGTAGGAGAAAAGTCGCCCTTGCAGCAATGGATCGTTGCTGAAATCAATGCCAGGCACGATATGCATTGGACTAAACGCAAGCTGCTCGTTTTCCGCGAAAAAGTTCGAAGGGTTTTCGTTGAGCACCATCGTGCCCACAGGCTGCAACGGAAAATCTTCTTCCGGAATTAGTTTGGTTGGGTCCAGCACGTCGAACGGGAGGGCATCCGCTTGTTTCTGGGTGAGGGTTTGAACGAATAGATCGTATCGAACCTCACTACCGCCATCGATACATTCCCACAGATCACGACGATGGAAATCTGGATCAGCGCCTGCGATTTTCACCGCCTCATCCCAGATCAAACACTGCAGACCGGCTTGCGGCCGCCAATGAAATTTCACGAAGTGCGATTCGCCCTTGGCATTGACGAGGCGATAGGTGTGCACGCCAAAGCCTTCCATGGTGCGTAGCGATCGCGGAATGCCGCGATCACTCATCACCCATAGCAAATGATGCATCGTCTCAGGCATGAGCGAGACGAAATCCCAGAAGGTGTCATGCGCGCTTGCGGCCGACGGAAATCCTCGGTCCGGCTCTTGTTTCACTGCGTGAACAAGGTCGGGAAACTTCATTGCATCTTGAATGAAGAACACCGGAATATTGTTTCCCACCAGATCCCAGTTTCCCTGGTCGGTATAGAACTTGACGGCGAACCCGCGCGTATCGCGAACTGTGTCGGCCGAGCCGCGGCCGCCAGCAACGGTGGAGAGTCGGGCAATCACTGGCGTTTTTTGCCCTTTGACCGAAAGAACACGAGCAGTCGTGTATTTAGCCAAGCTATGCGTGCATTGAAAATAGCCTTTGGCAACTGCGCCGCGCGCGTGCACGACGCGTTCAGGAATCCGCTCGCGATCAAAATGCGAGAGCTTATCCAGAAAGACCATGTCGGAAATAAGCGACGCGCCACGAGGGGCGGCACGAAGCGTATTTTGATTGTCTGAAATTCGGGTGCCCTCACCCGTAGTCAGAGCGGCGGACTTCGCGCCTGCTCGTTGGTGGATTTCTCCACCCTTACCGCGTGCCTCGAACATCGCGGTCCCTGCTAACAACGACTTTTTATTCGCGGATCTAACTGAGCCCATTGCTGGCTTCCTTTCCGAGAAAAACGGAATGCCATTAAAGCACTACACTCGCTCGGAAATTGCTGATATCGTGACCCATCAGGGAGCAGTTTCACCATCGGGCTACGACAACGCGCGGGGTCGCGCGAGTGCTCAGCGTTGAACCCATCACTCGATTTATTACAGAAATGTTTCAGAACGCTGCCGTGCGGGTTTGCACCAGTTTTTAAAGTCGTCGTCCCGCACCAGCTTGGTAGACTGATTAGTGAACAGCGAAGGGTGTTTCACGATCCGGCTCTGACGGAGTTCAACACCAGTTAAAGATTCGCCCTAGTGTGCTCAGGGCTTGAGCCGATTCAACGTATAGAAAGCGTTTCGATGACGATGTGGTTTGAAATTTTGGGCGGCTTAGCTCTGCTTCTCATTGGTGGCGAGCTGCTAGTGCGCGGCGCAGTGGCGTCCGCAAAATCACTTGGGGTTTCGCCGTTGTTGATCGGCTTAACCTTGGTGGGCTTTGGTACCTCAACGCCCGAGCTGGTTACCAGCGTAACGGCCGCGCTCAATAACTCACCTGGCATTGCAGTGGGTAATGTGGTGGGCTCAAACACCGCGAATATCCTTCTGATCTTAGGGATTGCAGCGATGATTTACCCGCTCGCCATCGATCCGAAGGGATTCAGGCGCGATGCGATTATGGTGGTCGTGGCGGCACTTGCGTGTTTGCTGGTGGTGATGAATGGCTTCATGGATCGCTGGATGGGATTCGTTTTCGTCGCAGCCTTGTTCGCGTATGTCATTTACGTCTATCGCTCTGAGAAGCGAGCCCCCGATGAAGCGGCAATTGTTGCCGAGCATCGCGCGGAAGATGCGCCAAAAGGGCCAGGCAAAATGGCACTCTCGATTGCCATGGCTGTTGGCGGTATCGCAATTACGATTTTTGGTGCTCGTTATCTGGTGAGCGGCTCGATTGAGTTGGCGAAAGGCTTCGGCATTTCAGACACCATCATCGGCCTCACGATTGTGGCAGTGGGCACTTCAATGCCGGAGCTTGTGAGCTCTGTGATTGCGGCGCTGCGCAAACACTCTGACGTTGCCTATGGCAACATCATTGGATCGAATATTTACAACGTGCTGTTTATTCTCGGCGCAACCGCGATCATCTCGCCTATCGAAATGCCGGCGCAAATCGCGGCACTCGATATTTGGGTGATGCTCGCCGCGACCGCACTACTCGTCTTCTTTGCACGTTCTGGCTTCAAGCTGCAGCGATGGGAGGGCATGGCGTTTGTTGTTGCTTATATCGGGTATACCGCTTACTTGATCTCCATCGCCTAAATAATCGGGCCTTTTACGACTATGGCTGCTTCGAATTCAGACCGAAAGTACTTCGGTGTTTTGCCAGAGGCCGCGTTGCCCGGCGCGCTGCTCGTGATCACCGCAATTATTGCGATGGTCGTAGTGAACTCACCACTCGGCGCAACGTACAAAGCGGTGCTCTCGTCATCATTTGGCATTGGGCCCAATGGCTTTTCCATCGAAATGAAAGTGTCGGATTGGATCAAGAATGCGCTCATGGCCGTGTTCTTTTTCTTCGTCGGCCTCGAATTGAAGCGTGAACTGCTTGAAGGCCAACTATCGAATGTGAAAGCTGCGGTCTTGCCGATGCTCGCCGCTGCGGGCGGAATGGCGATGCCTGCGTTGTTGTTTCTCGTGTTTGCGAGTGAAGGCGGGTTCAGTCGTGGGTGGGCTATTCCTGCGGCAACCGATATCGCGTTTGCGCTGGGCGTGCTTTCACTCCTTGGCAATCGAGTGCCGGCCGCGCTGAAGGCTTTCTTGCTGGCCGTTGCCGTGGTTGACGATTTAGGCGCGATCCTGATCGTTGCGTTTTTCTACACTGACACCGTGCATACAACGTCGCTTGTGATTGCGGCGGCAGTCACAGCACTTCTTTTCGCGATGAATCGTTTCCGAATCGCGTCCATCCCGCTCTATCTCGCCGTGGGCATCGTGCTCTGGGTATTCATGTATCAATCGGGCATCAGCGCGACGATTGCAGGTGTGTTGGTCGCGGCATTCGTGCCGCTTCAAGCGAAGGATGGATCGAGTCCGCTCCACAATGCAGAGCACGCATTTCGTCCGTGGGTGATGTTTCTCGTGATGCCGGTGTTTGCATTTGCGAACGCGGGCGTTGATCTGCGCGGCGCGAGTGAATACTTCACACACCCCATCACGCTTGGCGCTGCCTTTGGGTTAGCGCTAGGCAAGCCCATTGGCATCTTGCTGATGACCTGGATCGGCGCCACGGCGTTACGTGCGTCAGCGCCTGGAAACTGGGTGCAAATTGCGGGGGTCGGCTGCATCGCCGGTATCGGTTTCACGATGAGCTTGTTTATCGGTGCGCTCGCGTTTACAGACCCCGCACTCGCCACGCCAGTTCGCTTGGGTGTTTACGCCGGGTCCGTAATCTCAGCCGTGGTTGGGCTCATCATTTTGTCGTTGAGTTTGCCCAAGCTTCGTCATCCGAAGGCTGACGCAACCGATGAAACGACGCATTTGATGCTGGGGCGTTAAGCGACGTGCGTGTGCCTGAAACCTGCGACGCACTCGTCGCTGCGCTGCGAACGTACGCGCGGCATGCGACACCGCAGCAAATCACGCAGGCGCAACGCATTATTGAATTTGTTCAAACGCACGTGGCGCCCTGGCGACGCTCGACAATCGAAGGGCATCTCACCGCCTCGGCGTGGATCGTGGATGAAGCGCAAACACATGCGCTACTTGTGCATCACAAAAAGTTGGATCAATGGCTACAACCAGGTGGCCATATCGACGAAGAAGACCTAGGTGTTTTCGACGCGGCGCTGCGAGAGGCGCGCGAGGAAACTGGGATCGAAGACTTTGCGATTGAGTCGGTGAGCGCACCACCCATCTTTGATGTAGACGTTCACGAAATTCCCGCGCGTGGCGAAGAGCCTGCGCATTTTCACTACGATATTCGCTATCGCTTCACAGCACTCAACCGCGCAACCACGCTCAACGCCACAGAAGCAAACGCCTTGAGATGGTTTCCGATTACGCAGATCGCTGCAGATGAAACCATCGATGAATCAGTACGGCGAATGGCGTTGATTTTTTCCGCTTCGTAACGCGCATCGCTTCAAAAAACGATTTCCGCGTTACACAAGCAGTGACGCGCCAGTCATCGCTGCAGGTTTGTCTACACCCATCATCGCAAGCAAGCTGGGTGCAACGTCTCGCAGTGCGCCGCCGTCGCGAATCGACGCTTTGTCTGCGCCGACGTAGACGAGTGGCACTTTGTCGGTGGTGTGTTGAGTGTGCGCTTGGTTTGATTCGGGATCAAACATCTGCTCGCAGTTGCCATGATCGGCTGTGATGAGCACTTGCGCACCGCTCGCTTTCGCCGCTGCGATCACACGCGCGAGGCATAGGTCGAGCGTTTCGACCGCTTTGATCGCCGCCGAGAGCACGCCCGTGTGACCCACCATATCGCCGTTGGCGTAGTTGCAAACTATCGCTGCGTACTGCTTTGAGCCAATCGCGGCGACAAGTTTGTCAGTGACTTCCCCAGCGCTCATTTCGGGTTTCAAATCGTAGGTTGCGACCTTGGGTGAAGGCACGAGTACGCGATCTTCGCCTTCGAAGGGCGGTTCGCGACCGCCAGAGAAGAAATAGGTGACATGCGCATACTTTTCGGTTTCAGCGATTCGAAGTTGCTTGAGCCCTGCGGCGGCGACGACTTCACCAAAACTATCCGCGATTTTTTCGTTGCGAAACGCAGTGGAAAGATGTGCGTAGGCGTCGCCGTAGTGCGATAGACACACGAAGTCGGCGAGTTTGGGCATCGTTCGGGCAAAACCGTCAAACGCGGGATCGGTGAGCGCCGTCGTTAGCTCACGCGCCCGATCCGCTCGGAAATTCATGAACACCACTGCATCGCCATCGGCAATGGCACGCCCGTTGCCGATCACGGTGGGTTTCACAAACTCGTCGCTCTCGTCGCGAGCGTAGGCGGCCGCGAGTGCGTCTGCGGCAGTCGCTGCGTGCAATGCTGAGCTCGCTTCTGCGACGGCACGGTACGCAAGCTCCACGCGCTCCCATCTTTTGTCTCGATCCATTGCGTAGAAACGGCCTGACACCGAAGCGATACTCGCGTTGACTTCTAAACAAACACGCTGCAGGTCCAAGATTGAATTGGACGCGCTCTTTGGAGGTGTATCTCGTCCGTCCAGAAACGCGTGCACAACAACGGTAGCGACGCCTCGCGCACGAGCCAGCCGCAACATCGCGTGGATATGCCGTTCGTGCGAGTGCACACCGCCAGGTGACAGCAATCCCATGAGGTGCAGCGCGCCGCCGCTCGCTTTCACCTTTTCGCACGCACCAAGCAGCGCGGGATTGGCATTGAATTCGCCGGTTTCGATAGCGTGATCGACTCGGGTGAGGTCTTGGTAGACGACACGGCCCGCGCCCAAATTGAGATGGCCGACCTCTGAATTCCCAAATTGGCCAGCTGGCAGCCCGACGTACTGCTCTGAGGCGTCAATCAAGCCGTGCGGGCAATCGCGCCAGAGCGCGTCCCAGGTCGGTTTGCGGGCCAAGGAAATAGCGTTGTCAGCCGCAGGCGCACGGTGGCCAAAGCCGTCGAGGATGATCAGTACGACGGGGCGAGCGGCAAAAGGCGGCGTTGGGGTAGACATGAGAGCTAGATGAGTACAAAGCCCTAAAATTCTAGGCTTGGTAGCGCACGGGAACTTTGTTTTTCTGTGCGCTCATGGTTTGCCAAGCTCACCACGAACGGGCTTCAACACAATCGGGCGCAATGCGCTCGTAGAACGGCCGGAACTGATCGCGAAGCTTTGCGTCACTCGTCCTTCGTCACTCGTCTTTGATTCCAAATGCAATTCTTAGCCAATAACTGGATGCTCGTCCTGATCATGTTTATGTCAGGCGCGCTTTTGCTGTTTCCCCTCGTTCAGCGTCGCTCGTCAGGCATGCAAGAGGTGGGCAATGTTCGCTTAACGCATCTCGTGAACCGTGAAGACGCGACCGTGCTCGACATCCGCGAGGCTCGTGAAATGAGCGGCACGAAGATGGTGAATGCGATTCACATCCCGTTTTCGCAACTGAAAGACCGCATCGCCGAGATCAAATGCGACAAAGCGAAGCCTTTGATCGTCTATTGCTCACGCGGGCAACGCGCGATCATGGCGGGAGCCACCTTGAAAGCCGCTGGTTTCACCCAATTGTTCAATCTGAACGGTGGGTTCAAAGCCTGGACAGAAGCAGGCTTGCCGGTCGAAAAACTGTAGTTGGCGTTTGCGCGAAGGGAGCGATTTATGGCGAAGGTACAGATGTATTCCACAGCAGTCTGTCCGTATTGCATTCAGGCTGAGCGCTTGCTGAAAGCTAAGGGCGTAGCCGAAATCGAGAAAATTCGCGTAGACCTCCAGCCCGAGCAGCGCGACGCGATGATTGCCAAAACAGGGCGGCGCACCGTGCCTCAGATATTCATCGGCGAAACGCATGTCGGCGGTTTTGATGATCTTTCCGCGCTAGATCGTGCTGGCGGACTCGATAAGTTGCTCACGGCATGACTTGGCAAGCCTCCGCAAACGAGCCGTTTCTTTGCCGCCCGAGCAGGTCGCTCGGGTGAGTCTCACCTCCGCTAAACCCCTAAAATAGCGGGTTACGTCTTATTTCACTGAAAGCACATCATGGCCGACGCGCCCGCACAACAACAAGATCCAAACGCACCCGTTTTCTCGATTGAGAAGCTCTATCTCAAAGATCTCTCTGTCGAAAACCCGAACGCACCACAAGCCTACCTTTGGCGCGAGGGCCCATCGGTCAACGTGGGCATCGATAGCGAGTCATCGGTCATCGAAGACGGATTCTTTAACGTCACCGTAAAGCTCACCGTAACGGCGACCATCGCTGACAAAACGATGTTCTTGGTTGAAGCGGCGATGGGCGGCATTTTCCAGATTCGCAATGTGCCTGAGAGCGATGTGCAGCCGCTGCTGGGTTCGCACTGCCCGAACATCATCTTCCCGTATGTTCGCGAAGTGATCTCGGACGCCGTTCAGCGCATGGGCTACCCAGCGGTGTATCTCCAGCCAATCAATTTCGACGCGCTGTATCAAGCACGGGTGCAAGCTCAGCTCGAGCAAGCACAAGGCGCTACCAAGCAGTAATCGGTTTTTCGGCATGCGCCGCATCTTTGCGCTGACGGGGGTGGCTCTTGCCGCCCTCTTCGCGTTGGCGGCTCCGCTCGGCTGCGCTGAGGATTTCAAGCAAACGATTGATGCGGCGACGGTTGCCTTCGAAGGCCCATCCACTCGCGCAACAAAGCAATTCATCTATTCGCGCGGCACACCGCTTGAGGTGCTCGTTACGATCGAAGGCTGGCACAAGGTGCGCGATGCGCAAGGTGGGCTTGTCTGGGTTGAGCGTCGCGCGCTTGGTGAGCGTACGCAGGTGCAAGTGAAATCGGCGGCCGCTGTAGATGCATATGCCAGCGCAGACGAGGTCTCGCCAGTCGTTTTCCGCGCGGAGCCTGGAGTGTTGCTCACGCTCGTTGCGCCGCCCACCAACGCGTATGCACAAGTACGCACACGCGACGGCCAAATCGGTTTTCTCCGTATCGATTCGCTCTTCGGAATCTAGGAAAACGCGGATCAAACGACTTTAGTTCTAAGCTTGCGAGCTTTCGCGAGTAACTAGGCCTGTCTATGAAAGTCGCAGTACTCGGCTCCGGCGCTTGGGGAACAGCATTCGCCTCTCGTCTGGCGGTGAATCCCGCCCATGAAGTCACGCTTTGGGGGCGCGACGTCGTTGCGCTCGCTGCAATGGCTGAGCAGCGGGTGAACGCTCACTATCTGCCCGGCGTTCGACTTTCTGAACGCTTGCAATTTGATGGATCACTTGCGTCCGCGAGCGCTTCTGCAAGCCTAATCATCCTTGGCGCGCCCGTGTCCGCGACCGAAGGCTTGCTAGCCCAACTTCATGAGCGTTCACGCGCGCCCGTCTTATCACTCGCAAAAGGCTTTGTCGCCCAAGGCGATGAGGTCGCTCTCTTGCCGCAGGTGTTGGAGCGGTTCGGCCGAGAACGCAACGTTGCCACAGGCGTTATTAGCGGCCCGAGCTTTGCGAGCGAAACCGCGCGCGGGTTGCCGCTCGCGCTTGTTTGCGCCATGAACGATGAGGCGCTTTCGCATGAGCTCGTGCATTCGCTTCGAGATGAGGCAATGCGCATGTACGCGAGTGCGGACGTGTTCGGCGTGTCGCTCTGCGGTGCGATCAAAAACGTGTTCGCCATCGCCGCTGGCGTGTGCGACGGCTTGGCGTTGGGCGCAAACGCGCGCGCCGCGCTGGTTACGCGAGGGCTCGCCGAGTTGATGCGCTTAGTCGTTGCGTGCGGCGGTCAGCCCGAAACGGTGATGGGGCTCGCGGGCGTCGGCGACGTGTTGCTCACCACCACCGGTGACGCCTCGCGCAACCGCAAAGTGGGTCTCGCGCTCGCGAGCGGGAAGTCGCTCGCCGACGTCCTCACCGAGCTGGGACATGTCGCGGAGGGCGTGTATGCCGCGCGCTTGGCGGCGCGTCTCGCCGAGTCAAAGCAGGTCGAACTTCCCATTACTCGCGCGGTTGCGGCGCTTTTAGATGGTGATGTCACGCCGCAAGATGCGATCAGAGCGCTTCTGACACGCAAACCACGCAGTGAGTTCTAACGTAGCCTAATTCATCTAGTCCCTATTGAATTGCGGCTACAGACTCGTAACTTACTTTTTCGATAAATAATGAAAACAGCGTTTGGCCTGATAAAATAAGGCATTACGTCCAATAGATAATTTCAACAGGAACCAGAATCCACTGATCTAGACGTCGGCCTGGATGAGGCGTAGAACGAAGCCTTGGCATTTCACGCCAAAGTTTTGTTCACTCACTCAACCCAAGGAGAGCGCCATGAGCGTCGCACGCGTCACGGAAATCACTGCGGAATCAAAAAAGAGTTTCGACGATGCCATCAAAACCGGCATTGATCGCGCCTGCAAAACGTTGAAGAACGTCGAGGCCGCGTGGATTCAGGATCAGAAAATAGTGATCAACAAAGGCAAGATTGCGGGCTACCGCGTTTCGATGAAAGTGACCTTCATCCTCGCCGATTGACTCTGCGCATCACGTCGCACGAATCACTTCTAACAAACAAAAAGGGCGCCACATCGGCGCCCTTTTTTGTGTGAATCCTCGCGTTAGCGGACAACCATCACCGGTACGTCCGCATGCGTGAGCACTTTTTGCGCGACTGACCCGAGGATCATCGAAGCAAACGTGCCATGGCCGCGCGAACCCATCACGATCAAATCTACTTTGTCTTTCTTGGCTGCCTTGAGGATCTCATCCGCAGGGTTCCCGACAGTAACGCGCGTTTTGTAGTTCGCCTCATGTCGATCAAGAAACTTGCACACCGCACCCAGCACCGCCTCGGACTCGGCATGGTGATACTCGGCAACGATGTCTTTACCCACCGCACGCGCCGCACGCATCGGAATCGGTAGCTGCACATTCAACACCACGTATTCAGGCTTCACGCCCAGCAAGCCTTCATGCGTCGTTAAATACGCCAACATCGTCTTCGTGTGTTTGCTGCCATCAATGGCGAGTAGCACTTTCATCGTGGTCTCCTTAAAGGGTTACGATGATTCTGACGGACGCACGGCGCGGGAGTTTGATGCAAATCACATTGAATCAAGTTATGCCGACTACGACGGCACAAGCTCGATCCGCATCCTCTATCCGAGCGCCGCTGCAGCGCCTGCGAGCGTCGTTAAGGTGAGGCTCGTATCGGTTTCATCGAGCAATCGATTGAGTGCAGCACGGCTTGTGTGCATGCGCTTGGCCATCTCTGTTTTCGTCAACTTTTGTTCGCGCATCGCTTCTTCGATTTGCATGGCCAAGACCTTCTTCATTGCAGCCGCGGTCGCTACTTCGTAGAGCCCTTCCTCTTTCAGGAAGTCATCAAAGTTTGAGCCTTTGGGCATATTTGTTTCCTTACGACGAGCAAACGGGCCACGACGCTGCTCTTAAGTGCATTGGAAGCCGTTGGTACAACGGCAAAACAACAAAGTAATTTCTTATATTTATCAATAGTTTACGAAGAAACCGCACAGTCGCCGACTTGCAACTACTACTGCACAACTTCAAACTAGCCACCCCACTTGAAGGAGATTTAGATGTTTGATTTGCACGATAGGCTACGAAGAATTTATAGCGGTGAGACAGTGTTCCACCCGATTGACGTAACGCTCTATGCACTTCGTGAGTTTCACAAAGATGCACTACATTTTCTCGAGGCCGAATCCAACGGTTATCTCGAGCGTGTCAGCGTACATCGCGAAAGCAGGACCGGCGAGAGGCTGTACGATAACGTCCCAATCCTTGGAGGATTGACGCTAAAGGGTATGCGCGAAATAGGCGTCGCTTAGGTACGCCGTTGCGTCAACTCATTGGGTCGCAACGGCGCAATAAGATTGCGCCCTACACCAACACCCGCTCAATCCCACCATTGCGCGCCTTCTCGACATACTCTGGCATCCACTTGTCGCCGAGCACGTGTTTGGCGATTTCTACGACGATGTAGTCGGCTTTGGTGTCGCTGTCGTTGTCGTAGCGGGAGAGGCCCTGCAGGCAACTTGGGCAGCTGGTAAGGATCTTTACATCGCCTTCGAAGGCATTTTCGGAGCCGTCCCCCGCTTTCACAGGAATTGCGCGCAAGGCATCTGCGCCCTTTTTCATCTCGCGTTCTTTGCGGAAGCGCACTTGGGTTGAGATGTCAGGCCGCGTCACTGCGAGCGTGCCGCTTTCGCCGCAGCAGCGCTCGTTGAGATCAACTTTTTGCCCCATGAGTTCGTTCACCACCTTGGTCGGTTGGTACGTTTTCATCGGGGTGTGACACGGGTCGTGATACATGTACCGAGTGCCCGTGATGTTTTCGAGCTTTACGCCCTTTTCCATCAGGTACTCGTGGATATCGAGCAGGCGGCAGCCTGGGAAAATTTTCTCGAATTCGTATTTCTGCAACTGATCCATGCAGGTGCCGCAGGAAACGATCACCGTCTTGATGTCGAGATAGTTAAGCGTGTTGGCAACGCGATGAAAGAGCACGCGGTTATCGGTGATGATTTCCTGGCCTTTATCGTGATTGCCGCTCGCTGTTTGCGGATACCCGCAGCAGAGATAACCGGGCGGCAATACCGTTTGCGCACCGACATGCCAAAGCATCGCTTGCGTGGCTAAGCCCACTTGTGAGAACAAGCGCTCCGAGCCACAGCCAGGGAAATAGAACACCGTTTCCTGCTCGTCCGAATTCAGCTTCGGATTGCGAATGATCGGCACGATCTTGTCGTCTTCCACATCAAGCAGCTTGCGTGCGGTTTGCTTTGGCAACCCGCCCGGCATCGGCTTATTAATGAAGTGAATGACTTGCGCTTTGATCGGCGGTCGGCCGCCAGTCGTCGAAGGAGGGCGCTTCGTTTGATCGCCGATCACGCCAAATCGCTTCGCAAGCGTATGGCCGAGGCGCTGCGCTTTGTAGCCCAGGTTCGTAACGGTTGCCTTCAGCAGATTGACGGTCGCTGGGTCTTTCGCGTTGAGCAAGGTCATCGCGATCGCCGTCCCGGGATTGAACTTCTTCTTGCCTTCTTTGCGCAGCAAATTTCGCATCGCCATCGAGACGTTACCGAAATCAATATCCACCGGACACGGGTTCACACACTTGTGGCATACCGTGCAGTGATCGGCAACATCGGTGAGCTCGTCCCAGTGTTTGAGCGACACACCACGCCGCGTTTGCTCTTCATACAAAAACGCTTCAACGAGCAAGCCCGTCGCGAGAATTTTGTTGCGCGGCGAGTAAAGCAGGTTCGCGCGCGGTACGTGCGTTGCGCATACAGGTTTGCACTTCCCACAGCGCAAACAATCTTTGATCGAATCGCTAATCGCGCCGATATCTGATTGCTCAAGAATCAGCGACTCAGCGCCCAAGAGTCCGAACGACGGCGTGTAAGCACGTCGCAAATCGCCGCCGGGCAACAGCTTACCGGCATTGAAGCGCCCATGCGGATCGACCTTTTGCTTGTAGCGCTGGAAGGGCTCAACTTCGTCTTGCGTGAGGAATTCGAATTTTGTGATGCCGATGCCGTGCTCGCCAGAAATCACACCGTCCAAGCGACGCGCAAGCGCCATGATGCGCTCCACCGCGTGATTCGCCTCTTGCAACATTTCGTAGTTGTCGCTATTAACGGGAATGTTGGTATGCACATTACCATCGCCCGCGTGCATATGAAGCGCAACCCAGGCGCGAGCGCGCAGCACATCTTTATGAATCGCACGCATACGATCCACAATCGGCTTCAGCGCATCGCCATCGAACAAATCTTCAAGCGGTGCTTTGATCTCGGTGCGCCAAGAGACGCGGATGTCGTGGGATTGCAGTTGGCGGAAGAGCGGTAGGGCAGCGGAATCGGCCCCGCCCGGTACGATCATCGGGTCAACGTTCACGATGCTCGACGCCGCCAAGGTATCGAAATAGCTCTGCCACTTCAGCCGAATATCAGAAACTAAAGCGCGCGCCGCTTCTACCTTCTCAGCAAGCATTTCGGTGGTAACGCCAAACTCTTCGTAACGATGCTGCGGCATCGCGCCCGCGAAGAACTTTTCGAGCTCGTCACAAAGTTTCAGCTTGTTTTTGATCGAGAGCTCGATATTGATGCGCTCGATGCCGTCGCAATAGTCGCCCATACGCGGCAGCGGAATCACCACGTCTTCGTTCAGCTTGAACGCATTGGTGTGTTTCGCAATCGCCGCCGTGCGTCCGCGATCCAGCCAGAATTTTTTCCGTGTCTCGGCGGTAACGGCGACGAATCCTTCAGCGCCGCGCGAATTACAGATCCGCACGACTTCTGAGGCGGCCTTCGCCACTTCGTTTTCATCGTCGCCGACGATGTCGCCGATCAACACCATTTTCGGGCGGCCGTGGCGCTTTGCCTTCGTGGCGTAGCCGACCGCCCCTACATAACGCTCGTCCAGATGCTCAAGCCCTGCGAGCATCACGCGCGCATCGCCCGTTTTCGGGAGCGCGTCTAAGAAATCCTTCACTTCAACGATGGCGGGCACCGAGTTACGCACCTCGCCGAAGAATTCCATGCACACGGTTCGCGTGTGCGATGGCATTTTGTGCAGCACCCACTTCGACCACGTTATGAGGCCGTCGCAACCTTCCTTCTGCACGCCCGGGAGGCCACTCAAGAACTTATCAGTGACGTCTTTACCCAGCCCAATTTTTCTGAACGAAGGGCCAGGAATGATGAGGGTTTCTTCGCGAAGCGGCTTGGCTCGCGCGGATGACGACGACCCAGCAAGGTCGTAGGCTTCATCGAAATACTGCAATCGAAACGTTGCATGATTCGCATCGTGGATCTTGCCCAAGTTGTGATCCATGCGTGTCACTTCGAGCCACTCGCCATTCGGCGTAACCATTCGCCATTGCACGAGGTTATCGAGCGCCGTTCCCCAAAGCACGGCTTTCTTGCCGCCTGCATTCATCGCGATATTGCCACCGATGCAGCTCGCGTCCGCGCTGGTGGGATCGCAGGCCCACACGAGTCCTGCGTGTTCCGCTGCCTCCATGCCGCGACGCGTAACCACACCCGCTTCGCATTCGATCACGCCATATGGCTCAGTGTGACCGGGCAACACTTCAAAACGCACCGGAGAAATGGTTTCGAGCTTCTCCGTATTGATCACCGCTGAAAGCTTGGTGAGCGGAATCGCACCACCGGTGTAGCCCGTTCCGCCGCCACGCGGCACGATGGTGAGCCCAAGCTCGATACAGCCCTTCACCAGACCAATCACTTCGGCTTCGCTATCCGGATGCAACACGACAAACGGATACTCAACACGCCAGTCGGTTGCGTCAGTCACGTGGCTCACGCGCGCGAGGCCATCGAAGGTGATGTTGTCTTTGTGCGTAACTTTGCCGAGGACCTTGACGATGCGTTTACGCAAGTCATAAGTTTCGCGGAACTGCTGCTCGAAATCAGCGACCGCCTTGGTGGCACGCGCGAGCAAATCGCCCACGTTCGCATCGCGGGATTTCGCATCGTCATCCACCAATTGCAGTTGCCGACGTTTTTGCACTTCATTCAGGCGGTGGCGAAGCGCATCAATAAGCATCGCGCGACGCTTCGGGTTCTCAACCAAATCGTCTTGCAAGTAAGGATTGCGCTCAACGACCCAAATGTCACCCAAGACTTCAAACAGCATCCGCGCGCTGCGACCGGTTTTTCGCTCGCCGCGCAGTGTTTGCAGGATGGCCCATGCGTCATCGCCCAAGAG
Organism: Betaproteobacteria bacterium; assembly: GCA_013298145.1. Lineage (GTDB taxonomy): Bacteria > Pseudomonadota > Gammaproteobacteria > Burkholderiales > Casimicrobiaceae > Casimicrobium. The sequence continues at coordinate 237,064 of JAAFJO010000001.1, forward strand.
TCGCTGAACGATCTCTTTGTCGGAAAAACTCGTGTAGTTGTACGGAATCTCGCGGATTCGACGTTCGCCGCCTTCTTGCCCAGCGCTCGCGCTGCTCACGAGGGAGGCTTTCTCAGCGATCTTCATTCGTTGCGCGGATGCGCTGCTGGATGGATGTGCGGCCGCGCCGCTGCTGGAAGCGGCAGGGAGCGCATTCGGGGTGATCCATCGGGCGAGCGAACGAAGCGAGAAATGCTTCATGGAACTACAGCTTTACGCGAGTGTCAGCCTCGCGCGAGTGAATGGGGCCAAAGTATACCGCGCTGCACCATCGCTCAACCCCGCATGCAGCCTTGAAAAGCCACGTTGTGAAGAGCGTTTTTATGTAGCATTCGCTGCTTCACGTTTTCCGTATGAAAAAAGGTAGCGCGCCCCATGAAATTCCGTTTCCCCATCATCATCATCGACGAAGATTGGCGCGCTGAATCGTCGTCGGGGCTGGGTATTCGTGCGCTGGCCAAGGCGCTTGAAGAGCAGGGCATGGAAGTGGTGGGCGGATTCACCTATGTTGACGTGGGGATGGTGGCGAACCAATCCGCTCGCGCTGGCGCATTCATCGTCTCCATTGACGATGAAGAGCTCGATATCGATGGCGAGTATTCAAAGGCGGTACGTGAGCTACAAAAGTTCATCCATGAAACACGCAAGCGCAATGCGGATGTGCCGATCTTTTTGTTCGGCGAGACGCGTACGTCCCAGCATCTTCCGAACGACATTCTGAAGGAGCTGCACGGCATCATTCACATGTTTGAAGACACGCCCGATTTCGTGGCGCGAAACATCATTCGTGAAGCGACGAAGTATTTGAACGCGTTGCCACCCCCCTTTTTCAAAGAATTGGTGGACTACGCGCGCGATGGCTCTTACTCGTGGCATTGCCCCGGCCATTCGGGCGGCGTGGCATTCCTGAAAAGCCCAGTCGGGCAAATGTTTCACCAGTTTTTTGGTGAAAACATGCTGCGCGCCGACGTGTGTAACGCAGTGGATGAGTTGGGCCAACTGCTGGATCACACTGGCCCAGTCGCCGCCTCGGAGCGCAATGCGGCGCGCATTTTTGGCGCGGACCATTTGTTCTTTGTGACAAACGGTACGAGTACGTCCAACAAGGTCGTCTGGCATGCGAACGTAGCGCGTGATGACATCGTTTTGGTGGATCGCAACTGCCACAAGAGCATTCTGCATGCCATCATGATGACCGGCACGGTGCCCATCTTTTTGCAGCCAACGCGCAATCATTTCGGCATCATCGGCCCGATCCCGAAGAGCGAGTTTTCGCGCGAATCAATTCAGAAAAAGATCGACGCGCATCCGTTGGTGAAAGACAAAACGGCGAAGCCGCGCGTGATGACGATTACCCAGAGCACCTATGATGGCGTGCTCTACAACGTCGAGACCATCAAGAGCGAGTTGCAGGGCTACGTTGAGAACCTTCACTTCGATGAAGCGTGGCTCCCGCATGCCGCATTCCATCCGATGTATCAGGACATGCACGCCATCGGCCCAGGTCGGACACCGTGCAAAGACTCCATGGTGTTCGCCACGCAAAGCACACACAAGCTGCTCGCAGGCTTGTCGCAAGCCTCGCAAATCCTTGTGCAAGACGCAGAGAATTTGAAGCTCGACACTACACGATTCAATGAAGCGTATTTGATGCACACATCAACCTCGCCGCAGTACGCGATCATCGCGAGCTGCGACGTCGCGGCTGCGATGATGGAGCAGCCCGGCGGCGGTGCGCTGGTTGAGGAAAGCATTTCTGAAGCGCTCGATTTCCGCCGCGCCATGGCGAAAGTGGACAAAGAGTTCGGCGCTGATTGGTGGTTCACCACCTGGGGGCCGACCGAGTTCGATCACGTGGGTGCCGGCAATCGCGAGGAGTGGTTCTTAAAGCCTACCGACAAGTGGCACGGCTTCGGCAAGGGCATCGAAACGGGCTTCAACATGCTCGACCCGATCAAGGCAACGATCGTTACGCCCGGGCTCGACATTTCAGGGAAATTTGCAGACACCGGAATTCCTGCGGCGCTGGTCACCAAATACCTCGCTGAGCACGGCGTCGTCGTTGAAAAAACGGGCCTCTATTCGTTCTTCGTGATGTTCACCATCGGCATCACCAAGGGCCGTTGGAATTCGCTCGTGACCGAGCTGCAGCAATTCAAGATGGATTACGACCAGAACCAGCCGCTCTGGCGCGTGATGCCCGAATTCGTGCAGCACTATCCGCAGTACGAGCGCGTCGGCTTGCGTGATCTCGCGCAGAAGATTCATGAGGCGTATCGCAAATACGATGTTGCCCGCGTGACCACCGAGATGTATCTCTCGCCGATGGTGCCAGCGATGAAGCCGTCGGACGCGTTTGAACATTTAGCGCACCGCAAAGTGGATCGCGTGCCCATCGATGAGTTGGAAGGCCGCATCACCGCGATGCTCGTGACGCCGTATCCACCCGGCATTCCGCTCCTCATCCCAGGCGAGCGCTTCAACAAAACGATCGTCGACTACCTCAAATTCGCCCGCGAATTCAACACGTTGATGCCGGGCTTTGATACCGATGTGCATGGTCTCGTGATGGAGAAGCACAATGGTGAGGAGCAGTATTTCGTGGATTGTGTGAAGTTGTAGGGTGTGATCCTATCGCACCCAACCTGTTTGAGTTGACATGCAGCGCAACGATCACGAAGCGAATCGCCGATTCGATGTGCTTGTGCAGAAGGCTGACGCAGCGAGCGAAGCCCGGCAATTGAAACGAGCGCGCGTCGTCCGTATTTTGTTCGCGCCATTTCGTCTTATTGTGATGCTATTTGCGATAGCAATGTTGCTTTTAGTTGTAGGCCTGACCACAATGTCATTGATCATTGGTTTTAGCGAGCCTGTGTATAGCTTTAGCGGTGCAATCATTGGTTGGAAGCAATTGCCCGGAACGGTAATTGAACGAAACGAATCGAGGCGACACCGTGGATTTGGCCGCCGCCTCAGTTCCGCCTACGCTGATCGTATTGGTGTGGAATATCTGTCAGTCAATGGGGTAAAGAAGCGGCTCTACAAAAACGACGACAGTTACGTAACCTACATTGGTTGGCCAGAGAAACGAACCTATGGCCAGTGGCTCGGCGAAGGCTTTTACCCAGGGGACAAAGTCGTTGTTTACGAACACCCGATTCTCTCGGCGCGAGCTGAGCTGGTGACTCACAGCACAGTCGAGATTTTTCTAAGGTCGCTGTTTGGTCTTCCTTTTGCGTTGTTTGGGCTGTTTATGGTCTGGAAGTTCTCCGGCGTGGTTCGCGAGCTCTTTGTCCTGGTCAGGGCGCGCTTTAGCGACGAGCCTCGATAAAACAAAGTGAAATCGAGGACCACGGTTTGCGACCTTAAACGGCCTCGATTCCGCTTCGCTGCATCGCGGCTACATCCTCTTTACGAATGCAAGCATGAACTACCAACCCATTCTTGATCGCATTCACGGGGCGCTGAAGCCTGTGATCGGGCAAGGCAAAGTCGCGACCTACATCCCCGAGCTGGCGAGCGTGTCGCCCGATCACTTCGGTATGGCGGTGGTGTCGCTCGATGGCACGGTTGCGTCGGTAGGCGATGCCGACGTGCCATTTTCGATCCAGAGTATTTCCAAGCTTTTTGCGCTGACGCTCGCGTTTCAGCGCGAAGGCGATTCGTTGTGGGCGCGCGTGGGGCGCGAACCTTCGGGTAATCCGTTTAACTCGCTCGTGCAACTTGAGCGCGAAAGCGGCATTCCGCGAAATCCGTTCATCAATGCGGGCGCGCTCGTTGTCACTGACATTTTGGTGAGTCGAAATACGAATGCGGAGATCGCGACCGCCAACTTCCTCGGACGGCTCTGCGGGCGAAGCAACGTGACCTACGATCCGCGCGTGGCGCAGTCGGAGCGGCAAACTTCATCGCGCAATGCGGCGATGGCGCATTTCATGAAGAGCTTCGGCAATTTGAACAACAAAGTCGGTGAGGTGCTTGATGCCTACTGCCGAACTTGTGCGATTTCGATGAGCGCGACGGATCTCGCGCGTGCGGTGGCGTTTCTTGCGAATCGTGGCACCAATCCGTGGAGCGGCGAGAAGGTGCTCGATGCGAGCTCCGCCAAACGAATGTCGGCATTGATGCTGACCTGCGGCACCTACGATGCCGCGGGTGACTTCGCCTATCGCGTTGGGCTGCCCGCGAAAAGCGGTGTGGGCGGCGGCATCGTTGCGATCTTGCCGGGGGAGTGCGGCATTTGCGTCTGGTCGCCGGCGCTTGAAGAAACAGGGAACAGCTACGCGGGTTCGCTCGCGCTGGAAATGTTCACCACGCTCACCGGGAAATCGATTTTCTAAAGACCTCTGCACAACGTAGCGAGCCTGTCAGACGAGGAAAAATCGGTGAAAACACCGGAGCGTAGATAGGTACGTGAGGATTTGTCACGCATTTTTGACGAAGGATCACAGGCTCGCAGTAGTAGTGCAGGGTCTTTGCTAGTGAGCGTCAGCTTTCCAGTGTAATTTCCATTTAGTATGGGCTAGGTGGTCCGTTTTCTATTTTTCGTAATCTCAGTTATTCGACTGCTTGCCCCTGATCAATTGAGGCAAGAATGAAAAAGCAAATAAAAAACCGCCCGAAGGCGGTTTTTAACCAGCTGAGGAAGAATTACTTCCCGCCCGGCACTTTGCCTTCCACGCCTTTAACGTAGAAGTTCACGCCGCCTTTCCATGCGTCGTCGGCCTTCGCGTCTTTCGCGAGCATTTCCTTGCCGTCGTTGGCGACGATTGGGCCGGTGAACACTTCAAACGTGCCTGCTTTCAGGCCCGCCTTCACTTCTTCCACGCGCTTCTTCGCGGCCTCGGAAAGGTTTGGCGTAATCTTGATGACTTCCATCGCGCCTTCTTTGTAGCCCCACTTGGTGGAGCCGGTCGCCCACGTTTTGTTGAGCACATCGTTCACCGCTTTCTTGTAATACGGCGCCCAATTCACAGTGGCCGAACCCAAGTGCGCTTTTTGTGCGAATGCGCTCATGTCGCTATCCCAGCCGAAGGCGAACTTGCCGTTCTTTTCAGCCGTTTGCAACACGGCGGTGGAGTCGGTGTTTTGCAGGAGCACATCTGCGCCGCCGTTGATGAGCGTTTGTGCCGCTTCCGATTCCTTCGGCGGATCAAACCACGTATTGACCCACACCACTTTGGTTTTCACCTTCGGGTTCACGCTTTGGGCGCCGAGGGTGTAGGCATTGATGTTGCGCAGCACTTCGGGGATCGGGAACGACGCAACGAAGCCAAGGGTATTGGTCTTGGTGGTAGCGCCCGCGATCACGCCAGCAAGGTAGGCATCTTCGTAGAACTTCGCTTCATAAACGCGCAGATTCGGCCCTGTTTTGTAGCCCGTCGCATGCTCGAACTTCACATCTGGATGGTCTTTTGCAACTTTCTCCATCGCGTCACCGAAACCGAAGCTCGTCGCGAAAATGAGCTTGTTGCCCTGCGATACCAAATCGCGAATCACGCGCTCAGCATCAGCGCCTTCGGGCACTTTCTCAACGAACGTCGTTTTAATCTTGTCGCCAAATTCGGCTTCGATCGCTTTACGGCCTTGATCATGCGCAAAGGTCCAACCCGCATCGCCCACGGGGCCGACGTAGATGAAACCAATCTTCAATGGATCAGCCTTGGCAGGCGCTGCTGGCGCGGCAGCGGCGGCCTCTTTTTTCGGCTCTTCTTTTTTGCCGCAAGCGACAAGCAAGCCCGCCGCAATCAATGACAACGCGGCTGCTTTCGCAAAGCTGCGCTTGGATGTTTGGAACATGAATGTCTCCGTTACGAGGAATGAAATGTGGAAACTGGCGCGCAACACTGCGCACAAACCGTGCCGCGCGGATTGCTGAAATTTTAGCCAACAGCGTAGACCGTGAGTGGCGAGTTGTGTCGTTGTTGGGGATGGGTTTCTACCAACTGACAAGCTTCGTTATAGCAAGGCGCTCCCTGCACTTTTGACGCAGATTACGCTGATTGCGCAGATTTCCGCAGATTGGCTGTCATTGCGATTCAACGTGTTCGGCAGAGCCGTGCGGCTCGGCTCATGTCTCGCGAAAGCGATTTGCAGATGACGCGGACAGATCGCCACAGCAGTCCAGAAAATCAGCGTTAATCTGCGTCGAAAGTACCTGAACGGATGCGGTGCAATCTGTGCTGGGGCAAACGCAGATGCGTCAACAGGCAGCATCTGTCCTACGTCGGATAAAACGGCTTACCCAACGACGCTGGCATGTTGGTGCGAATCCAGGTGGGGTTGCGTGAGATGAGTACGAGCACAACGATGGTGGCGAGGTAGGGCAGCATCGACATGAATTGTGCGGGGATTTGCACGCCTTCGCCTTGCAGGTAAAGCTGGAGCATCGTGACCCCGCCGAAAAGATATGCGCCCATCAGCGCGCGCAGCGGCCGCCAGGTCGCGAACACGGTGAGTGCGAGTGCGATCCAGCCGCGCCCGGCTGTCATGCCTTCTACCCAAAGTGGCGCATAGACCACCGAGAGATACGCGCCCGCGACCCCGCAGAGCGCGCCGCCTGCCATCAACGCGAACAAGCGAATGAGGCGCACGCGATAGCCGAGTGCGTGCGCTGAATCCGGGCTTTCGCCCACGGCGCGAAGCACCAGGCCTAATCGTGTTTTGTACAGCAGGTAGACCATCGCGACCGCTAAAAATATTGCGAGATACACCATCGGATGATGCTTGAAGAACGCCGTGCCCAAGAACGGTAAATCCGAAAGCCACGGCCAATCGTACTTTGGCTGCTCGGCGAGCTTTTTGCCCACAAATTCGATGCCGATGAACGCCGATAGGCCGCCGCCGAAGAGCGTGAGCGCAAGCCCTGTCGCGTATTGATTGGTGTTGAGCCACACGGCGAGCAACCCAAACAGCGCCGCTGCGCACGCGCCAGCAACCGCGCCGGCAAGAAAGCCAAGCCACTGATTTCCGGTGACAAAGGCGACCGCGAAGCCGCACACTGCAGCAATCAGCATCATGCCTTCTGCCCCAAGGTTTACGACGCCAACGCGCTCGTTAATGAGTAAACCCAAAGTCGCAATGGCGAGCGGCGTACCCGCAGATAACATGGCCGCGATCAAAAGAGCTAGTTCATTCATGCGTGCGCCTCGCTCTTCTTTGCGCCAACCCAGCGGATTCGGTTGTTCACCAGCGTGTCGCAGGTTAAGAGGGCGAAGAGAAGTAAGCCCTGGAATACGCCGGAAAGTGCGGACGGCAAGCCGAGTCGCGATTGCGAAAGCTCGCCGCCAATCAAAAACATCGACAGCAAAAACGCAGCGAACACCACGCCCACCGGATGCAGGCGCCCGACGAAGGCAACGATGATTGCAGTGAAGCCATAGCCGTTAGAGACGTAGGGCGTAAGCTGCCCCATCGGTCCGGCCACTTCCATCGCGCCGGCCATGCCAGCAAACGCGCCAGACACCAAGAGCGCTGTCCACAGCGCGCCCCTCGATGAGAAGCCTGCGTAGCGCGCGGCCAGTGGCGCGATGCCGCCCACTTGAAGCTGATAGCCGCGCAGCATGCGGAACATGAAAATCCACATCAGAGCCGAAAGCAGAATCGAGAGCGCGAAGCCGACATGCGCGCGTCCTGTGGCAAACAAGCGCGGCAAGAGCGTGTCATCGGAAAAACGAATCGATTGTGGGAAGTTAAATCCTTTGGGGTCTTTCCACGGCCCAAATACGAGATAACTCAATAGCAGATTGGCAACGTAGACCAGCATTAGCGTGACCAAAATCTCGTTCGCGTTGAACTTATCTTTGCAAAGCGCGGCGATAGAGGCCCACAGCGCGCCGCCGACCGCGCCAGCAAGCAAGACAATCGGCGCAAACGCCCAGCGCTGAGTAGCAATCTGGTTTTCTGTCACCCACACCGCGAGCCCGCCCGCGACGATTGCGCCGAGCAGAAACTGGCCTTCCGCCCCAATGTTCCAAACGTTGGCGCGGAACGAAAGAATCAAGCCGAGGGCGATCACCATCAGCGGCGTTGCCTTCAAAATGAGCTCAGTCAATGCGTACGGCGATTTGATCGGCTCCCAGAAGAAAATCGAGAGGCCGCGAACCGGGTCTTTACCGAACGCGATGAAGATGAAAACGGCAACAAAGACGGTAATCGCGAGCGCGAGCGCCGGGGACGCATAAGTCCAAAGGATCGAGGGTTGGGGCCGTGGCTCAAGCCGAATCATGCGGTGGTGCTTTCTGCGGCTACCGGGGTTGTCCAAAGTCCGCTCATCCATTCGCCGATCAACTCAACGCTTGCATCGCGCGTTGCAATAGAAGGCGAGAGTTTGCCTTTCGCGATCACGTGCATCCGGTCACACAACTCAAACAGCTCTTCTAGTTCTTCACTCACCACCAACACCGCACAGCCTTCGTCTCGTAGTTTCAATAGCTCAGCGCGAATTTGCGCGGCCGCGCCAACATCAACGCCCCAGGTGGGTTGAGCCACGATCAACACTTTTGGCTTTGCGCTGATTTCGCGGCCCACGATGTACTTTTGCAAATTTCCGCCCGAAAGCGATTTGGCGGCGGCACTGTCGCCACCCGCCTTCACGTTGAAGCGTGCGATGATGTCCTTCGCGAGCGAGCGCGAGCGGGCGGGCGACACCCACGCCAGCGCATTGCGCGAGGCAAGTTCATGATGCCGCGTGAGCAAGTTATTCATGGCAAGCGAATGCACGGGAACTGCGCCACGGCCGAGCCGCTCTTCCGGCACGAAGAAAAGGCCGAGCGAGCGTCGCCGATTCGGCGGCGCGCTGGCGATATCGGCACCAAAGAGCTGCACACTTTGCGAGGGCGCACGCGGGTTTTCGCCGGAAAGTGCGGCCAGCAATTCCTGTTGCCCATTGCCCGATACACCTGCGATGCCAACAATTTCACCTTCACGAACGTGAAGCGAAATGTGGTCTAGGTTTGTGCCAAACATGGCATCACTCTTAAGCGTGAGTTGTTTCACGTCGAGCGCCACCGCGCCGAGCTTGGCATCGCGATGCAGCAGCAGGGGCGGCTCAGCGCCGATCATGAGACGAGAAAGCGATGCGTTACTTTCTTCTCGCGGATCAACCTTTCCGGTAACGCGACCACCGCGCAAGACGGTGCAATTCGTGCAGAGTGAGCGAATTTCATCCAGCTTGTGGCTGATGTAGAGAATGCTGCAGCCACTCGCGGCGAGCTGGCGGAGTGTGGCGAAGAGTTTCTCCACCGCCTGCGGCGTGAGCACAGAGGTTGGCTCATCCAAAATCAAAAGTTTGGGCTGCGTGAGCAGGGATCGCATGATCTCAACCCGCTGCCGCTCGCCCACGGAGAGCGTGTGAACGGGACGATCCGCCTCGAGCGGCAAGCCAAACTTCTCGGCGGTAGCCGCGATTTGCTCGCGCACTTGGTCGAGCCGAATCGATTGATCAAGCCCAAGCCAGATGTTTTCCGCCACCGATAGCGTGTCGAACAGCGAGAAATGCTGAAACACCATGCTAATGCCGTGCGCTCGCGCATCCCGCGGATTCTTTGCGAAAAACGGGCGGCCTTCGAACAGCATCTCGCCAGAATCGGGCTTGACCGCGCCGTAGATGATTTTCATCAACGTCGATTTGCCCGCACCGTTTTCGCCAAGCACCGCGTGAATTTCGCCCGGCGCGACGCTCAAGCTCACATCCTCATTGGCAACAACACTCGGATAGCGCTTTGTGATGTGGCGCAACGCGAGACGGGGCGGGGGTGCGGTTGCGCTCATGACCTTCCGGATGAAAAAATCTAGCCGTTAAACGTCAATTCGACCAGGGCTAGCAATGAATTATTTTGATATTTGTATTCTTAACTAATCAGCCGCTAGCCCTAATAAATTATGGGGTAGCAGACGAATGCTGTTTCGCGCTCGCGCCACGTCGCGCGACCAGATCGGCTGCCACGCTAATAGCGATCACGCCGGGATGTTTGCGATGCTCGGCCGCCGAACTGATCGATCCGATAGGGCAAATAATACGGGCAATCGCCGCGTCTGGAACGGCGCGTTGCTGGAAGCGCCTACGAAATGTTGCCGCTTTGGTGTGTGAGCCAATCAGCCCGCAATAAGCAAAATCGTCACGCTTCAGCAGCGCAAAGCAGATTTCAAGGTCGATCGCATGCGAATGCGTGAGCACGAGCACTTGCGAGTTCGTGGGCAGGCGCGATACCTCGCTCGCCGGATCATCGGAGGCAAGTGCCGTGACGTTGTGGGGAAGCATCGCAGGAAATTCCGCTTCACGTGCATCAATCCACGTGATTTGGCAAGGCAGGTTCGCAAGCACGTTGACCAAGGCTTTGCCCACGTGCCCCGCGCCAAAAATTACGATGTGCCAGGCATCGTTTGCGAGCGGCACACTGATCGGCTCGCCAGTATCAAGCGACGTCGAGAACACGACGGCTTCGTCCTGTGCGGCTTGAACACGCATCGCTTCAAGCATCGCTCGTTCCTCGTTGCCGCACGGCGCGAACAGCAAGCTCGTATGGCCGCCGCAACACTGACCGAGCGATGGGCCGAGCGGAAAATGGCGAACCGTTGCCTTACGCCTTTCATTGGCGAGTTGCTCGCGTGCAAACTCGATTGCTTTCAACTCTAGATGCCCGCCGCCAATCGTGTCAAACACCTGGTCTGGCGTCACAATCATCGATGCGCCAACATCGCGCGGCGTCGAACCCTTCGCGTCGGCAACGATGACCCAAACGCTTAGCGGGAGAGACAACAAGAGTTCGAGGCGCGCGGAGAGAAGCATCGTGTGAAACCCGCCTTTCGCTATTGCTTTAGAGCGTTGATAGCGCGCAGCACCGCCTCAGGCGTCGCGGGTGCTGCGAGCGCGGGCATCTCGCGTCGATCAGAGATTGAGGAGATTGCATCGGCAATCGCAAACCACACGCTAAACGCGAGCGTTAACGGCGGCTCGCCCACCGCTTTACTCCGATGAATCGTTGGCACGTGATTGGGCTCTTCGTAGAGCGCGACGTTGAAGATTTCTGGTACGTCGGCAGCGGTTGGAATTTTGTAGGTTGACGGTGCGTGTGTTCGAAGCCGCCCGTGCTCGTCCCACACCAATTCCTCGCTGGTGAGATAGCCCATGCCTTGCACGAAGCCACCTTCGATTTGTCCTCGATCAATCGCGGGGTTGAGCGAATTTCCGACGTCGTGCAGGATGTCGACGCGCACCGTCTTGTGTTCGCCCGTGAGCGTGTCAACTTTCACCTCAGCACAGGCAGCGCCGTAGGCAAAGTAATACGCGGGCGTACCTTCGAAAGTGTCGCCATTCCAGGCGATATTCGGCGTGTAATAAAAACCTTGCGCCGTGAGCGGAATTTTTGCGAAGGTTGCACGAGTGGCGAGTGTTTTGAGATCGATTGTTTTGATCCCCGATGCCGTGCTCGCGCCGCCATTTCGAAACACCACATCGGCAGGTGCGCATTCGAGCAATTTCGCCGCCAGCGGGATCAAGCGCTCTTTCAATTTTGTGCAGGCATCAAGCGCGGCCATCCCGTTCAAATCGCTGCCGGAGGACGCGGCCGTTGGCGATGTATTCGGCAGTTTCGCCGTGTTGGTCGAAGTCGAGCGAACGGCGTCTGCCGCTACGCCAAATTCATGGGCAACGACTTGCTGCACTTTGATGAAAAGCCCCTGTCCCATCTCGGTGCCGGCATGATTCACGAGCAGGCTGCCGTCGAGATAGAGCGACACCAGCGCGCTGCCGCGATTTAAAAAAGAGGCGTTAAACGATATCCCGAACATCACGGGCGTGAGCGCGAGGCCGCGTTTTACAAAGGGATTTTTTGCGTTGTGTTCCCGGATCGCTTCGCGGCGTGTACGGTAGTCGCAACTGGCTTCTAAGCGATTCACAATATCGGGCAGCCAAAAACCGTCAACCGCTTGCCCGTAGTGCGTTTTCATTCCGCGCTCGGGCGAGTAGAAATTCGCCTTTCGCACATCGAGCGAATCTTTGCCGAGGGCGCGTGCGATGGATTCAATCGCATGCTCCGTGGCAAACGCACCCTGCGGCGCACCGAAACCACGAAAAGCGGTGGCAGACTGCGTGTTCGTTTTGCAACGATAGTTGCGAAGCCGAAGTTGGGTGAGCGAATAGCCGTTATCGATGTGACACATCGCACGATCATTCACCTGATGCGAATAATCGGTGGAGAAGCCACATCGCGATGAAAGCGTCAGATCGTAGGCTTCGATTCGCCCGCCATCGTCGAATGCAATGTTGTAGTCAAACGCGAAATCATGGCGCTTGCCGGTGATCATGAAATCATCGTCTCGATCAAGCCGCAGCTTTACCGGACGATTCGACAAACGCGCCGCAAGCGCAGCAATCGCCACAAATTGCGCGGGCTGCACTTCTTTCCCGCCAAAGCCACCGCCAAGACGGCGACACTCTGAGATCACGTCTTTCCAGTCGATCCCGAGAATCGTTGCGGTAACTTGTTGCATCTCGGTGGGATGCTGTGTGGATACGTACACATGCATCTGACCATCTTCAAGCGGCACCGCCAGAGCAATTTGGCCCTCAAGATAGAAGTGTTCTTGTGCGCCGATCACACCCGCGCCTGAGGTGCGATGCGCGGCATTGGCGAAAGCCGAACTGGGCTCACCGCGCACCACTTCGAGTTTCTTGAAAAGCGAATTTGCTGCCAATGCCGCTTCAATCGAAAGAATCGGCGGCAATGCTTCGATGTCACAACGGACCTTGCGAGCGGCGACGCGGGCTTCGCGCATGGAGCGTGCGACCACCACCGCCACGGGTTGCCCAACAAACTCAACCTTTCCTTCGGCGAGGAAAGGCTCATCATGCGTGATCGCGCCGTATTGGTTCGCGCCGGGAATATCGGCTGCGGTGTAGGCCGCGATCACGCCCTCGGATGCGAGCGCAGCGTTTAGATCGATGTGCTTGAGTAGCCCGTGCGCTATTGGGCTGGTAGTCAATGCGGCGTACGCCGTGCCGCGTGGCTCAAGGATGTCATCGATATAGGTCGCAGCGCCGCGCACATGCAAGTGCGCGCTGTCATGAGCCACCGATTTGCCGACAGCGCCGTGTCGCTCACTGCCTAACGCTGAGGCCACCGCTTGGGCCCGAAATGTTGCGCTCATCAAATCACCCTCACTTCAGCGGGTGCGCTCTGAGATTCAAGCCAAAAGCGCAAGAGGAGGTTTTGGGCCACTTGCATTCGATAGGCGGCACTCGCCCGCATGTCGCTCATCGGTGAAAAATCTGCGTGCATGGCCTGCATGGCTGCGCGAACTTGCGTTTCGCTCCATGCTTTTTCAGTGAGTTCAGTCTCAGCGTTGATCGCGCGCTTCGGAACACCGGCCATACCGCCATAAGCAATACGCACATATTGCACAACGCCCCGGTCGATCACCATTGAAATCGCCGCGCATACTGCAGAGATGTCTTGCTCATTACGCTTCGAATTTTTGTAGAACCCAATTTGCACATTCGGGATTCGACGCGGTATCGTGATTTTTTCGATCCACTCGCCGCCCGCGCGAGATTGTTTTTTGTAGTCCAAGTAGAGCGCCTCAAGCGGGATCGTGCGCACGCGTTCGCGATGGCGAAGACTGACGGTCGCACCCAGCGCGATCAACGCTGGCATTGAATCGCCAATCGGGGAGCCGTTGGCAACATTTCCGCCTAAAGTGCCGCTGGAACGAATCGGCCAGCTTGCAAACCGCGTCCATACTTGCGCGAGCTCGGGATAGTGTCGGTTCATCGCGTGAAACGCGTCTTCGAGCGGAACGGCGGCACCGATTTCAAGTGCGGCGTCAGATTCGCGAATGTCGCGCAGCGCTCTAACCCCGCCTGTGTAGATCAGCGTTGCGTTGTGCTGCAAGGCTTTTGTGATCCACAAACCGATGTCAGTGCCGCCCGCGAGAATCCAGGCGTTCGGATGATCGGCGACAAGGCTGGAGAGCTCGTCAATCGAGCGCGGCGCGAAGAATTGCTGTCCGCCGAATCGATAGTGCAGCGATTCACTCGATGCATTGGCTGGCAGTGCGGCGAGCGCTTCGATCATTGCTCGCTCTGCAGATTCAAGCGCTTCGCTGCGTCCAGGCGTGTTAAGCCAAACGATTTTTTGGCTTTCGCCGTTTACCTGACTATTTGTTGGGGCTAAAGCTTGATTCCCATTACTGTTGGCTTCTAACTTTTCTTTGCTCTCGCCCCTTTCAGTTGAAAAGCAAATTGCTGTAGTCGCCTTTATTCCTGCTTCAATAATAGGACGGTATCCCGTACATCGGCAGAGATTGCCCGAGATCGCCTCGATCACCCGGTCTCTGCTGGGTGAGCATTCGTTTTTGAACAGTGCAAACAGGCTCATCACGAACCCAGGCGTACAAAATCCGCATTGCGATGCATGCGCGTCGACCATCGCCGCCTGCACTGGATGAAGCGGCGCACGCGAGTTCGCATTTGATAGCGCTTCGACCGTAAAAAGTGCCTTGCCATCGATCGTCGCGAGCAGACGGATACAGGCGTTAATTGGTTTCACGTCGACGCGCTGATCCGCGGACAGCTCAGCGATTGCAACCGTACAGGCGCCGCAATCGCCTTCTGCACACCCTTCCTTAGTGCCGGTAAGACCGCGCCGTTCACGCAAGAACTGCAGCACGGTGGTGTGCGGGTCAAGATCGTCAACAGCGATGCGCTCGCCGTTTAGCAAAAACTCAATGGAATGCCTCATTGCCGCACTTTACGCCAACACGGTATAAAGCAGACTTCACTTTCTTTATTTCGAGCATCGACCGCGCTTATTTTGCGGCGATGCGGAAAGCACTCGGCGCGGCCATGAGCGAGGCACAGGAACGCAGCAATCGAATCGATGTTCAGCTACTTCGCGTGCTGTATTTGGTGTTGAAAGAGCAAAGCGTTTCGCGCGCTGCCGACCGGCTTGGCATCACGCAACCGGCGGTAAGCAGCGCGCTCAAACGCCTGCGCGATCTCACGGGCGATCAGCTGATCGTGCGCACCCGCAATGGTATGGCGGCCACAGAGCGCGCGCTTTCGTTCATGGAGCCCCTCAAGCAAGCCATTGACGGCATTGATCGCGTTCTCGACCTGGCCGATACGTTTGAAGCAAAAACGACGTTGCGCGAATTCGGTGTGGGCGCACCTGACTACTTCGATGCGTTTTTTCTCTCAAATCTAAGTGCAACGCTGCGCCAAGAAGCACCCAATGCGCGGCTCAACGTGCGCTCTCTTTCGCTCGATATCGATTTCGAACGCTTGCTAGAAGAGGGCGATATTGATGTCGTTATCGGCAATTGGCCTCACCCGCCGGATTACTTGCGCACCTCACCGCTCTTTGATGATGAAGTCGTGTGCATCGTCTCAGAGCGACATCCGCTGGCGAAGAAGGGGGAGATCACGGCGGAGGACTATCTGAAAGCGCAACACCTCGCACCCGTTCCGTACGCAGGCGGCATTCGCGGTGCGATTGACGAGCACGTCTATCGGCTCGGACAACGGCGCGATATTCGCGTGTCGCTACCTTATTTCCACGTCGCACCGTATGTGCTCACCACCACCGATTTGATTTTTACAACAGGCCGTCGGTTTGCCGAGCCATTTGCGCGCATCCTGCCGCTCAAAGTGTTGCCTGCACCACTTGATTTCCCGCCGCTTCGCTTCTACCAGCTTTGGCATGAGCGCACCCACGAGAGCACGGCTGTGCGATGGCTACGTGAGCGCATCTCGGCGTTGGTGAAGCAGAAATAAAAACGCCGCGTGATACGCAGCGTTTTGTTAGGGCGCTCAAGCAAGCTTAAACGGCATCTCTCGCAGCGGCTTGCCGGTAGCGCGGCGAAGCGCGTTGGCGAGCGCTGGAGCGAAAGGCGGTAAGCCCGGTTCGCCGATTCCCTTCGGCGGATCGGTCGATGGCACGATATGCACCGCTATCTTTGGCATATCGGTGATGCGCGGCATCGGAAAATCGTGGAAATTGCTCTGCTCGACGACGCCATCCTTGAAGGTGATCGCGTGGTTTTCCATCGTGGTGGCGAGCGCCATCAAGGCTGAGCCCTGAACTTGCGTTTCCACCGTGCGCGGATTGACGCAGAAGTCGCAATGCACCGCCGCCGTGACTTCACCGATTACTGGCTTGCCATCTCTAACGCCCGCTTCCAGCACGAACGCGACCACCGATTCGAAGCTCTCGTGCATCGCTATGCCCCAGTGCATGCCGGATGCGAGCGTTTTCTTGCCGTAACCCGATTTGTCGACTGCGAGCTGAAGCGCCGCTTTGTGCCGTTTCCCGCGCGCGTCGTCTGCGAGCAGGCTCATGCGATAGTCAACGGGGTCTTTTTTGGTTGCCACGGCAATTTCGTCGAGCAGCGTTTCCATCACAAATGCCGTGTGCGTTGACCCGACAGAGCGCCACCAGAGCGTGGGTACGTTGATCTCTGGGTGATGCACCGAAAGTTGCATCGGAATCGCGTAGGGCTCTTTCATGCCTTCGGTCGTGGTGCCGTCGATACCGTCTTTGACCAAAAACGCTTCGAACGGTGACCCTTTCAGAATGCTTTGCGACACGATGCGGTGATCCCATGCGGTGATCTTGCCGTCACTGTCGTACCCAATCTCAGCGCGGTGAAGCGTGTACGGACGGTAGTAGCCCGCTTTCACATCGTCTTCGCGAGAATGGATTACTTTGATTGGTGCGCGTTTCCCTGTGGCGACATAGGCTTTCGCAACGTTGGTGGCCTCAACGAGGTATTCGCTCGTGGGCACAGCGCGGCGGCCAAACCCGCCGCCCGCCATTTGCACATGAATGTTGATTTGGTCTGGCTTGAGCCCCGTGATCCGCGCAATCGCTCCGGTATCAACACCTGGCATTTGCGACGCCGTATAGACATGACACTCGTTTGCTTTCAAATCAACCGTGCAGGCGAGTGGCTCCATCTGCGCATGATTCAAATACGGGAACACGAACTCTGCGGTGAGCTTATTGGGCGCACTTGCAAGCGCAGAAACATCCGCCTTGAATCCTGCGCCTGGCGCTTGACGCCCTGGATTCTTCGCTAGATCGCGGTACTGCGCGAGCATTTTTGCTGTGTCTGCTTTGGCAACGCCCGCGCTATCCCACTCCACTTTCACCGCATCGCGGCCAAGCTTCGCAGGCCAGTAACCGTCAGCAATGACAGCAACGCCTTTAGCGCCGCGATCTAGTTCCACCGGTAACACCGCGCGCACGCCCTTCACTTTAAGCGCTGCGCTGGCATCGAGTGATTTCACTTTGCCGCCGAACACGGGTGGGCGCATGACCACTGCGGTCAACATCCCCGGCAGCTTCACGTCAATGCCGTACTGCTGAGTGCCAGTTGATTTCGCGCGCGAAACTTTGAGCCCAGTCGGTTTGCCGATTAACTTGAATGACTTCGGATCTTTCAGCGTCACGGCCTCAGGGATCGGCTCTTTCATCGCTGCATCGAATAGTTCGCCGTAACTCGCGCGACGATTCCCGCCGATCACGACGCCGTTGTCAGCGCGCAATGTGGCGGCGTCCACCTTCCATTGCTTCGCTGCAGCGGCAAGCAACATCGTCTTGGTGCGCGCGCCAAGCTCGCGGTATTGCGTGTAGCTGTTTTTTACGGAATTTGACCCGCCCGTAAGGTGCATTCCCATCATCGGGTCAACGTAGTTACCTTTTTGGTTTCCGAACGCGGTCTTTACCTTGGCCCAGTCTGCGTCGAGCTCCTCGGCGCAAATCATGGCGAGCGCTGTTTCGATGCCCTGCCCCATGTCCATCCGATTGCAAAGAATCGTGGTGGTGCCGTCTTTCGCGATCGTGACAAACGCGGCCGGTTGCTCGGTGGGTTTCTGTCCCGCTTTCGGCGCAGGCGCACCTTGCGGCGCTTGCGCGCTCACGAGCGACGGCACGATTGCAATGCCAGCCACGCCGCCGACGCTAAATTTCATGAAGTTACGGCGCGATGCGCGTGCTTGTGAGCCGAGCGCAAGCGCTTCGATATTGATACCGTGCTGAGCCAGAGCTTTTTCGAGATACATACTGCCGCTCCTTAAGCGATGGCTTTAGCTGCGTCTTTGATGGCCTCACGCACACGCGTGTAGGTACCGCAGCGACACACATTACCGGCCATTGCCGCATCTATATCAGCGTCGCTTGGGTTCTTTTTACCTTTGAGCAGGCTGACCGCCGACATGATTTGCCCGCTTTGACAATAGCCGCATTGCGCCACATCATGCTTCACCCATGCATCAGTCACCGCTCGACCGATTCGATCAGTCGATTGCGCTTCGATGGTAGTGATCTTTTGATTCGCAACGGCCGAAATCGGCGTGGTGCAAGAACGAATCGCATCGCCATTCAAATGCACAGTGCACGCGCCACAAAGCGCCATGCCGCAGCCGAATTTCGTTCCTGTGAGGTTCAAGTTGTCGCGCAGCGCCCAAAGCAAAGGCGTCGTGGGGTCAGCGTCAACGCTGACGGCCTTGCCGTTCAATTCAAAACGTACCATTTAGAGAAACCTTTTTTGCGAAGGAAGAGGAGAGAAAACGCATGCACCAACGGGTTCCTCTTCGAATGTTCGGTTGGCAGTTGCCATAAGGCGCTGATGGTAGGAGCCGATCTGCGCAAACGCAAGCAGATTACAAATTTGTAATCTTAAGAGCGCCGCTTCGCGGTTCAGCTCCGCGGCGTTCCTTGTGACAACGTCCCCGCGTTTCCGGTGGCTTTCAGAACGCGCATCTTCTGGCTGCCCTCAGGTCGGGCATACAGGCACTGGGCCACTCGCGCAGATTCAGCATGGGACGGATTGACTTGGATGAGCACACACATAGCCCCTGCGTATCAATCAGTATTGGTACTCAACGTATACCTGCTATTTAAAAGGGGCTAGCAGTGGCTTTTAAATATTGTTGTTTTTTAAGAAAATGCGTCATCTGCCCAAGTGAAAACGTGCGTTTTTGAGTATTTTTATTAACAACACTATCGCTCAGTGAGCGAGGCTTGCGTCCGGGGCAACGGCGATAATTCTGGGTTGATTTCCCCGCTCAAAAACAATCGCTGCGTGCGTGAAACGCCTCTTCACGCTCATAGCGTTGTCAACGCCAAAAACGAATGAACGCACTGCACACTTCCTCACTTCGGTCATTGCCGCTACTTGCTCGCGGAAAAGTTCGCGATAACTACGCGGTTGGCACCGACCGCATCCTGATGGTCGCAAGTGATCGGATCAGCGCGTTCGATGTCATCATGAACGAGCCGATTCCGGGCAAGGGTGAGTTGCTGACACGGATGGCGCTATTCTGGTTTGAGAAGCTTAACGGTATTGTGCCCAACCATTTGACGGGAGACGCGCCGGAAAGTGTCGTGAGCGCAGAGGAAAAATCACAGGTGGTCGGTCGCTCGATGCTGGTGAAGCGCTTGAAGCCACTACCTGTGGAGGCTGTGGTGCGCGGATATCTCGCAGGCTCTGGATGGGCCGAGTATCAGCAATCGCAATCGGTGTGCGGGGTCGCTCTGCCTTCGGGGCTCACCAACGCGAGTAAGCTTCCCCAGCCTATTTTTACGCCCGCGACCAAAGCTGAAATGGGCGAGCACGACGAAAACATTTCGTTCGCCCGGATGAGCGAGATTATTGGCTCCGACATGGCAGACCGCGTGCGCGCTGCAGCCATTGCGCTCTACACCAAGGCGGCAAATTACGCGCTCACCAAAGGCATCATCATCGCCGATACGAAGTTTGAATTTGGACTCGATGAAGCGGGAACGCTCACCTTGATGGACGAGGTACTCACGCCGGATTCGTCGCGCTACTGGCCTATTGATGGCTATGAAGCTGCGCTCGAGATGGGAGCTAATCCGCCGAGCTACGACAAGCAATATCTTCGCGATTGGCTAGAGGCAGTACGTATCGATGGCAAGCCCTGGGGCAAGCAAGCGCCTGCGCCCGCTTTGCCGCTAGAAGTGATCGAGGGAACGGCTTCAAAGTATCGAGAGGCGTTGAAGCGTCTCATGGATGAACGCTAGCCCAGAGACGGCAGTCGCTCACGCCTAGGGCGTGTTAACGCACCCTAGAGTGGCTTGGCGAACACGCGATTTTCGTAGCGCTCGCCCTGAAACTCATAAAACGACTGCCCGACGTCGAGATAACCACGACGTGAATAAAAATCGATTGCGCGCGCATTTTCCGCCCACGCGGTAAGCCACACGCGATCACATCCATCGGCGCCTAGCATCGATTCCGCGCGGCTGAGAAGCTGGCTACCGATTCCCGTGTTGGCCTGCGCGCGCTGCACGTACAGGCGCTCAATCTCGGCCGGGCTTCGCCCGCCCACAAGCGGTTGAGCGCTCCCCGAACAGAATTGAATAAATCCGAGTAGCCGATCGCCGCGTTCAGCGATGAGAATGCGACGATCTGGATGGTCGAGCGTTCGCTGCATGGCGGCAAGAGAGAAATACTCCGCGATCTCATCGGCAATCGTGTTCCACACGCCACCCGTCGCATAGGTATCTAAATACACTTGCGTTGCGAGCGTTGCAATGCGTTTTACGTCGGCGTCTATTGCGAGACGAATGGCAGCTACGGTCATCCAAAATCACTGATTGTTGGGGAGCAGGGCCTGGATGCGCTCTGAGCAATTCTCGCGCTCCAGGGCGCGTGTCAGCACGCCCTCCGTTGCACTAGATCGGCGCGACGTAATCCGCGCTCACTGGCCGCCACATATAGAGCTTGTCAAGATACATCGCGTTACCTTTGACCGCGCGCTTTTCCCGACCAAACTCCTGGAAGCCCACTTTGCCGTAAAGTCGAAGGGCCGCAAGGTTGTCAGACGTCACGGTCAGATTGACCATTTCAATTCCACCCAATTTGCGGCATGAGATCAGCGCTTCGTCGATCAACTTGCGACCGATGCCGCGTCCCGCGAAATCACGCATCACGTACATCGCGGCGAGGTTGATTTTGTGGCGCTCACGCAAGCGCTGGAATTGCTCAAGTCGAAGTGTACCGATCAAGGCGTCGTTCGCGTCGAACGCGCCCAAGGTCAGGCTGGTGGGATCTTGCAGCCGGCGGGCCCACCATTCGATGGGTTTGGTTGCGCGCTCTTCAAAGGTGGAGGTGAATGCGTCCGGATGCTCGCTATAACCTCTCAGCATGAGCGCGCGGTAAATCCCCGCTTCGCCCGCTTTGATTTCCTTGATTGCCATGCCTGCGTCGACATTCATGTTTATCGCCTTCTTCTGATGGGCTCCGGCACATCTTTTTATAGAGTCTATTCTGCAGCAATTGGCGCACCTTGGTGCGTTGCGTTCTCTGCGCGGTCAAATGCGCGGTCACGCTCGCCACGGTTTCGCCGTGCGAGCAAGGTGTACGCGGTAGGCACGACATAGAGCGTGAGCAGCGTCCCGAGCGTCATTCCACCCACAATCACCCATCCGATGACTGAACGACTTTCAGCACCCGCGCCCTTTGCAAGCGCGAGCGGGATTGCGCCAAGCACCATCGCACCCGTCGTCATCAGAATCGGTCTAAGACGCAGCTCCGCCGCTTCGACTACGGCGTCTCGCACGTTATGCCCACGATCACGCAACTGATTGGCAAATTCCACGATCAAGATGCCGTGTTTGGTGATGAGCCCCACTAGCGTGATGAGACCAATCTGAGAGTAGATGTTGAGCGTACTGCCCGTCCATTGCAACGCCAAAAGCGCGCCGGTAATCGAAAGCGGTACGGTCAGCATGATGATGAGCGGATCAATGAAGCTTTCAAACTGCGCGGCGAGCACGAGATAGATAAATCCGAGCGCGAGTAAGAAAACGAAGTAAATGTCGCTCGATGAATCGCGGAATTCGCGCGATTGACCCGCCAGATCGGTTTGCGCGGTGGCCGGTAACACCCGCTTCGCAGCGTCTTGCATGTATTTAATTGCCTCGCCTTGCGTATAGCCGGGCTGCAAGTTTGCGTTGACTGTTGCCGATCGCACGCGCTGGAAGTGCGCAATTGAGCGCGGGCTCACGCCTTCGCGAAGGGTGAGTAAGTTCGACAGCGGCACCATCTCTCCGGCGCGATTTCGTACGTTGATCTCTTTGATTCGATCTGGCGTATCGCGGCCATCCCGCGCCACTTGCACGATCACATCATATTGCTCACCATCTTGCTTGAAGCGAGTGACCAAGCGTCCGCCCAGCATCGTTTCAAGTGTGCGGCCCACCGTATCAACGCTTGCCCCGACATCTAGTACACGATCCCGGTCGACTCGAACCCGAAGCTCAGGCGTATTCATGCGCAGATCTGTATCGATATTGGTGAAGCCTGGGTTCTTGCGCATCTCTTCTTGCATGCGCTGCACGAAGCCTTGCATTTGATCGTACGGCACGGGGGCCATGATTACGAACTCAATGGGCTTTGCACGTGGTGATTGCCCGAGCGAGCCGGGTTGTGAAGGAAATGCGGAGACGCCCGCCAGCGATTGAAATTTAGGGAAAAGTTCTTTCGCAACTTCTGCTTGGGAGCGCTCGCGTGCACTCCAATCCTTCAAGCGCAGAATCGCAGTGCCATCGGCTACGTTCGGAAACCCGCCGTTACCGCCGTAGGCCTGCATTTCTGGAAGCTGCTGGTAGATTCCTTCGACTTGTTGCACATACTTCACCAAGTAGTCAGAGGTGGAGCCTTCTGGCGCTGAGACGAAGCCAAAGATGACGCCGCGATCCTCAAGCGGCGAAAGCTCAGTCTTGATTAACTTGAATTGAACCGCCGCGACACCCGCCACGATCACTGCAATCAAAATAATGACGATACGATTGTCAAGCGCGAGCCCCAGTGAGCGCCGGTAGCCGCGATTCATCGCCTCAAACAATCGTTCAATGGCGTTGTAGAGTTTTGAGTGTGTGGGCTGATGCTTCAAGAGCACCGAACACATCATTGGAGAGAGCGTTAGCGCGACGAAGCCTGACACCAACACCGCGCCCGCTAGCGCTAAGGCGAATTCAATAAAGAGCCGACCGGTGCGGCCCGTTGCAAACGCGAGCGGCGCAAACACGGCAGCGAGCGTGAGCGTCATCGCGATAACCGCGAAGCCAATTTCACGCGTGCCTACCAGCGCCGCCTGGATTCGATCCATCCCGTTTTCAATGTTTCGATAGATGTTTTCGAGCACCACAATCGCGTCATCAACCACCAAGCCCACCGCGAGCACCATGGCAAGCAAGGTGAGTGTGTTGATGGTGAAACCGAATGCATACATCACGAAAAACGCGCCAATCAGTGAGACCGGAATCGTAATGAGCGGAATAATGGTGGCGCGGAAGCTGCGCAAGAAAAAGAAGATGACGAGCGCGACGAGCAAGACCGCTTCGCCGATCGTCGTAAACACCGCCTTGATCGATTGCGCGATGAACACCGAGCTATCGAAATTGAGTTCGATCTTCATGCCTTGAGGCAAGTTTTCCTGAATGATCGGGATCTCGCGCTTAACCGCGTTTGACAAATCAAGCGGATTGCCTGTCGATTGCCGGATGATGCCGAAGCCAATGGCAGTTTTGCCCATGAAGCGCTGAAAACCGCGCTCCTCAGCAGCGGCAATTTCTACCTTGGCAACATCTCGGATGCGCACTGAATAGCCGCTCGATTGCGCGATCACCACGTTGCCAAACTGCTCCGGTGTTTGCAAATCTGTTTGAGTGAGGACGTTGAATTCGCGCAAACGCGATTCGATACGTCCTGATGGGATTTCGACGTTTTGCGAGCGAAGCGCTGCCTCAACGTCGGCAGGCGTGAGTCGGTAAGCGGCGAGCTTTTGCGGATCAAGGAAGATTCGCATCGAAATCCGGCGCTCACCAAAAAGCCGCAAGTCGGCCGCGCCAGGAAGCACCAATAGGCGCGGCTTAATCACGCGATTGACTGTGTCGGAGAGTTCGAGCTGTGAGTGCTTATCGGAGGTGAGTGCGAACCACATCACCGGGAACGAATCAGCCTCTTGCTTCGCAATAACCGGTTCATCGGCGGCATCGGGCAAGCGCGCACGCACGCGAGCCACCTTGTCGCGCACCTCAGCGGCTGCAACGTCGGGGTCTTTCGAGATGTTGAAAGATACGGTGATATCGCTTCGCTCGGAGCGCGAATTCGACGTGATCAGGCTCACCCCTTCGATGCCGGAGAGCGAGTCTTCGAGCGTCTTGGTAATCTGGGATTCGATCACCTCGGGTGACGCGCCTTTGTAGCCGGTAGACACCGACACGATTGGCTCGTCGATCTTTGGGTATTCGCGAACCGAGAGGCGTTGGTAGCTAATTAAGCCGAGCAACACGACGATCAACGAGAGCACGGTGGCGAGCACCGGACGCTTGATACACAAATCGAAAAGTTTCATGACACGTGCTCTTTCAGAAATTCTCTGTATGACTGCGCCAACCGCGAGCGGGTTGGACGATCAATGACATGCGCTTGTAGCGGCGTCGCTTGTCGCTGAGTAAGGTAGCAATTTCAATTAAACCCAATATACTCCGGGGCTAGCGTTCACATAACTATCTATCGAATAAGTAGAAAACCAGCCTTTAGCCCACATAAAACGGGCGCTAAGCGAACGATTTCATATCAACTTCGTTCAACAAAGTAAAAAGGAAGTCCTTAACGCCGTAGATCGCTTTCAGCAGTCCTGTGCCTTCGGCGAGCGACTGGACCAATTTACAGCTGCGAAATCGATCTCTATCCCGCGTTGGCTTCATCGACGATGACGGTTCATTCCGATGAGCGCGATCACACGTCGCCAGCCTGAACTGAGAACCCGTCACCGACATGTCTTTATGGTTTCGACGGCGCAACCGGCGGTGCGCTCGCCGCAGGTTTGCCGGAATCTGCTTTCACGCCGTCTGAATTCTTAGCCGTTGCAGGCTTGCCGTCCGTCGCGGCGGGTGCGGCGGCAGGTGGCGCTTTAGCGGCGTCTGGCCCCTTTGCTGCGCCCGCGCCACCGCCTGCTGGCCGCACTGCGGCGCCTTCACGCAGCCGCTGCCAGCCCGCAAGTACGATCGTATCGCCTGCCGTGACGCCTTGCACGATTTCAACCTTGGCATCGCGACGCTGCCCGATCTCCACTTTTGTTCGAGAGGCTCTGCCATCGACAACGCGATACATCAGCTGATCTTCCCCTTGCATGAAAACCGCTTGTTCGGGCACTACGAGCGTTTCTACCGATTCCGACAGTGCAAGACGCACACGCGCAAACATGCCAGGCTTAAGCAACGCTTCGCGGTTACTCATCTGAGCGCGCAACACAACCGCGCGACCGCTTGCATCCAGCTGCGGATTTACGGCGTAGAGCGTGCCGGTGAAGCGTTGGTTCGGCAGCGAATCAAGCGTTACCGCGAGCGATTGCCCAACGCGGACTTTCGATTGGAAGAGCTCCGGCACTTTGAAATCGACTTTGATCGGATCGGTCTTCTCGAGATTGACGATATCTTGTCCGTCTTTCACATAGTCGCCGATGCTTGCCGAGCGCAGACCAATCGTGCCCGAAAACGGCGCTTCAATGTTGAAGCGACCGAGCCGCGCTTCGATCACGCGAATGTTTGCTTCCGCAACTTTCAGCGCGTTTTCCGCTTGATCCTTGGCTTGCCCCGAGACGAAATTCTTCTCGCGCAGTTCTGCAGTGCGGTCAAAGTTAGCTTTGGCGAGTTTGAAGTTAGCCTTGGCCTGCTCAAGCTCGGCACGGGTCACGCCGTCGTCGAGCTGCACCAACACTTGCCCTTTGCGCACCGGTTGGCCTTCGCGGAAATTGAGCGACACGATGCGACCTGCCTGCTCGCTGCGAACAATGACCGATTCGTCCGACCGCAATGTGCCAACAGCCGTGACCGAAAGCGGCCACACCGCTTTTTCAGGCTTTCCAAGCTCAACCGGCGTCGGAGGCGGGCCGCCTGCACCCGGCGCGCCAGGCGCGCCAGCGGTAGCACCAGGGGTCGCGGGCTTGGGTACTTCGCCGGGTTTGGCGGCGGCAGCGGGTGCCGCCGCTACGGCAGGCGCAGGCGACGAGGGCGCTGGCGCGGGTTTAAACAGTCCGAAAAGATACACCGCACCGGCGCCCACGATGGCACCGAGCGCTGCCACCACTAGGCCGAAGATCGATTTTTTCATTGCTTGAGGTATTTCGAGTTGCGCAACCGCATTAAGAAACATGACCCGATCACTATTGCGCTCTGCGCCTTAGCGGCCTAGCCGATGTGCGATCACGAGTTTTCTTTGATTATCGCCTTTGCCGCACTGGGATGCTTGGGCTTCACCGCTCAGCGGTTTCATTGCCTGACCGTAAACTTCGCTATGAGTTCATTCAGGCACTCACAAATCCTTGAAAGCGTCATCGCGATGTCATCTAACAAACTACTTGCACTGATTTTCGGAACGCTGTGTTTTGGTGTGGCGTCCGCGCAGCCTTTCCCGGCAAAGCCTATTAAGCTCATCGTGCCGTTCCCCGCCGGGGGGTCGGTCGATGCCACATCACGCGCGCTTGCGCAAAAGCTTTCCGAGCAGCTCGGCCAGCAAGTCGTCGTTGAAAACCGAGCCGGTGCGGGCGGCAATATCGGCATGGATGCGCTCGCCAAATCGGCAGCGGACGGCTACACGCTCGGCATGGGCGCGCTTTCGACGCACGCCGTGAACCCAGCGCTCATTGCCGCAAGCGGGGGCAAGATGCCGTTTGATCCGCAGAAAGATTTTGCGCCTATTTCGCTGGTGGTCGTCACGCCAAATGTGTTGGTCGTGAACCCGACTGCGCTTGCAGCCAATAACGTCGCCGACATCGTTGATTTCGCAAAGAAAAATCCCGGTAAAGCGAATTGTGCGAGCGGTAGCAATGGCAGCGCGGGGCATTTGGCCTGCGAGCTCTTCAAATCGGCAACGGGCGCGCCGGTTCAGCACGTGCCGTACAAGGGCGGCGGCCCGGCGATGACTGATCTGCTCGGCGGGCAAGTGCAAATGATGTTCGACAACATGGCAAGCGCGATGCCGCAAATCAAAGCCGGCAAACTCAAAGCCTACGCAGTCACCACCCCCACCCGCAGCGCACTCGCGCCCGATTTACCGACGATGGCGCAGGCGGGCGTTAAAGACTTCGATGTCTTTACATGGTGGGGATTGTTCGCACCCGCAGGTACGCCGCCCGAGATTGTGAAACGCCTCAATACCGAAGTGAATAAGGCGCTTGCAGCGCCTGACCTCAAAGAGAAATGGCTCGCAAGCGGCGCCGAGCCCTCGCCGACCACGCCAGAAGCGTTCGCCGCGTTCATCGCGAAAGAACTTCCGAAGTACGCAAAAATCGTTAAAGATTCGGGCGCGAAAGTTGACTGACGACGCTGCACAGGCCGCAAGAAGCGAACTCGCGGCGCTCGCAGCCTCAGCGGCTGCACTGCGCAAGGGTGACATTGCTGTTGCCGCGTTCGCGGCGCGAGCTGAGGCGTGCGCCGCGTTGCTAGCAGCGCTTCCGCCGCCCTACGCCCGCGCGATGGACGAAATCGTGACCCGACTCCAATCCTCGGCGCTCTTTTCCGCAGAAAGCTGCTCGTTTAGCCAAGAAGAGTTACACAACGCCCTGTCTCACTGGCTCAATAAGGCCCAGCAAAAACTCGGGGCTTAATCGTGAAACAGCGCGCTTTCTGAGCGCTGCGGCGCTGCGCGATGACCCGCGCCTCGCCGAGCGAGCGCTTTTGATGGCCATCGATACCCGGGCTGTCACGCTTTTTGCAACGAGCAAGTGCGAGCTGAGAAATTCTCCGGTGGCACGTTTTGCGAAAGTCGGTCGTTGTGCTCGGTTGATCGCGGGGATGTGCAGCGTGAACGCCGCTCGCTCTCGGGAAAACCGTGACTGCGCGAGGTTCCCAGCGATTGCTGCGACGCAGAAAACAGGGCGGTCGTGGGCGTGGTGAGTTTTTGTGGGGACTAGCGGCGTCCGACGTTGCGCGTCACCATGCGCCGAAAAAAGCGCTTGGCTTGCAACTGAAGAATTAGCTGCATTTACGCTACAGGCCCAATTAAATTGGGACTAGGGACGGTTTAATCATTTACTGGATACTTAGTGTTTTCTCAGGCTCACCTTAAATTTCCTGAATTTTTAGCCTTGAAGTTAAAGTCCGCTTCGCTTTTGTTTTGATTCCTGTGGCGAAGCTCTTACAATCTGAGATCGAATATGAAGATGTTGACCGGAGTGATTGATTTTTCACGATTTTTTGCGGTAGCGTTGGCTGCCGTGAGCGCGCTTACTGGCGCGCCAAGCGCGATGGCAACCGGTCCGAACCTAGTTTCGCAGGCCGCGCTCATCATCGACGCCAAAACGGGCGAGCCGATCTTCGCCAAGAATTCATCGCACGTTACGCCCATCGCCAGCATCACTAAGTTGATGACCGCGATTGTGGTGGTAGAGGCGGATCAATTTCTCGACGAAAAACTCGCGATTGGCCTTGAAGACCTGGATTTCCTCAAGGGTTCACGCTCAAAGCTCTCGATCGGCGAAACATTTACTCGCCGCGAGATGCTTTCACTCGCATTGATGTCGTCCGAAAACCGCGCGGCAAACGCGCTTGGGCGCTACTACCCCGGCGGCTACGCGGCGGCGGTTCGCGCGATGAATGCCAAAGCCAAAGCGCTCGGGATGGAGCAAACCCATTTCGTCGACACCACTGGCCTCTCGCCGCAAAATGTCTCGACGGCAAAAGATTTGGCGGTGCTCGTAACCGCCGCGAACCAGTATCCGTTGATTTCGAGCTTGAGCACCCAGCGCGAGCAACTGCTCACCAGTGATGAAACGGGTCGCACGTACCATTTCGGAAACTCTAACGGCCTCGTGAAAACCGACGGCTGGGAGATCAGCCTGCAGAAAACTGGCTTCATCAGCGAGGCGGGGCGCTGCGTGGTGATGCTCGCGAAAATTGCGCAGCGCCCCGTGATCATGGTGTTGCTTGATTCAGTCGGTAAGTTCTCGCGTATCGGTGACGCAAATCGGATCAAAACGTGGATGGAAACTGGCGAAGTGCTCGAAATTCCGAAGCCCGTGGTTTTCAAGAAATCGAAGGCCAAGCGCGGTGCCAAGGCCGGGCCTAAAGTGATCGCGAAGAAGCGTCGCCGCTAGCTGAATCGAACAATGAAAAAGAGCCGCAGTTGCGGCTCTTTTGTTTTGTGCGGCACATTCTTCAGAGCGTCGCTCGTTCCTCGTGGGCACGATCCTTTTCTTGACGCAGCTTAACGCTGATTTCACGCGGGTTACCGCAGATTGATTTTCATAACGTGTTCTGGGGGCGCGTCAAAAAAACCCTTGGAAAGGCTACTTCACAAGTCCCAGCAACTTCGCCGCTTCCGCATACGCTTTCGTACGCTCCTGCATGAATGCGGGCACGCGCTCGAACGGCACATCGATCCACTCGAAGCCACCGTCGGCCATTTGCTTTTTCATTGTCTCGTCGTTATTGATACGCTGGAACAAGTCGCTCACTTGTTTCTTTACTGCGTCCGGCGTCGATTTCGGCACCGCGATACCGCGATACGCGCCATCAATCCAATTGAAGCCTGCTTCCTTAAACGTCGGCGCATTTGGGAATGCGGGATGACGTTTCTCGGTCGCGACGGCGAGTACACGAACCTTTTCTTTTTGCGCAATTGCGAAGGTCGTGTAGCTCATCGCCGCGTCTACATGTTTGCCCAAAATCGCTGTCGCCATGTCAGCCGTTCCCTTGAATGGCACATAGGTAAATTTCACGCCCGCGAGCGATTCAAAGCGCACGGTCGCCGCATGATTCGCCGAGTTAAGTGCACTGCCGCCCATGTTCAATTTGCTCGGATTCGCTTTCGCCGCCGCAATCAACTCAGCGAGCGTTTTGTACGGGCTTTCGTTCGGCACCACGATAGCATCGGGCGTGAAGTGAAACCAATACACGCTCGCCACATCATCGGTTTTGTATTGCACATTGCCTTCCATCGGCTGCAACACGATGTGCGGCAAATTCACACCGGCGACGGTGTAGCCATCAGCGGGTTCGCGATTCATCGTTGACCACACCAGCGCGCCACCCGCGCCTGCCTTGTTGAGCACGATGAAATCTTTGCCGGTGAGTCGCTTGGCAACTAGTCCCTGCTGCCGCGCCGCGACATCGGATTCGCCACCCGCCGGGAACGGGATGATGTAATTGAGATTTTTGTCTGGGAACTGCGCGAATGCGGTCGCAGAAACGAGCGTCGCCGCAGCGACGGAAACGAAACGTTTAAACATAAAGCCTCCTTGTTGTGGCGCGATACTAGCGCGCTACGCCGCGAAACGCATTATCGAAAGCGAAGTCGGCGGTGCAAATCGGCCAAGCGCAACGCGGCACGCACGTTGTAGGCGCGTCCCCGCGCAGGCGGGATCCCCCGCGCTGGGGTGTAGGCGCGGGCTCGACCGCGCTTCGATGACCTAACGCCTCATTCAACGAAACGACGCCAAATCGTCGCCTAGAGTTCGAAGTTCGGTGCCGTATTGGTTTCGCGTCAACCTACCAATCCAGAAGTTCAGACGCGATTCCCATCGCCTTCGAAATCATGTCGCGACTTGCCTTGCGCAGTTTCGCGCCCGGAACCTCGAACTGTGCGACGGCCGTTTGCGTCAACTGCATTTTCTTCGCGAGTTGTGCTTGCGTCATTCCCAAATGCTCACGCCACGCACGTACGACGGAGTGCCCTTTCGAAAGCACCGCGCCGACGACTTCGTTGGG
Source organism: Betaproteobacteria bacterium (assembly GCA_013298145.1). Lineage (GTDB taxonomy): Bacteria > Pseudomonadota > Gammaproteobacteria > Burkholderiales > Casimicrobiaceae > Casimicrobium. The sequence continues at coordinate 267,846 of JAAFJO010000001.1, forward strand.
AATTGATTCAGAATCAACCGCTTGTTGTTTAACAAGTTTGTTGAAGGTCGCGTAAGGCACCACGACAAACTGAGGTTTGCCGTCTTTGCCGACAATCGTTTGAAAATCAATACACGTGTTCATCGTGGTGTTTCTAGTACGCTTCAGACTTTTCGATTTTTAGCAACTGCAATGGGATTCTGTCCCGCAAAAGTAGGCAGGGGAAAGTCTATGCGATACGTATGCCTCTTGGTATTGGTTTTTTCTCAGCTTGTCGGATGCGGAACAGTCCAGAAAATTGACCGTTCTGATCGAAACCTATCGTCCGCATTGGATCTCGTTATTTCAATGCGCTCCGAAAATCTCGATGTTGTATGTAACGGAGCCGCTTGCTTCGCAAGTGTTGCACTTGGTGGCATATCTGGTTCTAGCAGCGGGCCAGTCGCCTCAAAGCTCGGGAGTGAACGTCAACTACTTGAAGAGCTAAACAAAGTGTCAGCATCGCAAGTCGGCGAAATAAGCGTCTGGGTGCAGTCAATCATTGTTTCGAGCGCGAAAAAGGCTGGCTTAAATGTTGTAAGCGGTTCGCGCGAGCCGTTTGTTGCCTTTCCTTCGCCACAGGACTTGCTAGGGCTAGGAAAGCCAAACAGCGCAGCGGCTACCCTGCACGTTCAATTGTGGAACGTTGGATTCGGACGCAGCGCAGGTACGGGTTTTCGACCCGCCGTGATGGCGCGCGTCTACCTTGTCAGCCGGAGAGACGCGCGAATTGCTTGGGCCAACGCGTTTGCGCTTGGTCCTGCCCCTGGCGGGCGTGTTATTCAAATTGGTGAAACAACCCCTGTCGTTGACGCGTTCGGTGACTTGCTGTCCCAAAACAAACCACTACTAGATGGACTGCGAGTAGCGACTGACCGCTTGATGCAGACGGTCGCAAAAGAAATTTCGCCTTGATTTCCGCAGTCGATCACTGGCTCCGACGGGATGGCACAACTGCTTCCGGGTGCCAACCCTACTGCAACTCGCGCGCCGTACTTTTGCGTCACTTCGCCAACGCCTTCATCGCATCCGTCAGCCCATTCACCGTCGTCGGATACATGCGATCTCCGATGATCTTCTTGATCAGGTCGGTTGAGTAGGTGTACTCCCACGTGCGCTGCGGCATTGGGTTTAGCCATGCGACGCGCTTGAAATGATTGACGACGCGGCCGAGCCACACGCGGCCGGATTCGCTGTTCATGTATTCGACGCTGCCGCCGTCCATTTCGATTTCGTAGGGGCTCATTGCGGCATCGCCGACGAAGATCACGCGGTAGTCGGGGCCGTATTTGTGCAGCAAATCCATCGTGAGCGTGCGCTCAGTGCTGCGACGGCGATTGGTTTTCCAGACGAAATCGTAGAGGCAGTTATGAAAGTAAAAATGCTCGAGCCGCTTGAATTCGCTTTTCGCGGCGCTGAATAGCGCTTCGACTTGTTCGATGTGATCATCCATCGAGCCGCCGATGTCGAGCAGCAACAACACCTTCACGGCATTCCTTCGTTCCGGGCGCATTTGAATGGAGAGCATGCCGGCGTTCTTGCCGGTTTCTTCGAGTGTGTGCGGCAAGTCAAGCTCATCGACCGCGCCCTCGCGTGCGAACTTACGGAGCCGCCGCAGCGCCACTTTCACATTGCGCGTATTGAAATCGACGTTGTCGTCGTAATCGCGAAACTGCCGTTCGTCCCACACTTTCACGGCGCTGCGCATACGGCTTTCTTTCTGGCCGATGCGAACGCCCGCAGGATTGTCACCATACGCGCCGAAAGGTGAGGTGCCGCCGGTGCCGATCCATTTATTGCCGCCTTGATGACGGCCTTGCTGTTCTTCCAGCCGCTTCTTGAGCGTCTCCATCAGCGTTTCGAAATCCATCGCTTCGAGCTTCGCGCGCTCTTCCGGCGAGAGCATTTTTTCAACGATTTTCTTAAGCCAATCTTCGGGAATCGCCGTTTTCAAGTCAACCAGTTCGGAGACGCCTTTGAAGTATTCGGCGAACGCGAAATCGAAGCGATCAAACTTCGTTTCGTCTTTGACGAGCGTGGCCTTCGATAAGAAATAGAAATCGTCAATCGATGGCGAAATCACATCCGCCTTCAGCGCTTCGAGCAGCGTCAAGAACTCGCGCGTTGAAGGCTTCACGCCGCGATGCCGGAGGTGATAGAAGAAATCGAGCAGCATGCGCTTGATTTTGACAGAGCGCCACGCCGTGGCGGAAGTAAGCGCGTCCTAAGCGCTTCGTTTCTTCGATTTCTGATCGAACGGCTGGTTGAGGCGCGCCTCGAATTCGTCATCCGTCTTCATCGACGCTTCAAACTCAGCGCGCACTTGCTCGACGGATTTGTTTTCCTTCCTCGCCACCCAGCGGGCGATCCGGTTTGAAAGGCCGAGTTTTCCCTTTTTTCGCTTCGACCAATCCACCAGCGCATCGGTCAACACGCGGAAGATGAAGAAAACGGCGACGACGCCCCACGGCGATTTTGTGAGCGCGGTAAGCAGCGTTCCAAAGATGATGCCAAACTGCGTGACCAAGAGACGCAGCGCGAGATTTCCCACCGAAAGCTGCAGTTGTGAAAAGCTCCATCGACGCAGCAAAAACAGATCGACGATGAACACGCCAAGCGGTATGCCTGCGCCCCAGACAGTGGCGGCGCGAACATCGGCCATGTTAAGCGGGCCTGTAATCTTGAAAAGAAACACCAAGAGCAGGATGAACACGCCATGCGCGATGGTGAAGATCGCGACGGGCAGTAGGTAGCTTTTCAAGAAGGTGAAGGGCGAAGCGTCTGCCTTCGCATGTTCACGCGGTCTACCCGACTTTTTCGAATCCGATTCGAGCGCTGACGGATAGCGATGTCCTGCGGCGTTCGTCCAGCGCTGATGCAACCAGATTCGAATCGGATGCAGGACCAGCAACGTGAACGATTCCACCCAATACAGATACAACAGCGCGCCCGGCGAACGCCCGTTGTAGAGCGCCTCTGCGAGCGGGAGCAGCAGCATCAGAAAGGCGTAAATGAGCGAGAGTACGAAAGACATGAGCGTGGCCGGAGAGGCAGAAGCGAGTGTGTACTAGAGAGACGGAAAAGCGTGATTAATTGGGTCAGTAAGCAGCACACTTACTGCTACACGTGCCATTTTCTGAGGGCATCACGACTTTCCGAAGTGTTCTTGTTTACCTAGGTTTACGCTGTCTCGTCCCAATAAAATGGATGTATCCGCCGAATATTTGGACATGCACTTCATTCCTGAAAATGCCCCAAACCTGCGTTCAGGTACGGACTCGCTCACTGGCATCTCGGCTTCACTCATTACCCGTTGGGGGCAAACGCAACTGAAGAGCGCTTCGCGCGGCCGCTCGGGTCTTTACACAGCCTTATTTGTCGCGGTGGTCTGCTCATCCTCTCGGGCTGAGCGATCTTGGCCTTTGATCCGGACTAGGGCTTACTCACGCGCCGTAGAAAGCATGACTCACTCGCTACTTTTCTCATCGTGCGGCAGATTGCTACTATCAATCGCTATGAACTCTTCGTATCGCAAACCTCAAGTCTGCGTGCTCGGCAGCGCGGAGCCGGGATCACGCGCTTATGAACTCGCGGGGCTCGCGGGAGAATTGCTTGCGCAGCTGGGAATCACCCTCGTGAGTGGTTGCGGGAGCCCTGCAACGCGCGTGGCTGCGGAGCGAGCTGTTCTCGCGAAAGGGTTGGTTTTGAGTATCGTTCCGCCGGCTGAGATGCCGCCGCCCGCTTGGCCGGCGACAATTGTGTTGCCGTGCGGCATGGGCGATGCGCGGAACTTGCTGATGGCGCTTGCGGGAGATGCGTGCGTCGTGATCGGCGGTCGTGCCGGCACAAAATCGGAAGTTCATCTAGCGTGGCTACACAAGCGGCCATTGCTGCCGCTCGTAGGCTGCGGCGGCTGGTCGGAGGAGCTGCCCACGAATCCGCCGGACGAACGCGAGAATTCGCCGATTCTTCCGTGGCGCTCGATCGAAGAATTGCACGCTAATTTGGCCACTTTGGGATTGGCGGTGTGAGCTGCTTGGAGCGCGACTACTCTCGAACCTGAAAGTGACCCACGAGCAGGAGAGCCGGATAAAGCTCAACCGACCAAAGCCCGACTGTATCGGGCTTGAGTGGAGTAAGCACAAATTCTCGGAATAACTTTTTTCGGCGACCTGGTCGCATGTAAACGGCCCATTGATCGAAATACTTATAGCTTTGTGTTAGGCGTCTGCTGTGAACCCGATCTGCTTTACCAGCGGTGCCCACTTTTCGGTGTCTGCTTTCAAAGCCGCGGCTAATTGCTCTGGCGTTGTGCCGCGCGCCTCGAGACCAAACGAAGCGAGGCCGTCAGAAACTTCTTTAGTTGCGACGGCTTCACGCACGGCGGCGCTCATGCGCTGCACCATTGGAGCCGGTGTTCCGGCGACGGTGAAAAAACCGAACCATTCCGTGAAGTCGAAATCCTTGTTGCCTTGTTCGATGTAAGTGGGCACGTTGGGCACGAAGCGATTGCGCGCTTTGCCGGAGGTGGCGAGGATGCGAATTCGTCCCGTCGGCAAATGTTGCAAAAAGTCACCCACGGGACCGCTCACGCTCGAAATGTTCCCGCCGAGCAAATCAACGACGGCAGGCTGGGTGCCGCGATACGGGATGTGCTTGTAATCAAGCCCTCTCGCACGGCCCCAAAGTGCCGCGACAAAATGTGGCTGCGAGCCAGCAGCGGGCGAGCCGTAGTTCGCCTTGTCGGGATTGGCCTTACACCACACTGCGAATTGCTCGAGGTTTGTCACGCTGGCAGGCACTGCCGGTCCCACTGCGAGCCCGTACTCAAACACCGCGCCAATCGACACCGGCTGACAATCAGCAACCGGATCGTAGGGTAACTTCTTGTAGGTGTGCGGGTAGATTCCCAAAATCGACATCGGCGTGAGCACCATCAGCGAACCATCAGCGGGTTGACCTTTGAGCGCTTGAATGGCGATCTGCCCACCCGCGCCTGTCCGGTTTTCCACCACCGCATTCTTTGCATAGCCTGGTGTCATGCGTGACGAAATACGACGCGAAGTTGCGTCGGCTGTGCCGCCAGCAGCAAAGCCAACGACGACCTTGAGCGATTCCACCGCGCTCGCCTGTGCAAAGCTGCGCGAAGACAAGCCGAGCGAGGCGAGTGTTGCGATCGCGGCGGCGGATTGGGTGAACTGGCGACGGTTGAAATTCATAAGGCCTCCTACTTGGAATTGCGTAATTATGGGGGTGCGGCACAGACCGCTTGTCGGGTTCCTACTCATTTACCCTATTTGTTGCATGATGCAACAAATTGAACGCGGCACGTCTCCGGAGTTTCCCTAGAGCGCCAGCGCCATTTCAATTTCGCCATCATCGACGTTTCCTGTCTCGCGAAACCCGAACTTTTCATAGAACGGCTTCGCATTCCCTTCGCTCGGCACATAGCTCAAGGTGACGCGCTTGAATACGCCTCTGGACCGCGCTTCGGCAATCACCGTATTCAGCACATCTTCCCCAAAGCCCTTACCCTGATGTTTGAAATCGATCATTAGGCGCCAGACGTAAAGCGAATCGAGCGGCAGCGCTTGCTTTTCGGCATTCGCTGGATCGAGCGTCGGATCGAAAAGCATCACAAATCCAACCGCCGTATCACCCGAAAAAACGCCTCGCATCCAAGCGTTCGGGCTCAATAGCCCCTGTGCCACGGAGGCTGCGTTCGGCGCAACCATACTGGTGCCCACGGCGCCCGCATTCAAGCGATGAAGCGCAACGAAATTCTCTGCGCCCACTTCAACGAGACGTGCAGCTACGCGCGCTTTAGCAGCCTCAAAGCCACCACGAATCAGGCGCGATTCAAGCTTTGCTTTGGCCTCGGGCCATTCACTGGCGAGCATCGAATACATCACGGTATCGCGAACGCTGCCATCGCGGCGAAGCGCGTGATACCGGATCACGCCATCGCGCTTCGCGCCGAGTTTTTCAATAGCGCGCTGTGATGCGAAGTTAAAGATGTCCGTTCGCCACCCCACCACAGGACAGCCAAGCGTTTCGAACGCGTGCTGCATCAACAGTAATTTACACGTCGTGTTTACGTGCGATCGTTGTACGCTTTTTCGATACCAGGTGTAGCCAATTTCTACGCGCTTTACCGGCTCAATGATGTCGTGATAACTCGTGCTGCCGAGCACCAGGTTACGCGCTGCATCGATCACAGCGAAGGCGAAACGATGCCCCTCTTCACGTTGTTTCAGCGCTTGCTCAATGTAGGCGCGCGTTTTATCCAGCTCCGGAACGGAGGTCACACGTAATTTCCACAGCTCGCCATCGGCCGCGGCATCGCGAAGTCCTGCTTCATGGCTGAACGAAAGCGGTTCAAGGCGAACGCCATTGCGCTCGAGGATGGTCTGAGGTGGCCATGGCGTCGTCATAAGTTGTACCGGTACCGGAAAGGGTCAATCTTCAATCGTATTTTCGTGCGTCATCAATGACCTTGCCGTCATTAGGAAGACTGCCGAGCGCGGCAAGATGAATGTCGCCGCCGAGTTTTGTTGCCTCGCGAAGCGCTTCAGTCAGCCTTGTTTTGAGACCATCGCTCGGCGCAGCGCATTCCGCATGTAGCGTCATCGCGTCGCGCTGATCCGGATTGGTGAGCACCAAGCGCACGCGCCCGAGTTCCGGGAATCGCTTTGCGACTTGATCCACTTGCGAAGGGTGCACAAACATGCCTTTTACTTTCGCCGTTTGATCGGCGCGACCCAACCAACCTTTGATGCGTTGATTGGTTCGCCCGCTCGGACACGGCCCCGAAAGAATCGCTGAGAGATCGCCCGTACCAAAACGAATCAAGGGATACTCGGGATTGAAGGTGGTGACGACAATTTCGCCCACTTCACCATCGGGCAGTGGCTCACCTGTTCCGGGGCGCACGATTTCAACAATGAGATCTTCATCGATCACCATGCCTGAAACCTGCCCTTGGGCATCCGGCGCTTCATAGGCGATGAGTCCGATATCGGCGGTGGCATAGGTTTGCGTGCCGAGAATGCCGCGAGCCCTGAGCATTTCGCGAAGCTGCGGTGCGAAAAATTCACCCGAGACTGAAGCCTTGGTTAGCGATGTGATCGGCGCGCCCAGTTCATCAGCTTTCTCCAGCAGAATTCGCAAAAACGAGGGCGTACCGGTATAGCCCGTGGGCTTCAAATCATGCATCGCTGCGATCTGTTGCTCGGTGTTGCCCACGCCCGCTGGAAATACCGTACAGCCGAGCGCCGCCGCCCCGGCGTCCATAATCCAACCACCCGGCGTCATGTGGTAGCTGAAGGTATTGTGAACCAGCTCACCCGAGCGAAACCCAGCCGCGTAGAGCGCTCGCGCCACTCGCGCATAGGCGAGCGGCGATTCGCCTTCAGGCTCATAGATCGGACCGGGGGAAGCAAACACCTTGCTCGCGCGCAAGTTGGCCGACCCCCAACCCGCTGCGGCAAAACCGCCAAACGGGTCGCCACCCGCGGCGCGCGACGCCTTTTGCGCTTCGAGCACTTCGCTTTTGCGGATCACTGGCAAACGTGAAAGCGCCTCGCGCGACGTGACTGCGCGGGGATCAATGCCAGCGAGCGATAACGCAAACGCGGGTGCGCTCGCCTGCGCGTGCGCAATCTGCGCGGGCAGCCGGGCCATCAGCTCAGTTTCGCGCACGTCGGCTGAACGTGTTTCGCGAGGATCGGGGAAGGTAAAGGTTGAAGACATACGGGGACGGCGACAAGAAATTGTTGTGTCCGCATAATACAAGCGTCAGGCGACGATTGAACAACGGGGAGCAATGAGTCAGATGGGCAATATTTGTGTTTTGGGAGCCGGCGCGATCGGCGGCTGGATGGGCGCAAAGCTCGCGCTTGCCGGGCATCGAGTGAGCATGCTTGCACGCGGCGAAACGCTCCGCGCGATCAAGCACTCAGGGCTTTGCCTGCGCGCCACAAGCGGTGATCGTTACGCTGATGTTTTTGTCGGCGACTCAGCCGCAGAAATTGCACGGCATGGCATCCAAGACGTCATCATTGTCGCGGTTAAATCGCAGTCGCTTGCGAGTATTGCACCGGCGATTTCGGCGCTGCTCGCGCCTCACACGCTGATCGTGTCTGCCATGAATGGCGTTCCCGCATGGTTCTTTTCGCGGCAGGATCGGCCACTGTGCGGCACGCAGCTTCGCTCCATCGATCCTGATGGTGAAATTTTCCGCGCGATGCCGCCATCGCAGGTACTCGGTTGTGTGGTGCATGCGGCATGCAGCGCTGAGGCGCCAGGTGTCATCCGTCACAAGTTTGGCGAGCGATTGATTCTCGGCGAGGCGACTGGCGGCAACTCAGCTCGACTTGACGCACTCGCAGCGACGCTCTGCGAAGCGGGCTTCGAGGCAATGGTATCGAGCGATGTTCAGCGCGACATCTGGTTCAAGCTCTGGGGCAATATGACGATGAATCCGATCTCCGCGATCACCGGCGCGACCGGCGACAAGATTCTGGATGACGAATGGGTTCGCGCGTTCGCTTCACGCGTGATGATCGAAAGCAAAGCGATTGGCGAGGCCATCGGCATTGCGATTCCTGATTCACCCGAAGATCGCCATGCCGTCACGCGCAAACTCGGCGCGTTCAAAACATCAATGTTGCAAGATGTCGAAGCCGGACGCAGCATCGAGCTCGATGCCTTGGTAAACGTGGTTCGCGAAATCGGGGCGCACGTGAACGTTCCCACGCCAAACATTGATGCGCTCTTTGGACTTGCCCGGCTCTTTGCGCGAGAGCGCGGGCTTTATCCGCTGGCAAGCGCCACAGGTGGCTGATTCGGATCGAAATTTCAAATAGAAAAGCCCACGTTAAATGGCCTTCTAATGCGATTAATGCCGTCATCAACGCATTCAAATTCTCACCGCTCGCCCTTATAAATTAAAGGCGAGCGGCGGAAAGCCGTTTGGTTACCGCGGCAGCGAATTGACTTCGCGCTCCCAGCGCTCGATGATGCGGCGGCGCTCTGCGGAGGAGCCGTATTTCTTGAAGTCGTAGTTCACAAGCTTGACGCCTTCCATCGAAGGGATGCGCGCATCAGGTTTAAACGTTTTGTTTGCGGGGGATTGGAACGAGCCCGCCTTGCCACCTGTGGCTTGACCTTCGGCGCTCATGAGCCAATCGTAGTAGCGCTTCGCCTCAGCGGGGTTACGCGCGCCTTTCACGAGCGCAATACCGCCCACTTCGTAGCCCGCGCCTTCGCATGCTGAACCCGATAGAACCGGGAATCCCGCGTAGCGCTCGTCATCAAATCCAAACATGAACGAGATTCCGATTGCCACCTCTCCACGCGCTACGCTTTTGCCTTGGGCGTTTGAGCTGCGCGTGTAGCTCGTGATGTTTTTGTGTAGACGCTTCATGTAGTCGAACGCCTTTTCTTCGCCGAACGTTTGCACGAGGCCAGCAACGATGGTGTACGCGCCGCCCGACGTGCCGGGGTTGGCCATTTCAACTTCACCTTTGTACTTCGGATCAAGCAGATCCATCCAGCACTTCGGCACCGGCAGGTTTTTCTTCTTCATCAACTCGGTATTCCAGCCGAAGCCGATTGCGCTCGTGTAGAAGCCGCCGACCATGTTGTTCGATAGGTCGTATTGACGTACTGCCCAGTCATGAAGCTGATTCAAATAGGTTGGGCGATACGCATCGAGCAATTTCTCTTCGGCTGCCTGCAGAAACGGATCGCCCGTTCCGCCCCACCAAATGTCCACTTTCGGATTCGCCGCTTCAGCCTTAATACGGGCGAGCGCCTCGCCGGTGGGGAGACGCGTTTGCTGCACCTTGATGCCCGTGGCTTTGGTGAATTCAGCCGCAGCCAACTCACACCAGGCTTGATCAGTGGAGCAATACGCATTGAGTTGTTGTGCAAACGCGGCGGGTGCGGCAAAAATCGCGGCGCTTGCGGCAAGAGCGAAAAGTTTTTTCATGGAAAGGCCAAGGAAAACGTGATGTTTCGAAGTGTATTCGGCATCCACACTAGGGCAAGAGCGAATTCCCGATGCCAGTCGCGTTCAGCGCAAGTTCGCAGCTCGTGTGGCTTCACTTTGGCGCGGTGCGCACCGTCGCATCCCATTTTTCGATCAAACGTCGACGTTCCGCGCTGGCGCCGAAGCGAACGAAATCGTAGTCGATCAACTTGGCTCGCTCCAGCGCGCGCACACGTTCCGGGGCGAAGGCAGATTTGTTCGATGGAATCGCGATCACTTTGGTTTGATCACGAATGGTTTGCGCATCCGCCGTCAGCGCCCAATCAAAAAACTTCTTCGCATTCTGGGGATTACGCCCGCCTTTGACCAAGCTCATCGCACCGACGCTGTAGCCCGTGCCTTCACACGGCAGCACTGTTTCAATGGGCGCCCCGGCGAACTGCTCTGGAATGAACTCATCCAAAAACGTAATGCCAATCATCGATTCGCCGCGCGCGACACTTTGCTTTTGCGCGGTGCCGCTCGTGGTGTAGCGATTTACGTTTTTGTGTAGCGTGCGAAGATACTCAAAGCCTTTGTCCTCGCCCATCAGCTGCACCATCGTCGCTAAGATGGTGTACGCAGTACCGCTGGTGGTGGGATTGGAAAGCTCCACTTCGCCCTTGAATTCGGGCTTGACAAGATCGCTCCAACACGCGGGCATCTTGAGCTTCTTTTGCGCAAGTAGCTCACGATTGACGCCGAAGCCCAAGGTGATTCGATAGATTCCAGTGACTTGGTTCTTCGACTTCGCGAGTAGATCCGAAGACCACGCCGCTTGATCTTTCATGTTCGCCGAGACATAGGGTTCAAGCAACCCCTCGTTGGCCGCTTGCAGATGTGGATCGTGCGTGCCGCCATACCAAAGATCGGTTTTCGGATTGTTCGCTTCGGCGCGTAACTGGGCGAACACCTCACCCGTCGCCTTGCGCACCATATTCACCTTGATGCCGGTTGCAATCGAAAACTCTCGTGTTTTCGATTCACACCAATCGGCATCGGTGGAGCAAAGGATATTGAGTTGCGCGTGGGTGGCAAAGGTTAGCAAAACACTAACTGCGAGGGCGAGGGCTTTTGTTTTCATGTAGGTTTCTTGTCGAACGATTACAGGGCGGCTTCTGGGCTTTGCGCCTTCATCATCACTCGCTCGTCTGGCTCAGGCGCAACAATCGACAGCACCTCCTCGCTTGCAGCTACGAACTCAAGCTTCTGGAGTAGCCCAATTGATCGATAGTTCTGCGATTTGAGGACGGCAATAAACGTGTTCACACCGTAGCGTGATGACAGCTCTTGCATCATGACTCGTACAGCAGCGCTACCAATGCCCTTGCGCCAGTGCGCGCTGGCGAGTTCGTAGGCAACGTAGGCCATACCCGATGCGAGTACCGTACTCTGGACGTAACCAGCGAGTTCGCCGCTCGGGAGACGGATCACCCAATTCAACCACGTTTGCTCCCCATCTTTCGAACGCCCCGCTTCTAGTCTCGCGAAACGATCAACGAGCCACGCCTCCGAGACTGGCGGAGCATTCTCGAACTCATAGATAGCCGGGTCACTTAACACCAAAAACATCGCGGGTGCATGCCGTCGAGTCTGCGGCTCTAACGAAAAAATGTTGGTATCTAATGTTCTGGGTTCTTGTGGTTGGGCAGGGGTAGGAGTCACTTCGATCTCTTTCAATCAATAACAATTTGGCGACTCGGAGTGCCAAGCGTAGCAACGATACTTGACGCGCTACTCTGCCCGACTTGCACATTTGCATCAAGGAAATTTGCGGAGTTCAGCAGCATCGAAGTTTGTTCTGGTATCGAGTCACCCAGCAAAAGCGCATTCAGCCGAACCCCCACATCCGGCAGTCGTTCACATGGATGACTGGGCACATCCCACTGAATGAAGTGCGGCAACACACCGCCGCGCGGGCGCGTGCCATCGCTCGTAAAAGCAAAACGCCATCGGAAGTCTCCGCGCTCGGCTGCGCGCACCACATTCGCTGGATTCCCCGGCACGCGGGCAATTTCTTCGATCGCATCACTCGGGCTTTCGCGCGTGATTCGCGCGACCCATGCGATGAGCTTCGGCTCGTGCGTAATCAGCGATTTCACTTCGTCGGTATCGAGCCCAAACCAGCGCGGGAACGTAGGTTGGGGCGCATCAGGATCGATCGCGATGAATTCGAGATAGTGTTTGGGGCCGAGTGAAAGCAGCGTGTTGTGAGTACCGATACCTGCGTGTTTGCCGCCGCCGCTTGCCTCAACGCCTAAGACGTCGCGACACCAAACGCGCGCCTCGTCGAGCGAGCGGCATCCAATAACAATATGGTCAAGTTCTGTTGAAGTCATGGTCGGAGTTTGGTCATTTCGAGCGGCATTTGAAAAGTTATTCGCGGTCTCGCATGCACAGAAGCTCGGTACACAGCTCGCCCTTGAACTCCGCGCGTTGCTCTCCAACGCGGCGGAATGCGGCTCGTTCGAGCACGCGCATCGATGTGAGGTTACGCGCATCGGTAACCGCGCGAATGCGCTTCACGTTTGCATCGGCGAAGATCAGTTGTGCGGCGGCGTTAACGGCATTTGTCGCGTGGCCATGTCCTTGTGCTTCGTGACAAAGCGTGAATCCAATCTCCGCTTCCGCGTCGTGCACGTCAACAAAGCTACCAACGTCGCAAATGATCGTATTTGTCTCTGATGCGGCAATCGCGAGTTGCACCCAATCGCCAAGTTTTAGGCTCGTTACGAGCGACATCGGACTAACGAACTCGCGCGCTTCTTCGACGCTAATTGCCGACCAGCCCTGGTATCGCGCCAGTTCGGCATCAGAGCGGTAGCGCTGAAATTCGATGGCATCATCGATTTGCATCAAGCGCAAGACAGTATTTCCGCTGCGCAAAGGCAACACGTCGGCGAGGTCTCTCATGAAAGCAGCGTGTCGCTATCGAGCCAAATCGTGACCGGTCCGTCGTTCAGCAAACGCACTTTCATGTCGGCCCCGAAAACGCCTGTCGGCACAGCCCTTCCGAGCTTTGCAGAGAGTTTCGCGACGAAACGGTCGAACGCAGGTGACGCCTGTTCGGGGCGCGCGGCGGCGGTGTAGCTCGGGCGGTTACCGCTTGATGCGTCGGCAAATAGCGTGAATTGAGACACCGCCAAGACATCGCCCTGCACGTCGATCACGCTCTTGTTCATCTTGCCTTCAGCGTCATTGAAGATGCGCAGTTTCACGAGCTTGTCCGCCATCCGATCCTCGATCGCCTCGGCATCGCCATAGGTTACGCCGACCAGAACGAGTAAGCCGGGACCGATTGCACCAACAACCTGATCGTTAACGGTCACGGTGGCTTCAGAAACCCGCTGAATGAGCAATCTCATGGTGTCTTAATAGTTCATATAGCCCCGTTTTAATCGGGGCTAAGCTTGTAAAAAGTACGATATCGTATTAAAAATAATCCAATATCCAGCCCACGATTCGTTTGGGCTAAGCAAATTTAGCTGCTACAGCATTTGTTGAATGTGCTTAGCCGTGTTTAATCACGACCGTTTTCATCACGCTAAATCCGTAAAGCGCCTCGAATCCTTTTTCGCGGCCATAACCCGAAGACTTCACGCCGCCGAACGGAAGCTCGACGCCACCGCCCGCGCCGTAGTTATTGATGAACACTTGCCCGCTCTTCACCGCTTTGGCGACGCGCATCGCACGACCGACGTTCTCCGTCCACACACCAGCGACAAGCCCATACTGTGTTGCGTTGGCAATGCGGATCGCATCGGCTTCGTCATCGAACGGCATCGCCGCAAGCACGGGACCAAACACCTCATCTTGTGCGAGCATGGAGTCCGGCGGCACATCCGCGATGAGCGTTGGCTTCGCGTAGAAGCCCGACGCTGGCGCGTCCGGTGAGATTGAACCTTGCGCGAGCGTGCGGAGGCCCGCGTGTGATGCGTTGGTTAGAAAGCTATTGACGCGTTCGAGCTGATTGGCGCGAATGAGCGGGCCCAAATCTAGATCCATCGTGGCTGGCCCTGCATGAAGTGATCGTATGCGTTGAGCTACGTACTCAAGCACGCGCTCGTACGCGCTTGACTGCACGAGCAAGCGCGAGCCTGCGCTACACGTTTGCCCCGCGTTTTGAATGATTGCGTTGATGATCACAGGCAGCGCTTCGTCCAAGTTGGCATCGGCAAACACGATCTGAGGCGATTTCCCGCCGAGTTCAAGCGTTACCGGTACATGCCGCTTTGCTGCGCTCTGCGCAATGATCGTTCCGACCCGCGCCGAACCTGTAAACGAAATGTGATCGATGCCTTCGGCGTCAGCCAAGGCTTGGCCTGCTTCGTGGCCAAAGCCAGTGACGATGTTCAACGCGCCTTCCGGAAAGCCGACCTCTGCAGCAATTTCTGCGATGCGTAACAACGAAAGGCACGCGTCCTCAGCAGGCTTAACAACACAGGCATTGCCCGCTGCAAGCGCGCCGCCAACGCTGCGCCCGAAAATCTGCATCGGGTAGTTCCACGGAATGATGTGGCCCGTCACGCCATGCGGCTCGTAGAACGACATCACAGCGAATCCAGGCGTATAGGGAATCGTCTCGCCATGCAATTTGTCGCACGCGCCCGCGTAGAACTCGAAGTAGCGCGCGCAAGCGGTTGCGTCGGCTTTTGCCTGCTTGACCGGTTTGCCGCAGTCTCGCATTTCAAGCGCGGCGAGTTCATCGTGATGCGCCGCAATCGCATTCGAAAGCTTCATCAGCAAACGACCGCGCTCGACTGGCGCGAGTTTGCTCCATGCGCCGCCATCTGCAGCAGTGCGTGCTGCTTTCACTGCGCGGCGGATATCTTCGGCGTTTCCTCGCGCTAGATGCGCGAACACATGCCCGGTACTCGGGTCAAGCACGGGAATCGTTTCACCGTTTGATCCGGCGACCCGTTGATTGTTGATGAAATGCGTTGTCATTACGAAGGCCTCCGCGTGGAAGAATACCTGTTTCACCGTGTGAAGCTGCTGCCTGAGTTCTATGACTGAACCCGTTTTAGAAGTTGTCTTTCCAAACCTCAAGCGCTGGGCCGCAGGAAACGCTGGCATCCCCTATGTGTGGAGCTTTGAGAGCGGAATTGACGGCCCACACGTTTGTATCAATGCGCTAGTGCATGGCAATGAAGTTTGCGGTGCAATTGCGGTGAACGAATTGCTTAACGCATTCGAAACTGGCGCAAAGCTCGCCCGCGGCAAACTCACCGCCGTGTTTGCGAATGTTGCGGCCTACGAATCGTTTGATCCGAAAAGGCCCTTCGATTCGCGCTGCGTCGAAGAGGATTTCAATCGACTCTGGAATGAATCAACGCTCAACGGTGATCGACAGTCACGCGAACTAGTTCGCGCTCGCGAATTACGCGCTCTTTACGACAGCGTCGATCACTTGCTTGATCTGCATTCGATGCTCGAACCTGCCCCACCGATTGCGCTTGCTGGCGATACCGAAAAGGGGCTTGCGCTCGCGCGTGCGATTGGCACGCCCGCGCACATCCTTGTTGATTCTGGGCACGCAGCGGGCAAGCGGCTTCGCGACTATGCTGCGTTCGCCGAGCCACGCTCGCCCAAAAGCGCACTACTGGTTGAATGTGGCCAGCATTGGGAGCGCAATGTGGGTCAGGTTGCCTGCAATGTCGTGCGGCGGTTCTTACGGCATTTCGAAACATTTGATCGAGCGTGGCTGGACAGCTTGATCGATCCCGAACCCTTGCCGGCACAGCGTGTGGTGGAGATTTCAGAGGTGGTAACGCCCAAGAGCGAGCAATTCAGCTGGGCGCGCCCACTGCGTGGACTCGAAGTGATCGCCGAGGCGGGCACGCTGCTCGCGACCGATGGCGCGCGTGAGGTGAGAACACCCCATGCCGACGCGGTGATGGTGATGCCCGTACCTCATTCTAAAGTGGGGCAAACAGCAGTACGAATCGGTCGCTTGCGCTGAGCCTTTCGAGCGATGCGCAGGTGTGAGTATCACCATGAAGGGGTTAACGGGCGACCCGGGGTTTTGAGTCTTGTGCCAAGCCTTTCGCGCCAACGCTACCTGTTTCGCGAGCGCTCCAGTCGATTCGCGAATGATTTTTGCTCGCGGTCGCAAGCGCGTTGCGATTGATACGCCGTTTGCACACAATTCCCTTCATCAAGTCGCCGTAAGGGAAACAAAATGTTGATCTTCCTCGTAAATGTGCTTCGTGGGACGCCAATCTGGGTGTGGGCGATCCTCGCCGCGCTCGTCAGCGTGGGCCTAAGACAGCTGCGGGCGCGATCAATCAGGCCATGGATGGTGTTTGTAGCGCCGGTAATTTTCTTGGCGATTGGTGTTTTATCGTCAGGGCGACATGGTGCAGTATTTGCAGCGTGGACTGTGGCCGCGATTGTGGCTGCGTTCATTGCGGCCGCACGGCCCCGTGGTGGCAATATCCGCTACGAGGCGAAATCAGGGCTGATTCACATTCCTGGCAGCGCAATGCCACTGTTTTTCATGATGACGATTTTCTTGATTAACTACGTGACTCAAGTCATGTTTGCGATTGACCCAACGAAGGCGACATCGATTGTTTGGCAAGTTGGTAGCGCCATCATCATGGGCACACTCACAGGGGTTTTCTTCGGACGATCTATCGCTATTTTTCGACTCAGCCGCGATCATTCAAGCACTCGGGTATCGTCCGGATCAACCCGATCGATCCAATAGCGACGGCGTTCGTTTCTTTCGCGCCGCACGTTCTGGAATTGATCCTTCGATTCAATCGTGATCGCGCCGTGCCAGTCAGTTCGATGCACAGCGATGTTGCGAGCCGCATATCGAGCGAGCACAGCGCCGCGCGGATGACCGAAACGGTTGCGATATCCGGCGTTGATGAAGGCCTGTTTTGGAGAAACGGCGTCTAGAAATGCGGTGGTCGACGAGGTTGTGCTCCCGTGATGCGGGATGAGCAGGGCGTCAGCGGCAAGCGTCATGGCTGCATCGCGCACGAGCGCCGCTTCGGTTAAGGATTCGATGTCGCCCGTCAGTAAAAAACTTGCGTTGTTGCTCGATATTTTGATCACACATGAGCGATCGTTTGTCTTTAACCTCGCGTTCGCATAGCTTCCGAGCGGTGGATGAAGCACTTCGAAGTCGACGCCGTCCCAAGACCAAGTCTGGCCCGCGTGACAGCCGATGGCAGCGACATTTTTCTGCGTCGCTGTTTTCACGATTTCTGCGTCGTTGAATACTGAGGTGAGCATCCAAGCCACGGGCATGCCGCGAAGGAGCGAGTTTGCGCCGCCGCTGTGGTCAAGATCAAGATGGCTGATGACAAGCCCGTCGATCTGCTTCGATCCGCTTGCGCGCAAATAAGGCGCGACGACTCGCGCGCCTGCATCACTATCGTCTGTCCAGCGCGGCCCTGCGTCATAGACCAAGGTATGCGAGTGAGTACGAACAGCCACCGCCGTACCCTGACCAACGTCGAGCACGGTGACACGAAAGTCACCTTGCGCCGGGGGGATAGGCGACACAGTGAACAGCGGGATGCACCAAAGCGCCCCAAGCCAGCGATGCGGTGTGAGCTTAGGTGCCAGTAGCCATGCAACGCCAGCGAGGGCGAGTAGCACCGCCCAGGACGGCGGGGCATGCTGCGACCACAGTGCCGGCCAAAGTGTTATCGCGCCCTGAAGTCCTGCAGCTAGCGCATCTATCAGCCAATGAGCCAGGTAAAGCAGCGGATCAAGCGGCAGGATGAGCCAGAGCAGGGTGAGCGGAACCACCAGCAGCGTGATGAGGGGAATCGCCACTGCGTTGGCGATCGGACCAATCAGTGAAACCTGCTGAAAAAAAGCAAGCGAGATTGGCGCTAGACCCAGTGTGACCGCCGCCTGCGTTTTCAAAACAATGCGGGTGGCGCTTTCTGGCATCACGCGAAATTGAGTCACGTAAAGCAGTAACAACACCGCGACAAACGAGAACCAAAATCCAACGGCGAGCGCCGCCCAGGGGTCAATCAGAAGCACGGTCGTCGCTGCCCAGAGCAGGATGAGCCAAGGCGAGACTTGTCGATTAAGCAAGAGCGCGAGCGCGGCGACGAGCAGCATGTAGCACGTACGTTGTGCCGGGACAGCGAATCCGGTGAGCATTGCATACGCGCATGCCACGAGGGCGGCGGCGAGCGCGGCGGCCTTTTGGGCAGGAATCAGGCGAATCAGCGAGGGTGATCGGCGCCAGACGAAGAACACCGCAAGCGCGATCCATGAGGCAAAAAGTGTTACGTGCGCGCCACTGATTGAAAGCAAATGCGATACACCGGTCGCGTTAAACAACGCCCAGTCGGCATCGGATATTGCCTGCTGATCACCGATCGCCAAGGCAATGAGCACGCCCGCAAAGCGTTGGTCTTTGAGTGCCTCCTGCATCCGCGCGCGTAGGCTCTCGCGAGCTCGCTCAACGTGATCCGTGAAGCGCCCGGCGTTTTCATCGAGCCGTTTTGCTAACGAATCCGCTTGAATGCTTCCTTGCGCCCGAATATTTCGCTCTAGTAGCCAGGCCTCAAGATCAAAGCCAGCAGGATTGACGTAGCCGTGCGGCCGTTTGAGTCGGACAGTCCATCGCCAACGCTCACCAGCGCGGATCTGAGGCAGCGCTTCTCCAGCAAGCTCTTTAATGCTTGGCTTATACCAACCGAGTGCGATTCGTGAGGGCACCCGTGCGTTTTCGGTGAGCACCCGCTCCACTCGAAACGCAAAACGAATACTGCGCTCATTTCGTTGCGGCATCTCATCGACCACGCCAATGATTTCAATGTCGCGCCCTTCCCAGTCTCGCGGCAGCTCATCTGCGAGCCGTATGTCAGCGCGAAGCCATGTCAAACTCGCCGCTAGAGTAGCGATTGAGAGCGCAGCAAGTACTAAACCAAATAACGATCGCTTGGTCGGCAAGAGCCGTATTGCTAGCAAGGCAACAGCGCTGAGCCCGAGGACGCTGAAAATAACGCCTCGCGCTGGCAGGGTTGGCACCAGTTGTGCCATCACTGGGGCCATTACGAACGTGATCAGAACGCACTCAGTGCGCCAGCGAAGCAGGAGATTGCCGATTTCTTTCAGCACGCGTGGCTTAGCCCTTTAAGTCGCTGGAGAAGCTTGCAAGTCATCGACCGTACTTTGGTAGGTACTCTATCCACGCCGAGGGAAATATCGGCGCTTTCGCTCAATCGCTGTTTACGTCGGCGCTCGCAGCCCAATGACCCGATTTCCCGCCACTCTTTTCAAGCAAACGAACTTCACGTAGGCACATACCGCGATCTACCGCTTTGCACATGTCGTAAATGGTGAGTAAGCCCACACTGGCGGCAGTTAAGGCCTCCATTTCGACGCCCGTGCGGCCAACCGTTTCCGCCGTTACGGCGATATGAACTGCGTTTGCATGCGCGTCGATTGCGAACTCAACAGCAACTTTCGTTAGCGGAATGGGGTGAGCCAGTGGAATCAATTCGGCACAGCGCTTAGCGCCCTGAATCGCCGCGATTCGGGCAATACCCAGTACATCGCCTTTTTTGTGCGTTCCAGCTTCAATGAGCGCGCGTGTCTCGGGCTTCATGAAAATGCTGCCACGGGCACGCGCCACGCGGTGTGTTTCGAGTTTGGCGCCGACATCCACCATGTGCGCCTGACCGCTTTCATCAAAATGAGTCAGGGACGAAAGCTGCGGGGCATCGCTCATGGTGGGATTCAGCAGGAACCGATTCGGGAAATGGGCTATCTTAGCAATATGAATTCTTCCATCGGTTTTCTCCGCCACAGTGGCGCGCTGGCAATGATTTGCCTCGTCGCCAGCCCTTCGTTTCAGCTCTCTGCGCAAACACGCTTACCGGAATTAGGTGACAGTTCTGGCGCGTTGGTTACAAGCGCGCAAGAAAAGCGGCTCGGATCTGAGGCGATGCGTGAGCTGCGCGCGGTCGGTGCGGTGCTCAATGATCCTGAAGTCAACGCGTACTTAAATGAGCTCGGACGTCGAATTTTGAAAGCGAACCCCGAGCTTCGGCAATCGTTCGAATTTTTCGCGGTGGGCGACAACACGGTCAACGCGTTTGCGATGCCGGGCGGCTACATCGGCGTCAATATGGGGCTGGTGTTACTCACGCAGACGGAAAGTGAATTGGCTTCTGTCTTGGCTCACGAAATTGCACACGTGACGCAGAAGCATTACGCCCGGCAGCTGGACGATCAGCGAAAAAATTCGTGGATGTCGATTGCAGGACTCGCAGCGGCAATCCTCGCGGCGCGTTCTGGAAACGGCGATGCGGTTCAGGGCGCGATTTTGGGTTCGCAAGCGGCGCAGGCGCAGAGCTACCTTAATTTTTCTCGAGATAACGAGCGCGAGGCCGACCGAATTGGCTTTCAATATTTAACCCGCGCGGGGTTCGACGGCGGCGCCATGGGCAGCTTCATGGAGCGGCTGCAGCGAAACACAACACTCAATGACTCGGGCAGCGTACCCGGCTATCTGCGCACCCATCCGCTCACCATTGATCGCGTGGGCGAAGCGAAATCACTCGCATCCAACGTTGCGCCGCGTCTCGCGCGAGAGAGTGAGGACTATCACTACGTTCGCGCATTGCTGCGCAGCTACGTTGGCGATAGTGCGGATGCCGTGAGGCACTTTGAGGCGGTGCTCAGTGATCGTAAGTTCACCAGTGAGGCGGTGGCTCGGTACGGGCTCGCCGCGTCGCTCTTGCGCACGCGCGATTTTGAGCGCGCCAAACGTGAAATCGCAAGCATTCGTGCGAAGAACGTTGAGCACCCGATGGTCGAAGCGCTGCTCGGCCAGCTCTACTTGCAGAGTGACGACGTTCCAGGGGCGGTGGCGCAACTGGAGCGCGCATTCCAGCGCTACCCCAACCATATGCAGCTGGCGTACGATTTACCGGAAGCGCTAATTCGCGCGAAAAACCCGAAGCGCGCGCTTTCGTTGCTGGAATCCACCCTGTCGAAATTTCCCAATGATCCGCAGCTCTATGCGCTTGCAGCGCGGGCGAGCGCCGATTTGGGGCTGAAGCAAAAGCAACACAAAAACCTGGGTGAGCAGTATTACCTCCAAGGCGCGCTACGGGCGGCGATCGATCAGTTCGATCTTGCCTCCAAAGCAAACGATGGCGATTACTACCAAGCAAGCTTTGTGGAGGCTCGGGCGCGCGAAGTAAAGCGCGAACTTGCACAGCTCAATTCGGAGCGGCGATAGCTTGCTAGCCTTCGTTGAATAGGGGCTAAAGATCATTTTCTCTTTTACATGACTTACGCTTTTATTTTCAACTAGCCGGAATATATTCAGGCGAAACGTTAGTTAGTCTTTATCTTTTCGAGGCAAAAAAAACCCGCCGAAGACGGCGGGCTAGTCCCAAAACGCCTGATAAGACCGGAGGTGTATCGAGGGGTGGCGTTAAGGGTACAAGCAGATCGGCATCAAATACTCAATCTGCGTGCAGGGTGAACTGTACGAATATTCCATTGTCATGTCAAGTGCTCTATCGATATCTGATGGAAAGTTCAGAGAAATGAGAGAACGCTGCGGCGCAGCGCCGAACCGCTGAACCGATGGGCTCGCTTTGCCCTCGCGTGAATGGAATTCAACCAGATGGGTTATCCGCGCCAATGAGAAAGACCAGCGCCGGAATAAAAGAAGCCCGCAAAAGCGGGCTTAAGGGAACATGAACATTCGTCAGTGACCTAGAAAGAAATACCTTTCGCTCAGCATCCCTTTCCATTGACCGCAACGCTCCACACGCGCGAAACTGTTTCTTACGATCCAGTGCCGCCCATGCGTTGCATACGGTTAATGAGTTGACTCTTCACTACGGCTTTTTGTTCCGTAGTGAGTAACCCTAAGAACTTCGACCATTCTGCAATCGCCGCTTTGCGCTGCGCGGCATTGGCATCGCGCAGCGATTCACGCTGAGTCAAGAGCATTGCCAGATCAGGATCAGCTTTCTGCAACTCGGCACGCGCCGTGTCGCGGGCTTTCAGCCGTGCGTCTCGGCCTGCATCCATCGCGCTACGCGTCGCAGCTTGCGCGGCGCTGAATTGCGCCTCTTGCGTCGCGTTGAGATTCAATTTGCTCTTGAGCGCTTCCATGCGCTTTGCAAAATGAGCCTCGCCTTTGCCTGCGTGACCGGGGCCGCCGTGCGCGCCCATGCGAGCGCCTTGCATGCCAGGGCCAGCGGGTTGGGCGACAGCAAGCGCAGAACCAAGCGCAAGCGATGCGATGAGTGCGGCGCTAGAAAATTTTGAGCTGAAGCGAGATTTCATGAAGAAACTCCGGTAAGTGATGAAGGTGTATCTATGAGTCGATATTTGACGCGCTAATTCCGTGTGGCGGGCGCGCAGGTTGTAAACGCTTGTAACAGCGCTCAAATGGCCCGCTCATGCTCTGCTATCGTTGTGGCGAAGCGAAATGATTCAAGCGATGCAGCACATATTAGTAATCGACGACGACCAGCGCCTGCGCGAATTGCTACAGCAATTTCTCGCGCAAAACGGCTTTCGCGTAAGCGCGCTGGCTGACGCGCGCGAACTCACGAAGAAAACTGAGCGCGATCCGCCGCACCTCATCGTGCTTGATTGGATGATGCCGCACGAGCCAGGAATTGACGTATGTAGGCGTTTGCGCAAGCAGGGCGACCGCACGCCGATCATCATGCTGACTGCGAAGGGCGACGACGACGAGCGCATCGACGGGCTCGACTCCGGTGCCGACGACTATCTTCCCAAACCCTTCAACCCGCGTGAACTGGTTTCCCGGATTCAAGCGGTGTTGCGCCGAGTGAGTGAGCGAGCGCCTGGCGCGCCGATTCCAACAGACACGATTGTGAGCATTGGCGCGTGTGAGGTGAACCTTGCGTTGCGAACACTATCGAAAGCTGGCGTCGAACAAGAGCTCACCACGAGCGAATTCGCGATGCTCAATGTGTTCATCACTCATCCGCACGAACCACTTTCGCGCGAACGCTTGTCGATGCTCGCACGCGGCAAAGAGCATGATGTGTTCGATCGGGCAGTGGATGTGCAAGTCTCGCGACTGCGCAAACTGATTGAGCCCGATCCCATCAAACCGCGCTACATCCAAACGGTCTGGGGACGCGGCTACGTGTTCGCGCCGGATCGCATCGAAGTCAGCGAATAAACGTCGCGCGCACCCGAATGAAAGCGTTCTTTCCTTCCAGTCTCTTTGCGCGGCTCGCGTTGTTGCTCGTAGCGGCCATGGTGATTGGGCTTGTTTCGTTCGGACTCATCTTCCGGCAGGACCGCACTGCCCTCGTTGAGCGCAATTTCACTGAAGCAAAGGTGGCTCAGATTGAGGCGCTTCGCGCGGCGTTCATTGCGCTACCGGATGATCGCGGCATGAACGTGCAGCGCGTGGCGCGCGAGTATCGTGTGATTGTGGTGCCGTACGATCGACGTCCCGATATCGGGCAGCCGCCGGGGCCCGCCTTCAAACGTATCGTTGATCGGCTGCAAGATCGAATTGGAAAAGACGCTGAAATTCGTTGGGGTATGCGCTTCGATCAAGCGGTCGTTTGGATTCGTATGCAGGTGACGAGCGACACCTCGCGCTTTGTGTGGGCAGGATTTCCGCTGCGTGGCGCAGAGCTCGATCAAGCGCTACCGGCGCGCTTTGGCTACGCGTTGGCTGCGGTACTGCTCGTGCTGCTCGCGAGCGCGTTTTGGTTCGCGCGACGACTGACGCGACCGCTTTCCGAACTCTCGCGCGCGGTGGCCACGGTGGCACAGGGTAAGCACCCGAGCCCGCTGCCGGAAGACGGTCCGAGCGAAATCGCTGAAGTCGCCAAAAACGTGAATCGAATGGCGGCAAATCTGGACCAACTCGAAACAG
The DNA here is from genome assembly GCA_013298145.1 of Betaproteobacteria bacterium. Taxonomy (GTDB): domain Bacteria; phylum Pseudomonadota; class Gammaproteobacteria; order Burkholderiales; family Casimicrobiaceae; genus Casimicrobium. The sequence continues at coordinate 291,779 of JAAFJO010000001.1, forward strand.
ATCGGCGCACCATGCTCGCGGGCATTTCGCACGACATCCGCACACCACTCACGCGGCTTCGCCTCGCTAGCGAGATATCAGTGAACGATGCGAAGCAACGCCTTGAGATGGTCAACGACATCAACGAAATTGATCGGATCGTCACTCAGTTCTTGGATTTCGCACGGGGCGAGCCGGGTGAAGCAAGAACCCGAATTCGCGTGGGCGATGCGGTCGAGCACTTGCTCGCGCGAGCGAGAGCAAGCGGGCATACGCTTTCGCGTGTGCGCGAAGATGCGACGATGGACGCACTCGAAATCGAGGTGCATCCGGCAGCGTTCGAGCGAATCTTCATAAACCTCATCGAAAACGCACATCGATACGGCAAGCCACCGGTCGAGCTTTCCGTCACGCGCGACGGCGAGATGATTGAGTTCAACATCATCGATCAGGGCGCGGGCGTCTCATCCGAAGACGCGGAGCGTTTAAAGCAACCCTTCGTTCGCGGCGATAGTGCGCGCGGTGGCGCAATGGGGGCGGGTTTGGGGCTCGCCATTGTTGAGCGACTCACTCGCTGGCACGGCGGCTATTTCGACATCGGCCGCAGAGCAGGCGGCGGAAACGTGGCACGGGTGAGGCTGCCGCTCAGCGCGCTCGCGGATGAATCTGCATCGGACAGGACAAAGTAGCTATTTTGTTTAAGTCTTTTATTGAAAAGGACAAGCGCCGACCATAGCCAGATATCTAGTTAATAAATAATTTGCGGCTAGCCCGCCTGAAACTTGGATTACCTGCATTTACCTGTGGTTCATCGGCAGTGCGGCTCGATCAAACGAAACCGAGCGTTGGATACGTGCCGCCCAAGATCGATTGCGTGGTGCCTTTTGGCAATCCCCACCAGTCGTTGAGCACGGTCGCGTAGACCGAGCGGAAGTCAGCGGTGTGGATGAAATTGCCATCGCCCGTGAGCGCGGTGAGCGATTGGAATTCGCCTTTGAGCCCACCCTTCACCGCGCCGCCGAATGCGAATTGAACGTTCGCCGTGCCGTGATCGGTACCGCCGCTCGCGTTTTCTTTCGCGCGGCGTCCAAATTCGCAATAGGTCAGTGCCAGCGTATCGTTCCAGCGTCCCAGCTCTTCGCTTGCCCGCTTAATCGTCGCGATGCTTTCCGCGAGCTGCGTCAGAAGCGCTTGATGAGTGCCCAGTTGCCCACCGTGTGTATCAAACGAGCCCAAGCCGATATGCACTGCGGCAACGCCACTTGATGCCGATACGACTTGCATTGCAGTTTTTACTTGCTGGCCGAGCGAATGGTTTGGGAAATCGGTCTTCCAATCGGTCTTCGGTTTGAGCTGACTGCCTGCGAAGCGTGCATCACCTTCCAAACGCAAGATGTGTTGCAAGGCTTTGTTGTACGCGCGGCCATGCGGATCAGCGAGTCGAGCATTGCGCAAGAAGGCTTCCGTCGAAGCGATGGAAAGCGCACGTGAGCCGTTGGTGAGGGGGCCGAGGTTGCCACCGCCGATCGCTACGCCGTCCGCTAAAAAGCTCTTCGGCGGCGCGACTTGCGCAAACGCTCGCGCGAGCCATCCTTCATTGAGATATTCATTGGACTTCGAGGCCGTATCCCAAATCTCGATGGAACGGAAATGCGAAAGATTGGGCTGCGGGTAGCCTAGCCCCATGAGCGCCGCCATCTCGCCTGATTGCCACATCGGCATCAGCGGCGCGAGCGATGGATGCAATCCGAAGCGGTCCGAGAGTTGCAGCACTTGATCGCGCTTGATCTGCACGTTGGGCCGAAGCGAGGCATAGGCCGGATCGGTGTACGGAACGAGCGTATTGAGGCCATCGTTAGCCCCTTTCAACTCAATCAGGATGAGCAGCTTTTTGTAGGCAGCGGTCGTGCCTGGCGCAGTCTGCGCGAATGCATTCGGCAGCGTCAACACACCGACGCTTGCGCCTAAGGCAGAAAGAAAATCTCTTCGTTTCATGGCTCACTCACTTCAACTGATACATCGGATCAAGCGCAATAGCGCGCACACCCGCGAGGTCATACTTAAGCTCGGTTGCCTGCACGGGCGGCCCAGCGAGCAGTGTTTTCCACAGCATGCTTGAATCTGATTCGTTGGGATATTGCGCGAACCACTTGTTTGCATCGAAGTGATATTGGCCCTTCATTTGGTTGTTCACGCCAAAGGGGGTGGCATTTGCGCCTGCCGCCATCATCGATTCACCGGCCATCGAGCCGCCACCGCCGTTCAACGCGAGTCTCGTTTGTGCGCGTTGACGACGCTCGCCCATCAGATCGCGATCAATGAGCGCGGCCGTTGTCCCAGCAAGCTCGGGGGAGCTCATTTCGTCGACTCGGAACAGTCGATTCAAAAAACTTTTGCGCGCAAGCAAGGTGCTCGTATTGAGCCAGGTGTCGCCACCCGGCCAGCCTTTCACATTCGGCGGGCCAAACAAATCTTGTCCGAGCTGACGCATAACCACTGAAAAAGGCGCCGGGTCTTCTACTTCGAATCGAAATTGCCGCAGAGAGCCAATCACCAGCTCAACGGGCGATTTCACCAGCACCGCACGATGGGTTGGCATCCAAAATTCGTCCGAAAGCAGCATGGCGCGCAGTAGCGGCTTGATTTCGTAGCCGCCCTCGCGGAAATCTTTCGCGAGCCGATTGATCTCCGCGCGATTTGGCTCGGGCGACACGAATTCGAGCCATAGCTTACCTACGATGAATTCTGCGGTTTTCTCATGCTTTAGTAGCAGCGTTACGACATCGTCGCCGTTGAACCGCCCGCGCTGTCCGAAAATGGTTTTTTCACCTTCGTCGTGCTGGGGACGACGAAACCGAAATTCGCCCGCATCTAAATCAATCGACCAGCCACTAAACGCACGCGCCACTTCCTTGATGTCTTGCTCACCGTAGTTGCCCTCGCCCAAGGTGAAAAGCTCCATCACCTCGCGCGCGAAATTTTCGTTAGGCATGCCTTTACGGTTTTGTGCGCCGTCAAGGTAGATGAGCATCGCGGGGTCTTTGGAAATCTCTCGCAGCAGTGCGCCAAAGTTTCCAAGCGCGTATTGACGCAACAGAACGTTTTGTCGATACATGAGTTGCGCCACGCGCACTTTCACTTGCGAGGTTGCAAAGTGGTTGTGCCAGAAAAGCGTCATCTTTTCTGTAAGCGGCGACGGCGTAGAGAGCATCTCCGCGGTCCACCATGCTCGAAGTTCAAGCCCGCGCTCGACCTGTTCGCGGCGCTGCGCTTTTTGTCGCTCCTCCTGACTCATTTCAGGACGATAAATCCGCACGTACGATGTGGCCCACTGAGGCGCTGGATACGCAGCCGTTCGCCTTGTCTCAGCGAGCAGACGGTCGACCGCCTGCGCACGTGTGAGCTTTGCAAACTCCGCGATCTCGCTTGGCTGGGCGGCGAAACTGGTTCTCCCCAGGAGATGTCTCGCTTCATCAAAACCCATTGCAGGGGCGGCCGCTTGTGCGTTTACCTGAGAAACGATGAGCGCCCAGGCGATTGCTGCGGCGGCAACCGAAAGGGCGTAACGCAGTAAAGAAGCTTGTGGGGAAGGGGGCGATTGCATGAAAACCTCAGATTAGGGCGTCATCCGTGAAGCATTACAAGTGCGGGGCACGCTTGTCGTCAATTCAAACAGAAACACATTGTGAATCTGCGCGAAGTTCAACATCTTGTGTGCCCCTGCGGACGCTAACCTATCCCACGGTGCGTGCGTTGTGTTTCTTTTTGTAAATGTGGCGACTCGCTTGGCGCTGATCCTGACGAAGCTGCTTGCGCTCCGCCGAAGTAACAACACCGTCCGCCTTAAACGCGCGCTCTTCAGCGCGAATGCCGCGCTGCTCCGCACGCAAACGAGCCGCCTCTTTACGTGTGAGAGCGCCCGAAGCGACGCCTTGTTGGATGCGCCCGGCTTGCGATGCCTGATGAGCGTCGACACGCGGCGTCGCGTCGGTCGCAGCCTGAGAAGCGGCGGCCATTGCAGCGGCCAGCGAAAGGGTAACGAGAGTGAATGTGAGTTTCATTGTGTTGTCCTTGGGTTGAAGTGAAAGTGATTCAACGTTGATGTTCGGACAACGAAATGTTCGCGCTGATCGCTGACGGGCAGCAAGCTCGCGTTTGTAAGGAGATGTATCAGCGAGCCCGCGCAGGCAAAAGCGCCCTCATTTCGTGTCGTCGATGCCCGACACGAATTTCTTTTTGTTTTCAATGACTTACGCTTTTGTTTGAACCGAGCGTCGTGATCGCGCGACAAACCAAGCGCTAGTTCGACGGATTTTGGGTGATAAATGAGGTTGCAGTCACGAAGACGTAACTTAACTCATTGAAAATTCGAGTGATTTCCCAGCTGGCACGATTGCCGCTTAACACGTTCGTCACAGTGAGGTAAACCATGGATATGATGTTCCCAAACGCAGCTGAGTTTTCTCAGACCCAAGTTCAGCAGCCCGTTGTTCGCGCATCCGGCGTTTTAGCCGATGACGGCGAGAACAAGGCGCTTCGCGAACTTGCTGCATTGGGCGACCGCGTATCTGCGGCGCGTCTCATTGCCTGACCACGTAGGGGTGTTTTCCTCCCCCGGTCACCCCTACGTGCTTCTCTCGTGATCCCCTGCCCGCCTTGAGCGGGCTTTTTTTTCGTCGACGCTTTCTGCAGCTTCGCTACATCAGCCTAGGGAAACGAGGAATACGTCTCCGCGCTTCGACGCGCGGCGGATTGGGATGAGCTGGAGCCCAGAACTTCCGAGGCATAGTGGGGCTAGGCTGAGGAATTTTGGGCTTTCAGATCGCCCAAGCCCGACGATGCGACGGACGTGAGAGATTTGTTCAGCGTTTCCCTTGATCAAGCGCGCTCACTCGTTTGTGCGCGAGAAGCGTTTGACGAATTCCCAAATCATCTCGCTTGCATTGGGGCCCTTTGCATCGTTAAACGGAAATTCGGCGTCGCCGCCGCTCCAGGCGTGCGCTAGGCCGTGAACGCGAACGCCGCACACGACAATTTCCCCGTCGCGCAGCAGCTGAGTGCGCGTGTAAGCACGCACACCCTCAGCGGCTTCGATGCGCGAAGAACGCCGCTCAAGTGCTGGCGCGCCGGGTTCGGCTTCGAATAGCGCCTCCCATGTTTTGACAAGCGCCGTCCCATTGCGCTCGTCGACTCGCTCGTCTTCGTCGCCATGCAACACCAGTAGTGGCGCAGGCGCAACCTTCTCTCGTGACCAGTACGCTTTGGCCAGGGCTTCGCGGTCGACGCGTACCCCGCGCTTCATCGCGGCGACTGCGCTTGCGATGGTGGGCGAGGCGAGGGGCGGCAGTCCCGAATGCATCGCCACCGCAGCAAATTGCGAAGGGTAGTGGAATGCCAGCAAGCCCGCGAGTGCAGCGCCTGAAGACAGACCGGCAACGTAGATTCGTGATCGGTCACAGGGCGCTGCATCGAACGCGCGCTCAATCATTTCGCGAATGATTGAGCATTCGCCTCTACCGCTCGCGGTGTTTGGATCAAACCAATTCCAGCAGCGACGCAAGTTCGCGAAGCTTGTTTGTTCGGGATAGAGCACCGCGAAGTGCTCGCGCTCTGCAACTTCGCTCATGCGGGTGCCGTGCTCGAAGTCGTCGCGCGATTGGCGACAACCGTGAATCATCACCAAAAGCGGCAAACGTTCGCCGACGCGATGTTCCGGTACAAACAATCGAAAGCGCCGCTCCGGCTTGAGCATTAGCCAGGGCGCAACGAAGCCCTCGCTCGAATACGCAGAGCCCTCGATCACTTTTGCGCGACTGGTGCGGGCCTTTTGCCGCGTGCGGGCAACATTCGCCTGCGCGGCCTGATTCGCGTGCAGCGCCGCTAAACGATGTTGAAAGCGCTTGATCTGGGATTGGAGATCACGGGTGACTCCACGCGCGAGTCGTTTGCCACCGCGCTTCCCAGGAATGACTACTTTTAACCGCAAAAGAGAGTCTCTTTCTTGAACTCGCGCCCGAGATGAAGGCGCTTGTCGGTGCTCAATGAAGCGCGGAAGAGGCCTGCAAGGTGCGCGCCTCAAACAAGTTCAATGGAAACGCCCAGATAACTTCTGCACGTGCCCGACGACGCCTCCTTTTAAGCGTATATCTTTTTAGCTCCTACCTCGGTTTAATAAGGACTAGGAAACTATTCGTGTTTGCCTTACTTTATCATCTGAATTCGACTTAGCCCATATTAAATTGGCGTTACAGATGAATTGTTAAGATAAATCTTTCTTTCGCGGGATAGCGCTCACGCATGCGCGACCTGATCAGGACACGCCACTTCGACCCGGAATACCCGTCATTCAGCCGTCGCGCCGCAGCCATCCGGTGAGCGAAAAGCGATGTGTCGTTGCCGGTAACACTTCGTGCGGAAACATCTCACTTCGAAACGCAACCATCGTTCCTGCGATAGGCAACACACGTGCCAGTTGCGGGGCGGCGCGGGGCGTTTGCGGCGGCGCTCGCTCGTCGTCGTAGATGACGAGCTCGCCACCGTCAGCATCTTGCCAAACAGGATTCAAATAAAACACCAATGAGACAACGCGCGCATCGTGATCGCCAAACTGATCGCGATGGGTCTTGTAGGATGCGCCCGGCGCATAGTGCGCAAAATGAAGCTCCGCGCTTCGCGCTCCCAGAAACAGCGCCTCATTGAGCGCGGCTCGCAGCGCCTCGATCCTTGTCCGCGCTTCGTGCTCTGCGGGCTCCAGTGGCTTCTCATCGAGCCAGCGCGTTTGATCGCTGCGAATCGCGGAAACCTCTGCAGCCCGTGCATCGCGCCCGACTCGTGCGGATTGCAATTGCGCGGCTGAGCTTAGCGCGAGCACACGCTCATAGAGTTGCGATGTGAGTGAGGCTGGCAGAATGGACGCGCCCACATAGAGGCCCCGTTCGGCGAGCGCATCGATGATGTTTTCGAAACTCTCGTGCATCAATCGATTCTAGAATCGGGCGTGACTTGGCGACACCGTAGCTGAGCGCTTGGTGTCAGTGACACTCGCGGCAGGAGAAGACATACGGTACGTCCAGCGCGGATACAGAAACAAAAAAGGAGCGAACCCATGCGAGTAGTCATCACCGGTGGTGCCGGTTTTCTTGGTAAATTGCTCGCACAAAAGCTCCTCGCACGAGGCGTGCTGACCAATGCACGCGGCGAATCTCAGCCTGTATCCGACGTCGTGTTGGTGGATCTCGCGCCCGCAACGGGTGACGCGTGGCTGAGCGACCCACGAGTGCGCCAACTTGCGGGCGATATCGGTGACAGCGCATTGCTTGAAGAGGCCCTAGCGGGGAGCGCGGGCAGCGTCTTTCACCTCGCAGCCGTTGTGAGCGGGCATGCCGAAGCCGATTTCGACATCGGCATGAAAGTCAATATTGATGCCACACGAACGCTGCTTGAGCTGTGTCGCAAGTTGCCTGCGCCGCCAAAGTTTTTGTTCACAAGCTCGTGCGCGGTATTTGGTGGCGATCTTCCGGAGATGCTCGCCGATGATCATTTGCCCAAACCGCAGGGCTCCTATGGCATTCAGAAATACATCGGCGAACAACTTGTCTCCGATATGTCACGCCGGGGCATGATCGACGGCCGCTCCGTCCGACTGCCAACGATCACGGTTCGCCCCGGAAAGCCTAACAAAGCGGCATCGAGCTTTGCGAGCGGCATCATCCGCGAGCCGCTTGCAGGTGTGGCCGCGGTCTGCCCGACCAGCCCCGACACCAAGGTGTGGTTGATGTCGCCGAATCGCGTGATTGACAACATCCTGATCGCTCACGATGCGCCGCAATCGGCATTCAAATTCAACCGGACCATTACGTTGCCGGGCATCACGGTGACGGTGAAAGAGATGGTGGAGAGCCTGCGCCGCGTCGCGGGCGATGCGGTGGCATCACGGATCAGCTGGCAACTCGATCCCGCGATTGATCGCCTGGTGACATCGTGGCCAAAAGCATGTGCGGGCGATTTCGCGAAAAGTCTTGGTATGACCGCCGACGCGTCGTTCGACGATATCGTTCGCGACTACCAAGCGCAATACGTGAAGTAAGCTACAGGTGAGTCTCGTTCTGCCTAAAGACGCGAATCGCCGCCGCATTTTTCTGATGCGGCATGGCAGCGTAGATTATTTTGATGATGATGGGCAGCCTGTACGCGCAGAGTCTGTTCCTCTTTCGGAGCGAGGGCGACAGCAAGCGCTCGCAGCAGGTGAAGAGTTTGCCGCGCTTCAGTTGAAGTTTGATCGCGTGATCGTGAGCGGGCTACCCCGTACGGTAGAGACAGCGACACTAGCCTTGTCACGACTCCCACAATCGGCACGCCTCGAAACTCATTCTGAGCTTCGCGAAATCGAGGGCGGAAAGCTCGCTGACATCAAACCCGAGCTCGCTGAAAAGGCGTTCCTGGGTGCGTTCGCGTCAACGGCGGATATCGATGCTCAATTCTTAGGCGGTGAAACAGTAGGGCATTTTCTGGCGCGCGTGTTGCCACCGCTCGATACGCTTCGTGCTGACAAATCCTGGGACTGCGTGTTGCTTGTGCTACACGGCGGCGTAAATCGTGCGCTACTGTCATATTTCCTCACCGGCGAAGCAAAGCTACATGGCGGTTTCGCTCAAGACCCTGGCTGCATTAACGCCATCGACGTTGGCGACGATCGGCACGATGCGATTCTGCGTGTTGTCAATTACGCACCGCTGGATCGGCTACAAACCGCGACACGTAAAACGACGATGGAAGAACTGCTAGAAAAATTTATTGCTTATCGCCGCCGCGTGCACAACGAACGTCGCGCCGCGAACGAGGATCACCAATGAGCACGGATGTGAGCAGAACTGAGCTCTTTACTGGCACGAAGCCGGTGGCGGAAAACCAGCTTTTTGATGTCGCCGCACTTGAGTCGTATCTTCGCGCAAACATCGCCGACTATGCGGGGCCACTCACAATTGAGCAATTCAAAGGGGGCCAGTCCAATCCAACGTTTAAGCTCATTACGCCTCGCAAGACCTATGTGATGCGAGCGAAGCCGGGGCCTGCGGCGAAGCTCTTGCAATCGGCGCATGCGATTGATCGCGAATTCCGCGTGATGAAAGCGCTACACGGCAGCGATGTTCCCGTCGCGCTCATGCATCTGCTTTGCGAAGACGAAAGTGTGATCGGGCGTGCTTTTTACGTGATGGATTTTGTCGACGGGCGCGTTCTTTGGGAGCCGCAACTTCCCGCACTCGCGCCAAGTGAACGAGCCGCAATTTTCGACGAGTTGAACCGGGTAATTGCAGCGCTTCACCAAGTTGATTTCAGCGCAGTGGGGCTCTCCACCTACGGTAAGCATGACAGTTATCTGGCCCGGCAAATCAGCCGCTGGACCAAGCAATACAAAGCCTCGGAGACAGAATCGATTCCCGCCATGGATGCGCTCATCGAGTGGCTCCCCGCGCATATCCCGCCGGGCGAAGAGACGAGTATCGTGCACGGCGACTACCGCCTGGATAACGTGATCTTCCATCCTACTGAGCCGCGCATTCTCGCGGTGCTTGATTGGGAGCTATCCACGCTTGGGCATCCTTTGGCCGACTTCGCGTATCACTGTATGACCTGGTATCTACCGCCCGGGGCAGGGCGCGGCCTCGCGGGGATCGATCTTGCTGGCACGGGGATCCCTAAAGTTAAAGATTACATCGCACGCTATTGCGAGCGCACGGGTCGCAACGATGGCATCGAGCACTTCGATTTCTATATGGCCTACAACATGTTCCGTATGGCGGGCATCTTGCAAGGCATCATGAAGCGCGTGGTCGACGGCACAGCGGCGTCTGCCCAAGCCGTTGCCATGGGCAAGGCAACACGGCCGATTGCAGAGTCGGGCTGGCAGGTAGCGAAACGAATCAATCGGTAAGCGCAGCTACAACTCTTCACTCGTCACTGCTTACTAGTAACCACTCACGCGCCGAAGGCGAAACTATGCACTTCCAACACAGCGACAAAGTTAAACACTATCAAGCTCAGCTCCTGAAGTTCTTCGATGAGCATATCTATCCGAACGAACACAAATTCGCTGAAGAGATTGATGCGAACACGAAAGCAGGCAAGCGCTGGACGCCACTCTCGCTGATTGAAGACTTAAAGCCAATTGCTAAGAAACAAGGCCTGTGGAACCTGTTTTGCCCGCATGAGCAGTATGGTGCGGGCTTAAACAATTTGGAATACGCGCCACTCGCTGAAATTATGGGTCGAGTGCCTTGGGCGAGCGAAGTATTCAATTGCTCTGCCCCAGATACGGGCAACATGGAGACCATCATTCAATACGCAAGTGCCGAGAAAAAGGCGGAATGGTTGCCGCGCTTGCTGAATGGTGAAATTCGATCTGCATTTGCGATGACGGAGCCAGCAGTCGCTTCGAGCGACGCGACGAATATTGAAACATCGATCATCCGAGACGGTGATGACTATGTGGTCAATGGGCGGAAGTGGTGGATTTCAGGGGCGGGCGATCCGCGCTGCGCGGTCTACATCGTGATGGGAAAGAGCGATCTGACTGCGCAAACGCACTTGCAACAGTCGATGATTTTGGTGCCGGCTAATGCGCCAGGCGTAAAGGTGATCCGTCCGCTCAATGTGTTCGGTTATGACGATGCGCCGCACGGACACTGTGAAATGGTGTTTGAGAATGTTCGCATCCCAAAAGAAAACATACTGCTTGGCGAGGGACGTGGCTTCGAAATCGCGCAGGGCCGCCTGGGGCCGGGAAGAATTCATCACTGCATGCGCTTGATCGGCTTGTCAGAGCGTGCGCTCGAACTGATGTGCAAGCGAATCACGCAACGCGTTGCGTTTGGTAAGCCCGTCGCTGCCCAAAGTGTGTGGCATGAACGCATCGCGGAGGCGCGCTGCATGATTGATCAGGCGCGATTCTTAACGTTGAACGCTGCTTGGATGATGGATGTTGCAGGCAACAAAGTCGCGAAGCAGCAGATTGCCATGATCAAAGTGGTCGCGCCGAACGTTGCATGCAAAATCATCGATTGGGCAATGCAGGCGCACGGCGGTGGCGGTATGTGCGACGACTTTCCACTCGCCTATGCCTACACAATCTCGCGCACGCTACGTTTCGCCGACGGTCCGGACGAGGTGCACCGTAATGCGATCGCAAAAACTGAACTCGGGAAATACGCGGCGAGGCATTAAAGCAACGTGTTTCCCGCCTGGCGGGAGCAAGCATTCAGTCGTCCCGCTCGGCCAGTCAAGCAGTTTCACACGTTTCCATCGTGGCTTGATATACTGTATTTAAATACATATATCGGGGTCTCACACATGAGCATCAAAGACTGGCCCGCCGATGATCGACCGCGTGAGAAGTTGATCGAGCGCGGCGCGAGTGCGCTTACTGATGCCGAGTTGCTCGCGATATTTCTACGCGTCGGCGTCGTTGGAAAAAGTGCCGTTGAACTCGCGCGAGAGCTTTTGTATCGCTTTGGCACGATTGCGGACGTAGTGCACGCCCCGCTCGAAGAATTTTGCAGCGTTCACGGCATGGGCGAGGCGAAATATGTTCAGCTCCAAGCGAGCGTAGAGATCGCGCGTCGAGCGCTCGCCGCAAAAATGCGCGAAATGCCTGAGCTCAACACGGCAGAGACGGTGAGCGACTATCTTCGACTCTCGATTGGTCATGAGCGCGTTGAAGTGTTCGTGGCGCTGTGGCTTGATTCAAGATTCCGCTTGATCGAAATGCAAACACTTTCCAGAGGCACGCTGACGCAAACCAGTGTGTATCCGCGCGAAGTCGTTCGCGCGGCCATCGAAAAACAAGCGGACCACGTGATCCTTGCACACAATCATCCCTCGGGCAGCACTGAACCAAGCGCCGCCGACCGATCACTCACGCAACGGTTGAAACAAGCCCTCGCGCTCGTTGACGTCACAGTCGTCGATCACTGCATCGTCGGTGCACTTCGCTCCACGGCGTGTGAGCCCGGTTCGCGGACAAGTTTCGGGGTACGCTCAATGGCGATGATGGGAGAGCTCTAAGGAAACGATGAATAGGTCACCGCATTTCGGCGCGCGGCAGATTGGGCTTTCAGATCGCTCAATCCCGCCGATGCGACGGCCGCGAGAGTTGGGTTCAGCGTTCGCAAAGGCGCCCGCCTCGCTGCAAGGTAAGCGTCGGCGGCGCTATAGTGCTGCCCGGGCTGACGATTGAGCAAAAGTAGCAATTCACTTCAATCAAACAATTACTGCGGATAAAACGGCGTATTTTGTAGCTAACAGTAAAAAGTAAAAACGCTCGCTAGCCCCAACGAAACATACCTTACGTTCAAAAAGCTGTTTTGGACAAAAGCGAGTGATTAGCTACAAAACACTCGCCCTACTGAGTCGATTTCCGCCACCCATGCGGGTAGCTTGAAAGTGAGCGCAGCCATTGCAACCGCGGCCCAATCGCGCGTGAGGCCGAGCGTGGAGCGCTGTTTTCAAGCAAGCTCACGTAAGTGAAGCGCTGATCAAATACCCATCGAGCAGCGCATCCTTGGAGTTGGGCCGATTGCTTCATCGAAAGTGCTCACCATAGCCCCGCGATGCCACGCATTTGTCGATTTCGCACTCGATCCCAATCCGAGGCGCGCTGCTCGCGGGATTGAATCCGCGCTTCCCTAGCGCGTCGCCAGAACCGCTTTCACCCCTTCGTTTGCTAACCAATCGGCGCGCTCGTTACCGGGGTCATTCGCGTGTCCTTTCACCCACTTCCATGTCACGTGGTGTTGCGCGGCAAGCCCATCGAGAATTTGCCAGAGGTCTGCGTTCTTTACCGGTTTTTTGTCAGCGGTTCGCCAACCATTTCGCTTCCATCCGTGAATCCAGCTCTCGATGCCTTGCTTCACATAGTTCGAATCAGTGAAGAGCGTCACCTCGCTACGCCGTTTCAGCGCACGCAGCGCTTCAATTGCAGCGGTTAATTCCATGCGATTGTTGGTTGTGTCGCGATCGCCACCGAAGAGCTCTTTTCGGCGCTCGCCTGCGATCAAGAGCGCCCCCCAACCGCCAACCCCCGGGTTGCCTTTGCAAGCGCCATCGGTGTAGATCGTCACGGCGACTGAATCTGACACGGTCGGGGCACTCATGCGCGGGGCCCATCAATCGCGCGCTCGGTCTGGCTCGCGTGGGCATCGGCGTCGCGGGACGATGCAGCAACGGCAACACGGCGCCGTTTCCCGCGCGCCCAATCGGGTTTCATCAATCGAACGCCCGCCACACGTTTCACTGCGTGCAGGTAGTACACGCCGCCTGCGAACGGCCACCAGCGATCTCCGGCGCGTGCCACCCATTCGAGCCGCTCGAGACTGCCTTCACGGCGTGCGGGCACGTTGTAACAAGTGAGCTCGCCATCGACTAGGTCGAACCCCAGGAGGGTGAGCCAATCTTTTACTCGCGAGAGCGCAATGAACTCCGCAGCCCAAATGCCCGTGCGCTCACGACCAAAGAAGCGCTTCGTACCGTAAAGTGAATAGGGGTTGAAGCCTGTGAGCAAGAGCCTGCCTTCGGGGCGCAGGACACGAAAAACTTCCCGCAAAGTCTCGTGTGGCAGGGACTGAAATTCAAGGACGTGAGGCATTACGATCAGATCGAATTGGTTGTCTGGGAATGGCAATTGATCGGGCTCCGCAAGAAAGTCGCCTTCGGTATCCCAAGCGACGGTCCAGCGGTTCACTACCCGGCTTGTTGACAAAAGCGAAAGCGAGGCAGCGCCCATCTGCAGCGCATAGAAGCCAAACAGATCCGGCACCACACGCTCAAAGATGCGGCGCTCACGCTCAGAAACGTAGCGGCCAAGCGGGCTTGAGAGCCATTCATCAAACGTACTTTGCTCGCCCTGAGCACCGGGTTGAGGCCCTTCCGGCGGCGGTGAGGATCCCGTGGTATCGTCATGCGATTCACGCGCCGCGCGTAGGCGCGCATCCGCATCCGGTTCTGGCTTTTCATTCACTGACGACATGCTCGAGATCACTCCGATTCCCGCCTTTGAGGATAACTATATCTGGGCGCTCATCAATCGCGCTGCGGGTACTGCCGTGCTGGTCGATCCAGGCGACGCGAGACCTGTGGAAGCATTCCTCGCAGCGCACTCGCTCTCGCTCACCGGCATTTTGATTACCCACCATCACGGCGATCACATTGGCGGAATTGCTGCGCTTCGTGCGGATCGCGCCATCCCCGTGTTCGGTCCGGCCAATGAATCCATCGCATCGCTTACCGATCGCTTGCGCGACAGCGACAAGCGCCAGCTCCCGGGAAACACTACTTATGCGGTTTCGGTGCTCGAGGTGCCGGGGCACACCGCAGGTCACATCGCCTACCGTGTTGATGAGCATTTGTTTTGCGGCGACACCTTGTTTGTGATGGGTTGCGGTCGGTTGTTTGAAGGCACGCCGGCTCAGCTCTATGCGTCGCTTCAGCGAATTGCATCGCTTCCGGCTCACACTCAGCTCTTCTGCGCCCACGAATACACGCTCAGCAACCTTAAGTTCGCGCTCACCGTCGAGCCATCGAACGAAGCGCTGCAGGCACGAGCGTTCAAGGTTGCGTCACTGCGGGAATCCGGTTTGCCCACCGTGCCGACGACTGTCGCTGAAGAGCTCGAAACCAATCCTTATCTGCGCTGTCATAGCGCTGAGATTCGCGCGAACGCTGAGCAATTTGCTGGCTCATCACTCGCGAATGAGGTTGAGGTGTTTGCTGCGCTTCGTCGTTGGAAAAACGAGTTTCGTTGATGCAGCACTGCCGCGCGTACGAGCGCGAGCAGCTGTCCTCGTTTGACGCGCGTAAGCTATCTGAGTAGCATCGCGCGAAATTTTGTTACGGAGTTTGCGTGAATTTTCACCAAAAAAATCCACGAAACACACTACGCAGATCGCACAACGCGCTCTCGCATTTGCAGTCGCTCAGTTCTGCTCGTCGTTCCAACACTTTCCACTTTTCTCGTCGCGTGATTGCGTATGTCGTCGCGATGGCTTGGGGTGCGCATGCCTACGCGCAGACGACACCCAGCCCCGAACGCGAGAGCGCTCGGACTCAGCTGCTGGCGACGCCGTCGACACTCGTCGAAAGCAAAACGGAGGCAAAACAATCGCTTGAATCGGTGAAAGCAGCCCCGGCAGCCGCGCTGCTTACTGCGCCGATTTCAGCAGTCGCGCCAGACGCACCGATTCGGCCCGCGAACGCGAGTGCTGCCCCCGCTGCAGCTAACGTCGCGCCGGTCCCTGTCGCGGCTTCGACGGATGTAGGTCCCACTGCGGTGATTCGCGCGCAAGCGCCCACAGCCAGTGACACTACCTTGCCAAGCGTGAGAGAGAACGCCCCCGCCATATCGAGCCCCGGGAGCATGTCTGCGGTTGCACCCGACACAACGGACTCAGCCGCCCTGACACGTAGCAGCGAGAATTCAGCCGCCGCAACGATCATCTACACCTCAGCGCCGCCCACTGATCTGTGGGATCGCATCCGCGCTGGCTATTCAATGGTCGATCTCGAAGACGATCTCGTCGGGAAGTGGGAGAAGTATTACGCAGACCGTCCCGACTATGTCGCTCGGATCGTAGATCGATCAAGTAAATATCTGTTCTACATCGTGACCGAGCTCGAGCGCCGCGATATGCCGCTCGAAATCGCGCTTTTGCCAATGATTGAGAGCGCCTTCAATCCGATTGCGCATTCGAGCGCAAAAGCGTCGGGGATTTGGCAGTTCATACCCTCGACTGGCACTCAGTTTGGAATGAAGCAAGACTGGTGGGCCGATTCGCGCCGCGACATCGTGGCAGCAACCAACGGCGCGCTCGACTACTTGCAGAAGCTACACGGGATGTTTGGGGACTGGCAACTCGCACTCGCCTCCTACAACTGGGGCGAGGGATCGGTCGGTCGCGCCGTCGCCAGAGCGAAAGCCGCTGGGCGTGATGGCACTTATCTCACGCTCAACATGCCCGCGGAAACACGCAACTATCTGCCGAAACTACAAGCGGTAAAGAACATCATTCGTGACCCGGCACGCTATGGCTTAACGATTGCCAGCGTGCCAAACGAGCCTTACTTCAAAACGGTGACGCTTGCACACGCAATCGACTTAAAGAAAGCGGCTCAGTTTGCCGATATGAGCGAGGCCGAATTTGTGGCCCTAAATCCTGCGCATCATCGCCCCGTCATCGCGGGTAGGAATGACTTTCAGATTCTTTTGCCGGCCGCAAAAGCGGACGTGTTCATCTCTCGCTTAGAGAGCTACGAAAATCCGAAGGTGTCGTGGCGCGCCTATAAAACTCGCGCCGGCGATCGAATCGAAACCATCGCTCAGCGCTTCGGCACAAGCGTCGCCGCGCTCAAATCGGTCAATGGGATCCGCACAAACGCTGCTACGCTCCCGGCGGGATACAACTTGCTTGTTCCGTCCGATGGCCCTTCGGAGGACGCGCTTGGAAGTCTTCAAAACGCGGTGTTTACCAAGTTTCCGGAGTATGTTGCACCGCGAGCACATCGTGTACGCAAAGGCGAAACATTCGCCGGCATTGCAAAGCGCTACGGTGTAGCGCCTGCCACCCTCGCGAAGTGGAACCGCATGGGTAAGCAAACTGCACGTGCTGGGCAACTGCTTTATGTCAGCGGCCCCGCGCCAACACGTTCGCAAACAAAGGCGCTTCGCACGAATGCGAAGAACGGCGCAGTTGGGAAACGATCCGCAACCAAAGCGGCGGGCAAAAAACAGGTGAAAGGTGTTAAGCGTTCACCTGCGAAAAAAGCGGCTAACCGAAAATGATTTAGGCGGGTGAACTGAGCTCGGCTAATCAACGCAATTGACGAGCGCCGCCGTTGCTTAAGACGCATGCGCGATGGCGGGGTTACGTCGTCGCTACTGCTGGCACGCCAACCTCGCTAACGACCGAAGCGTCCTTCGTTGTCGAATTCAAGGGCACGCCGCTGCAGATTAGATTTTTTTTGACACCGGCCAATCGACGAGCCATCACGTCACGCTCTTCGTCACGGGATCGATTGTCGATAAACGCGACCCAAATCGATCTGGTTGCCCTCTGGTCCCGCCTATGGATGGAAGCTTGCTCAGGCTTGCGGAGTCAACAGTTGTTACGCGTTGGTAACTCTGAAACGGGGTACAAGGGCTCAGAAATCAGCTGCCTGTTTTCTCCTGAAAGCTCAAAGCAATTGAGCGAGTGTTCGAAAAAAAAACGGCGCGGTGAACGCGCCGTTTTTATTCAGGTAACTCGCATCGCGAGTGTGCTGATTACTTCTTTTTTGCTGCTGCTTTCTTTGCTGCTGGCTTCTTTGCTGCTGGCTTCTTTGCTGCTGCCTTCTTCGCAGGCTTTTTAGCTGCTGGTTTCTTCGCTGCTGGCTTTTTGGCCGCTGGCTTCTTCGCTGCTGCTTTCTTCGCAGGCTTTTTAGCTGCTGGTTTCTTTGCTGCTGGCTTTTTGGCCGCTGGCTTCTTCGCTGCTGCTTTCTTCGCTGGCTTTTTAGCTGCCGGCTTTTTAGCTGCAGGCTTCTTCGCTGCTGGCTTTTTTGCCGCTACTTTTTTTGCAGGCTTCTTAGCAACTGCTTTCTTTGCGGCAGGCTTTTTCTTTGCTGGGGCTTTTTTCTTGGCGGGCGCCGCTGCAGCAGCAGGGGCAGCCATAGTCATCATGTCGCTCATTGTGGTCTCCTAAAGGTTGACTCTCACAGTTAAAAATCACTGTGGGACGACGTTGATGATCTTTTCTTTGAAGACGCACGCTCGACAAATTGTGGTCGCGCGTGAGACAAAAAAAGCAACTCGCTCACAGTGTCAGAGGATGTCGTAACTGCTTCAAGGCACACGAAACTTGTTTACAACACACGCATCTGATGCTGCAAATTCTAGCTTGATTTTTTTCTAAAACAACGTTATTCGCGCGTGCATCGTTAGCCGTGCGCTCACGCGATGTTGTTTTTATTGCACAGAATCTATGCAGTGATTCTTGTGTGAATCTCTATCGCACGATTCGTTCGCGCGCGATCTGATCTTCGAAGCGTTCGCGCTCGCGTATCAAGTGCATCGCTTCACCATCAACAAGAACTTCTGCTGGACGATTACGCGAGTTGTAATTCGATGCCATCGCCATCCCATATGCACCCACGCAGAGTATTGCTAGAGCATCGCCTTCAAGAACAGCGAGTTCTCGCTCCTTCGCGAGCCAGTCTCCGCTCTCGCACACCGGGCCTACTACGTCGTACACACGCGCACCGCGCTCTCGCTCAGCCACTGCGACCACGGCGTGAAATGCGTCGTAGAGCGTCGGACGAATCAGATCATTCATGCCCGCATCCACAATCGCAAAGTTCTTGGTTTCACCTGGCTTGAGAAACTCAACACGCGTAAGAAGAAGCCCTGCATCACCAACGATAGAACGACCCGGCTCGAGCAATAGTTGCAGTCCTCTCTCACCGAGTTCGCGCTTGACTGCTTCGGCGAACACCGACATCGGGACCAATTTCTCGTCTGCGTAAACAATGCCGCGACCGCCGCCGATATCAATGTGCTCAATCTCAATGCCGCGATCAGCTAACTGATCTACCAAGGTGAGCAAGCGGCGAAGTGCGTCTACAAACGGCGACAGCTCGGTAATCTGCGAGCCGATGTGACACTCAATCCCGTGAATCTGAATGCCTGGCATGTCAGCGGCGAGTCGATACAGGCGTAGCGCTTCTGAATGCGCAACGCCGAACTTGTTTGATTTCAATCCAGTCGAGATGTACGGATGCGTTTTGGGATCGACGTCCGGATTGATACGGAACGTGATTCGTGCACGCGTACCTACTTCGCTTGCCACCGCGTTCACGCGGTGCAGTTCTGATTCCGATTCGATGTTGAAGCAATAAATGCCTTGGCGAAGCGCGAACTCAATTTCTTCAGCCCGTTTAGCAACACCCGAGAAGATTACTTTGCCGGGATCGCCCCCTGCGGCGATCACGCGCTGAAGCTCTCCCATCGAAACGATATCGAAGCCCGCTCCCATTTCCGCGAGCAGCGAAAGCACGCTCAGCGATGAATTCGCTTTGACCGCATAACAAATGAGGGGCGACAATTCACTAAACGCGTCTCTATAGGCCTGATAGTTGGCGACGATCGCGGCGCGCGAGTAGACAAATGTTGGCGTTCCAAACTTTTGCGCAATCGCCTCAAGCGAAACGCCTTCGTAGAACAGCTGACCGTCTTTCCGAGCGAGTTGTTGCATCAGCATGATTGTGGCTCCGTAGCATCAACGCCTAAGGGCTGAGCGAGAGACAGCGCTGCTTTAGGGGGAACAAGCGGCCCTTTATTGCCGCACCCACTGATCAAGGCGCTGAGCGCAACAAGACCAAGAAGGCAAACCAAGCGTGGGAGAATCGTTTTCATTCCGATATTTTCCCGGATTCAACATGCTGGACGCTAGCGAATTCAACACTCATGCCGATTTACTCTTTGATCGGATCGTCGACACACTGGACGCAAGCGATGCGGATTTCGATATCGAAATCAATGAAAACGTACTTACGATAACCTGCGAAGACGATTCAAAGATCATCGTGAACAAGCACGAGCTCAACCGAGAAATCTGGGTCGCAGCGAAAAGTGGCGGGTTTCACTTCAAGTGGAATGGCGCCTCATGGATCGATACCCGTGGCGGAGACTCGCTGGCGGCAACGCTCCAGCGAGTGGTGGCGGCGCAATCTGGGGCGATGCTCTCCTTCGGTTAGCCGAGTCCCGTCGCTTGAGCACAGGGCAGGCTTCATCTGTGATTTAAAGCTCGAGCAAGACCGAGTAAGCCTTCACGGCGCGGCGATTTCGTTTGCAGAGCGGATCGAGTGATTCAACAATCTTCCAAAAACGCGGTGAATGATTGAACTCCACCAAGTGCGCCAATTCGTGCGCAACAACGTGTCGCATAAGCTCTTTGGGCAGTTGAACAAGGCGGAAGTTAAGTCGAATCACACCGTCAATCGTGCAGCTACCCCAGAGCGTCCGTGCCCGAGAAAGCTTAACCGTCGTCAGGGGCAAATCTGCGGCTGCGGCCATCGCAACTGCGAGTTCCGGCAATTCTTGCGCGGCGAGCGCCCAAAGCTCGCGGTCAAGCCGAGCACGGTCAATCGTGCCCGTTGCCGTCGTTACGACACAGCGGGCATCAGAGAGATCAATTTCTTCGAAAAGACCTTGGCGCACTTCGACACGCAGCCGCTTTCCTCTAAATAGAAGATGACCGCCATCTTTCAACTCCGCCAGCTGCGAAAGCCGCGCCCTTTGCTTTTCTAACGCGGTAGCAACCCATTCGCGTCGCTCGTCGATTGCGGCGTCGATCTCGTAAATTGGGGTCCAGTGCGGCGCACGAATTACCAGGCCATCGGTAGTGATGACAAGTCCGATTGATCGGCGGCGGCCGCGCTCCAAGCGATAAGTCACGCCCGTTTGGCTGTTTCGGTAGGTGACGTTGGGGTTCACCGAATCCGTGGCGATCTTCCCCGCGCGCGGGGTTGCTCCGCCTAAATTTCCGATGCCATGAATAAGTTCACGAAAAAAACTCATCGAGATTACGAGACGTTACTTCGAGATTCACGGACGCTCACGAGCTTCGATAAGACATGCATCTACGCATTGTCTCCCAGACTTGGCGGCGGCGGGGCAAATTCGGCGGGATCGTTCCCTAGAGTGCCTTTGCGACGAGGTGCCGCACAAGAGTTAACGCGGGCTCAACGCACAGCGTTTGATCGACTCTGATCGGCGTTCAAACTCGGCGCTTGTCTCTACCATCGCCCAGTCGCGCAACTTCGTCTTCAATGATTTGCTCAATTTCGGTATTGAGCTCAGCCATCACTCGGCCGCGGGTATCAAGCGGCGGAAGGATTGAAAGCGTAACGATGCCTGGGTATTTTTTCCACGGATGTCGCGGCCAGCAGTAGCCCGCGTTGTGAGCGACTGGCAGGACAACCGCCTCACAGCCGATGGCAAGCCGCACACCGCCTGTTTTGTATTTACCGCGCTGCCCGGCCTTAATGCGCGTACCTTCCGGGAACACGATGATATTGAAACGACGCTTCAGCAAGCGCTCTTTGCCTTGCTCAATCATCTTCTCCATGGCTTGCGCACCGGCTTTTCGGTCAATCGTGATCGGCGAGCTCAACGCGAAGCCCCAACCGAAAAACGGCACCCAAAGCAGCTCCTTTTTCGCGACAAAACTTCCGGGCGCAAACCAGGTTTCTAGCGCGAGCGTCTCCCAGGTAGACGAGTGTTTTGAGAGGACAACGCACGGCTCTTTCGGCACATTTTCCCAGCCGCGAATTTCGTAGCGGATACCGCAGAGCACTTTCGCGAGCCAGATGAAAAAGCCGGTATAGCCCGAGTAGTAGAGATTTCGCTGTCGCGCCGGAAGCCAAAATGTAAGCGCACCAATCACGAGATAAATCGGTGTGACGGTGAGCTGCGCGATAACAAAGAGGATGTTTTTAGTAGCCTGGAACATAGCTTTCACACCTGAGTCGCAAGAAGCGCGTCAACAGCGGCGTCGAGATCGGCAAACACTCGTGTGCCCTCGGGAAGCCCCCCTGCCGCGTTTGTTTTCTCGCCCTTGCCAGTGAGAACCAGATAGGGGATACCGCCAACGCGTGCCGCCGCTTCAAGGTCGCGCGGCGAATCGCCGATACAAACCACGTCTTTCAGATCCACATTCAAGCGCTGTCCGATATCGATCAGCATTCCGGGCTCAGGCTTCCTGCAGCGGCAGCCCGCGTCGCCCGAATGCGGACAGTAGTAAATCACGTCGATATGCCCCCCGGCCTGTTGAACCGCTTTGAGCATCTTTGCGTGAATTGCGTTGAGCGTATTCATGTCGAGCAAGCCGCGCTCGATGCCCGATTGGTTGGTGGCCACTGCGACGTGAAATCCTGCGCCATTGAGGCGCGCGATTGCTTCGAGTGAGCCAGGAATCGGCTTCCACTCTTCGGGCGATTTGATAAAGCGATCACTATCAACATTGATCACACCATCACGATCAAGAATCACGAGCTTCACGAAACCGACCCTCGACCATGAATGGCTGCAAGACAAATTGGCAAGCAGCTAAATGCGGCTTGCCCAATTTTAATGGGGGCTAGCGTTTCTTTTGATACGTTATCAAAAGTAAAAATAAACAATCGTTAGTCCCGTTTAATTGTGGTGTACGTGTGAATAGTTCGCTCTCGAACTTAGCTCGCGAGCTTCGAGAGATCTGCCACTTTGTTCATCGCGTCACGCAAGTCTCGCAACAGCGCGAGGCGATTCGCCCGCACCGCTTTGTCTTCTGCCATCACCATGACGTTGTCGAAGAACGCATCCACGGGCGCTTTCAACGCAGCGAATGATTTCAGATAGCCGGTGAAGTCGCCAGATTTGAACAGCGCATCCGCGCTCGGCGCAATTGCGTTCAACGCATTGCGAAGCGCCGCTTCGGCGGGTTCTTGCGGTGCGTTGTTCGCCGCGATTTCCTCTTTCGCTTCTTCGGCTTTCTTCAGAATGTTTGCGACGCGTTTGTTCGCTGCGCTCAAGCTTTCGGCTTCAGGCAGTTTTGCGAACTCACGAACTGCAGTTAGCCGTCCGGGGATAACGTCGAGGCTCCGCAGTCGCCCGTCCATAACAGACATGACTTGGGCGGTTTCAAATCCAAGGTCTTTGCAATAGCCGCGCAGGCGTTCGAGAATGAAAAGTCGCAGCAAGCCAAGCTGCCAAGTCAGCGTTTCTCCCCCGTGATCTCGAAAAAGATCGCCGGCAGCTTCAAGGAGCGCGTCCAATTCAACGGAAAGCTTTTGTTCAACCAATATCCGGATAACGCCGAGCGCATGCCGCCGAAGGGCGAATGGGTCTTTGTCACCTGTCGGCTCTTGCTTAATCGCAAAAAGACCTACAAGCGTTTCCAATTTGTCCGCTAACGCGACAGCAGTCGGCACGCCCGCGGCCGGTAAGCGATCACCCGCAAAACGCGGCATGTAATGCTGCTCGCATGCAGCAGCAACGTCGGCTGCCTCGCCATCCGCAGTGGCGTAATAACGCCCCATGATCCCTTGCAACTCTGGGAATTCGCCGACCATCAAGGTGGGTAAATCCGCTTTGGCCAGTAGCGCCGCGCGCTCGGCTTTGGCTTTATCCGCGCCGATCATCGCTGCGATTTCGCCTGCGAGTTTGCTCAGGCGTTGCACGCGTTCGCCCTGGGTGCCAAGCTTATTGTGGTAGACGACGTTCGCGAGTTGCGGCACGCGATCGGCGAGCTTCGTTTTCTTATCCGTCTCGAAGAAGAACCGAGCATCGGCTAGGCGTGGACGCACCACGCGCTCGTTGCCTGTGATGATGCGAGAAGCGTCTTCAAGCTCCATGTTCGAAACGATCAAGAACTGGTTCTTGAGCTTTCCATTCGCGTCAAAAAGCGGGAAATACTTCTGATTCGTCTTCATCGTAAGAATCAGACACTCCTGCGGCACAGCCAAATATTCCGCCTCGAACTGGCAGACATAGACCGTTGGCCATTCGACGAGGGAGGTCACTTCGTCTAGCAAATCGGCATACGTCTCCGCTGCGCCTAAGCTCGCGCCAAGTGCGTTCGCCTTCGTTTCGAGCTGCGACAAAATCATTTCGCGACGCGTCGCGAACACGGGTTCAACCTTACCGAACTGCCGCAGCAGTTCTTCATAGCGCGACGCTTCATCGATCTCGATGTTGTTCGCGCCCTGGAAACGATGGCCGTGAGTGATGTTCGACGAAATGAGCCCGAGCGTTGACGCTGAGAGCACATCCGATCCGTGCATCACAACCAGACCGTGCGCAGGACGCACAAAGTTCGCTTCAGTAACACCATCCGCGAGTTGATAGTTCATCACTTTTGGAATCGGCAATTTCGCCAGAGTCGCGTCAACTGCGGCTTGCGCACGCTCGGTGAGCGTTGCGCCCGCCGCTTCACCAACGAGATAAACGTAGTCCGCTTTGCCATCGCTTTCGATGAGCAGCTTTTTGCCGTTGACGGAGGCGTTCGGAAAGTTTTCTGCGAGCGCTTCGCTACCGGAAGCGGCGAGTTTCTTTTTGAGCGCGGGCGACGCCGCGCCGCTCGCATCTTTGGCAACGGCCAGCGGCATAAGTTTTTCTTTGATCGCTTTCGGCGGCGCAGCCGACAGCACTGCGCCGATGCGAACCGCCAGACGACGCGGCGTCGCAAACGATTCGGTAGATGAGTTTGCCCCGAGCAAGCCATCGTTCTTGAGGCTTGCCCCAACGCCCGCAGCAAATGCTTCACCCAATTTTTTGAGTGCTTTTGGTGGCAATTCTTCGGTGAAGAGCTCGATCAGGAGAGGCTTAGTCATAGCGGTGCTCATGCGGCAACCTCCTTTTTTGGAAGCTGCGCAAGCAAGGCATCACGCGTCACACCCTTGAGCATCGGAAAGCCGAGTCGCTCGCGCGAATCGTAGTAACTCTGCGCAACGCTCCGCGAGATGTTGCGAATGCGCCCGATGTAGGCCGCGCGCTCGGTCACTGAAATCGCGCCGCGCGCATCAAGCAAATTGAATACGTTACCTGCCTTGAGCACCATCTCATAAGCGGGCAGCGCAAGCTTTGCTTCCATCAAGCGCTTGGCTTCTGCTTCGAACGTATTGAATTGACCCAGCAGCACGCTGGCGTCGCTCTGCTCGAAGCTATATGTTGCTTGTTCCACTTCGTTTTGATGCCACACATCGCGGTAAGTGATGATGTTTTCCACGCCATCGACCACGCTCTTCGAATAGACGAGGTCATACACGTTTTCAACGCCCTGCAAATACATGCAGAGACGCTCCAAACCGTAGGTGATTTCGCCTGTGATCGGTTTGCAATTCAAGCCGCCGACTTGCTGGAAATAGGTGAACTGGGTGATTTCCATCCCGTTCATCCACACTTCCCAACCCAAGCCCCATGCGCCGAGCGTTGGGTTTTCCCAATCGTCTTCCACGAAGCGCACATCGTTTTGCGAGAGATCAAATCCAAGCGCAGTGAGCGAGCCTAAATACAAATCGAGAATGTTTGGCGGCGACGGCTTCAGTACCACCTGATACTGATGATGCTGATGCAAGCGGTTGGGATTCTCGCCGTAACGCCCGTCTTTTGGGCGACGCGAAGGCTGCACGTACGCAGCGCGCCAAGGCTCAGGCCCGAGCGCGCGAAGGAAAGTTGCCGTGTGTGAGGTGCCTGCGCCAACTTCGAGATCGATGGGCTGCAAGAGCGCGCAACCTTGCGCGTTCCAATAAGTTTGTAAGCGAAGAATCGCTTCTTGAAAGGTAATCATTGATGGGTGTCGAGCGACAAAGTACAAGCAACGAGCGATCGGCTCATCTGCGTGTCGTATGCAAAACTCGCTACATTATTCGAAAGCTTTCTCGATTTTATGCGGCTTTCGGCGCATCTCCGTTCGCCCGTTCGCGCCGAGGGCGCTGCGCAGCGGCGATGCCGAGCCCCGCAAGGCACACGATCAAGAGCGGCAAGTCGCCCCACACCATGTACGGTGTGTAGCCCTTTGCGCCTTGCACAGTCGCTTCGAGAATGCCGGTTTGCCATGAGGGGATCCGATCCGCCACACGGCCTTTGGCATCGATCACTGCCGTGATGCCGGTATTGTTGGCGCGAACCATGGGGCGCGCTTGTTCGATCGCGCGAAGCTGCGCGAGCTGCAAGTGCTGTTCTGCCGCCGCGCTCTTGCCAAACCAGGCATCGTTTGAAATGTTTACGAGCAAGGTCGCATCAGGCAAGGTGCGGTGCACATCGCGAGCAAAGGCGTCTTCGTAGCAAATCGAGATGCCGAGCGTTTGCCCGTTCAAGGTCATCAGCGGTTGATTAGGATCGCCGGCAGCGAAATTGCTCATCGGGATTTGCAGATTCCGATAGAACCAACCCAGTACGCCTTGCAGCGGCATGTACTCGCCAAACGGTACGAGATGGACCTTGCGATACTGCTGCGGCGGATCGATACCGAAGGAAACCGCCGCGTTGTAATACTTGCCGTTATCCTCGATCGGAACGCCGATGACCAGATTGGCGCGTTTTTCCTTCGCGATTGACTGCAAACGCTCAACATACTCGCGCGGTACGCGGTCCAGCAGATTGGGGATCGCCGTTTCCGGCAGGATGATGAGCTCACCTTTCGCTTCGCGGACGAGTTTCTCGTAGGTCGCAAGGGTTGCTTGGAATCGCGCCGGGTCCCACTTCAATGACTGCTCGATGTTTCCCTGGAGAAGAGAGAGGCGAAGGGGCTTGCCGGT
The DNA here is from genome assembly GCA_013298145.1 of Betaproteobacteria bacterium. Taxonomy (GTDB): domain Bacteria; phylum Pseudomonadota; class Gammaproteobacteria; order Burkholderiales; family Casimicrobiaceae; genus Casimicrobium. The sequence continues at coordinate 318,074 of JAAFJO010000001.1, forward strand.
CGGCTCGCCCCAGGTCGTGACGTTGAGCGCAAGCGCGGCAAGCACGGCCCACGCCACCATCCAGCCAACCATTTGGGCCCAGCCGACGAAATTTCCAAAGCCGATGATGAGTTTAGGGGTCGAAGGCAGTGCTTTTTCTAAGTAGCTGTCTTTGAGCTTGAGCGCGCTCAGCGTCAACGCGCTTGCAAACACAATCAACCAGCCAACACCCGTGGCTCCGACGATCGGCACAAAACCCTGGAAGCTGAAAACGCCATTGGTTTGAGTCGCGCCTATGCTCAACCACTCGAACCCTGTAAATAAAAAAGCCCGCAAATACTCGCTGAAAGCCCATGCGCTCGCGAACACAAACGCAAAGAAAAATCGCGACTTTGGCTTCGCCCAAGCAGTGAACGCACAAGCAAGCATCGGATAAATCGCGAGATAGCTGCAGAAGAGGACGGCAGAAAACCAAGCTAGGGCGAGCGGCATGTTGCCGAACTCGTGCATGCTGATGCGCACCCATGAAACGCCCACGATAAAGTAGGCGAGCCCAAACGTGAATCCGATCAGTGCGCCCGCGCTAAAGCTCGTTGCTGTACGCACCAAGTAAGCGAGGGCGCCCATACCGATAAACGCAAACCACCACCAACCGACGGGGGCGAAACTCAAATAGGCGGTGAGCGCGCCCGCGCCAAGTGCGAGCGCAATCGATAACGACTTCTTCAAACGCGCTCCACCGTTGCCAGCCAAACGCGCCGCCCATCGGCTCGTAAAACGGTGAACTTGAATCCTGAGAGCTCGATGGTTTCGCCGCGATGCGGCACCCGGGCAAACGCGTGCATCAGTAAGCCGCCCACGGTATCAGCGTCGTCGGTACCGAATTCGGTACCGAACTTTTCGTTGAAGGCATCTACCTCGGTTGACGCTTTCACGCGCCACTTCGTTGCTGATTCCGCAATGATGTTGTCGGCTTCTTCGTCGTAATCGTATTCGTCGATGATTTCGCCCACGATCTGTTCGAGCACGTCTTCGATGGTGACCAACCCGGCGACCGAGCCGTGTTCGTCGATCACAATCGCCATGTGGTTGCGCTGCGAGCGGAATTCACGCAGCAATACATTCAAACGTTTCGTTTCGGGAACAAACACCGCAGGCCGCAACACATTCTTCAACGAAAACGCGTCAGGATTGGTCACATAGGCGAGCAGATCTTTGGCGAGCAAGACGCCGATCACTTCATCGCGCGTTTCACCAATCACTGGGTAGCGCGAGTGGCGCGTTTCGACCATTTCGGCGATCACATCAGAGGGCGCGTCGTCGATCTCGATCACATCCATTTGCGAGCGCGGCACCATCACATCGCTCACCGTCATCTCGGCGACATCCAGCGCGCCTTCGAAAATAGAGAGCGCGTCTGCATCAAGCAATTTGCGTTCGTGCGCATCGCGAAGCATGTCGAGCAGGTCTTCGCGATCTTCCGGCGCGCCGGACAGCATGGTCGATAAACGCTCAAAGAACGATGGCTTCGGTTTAGCGTCTTCGTCGCTCATCGAAGAACACTCCAACAAATTATCTGTCGCCCGGTTTTAATTCGGGCTAGCGATTGGTTTAACGCTCTTTCGGTCATGTCTATTTTGTGAGCGCTTCCCCAAAGAAAACTGGGCAAGCGCGCTTTAGTTGTTGCTGATTGCTCAGGCATACGGATTTTTTATACGAAACCGGTGCAAAACTTGTGTCTCTAGGGTTTCCATATGCAACGCGTCGGCCTCATTCTCGTGATCAAAGCCGAGCGCATGGAGCGTGCCATGAATCACCATATGTGCGTGATGTGCAAGCGCCAATTTCTTCTGCGCTTTCGCTTCCTTGGCCACCACTGAGGCGCATATAGCGATGTCTGCAATCACGGAGCGTTCTCGATGCGGCTGCTTTGAACGCGATTTCGGCTGAGCGGGCGGCTCGCTACTTTCAGCAAATGTCAGCACATTCGTTGCGTAATCTTTGTGCCGGAACTGCCGATTGAGTTCGCGGCCTTCGCGTTGATCGACGTAACGAATGGTGAGTTGGAGCTGAATATGCTCCTGTGCGAGCACTTCAGCGGCAAACTCACACGCGCTTTTTACCCAGCGGCGAACTTGTGCGCGCGAGGGCAGCGCGCTGTCGTCGGTGGCGTATTGAATCGCGAGCGAAAAGGTCATGAACTACTTTGCCTTCGGCGTTGCGCGCTCGTACGCGTTCACGATTTTCTGCACGAGCGGATGGCGCACGACGTCACGGCTTGTGAAGTGTGTAAACGCAATCCCCTCGACGCGCGAAAGCACCTGCTGCGCATCGAAAAGGCCACTTTTTTGATTTTTCTGCAGATCGATCTGCGTCGGGTCGCCGGTCACGACCGTTTTCGTTCCGAAGCCAATGCGCGTGAGAAACATTTTCATCTGCTCAGGCGTCGTGTTTTGTGCCTCGTCCAGGATGATGAAGGCGCCGTTGAGCGTGCGTCCGCGCATGAAGGCAAGCGGCGCGACTTCGATCGTGCCGCGTTCCATCAGTTTGGTCGTTTTCTCAAGCCCCATCAAATCGAAAAGCGCGTCGTAGAGCGGTCGCAGGTACGGATCGACCTTCTGAATCAAATCGCCGGGCAAAAAGCCGAGCCGCTCGCCCGCTTCCACCGCAGGGCGGACGAGCACGATGCGCTTAATCTGTTCCCGCTCAAACGCATCCACCGCGCAGGCAACGGCCAAATACGTTTTGCCCGTTCCGGCGGGGCCGATTCCGAAGGTGATGTCGTATTGCTGAATATTTCTCAGATATTCGAGCTGCATGGGCGTACGCGCGGCGAGGTCGGCGCGCTTCACCTTGAGCGGGATTGAGCCAGCGGCCGCTTCGAGCGCCTCAAATTGTGCGCGATCAAATTGCAGCGTTGCGTCGCTGTCGGAAAACTGCGCCGCGTGAGTGAGCGTTGTCTCAACCGTGCTGGCCTTGGGCGCAATAGATACTTTCAATTCCGCGATCGTTAGCTCAAGGTCTTCGTCGGTGAGGTCCTTGCGGGCGCTGGTGGCGATGTAGCGAAAGCGTTCGAGTGCTTTTTTCGTCGCACCGGCGCTTGCGGGGGTGGCAGCGGGCGTCGTCTCGATTGAGAATTTTGCGCCGCGACGCCGAATCTTGACGTTGAATTCGCTTTCAAGGCGACGAACATTGGCATCGAGCGCGCCACACACGGTTGCGAGTGTGTTGTTATCGATCGGTTCGAGAGAGAGTGAAACGGGTGCGCCCAAAGCGTTGCAACCACAAAGAAGAATTTCAAATTTTCGTCGCTTGTGAGAACAAGCGCAAATGAGTTGCTAATATCGTCGGCTTTGTCGGGCTCGGACCGTCTGCTTATGCGCAAACTCGATTGGTATTTCGACGTCATTTCGCCGTTTGCTTATTTGCAGAGCGAGCAGCTTGAGGAACTAGCGCAATTCGGCGAGCTGCGCTGTAAACCCGTTCTCTTTGCAGGGTTGCTCAACCATTTCGGCAATGTGGGGCCCGCAGAATTCGCCGAAAAGCGCCGCGTTACCTTTGAGCGCGTAGCCTGGGTCGCTACGCGAAAGGGGATTCCACTTCAGTTTCCTAGCGAGCACCCGTTTAATCCGATTCCACTGTTGCGTTTCGTGATCGCGAGTGGCTGCACCAGAGTGGCCGTTCACGCAGCTTTTCGCTTTGTGTGGCAAGCGGGCAAGCTGCCGAGTTCTCATCCCGAAGATTTCTCGGCGCTACTCACCCAATTTGGCCTCACTGACGAGCAAATCAACGCCGCGCCCGTTAAGCAAGCCTTGCTTGATTTTGGACAGGAAGCGATCCGGCGCGGCGTGTTTGGCGTTCCAACCACCGCAGTTGACGACGAGATTTTCTGGGGAGAGGACTCCATGGAGGTCTTGGCCGCCTTCTGCGCCAACGACCCGTTCTTTCAATCTGGCTTATTACAAGCGGCGCGCTCCCTTCCCCAGGGACTGCAGCGAAAGCGCAGCGCGCCATGAATGCTCAAAAGCCACTCGCGGGCATCCGGATTCTTGACCTGACACGCCTGCTGCCGGGGCCTGCGTGCGCGCGAATGCTTGCGGAAATGGGCGCTGACGTCATCAAAATCGAGCCGCCGGAGGGTGACTACGCTCAACGATTAGGGCTCCCAGCCGATGCCCCGCCCACGCAGGTAGCGCCGCTCTACACGCTCGTAAACCGAGGAAAGCAGATCGAACGAATTGACCTTAAGACGCCCGAGGGACGTGAGGCACTTCTTAAGCATGTGGCGCAAGCCGACGCCTTGATCGAAGGGTTTCGACCCGGCGTGATGAAGAAGCTAGGGCTCGACTTCGAGGCGCTAAGCGCGGTCAATCCGCGGCTCGTTTTCTGTGCAATTACTGGTTACGGAAGCAATTCAATCTGGTCGCACCGCGCTGGGCACGACATTAACTATTTGGCAATGAGCGGTGTGCTCGATCAAATGGGCGAGCGCGGTCGTCCGCCTTCAATTTCGAACTGGCAAATAGCCGACTTGGCGGGCGGCGCGCTGGCGGCGGCAATGCGGATATGTGCCGCACTTGTGGGCGCAAAAACCACGGGGCACGGCGCGTTTGTGGATGTTTCGATGACGCACGAAGTAGCCTCGCTCAACATCATTGCCGAACACGGCCTGGAGCTCGGCGCAGCAAAGCCGCGAGGCGAGGATTGGCTCACTGGCGGTTGGCCTTGTTACGGCGTCTATGCGACGGCCGATCAGCGCTTTTTGGCAGTGGGCGCGCTTGAGGCGAAGTTTTGGAATCTTCTTTGCGATGCGCTCGGCAAAGCACACCTGAAGCCTTTGGGCTGGAGCGAAGGCGTTGTTGGCCTTCGCGTGCGCAAGGAGCTTGCGGATCATTTCCTATCCAAACCGCTCGCGGAGTGGATCAACTTTTTCGAACCTATCGATTGTTGTGTTGCGCCTGTGCTTAACTTAGCCGAGGCAAAGCTGCACGCGCTATTTACGTAAACGTAAATGCAAACGGTCGAACGCACCAATTCTTGAGCCAAATTCAAACGAAGGAAGAGCTATGACTAGCCATCAAAACAAAGTCGCGATCATCACCGGTGCCTCGGCCGGTATTGGTAAAGCCTCAGCGCTTGCGCTATTGCGCGCAGGCTACTGTGTGGCATTCGCGGGGCGACGAGAGGCCGAGCTCAAGGCGGCGGTCGCAAGCGCGGGCAGTGATGCCGAGCGCGGTATCGCAGTCGTCGCGGACGTCGGCAGCGAAGCGTCGGTGAAAGCACTTTTCGCCAAAACCATTGCTACGTTTGGCAGGGTTGACGTCCTTTTCAACAACGCTGGAATTGGCGCACCGCCGGTGGACATTGACGAGCTTTCGTTTGAGCAGTGGAAAGCCGTTGTCGATACCAATCTCACCGGCACGTTTTTGTGTGCGCGTGAAGCTTTTCGAGCTATGAAGCAACAATCGCCGCGCGGTGGGCGCATCATCAACAATGGCTCGATCTCTGCCTACGCGCCGCGCCCAAACAGCGCGCCGTACACCTCGACCAAACACGCCGTCTCTGGGCTTACAAAATCGATTGCGCTCGATGGCCGCAAATACGACATCGCGTGTTCGCAAATTGACATCGGCAACGCGGCTACCGAAATGACGGAGCGGATGGCGGCCGGCATCATGCAGGCCAATGGCAGCATGGCGATTGAGCCGCGCATGGACGTCTCCCACGTCGCCAACGCAGTGGTGCACATCGCAAATCTGCCGCTAGAAGCCAACGTGCTTTTCATGAACATCATGGCGACAAAAATGCCCTTTGTGGGGCGTGGCTGAGTTCGTACGCGAGCTACAGCTTTTTTATATGAGCCCAGTATTTTTCAGCGGCAACAGCGCGTTAATGCAATTTTTGACTTTCTGTTTTTTAGCGTCTTAATCACATATAAAAGGAACTAAAGCGCAATCGCCGGGCGTCGTTCATGTCTCGCTAAACTTCTCGCAAGCCTTTGAAATTCGGGCCTTCCGTGGGTTACCACGTTTGACAGGGGCGGGGGCTTTGCCCATAATTCGGAGGTTTTTTCCACGGAGGATCTCCCCAATGTCACGTTCGAACAAGTTCGCGCTCGCCGCGATCTCGCTCGTCGCAGTTGCTACTTTGGCAGCTTGCGGCAAAAAAGAAGAGCCAAAGAAAGAAGCAGCAGCGGCGCCTGCGGCTCCTCAAGAAATGGTGATCAAGATCGGTCACGTCGGCCCAACGTCTGGCCAAATCGCCCACCTCGGTAAAGATAACGAGAATGGTGCACGCCTCGCGATTGAAGACGCGAATGCAAAAGGTCTCACGATCGACGGCAAGAAAGTCAAATTCGAATTGCTCGTTGAAGACGATGCAGCTGATCCTAAGCAAGCGACCGTTGTTGCTCAAAAGCTTGTTGACGCAAAAGTCGCTGGCGTTGTCGGTCACCTGAACTCGGGTACCTCGATTCCTGCTTCGGCGATCTACAACACCGCAGGCATCCCACAGATCACCCCATCGGCAACCAATCCTAAGTTGACCGCACAGGGCTTCAAGGGTGTGTTCCGTACCGTTGCTAACGACGTTGCACAGGGCGGCGCTATCGGCACCTTCGCAATCAAGGGCATGGGCGGCAAGAAGATCGCTCTGATCGACGACAAGACGGCTTACGGCGTTGGTATTGCTGACGAAGCTGAAAAAGCGATCAAAGCGGCTGGTGGCAACATCGTGATCCGCGAAGCACTTGCTAACGAAAAAGAGCAAGACTTCAAAGGCGTGTTGACAAAAGTTAAGGCAAAGGCACCTGACGTCATCATCTTCGGTGGCATGGACGCTCAAGCTGGCCCAATGACCAAGCAAATGAAAGCGCTTGGCATCAAGGCTAAGTTCATCGGCGGCGACGGCATGCAGACTGGCGAATTCGTCAAGCTCGGCGCAGACGCAGCTGAAGGCGCTTACGGCACGCTCGCAGGTTTGCCGAAAGAGAAAATGCCTAAGGGCGCTGAGTTCTACGATCGCTTCAAAGCGAAGTTCAACGCAGACGTTCAGGCTTACTCGCCATTCACCTACGATGCTACGATGATCATGGTTGAGGCGCTCGTGAAGGCCAAAGGCAACAGCGCAGCTGCAATCGATGCAATCAAAACAGGTAAGTTCACTGGCGTTGCTGGCACCTACGAATACGATGACAAAGGCGACATGAAGAATGGCGCAATCACCGTGTTCCAGGTTAAAGGCGGCAAGTGGGAAGCAGTTGAAGTGATCGGTGGTCCGGTCGCTGCCGCAGCTCCAGCAGCGGCTCCTGCTCCAGCAGCAGCGCCCGCAGCAGCCCCAGCACCTGCTGATGCGAAGAAGCCTTAATCGCGATTAGCGTCGGCTCTAAGCAAAACGGCACCTTCGGGTGCCGTTTTTTTTGCTCTGCGCGCACGCTATTTTTTCGCGAGAACGTTCCCGACTGTACAAATCCAGGTCAGGAGTCTGGCGTGGACAACGACTGAAGCACGCAACGGGCATCCTCCGCTTTGCACCCAGGCAATCCTGCATATCGCTGAAATTCATAACGAAGTGAATTTTTCTTGGTTCACTTTGACACCGCTTACTTCTAACGTTGTGTCCTTTATGTTTTGGACAACAACGCAGTATGCAATCAAGAAAACTTCTAGCCGTGCTCGGTTCGAGCCTTGGTCTTTTCTTCGCTTCTTCGGCTGCCGCGCAGACGACGCTACTCAATGTTTCTTATGATCCGACGCGAGAGTTCTACAGCGAGTTCAACGCGGCGTTCGCGAAGCAGTGGAAAACAAAAACAGGAGAGAACCTAAGCGTCAAGCAATCGCATGGCGGCTCCGCGAAACAAGCAAGAGCCGTGATTGACGGGCTCGAAGCGGATGTGGTCACGCTCGCTCTCGCCTACGATATCGACGCGATTCACGAAAACGGTGGTCTGTTACCGAAGGATTGGCAGAAGCGCCTTCCGAACAATGCCGCGCCTTACACCTCGACCATTGTCTTTCTTGTTCGCAAAGGCAATCCAAAAAAAATCAAGGACTGGAATGATCTCGCACGCGCTGGCGTCGAGGTAATCACTCCAAACCCCAAAACGTCGGGCGGCGCACGCTGGAATTACCTCGCTGCATGGGCGTACGCGCTCGCGCAACCGGGCGGCAGTGCAACCACAGCGCGTAACTTCACTAAATCCGTATACGACAACGTAAAAGTACTTGACACGGGAGCGCGCGGGTCCACGACAACCTTTGTTGAACGGGGCATCGGCGATGTACTGATAGCGTGGGAAAACGAAGCCTTACTTGCAATCAAAGAGCTCGGCCCTGACAAGCTGGAAATCGTTGTACCTTCGCTTTCAATTTTGGCCGAACCGCCAGTCGCAATCGTTGACAAAGTGGTCGACAAACGCGGTACGCGAAAGGTAGCGCAGGCCTACCTTGAGTTTCTGTACACGCCAGAAGGGCAGCGTCTCGCAGGAAAACATTTCTACCGTCCGCGTGATTCCAAAGTTGCCGCAGAGTTCTCGAAGCAATTTGCGCCGGTAAAACTGGTTTCGATCGATACAGTCTTTGGCGGCTGGCAAAAAGCACAAAAAGATCACTTCGCTGACGGCGGCGTGTTCGACCAAATCGCTGTGCGCAAGTAATTGATAACGAGCGTGTCCGGGAGGATGTATGTCTGCGACCACGTTGATCGTACCCGGACTCTACGGAAGCGGGGAGTTGCACTGGCAGACGTGGATCGAGCAACAGATCGAAGGCGCGCGTCGCGTTGAACAACGCGACTGGAATTCAGCGCGCCTCGACGAATGGTCCGACGCGCTACTTGCGGCAATCAACGAGAGCGCTAAGCCGGTGTGGATCATTGCGCACAGTTTCGGCTGCCTGGTAACGGCAGCTGCCGCTCAGCGGTGCACCAATCGAATACGCGGCGCGATGCTTGTTGCCCCGGCCAATCCCGAACGTTTCAGTGTGCACGGTTTAGAGCCGCGGACAACAGTCGGCTCGATCTCGTCGAAACTTCCACACACGGCGCTAGGGTTCCCGGCGGTTGTTGTCGCCAGCACTAACGATCCTTGGATGCGTTTCACCACGGCCAATGTCTGGGCGGAGCGCTGGGGGGCGCGTCTGGTGAACCTCGGCGCCGCGGGGCACATCAATGCCGAGGCGGGCTTTGGGCCGTGGCAGCAGGGGCTCGATCTCTTCAACGGTCTCCGCGAAGCACATCACCTTTATCCGCTCGGGGAGTTCGATGAACGGTCAGCACCGCACACCACACGTGAGCGCTACGCACTGCGCGCAATGGAGCGACACTGGTTTGCCTAGCCGGCCCATGTATTCCACAAAAGAATAACCACATTGCAAATCGCATAAATAACGAAATGTTAGGCGGGTTTAGTCTTGCTTCGATTCGTTACCGCTGAACTTTGCTTCACATTCCGTACTCACCATGACAGCCACTACTACCCCCGCGAATGCGGGCTTTGGTACGCCACAGTACCCTAGCGAAGCTAGTCTCCCGCGCCAGCTAGAAATTCAGCCCGCTCGTAAGATGCGATCTAGTGGCCGCGTGCTACCTGGCTTGCCTTTGAGTCTTGGCGTATCGCTTACCTACCTCTCAATTGTTGTTTTGTTGCCGCTCGTCGCGCTCTTCGCGCGTACCTTTTCCCTGACTTTTGATGCGTTCATCGAAGCCGTGTTTGCGCCACGCGTTGTAGCAACCTATCTCGTTAGCTTCGGTGCGGCGTTGCTTGCCGCTGTGACTAACGTTGTGTTTGGCGGGATTCTCGCCTGGGTGCTGGTGCGCTATTCCTTTCCGGGACGCAAGCTTGTGGACACCTTGATTGATCTTCCATTTGCGTTGCCCACAGCGGTAGCGGGGATCGCGCTCACCGCAATCTATGCGAAGAATGGCGTACTCGGTGCGCCGCTTGAAGCGCTCGGCTTAAAGGTTGCGTTCACCCCGATTGGGATTTACGTTGCGATGGTGTTTATCGGGCTACCGTTTGTTGTGCGCACCCTGCAACCCGTGTTGCAAGACCATGAAATCGACTTTGAAGAGGCGGCCGCCAGTCTAGGTGCGTCACGATTGCGGACGATCATTCGCGTAATTTTGCCGGCGATGACTCCCGCGCTCTTGACTGGATTCGCACTCGCGTTTGCGCGCGCAGTCGGCGAATATGGATCGATCATTTTCATCGCTGGCAACGTGCCCTACGTGTCGGAAATTACGCCGCTCATCATCATCACTAAGCTCGAGCAGTACGACTATGCCGGAGCAACCGCCGTCGCGAGCGTCATGCTTGTGATCTCGTTCGTGCTCCTACTGGCGATTAATCTACTGCAAGCTTGGACCGCGCGCCGCTCAGGGAGAACGCCGTGAGTTTCGCCAGTATCGTTAGCGCTCAAGAGCGTACCCCCGCGATCTTCGAAACCCGGGCCGCCACGTCAGAACCCGCGTGGGCCAAGTGGAGTTTGATCGCAATTTCAATTGCCTTTTTTTCACTCTTTCTGCTGTTGCCTCTGGTGGTCGTGTTCGTCGAGGCGTTTGCGAAAGGCTGGTCACTTTACAAGGACGCTGTAACCGAGGCTGACGCTCTATCAGCGATCAAACTCACGTTGATTGCGGCTGCGATATCGGTTCCGCTCAATCTTGTTTTCGGGGTTGCGGCGGCGTGGGCTATCGCCAAGTTTGAGTTTCGCGGAAAGCAGATTCTGCTGACCCTCATCGATTTGCCGTTCTCAGTATCTCCGGTGATCGCGGGGCTCATCTATGTGTTGCTCTTCGGTGCGCACGGTTGGTTTGGTCCGTGGCTAAAGGAGCATGATCTGAAGATCATCTTCGCCGTACCGGGCATCGTCCTCGCTACGATGTTTGTGACTGTACCTTTTGTCGCGCGAGAGCTGATCCCTCTGATGCAAGCTCAAGGGCGCGAAGAGGAAGAGGCGGCAGTCGTGCTGGGGGCGTCTGGCTGGCGCGTGTTTTGGAGTGTCACTTTACCCAATGTGAAGTGGGCGCTTTTGTACGGTGTGATTCTCACCAACGCCCGCGCAATGGGGGAATTTGGCGCTGTCTCGGTGGTCTCGGGACATATTCGCGGGCAGACCAATACGCTGCCGCTGCATATCGAAATTCTCTACAACGAATACCAATTTACCGCCGCTTTTGCGGTCGCATCATTGCTTGCGATGTTGGCCCTGGTGACACTCGGCGCGAAGTCGTTGATCGAATGGCGTCAGAAAAGCGTATTGAAAGAACTGCAATCATGAGCATCAGAGTTGAAAACATTAGTAAGCAATTTGGCGGATTCAAGGCGCTCGATAACGTCACGCTCGACGTGCCAAGTGGCGAATTAGTCGCGCTACTCGGGCCGTCGGGCTGCGGAAAAACCACATTGCTTCGTATCATCGCCGGACTGGAAAACGCTGATAGTGGTCGCGTTTTGCTCGACGGCGACGACGCGTCGGATACCCACGTTCGCGAGCGCCAAGTTGGATTCGTGTTTCAGCACTACGCGCTGTTTAAACACATGACAGTGTTTGAGAACGTAGCGTTTGGCTTGCGCGCGCGGCCCAAGAAAACCCGACCCAGTGACGCAGCCATTGCGCAGAAAGTTCACCAGCTCCTTGAGCTGGTGCAGCTGGATTGGGCAGCAAACCGTTTCCCAGCCCAGCTTTCAGGCGGACAGCGCCAACGCATCGCACTAGCACGAGCGCTCGCGGTCGAGCCGCGTGTACTCTTGTTAGACGAGCCCTTCGGCGCGCTCGATGCAAAAGTAAGAAAAGAGTTGCGCCGGTGGCTGCGTCGCCTGCACGACGAGTTGCATGTCACGTCAGTATTCGTCACTCACGATCAAGACGAAGCGGTCGAGGTCTCAGATCGTATCGTGCTGATCAACCATGGGCGTATTGAGCAAGTGGGCGCGCCCACCGAGGTGTACCAAAAGCCTGCTTCGGCCTTCGTGTTCGACTTCTTGGGCGCAGCGAATCGCTTTGAGATTAGTGACGCGGCGCAAGGCTACGGTTACGCGCGACCGCACGAAACCGAGCTGGCGCTAAGCGCTGGTCATGACACGGTCGCCGTTACGGTAAGTCGGGTGCAGCACCGTGGCGCTACAGCGCGTATTGAGGCGCTTGAGCAGGCAAGGTCTGGACCGAAGAGCGATCATCGCTATTTTGAGATTGAACTACCTCAAGTCGCCGTGGGCTCGCTCGATCTCTTTGAAGGTAAGGTGGTTCACGTGCGGCCAACCAGGCTTCATGTGTTTGATCGGCAAATCGCGCAAAGTGCGAGCGCTGTGTCATGAACTTTCAGCAGCTCCGAATTGTTCGTGAAACAGTTCGTCAAAGTTTCAATTTAACCGAGGTTGGCGCGGCCCTCTACACGTCGCAATCGGGGGTCAGCAAGCACATCAAAGATCTCGAAGATGAGCTTGGGGTCGAACTTTTTGTACGAAAAGGGAAGCGTCTTACGGGACTCACCGAACCTGGAGCCGACTTGGCCCGCATCGTTGACCGGCTTTTGCTAGACGCGCAAAACATCAAAGAACTTGCGGCGCACTACACCCAAGTTGATGAAGGAAAGCTCACGATTGCGACAACGCACACGCAAGCAAGATACGCTTTGCCGCGCGTGATTTCGGCGTTTCGCAAGGAATTTCCGAAGGTCCACCTGGCGCTGATTCAAGGAAGCCCCGAGGAGATTCAGAATCTCTTGCTCGAAGGCAAGGCCGATATCGCGATTGCCACGGAAGCGCTCGGAGGAGAGCCCGATATAGCAGCGTTTCCCTACTACGCGTGGCATCACGCGGTGGTAGTCCCGCGCGGTCACCCACTTGAACAGATCCCTGCGCTCACGCTGGACGAAGTCGCGAAATACCCCATCATTACGTATCACGAGGGCTTTACAGGACGATCACGCATTGACCAAATGTTTGCGAGCGCGGGCGTGAAGCCCAACATCGCGATGTCTGCGCTCGACGCGGACGTGATCAAGACCTACGTTGAACTGGGTCTTGGAATCGGCATCGTTGCAGAAGGTGCGTTCGATCCCGTACGAGATCAGGAACTCACATTGATAAAGGCGCCGCAGCTATTCCCGCAAAACGTCACCAAAATTGGTGTGCGGCGCGGGTATTTTTTGCGTGGTTACGCGTATCGATTCATCGAGCTTTGTTCTTCTGCGCTACGACCTGAACTGGTGCGAGATGGCGTGAATGCGATTGAATAAGGCGAGTTGAACTGATTTAGGGAACGCCTCACGAGTCTGCGCGATGCAGCGCGCGGCGGAAGGGGATGAACTGCGGGCAGCAGTCCGACGATGCGACGACCGCACACAACCTCAACGTTTCCCTACGATTGGGTTAGGCGAGCTGCCGATTCAGCGTCTATCGGCAGCGCCCGCTAAACAGCGAGTTGAGTCGAGCTTTTTACTTCACGCATGACGGTATACGTCCGTGTTTCCCGGACGCCGGGCAAGGTCCACAGCCGGCTGTTCGCAAACTGGTGGAAGTGATCCATGTCGCGAACGCGGATCTTGAGCAAGAAATCGAAGCCGCCTGCCACCATATGGCATTCCAGAATCTCGGAAAGCACGAGCACGGCTGCGCTAAACGCGTCAAGTACATTCGGCGTGGTCCGATCCAGACGTACCTCAACGAAGATCAGAGTCGCGAGGCCGAGCTTGCGCGCGTTGAGCCGCGCTTCGACATGCTCGACGAAACCTTCTCGATAGAGGCGTTGGGTGCGCGCAAGCACTGCGGTCGGCGATAGCGAGACGAGTTCGGCGAGCCGCGTATTGCTGATTCGCCCATCTTGCTGCAACTGATTCAGAATCTTTCGATCAATCGAGTCCAGTTCTTCGCTCATTGCATTTCCTTGTCGCGTTAAATGAATTATTCACTATAGAAGCTTTGTATTTTGGTGAATTATTTGTTTTTTCCTTCCTTAACATGCACGGAATTCGTTATTTTTGGGGAACACGATGCGACTTCCAGAACCATATCGCGCTGAACAACCGATTGTTGAGGCGAACATTGCGCGCGCAGCCGCGCATCTTGCCTGGGAGCGCGTGATCGAAACCGCTCGGCCGTGGGTCGAGGGTGTGCGCCGTGACCCGCCGCCGTTTTGGGCAATGGAATCGCTGCTCAAGGAGTATCCGATCTCGAAGCCAGAGGGTCTGGCCTTGATGCGTTTGGCCGAAGCGCTGTTGCGGGTTCCCGATTCGGCAACCGCCGTCGAGCTAACGGCCGATCAACTCTCCCGAGCGAATTTCGACGGATCAAGCGATTCATCGCTAGCGCGCCTTTCCAACACGGTGATCGCGCTTTCAAAGCGCACGCTGCCTGACGACGATCAGGCGCAAGGCGTATTCGCAAAGCTTGGCGCAAAAACTATCGTTGCCGCCACGGCCCGCGCAGTTCAGCTCTTAGCCAAGCAGTTTGTGCTTGGCCAGAACATCGAAGAGGCACTGCAAGAATCCGCCAAAGAGCGAAAGCACACGCCGCAACTTCGCTTCAGTTTTGACATGTTGGGCGAAGGCGCGCGCACGAGCGAGGATGCCGCTCGCTACTTCGCGGCTTACGAACATGCGATTCGCGCCATCATCGTCGCCAAGAAAAAAATCGGGGGCGCGAGCGATGATCCGCGAAGCTCTGACGGGATTTCGATCAAACTTTCGGCGCTGCATCCGCGCTATGAGGAATTGCAAAAAGATCGAGTGATGTCCGAGCTTGTGCCGCGTGTTTGGTCGCTCGCCGATCTCGCAGCGAGTGCAAACATCAATCTCACCGTCGATGCCGAGGAGGTTGACCGCCTCGAACTCTCGCTCGACGTGTTTGACGCGGTGCTTAAGCTCGTTGCTCATCATCATCCGAGCTGGACCGGCTTTGGATTGGCGCTCCAGGCTTACCAAACGCGCTCTGTCGATTTGGTGGAGTGCGTCGCAGACATGGCGAAACGGGCGGGTGTTCGCGTGATGTGCCGATTGGTCAAAGGCGCGTACTGGGATAGCGAAATCAAGCGTGCGCAGGAGCTTGGGCTGTCGCACTATCCCGTGTTCACCGAAAAGCAGCATTCGGATTCGAGTTATCTTGCCTGCGCGACGGTGCTTTTAGCGCGTAAGGATGTGTACTTTCCACAGTTCGCGACGCACAACGCGGGCACGATTGCGGCCATCGAACAGATCGCGCAGCGCTTGGATGCGCCGTTCGAACTCCAGCGTTTGCACGGCATGGGCGGCGGCGTGTATCGCGAGTATTTGAAAACGGCGGCAAAGGATCGCACCATCCGCGTTTACGCGCCCGTGGGCTCGCATCGAGATTTGCTCGCCTATTTAGTGCGGCGCCTGCTGGAAAACGGCGCGAACTCCTCGTTCGTTCACCAGCTTGCGGACGATGGCGTGGCGATCGAAACCTTACTCGAATCTCCGCTGCGTGTATTCAAACAAACTTCACTTGTTTTGCCCAAAGAAATATTGGGCAAGCGGATGAATAGTAGCGGAATTGATTTATCCATTGAAAGTGCACGTAGCCCTATTACAAAAGTCTTGTCAACGATACAGTTGTATGCAATTGCTGAGACTTCGGTTGCGGAGGTAAACGCTGCGTTTTCACGGGCGACAAGCGCGCAAATTAGCTGGCGCGACACGCCGGTTGAAACTCGCGCGCATGCGCTGCGCACCGCAGCCGATGCGCTTGAGCGCGATTTGCCACGCTTCTGCGGATTGCTCATTTTGGAGGCACACAAAACTTGGGGCGACACCGTGGCTGAAGTCCGCGAGGCGATTGATTTCCTGCGCTACTACGCCGACGAGGCAGAGCGGATCGCAACGCCCATTGAGCTGCCTGGGCCCACGGGCGAGCGAAACACGCTCTACCTGCGCGGTCGCGGTACTTGGGTGGCGATCTCGCCCTGGAATTTCCCGCTCGCGATTTTCGTTGGGCAAATCGCCGCTGCGCTCGCTACAGGCAATACCGTGATTGCCAAGCCTGCGGAGCAAACGCCAGTGATTGCCAATGAAATGGCCGCCATCCTGCACGCCGCAGGCGTGCCTAAAGACGCATTGCAACTTGTGTTTGGCCTGGGGCACACCGTGGGTGCGGCGCTTGTTTCGCATCCAAATGCCGCCGGTGTAGTGTTCACAGGCTCCACGGCGGTTGCCAAGATCATTCAGCGCACGCTCGCCCAGAAAGACGGGCCGATCGTGCCATTGATTGCGGAAACCGGCGGCATCAATGCGATGCTCGTCGATTCAACGGCGCTGCCCGAACATGTGGTCGATGCGGTCGTGCAGTCGGCATTTCGCTCGGCCGGACAGCGCTGTTCAGCGCTTCGCGTGTTGTGTGTGCACGAAGCGATTGCTGACGGCGTGATTGAAATGCTCAAAGGTGCGATCGCTGAGCTGCGTGTTGCTGCCCCTAAAGATCTCGCGACCGACGTCGGCCCGCTCATCGACGCAGAGGCGTTCACGGTCATACAAAAGCATATCGAGCGCCTGAACACAACGGCAAGCTTGCTCGCGAAGGGCGAGCGCTCGCAGGACGCGCTCGCCAATACAGTGGTGCCACATTTGTTTGAGGTGGGCTCTCTCGCAGACATCAAAGAAGAAATCTTCGGGCCGGTGCTTCAACTCGTCCGTTGGCGGGGCGAACCTGAAGCGATCATCGATCAGGTAAACGCGTTGGGCTTCGGGCTCACGCTTGGGATTCACACCCGAATTGATCGCCGCGCGCAATCACTTGCGTCGCGTGCGCACGTGGGTAACGTCTACATCAATCGCAACATCATCGGCGCAGTGGTGGGCGTTCAGCCGTTCGGTGGCGAAGGCCTCAGCGGAACAGGCCCCAAAGCAGGGGGGCCGCATTACTTGTATCGCTTCTGCGCTGAACAAACCATTACCGTGAATACCGTGGCGGCGGGCGGCAATGTTGCGCTTATGACCAGCTAACGCGGCGCTTCACTGCATTTACTGCTTCGATCAACCTGCAAAATTTTCAGTCTCCCATGCGTAACCCGCATTGTCTGTAAGGGGTTTGCAGGCAAAATCCGAAATTCGGTCTGGGATGAGCGCGTGGTCGGAGGCGCGGCGAATCCCTGTCACATTAGTTAACTGGGGAAATTCATGTCAATCGACGTCTTGCTGCAGCAGATCGTCAACGGTCTGGTGGTAGGCAGCGTGTACGCGCTCGTCGCGCTCGGCTACACGATGGTCTACGGGATTTTGCAGCTCATTAACTTCGCGCACGGCGAAATTGTGATGATTGGTGCCTTGGCGGCATTGTTTGTCACCAATGCACTGATCGCTGTGGGCGTTCCGCCTGCGCTCGCGCTCGTGATCGCAATTCTCGCGGCGATGATCATTTGTGCGATCGTGGGGGTATCCGTCGAACGAATAGCGTATCGACCACTACGCACCGCGCCGCGGCTTGCGCCCCTGATTACGGCGATCGGCGTTTCGATTTTTCTCCAGCAGATCGCAATTTTGGTGTTCGGGCGTAACTACTTCACCTTCCCCGAAATCATTCCAAAAACGCCAATGCAGTTTGGTGCGGTGATCGTCACGCCCAACGAAATCGTGATCTTTGTGACATCGCTCCTGTTGATGGCCGGACTCTTATTCCTGGTCAACAAAACAAAGATTGGCACCGCGATGCGCGCCACCGCCGAAGATCAAAAGGTCGCTGGCCTGATGGGTATTGATATCAATAAGATCATCGCCTTTACCTTCGCGATCGGCTCCGGTTTGGGTGCGGTGGCCGGCGTGATGGTTGCGTCAAACTACGGGCAAGCGCACTACTTCATGGGCTTCATGCTCGGCTTGAAAGCCTTCACCGCAGCAGTGATGGGCGGCATCGGCAATCTGTGGGGCGCGATGGTCGGCGGCCTGATTCTCGGGTTGGTTGAAAACGTTGGACTGATGTTCGTGCGCGGAGACTACAAAGACATCTTCGCATTCGTCGTGCTGGTGCTGGTGCTGATCTTCCGCCCACAAGGCTTGATCGGCGAAAAAGTCGCCGAGCGCGCGTAGAACCTAGGGAAAACTCAAGATGAGCGCTTTACTCGAAAACAAACGCAATCAAATCATCGCCTTCGTGGCGTTGGGTATCTTCCTGCTGATCCTTCCGTTTCTTGCCGGCATGATCGGGCAAGCTTGGGTTCGGATTTTGAACATCACGCTGCTCTACGTCATGCTCGCACTCGGGCTGAACGTTGTGGTCGGCGTAGCCGGCTTGCTCGATCTGGGTTACGTCGCCTTCTATGCAGTGGGTGCCTATACCTGGGCGCTGCTGGCATCGAACCATTTCGATTTGAGCTACCCGTTCTGGGTGTTACTGCCGCTCGGTGCCTTCCTGGCTGCGCTCGCGGGGCTCATGCTCGGTGCGCCGGTATTGAAGCTTCGAGGGGATTACTTAGCGATTGTGACGCTCGGATTCGGTGAAATCATTCGAATCCTCATGAACAATTTAGATAAGGTCTCACTACCTGGCAGCGACACGGTTTACAACCTAACCAATGGCCCACGCGGGGTGACGGGCATTGATGGCCTGAACTTCTTTGGCTTCAAGGTGCGACAAGGCATCGAGGTTTTCGGGCATCAAGTCACTGGTTTGCAGCTCTACTACTTCGTGTTTCTCGCAATCGCCATTCTCTCGGTGTGGATGGTCTACAACCTTCAGCATTCGCGTCTAGGTCGTGCTTGGCAAGCGCTTCGTGAAGATGAGATCGCGGCGAAAGCGATGGGCATCAATGTTCGAAACGTTAAGCTCGCCGCGTTCGCGTTCGGTGCGCTAACGGGTGGTCTTGCGGGCGGCTTGTTTGCAGCGATGCAGGGATTTGTGAGCCCCGAATCTTTCGGCTTGCTTGAATCAGTGATGATTCTGGCGATGGTTGTTTTGGGCGGCATGGGGCACATTCCGGGCGTGATCCTCGGTGCGGTGTTGCTTGCAGCGATGCCAGAAGTGATTCGCTATGTTGCCGATGAAAACGTTCAACAAAAGGTATTCGGTTTGGTGGTTATTGCGCCGGAAGTGTTACGCAATCTCATCTTCTCGCTCGCGATGATTTTGATCATGCTCTATCGCCCGCGCGGTTTGTGGCCGTCGCCTGACCGCAAGGCCGATACCGGAGGTTCTGCCAAATGAGCAAAATGATTTTTGTTGCCGAGGGTGTCACCAAACGATTCGGCGGCGTGACCGCGCTCGATAGCGTTTCCATGTCGATCCCGCGCGATTCGATCTTCGGTTTGATCGGCCCGAACGGCGCGGGGAAAACAACGTTTTTCAATACCCTGACCGGGCTTTATCAAGTCGACGAAGGCAAGTTCACCTTCGACGATCAACCGCTCAACGTGAAAGCGCCGCACGAAGTGGCGCAGGTGGGCATCGCGCGTACCTTTCAAAACATTCGTCTTTTCGGCGAGATGACGGTGCTCGAAAACGTGATGGTCGGGCGGCATGTGCGCACCAAGGCGGGCGCATTCGGCGCGATCTTTCGGCCGCCGTCCGTTCGCCGCGAAGAGCGTGAAATCGAAGCGCGTTCTCGCGAACTACTCGCGTATGTGGGTCTTGAAAAGCGGGCGGGCGAGAAGTCACGCACCTTGGCCTACGGCGAACAACGTCGCTTGGAAATTGCGCGCGCGCTTGCAACCGATCCGAAACTGATCGCGCTTGACGAGCCAGCCGCAGGCATGAACGCGACGGAAACGCTCGAATTGCGAAAGCTGATTGAGCGAATCGCGCGCGATGGAAAAACTGTGTTGCTGATCGAACACGATATGCGGCTCGTGATGAATGTGTGTCACCACATCGTTGTGCTCGATTACGGCAAGAAAATCGCAGACGGCACGCCGTCGCAAATTCAAAAGGATTCAGCGGTGATCAAGGCTTACTTGGGCGGCGCGCACGCAGACACGGGAGCCAGCAAATGACTGCGATGCTTGAAGTGAAACAGCTCGAAGTTGCCTACGGCGGCATCAAAGCGATCAAGAAAATTGACTTTTATGTGAACGAGGGCGAGCTGGTCACATTGATTGGTGCCAATGGCGCGGGCAAATCGTCTACGCTTCGCGCGCTCTCCGGACTGGTGAAGCCAGTGGGCGGCACGGTGAGCTATCGTGGGCAAGACATCACTGGCGTTGAATCGCATGAATTGGTGGGGCTCGGCATCGCGCTGTGTCCGGAAGGCCGTGGCGTATTCAAGCGTCTCGATGTGCACGAAAACCTACTGATGGGAGCGTTTGCCCGAAAAGACACCGCGCAAATCATGAGCGAGGTCGATGAGATCTACACGCTCATTCCCCGTTTGAAAGAGCGGACCAAACAGATGGCGGGAACGCTTTCGGGTGGCGAACAGCAAATGCTTGCGATCGGACGCGCGATGCTTGCGCAGCCAAAGCTTCTGATGCTGGACGAACCATCGATGGGGCTCGCGCCGCTCATGGTGGAGAAGATCTTCGAGATCATCCGCCTGATCGCCAAGCGCGGCACGACCATTCTGCTCATTGAACAAAACGCGCAACTCGCGCTCGAAAACGCGCATCGCGGCTACGTACTCGAATCGGGCGAAATGAAAATGCAAGGCGAAGCCAAATCGTTACTTGCAGATCCGCGTGTGAAAGAGGCGTATTTGGGCGGGTAGACTCGCTCGGCCTCGAATCACTACGAGTCGCTGGAGGTGAGATGAAGTGGATCAAGACTTTTTTTGAGCGCGCGTCAAAACCTAAGATGGAGCGTGAGTACGTTTACATCAATCAGGATGGATCCGCCCGGGAATTGACCAACGATGAACGCGCCTATCTGGCCGAGGAGTTTCATCCCTGCGACGGAGGTCGTCCGTACATAAAGTCGCGGTATGCATCAACGGACGGATGGGGAAGTCTTTCAGGCTTCCTGCATCGCGGCGCCTTGCCAGAGCACCTTCTTGTCGAGGCTTCAAATCAGAACTACAAACCGGCGGCATCTGATTTTCATCAAGAGATGATTGATGATGGCGAAAAAGTAGGCGACACCGTTACTCGAAATGCCGATGGTTCAGTAACGATCACGCCGAATCCGGCGCTACCTGCTGCCGAACGATTTGAGAAGCTGCGGGCGATTCAGCTGGAGCGGCAACGGGATCGAGAAAGGCTTGCACGCCATTCCAAAGGCTAGGCAAGACCGCTAGATGTTGTTGCGGATCACATCACTCCGGTCTCATCGCCACATAAAATGCAATCATGGCGCTCATGATCACCGACGAATGCATTAACTGCGACGTCTGCGAACCCGAATGTCCCAATGCTGCGATTAGTATGGGGCCCGAGTTCTATGTGATCGAGCCTTCAAAATGCACGGAATGTGTGGGCCACTTTGATACGCCGCAGTGTCGCGAAGTGTGTCCGGTGGATTGCATTCCGCTGAATCCCGATTACTCAGAGACGAAAGATCAACTCTTTCGCAAATACGAAGCTCTCATCAAACTGAAAGAAGTGAAAGCATGAAAACGCGCCCCCTGTTGACCGCCGATGATGTGAAGAAAATTGCTGCTGCCTGTGAAGCCGAGGCGATCAAAAACAATTGGGCGGTGACCATCGCGATCTGCGACGATGGCGGCCATTTGCTCTGGCTGCAGCGCCTTGATGGTGCGGCTCCGGTTTCGGCCACTATCGCGCCGCGCAAGGCGATCACCGCTGCGATCGGGCGTCGCGAGAGTGGCGTGTACGAAAAGATGGTGAACGAGGGCCGCGTGTCGTTCCTCTCGGTGGATGCGGTCACGCCGCTCGAAGGCGGTGCGCCCATCATCGTTGAGGGACACACGCTTGGCGCAGTCGGTGTGTCGGGCGTGAAATCGTCAGAAGACTTGCAAATCGCCAAGGCCGGGATTGCGGCGCTCGGTTAAGCTGCGCTATCAAGTCTTTCGCAGAAAAGACCGTTTATCAGGGCGAGCGACGTAAATTATTAGTTATTAGCTGTAACGATTTATGACCGCTCGCGCGTTCGAAACAGATGATTTATGTTCGATGTTGTCGTGCGGAATGAAGCGGCGTTCATGCGTCGCGCAAACGTTTGGCGCGGCCTAAAGCTCAGTGCGCACTTGCCAAAGCTCGGGGAATAAAACCACATCAAGCGCGCGACGGAGATAAGCAACGCCCGCGGTGCCACCTGAGCCAATCTTGTAGCCAATCAATCGTTCAACCGTTGT
Source organism: Betaproteobacteria bacterium (assembly GCA_013298145.1). GTDB lineage: Bacteria > Pseudomonadota > Gammaproteobacteria > Burkholderiales > Casimicrobiaceae > Casimicrobium. The sequence continues at coordinate 340,237 of JAAFJO010000001.1, forward strand.
GACGTGGTTAAACCGCCAGCGGCGGAAATTGTCTTCGACGTCGACCAGTTTTTCCGCGAGGTAGTAAAGATCCCAGTGCGCTGCGGTGTTGCGATACACGGACACCCATGCAGCGAGCACATGCGCATTCGCGCTCGGCACCTCGTCAAACTGAGTTCGTAACTCGCGTGAATCAAGCAGGCCACGCTCAGCGAGAACGGTGAGCGCCACGTCATAGATTGAAGGCGAATCGATCAAGGCGCTCAGCTTGGCGTGCTCCTCGGGTTGCTCTACAAACGGCTTCAGCATGTAGCGTTGACGATTGCCCAGCAGGAATTCAACGGTTCGATATTGCCAACTTTGAAATCCGCTCGCCTTGCCAAACGCGTGGCGGAATTCAAGGTAATCCGCAGGCGTCATCGTCTTCAACACTTCCCACGCGTTACCCATCTGCTCTTGCGCGCGCGACACGCGAGCGAGCATTTTCATGGCCGGATCAAACTCCCGCCGCGATAAACAAGCAGTCGCGCCTGAGAGCTCTTTGATGATGAGGCTCATCCATACTTCTTGCACATGATGAATGGTGATGAAGAGCGTTTCATCATGGGCATCGGTGAGCGGCGCTTGCGCGGCGAGCAACTGTTCAAGCCGAAGATAGCTTGAGTAACTGAAACTATCCTTGAACGAGGCATGAGCATCGCGCGTGGCTTCATCAAGGGAGGGGCGGTTTTCTTGCATGGTGAGTACGAGCGTGCGTGAATGATCGGATGTTGAGCCAGCGCGAGCCAGATCGCATCAAGTGACCGCGTGTTTCTGCTGATACTTCGGTTGATCCCATTCACGCGTCGCGAGGATGTCCGCCAAGTGTTTGGCTGCATTCACCACATCTTCGCGCGTGACGTAGAGCGGCGTGAAGCCAAATCGCAGAATGTCTGGCGCACGGAAATCACCGATCACGCCGCGCGCAATCAAGTTTTGCATGATTGCATAGCCTTCAACGTGCCGGAACGACACTTGGCTGCCGCGCAGCTTGTGTTCGCGCGGGGTTGCGAGCGTGAGCGCGTCGCCGCAATGAGTTTCCACTTCCGCGATAAACAAATCAGTGAGCGCGAGGGATTGCTCGCGAATGCGCTGTAGATCCACGTTCAACCAAAGATCGAGCGAGGCTTCGAGAGACGCGAGCTGCAGAATCGGCGGCGTGCCCACAAGGAAGCGCTTGGCGCCGCGAACCACACGAAACACTGGGTCAAACGCGAAGGGTGCGGCGTGCGCAAACCACCCAGAAATTGGCGCGGGCGCGTTCATCGCATCGAGCGCATCGAGATGACGCGTGGCACCGAAGATAAACGCGGGCGCGCCGGGCCCGCCGTTCAAGTATTTGTAGCCGCAGCCGACGGCGAAGTCTGCATCGCAGGCGTTGAGCGCAACCGGGAACGCGCCTGCGGAATGGGCGAGATCCCAGATGATGAGCGCGCCGTTGTCGTGCGCCAGCGCAGTGATCGCTTTCATGTCATAGCGCTCGCCCGTGCGGTAATCGACTTCGGTCAACATCACAATCGCGGTTTGGGCGCTGATGTTTGCGGGAATCTCAGTGCGCTTCACAAAACGCAATTCGAGCTTACGATCACGCAAAAGCTCCCGTAGCCCCTGAGCGATGTAGAGATCAGTTGGGAAGTTGTCAATGTCGCTCACGATGACATTGCGTGGCGAATCATGCGGAATCAGCGCAAGCGCGCTTAGTAGCGCTTTGAAAAGGTTGATTGACGTGCTGTCACACGCGACGACTTCGCCATCATTTGCGCCGATTAGTTTCGCAATTTTGTTGCCGACCCGCTCGGGCGCGTTGATCCAATCCGCTGAATTCCAAGAGCGAATCAAATCATTGCCCCACTCACGCCTGACGGCATCGGCCACGCGCACACTTGAAAGCCTCGGCAATGCGCCGAGCGAATTGCCATCAAGATAGATCACGCCGTCCGGCAGCGCGAATTCACGGCGAAACTGATCGAAATAGGTATCAAGAGATGTGGGCATGGGCAGGGCTGGCAAGGTGGGCGACAAATGAGGAACACTGTGTGTGCGAAAACGCCGAAAACAGTCGGGCGATTGTCTCGCGTTAACGGACGCAGTTTATTTCACGAATCACTCAAAGAAGAGCGAGATATTTCGTGAGCGAGCTTCCGCACGAAGCGGTGGCAGTAGCTGCCGCGCGCTTCTTCTCTGTAGCGCTAACGGCTCGCTGCGCAGGTCATGCATTCGGCGTTACGTGACATGCGCACCGTGAAAAATTCCATGCGCCGTGCATCGAGCGTAAGTAGCTGCCCAACCAGTGACTCGCCAGCGCCCGCGAGCACCTTGATGGCCTCGGCCGCCTGCATTGCGCCGATGATGCCAACGAGCGGCGCGAATACACCCATCGTGGCGCAGCGCTCTTCTTCGGGCAACTCGCCTTCAGGAAAGAGGCAGGCGTAACACGGAGAATCGTCGCGGCGCACGTCATAGACCGAAAGCTGGCCATCCATGCGAATCGCGGCGCCAGAGACGAGCGGCTTTTTGTGCGCCACGCACGCGCGGTTCACCGCATGGCGCGTTGCAAATCGATCACTGCAGTCAATCACCACATCAGAGGCGGCGACCGCTGTATCAAGCGCCTCACCAAGCAGGCGCGCTTTGAGCGCAACGACTTCAATTTCGGGATTGATCGCCTGCATCCGCTTCGCTGCGGAATCAACTTTCGCGATACCAATGGTGGTTGTGTCGTGCGCGATCTGACGCTGCAGATTGGTGAGATCAACCACGTCATCATCAGCAATCACAATCTTGCCAACGCCTGCGCTCGCCAAATAGAGCGCCACAGGAGAGCCGAGACCGCCTGCACCCACCACGAGCGCGCTCGATGCAAGCAAACGCTCTTGCCCATCTACACCCAACTCGTCGAGCAGAATGTGTCGTGAATAGCGAAGGAGCTGTTGGTCGTTCACGGAGTTACTTTGCGAAAAAAGGCGCGAACTTTTGAGCAATGATCTCGGGCGTCACCGGGCCCACGAATTTGGCGCGAACGATGCCTTGAGCATCAATCAAAAATGTTTCTGGCGCACCGTACACACCCCAATCGAGCGCGGTTTTTCCTTGCTCATCGTAGGCGACGAACGCGTAGGGGTTGCCCGTGCTGCGAAGCACCTCGAGCGCTGCATCGCGCTTGTCTTTGTAATTCAAGCCGACGATGGGTACGCTGCCTTTTTTGGCGAGATCAACCAGCACCGGATGCTCTTCTTTGCACGGCGGACACCAACTCGCCCACACATTGAGCAGCCACACTTTTCCCTTCATTTGCTCAGGGGAAAATGGGGTTGATGCGTTCGCAAGTTGCGGCAACGCGAACTGAGGCGCAGGCTTGCCGATCAACGGCGAGGGCACTTCACGGGGATCGCGAAACAGGCCCCAGAACAACACAGCCGCCAAGGCGACGAAGGCGAGGGGAATGAGGAGCTTTTTATTCACGGTTGAGTTTTTGACGCAGATTTACGCAGATTCAGCCAGTTGATTGACGCAGATTTTTTCGGGGCGATGTGACGGCGATACATTTCGCTGGATTCGGCTTGGCGCTCAAAAGAAATCCGCGTCAATCTGCGTGAAATCGGCGTTAATCTGCGGCAAAAATTCGGGGCTTCGTAGCGCGTAATCGACCGGTCATTTAAGTGTTTTCTGCGCCCGCTCACGCGCTTGATGCGCTTTGTCGACCGCGGCTTGCGCTTCCGGCGGCATGTAGTTTTCATCATGCTTGGCGAGCACTTCTTTAGCGCGGAACACGCCATCGGGGCCGAGCGTGCCTTGGGCAACGACGCCTTTGCCTTCTTTGAAAAGGTCGGGAAGGATGCCGGTGTAGGTCACGGGGACGATTTGCGCGGTGTCGGTCACCTGAAAACTCACATCGAGCCCAGTGCGTTTGACGCTTCCCGCTTCGACCAAGCCGCCCACGCGAAACGCGCGACTTTGCGGCGCTTCCCCTGATTTAACTTGGGTTGGCGTGTAGAAAAACTGTAAATTGTCTTGCAGCGCATAAAGCACGAGGCCCACAGCCGATGAGAGCAAGAGCAGGCCTGCCGCGATGAGTCCGAGGCGTTTTTGTTTAAGCGTCATGTGAATCCTCTGCACAGGCGAGTGCGCGCTTTCGAGCTCGTTTGAGCGCGATGAGTTCCGCGATGACGGCAATCAAGAGCGCGCCGTAGCTACCCCAGACAAAAAAGCCGCGTCCGCCCATGCTCCAAAACGCGCTCCAGGATTCCCAGATCATTTGCGAATCTCCGACGATAGTCGCACTTTTCCCCTTGCCCTTTGGGAGCGGGGCGCGGGGCAAGGGGTCGAGCGTGGTGGTGGTCTCACTTGCGCACGCTCGACTGAATCCATGCGGCGCTGCGTTCGCGTTCAATGATCTGCGTGCGCAGACGGTTCATCGCGACGGCAATGCAGTACGCCCAGAAAGCAAAGGCCATGATCATCATTGCAGTCAGCATGATGGTTGCCATCGAAGAGCCGCCGGGGCGCACCGATGCGCCTTGGTGCAACGTATTCCACCATTGCACGCTGAAATAAATGATCGGCACGTTCACCGCGCCGATCAACGCGATCAACGCGCTTGCGCGATCGCCCTTTTTCTTGTCATCAAACGCAGCAGCGAGCGCGATGTAGCCGACGTAGAGGAAAAACAGAATGAGCGTCGAGGTGAGCCGCGCATCCCACACCCAATACGTGCCCCACGTGGGGCGGCCCCAGAGCGCGCCGGTCCAGAGCGAAATCGCCGCCATGATCGCGCCTGTGGGCGCGAGTGCGTGTGACATCATGAACGAGAGCCGCGTGCCAAACGCAAGCCCAATCGCACACCAAAACGCCATCGCCAAATAGATGACCATCGCCATCCATGCAGCGGGCACGTGGATATAGATCACACGATAGACCTCGCCTTGAGTGGCATCGGTCGGAGCGCGGAAAAAGCCGATATAGAGCCCAACGATCGTGAGCGAAATCGCTAGAAACCAACACAACTTTTCAATCGTACCGGCGACCGGATAGAACGCAGCCGGCGAGGCATAGCGCCAAAACCATTTGCCGTTAAAGCGGTCGTTAGATTGTTGTTCGGTGCGTGCCACGTTGGTTTATTTCGATTTGCCTTTTGCCACAGATGAACACAGATGAACACAGATGTCGCGGGAGCGATGTCTAGTCGTGGCATCTCGCTGCCCGCGGATTGCTTTGAATTTTTGCTCAATCGGCGATGAAAATCTGTGTGTATCTGTGTTCATCTGTGGCAAAAACTAATCCGTAGATATCCGCAACGCAGCCGCTGCTGCAAGCGGACACAATGCTAGAGCAAAGAGGAAATACGCCGCTTGCAGCGCAAGTTCTGCGGCGGGCGATTCGCCGGAAAGCACTTTAAGCGCCGCGCCCGCGCCGAAGATGAGCGTGGGGATCGTTAAGGGCAAAACCAAAACTGCCGTGAGGATCGCGCCGCCGCGCGCGGCAACGAGAAGCGCCGAGGCAATCGCGCCAATCAAAATCAACGTCGGCACCGCAAGCACCACCGTGAGCGCGAGGATGCTCGCCACTTCGCTGGGAAGCGCGTAGAAGAGGGCGAACGCGGGGGTTGCCAGCGCGAGCGGCAGGGCAAGCGCGAGGCTAATCGCGGCTACCCGCGCGAGGATCAACACGGCGAGTGGCTCGGGCGAGGTGAGTAAGTGTTCCAGCGAGCCGTCTTTCGCGTCTTCATCAAAAAGGCGCGGTAGCGCGAGCATCGCCGCCAGCAGCGCGCCGACGAAAAGTACGCCGATACCGATTAAGCGCAAACGCTCTGATTCGCTGCCGACTGCAAAAGGAAAGATAGAAGTTACGATCAGAAAGAACATCAGCGGGTTGGCCCAATCGCTTCTGCGTCTCGCAAATAAAGTTATTTCGCGGCGAAACACGGCTTGAGCGGCGACGCGAAGGCTCATGCCTGCACCTCGTTTGCGACCAGACGCTCTGGCGCTTTGATCGCTGAGAGCGTCACTTCGATGGCATTCGTGGCACGAATATCGACGCGCTGGTGAGAGGTCAGCACCACGATTCGCCCCTCGGCTAGGGTCGCTTCAATGTGGCCCGCCAGCAGCGCTTGCGTCGCCACATCAAGCGCCACAAACGGCTCATCGAGCAACCACGCGGCGGTTTCGTTGCCCGGCAAAAAAAGCCGCGCAAGGGCGACGCGCTTCTTTTGGCCTTGCGACAAACTGCCGACCCGGCGATCAATCAGCGCAGCCACGCCTGTGCGCGCAAGGGCTGCGCGAACCTCGGCTCGAGTGACCGATTTTCCAGCAACACCCGAAGCGAACGCCAGATTCTCGTATGGCGAGAGCGAATCATTCATTGCATTTGAATGACCAATGAAAACGCGCTTTGCCCCGATGTAGTGTGCGCTTGGTGCGCTTAACCATTGAATCGAACCACTCGCAACGGACGTGAGCCCCGCGAGCGCGCGAAGCAGCGTTGTTTTACCCGCGCCGTTTTCGCCAGTCACGCGAACCAGGGCGCCCGCATCCGTGTTGAAGGTGAGCGGCGCAAAGAGTGGGCGCTCACCCCGCTCAATGGTGACCGCACTCACCGATAGCCCGGTCATGACACGCTTCGCACTTTGTAGCCCGCCCAGATCGAGGCGAGCCCGAATAGGACGGCGACGCAGCCGACGGCTTCGTAGCCGACGATCCGGCCGCTGGGAAGCGTGGTCAGCATCGCGCCGCCCAACATGGCGGCAATCCCCAGGAAGAGGTTTTGCACGGCGGCATTGAGTGACATGAGTCGCCCGCGCATGTGCGGCGTGGTCGCGGCGGTCACCATCGCCGTGGCGGGCACGAAGCGGCCGCTCACAAAAATAAAGAACAACACCGAGATCGCGATTTGCATCGGCATGCCGCCACCCAATGGATGTGTGATGAGCAAAATCGGAATGCCCGAGAACATCACGAGCCAGTAGTAGACCGCGGGGCGGAAATATTTGTCAGACATCGAGCCGAACAGCGGGCGCGTGAAAAACGTCATCGCGCCGCCGACGATGTAGAAAAGCGCGAGCTGCGATTCGGTGAGCCCTTCGTTCGCGATTCGGGTCGGTGCGATGTACGGAATCACGATCATGCCCGAGAGCGTGAGGAGCGCGGACATCGTCATCGCCCAAAAGTGATTTCGATTCGAGAGCACTTCCATGTACGAGCGCCACACGCCCGTCGGCTTGCCTTCGCGAATGTGCGTGCGCATCGCGGGAAGCGCCCAGTGCGCAACGAACCAAAGCGCAATGCACAACACTGAGAGCCCGATGAAGGGCGCTCGCCAGGTTGAATGGCCCGCAACGTAGAGCGACAACGGCACACCAATCACCGCCGAAAAAGAAAACGCCAGCATCACAAGCGACATCGCGCGGCCGCGACGCGCATCCGGGATCACGTCTCCGAGCATTGCCATCGTGATCGAGCCTTGCACGCCGCCGAAAAATCCAGCCACGGCGCGCGCGATCAACAACGTTGAGTAATTGGGCGCGACAGCGCAGCCAATGGTACCGATGATCAGCCCCGCGTAGCTCAGAAGGAGCGCTGTCTTGCGATCAAAACGATCTGCAATTGAGGTGAGCATCAGGCTTGATGCGGCTGCGGAGAGCGCGTAGGCCGAGACCAGCACGCCGAATTGAGCCGAGCTGATGCCGAAATCGCGCATTAAGTAGGCGGACAGCGGCATCATCACCATGAAATCCACGATGTTCGTGAAATTCATGATCGCGATCAGCCAAAGGAATTGGCGCTCTTTGCGCGGATTGGCGACGATGTCTGCGAAGGTAAGGGGCATGAAAAACGGGGCGCAGGGCCCCGAGATTCATTGCAGCGCAAACGAGAGTGTTTGCGCGCGAGGGTGCGATGCGATGCCCGATTTTACGGGCTTCGGCGACCGCGAACGAAACGCAGGCCTTCGGATTTGAGTTACTTCACTTTGCTGAAATCGCCTGCGACGACTGAAGAGAGCGCATCAACATCGATGAACTTCTTCACTGTTGCGTCAAAGTCCGCTTTTTTGAGTGAGCGAATCTTTGATTCCACCGAGTCGACAAACGCAAACGTGCGCTCCGTATCCGTCAAAAGCGTGAGCTGCGAGGCGAGTGCCGCATCGCTGGTACGACGAACCAAGCGCTGATCCAGGAACGATTTCTTCTGCGCTTCAAACTCGGCTTCGGTGAGCTCACCATTGGTCAATCGCTTCAATTCATCACGCAAGGAGGCCTCCGCCTTCGCCGCGTTTTGTGGGTTCGCGATGAAGCCGAAGGTCCAGCTTGCATTGCTTGAGTAGGTTGGTACCGTGGCGTAACTAAACACGTCGTAGGAAAGCCCCTCTTTTTCACGAACACGGGTGAAAAGCCGCGCGCCCGCTGAGCCGCCAACAATGAAATCGGCGAGCAATAACGATGGGTAGTCGGTCGCTTTGTCTTGCAACGGGAAGGCAACTCGCGCCACAAACGTTGCATTTTCTTTATCGGGCGTTTGCAAGCGCTCCGATTTTTTGGCGATGTTTTGATGCTCGGTCACGATACGACGAAATGGCTTCTGCAACTTCATTGACGCAAAATTCTTTTGCAGCGCTGATTTCACTGCGGGCGCATCGAAATCGCCCACAATCGAAAGCTCTGCCGCAGAGAGACCACGCATCTGGGAGACATAGCTCAGCACCTGTTCACGCGTCACCGCACGAAGCGAAGCGATTCGCTCAGCGGGCGTTTCAACGTAGCGGACGTTGTTTTTCGCAAACGGCGCGAAGTGGCGCTCAATCGCATTGAAGGCAACACTCTCCGGATCCTTCGAAGACTCTTCGATGGAGGTGATGATTTCCTTCTTCACCAGCTCAATTTCGCTCGCGGGGAAGCTCGCCGTGGCGTAAACATTGGACACGAGTGCTAGTAGATCGGGAACAAAATCGCGCTTGGTTTGAAAGTTGCCGCCGCTCAAGCCAATCGAGCCGCTCGCGCGCAGTTGATCCATGCGATCACGAATCGCCTGGCGATCAAGGCCCTTTGCGCCGCGCATCATCGTCGCGCTCGCCAAAGTTTCAATTGCGGATTTGCCGGTGCGCGAGGCTTCATCGCCGAACCCGATGGTGAGCGCAATATTCACCGTGTTGCCGCGTGTTTTCTTCGGAAGCAGATTCACGCGTAGGCCGTTTGCCAATGTCAGTCGCTCAACGCGTTTTTCGATGTTGGCGGGCGTCGGCTCAAATTGTTCACCTTCACCGAGCGCGTCACCGCCTTTGAAGTCTTTCATCAACGCTGTAATCGTTGGCGTTACAGGCATCTCGCTGCGATCAGGCTTTGCGGTGGGGATGAATCGACCCAGGGTTCGGTTCTGCGGCTTGAAGTACGTTCTGGCGACTCGCTCCACATCGGCAAGGCTCACTGTTTGCAAGCGATCACGTTGCAAAAAGAACGTACGCCAATCACCCAGGGCAATCGCCTCCGAAAGCGCGACGGCGAATCGACCTGAATTGGCAAGCACTTGTTCGTTTTCCTTTTCGAACTGCAGTTTTACGCGGGTGAGCTCAGCAGCGGAAAATGGTTTTGCTGCTTCAACTTCGATCACACGCAAGAACGCATCACGCGCCCGGTCCAGCAGCTGATTCTTGTTGAGCGTCGCCCAAAACCCCGTCGCGGCGGGATCAAACATCGAATCATGGTCGCCCTCCACGGCCACAGCGAGCTTGCTTTCGACCATCGCTTTATAGAGTCGCCCAGCGGGCTCCGTGGTCATGAGCCGTGACAGCACTTGCAGCGCCGCGTGATCTGGATGAAGTGCGGACGGCGCGCGGTAAGAGGCAAACAAGTATTGCGAATCGCCAACGCGGCGCACCGTGACTTCGCGTTCGCCATCTTGCGTGGGCTCCACCGTCCAGAGCTTTTGCAACTGTCGAGTTGGCTTTGGAATTGCACCGAAAAACTGTTCAATCCAGGCGAGCGTCTTGTCGGTGTCAAACTTTCCTGCAACCAGCAGCACCGCATTGTCAGGCTGGTAATAGTTGCGATAGAAGGCGCGCAAATTCTCGATGCCGACGTTTTCAATATCGCTGCGATTGCCAATCGTTGAATTGCCGTAGTTATGCCAATTGAACTGCGCGGATCGCACACGTTCTGATAAGGCCCATTGCGGATTGTTTTCGCCGCGCTCGAATTCATTTCGTACGACGGTCATTTCGGTATCAAGCTCTTCGCGCAAGATCTTCGAATTGACCATGCGATCCGCTTCCATTTCGAGCGCCCAACGCAAGTTGTCATCGGTTGCGTTAAAGGTTTCGAAATAGTTGGTACGGTCAGTCCACGTGGTGCCGTTGTTGATGAACCCTCGATCATTCATCTCTTTCCAAAGATTCGGATACTTGCCCGAAGCCTTGAAGAGCATGTGTTCAAGCAAGTGCGCCATGCCGGTTTCGCCATAGCCTTCGTGGCGAGAGCCCACTAAGTAAGTGATGTTGACCGTTGTTTTCGGCGTGGATGCGTCTGGGAAGAGCAGCACGCGCAATCCATTTGCGCGCAGGGTGTATTCAGTGAGCCCGGCGACGCTCGGGCCACGATCCCACGCTTGCGCTGCGCTGGCTAGGGTCGGCTTGGCGGCAGTCGTGGGAGTCGCGTTTGGTTGCGCAAACGCGAGCGTGCTCGCTGTGAAGGCAACGAAAACCGGTGCCAAAAGCGTGTGTTTAATGTAGTTTTTCATACGAGGAGGAGAAATCCGGGCGACAAACTCGCTTCGAACCGACGAGTTTAGTGGGGTTGTGAGACCGACTGAACGTCATTCGTCGCATCGGCCTGCAGCGACCATAAGCGTGCATAGACTCCGCCGCTCGTGAGCAGTTCACTATGCGTGCCGCGTTCAACAATGCGGCCGGAGTCCATCACGATAATCTGATCCGCCTCGACGATGGTGGAAAGACGGTGGGCAATGATCATCGTGGTGCGTTCGCGGCTCACCGCTGCAATCTCTGCCTGAATCGCCTTCTCGCTTTCGCTATCGAGCGCTGAGGTTGCTTCGTCGAATATCAGAATCGTAGGATTTTTAAGCAGCGCGCGGGCAATGGCGACCCGCTGTTTTTCGCCGCCGGAGAGCTTCAGTCCGCGCTCGCCAACCGACGTTTGCAATCCGTCTGGCAGTTTCGCAATGAACTGGTCGAGCCGCGCTTGGCGAATGGCTTGCGCTAGCGCTTCGTCACTCGCTTCGGGGCGACCGTAGCGCAAGTTGTATTCGAGCGTGTCGTTGAACAACACGGTGTCTTGCGGCACGATGGCGATCGCAGCGCGTAGCGAGGGCTGCGTCATGTCGCGGATATCGGTGCCATCGATGCGGATTGCGCCGTCAGTGACATCGTAGAACCGAAACAGCAGCCGTGCGAGCGTGCTCTTGCCACCGCCGCTTGCGCCAACCACCGCCAGCGTTTTTCCTGCGGGAATTTCAAAGCTGATTTCTTGCAAAATCGCTCTATTTTCCTCGTATCGAAAGCTAACGTTATCAAACTCAACAAAGCCGCTTTTGTCGGCGTTGCCCTGATAAACAATGGCGTTAGGCCGATCTGCCACTTCCTGATTTTCGCGAAGTAAGCCAAACATGCGCCCCATGTCGGTGACCGCTTGGCGAATCTCGCGATAAATCACGCCCAAAAAATTAAGCGGCGCGTAGAGCTGAATCAAAAACGCGTTGACCATCACCAGATCGCCAATCGTCATCTTGCCGACCATGACGCCGTCGATCGCGCGCCACATGACGAGGCTCGCGCCCGCCGCGATGAAAAAACTCTGGCCAAGATTCAAGAGCGAAAGCGAGGTTTGCGAGCGCACGGCGGCGCGCTCCCAGCGCTGCAAACTTTGATCGTAGCGATCCGCTTCGAATCGCTCGTTGCCGAAATACTTCACCGTCTCGTAGTTCAACAGCGAATCGATGGCTTTCGAGTTCGCTTTGGAATCGAGCTCGTTCATTTCCTTACGAAATGCAGTTCGCCATTCGGTGACGAAAATTGTGTACGCAATGTAGAGGCCAAGCGTCACCAAGGTAATCGTCACGAAACTCCAGTCGTAATTCCACGCCAAGATGCCTGCAACGAGCGCGAGCTCAATCAACGTGGGCACGATTGAAAACAGCATGTAAGAGAGCAACGACGAGATGCCACGTGTGCCGCGCTCAATGTCGCGGGTGAGTCCGCCGGTTTGTCGCGCTAGATGAAATCTGAGCGACAGTCGATGCAGATGCTCGAAGGTTTCCAGCGCTACCCGGCGGATCGAGCGTTGGGTCACTTTGGCGAAAAAGAATTCGCGCAGCTCGGTAAAAAAGGTAACGGACAACCGCGCAAAGCCGTAAGCGATCAAGAGCGCGAATGGTGCGGCAAGCAGCGCCTTTTCAACGCTCATTCGATCCACGATCCACTTGAGCGTCACCGGCACCATCACGTTCGCGATCTTCGCGAGCAGCAGGCAGCTCAGTGCCACAGCGATTCGCGGCTTGTGTTGCGCGAGGTACGGCCAAAGCAAGCGAATGGGCGAGCGTAAATCGTCAGCGGGGGAATTCATGGCGCTCGAAGCGGGCTGTGAGCGATCAATCACCCGCGCTTAAGCTTTCCTTGTGAGGCGAACTGAGTGAGCACGGCGACAAATTCACTCATCTTCGTTGGCTTGGTGAGGTAGGCGTCGCAACCAGCAAGTTTCGCGCGCAATCGATCCACTGCGCCGGTTCGCGAGGTCAGCATGATCAACAACTGCGGCGTGTTGATACCGAGTAGTCGGAGGCGGCGGATCGTCTCCGGGCCCTTGATGCCCGGCATTTCGAAATCGATCAGCGCGACGTCATAGACCTTCACGCCCGCCATGCGAACGCCTTCTTCGCCATCAACAGCCGTATCAACGTTAAAGCCAATCTTCACCAGCGCATCTTGAATCGAGACCCGTGAAAACTTCGAATCATCAATCACGAGGATCGAGAGCTTGCGCTGCCACGGCAGCGATTCCTGGTTGTCGCGGGGCGCGGCCTTGATTTCAACGGGCGGTAGCGCAGCGGCGGCCTCGCTCGGCGCGGGCGTCGCGACGGCCGGTTCGCTGTTTAACTGAGCGGGCGCGTCGTCTGTGCTTGTGAATTCGGTGTTGGCTGACGGCGAGGATTCTTCAGCGGGCGGCAGTGCGGGGGCGGGGGCTGCGTGGTGCTGCACGAGGTGTGGCGGATACCAGCCTTCGCGCAATCGATTGATACCCTGCGCCAAGGAATAAAGCAGCTGGGAATTTTGCTGAACTTGGTAATAGGCCGCATCAGAGGCGAATTGCTGCACCAATCCTATTGTTCGCCCCGGTTGCTTAAAACGGCGCACGGCCATCACGGATTCAGGCTGCGACATGTTGGCGATCAGCACATCGGCATCAAGCGCGTCGGTCACCTCAAGCGATGTGCCAGCGCTGCTCGGGCGACGCAGGAATACGCGCAAAAGCTCGTTGTCGCGCGGGCTGAAACCGACCAGACGCGCGGTCGCGAGCATCACTGGTTCACCAGTTTGCGCGGATTCGGGAGCCGAGTCGTCTGTCATCGAGCCATTATAGGAATCAGATTAATTGCCACTGCATAATCGTCTTCGCGGAGACTGATATTGGGCTCGCAGTGTGTTTTTTGCTCACTCGATCACCATCTTTTACCTCGCGATCCGACAAAACCAACGGCCGCACGGATAAAGCCGTACGCCGCCCAGTCAAGTACGCGTGCAAACCAACTGCGCTCACGCCAGCGATCCGGATCCACCTTCGTTCCGCCCGTCGCAATCAGGGATCCGAGTTCTTGCGTGAGTTCTGTTGCGAAATCGCGATCCCTCACAAACACATTGGCCTCGCGCGCGAGCAACAGCGAGAACGGATCAATGTTGGACGAGCCCACGGTCGCCCAGCGACGATCCACGACCGCGACCTTGGCGTGCAAAAAGCTTTTCTCGTATTCAACGATGCCAACACCGCCCTCGAGCAATTGACCATAAAGCGCTTTGCTGCCGTGGTGAAGTACGGCGTATTCAACCCGCCCCTGCAACAGAAGCGTTACTTTGACCCCGCGCGCTGCGGCGGCGATCAATTCCCGCCGGAATCGAATTCCGGGGAAAAAGTAGGCGCACGCGATAATCACTTCCTCGCGCGCCGAGCGAATCGCCGCCAAATAGGCGTGCTCGATATGGCGGCGATAGCGAAAGTTATCGCGCACCAGAAACTTGGCGGTGGTGGGCCCGGCGCTCGCTGGATTCGCGATAAGTTCGAGCGTTGGCAGGCGGCGCGGATCCAGATTCACCACGCGCAGTACCCGCCAGAGCCGATGCGCGGCCTCCACAATGGGCTCAAGGATCGGCCCTTCAACGCGCACCGCGAAATCGATTCGTGGCGGCGTGTGACCCGGCGTGTTCATATCGTCGATGAGATTGATCCCGCCTACAAAGGCAAATCTCCCATCGATGACGACCAATTTTCGGTGCAATCGCCGCAAGCGCGCTAGCCGCCAGGTGTTCGGAAACACATCGGCACGATAAAGCACAATCCAGGCACCTGCGCGCACTAACGCGTCGCGCAGCTGATGTGTAAGGTAGGCTTTGCTGCCATATCCGTCAACGATGACGCGCACGCTTACACCACGTTCGGCAGCTGCAGCGAGTGCATCGGCGACCACCGCGCCCGATGCATCATCGGCCAGGATATAAGCCTCAACATACACCGAGCGCTCTGCGCTCTCGATAGCCGTGATCAGCGCCGGGAAGTATTCAGTCCCGTTACGCAGCAGAGTGACTCGATTTCCGGCGCTGTAAGTGCTCACAGTAGGATTGTCTGCTGCCAAGCCCACGGCGTAAAGTCGGGCAAGCGAGCGCTAGGGAAACGCCTAAAACGATATGCAACGCTTCTGCGCGCGGCCGATCGAGCGAGCGCTAGACGCCGAGAACGCTTTCGCGCGGACCGGCAATCGACGCAAGTACGGCCGGGGCGATTCGTCGATGCGCTGGCGTCACCGGCAACATATAGAGCCGCCCCAGCCAATTCTTAACGTGGACGACGGTCGTGAGTGTGATTTCAACCGCAGATTGATCCTCAAGTGGGCGGCGATGCACGCTCAGCACGACATCGAGATGCTTGTCGCAATCGCCGAGCAACACCTCGTCAAAAGAATTTTCGAAAAGTGTAAAGATCCCCACCCGATCGCCGGGTAAATAGCTATCAAGCGGTCGCGCGCGATCCACCGCGCTTAAGGTGCCAAGATTTTTCAACCCCGCAAGCCGCACGATACGGTTGCGCGCAGTCATGGCCAGATTCACCCAGCGCGGCGTTTTCTGAGAGGCGGCCAAAAAATGTTCCAGCGCTGAGCGCTCGTGCTGACTAGAGGTAACGCGCCAGGCGTCGTAAAAACTTGCGCCGCTCAAGCGTTCAGCGATGCGGCTATTCACAGGAACAGGGACTTCAAACGGTGGAGAGCGCATCGTACACGTCAATTTAGCGGGCGAATAGGCTGCGACATTTCAACGTAAAGTAAGCGCAATGTCGAGCACCCTCGGCCCCACTGTCGTCTCGCGCGCCGATGCGCGCTATCCGAAAGCAGTTTTCTCGTGGCAAACAGGTACGCGCATCGCTGCATCAATCATGGCGGCAAGCAATTGGCCCCGTGTTCGGCCGCGATCCAGCTGAGCGCTTGAGCGGTGCTAAAAGCGCCGTTACTTACGCCATTCGCCCAGGTGGACGTTGGTAACCGCAACATCGCCCGCAAAAGCATTAAGCCATCGGTGGGCGCACGCATCACACTGTCGGCGTCGATGTCCATGTTGAGTGCGCCGAGATTGCCCTCGATTTGCGCCGCCGTGAAGGGTGCGGTTAAACCCACTGCGTTGCTTACTAATGGAGCGCCACGAAAGCCGAGCAAATAGCGCACAACCAACAGCCCATCGGTGGCTGCACTCAACGCGCCGTCGCCGTCTGCATCTAATGAACAAAACGGCGGATAGGCCACAAAGTTTCCGAGGCTCGCGGGCGCATTCCCCACGGCCGTGCTGCCGACCGTGCTACTAGCCAGCGTATCGATTCGAGTGACGTTGTCGCCTTCAATGTTGGCAACAACCGCTTGAGCGCCCGTCCGTGTAACGGCAATCCCGACCGGCGTGTTGCCAATTGCGATGGTGTTGGTCACCACGTTGTCAGAGGCACGTACTACCGACACGGTCTTATCAAACAGATTACTCACAAAAACCTTGCTGCCGTCCGGGCTCACCGCAACACCGCTTGGAAAGCCTCCCACGCGGACCGTGGCGACGACAGAATTGCCAGCCGTGTCAATCACGCTTAAGCTTGCGCTGCCGCTATTGGCAACATACGCGCGCGCGCCTGAAGGCGAAATAGCAACCCCTAACGGATTGTTTTCTACGCTTATCGTCCCGGTCGTAGCATTGGTCGTTAAATCTACTACTGACACACTGCGCGCCGCGGAGTTACTGACGTAAGCAAACAAGTCACTCGGCGTAATTGCGACGCCGGTTGGTTGCGCGCCAACACTTATCGCGCTGAGTTGCGCTTTCGCTGCGGTATCGATCACTGACAACGTATTCGCACCAAAATTGGCGGCGTATGCCCGGCTGCCAGTTGCATTGACCGCAACGCCTGTGGGCTGGGCGCCGATGGGAATCGTAGCAACCAGCCTGTTGGTGACCGCGTTGATGACTGAGACCGTATTGCCCCGGTGATCGGTAACGTAAACGAAGGCGCCATTCGGTGAAGTGGCAACGCCGTATGGCGCGGCACCAGTCACGATGGTGGCAGTCGCTGAGCCGTTTACCACGTCAACGACTGTGACGGTATTCGCACCGTGATTTCCGATGTAGGCAAATGGTGCGGCGTGGGTCGATGCAGCCGCTGCGCTCGCACACGCGAGCGCTGCCGCCGCACGCCAAATCGCGCAGCGAGCCGCGTGTGGCGAAGAAAAGATATTCATTAGACGCGCTTTGCTTCGCTAGCGACCAGGAATGCGGCAACACGTACGCGAAGAGCGAAGCGTCTGGGCAGTGCTATCGCCGTTTCGCGCTGAGCACGTGCCCGACTGAAAGTACACAATGGGCATCAGCCACGATGTTGTCTCGCAATTTGTCGCCGTTTGTATGTAACCCACCGGGCACGCGGGCGCAACGGCATTACCCGTACCACCGTTGGCCACAAGCGAGAGATCAGTGTTGGCAGTTTCAAGGCACTGGAGCGCGGTGGCCACAGGCGGTGCCAAGTAGCCGACGATGTCTACAGTGTAGTGCGATTGTGCGACGGAATAAATTGTGAAATCAAAGCTCGACAAGGGATTCGGAATTTGCACCGTCATGCTGTTTGAGATCACGGCACCCGCGGCATAAGTGATGCTGAATATTGCCGGTTGTGGCGTACCAAACGGGTACACGATCGCGTGTCCGGGCAACGACGGCGTGATCGCCGTCACTATCACAGACAAGCCTGTGGCGTTCAAGCCTAAGGTTCCGCAGTTGGTAGAGCTGCCGCCCTGGCTTGCGAAGCTGCTTGCATTAATACCGACAAAACTCCGCGTTGCACCCGCTGCAATTGCGCCCGCTGCCGTGCTTCGTGTGTCAACAATCCGGCAAGCGGCGACCGGTGTGTAGACGAGATCGTTACCGAGCGCACCTATGGTTTGCGGCGTAATTCTTGGCGGTGGCGTGCCCTCACCAGGCACGCTACCTGCGGCATGCGCAGACTCCGAGAAAAAAGCGAGCGCCACCACCATCGCCGATATGGCGCGAACACTGTATTTCATGTCGATTCTCCCTGTCGCAAATGTGAAAGCGCGCACAGCGCATTAAGCATCCCAAACAAGTACAAATTGATTATGCGGCACACGCGCGCACAACCGCACGGCTGTTGCAAGTGCTTCAGCGGAGTAGACGAAATCAGCATCTTTCTTGCGACACGAGGGAAAAGATGACGCCGAGGCGCGTGTCTCAGTGCCATCGTGTTGGCTAACTGCAAACCGCTTGCTTCCGATTGCCTGGCGTCGCTCACAGGGCGCGTCGGGGGCCAAACCGCTAACAGCGCGAAGACTAGCCCTCGCGGTTTCGCATCCAGTCGGCCGTGCCGAAGAGTTGTTGCAATAGCCACTGGGCGAGCTTTTCCTCGGTCTCGCAATCAGTGAGCGCACGCTTCATGCAAGCCATCCATTGATCCCGTTCGAGCGTGCCGATTGAAAACGGCAAATGCCTTGCCCGCAAGCGCGGATGGCCAAAGCGCTCAACGTAGAGGTTCGGGCCGCCGAGCCAGCCGCACAGAAACCAGTAGAGCTTATTGCGCGATTCTTCGAGCGTGGTCGGATGCAGTTCACGGATCGTGGCGAACTCAGGCTCAAAATCCATGCGGTCGTAGAACGCGTCTACGAGCTCGCGCACGCCACTTTCGCCGCCAAAGCGCTCAAACGGAGACAGCGTAGGATTCATGACCGCATATAACCCTATACGTGTAGCGACGATTGAATAAGGGCCGGGCGCTTATTCAATTCCAACTCAATAAGTTACTTTTCGCTTTTTTTGCCCCAAAGGAATCGTCGTTATCAGCATTGAGTTGTTTTACTTAGCCTAGCTTCTTTTTGATGATCTCGTTCACCTGCGCGGGGTTCGCCTTGCCCGCTGACGCTTTCATCACCATGCCGACGATGCTCATCAGCGCTTTTTCTTTGCCCGATTTGTAATCGGCAATCTGCGCGGCGCTTTTCGCGAGCACTTCTTCGACGATTTTTTCGATCGCGCCGACGTCGCTGATTTGCTTCAAACCTTTTGCGGCGATCACGTCGTCCGCCGTTTTGCCGTCGCCGTTCCAGAGCGACTCGAACACCGTTTTCGCGATCTTGTTGCTGATGGTGCCATCCGAGATTCGAGCTACCACGCTCGCGAGTTGCTCGGCGGAAACGGGGCTCTGTTCAATCGTTTTCTCTTCGCGATTCAACGTCGCAGAGAGTTCACCGATGATCCAGTTCGCGACGAGCTTCGCATCTGCGCCCGACTTCACCGCGTCTTCAAAATACTTCGCCGTCGCGCTGTCAAGTGATAACAATCGCGCGTCGTATTCCGGCAGTTTGAATTCGCTCTGGAAGCGCGCACATTTGGCCTCGGGCAGCTCCGGCATCGCAGCCTTGATGCGATCAAACATCGCGTCATCGATCACGAGCGGCGGCAAATCAGGATCGGGGAAGTAGCGATAGTCCATCGCGTCTTCCTTCGTGCGCATCGCGCGTGTTTCACCGGTGTCGGGGTTGAAAAGCACCGTCGCTTGCACGATCTTTTTGCCGTCTTCAATCTGCTCGATCTGCCAGCGCACTTCGTAGTCAATCGCCTGCTGCATAAACTTGAAGCTGTTCAAGTTCTTGATTTCGCGGCGCGTGCCGAAGGGCTCACCGGGTTTTCGCACCGACACATTCACATCGCAGCGGAAGGAGCCTTCCTGCATGTTGCCGTCGCAAATGTCCAAGTAGCGCACGAGCCCATGCAGCGCCTTCGCATAGGCGATGGCTTCTTTCGCCGAGCGCATCACGGGTTCGGTGACGATTTCCAAGAGCGGCGTACCAGCGCGATTTAGATCGACGCCCGATTCGCGATCAAACTGATCGTGCACACTTTTACCGGCGTCTTCTTCGAGATGCGCGCGAGTGAGTTCGATGAATTTCGTCGTGCCATCAACGAGCGTGATGGTGAGCCCGCCGCCTTGCACAATCGGGGTCTCGAACTGCGAAATTTGATAGCCCTTCGGCAGATCGGGATAGAAGTAGTTTTTGCGCGCAAAGATGGAGCGGCGGTTGATGTTCGCGCCAATCGCCAGACCGAACTTCACCGCACGCTCCGCCGCACCTTTGTTCATCACTGGCAACGCGCCCGGCATCGCCAGATCAACGATGGAGGCTTGTGTGTTCGGCTCAGCGCCGAAGGCGGTAGACGCGCCGCTGAATATTTTTGATGCCGTCGTAAGTTGGACGTGTGTTTCCAACCCGATCACGATTTCCCATTGACTCATAGATCACTCGCTTTTAACTCCCTCTCCCGCAGCGCGGGAGAGGGTGGGGGTGAGGGCTGTAGCTCGGCAGAACAATGACTGAGTTGCTTCGCACGCTGTCTGTTCTTTTTCCGGGGTCTACGATTCGTTCAACCGCCCTCACCCTAGCCCTCTCCCGCGCCGCGGGAGAGGGAACAGGTTAGATATTCGGATGCTTCTTGTGCCAATCAGTCGCCAACTGATACTGATGAGCGACGTTCAACATGCGCGCTTCATCGAGATAGTTGCCGATGATTTGCATGCCGACATGTAAGCCGTTTTCATCGACGCCGCAGGGATGACTCATCGCGGGCTGGCCGGTGAGGTTCGCACAAATCGTGTAGATGTCGTTCAGATACATCTTGACCGGATCATCCGCCTTCGCGCCGAACTGGAATGCGGGCTCGGGCGCCGTTGGCCCTATCACCACATCGCACACTTCGTACGCCTTCTTGAAGTCTTCGGCGATCAGGCGGCGGAGCTTGCCGGCTTGCAAGTAGTAGGCGTCGTAATAGCCGTGCGACAACACATACGTGCCGATCAAAATGCGGCGCTTCACTTCCGCACCGAAGCCTTCCGCGCGTGAGCGTTTGTACATATCGACGATGTCGTCGTAGTCCTTCGCACGGTGACCGAAACGAGCGCCGTCAAAGCGCGACAAGTTCGAAGACGCTTCTGCGGGCGCGACGACGTAGTATGCGGGGACCGAATACTTCACGTTCGGCAGAGAGATTTCGACGGTGGTTGCGCCGAGCTTGCGGTACACATCGAGCGCGGCTTCGACCGCTTTCAACACGCCGGGCTCATTGCCTTCGCCGAAAAACTCCTTGGGCAAACCGATGCGAAGGCCCTTCAGCGGCTTCGCCAAATCACGGGTGTAGTCTTCCTTGGGGCGATCGAGCGAGGTCGCATCGCGCGGATCGAACCCGGCCATCGCGTTCAGGAGCAGGGCGCAGTCTTCGGCGGTTTGCGCGAACGGGCCGGCTTGGTCGAGCGACGAGGCAAAGGCGATGATGCCGTAGCGCGAACAGATGCCGTAAGTCGGCTTCAAACCCGTCAAATTGCAAAACATCGCAGGCTGACGAATCGAGCCGCCGGTGTCGGTGCCAGTGCTTGCGGGCGCGAGCCCTGCGGCCACCGCTGCGGCCGAGCCACCCGAAGAGCCGCCCGGCACGCGCGAGGTATCCCACGGGTTTTTTACCGGGCCGAAGAACGAGGTTTCATTCGACGAGCCCATCGCGAACTCGTCCATGTTCAATTTGCCGAGCGTCACCATGCCCGCATCGGCCATGTATTTCACGACCGTGGAGGTGTAGGGCGCCACGAAGTTCTCGAGCATTTTCGAGCCGCAGGTGGTGCGCCAGCCGTCGATCAGATAGATGTCTTTGTGCGCAATCGGCACGCCAAGAAGCGGGGCTACTTCACCCTTCGAGCGCTTATTATCCGTGGACAAGGCTTCAGAAAGCGTCTTTTCCGGGTTAAGCGTGATATAGGCGTTTAGCCCTGGATTAAGTTGGGCTGTGCGGTCTAAGTAGTGTTTCGCTAAATCAACGGCGCTGACCTCTTTTGCTTCGAGCGCGGCCTTCGTCTCGGCGACGGTGGCAAAGGCGTTCCAACTCATTCGATCACCTTTGGCACGAGGAAATAGCCTTCGGCCGCCTGCGGCGCGTTGCGCTGCAGGTTCTCCCGATCATTTTTTTCGGTGACGGCATCGTCGCGCAAGCGCAGCACCATGTCGAGGCCGTGCGACATCGGCTCAACGCCCTTCGTATTGACCGACTGCATATCGTCGATCAATTTGAAGATGCCTTCGAGTTTGGCTTGGACTTGACCCACTTCATCGGGGGTCACGCGGATGCGGGCAAGATGCGCGATCCGCTCGATATCTTGGGCGGACAGGCTCATGACACGAGAAGGAAGATTTTTCTAGAGCGCCTCGTCAGGGCCACGAGGCCCAGTTTGCGAGGGATTTATAGAGCGTAGGGTAACATATTGGGCTATTCACATGAAGCTAAAGCACGACATTCAGTTCGCCGCAAAGCCGCATTGAATCGTCATTCCGGGGGAATCGTGTCGTTTGAATTGCGCGCAACAAACGACGAAATCCGTTTGGCGCACAACCAACAACGCACACGATCGATCTAGGGCCCCGCCAGTTTCTCGACATGTTTAAGTTCCTCAGTAGCTATCTCTCAACCGATATCGCCATCGATCTCGGCACTGCAAACACACTCATTTACGTGCGCGGCAAAGGCATCGTCTTGGACGAACCCTCCGTCGTCGCAATTCGCCAGGAAGGCGGGCCTAACGGCAAGCGCGTCATTCAAGACGTCGGCCTGTCGGCCAAACAGATGTTGGGTCGCACGCCGGGCAACATCACTGCGATTCGCCCGATGAAAGACGGCGTGATCGCTGACTTCAACGTCACCGAACAGATGTTGAAGCAGTTCATTCGCAAAGTGCTCGATTCGAAAATGTTTTCGCCGAGCCCGCGCATCATCATTTGCGTGCCATGCGGCTCCACTCAAGTTGAGCGTCGCGCCATTCGCGAATCCGCTCTTGGCGCGGGCGCATCGAAAGTGTTCTTGATCGAAGAGCCAATGGCCGCTGCGATCGGCGCTGATCTTCCGATTTCGGATGCAACCGGATCGATGGTGGTTGACATCGGCGGCGGTACCACCGAAGTCGGCGTGATCTCGCTCGGCGGCATGGTGTACGCGGGCTCCGTTCGCGTTGGCGGCGACAAGTTCGATGAAGCCATCATCAATTACATCCGCCGCAATTACGGCATGTTGATCGGCGAAACGACCGCTGAGACGATCAAGAAAACGATCGGCTCTGCATTCCCAGGCAGCGAAGTGCGCGATATGGAAATCAAAGGCCGCAACTTGGCCGAAGGCATCCCGCGCGCGTTCACCGTATCGTCGAACGAAATCCTCGAAGCGCTCACCGATCCATTGAATGCGATTGTGAGCGCGGTGAAGCAAGCGCTCGAACGCACGCCACCCGAACTCGGCTCGGACATCGCAGAAAAAGGCATGGTGCTCACCGGCGGCGGCGCGCTGTTGCGCGATCTCGATCGCTTGTTGATGGAAGAAACTGGGCTGCCAGTGGTGGTCGCCGAGGATCCGCTCACGTGCGTGGTGCGTGGTTGCGGAAAGGCGCTTGAAAACATTGATCGCTTGTCTTCGATCTTTACGACTGACTAAATCATCCTCACCCGCGGTTGGTGAGCGTTCTCCACCTGCGAGGAATCATTTTGGTCGCAACAAGTCAGATCGCATCGCGAATTGAGCTGAGGAACGCCTCGCGTGTTGAGTAACGTCACATCGCTCCCGAAAGAGCCTCCGCGCTTTTTTAAGCGTGGCCCTTCGACGCTCGCTCGCCTCACGTTTTTTGGGGTGGCCTCATTTGCGTTGATGTTTATCGACGCGAAATTTCAAACCCTCGAATTCGTCCGCAAATCGATTGCAACCGTCGTCTATCCCGTTCAGCAGCTCGCGCTGTTGCCAGGTGCCGCCATTGAATCAACGCAGGCGTTCTTTGAAACGCGCGACGCGCTTCGCACAGAAAACGAGGAACTGCGCCGCCAACTGCTCGACAACGCGCAGATGGAACAAGCCAGCCGCGCTGCGCAGCTTGATGCGCAGCGCTGGCGCGCGCTCGCGGGAGCAACGCAAACCCTTACCGTGAAGTCACAGACTTCGCGTGTGCTCTACCTCGGGCGCGATCCCTATTCACAAAAGTTTTTTATTGATCGCAGCGTGTCGCAGTCGTTCTCACCCGGATCGGCGGTGATCGATGGATCGGGACTATTGGGACAGCTCACACGCGTGCATCCCCTGATCGCGGAGGTGACGCTGATCACAGACAAGGATTCCGTCGTTCCGATTCGGATTGAGCGCAACGGTGTCCGTGCAATTTTGCGCGGTCGCGGGCCACTTTCAGCGCCCGAGCTGAGCTTTGTCGCGGCGAACGCTGATTTGGTGGAAGGTGATGTTGCCCTGAGTTCGAGTATCGATGGCATGTTCCCCGCGAATATCCGAGTCTGCCGCGTCGGAAAAATCACGCGCGCGCGCGAAAACGATTTTGCGAAGATCGAATGCTTACCGTTCGCAGGTGTGACGAGCGCGGAAGACGTGCTCGTCCTGGACCGCCCCGCAGAAATCCCGCCGCGCCCAGTGGAAGAAGCGGCTGCAAAAACGGCTGTCAAACGGAAGGGTTCGTAGCGCCATGTTCCGACTTCCCGACTCGCCTTTGATGAAGGTGGCAAGACCAGAAGACATTCTGCTGCCGCCAAAACTCTGGTTTGTGCTCATCACCCTGTTTGTCGCTTTTGCGGCGAACCTATTGCCGCTGTCAGGGATGGCGCTCGCGCTGCGACCTGATTTTTTCGCGCTCGTGCTCCTCTACTGGGCCATTCATCAACCGCGCTGGATTGGCGTCGCGGCGGGATGGTTTTGCGGCCTGCTCACCGATGTGGTTGAAGCTAATTTGTTTGGCCAGCATGCGCTTGCCTACGCGATTCTTGCGTTCTCAGCGGAATACTTTCATCGTCGAGTATTGCGCTTTCCGCTTTGGCAACAGTCTTTGCACGTGTTTGGGCTCTTGTTGTTCACCCAAATCGTGGTGTTGGTGCTGCGGCTGATGAGCGGCGCGGCGCCACCGAATCCGATGTTTTTGTTATCCACCGTGAGCAGCACGCTCTTGTGGCCTGCGTTATCCGCGTTTTTGCAGTGGCCGCAGCGCGTTCGCTCGCTGGTTGATTGATCTCGGCCATGAAAGAACTTCGAAACCGCGAACAGGAAGTCTTCTGGTTTCAGCGCCGGGTGTTTGTGGCCGCGGTGTTCATGCTGCTCTGTTTTGCGCTGCTGCTTGGCCGATTCATTTACCTTCAATTAGTAAAACACGAGCACTTTGAACGATTGGCAGAAGCCAACCGTATCGATGTGCAGCCCGAAGTGCCCAATCGAGGCATCATCACCGATCGCAACGGGATTGTCTTGGCGTCGAACTTTTCGGCCTACACGCTCGAGCTCAACCCACAAAAAATTCCCAATCTTGACGCGACGATCGAGCGTTTAGCAACGCTCGTCGACATCTCGCAACGTGATCGACGTCGCTTCAAACGGCTTTATGAAGAGTTTCGTAGTGCTGAATCGCTGCCACTCAAATCGCGGCTGAGCGACGAAGAAGTGGCTCGTATCGCAGCCAATCGCTTTCAACTGCCAGGCGTTGAGATCAAGGCGCGCTTGTTCCGCCAATATCCGATGGGGGACGTGGCCTCGCATGTAATCGGCTACATCGGCCGAATCAGTCAGCGCGAAAAGGAGCGTATCGAAGCGCAGGGCCTCTCCGCAGAATACAAAGGCTCAGACTACATCGGCAAATCGGGTATCGAGCTCACCTACGAGAAAGATCTGCGCGGCACGGCAGGCGCGGTAGAAGTCGAAGTGGACGCCTCGCGACGGGTGATGCGGCAGCTCTCGCGAAAGGCCTCGATCTCTGGGAATAACCTCCAACTTTCGCTCGACATTCGCTTGCAGCGGCTTGCTGAAGAGGCGTTCACTGATCGCCGCGGTGCGCTGGTCGCCATTGAGCCGTCGACCGGTGACATCCTCGCGTTTGTAAGTAAGCCGGGCTTTGACCCCAACCTTTTCGTCGATGGCATCGATCCGCAATCGTGGGAAGCGCTGCGCGATTCACTCGACAAACCGATGCTCAATCGCCCGCTGCAGGGCGCGTATCCGCCGGGTTCAACCTATAAGCCATTCATGGCGCTGATGGCGCAGGAGTTCGGTATTCGTACCCGCGAGCAGGCGATTGCCGATCCCGGATTCTTCCGTCTCGGTAACGGTTATTGGCGCGACGACAAGGTCGGTGGGCATGGCATGGTGAACCTGCCGAAATCGATCGCAGTTTCATGCAATACCTACTACTACCAGCTCGGCGCAGAACTCGATATCGACGAGTGGTCAGGGTTTATGCGGCAGTTCGGTTTCGGACAAAAAACCGGTGTCGACATAGACGGCGAACTCACAGGCACACTGCCGACTCGCGAATGGAAGGCGAAACGATTCCCGAAAGATCCCAAGGTGCATGTTGGCGATCAGGTTTCGCTCGGGATCGGTCAGGGCTTTAACGCGTTCACGCCGCTACAACTGGCCTACGCAACCGCGATTCTCGCGAACAATGGCGTCGCGTTCCGCCCGCATCTCGTGAAGCGGGTGCAAGATGCGAAGTCGGGCGACAGCCAACTTACGCAGCCCGAGCCTGCATACACGATCAAGCTGAAGCCTGAGCATATCCAGGCCGTGAAAGAGGGCTTGCAGGGCGTTGTGCTCGAAGGTACATCGGCCAGCGTGTTCAAAGGCGCGAAGTACACGAGCGGCGGAAAAACGGGCACGGCGCAAGCGTTTAACTTGCGAGGCCAAAAATACGTGGAGAGCCAAGTCGACGAGCGCTCACGTGATCACTCTTGGTACATCACCTTCGCACCGCTCGATAAACCGCAGATCGCGATGGCAGTGTTTGTTGAAAACGGTGGTTTTGGCGCGCGCGCGGCGGCTCCGATTGCGCGCAAGGTGTTAGATGCCTACTTTGATCAGGCCGCGCTTGATGCGAACTGGAAAGGCTTCTTGGCGCAAAAGCGTGACACGAAAGCCGAGCCATGATTCAGCAGCTCTGGAACAAGCTCACTGACCATATCGATCCGGTGCTCTTCGCACTGGTGACGCTGATTACGGTGCTGGGCTTAATGGTTCTGTACAGCGCAGCCAATGAGGCCATGGGGCGGGTGGTCGGTCAGAGCCAAAAGGTGATGGTCGCAATCGTTGTGATGTTCGTGCTTGCGAATCTATCGCCGACGTTCATCGCGCGCTTTGCTGTGCCGCTTTACCTGATCGGTATTGTGCTCCTGCTGGGTGTTGCCGTCGGGGGCGAAGTGATTAAGGGCGCGCGCCGTTGGCTAAAGTTGCCGCTGATCGGAAACATTCAGCCCTCGGAAATCATGAAGATCGCCGTGCCTCTAATCCTGGCTTGGTATTTCGATAAGCACGAAGGCGCTATCAACTGGAAAAACTTCCTTGTGGCCGGACTGCTCGTCGCGATCCCCTTCGCGCTGATTGTGCGCCAGCCTGATTTAGGCACCGCGCTCTTGGTGGGTGCGTGCGGTTTTTACATCCTCTACCTTGCGGGCCTGGATTGGCGCATCATCGTGGGCGGCGGACTCATCGCGGCGATTTCTTTCGCCGCAGCATGGGAATTCAACTGGCTGCACGACTACCAAAAAGAGCGGGTGATGACCGTTTTTAATCCGAGCCTCGATGCGCAAGACGCAGGCTGGCACACGATTCAAGCCGCCATCGCGATTGGCTCGGGCGGTTTGATTGGTAAAGGCTGGCTCTCAGGCACGCAAACTCATCTTGAATTCTTGCCTGAGAAACACACGGACTTTATCGTTGCGGTGTACGGTGAAGAGTTTGGTTTGATCGGCGTGTTGGTGTTGCTGGTGATTTACGTGTTGTTGATCGGGCGTTGCATGTTGATTGCAATGCGTGCGCAAACCTTGTTTGGTCGGCTCATGGCGGGCACCTTTGGGCTTATGTTTTTCACCTACACGTTTGTGAACATCGGAATGGTCACGGGTATGCTCCCGGTCGTTGGCGTGCCGCTCCCGTTCGTGAGCTTTGGTGGAACCGCGATGATGACGCTGTTTATCGCTGTGGGCATGTTGATGAGTATTGCAACGCATCGAAAGTTGCTCGCAACATGAGTGACGCAGGGTCGTTTCGCATGCGCCTGTTTGCGTTAGCCTCACTGCTAGGCGCTCTCTTTCTGACGGGTTGTGCAAGCAAACCACCGTCGTCCGGCAGTTCGAGAAGTGGTGCGTACTACAAAGACGATGGTCCGCCATCGTCGCTGCCGAGCGATCTTGATCGCGTTCCAGACGCGCAACCGCGCGATGAGCCGCTTCACCGCTTTGCCAATCGCCCATACAACGTGTTCGGGGTGAACTACACGCCACTCACGCTGCATGCGCCGCTCGTTCAACGTGGCGTCGCATCGTGGTACGGACGCAAGTTTCACGGTCAAAAAACAGCAATCGGCGAAACCTACGACATGCTCGCGATGACGGCGGCGCACCCAACGGCACCCATTCCGAGTTACGCGCGCGTGACCAACCCGCGCAACAACCGATCTGTCGTGGTTCGTGTCAATGATCGCGGCCCATTTCACAGTGGCCGAATCGTTGATCTTTCCTATGCCGCGGCGCACCGAATCGGCATTGCGCAGGCCGGAAGTGGTGAAGTAATTTTCGAATTGCTCATGCCGCCTAACTTCACGGCCACGGCGAGCAGCGGCGCTACGGTGGCGGCCGCGCCAGCTGCACGACCTTCGGTGTCGGCAATCAACGACGATTCACGAACCACAACGCTACCTCCATCCGCCCCATTGAATCGGGGCGAGCGTCAATTTTTTGTACAACTCGGCGCTTTTGGAAACTTTGGCAATGCCCAAGCGTTCCAATCTCGGATGAATAATGATTTGGGGAGCACACCCATCGTGCGCCAGGTAGCTGGGTTGTTCCGCGTTCAACTGGGTCCTTTCGCAAGCGAGGCTGACGCGCGCGCCGCGCGCGATGCAGCGCAATCGCGCGTGAGCCCCGGCGGCGGCCTCTTGCCTATCATCACCGAACCTTCGCCATGAGTAGCCCGCGCATGCAGCCTCACCAACCTTCTTTTCTTCGCACGTTGTTTTTCGGCGCTCTGCTATCGCTCGCGTGCACGCGCGCAGAGGCGCAGCTCACGATCGATATCGTTGGCGTGGGAGCGCAGCAAATCCCCGTCGTAACCTCTGAGTTCGTGGGAGAGGCCAAAAATGCGGAGCTGCTCAGCAGTGTCATTCAAGCCAATTTAGCGCGAAGCGGCGTGATTAAGAACGTGGCCAATGCCGGCTTGCCGCGCACTGCGGAGGCCACAGCCGAGGGCTACGCTGCCTACGCAACACGTAATGCCGACGCGGCTGTCGTTGGCTCAGTCACGCCATCGGCTAACGGGCAATTTCAAGTGACGTTTCGTTTGCTTGACGTTCCGAAGAAAACACAACTCGCCGGTCTGGTCTACAACGTGAGCGCAGCCGAAATGCGTGCAACAGCCCACCGTATCTCTGACGTGATCTACGAAAAGCTCACGGGTGATCGTGGCGTGTTCAGCACGCGGCTTGCCTACGTATCAAAAACTGGGGCTCGCTTTCAATTGATCGTGGCTGATAGCGATGGCGTGAATGCAATCTCTATCGTGTCTTCGAATGAGCCGATCATCTCGCCCGCGTGGGCGCCTGATGGCGTTCGCCTCGCCTATGTGTCATTCGAAAATCGTAAGCCCAGCATATATGTGCAAAACGTGAGCACGGGCACCCGCCAACTTTTGGTGAATGCGCGCGGCAATCAATCCGCGCCTGCATGGTCTCCCGATGGACGCAGCATCGTGTTCGCATCGTCTCAGGCCGGAGGCACACAACTCTTCATCGTGGGCGCGGACGGCACCGGCTCTCGAAGACTCACCACCAATGCGAATGTGATCGATACCGCTCCGAACTGGGCAAGCGATGGGAAGATTTATTTCATGAGTGATCGCGGCGGATCGCCGCAGGTGTATCGCATCGACCCCAACGGCGGCAACGCCGAGCGTGTCACTTTCGAAGGTGGCGAAAACGCGAATCCGAAAGTGGCGGCCGACGGCAAAAGCATGGTGTTTGTGAAGCGCGAGGGCTCTCGCTATGCGCTTGCTATTCAAGACTTCGCATCGCGGCAGGTTCAGGTGCTCACTCAGGGGCCGGTGGATGAATCGCCAAGCTTCGCACCCAATGGGAAACTCATTGTGTATGCGTCTATTTACAACGGGCGCGGCGTACTTGCTGCCGTGTCTGCGGATGGTCGGGTAAAGCAACGATTGGCGTCTTCCGGCGCGGATGTGCGCGAGCCTGCGTGGGGGCCGCTACCACGATAGCGCAGGGAGTATCGCGGAGCGAGCGTGTTTCGCGTTTCCCCAAGGCGTCGAAATGCGGCTACTATCGAGTGCGTCGTTTCGCCTCGACTTGATGTGTTTTCACTTTCAACAGAACGGGAGTCAGTTATGCAGCAATCCTTCGTCAAGCGCAGCCTTTGGGCGAGCGTGGTTACCGCAGGCGCTTTGGCCTTGCTTGCTGGTTGCTCTTCCACGCCTGAGCAAGCGGCACCTGTAGAAAATCGTACGGCCACCACTGCACAGCAGCCTTCGACGCAAGGCTTGCAGCAAGGCACGACAACCTCGCCAGGTGCGGTCACCAGCGCCGGAACTGTCGGCCAAGCGACCGACGCGAGCGGGCTTGATCCCGCCCTTCGCGATCCCAGCAGCCCGCTATCGAAACGAAGCATCTTTTTTGACTACGATAGTTTTGTAGTGAAGGATGACTACAAAGCAACCGTCGAGGCGCACGCGGCTTACTTGAAACGCACGCCTCGTGCTCGTATCGTGGTTGAAGGCAATACGGACGAGCGCGGCAGCCGCGAATACAACTTAGCGCTCGGACAGAAGCGTTCGGAAGCGGTGAAGCGCGTGATGGCGCTCTTGGGCGTGAACGAAGCGCAAGTTGAAACGGTGAGCTTCGGCGAAGAAAAGCCACGCAACAGCGCGAGCACCGAATCTGCTTTTGCTGAAAATCGCCGCGCTGATATTCGCTACGTTGGAGAGTAAGTTTCTATGCGCGCTAAGGCACTTGTTCGCTCCCTGATCACCGCAGGATGCGTTGCATCGTTCATTCATGCCGCCCATGCGGGACTGTTCGACGATGAGGAAGCGCGCAAACAGATTGTGCAGCTTCGCAATCAGGTGGCTGAGCAACAACGCGTGATCGATCAGCGGCTCGGCGAACTGGAAGCGCAAGCACGTAATCGCAGCATCATCGATCTGTTTAATCAAGTTGAAACGCTGCGCAGCGAATTCGCCCGCCTTCGCGGACAGCTCGAATTGCTGCAAAACGAATTGGAGAATGCGCAAAAGCGCCAGCGCGATCTGTATGTGGATCTTGATGGGCGCCTGCGAAAAATTGAGCAGCAGCAAGAAGCCGCACGCGCCGCACTAGCCTCACAAACGCCGCCGGGAAGCGGCGGGCCACTCCCGCAGCCGCCGCTCTCAGGGGATCCGCTGCGAAGCGCGCCCCCAGCGGTTGCCGGGCAGGCAGCCGCGCCGCTGCAGCCCATTGCCCCAGCGAGCGTGCCGGCCACGAGCGCGCCCGTGGCTGATCCCGCGCAAGAGCAGCGAAGCTACGATCAAGGGCTCGAACACTTTCGAGCCGCTCGCTACAGCGAATCGGTCACCGCGTTTCAAATCTTTATTCGTAACTATCCCCGATCACCGCTCGCATCGTCTGCGCAATATTGGATCGGCAACTCGCTCTATGCCGCCCGTGATTTCCGCGGCGCGATTGCCGCACAGCGACAACTCCTTGCTCAGTATCCTGACTCAAACAAAGCCTCTGACGCGCTCCTGAACATCGCAACGTCGCAAGCGGAGCTGGGTGAGATTCAAGCCGCGCGCGGCACGCTGCAAGAAGTGGCAACCAAGTATCCAAACACGGAAGCGGGCGTTAAGGCTCGGCAGCGGTTGGGGATTCGCTAGCTTCGAGCAGTGAGCAGTGAGCAGTGAGCAGTGAGCAGTGAGCAGTGAGCAGTGTGATGATTTTGTTTGCCTTTCGCAGTTCCCCGAAACTTGCCTGTCACGCTTAGGCTGCGGTGCGCGTGAATCGTCCCACATCTGATCCGCTTTTCGCTACGCGAATCGCGGGCTGGCAACGCGAACACGGCCGCAACAGTTTGCCGTGGCAAAACACGCGCGACGCGTATCGAATTTGGCTCTCCGAAATCATGTTGCAGCAAACGCAGGTTGCCACGGTGCTTGGCTACTACGAGCGCTTTCTTGCGTCTTGCCCAACGGTTCACGCGCTGGCGGACGCGAGTGACGATGCTGTGATGGCGTTGTGGGCAGGCTTAGGCTACTACTCACGTGCACGCAATTTGCACAAAGCGGCGAAGCTCGTTGTTGAGAAGCACAGTGGCGTGTTTCCGAACGATGTAAATGCGCTAGCTGAGTTGCCAGGTATCGGGCGTAGCACTGCTGCAGCGATCGCTGCGTTTGCCTACGACACCATCGCGCCCATTCTGGATGGCAATGTGAAGCGCGTTCTCGCGCGCCATGCGGGCATCGAAGGCTTTCCGGGCGTAAGCGCGGTGGAGAAGAAACTGTGGGCCGCAGCAGAGGCACGCCTTCCGCATGCGCGTGAGGACATGGTGGCCTACACGCAAGGGCTCATGGATTTGGGCGCAACGGTGTGCACGAAAGCATCGCCCACATGCATGCTGTGCCCCGTTGCATCCGACTGCAAAGCGCGCATCGACGGCAAAATCGACGAAATTCCCGCGCCGAAACCCTCCAAAGCGCTGCCGCACAAAATGCAGCGCTATTTGCTCGCGCTACACGCCGATACGGTGCTTTTGGTGAAGCGTCCGCCGCAGGGCATTTGGGGCGGACTGTGGTGTTTGCCGGAGCTTTCGAACGATGTGCCGCCCGGCGAGATGGATGCCGCGAGCAAAGCAAAATTTGCGATCGAACAAATCGAAAATACCGCGCCGCTCGCGAGCTTCGATCACAGCTTCACTCATTTCAAACTCACGCTTCAACCGCTCAAAGTTGACGTTTCGCGCGTGGGAAAACGATTGGAAGAGGGCGGTTCGATGTGGATTGCGCTCGGCGAACTTGAGCGCGCTGCGCTCCCAAAACCGATCAAAACGCTTCTAAGCGAGCTCGTTAAATCACGGCAACTCTAGCCTTTAAACCCCAAATCAAAAGGCGCTAAAGACAGTTTCGTAGATTTATTGCAAATTTATAAATAAGCCTTCTAGTCCCTATTAAACTTGAGTAGCCGCGTTAAAGCTATACGTTTTATTCCCGGATTAAGCGTTTGCCTAGAGGTTCTGCGCAATTCGCCAAAGCACTTTGCTCGGGTCGAAAAGCTCGAAATCTCGCATGCCCCACGGCTGATCGCGCGGCTCGCCCATGCGAACGTTGAAGCGCTCGGTGATCCGTTCGCGCACTAGGTGACGATGCCAATCATCCACGTTTTCCACAAGCAGGTGCATCATGATTTCATCGGGAAATGCGGTCGGTTGAAAGTTTTGCAGCAGAAAACTGCAATCTCCACGGTTGAAATACGCAATTTCTCGATCTGAAAACTTGCACGTGAAGCCTACCGCTTCATAAAAAGCCTTTGAGAGCGCAAAGTCTTTGGCGGGAATAAACGCCTTGATTTCAACAGTGTTCAGATTCATTGCTTGCCTCCTCAGAATAAAGTAATTCCGCATTCAGCAGACGCGGGCCAGGCCGCGACCGCGATAATCTGCGGTTCTGCGCGTCCGCCATTCCTAAAACATAAAGCCTATGCCCGCCGAAATCGTCTCCCTTCAACACGCCGCCGCTTGGTGGGCGTTCGCGCTGTCTTTCGTGTTCGGCGCTGTGACGCAGCGTAGCAACTATTGCACGATGGGCGCGATTTCTGACATCGCAAATTTCGGTGACTGGACACGCGCGCGCATGGCGCTCGCCTCCGTCGGGCTCGCGGTCGTTGGCGTGGCGATCCTGAAATTGACGGGTACCGTCGATATCGCAAAGTCGTTTTATGTTGCGCCGAAGCTCATTTGGCTTTCGCACATCGTTGGCGGACTCGCGTTTGGTTTTGGCATGACGCTTGCCTCTGGCTGCGGCAGCAAAACGTTGATCCGCGTGGGCGCGGGAAGTCTTCGCGCGCTCGTCACCTTGCTCGTGATGGGGCTGTTCGCATGGTTCACGCTGCGTGGCATTCTTGGCGTGTTACGAGTGAACACACTGGATCAAGTCGCCGTCACCTTGTCGAGCGCGCAAGA
Organism: Betaproteobacteria bacterium; assembly: GCA_013298145.1. GTDB lineage: Bacteria > Pseudomonadota > Gammaproteobacteria > Burkholderiales > Casimicrobiaceae > Casimicrobium. Next base: position 374,262 of record JAAFJO010000001.1, read on the forward strand.
TATTCCGTCGATCCTTGGACTCGCGGGCGCCAACGCGAGCTATTTCGCAATTGCCATCGGCATCGCGCTACTGGTCTTTGCGTTCATCGGAAAGGAATTCCGCGCCGACAAGTGGAATTGGATCGGCGGCCTGATCGTTGGCGCAACCGTGATCGCAGGCTGGTATGCCACGGGCAAAGTCGGCTTCATCGCTGAACATCCCGAAACGCTCGAAGCGGCATGGGTCGCAACCAATTCTGGGCGGCCCGAATCGCTCACCTTTACCGCGCCACCCGCCTATTTGCTCGAACTCCTGGCGTTCTGGAGCGATAGGAGCAAGTTCGTCACCTTCGGCGTCGCGAGCGTCCTCGGCGTGATCGTGGGCGCATGCGCGATGGCGCTCAATACCAAAACTTTCCGCTGGGAGGGCTTCGCCTCAACCGAAGATCTGACGAACCATCTCGTCGGCGCAGCGCTTATGGGCTTGGGTGGTGTGCTCGCGCTTGGCTGCACAGTAGGTCAAGGCTTAAGCGGCATGAGCACGCTCGCACTCGGCTCGCTCATCACGGTCGCAGCCATTGTTGCCGGCTGTCGCGCGGCGCTGGCGTATCAAATGTGGCGGTTGGAAAAACTATCGTAACGGCAAGCGAACCGAGGAGAGTTTCCACGAAAGCAGACCACTTCGCGTGAGCATGAACTGCGAAGGTGCGCTGGTGCTGTCGCGCTTTTTCACGCGCAAGCTGAATTCGTTCAAGCTTTCATAGCCTATCTCGATTTCGACCTTCGGCGGTTCACTCGTTGCGCTCGGCGAGTTCACGTCGCTGCGAGCGCGCCTGCCGGGCCGCGCTTCTGCCCATGATTTGCCTTGCATCAGAAGCGCCAAGCTCTGTGGCGAAATCGCGGCATCGATCGCCGCGTTCATTACAGGCGAGGCGAGCGCGCCTGCAATCAAATCAAGCGCCCGGTTGCCCGTGCCGCGCTCAAGCGCGCGATCGATCACACCACTTTCGATCAAACTCTGCTTTGCGCTTTCGCGAAGCTTGGGATAGTCAACAAATTGCGAAAATTTCTCATAGTCGCCCGCCTCGGCAGCCGTCTTCATTTGCCAGAGGGCGAAGTGCGGTGTGGCATAGAAAAGGCTGCACACCACGAACGCGGTGACCACGGAGACAATCACTTTCCATTTCATCCGGCTGACTATCTCACAATCCCTCCGCGCGGTGTTCGCAACAAAATTGCTCTGCATCACGCCAAAATAGCGGCATGAATACAGCCACCCACAAAGACGCCGTGCCACCCGCGGGCTTCGACATTTCACACAAAGTTCGCGACGGCAATCCCGGTTTGCGCGGCAACTATTCTCGAATGGCAGCGGATTACACCGTGCCGCAATCGGTGAGCGATTACACAGCGGAACAAAAAGCGCGCTGGTTGCGCTTGGTGGAGCGGCAAATGGCGCTGATTCCCTCGCGCGCGTGCAACGAGTTTCTCGACGCCATCAACGGTTTAACGGCGCTCGACATGCGGCGCGGCATCCCGAATTTCACCGACGTCAACGTGGCGCTCAAGGCGGCCACGAATTGGACGCTCGTTGGCGTGCCCGGCCTGTTGCCGGACGACGTGTTCTTCACCCATCTCGCCAATCGCCGCTTCCCGGTGACTGTGTGGCTGCGCGAAGAGAGTGAATTCGACTATATCGTCGAGCCGGATCTCTTCCACGATTTCTTCGGCCACGTGCCGATGCTCTTCACGCCGATCTATGCCGATCATTTACAGGCGTATGGCGAAGGCGCGCTCAAAGCGAAGCGACTGGGCGGCCTCGATTGGCTCGCGCGACTCTATTGGTACACGATTGAATTCGGTTTGATTCGTGAAAAGGGGGACGTAAAGGCCGGAGCCGGTGTCGGCGACATTCGCGCCTACGGTGCGGGTATTCTTTCGTCGCCGAAAGAGCTGATCTATGCACTCGAATCCAGCGCGCCGCAACGCGTGCCGTTTGATGTGATGCATTCGATGCGCACGCCCGTTTTGATTGATGACGTACAGTCGATTTACTTCATCCTCGAATCGTTTCAGCAACTGCGCGACGATACCGCGCCCGATTTCACGCCGTATTACGCAACGCTAGCGCGCGAGTAAGCGAACAGTTAGAACGACGATCCGGGCGCTTGCAAGAAGGCAACTTCTTCGGCGGTCGATGCGCGTCCGAGAATCGCGTTTCGATGTGGATAGCGACCAAAGCGTTCGATGATCGCGAGATGGCGGCGCTCAAAATCTAAATTGCTTTCTAGCCCTGGCTGCGCGAAGAGCCGTAACGCTTCTTGATGCACGACGAGCGATTCGCTGTGCATGTAGGGCATGTAGGCGAATTTGCGTTGCTCAACGGGAAGCGCCATGTCGCCGCCGCACGTTACGAGCTCTTGCGCGAGCGCGAGAGCGAGCGCATCCTGCGCGAACGAGCGGGGCGAGCCGCGAAACATGTTCCGTGAGAATTGATCGAGCACGATGATTTCAGCGAGGCGACCTTCGGGCGTGCTGCGCCACGCAAATAGCTCGCAGCGCGATGCCGCTTCGAGCGTCGATCCAAAGCGCTCAGCGATCAAGGCATCCAACGCGTCATCTTTCGCGAAGTGTTGCTTCGGCGTGAGTTCGGCGAACCAGAAATCGAGGATCGTTTGAGCGTTCATGGCGGCGTTTGAATCGTTGCATCGTAGGGTGCAATCTTATTGCACCACTGTTTGATACATAGCGCCACGGATTGAAGAAATGCGCTTCGCGCGGTGTTTCACGAAGTGCAATGAGATTGCACCCTACGTCACACTCTACGTTTCGCGGGCTTTGATTTCGCCGCGTTCATCGCTTCGTCAAACCATGGATCGTTTTCTTTGCCGCCGAATGATTCGATGAGGAAATCGAGGAATGCTCGCGTGCGTGCGGGCACGTATTTGCGGGTAGGCGTTGCCGCGTAAAGATACAAGGTGACGATGCGCCAATCGGGCAGCACGAGTTCCACTTCGCCGCGCACCAGAGCGTCGTGCGCCATAAACGTGGCAAGCGCGCCAATGCCCATGCCGTGCATGGCCGCATGATGCAACACATCAAAATGCGATGTTGCCAGCGCCATCGCGGGCGGCGGCGTGAGATAGGGCTTTGCTTTGCTTTTCGGGTCGCGCGGCGTGAACAGCGTTTCGCTGCGGCTCTGCGGCGTAAAAGGCAGCAGCATTTCATGTTGCGAGAGTTCGCTCGGATGCGTGGGGCGACCATGCTGATCGAGGTAGCGTTTACTCGCGACTAAGGTGACTTCGCTCTGCGCCAGGATTCGAGCAACAAACGATCCGCTGGTGAGCGGTTTGTTCATCGTTAAGATCGAAACGTCGTGGCTTTCATCGGCGGTGCCGACCGAATTTTGAATGGTGAGTTCGATGATGAGCTTCGGATAGCGCTCTCGAAAACGCGGCAAAAATTTGGCGAGTTGATGCGTCGCGAACCCAGGTGAGCAGAGCACGCGAATGGTGCCTTCGGGTTCGGCGGTTTCAAGCGTCGCCACGGTTTGCGCTTCTTCCACATCGACAAGAATGCGCTGCACGTGCTCCAAATAGCGCTCACCCGCTTGAGTGAGCGTGACGCTGCGCGTGGTGCGATTTAGAAGCCGCACTTTCAGATGCGCTTCCAAATCCGCGACGAGCCGCGTCATCACGGCGGGCGTCATGTCGAACGCATCCGCCGCTTTGGTGAAGCTGCCGAGTTCTACGACTTTAGCGAAGGCGCGCATGGCGCGAAGTTGATCCATGAGATCGTCGGTCTTTCAGTCGGTGGTTCGTGAAGTGCGGGGGTGCTTTTTGACGCTGACTACGCTGATTTCGCGGATTTACGCAGATTATTTTTTGTGGATTCGTGAGCGCCTGATGTTTCAATCAGTGGGGCATAAATGGCCTGCGCGATTTTTTGACACAGATTACACAGATGATGTCAGTTGATTTACACAGATTCCTTTAGGAGATTCATCGCAGCTCCGAACACCAAAACAATCTGAGTAAATCCGCGAAATCAGCGTAATCAGCGTCAAAAAAATCGGGGCTACATCGCGGTCCGCCCGCCCATGCACTGAAGCGCTTCGCCAGCACTGCACCGCGAATTTCAAGCGTTTGATTATTGCGTATTTTGCAATAACCAATTGATTGAATATCTATTTATTCATGTTCTAGCAATACCTAGCATTCATTCCATCGACGAAGGCGGGAACGACGCCTCGCCGAAAGAGAGCGGCAAAAGCCGCCAGGCACTGACTTCTCAACCTCCCCCTTTAGGAAACACATCATGAATACGAAATCTGTTTTGATCGCTACCCTTTTTGCTGCAGCAACCAGCGTTGCATTCGCAAATGACGCCGCCCCAGCTGCCGCAGCTGCACCTGCTGCTCAAAAGGCAGAAGCAGTGCAAGTCGCGCAAGCCAATACCGGTATGCGCAACATCGCGCCCGCTGCGCGCGCCGGTAGCAATGCAGTCTCCGCATCATGCGCGAGCACCTACAACGACGCGACTTCGATGATCGTTTGCTCGAGCGGGACCGACGGCCGCACCCGCGCGCAAGTGCGCGAAGAAACCCGCGCATGGCTCAATTCGTCAGAAGGCCGCGCAGCACGCGCGCAAACGGTAGGCGCGTTCTAAAGAATTGCCGCAGCAACGCCTGTTGTTGGGCACACAAAAAACGCGCTTCGGCGCGTTTTTTATTGCGGCTTTCTATGACGTTGCGAGAGCCGCGCTCGGCGGATCGAACCGCTCGCTCGTATCCATGCGCACGCTGCGAAGCGGCGCCGTTTCTAGATGCGTGCTGTAAAGCGATTCCGCGAAATAGCCGATCAGAATGCTGCGGCGGCGCTCGCCACTCGGATTCAGGCTTGCCCCGTGCAAAAGATTCGCATCGAATACGAGCGCATCGCCCGCCTTGCCTGAGATTTGTACGCTGCGCGCTTCGTCTTCAGGCGTAGCGGGCGCGGTGACTGCGCCGTCGCGATGACTTCCCGCAACGTAGCGCGTTGCGCCGTTGCTCGGGCCGTAATCATCGAAGAACACCATCACGTTCACCGTGTCGCCCGGTCGGCGCGCGGAGAAATCTCTGTGCAGACCCTGATGACCGCCGCCCATCAACGGCTCGCGCCCCTCTACCTGAGCCAGAAAAAACCGCTCACCGATCAATTCACCGACCACCGCCAAGAGCGCAGGCAAGCGACACACCGCCTGTATCGTCGGATCAAGATCGAGCATCGAATGACGCCAATCCGGCCCGCGCGGCACCCGCCATTGGGCAGACGGCGTTTCGCACGCATCAAACGCAGCGCGAAGATCATCCAACCAGTCCGCAGGCACCAGACCGCGCAGCAGCGCATAGCCATCGCGATGAAGTTGTTCGGGGTTCATGACTTCCGCTTCGCTTTCAAATTCACACTGGTGTTCTTCGAACGGCTTTGCACAAACTTCAACCACCTTCGTCATGGATTCGTCATTTTGTATCACGCCCGAGTGCGACCAATTGATCGGCCATTTGCCGTTGAGGAGCCCCTGCTAGTGGTTAGGCGTCGCTGCGCGCGACCCAGCCAACTTGAACCCGCCAAGCGAGTTCATCCTTCTTGTGTGCCGCGTACCTCTCTTCGGTCGGGCGTGGCGAGTTCTTCATGCTTTCCAAGCGCTCCGAGATGGGACTTAGACCCGCTTGGCGACGCCGCTCATCCAACGAAGCCGGATTTTCGACGGGGCACACGACTGGTCCGCTGGGCGTGATCTCGAACTGAGTGCCAAAGCGCTGCAACCCTCCTTCCGAGACGCGGATGCGGTCGTCCAAGTAGGCCAGTTGCCAGAGCGGTACGCTGCCGGTGGCGACTTCGCGCTCAAGCAGACTGCGGCAAGTGCGCATGAACTCTGGTTCGGCGATGGCATGCTGCGCAATCAGCCATGTAGCTTCCGCTCCGTCGGAGCCCGCTAATTGTTCGTTCGGCCATCCGAAGCGCTCAATCAACGCTCGAAGTTGCCGTGCGTTGTCGCGATGCACGGCTTCCATACGAGCGTCGTAGCCTTCGCACGGAGCGCCACTCGCTTCCAACGCTTCTCGCAGACTCAAATCGCGAGCTTGCAGGGCGAGAAGTGTTTTGCGGAGATTTGTCGAAGAAGAGGGCACGGTGACTGCGGTGGCTTACGTTGGAGGTAAGTGGCCGCAGGCATGAAGGGTACCCATTGGCGCAGCCGCCGGGTGGTCCGTCTTGACCGAAGTGTTAGGTATAGGTAACGGCTGTATCACCCCAGAGCCCCCTAACTTTAAAGATGTCCTTACCAGCAACAAACACGCGATACCTGGGATCGTCTCTGTGCTTATAGGCGGGAATGTCATTGCGGATTGGCTCAACACCAATCGACTTCAGTCTTTCCTCCAAGGCGATTGCGTCATCCTCGTCCTCAAAGAACCCCAGAATGTGCCAGTGTTGCTGCTCCAGAACGAGTTTGTAGAAGAACTGACAAGCATCATTTTCAGAAGCAGACTCGTATTCGGGCGGAGAGTCTTGCCCTCGCTCCGAGTAATACACCACCCATTTGTCCCCACGCTGAGCAAGGCAAAAGGCGTCATGCTCACTACGGTGAACTGCGAAGTGGGATTTGTTGCACCCTTCAGCCAGCAGTTTTTCGTAAACCTCAGAAGCGGTCATGGCAATTGCTCACTAGATAAATGCGCAATCAGTTGTTGAAATTGCTCGCAGGAAACGGCTAAGCTGAGTCTCCGTAGAGTATTGCGTCAACACCGATCCCTCGCGCCGTCGCTTGGTTGTGCAGCGCAAGTGCATTCTGCTTGAAGCACATTCGGTGTCAACTGACCAATGCCTCTCAAATTTGCGAGGTTTGCGCGAGATGATCTCTTTTGCGACGTGTAGCCGAATGCTTGGGTCTTGTGCTGCCCGTTGTTCTAACGGCTATCTCCCATGGCGCCTCGAAAATATAGGGCTACCGTTTTATTTAGTTTAATAATGAAATGTTCTATTTCGGCATCGATGCCCCAATGCTTTTGGGCGATCATGGATTAAGTCAATTTCCGCTTGTAACGCAACGCCCGCCGCGTTGAAGTCTTCGCCTAGACTTCTCCACGTGATCCCAGACCCGCGAAATCCTTCTTCCGACGACGCCGATGCGTCCGCCGCTTCACCGCTCGCGCTCTTCGGCGGGACGTTTGATCCTGTTCACTTTGGGCATTTGCGCGTGGCACGGGATACGGCTGCCGCGCTCCGGCTGCCGGAGGTGCGCTTGATTCCGGCGCAGCAGAATGTGCTTCGTGATCGGCCGGGGGCGAGTGCGGCGGATCGTTTGGCGATGTTGCAGTTGGCGGTTTCGGATGCGCGCGATGCGCCGGGATTGAGCGTGGATGATTGCGAGCTTCGGCGGACGACGCCGAGTTATACGATCGCAACACTTGAGCATTTCCGCGCGACGTATCCGTTGCGGCCGCTCGTTTGGTTGATCGGGGTGGATGCGTTTTTGCGCATTCAATCCTGGCATCGGGCGAAGGAGCTTTTTGATTTCGCGCATTTCGTGGTGTTAAACCGGCCGGGGTTTGCGACGGCGAATGTGTTTTCAGCGGCGATGAGCGATGTGTGGCAGGGGCGGCTTGCCAATTCGCGAGCGCAGTTGCGGGAAACGCTCGCGGGTTCCATTTATCTTCATACCGTGGCCCCGCAGGCGGTGTCTTCCACCGAAATTCGCGCATTGCTGCAGCGCAACCCGAACGATCAAGCGCTTGCCGCGTTGCTTCCGGGGCCTGTGCTCGCCTATATTCGTGCGCATCGGCTTTACGCCGCGCCGCGCGCCGCCTAAACGGATTGGCGGGATCGGCGCAGCGTTTGCGCCCTGCATTTCGATACGCGCTTTGCGCAAAGCACTAGCGAAACGCGGATTCTTCCGCGCTTCCTTCATCCTTTTGGCTTCCCGGAAGCCGCTTACAGACACGATAGGAAATCATCTCGTTGCAACTCAATGCCATTCAGCAAGCCGCCGTCGAAGCGCTTGAAGACATCAAAGCCACCGACATCGTCGCGCTCGACACCCGCGAACTCACTTCACTCTACGATGCCGTCATCATCGCTACCGCCGAGAGCGGGCGGCAAACGCGAGCGCTTGCGCGCAATGTGCAAGACAAGGTTCGCGCCGTGGGCGGCACTGTGCGCTCCATCGAGGGCGAGCAAAGCGGCGAATGGGTGTTGGTGGATTGCAGCGATTTGGTGGTTCACATCATGCTGCCAGCGACGCGAACGCTTTATAACTTGGAAGAGATTTGGTCGCCTGCCCCCGATTTGCTTGGGACTAAAGCGCCGAAAAAGGCGGGCTCTAAATCAAAAGAAAAAGTCACCAAAGCCCAATTCGTTGGGGCGTCGCTCGATAGAGCGATTGACGCAATTGCTGCACCTGACACCCGCGCTGAGCCTGCGAAGGCAGCACCTGAGGTAAGCGCGCCCGCAGCGGCCCCAACGCCTAAGAAGCCTGCGGCACGTACGCGCACGGTGGCGGCGGTGGCGGCTGCGGTTTTGGCAACGCCCGCAACGACGGACCAGACACAGATTGCTGCGCCCAAAGCAAAGCCTGCGGCGAAGAAGCCTGCTGCGAAGAAGCCTGCGGCGAAGAAGCCTGCTGCGAAAAAGCCTGCTGCGAAAACAGCAGCCGCTCAACCTGCTTCGACCAAGAAAGCCGCCGCTGTGAAAGCGGGGGCAAAGGCTGCGGCGGCTAAGCCTGCGGCAACGGTGAAAAAGGCGGCTGCCAAAAAAGTAGGCAAGGCGGCGACTGTGGCGAGCAGCAAGAAGGCGCCAGCGAAGAAGGCGGCGGTGAAGGCTGCAGCAAAACCGGTGATCGCAAAGACGGCGGCAAAGAAAGTCGCGGCTAAAAAGCCAGCGGTGAAAAAGCCGGTCACCAAGGCGGCGAGCGTGAAAAAAGTCGCCGCCAAAAAACCAGCGGCCAAGAAAGTGGCTGTGAAGAAAGCGGTGGTGGCCGCGAAGACCGCCGTGTCAGCGAAAGCGGCAAAGGCGGTGAAAAAGGCAGTCGCCACGAAGAAGCCCGCTGCGAAGAAGCCCGCCGTAAAGAAAGTCGCAGCTAAGAAAGTAGCTGCGAAAAAGGTTGCGGTAAAGAAGCCAGCGGCTAAGCGCGCGGCCCCTGTTGCGGCAAAGAAGATCGCAGCGAAAAAGGCAGCGACGAAGAAACCAGCAACGAAAAGCGCGGCGGTGAAGAAGCCAGCGGCTAAAAAGGTTGCGGTGAAAAAGGTCGCAGCGAAGAAGCCAGTGGCAAAAGCGGCGAGCAAAAAGCCAGCCGCGAAGAAGCCGGTGGCCAAGAAACCTGTCGCTAAAAAAGCGGCTGCGAAAAAGCCCGCCGCCAAGCGTGCGCGCGGGTAACGAGCAGGGAGTGGCGCTTCATGAGTTACGAGGGCAGGCGTGCGGCTAAAGCTGATTGCGCTGGGGCACAATCAGCCGCGCTGGGTCAGCGAGGGCACTGAGGAATACGCCAAGCGCTTCCCGGCCGAGTGGCCCTTCGAGCTTGCTGAGCTCAAGCCAGAGCGGCGCACGTCAAGCAAATCGGTGGAGGCGGTGCTCGCCGATGAAGCACTGCGAATCCGGGCGCAAGTGCCCAAGCAAGCGCTTCTGATTGCACTTGACGAGCGCGGCCAGCAATTGACAACGCGGGAGCTCGCCGCGCACATGGAGACATGGCAGCGGGAAGCGGCCTGTGCATGTTTCTTAGTCGGCAGCGCCGATGGGCTCGACGCTACGCTCAAACAATCTGCACAACATCGCTTGGGCCTGTCAAAATTAACGCTTCCCCACGGTATGGCTCGGGTTCTGCTGATTGAACAGCTCTATCGTGCTGTAAGCTTGTTGTCGGGTCATCCCTATCATCGCGATTGATCGCGTTTTGTACTGATCGCCGTCCATCTCATGAACGAAATCTACCTGGCTTCAAAATCGCCCCGCCGTCTTGAGCTGCTCCAGCAAATTGGCGTGGCCTGCAAGATGATTCTTCTGCGCGAAGATGGCGGTCGCATGCGCGATATCGATGAAGAGCCGCTTGCATCGGAAAATCCGTTCGTCTATGTGGAACGGATGGCGAAAATGAAGGCCGATATTGGCGTTCTGCGGGCGAAGCAGCGCGCGCTGCCACCGATGCCGCTGATCGGCGCTGACACCACCGTCGTGTTCAACGGCCAAATTCTCGGCAAACCAAAAAATGCGGAAGATGCGGCGCGGATGCTCAAAATGCTCTCGGGCAACACGCATGAAGTGTTAACTGCAGTGGCCGTGACCAACGGTAATCGGATGCTGCACGATACTTCCATCACGCGGGTTCGCTTTCGTGATCTGACCGATGCCGAGATTAAGAATTACATCGCGAGCGGCGAGCCGATGGGCAAGGCGGGCTCTTATGCAATTCAAGGCGTGGGCGGCGTGTTTGTGGAGCGCATCGAAGGCTCGTATTCGGGTGTGATGGGATTGCCGATTTACGAAACCTCCATTTTGCTTTCACGATTCGGTATTCAAGTGATTTGAGCGTTTGGTGAGTTTGCTCGTTGGCGATTGATCCAAAACGAGTAAACGCAACAAATACTCTTCCGAGGTAAGTCTGTGACGGAAGAAATTCTTTTGAACGTGACGCCGCAGGAAACGCGTGTGGCGGTGCTCGATCACGGGGTGATTGAGGAGCTTCATATCGAGCGCGCGAGCCATCGCGGGCTCGTGGGCAACATTTATCTCGGCCGCATTGCGCGCGTGCTTCCCGGCATGCAATCCGCATTTGTCGAGGTGGGCCTGGATCGCGCGGCGTTTTTGCATGTCGCCGATATTTGGGAATACAAAAATTCCCAGCACCTGACCGATCCGCAAAAAAATAATGTGATGACCATTGAATCGCTGCTGCACGAAGGGCAAGCGATCATGGTGCAAGTGATCAAAGATCCGATTGGCACCAAAGGCGCGCGGTTATCCACGCAAATCTCTTTGGCCGGGCGCTTGCTGGTTCATCTGCCGCAAGATTCGCACATCGGTATTTCGCAGCGGATCGAGGATGAAACCGAGCGCGCGTTTCTGAAAGATTCGCTCACCAAACTTTTTCCGCCTGACACGCCACACGGCGGCTTCATCATTCGCACGCTCGCCGAGAAAGCGACCGAGCGCGAGCTTGCGCGCGATGTGGAATACCTCACCAAGCTCTGGGGCGAGATTCAAGCGCGCAGCAAAACAGCGAAATCGGGCACGCTCCTGCATCAAGATCTCTCGCTGGCAGAGCGCGTATTGCGCGATTTCGCGAACGACGAGACGCAGCGCGTGATTGTTGATTCAGAGGATGTGCGCGGCGCGCTGCTTGATTTCGCGACGCGCTACTCGCCAGCGCTTGCCGAGCGCGTGCAACTGCATCAAGGCGCACGGCCGCTGTTTGACATGTATGGCGCGGAGCAAGAGATTGAGCGCGCGCTGCATCGGCGCGTTGATCTGAAGAGCGGCGGTTATCTGATCTTCGATCAAACCGAAGCGCTCACCACGATTGATGTGAACACCGGCGGCTTCGTCGGCGGACGATCATTCGACGAGACGATTTTCAAAACGAACCTCGAAGCTGCGCAGGCGATTGCACGTCAGCTTCGCCTGCGAAATCTCGGTGGCATCATCATCATCGATTTCATCGACATGGATTTAGCGGAGCATCGCGACGCTGTACTCGAAGCGCTGAAGCAAGCGATTTCAAGCGATCGTACGCGGCTGACGGTGAATGGCTTCACGCATCTAGGTTTGGTGGAAATGACCCGCAAACGCACCCGCGAATCGCTCGCGCATGTGCTTTGCGAGCCGTGTCCGACGTGTCAGGGGCGAGGCGAAATCAAGACGGCGCAAACCATGTGCTACGAGATTCTTCGCGAAGTGGTGCGCGAGGCGAAGCAGTTCAATCCGAAAGAAATGCGAATTCTTGCCGCGCCGTCGGTGATCGATTTGTTTCTTGAGGATGAATCGGCAACGCTCGCGCAGATTTCGCAAGATATTGAGCGGCCCGTGTCGTTGCAGCCTGAACCTGCGTATTCGCAAGAGCAATACGATATTGTGCTTTTGTAGGCGCGGGCTTGACCGCGCTTTCTTTTAGGCGACGACTTGGCGTCGCTTCGTTGCTTTGGTTTGTTCGGCAACGAAGCGCGGTCAAGCCCGCGCCTACAAACGGCGTGTCTGTGGTTCGATTTCGCGCTAGTTGCGTCACAATTCGCTGATGGATTCGTTCTTCACTTTGATTGCGCTTTTGCTCGCGCTTGTTATCGGCGCGGGTGTTGGCTGGTTTCTTTCGCGGCGCGGTCGCGCTTCGCGGGCCAACGAAACGATTTCGCATGTGTCGCTCGAAGGCTTGCGCGCCGTGGGCGAGCTCTCAGTCTTCAAGGCGATCACCAAAGAAATCGTCACCGAGACTGACTATTCGTTTGGCGAATTCGGACGCAAATATCTGCGCTGGGCGTTCTCGCAAAAGAAGCTCGCGATGATCTTCGAATTCCAGATCGATTTTCGTTATGACTTGCGCTCACCGCAATTTCAGATCGACACCAGCGGCGAGCACACGCGGATTCAGCTGCCCCCAGTGAAAGCGGAAATCAGCGTGCGCAGCTTGCGCTTCTACGACGAGCAACGCAGCAAGCTGATGCCGTGGCTGTTGCCAGATTTATTGAACGGCGCGTTCGGGCCAGGGTTTAGCGAGGAAGACAAAAATCGTTTGCTCGATGGCGCGTGCGCACATGCGAAATCTCATGCTCACACGTTGATTGAGCAATTGCGTGGCGAAGTGGAAGCGAGCGCCCGCGCAACGCTCGTACCGCTGGCGCAGTCGTTCGGTGCGAAAGCGCCGCAGTTGAGCTTTAGTCAGAGCGTGATCGAAGTGGATCGCACCAGCGATATGAAGCGGCTTGCTTCTGCAGACAACGGGGCCGTGTGATGAGCGCACCCTTTGCGCGCGTTCGCTTTCCGCTCGTGCAAGCGCCGATGGCGGGCGCGCAAGGCTCGGCGCTCGCCGTTGCCGTGTGTCGCGCTGGCGGCATCGGCTCACTGCCTGGCGCGATGCTCACGCCTGATGCGCTCAGCAAAGAGCTGGCGACGATTCGCGCGAGCCTTCCGCACGATGCGCTTTTCAATGTGAACTTCTTTTGCCATCAATCACCCGCTGCCGATGAGGCGGTGGATCGCGCGTGGTTCACGAAGCTCGCGCCCGTGTACCGCGAATTCGGCATTGATCCAGCAAGCATTGCCGCAGGACCGGGGCGACTGCCGTTTTCGGAGGCAACCGCGGAGGCGATTGCGCCCTTCGCGCCACCGATTGTGAGTTTTCATTTTGGATTACCGAGTGAGGCGCTCATCGCGCGCTGTCGAGCCTGGGGCGCGCAAATTTGGTCGTCCGCCACGACGGTTGCGGAGGCGCGCTGGCTTGCTGAGCGCGGCGTCGATGCGATCATCGCGCAAGGGCTTGAAGCGGGCGGGCATCGCGGACATTTTCTCTCCGACGATCTTTCAATGCAACTTCCGATGCTGCCGCTCACTCAGCAAATCTGCCGCGCGGTCGCGACGCCTGTGATTGCAGCGGGCGGCATCGTGGATGCGCAAAGTGCGAGCGCCGCGATGAGCGCAGGCGCGGCGGCGGTGCAAGTGGGCACCGCGTTTTTGCGCACACCGGAGAGCACGATTTCAAAGCTTTATCGGGATGCGCTGGCGAGCGAGGCGGCGACCCACACCGCGCTCACGAACGTGTTCACCGGTCGGCCCGCGCGCGGCATCGTCAATCGCTTCATGCGCGAGTACGGCCCGCTCAATGCCGACGCACCCGCGTTCCCACTGGCGACGCGGCAATCAGCACCGTTGCGCGCCGCCGCCGAAGCTGCATGCTCAGCGGATTTCACACCACTTTGGGCGGGACAAAACGCGCCGCTTTGCGAAGCCCTGTCCGCAGCAGAAATTGTGAAGCGAATTGGCGAAGCTGCGCTGGCGGCGCTTCGACGAGCGTATCCTGGTAAGTAGCTTTCGGGCTTTCGCCCATTTTCGATTGGCGCTAGCGCGTTGTTGGACTGTTTATCTTTTTTAACAAATCTCTCGTCTAGTCCTAAGTAAGTAAGACTTATGCTTACTTTTCTATTTTCTTGATTCGACCTTCAATTTCGATTCGCTAACCCTCACTCGCGAGAACCATGCGAACCTATTTCGGATTGCCGCAGACCGTGTTCATCCTCGGTGCGGTGAGCTTCTTGAACGACGCGGCGAGCGACGCGGTGTATCCGTTGTTGCCGCTTTTCTTTGCCGCGACGTTTGCCAGCGGGCCGCAATTGCTCGGCTTGATCGAAGGGGCGGCGAATGCGACAGCGGCGCTCATGCAGCTTGTCTCGGGGCGGCTCTACGATAAGACCGGGCGGGCAAAGCCGTGGATGATTGCGGGCTACACACTGCCAGCGCTGTCACGCCCGCTCATTGCGCTCACATCGTTGTGGCCGCTCGTGCTGGCGTTGCGGGTATTGGACCGGATCGGCAAAGGGCTCCGTTCTGCGCCACGCGATGCGCTACTCGCCGCGAGTGTCGCGCCGGAGAAGCGCGGATACGCGTTCGGCGTGCATCGCAGTGCGGATCATGCAGGCGCGGTGGTTGGCCCGCTCGTTGCCGCGGCCTTGATCGCAGCGGGGTGGAGCATTCGCGAGGTGTTGGTCGCGACGCTCATTCCCGGTGTTCTCTGCGTATTGCTCACGCTTTGGGTGAAAGAAGAGGGGCGCGTCGGCGCTGTTGCTAACGCGCCCGCGATTGACTGGCGTTGGCGCACGCTGCCGATCCCGTTTCGGCAGTTTCTACTCGCGACGGGCTTATTCGCCATCGCGCATGTGAGCAACATGTTTATGCTCCTGCGCGCGAAGGACGCTGGCGTGACCGATGCGCAGATGCCGCTTTTGTGGGCGGCGTTTTCAGCAGGGGCGATGCTTTTGTCGCCCAAGCTTTCCTCGCTCGGTGATCGCTTTTCACACTGGCGCTGGGTGGCAGTCGGACGCGTGGGCTACGTCGTCGTTGCGCTCCTCTTTGCGATCTTACCGGCGACACCGCTCAGCATCGCTGTTCTCTTCGCGCTCTATGCCATCGTGATCGCGGCGAGCGAAGGTGTGGAAAAAGCCGTGGTTGCATCGCTCGTTCCCAAGGCGCAGCTCGGCACGGCGTTCGGTTGGTTTCACCTCGTACGCGGACTCGCCATCCTGCCGGGCACGGCGGCGTTCGGGCTCATTTGGGGCGCAACCTCACCCATGGTCGCCTTCGCCGTGAGCGCGGCGATTGCTACGGTATCGGTGTTGATGCTTTTGCGGCGCTAAGCGACGCTCTGCCACCGAGGAAGGCGAGTCAGTATCGTTGGCTAAAGTTGCGTACCTGGCGACACTGCTTGCGGCTCTTGCCCCGCGCGAAACCATTTGCCGTCGAACGCGCCGTGCAGCGTGATGTCATCGCCGCGAACGCGCAGCCAATCGCCCTCGGGTAACCCGAATACTGGCATGGAAGGATTCGCGTGCAGAAACTCCGCGAGGCGCTGATCTCGCGTTTCGCCCATCCAACCTTCGGGCACGGCATTCGTGTAATGCGCGTTCAACTGAAAATCGATCACACCCAGCGCGTCCATGCCGCCCGCATCAATGATCGGCATGTCGTTTGTGGTGCGAATCGTCGGCGCGCAGATGCCGCTGCCCGCGCTCCAACCGAGGTAAGGCTTCCCTTTGAGGATTTCGTTGCGCAGCGGCACGATCAGCTCTTTACGGCGCAAGTGATGCAGCAGGTTGAACGTGTTACCTCCGTTCACCATGATTGCGTCAGCTTCTTTGAGCGCGGCAATCGGGTCTTTGAAGTGGTGAATCGCAGTGATTTCTACGCCTTCATCGCGCAAAACTTGCAAGCCGTTGCGAACGTTTTTCGCCGTGGAATCCCAAACAATCGTCACGCTCGCATAGGGGATCAACACGACTTTTTTCGCGTCGCCAAGCGTTTCGCGAATCGCCTCCACGGCATGTTCAAGATATTCGCGGCCCGGCATACGCGAATTGGAAAGCAGCAACATATTCTTCATGTGTCGATGTCAGCTGTGACGTATCGTTGTTGAGTGTCGGATGATAATGTTCCCGAGTCTCTGTAATCTTGGCTGTCAATCTTCATGGCGCGAACGAGCGTGTGGCTTTTAGTCGTTGTTTACGCCGCGTTTGTTGCGCTTGGGTTACCTGACAACGTGCTCGGCGCTGCGTGGCCGGTGATGCATCGCGATTTCGACGTTAGTTTAGGTTCGCTCGGCGTGCTCGGACTCGCTGGCGCGCTCGCAGCTGTGACGTCGAGCTTGATCTACGGATGGTTAAAGCGAAAGCCAGAGCCATGGGTGATTTTGGTGGCGAGCGTTGCGTTGATGAGCAGCTCGATGATCGCTTTTGCATTCATCGATTCATGGTGGGCGGTGATCGCGCTGTGCGTTGTCTGGGGACTTTGCGGCGGCGGAATTGACATTCAGTTGAATCACTTTGCGGCGAAGCGCTTTTCGGCGCGGCACATGAGCTGGCTACACGGTTGCTGGGGCATTGGCGCGGCGTCTGGCCCGTTGATTCTTGCAGCGGCCCTTGCGTGGAGCGGCAGTTGGCGTGTTGGATTTGCGGCGCTCGCGCTCGTCATGGGTTCACTTGCCCTCGCGTTTTGGTTATCGCGTCGTTTATGGCCAGATGATGCCGATGAGGTGGCTGAATCAAGCGGCGCGCCAGAGCCGGCGAGCGCCGCGGCAGCGGCTGAGAACCCGCCAGCGCTTGCCGCGCGCTGGCTGAGCCCGATCTGCTTTTTCTTGGTAGTGGCTGCCGAGTCCGCAACCGCGATCTGGGTGCCTTCAATCATGACTGAACAACACGGCTCGACCCCGGCGCAAGCCAGTCAATGGGCGACTTTATTCTTTGCCGCCTTGACGGTGGGGCGTTTTGCGCTCGGCGCATTCGGTGACCGAATCGGAAATCGGCGACAAGTACGAATCGGTATTGCCGCAGCGATGGCAGGCGCGTTCGTGTTCTGGTTCTTCGGCGCAACGATCTCAGGCGCTATTGGCTTGGGGCTGATGGGGCTGGGCTCTGCCCCACTTTTTCCCGCACTCATGCATGAGACCACGCGTCGCTTCAACGCGGCCTGGACGCAGCGCATGGTGGCACGACAAATGACTGGCGCGTATCTAGCTGGCGCGCTGATGCCGCTTGCCTACGCTGCGTTGGTTGAGCAGATTGGCGTGAAAGCGATTATCCCGACGGCAATCGCACTGCAAGCCGTACTCGCCATATGCGCTTTGTTGCTAGATCGCGTTACACCTGCGACATCCACTTTCGCACAATCTGGCAGTGGCGACCGTGCGCCATCTAATGCGCCTACCCCCTAGCGGTATTCTGGTTGGATATTTCCGTGGGGCTGACGAAATCCCCCGGAACTGACCCACGCCCACCACTGAATGGATTTACACTATTGACTTGCAGTTGGGAGGCTGCGTTTCGAATCAAAGTGTTGTATCCATGGCCAGTAAGCGCACCCCCAAATCAGTAGCCCCCACCCCACCCGCACCGACGATCACTGACATCCGCATTCGCGGCGCGCGGCAAAACAATCTCAAGAACCTCGATCTCGATATTCACACCGGCGAATTAACGGTCGTCACCGGTGTGTCTGGTTCTGGGAAATCCTCGCTCGTATTTGACACGCTTTATGCCGAAGGTCAGCGCCGCTACGTAGAAACGTTTTCGCCATACGCGCGGCAGTTTCTTGATCGCATGGATAAGCCGCAGGTGGATCGCATCGAAGGCATCCCGCCTGCAATTGCGATCGATCAAACCAATCCGGTGCGCACGTCGCGCTCTACTGTGGGCACGATGACAGAGGTGAACGATCATCTGAAGCTGCTCTTCGCGCGGCTTTCGAGTTTGCACTGCCAAGGTTGCGGTACGCGTGTCTCGCGCGACACCTCCGATTCGATCTATGTAGATCTAAAACTTCGCGCCGCGAAACATGATGATCCTCGTGTTGCGATTACGTTCCCGGTCACGATTCCTGAGAATTTCACCGAGGCAGAGGTCGAGCAGTTTCTCTCCGCGCAGGGCTATACACGCACGCATTCGCGCGAGGGCGCAACGCTTCATGTGATTCAGGATCGCATGCGCGTGGGCGCCGCTGAGAAGGCGCGCGTGATGGAAGCGCTTGAAGCGGCGCTAATGCTCGGCAAGGGGCGCGTGAATGTGTTCGTATTGGATCTCGCTTCAGCAAAGGAGACTGTTTCTCCCCCTTCAAGGAAGACTTCGAAAAGCGTGTCGACAAGTACGTTGACGGGCGGGGGATCGGATTCTTCAGCTCAATTAACCGAACCCCATCCCCACCCCAACCCTCCCCTTGAAGGGGAGGGAGCGGTGTGGCGCTACTCATCCGAGCTGCACTGCGCGGCGTGCGACATCACGTATAGCGAGCCGAACCCGTCGAGCTTTTCGTTTAACAATCCGCTGGGTGCTTGCGACACCTGCCGAGGCTTCGGTCGTGTGATCGGGGTTGATCTGGGATTGGTAATCCCAGACGAGGGCAAAACGCTCGGGGATGGCGCGGTGAAGCCCTGGCAAACACCGAGCTTCAAAGAATGCCAAGACGATCTCGCGAAATACATGAAGGCGCGCAACATTCCGATGAATGTGCCGTTTCGCGAGATGGGGCCGAATGATCGCCGCTACGTGATTGAAGGGGATGACACCTGGCGCTCATGGGAGAAAGACGGCAGTCGCAAGTGGTACGGCGTCATGCGCTTTTTCGATTGGCTCGAATCGAAGGCGTACAAGATGCACATTCGCGTATTGCTATCGAAGTATCGCGCGTACACCGCATGCACCGCGTGTGAGGGCGCTCGCCTGAAGCCGAGTTCGCTCAATTTCAGATTGGGCTCGAAAGCAAATGCGGATCAGGTGCTTCCCGCCGAGAAGCGATATTCACCACGTCATTTCAAGTTCTCTCGCGAAACGCTTGAGGCCTTGCCCGGCCTCACGATTCATGATGTGATGCTCTCGTCCATCGAGAAGTTGCGTACCTTTTTCAATGAGCTTGATTTTTCCGCAGAAGGTGCGGTGATCGACGAAGCAGGCGAGCTCGTGCTCGGTGAAATTCGCTCACGCCTGGGCTACCTTTGCGACGTGGGGCTTGGCTATCTCACGCTGGATCGGCAATCGCGCACGCTCTCGGGCGGCGAAGTGCAACGGATCAATCTCACCACGGCACTTGGCACCTCGCTCACCAATACGCTTTTCGTTTTGGATGAGCCTTCGATTGGTCTTCACCCGCGCGACATGACTCGCATCATCGGCGTGATGCAGCGCTTGAAAAGCGCGGGAAATACGCTGGTGGTCGTGGAGCATGATCCGCAAATCATGTTCGCCGCAGACCGTTTGCTTGACATTGGCCCGGGGCCAGGCGAGCGCGGCGGCAATATCGTGTTTGACGGCGCACCGCGCACCCTATCGCAAACAAGCAATTCTGCCACCGCCCAGTATCTCTTGGGCAAGCGGCGTATTTCTAGAGAATCGGTTACCAATTTAACCGCGCGCTCGCGCCAACCCAATAAAGATTACAGCGATGTAGCTTTTGATACGATTGCCATCGTCGGCGCTCGTGAAAACAACCTAAAGAACCTCTCGGTTCGCTTTCCGCTACGCGCGCTCACCACGATCACCGGCGTTTCGGGTTCCGGGAAATCAACGCTCATTCAAGACATCCTCGTCCCCGCGCTCTATAAAGCCAAAGGCAAAACCACCGACGCGCCGGGCCTCTACGACACGCTCTACGGTCACCAAAATGTTGACGACGTGGTGTTCGTCGATCAGTCGCCCATCGGCAAATCGTCACGCTCGAATCCCGCGAGCTTTGTCGGTGCGTTTGATGCGATTCGCGCGATCTTCGCCAAGGCCGCCGCGTCGGTCGAGCGGGGCTACACCGCAGGCACGTTCAGCTTTAACGCAGGCAACGGCCGCTGCCCCACATGTTCGGGCTCGGGCTTTGAACACGTCGAGATGCAGTTTTTGTCAGACGTGTATTTGCGCTGCCCTGATTGTGACGGCACGCGCTTCCGCGCAGAAATTCGCGAAGTTAAAGTGAATGAGAAGAGCATCAGCGATGTGCTCGACCTGACCGTTTCAGAAGCGCTCATATTTTTTGCCGATATCAAAGGCGGCGCGGAAGTGTTGCGCACCTTGCAGCCGTTGGCTGATGTTGGGCTTGAATATGTTCGCTTAGGCCAACCGGTGCCCACGCTCTCGGGCGGCGAAGCGCAACGGCTCAAGCTCGCGGGCCACCTCGCGGAATCGGTGGATGGACGCGCCATTGCCCCGCTGCCGAAGCGCGTGAAAGGCGATTCAGCCGCACCGCGCGGAAAACTTTTCGTGTTTGATGAGCCGACCACAGGGCTGCACTTCGAAGACATTGCCAAGCTCTTGCGTGCGTTTGACAAGTTGCTTCATAGCGGACATTCGCTCATCGTGATTGAACACAATCTCGATGTGATCGCCGCGAGCGACTGGTTGATTGATCTCGGCCCCGAGGGCGGCGATGCGGGCGGCGAAGTCGTGTTTGAAGGCACACCGGCTGACATTCGCAAACACGCAGCCTCACACACTGGCAAAGCGCTCAACGATTACGAGCGCGATTTGCAAGCGCTTGTGGAAAGCACGCAGCGCACGAATTACAGCGTGGAAGAGGCGCGTGGAAGCTATCTCGCACGCAGCACCTCGCGCTCGATCCGCGTGCTGCATGCGCGTGAACACAATCTCAAAAACGTGAGCGTGGAGATTCCGGCGAAGGGCTTCACAGTCATCACCGGGCCTTCAGGCTCAGGTAAATCAACGCTCGCGTTTGACATCATCTTCAACGAGGGCCAGCGCCGCTATCTGGAATCGCTCAATGCCTACGCGCGGCAGTTCGTGCAGCCCTCTGCGCGACCTGACGTAGACGCGATCTATGGCATTCCACCCACGGTCGCAATCGAGCAGCGCGTGTCGCGCGGCGGCCGCAAATCAACCGTCGCCACGCTCACCGAGATTTATCACTTCCTTCGTCTCTTGTGGATGAAGCTGGGCACGCAATATTGCCCAACCTGTGATGTGGCCATCGAGCCGCAATCGCTTGATTCAATTGTTGCGCGAGTCATGCGCGATTTCAAAGGCAAACAGGCAACGATCCTCGCCCCGCTCGTCATCAATCGAAAAGGGCTCTACACCGATCTTGCGAAGTGGGCGAAGGGCAAAGGCTTCTCGCATCTGCGCGTTGACGGAGAAATGATCGCCGTCGCGCCGTGGCCCCGGCTGGATCGCTTTATAGAGCATACGATTGAGTTGCCGATTGGCACCAATGATGTTGCAGCGAAGAACGAAAAGACCATTCGCGCCGCGCTGACACAGGGGCTCGATTACGGCAAGGGCGTGGTTCACGTGCTAGCTTGGGCTGCGCGCGCGCCAAACAAGAAAGAAAGCGCGCGCACCCCCTCACCCCCAACCCCTCTCCCAGAGGTAGAGGGGAGTCAACTCGTGGTGTTTTCAACCAAACGCGCCTGCCCGAGCTGCGGCACGAGCTTTGCTGAGCTTGATCCACGGCTCTTCTCGTTTAACAGCAAGCATGGCTGGTGCGCCAGTTGCCAAGGCACAGGCGAGAGCGTGAAGGGATTTAGTCGCGATGAGCGCGTGAGCGAAGAGTTCGCAGATCGCGAGCTTGATGCATTCCTCGACGCGAAAGAAGCGTTTGAACTCTGCACTGCCTGCGACGGCGCTCGCTTGAATCCCATCGCACGCAATGTGCGCTTCCGCGAAGCGGGCATTCACAAATTGGTTGCGCAATCGGTGATTGACGTCGAGCAGTTTGTTCACGCGCTCAAACTGAGCGGCCGCGAAGAAGAGATCGCGCGCGACATCGTCGCCGAGGTGAAATCGCGTCTTGCCTTCTTGAAAGAGGTGGGGCTTGGCTATCTCACACTTGATCGCAGTGCGCCCACGCTTTCTGGCGGCGAGGCGCAGCGAATTCGTTTGGCGGCGCAGCTAGGCTCCAATTTACAAGGCGTTGCTTACGTGCTTGATGAGCCCACGATTGGTTTGCATCCGCGCGATAACCGCATCTTGCTTGATGTGCTCGAAAAGCTGCAGGCGAAGGGCAACACGTTGGTGGTAGTCGAGCATGACGAAGACACCATCCGGCGGGCGCACCATATCATTGATCTTGGCCCTGGCGCGGGCGTTCGCGGCGGCGAAATCGTTGCGCAGGGCACAGCGGCTGAACTAAAGGCGAATCCGAAATCGATCACTGGAAAGTTCCTCAAGAAGCCGCTCCAGCATCCCGTGCATCAGCGTGCGCCGATTGCAAAGGACGCTGAATCCATTGAGATTAAAGCTGCGTCAGCCAACAACTTGCGCAGCGTAGACGCACGCATTCCACTCAAGCGACTCAACGTGATCACGGGTGTCTCGGGTTCGGGCAAATCGACGCTCGCTCGCGAAGTGCTGCATGCGAATCTGGCAGCACTGGTCAGCGCGAAAAATACGCGCAAGAAATTGCCAGCGCTCTACGGTTGCAAAGCCATTGACGGATGGGACATCGTTGATCGTGTGCTCGAAGTCGATCAAACGCCGATTGGCAAAACGCCGCGTTCTTGCCCGGCAACCTACATCGGTTTCTGGGACAACATCCGCAAACTCTACGCCGAAACCACCGAAGCCAAGATGCGCGGCTACACCGCTGGCCGTTTCTCATTCAACACATCGGGCGGACGATGTGATGCGTGTGATGGCGCGGGCGTAAAGACCATCGAGATGAACTTCTTGCCCGATGTGAAATTGCCTTGTGACGTATGCAACGGCGCACGCTTCAACAGCGAAACACTCTCCGTCAAATGGCGCGAAAAATCGATTGGTGATGTGCTGAAAATGGATGTTGACGATGCGGTGGAATTCTTCGCATCGATGCCCTCGATTCATCATCCACTGAAGCTGATGCAAGATGTGGGCTTGGGCTATCTCACCTTAGGTCAGCAAAGCCCAACACTTTCGGGCGGTGAGGCGCAACGCATCAAGCTCGTCACCGAACTCGCGAAAGTAAAAGCGCCGATCGTGCTTACTGAAAGCACCGATCCGAAGGACGCGCCCGTTCTTTCGAAAAAGGCGCAGAAGCTCGCGAAGAACGCCGCGCCCACGCTAGCCGTGAAAGCTGCGGGTGGCGGACGGCGTTCGCTAAATCCGCATACGCTGTATGTGCTCGATGAACCCACGGTGGGATTGCACATGGCGGACGTGGAAAAGCTCATCCACGTGTTGCATCGGCTCGTGGAAGCGGGCAATACCGTGGTGCTCATTGAACACAATCTTGATCTCATCGCCGAGGCCGATTGGATCATCGATATGGGCCCGGAAGGCGGCACCGGCGGCGGCAACGTCGTCGCGCAAGGCGACGTACCCACGTTGCTGAAGGCAAAAGAAAAGTCGCATACGGGGAGAGTACTAAGCGAGTTTTTGCACCAATAGCACGCACGGCAGCGCGAGAATCGCTATGCGCTCAACATGCCTCGATAAGCATGGCTGAAGTCACGCTTTCCCCCCCGCACCGCCGACCGATGTGGGCGCTGCGCGCAGATCGCGAAGTGGACGTTTCCTCGGCATGCGTTTGAAGCGAAGCCTCACCGAAACTACCGCTTATTGACTTAAATCAAATTCGCGCTGAGCCGTGGCGATTAGAACGACACGGTGAATCCGCTACATCTTCAATTTGGAACGGCGGTGCTCGCCTTGTCGTGGGTGGCACTGCTGATGGTGCTCGCCTGGGCTATTTGCCGTGTGAAGTGGGAGCGGGTCGCCGATTGGGGTTTTGGCCGTGTGTGGCATGGGGCGATCACGTTCGTGGTGTTGCTGTGGAGCTTGAAAGCCAGTCTGCGCGATGGGTTTACGTTTCATTTGCTCGGCATCGTCGCTACATTTCTCGCGCTTGGTTTGCCACTTGCCATTACCAGCGCAGTGCTCTCGTTGTTTGTGTTGGCGATCATCCAACAAGCGGCGTTCGTGAATATCGCACCAACGTTCTTTATTTTGGTTGCGCCCGCGTTGACCGTCGGGCGATTGGTGCTTTGGCTCGTTGAAACGCGACTGCCGCCGCACATGTTTGTCTATCTTTTCGGCGCGGCTTTTGCGGGGGCCGGATTGTCAGTTGCAGTCGTTGTGCCGATTTCGCTGCTCACTTGGTCGCAGTTTTTGGATCGTTCGTTCTTCCGCGTGATGGGCGACTATCTACCCATTGCAATTCAGCTCGGATTCGCGGAAGCCGTGCTCACAGGCATGTTGATCACCATCGGCGTGGTTTACAAACCGCAGTGGATTTCTACCTTCGATGACGCGCGATATCTCTTTGCGCGGAAAGGCTGAACGGAAATTAAACCAAAGCTCGTGCAAACCAATGGCGGCTTAACGCGTGGCAAACGCGCTTCGGATCAAGGCTTCCGCGCGTGTGAAGAGTTCCACTCGATTTTCGAGGTTAGCGAACCCGTGCCCTTCGTCAACCTTGTAGATCCACTCCACTGATTTACCCGCACGCTCGAGCGCGTCGCGCATACGCACACCGTGTTGTTGCGGCACACGACGATCTTCACCGCCATAAGCAAGGAGCACGGACGCAGTGACTTGCGCCGCGTTATTGATGGGAGAGGTTACTCTCAACTGTTCACTATCTTTGCTTTCGTCGCCAATCAGTATGGGGGAAAGGAAGCGCTGAAACGTGCTGTCGCTGTAATCGGCCCATGTGATCGATTGAAACAACTGCAGATCCGTCGGCGCTACGATCGCGACAGCGGCTTTGTAGAGTGAAGGTGTTTTCGCCGCGCCTTGTAGCGCGGCATACCCACCGTAGCTTGCGCCCATGATGGCAACCCGATTGGGGTCAGCGATGCCTTGCTTGACAGCGTATTCAACGGCGTCGGCAATATCGTCTTGCATTGCCAATCCCCATTGCTTAGCGCTTGCGACCCAATGGCGATGGCCGAGGCCTAGCTGCCCACGAAATACGGGCACGATCACCGCGAATCCACGTTGTGCGAAATACTGCACATCGGGCGTCCAGCACGCACAGGGAGACTGCATCCACGGCCCGCCGGGCACCAGCACTACAGTGGGCGCCGGACGCGGGGCTGCGCCAGCGTTGGGCTGCGCAATCAGCGCAGCAAGCGGCAAGCGATCGCGTGCCAGAAACTTGACGTAGCGAACATCAAAGAATGATTGCGAACTCATTCCCGCTTTGAAATCGAACAAGAACTTGAGTTTTCTCGTCGGGAAATCAAAGTCGTAAACGCTACCGGGATTTTTTGCGCTCGTGCTTACTACGAGCATGCGTTTGTTTTGTTGCGGCGGCGTGATTAGATTGGTTTGCCCTGGCAGCGCTTGGTCAATCGCTCGCTGAATCGATCGCCAGTCATCGTCGAGCCAATGGGTTTGAATGCGCTCATCGATATAGCGCACGCCCACGAGTTTCTTCTTCAACGGGTCAAAGATCACCTCGCCATGATCAACGCGACCATGCGCAAAAATCCACTCGCGCAGTTGCCCGGTTTGGGGATCAGCGCGAGCAAGCCCCGCAGTGTCACGAAGTGCCGGGTTGCCTGGCGCGACAGAGTTGGCGAAAACGCCGCCCGCAGCGGTAGGTAGTGCGCGCGCGCCTTGGTAAGTCGACACGATGAGTGAACCATCGTAGTCAACCGCAGCGACGGCACTGCCTTGCTCCGTGAACTCGCCTTCGAACATTTTTTGCCAACGGCTGCTGTCAGTGCTTCGCCAATAGCTCGCCACGCGTGAGCGGGTTTGCGACACCGCTGCGCGGGGCGCTCCGCTGCGGTCAAGCGTCCAACGTTGTGTGTCGCCGGGTGAGCCCGCAGAAAGCAGCGTTTTGCGAGCCGAGCGCGTGTTGAGTCGATAAACGTCAAGCGCATCGAAATTGCTATCGTTTGCTGCGACCACCACGTCGTCAGACCCATCGTTGATCGATTGCATGAAGATTGAGTAGCGGGGGCGCAGTACGATGGCATCGCCCGTCCCAAGCGGGCTAACGAGTCTGCGCGCATTGCTGCCATCGCGATCAATGGCGAACATGCCGCCTTGCCGCCACGGCACTGTGTTGCCCGCGGCATCGAGCAAGTTTCCGGTGGTGAAAATGAGGCGCGAGTTGTTGACCCAATGCACTTCAACAACATCGCTATCGTCAAACGGCGTGACAAAGCTCGATCGATTGGTATCGAGATTGATGACGGCGATATTCAAGCGATCACGTTTATCACCGCGCCGCGCGAGTACCGCCATGTGCGTGCCGTCGGGCGAGAGCGTGGGTGCCAGCACATCGGGGTTACGAAACAGGAGAGAGGGCGGGGTGAGCGTTGGACTGCTCGCACTGGGCTGCGCTTGCGTCGGAACTGCAGCGCTTACGACAACGCTCAATGCCACGAACATACCCGCCCCGCGCGAACGAGCGAACGCCGCGCGCAGCGTTAGGTAGGCGCAGCCTACAAAGCGTTCGCAGCGTTCGAACAGGCCATTGAAACCGATCATGCTGTTGATTGTGTCGGCTCGCACGGGCGCTGTCGCGTCAAAAGCGACGAGCCACGAGTGCGAGTGACTCCCTTGCTTGTTTTATTGGTAACTTCGCGCTAGCGCCTATTTATATTGGGCTAAATCATAGTTACCTTATTTATCGATTACTCTATTTACTTTGTCATAGCCTCATTAGAAACGGGGCTAGCGCGTGCAGGCTTACATTTGTTTGAAGAGATGAAAGAAGTGTCGGCTCACGCCGATTCGCTCTTCACTCCCGCGAAGCACAAGTGAATGCTTTTCTACACCTTCACGCGTGATCTTTGTGATGCGATTTACGTTCACAATGGCACCGCGATGAACTTGCCAGAACACTTCAGGATCGAGCCCATCGAGCAGTTCCTTGAGCGATGTGCGAATCAACACGTCTTCCGCTTCAGTCACGACGCGGGTGTATTTGGTGTCTGACTGAAAAAAGATCACATCGTCAACCGGGAACATCTTCACATCATGGCCAACCAGCGCCTTGATCCAGCGTAGTCGCTCTGCGGTGCGCGGCTCGCGACTATTGATGAGATGCACAACGGGCGTGACGTCTTCCGGCGGCATCGCGACTTGATCGATCAATCGATCAATCGTTGTCTTCAAACGATCCGATTCGATGGGCTTGAGCAGATAGTCGACCGCGCCGCGCTCAAACGCTTGAATGGCGAATTGATCGTACGCCGTACAAAACACGATCTTTGCTTGATCGCCAATTTCGGCGGCGACCTGAAGCCCCGTCATCACTGGCATCTTGATGTCTAGAAAACAAACATCAGGTCGCGCTTCGTTAAATTTGTTGAGCGCGTCGTCGCCATTGGTGGCCTCGGCGACGATTTCGATGAAATTGCTGTGCTCGGCGAGAAGCTCACGCATTCGCTCGCGCATCAGCGGTTCATCATCGGCAATCAAACAGCGAATGGGCGTCATGGCGTTTGCTCGTGAGTTGAAGTTGAAATTTGACGCGGCTTGGCATCGGAGGAATCAAATGGCAGACTCAGCGTGGCAATACAGCCGTGCGGTGAGTTCTCTCGCAGGGCGAGCTTCGCGGCACCGCCGTAGATCGCCTGCAAGCGCTGTGTGATGTTGGCGAGCCCGAGCCCCGAGCCCACCTCTTTTTCAGGCGTAGCGAGTAGCCCCACGCCCGTATCGGCCACCGTGACAATGAGCTGCGACCCAACACGCGCAGCGCTCACCGACACTTCGCCCCCATCGCGGGCCGGCTCGATACCATGCTTAATCGCGTTTTCAACAAGCGTCATCGCGAGGGCGGGTGGCAGAGAAAAATCAGCGAGCTCCGGCGGTGCATAAACGCTATAGCGAAGGCGCTCGCCCATTCGCGTTTGCATGATGGCGAGGAATGCACCGATCTGCTCAAACTCGCGTTGAAGCGCGCCGCGTTCATCGCGCATGAGCGGGATCGCGATCCGGAGAAAGCGCACCAAATGTCCGATGAGTTTTGCCGCTTCCGGCGCGCCTTTGCTGGCGAGCTGCTGTGCGCTAGCTAGCGTGTTGAATAGGAAATGCGGTTCGATCTGCGCTTGCAGCATGCGAAGCTTGGTTTCCGTGAGCTGCCGCGCGATATCGCTTTCGTTTTTTTCTTCGGAGAGTTTGCGATTGGCAATGCTCACGTGCTGCGCACGCAGATACACAATCGCGCCAACGATTGCGGCATAAAGAACGCCCGCCGAGAGCCCAGCAATCAAGGTCACGCGAAAGCGCAAATAAAACGTCTGCAGCAAATCATTGCCGTAGAAGCGATCAAACGCAGCACCGATCAAGACCGCGATGAACCATGCGGCGAGCGGAGCGAAGACCGCGATGTGTGCAAGCTTTCGCGCGAGCGAGGCCGCTGGCGAAAACACCGGAATAATGGCGAATCCGATCAGCAAAAAAGCAACGTTGAGCGCAGGCCACGCTTCAAAGAAAGCGATGTCCGGCACCAGATACGCAGCCAGCATTGCACCTGTGAGCGCCAGCGGCAACGTGACGAAGAGCCAACGCAGCCCGCGCAGTTTGTGCTCAATCGCGGCGTTCGCGTCGACGAAAAGCGATTGCGGGGCGCGTTGAAAAGACATATCGGCTAAATCGCCCTAAAGCACACTATAATTGGGCGAAAACGGTATTTTCGCCATATACCGTTCGACTTTTTTACAGTGGTTCGCCCCAATTGGCGTTGAGCTGCAGATATAGAGTTTATAGAGAATTGTGGGTGCGATTTCACCTGGCCTACCCCGTCTGCTTTTTGATCGTTGCTGCGATGGTAGCGAAGGCGAAAATACAAAAGCCCGCGCGAGGCGGGCTTTGCGACGAACGACGAGACCCGTCGTTCGAGCGGTGTCGCGATGACGACAGCGCGTTTTGATGCTGCGTTAACTGATTCCGACTAACCGCCGACAACGCCGCCATCAACACGGCGCACAACGACCGTTGCCGAGCGCGGACGCGAACCTGCGGTTGGCCACTGCGAGAACGCGGTTGCATTGCGTGAAAGCTCGTTGTCTGAGAGCGTGTTGCCTTGTGCATTTTTTGGCGCACGCGGATGACTACCGACTTCTCCTGGATGCTGCATATTGACGAACATCGTCTTGCGATCTGGCGTGAATGCAAGACCCGTGACCTCGCAGCCGGAAGGCCCCACCAAGAAACGGCGAATTTCTTTCGTTGCTGGATCAGCCGCGAGCATCTGGTTATTGCCCATGTTTGCGAAGTCGCCCGCGTTAGCAAAGCTGCCGTCGGTTTGAATCCACAACCGACCGAAGCTATCAAACGCAAGGCCGTCGGGGCTGTTAAAGAGGTTGTCTACGGTCACGTTGCCACTTGGCGCGCGAGCTCCGGTGACGGTTGGCTGACCGGCCATCACAAACACATCCCAGGTAAAGCTGAGCGCTGCGCCATCGCCAGCCGCCTCATTCCATCGAATGATGTGGCCCCATACGTTGTTGTCGCGAGGGTTTGCTTCGTCAATTGCGGGGCGCGCGGAACCCGCCGTCGTTGTGCCATTTGGATTGTTCGACGAGGCTGTCGTGGTGCCGCGACGGTTGTTGTTCGTTAGCGTAACGAACACTTCACCCGCCTTTTTCGGATTCGCTGCAACCCACTCTGGGCGATCCATCATCGTTGCGCCTACGCGATCTGCGGCTTGACGCGCGCGAACTAAGATGTCGCCCTGGCTCAGAAACCCGTTTTCAACAGTCAGTCCGTTTTGCCCGAACACAAGCGGAATCCATGTTCCAACGCCGGCTCGATCACCCACGGTCGCGCCAGCTTCAAACTTGGCTACGTAGAGCGTGCCCGAGTCAAGGAGCGTGCGATTTGCAGCGGAGGTCGGATCAGCGCTATTGAAGGTACCGCTTGAGACGAACTTGTAGAGATACTCGTTACGCTCATCACAGCCCATGTAAACAACGGCTTTGTTGCTAGAGGTAATAACAACTTCCGCATTCTCATGCTTAAAACGACCAAGCGCAGTACGCTTAACCGGTACTGAATCTGGGTTGAACGGATCGATTTCAACCACCCAGCCGTGACGATTTGGCTCATTGGGCGTTGCGTTCACATCGAAGCGAGGGTCAACGGTGTGCCACAGGTAGCCGAAGCCGTTTTGCGAAATTCCATAACGGTTCTCCAGGGCGCTCGCAGTGCGAGTACCGTTCCAGCCAAAGTATCCGTTAAAGTTTTCTTCGCAAGTCAGGTAGGTTCCCCATGGGGTTTGACCATTTGCACAGTTATTGAGCGTACCAAGCACTTGTGTTCCGGTTGGATCGGCGGCCGTTTTGAGCAAATCGTTGCCAGCTGCGGGACCCGAGAAAGTCATCGGGGTGTTTCCGGTGATCCGGCGGTTAAACCGCGAGCCCGCGACGTGCTCAACGCTGCCATCGGCATTGCGCTTTACGTGTGCCACGGACACGCCATGCCCCGCTTGGCCTTTTCGTGCTTTCTCTAGGGTGAACGGGAACAGCCAGTTGGCTGCATCAGTATCCGGAGCATAGAAATATTCGGGATTGATGTACTCGTGGTTGAACACAAGCAACATCTCATCGTTGCGGTTACCGAGCCCGGTACCAGCGGCATTGAGCGGGAAAAGACTCATACCGTCGTGGTTGTCGCCCACTTGCTGCTCTTGTTCAGCGGCGGTGTTACTGGCATCGGATTTCCATGCGGGTGCGCCTGCACGAATCGGTGTGCCCCAAGGCAGAATCGTCGATGCAACATATCCGGCGGGCACGACGATGGCATCACCCGTTGAAATGGGAACGCTCGTAAAGCCGAGCATCTTTTCCGAGCTTGCTGGCGGCGTAGCCGCTGCATCGCTGTCGCTGCCGCAGCCCAGGAGGCCGCCGAAGAAGGGAATCGTGGCAATCCCGACGCCGGATTTAAGAAGTGTTCGACGGCTCGGGTTGATCTGCTCAACCATTTGTGCGAACGTGATTTGGGTTGATGGATTGGAAACGCCATCGTCGTCAAGAATGGACTGCGCCATAAAAATTCCTCGTAGTTGGGTGCTGCTGAGGGAAACGCTGAACAAGTTTTTCGCGTCCGCCGCTCGGCGAATTGCGGACACTTGTTCCCTATTTCCCTAGGGCGTAAACCGTTCGGATGGGTCACAAGCACGCCCGGTGCAGGACGAACTATCTTTTGCGCATGTTTCTATGGCGTGACGAGTGCGTTGCAGGAATGTGACAAATCGTCACTAGCTAAAAAGCAAGTGACTTGACACGGTTTAATATTTCAATAACAATTGAAATATGAAAACAATTGATGCAGCTCCAATCCTTGCGTCGCTCGCGCAGCCTACGCGCCTCGATATCTTTCGCGCGCTCGTCGTCGCCGGGCCTGCGGGCCTACCTGCAGGGGCACTCGCCGACGCGCTGGGCGTAGCGCCCGCCGCGCTGTCATTCCACCTTAAGGAGCTCCGATTTGCACAGCTGGTAGACAGCGAACAGCAGGGCCGCTACGTAATCTACCGCGCGCGTTTCGACACGATGAACGCGCTGCTCTCATTTCTTACCGAAAACTGCTGCGCCGCAGCGTCTGAGTCATCAGTGAACGCGGCTTGCTGCCCGCCCGCAGCTCAGAAGAAATCAAGGCGAGCTAGCTAGCGTGAACAGAACGTGATTAACGTCACTTACCCAAAGGATTGATTTAATGAAATTTCTAAATATCTTTATCGCTTGGTTCAAACGATTTCGTATCAATAGAGCGGAGGTGACTTCGCTCAGCCAATGGTGTGCCGTCGATTGCCGTCGTAGCTACCCAACCTATGCGAACAACGCATGCTGTGTTCGGCCATACTGATCTCCAAATTCGCTCACGAAAGGAATACACGTCATGAAACGCTTCCACGTTCACGTCTCAGTTGAAGACATCGCTCAAAGCACGCGCTTTTACAGCGCACTATTTGGCGCGCTACCGTCTGTCGAAAAAGCGGACTACGCAAAGTGGATGCTCGACGATCCGCGGGTCAATTTCGCCATCTCAAAACGCGGTCACGATTCGGGCGTGAACCACTTGGGTTTCCAAACCGATAGCGAAGCGGAACTCGACGTGATGCGAATCAATCACGCAGCGGCCGAACTCTCGCTCGATCACGAAGGCGCAACGTCGTGCTGCTACGCAAAGAGCACGAAGCACTGGCTCGCTGATCCACAGGGCGTCGTGTGGGAGATGTATCACACGATGGGCGACGCAAAAACGTATATGGGCGAAAAGAGTGCTGAATCCGCCAGCGCATGCTGCGCGCCTGCTTCGATAACCCTTGCGCCGCCCGTAATGAAGCAAGTCTCTGACGAGAACAAGTCTCCATGCAGCACCTCGTGCTCAGCTTAATTCCCGCTAATTCTTGATAACGCGCGTTGTCATCGTTCCGTCACAACAAGTAACGACAACACGCGCCACAATTTTGTTATGGAAAAAACTTACAACATTCTCTTTTTGTGCACCGGCAACTCTGCGCGTAGCGTGATGGCAGAAGCCTTCACCTGGGCGGCAGGCAAGGGGCGGTTCAATACCTTCAGCGCGGGCTCGCACCCAACCGGTCGCGTCAACCCGTTTGCGGTTGAACAGATCGCATCAACGGGCTATCCCGCAGAGCGGCTGCGCAGCAAATCGTGGGACGAATTCGCACTGCCAGAGGCGCCCAAAATGGATTTCATCATCACCGTGTGTGACAACGCGGCCGGTGAAGTCTGCCCGATTTGGCCGGGCTACCCGACCTCCGCGCATTGGGGTTTCGAAGATCCCGCAGCCGTTGAGGGAAGCGACGAAGAAAAGCGTGCAGCGTTCAGCAAAGTCGCACGACAAATCGGTCAACGGGTGTCACTCTTTGCCAATTTGCCGCTACACATTTTGGATGCCAACGCAATTCAACATGAAGTGAAGAAAATCGGGCAAACGTCGGTTTAGTCTTTCAACATGAATTATTCGTTGTCGCAGAAGCTGGGCGCTGAGGCGCTCGGCTCGTTATCGCTTGCATGCGTTGTAATTGGTAGCGGCATACTTGCGGAAAAACTGAGCGCTGGAAACGCAGGCGTTGCGCTCATCGGCAATACGCTCGCCACCGTCGCAGCGCTTGGGGTGTTGATTTACGCGCTTGGCCCGATCTCAGGGGCGCACTTCAATCCGGCCGTGAGTTTGGTGATGACGCTTCGTCGCGATGTATCGTGGCGCGAATTCGCGCTCTATGTGCCGACGCAAATCGCAGCGATGATCGTCGGTGCGATGCTTTCGCACGCGATGTTCGGGCTGGCCCTTGTTCAAACGTCGCAAAAGGTGCGAAGCTCTTTGGGCGAAGGCATCGGTGAATTCGTCGCTACGTTTTGGCTGCTGTTCACTATTTTGTTTTCCGCAAACCGCTCATCGCTCGCGCCGGTGTTCGCAGTGCCGGCGGCGATTACGGCGGGATATTGGTTCACGTCTTCCACGTCGTTCGCAAACCCTGCGATCAGCATCGCGCGTTCGCTCAGCGATACGTTTGCTGGCGTGGCGCCGAGCAGTGTGCCGGGCTTTGTCGCCGCACAAGTCCTGGGAGCACTCGCAGCATTGCTTTTGAGCAAATTCTTCCTGCGCAGAGCCTAACAAGTCTCACGGTTTAGTCCCTATTTAAACAGGGCTAAAGTTTGCTTTTACTTAATACGGATATTGCAGCTTTTCATGCGTTCGCCCTGTTTTAACAAGCGCTATACGGGTAACGCTATTCCTTGTTGAGCATGCCTGCCCGTGTCACACGAGTCGTCTATCCTTGCTTGCTTTGATTGACGACTAAGGAAACACTGAATAAGTCTCCGGGATTCGGCGCGCGGCGGATTGGGATTAGCTGGGAGCCCAAGCCCGCCGATGCGACGGACGCGAGAAACTTGCTCAGCGTTTCCCTAACAAGCAGGCATCGCGTCGAATGAATGAAGGACTCATAGCAGCGGTCGATCTCGGTTCGAATAGTTTTCGGCTGATGATCGGCAAACTCGACGGCGAACAAATCGTTCCAGTCAGCACATGGCGCGAAGGCGTTCGACTTGCCGGTGGCTTAGACGAAAAATCAGCGCTCTCTGAGTCGAAGATCGAAGAGGCCGTTGCTGCGCTGACACGCTTTCGCGAGCGACTCGCGGCGGTCAATCCCGAGCGGGTTCGCGCGGTAGCAACGAGCACGTATCGCGTTGCAAAAAATGCGTCCCAGTTACTCGCACGATCAGAGGCTGCGCTCGGCATGCCCATCGATGTGATTTCAGGCAACGAAGAGGCGCGTCTCATTTATCTGGGCTGCGCGCATTCTTTACCGTGGAGCGAGAGCGATCGACTGATCTTCGATATTGGTGGCGGCTCTACCGAATTTGTGATCGGACGTGGCTACGAGCCTTCGGCAATGGAATCGTTCCAATTGGGCGCGGTCACGCTGTCCAAAAACTTTTTTCCTGACGGTGTTGTCACCGCTGCCGCATTTCGCAAAGCGGAAGTGTTTGTTCGCTCGCGCCTGGAAGTGCTTCGTAGCGGATACAAACGCGGTTGGGATGTCGCCTACGGATCCTCAGGGACAGTTCGCGCGCTGTTTGAGATCGTGACCGAGAACGATTTCGGTAGTGTGGTCAACGATTCTTCTCTGCTCGCGCTCAGGGACGAGCTCATCACGGTGGGCCGCATGGATCGGCTCACGTTAAATGCACTAAAGGCCTCGCGTGCGCCCGTGCTGCCCGGCGGGCTCGCCATCCTCTTGGGGATCGTGCACGAACTCAACATTGATCGTATTGATCCTGCTGATGGTGCACTGCGTCTCGGCGCGGTCTACGATCTACTAGCGCGCGAAACAAGCGTGGGTTCGCGCACTACTCGTGCGCGCGATGGCACCGATATTCGTGAGCGCACCATTGAACGCCTCACACGCCGCTACGATGCAGACGCGGCTCAGTCGGCGCGCGTCGATGAAGGCGCACAACACCTATGGCAAACACTGGGCAGTGAGAAACACGACGCCCTTTTATCCTGGGCCGCAAGTCTCCATGAAATCGGCATGGCGATATCTCATGAGGACTATCACCGCCATTCTGCCTACATCATCGAACATTCGGATTTGCCGGGATTTGCTGAGCGTGAGCGATACGCAATTGCACAGTTAGTACTCGGCCATACAGGATCGCTCAAAAAACTGGATCGCGACGCATTTGATCGATCACTCACGGAGCGACTGCTCTGCCTGCGCATCGCGGCAATTTTTTCGCACGGACGGAGCGCGACCGCTGGCGCAGCGCATCTCACGCGAAAAAACGGGGGCTACGTGCTCACCATTGATTCTTCGATACGCACTGATCGACCGCTCACTGCTGCGTTGCTCGAGGAGGAACTTGAGCGCTGCGTGAAATGGGGCATCGATCTCTCCATTCGCGAGTAGCCACTGCTCAAAAAAATGAGCGCCAACGCGCTCATGAAGTGGAGGGTTTCAAGATCACTGTAGCGCTGCACCCTGCTAGCGGCTTAGGAGATCGAGTCAATCGGCCGATGCGTAGAGGTGCGGGGTTGTGGTCAAAGCGAATCCCTGCGGCGCGATTGTGCAGGTTTCGCATTCGCTCGAACGTTCGAGCAAACGGATAGGCAATGTGTATCCGAACAACGATCGGTGCTCGGAGGCAACGCTGCCTCTCACTACGACCACAAATCAAATTTTTATCGACGTATATGACGACTCGATGACGATCCAGCGATATCGTGTCGCGATCTTGTCACTGAACCGTCACGCACCAGTCATCGAGCGTTCCTACAGTGTGCAGGCGTTCATTATTCAATTTGACTATGCGGACATTCCCGATTGATTCGTCGGTTTCTATTTCCAAGTCGACCGCTCCTGATCGGTCAAGTCGCTTTAGCGTGCGACTGGCTGATGACCGTGCACTGATTGAAGCGGCACTCCGGCTTCGCTACAAAGTGTTTTGCGAAGAAATCGGCGCGGATATTCAACGCCATGACGGCCGAGATGTCGACGAGTTTGATCCGTATTGCGAGCACCTTGTGGTGGTTGATGAGTGGCGCGATAAGGTCGTTGGCACCTATCGGATTCTTTCGCCTTCGAACGCAGAGCGCTTGGGTAAACGATACTCGGAAAGCGAGTTTCGAATTGACAGCTTGCGACCGATTCAACGTGAGTTGTTTGAAGTGGGCCGCGCGTGCGTACACCCCGCCTACCGTGCGGCGGAGGGTGGCATCGTGTTAGCCCGATTGTGGTCGGGGCTTGGCGCCTATGTTCGCGAACGAAACGTGCGCTTTCTCGCGGGCTGTGCGAGTGTGCCTTTTGAAAACGGCGCATTAAATTTTGGAGTGCTTCGCGCGCTTCTGCTAGCAAAGCATCTCGCCCCGGAAGCGTATCGGGTCGAACCGATTCGCGGTGTCCCATCACTTGGCGATCCTCAACTCGCGACCCCCGCGGTGCCTCCGCTGCTTCAGGGCTATTTGCGACTCGGCGCGTGGGTGGGCGGAGAAGCAGCGTGGGATCCCGCGTTTGACTGTGCGGACTTCTTCGTGTTGCTCGACGTTCAGCGCATTGCGCCTCGCTACGCGCGACATTTTTTAGGCGCGTCCGTTACGCATTAGGGATACGCGGCGACGCACTCGGAAGGCGGCGCGACGTCGCGTAAGACTACAGAAACTCGGGCGTGATCACCGCACGCAGAATGGTTTCCACACGCTCTTCGCGGGTTCGCTGCTGCAACCACCAGGCGGCAGACTTTTTGATGCTCAGCGGTGTGGCGGATTGAATTCCGAGCAGCTGACTGATGCATTCGCCCATCCAGGGCTGATGACCGACCACGACTACAAGTTCGTCGGCGCCCCGTCCGTCTTTCCATCCAACAGCTTCAAGAACATCTGAGGCCGTCGCATCGGGGTTGATCGCAGCAAGCAATTTTGTTTTTCTGGGGAGCGTGCGTGCTGTCTGCTGCGAGCGCTTAGCTTCGCTCATGTAGACACGACATTGGCTAGGCAAGTTTCGATCTAGCCAATGCGCGACGCGTTCCGCGTTGCGCTGACCCTTGACGGTGAGTTTGCGTTCCAAATCCGATTGGCCTTCAACGGCCTCATTGGCCTCCGCATGTCGCCAGAAAATGATGTCGCTCATTCGCCGTTTTCCTCAAGATGGCTCGCAGGTGCCGCCCACTCTTGCGTAAGGATCGCTTGCATCGAAACAGGCGGCTCACCGGTGCGGGCTCGCAGCAGCTTAAATGCGCCGCTTCGCAGAAGCTCCCACGCATCGCGAGTGTCATTCAGCGCTAGTTCAAACGCCTCCCGAACGACACGCACGCGCAACACAGGATCAAGCACAGGTGTTGCCACTTCAACGCGGCGATCTAGGTTCCGACTCATCCAATCAGCGCTCGAAAGGTAGACTTTCGCATCGCCATTATTCTCGAAGTAGTAAACACGGGAATGCTCAAGATAGCGCCCCACAATTGAGCGCACGCGCACATTCGATGACACGCCCGGCTGATCGGGCGCAAGGCAGCACGCGCCACGGACGATGAGATCAATCTTTACGCCCGCTTCCGAGGCGCGATAGAGCGCTTCGATCACGGCCTCGTCGGACAACGTGTTGATCTTTGCCATGATGCGCGCAGGCAAGCCGCTGCGGGCATTTGCAGCTTCCCGATCAATTGCCGCGAGCAGCTCACTGCGCATCGTGTGCGGTGACCACCAAAGATGTTTCAGCTTCGGAGGATGGGTGAGGCTAGTTAGATGATGAAAGATCGCAGCAACTTCATCAGTCAGCGCTGATTTTGAGGTTAGCAGTCCGAAGTCGGTGTAGAAGCGCGCGGTCCCTGGGTTGTAATTGCCCGTTCCGATGTGCGCGTAGGCGCGGATTCTTCCAGCGCGCTCACGTCGCAAAACCAACAGCATTTTTGCGTGGGTTTTGAGGCCCACCAATCCGTAAACCACATGTGCGCCGGCCAGCTCGAGTTTCTCTGCCCAGTTGATATTGGTTTCTTCATCGAATCGCGCTTTTAGTTCGAGTACAACCGTAACTTCCTTGCCGCGTCGGACCGCCTCTAGCAGCAAATCCATCAGCACCGATTTGCTGCCTGTTCGATAAATAGTTTGCTTGATTGCGATGACATCCGGATCGTTCACGGCTGCGCGCAGGAAGTCGATGACTGCGTCGAACGATTGATACGGGTGATGAACGAGCATGTCTTCGCGCTGCATTGCCTCGAAGAATGCAGCGGCAGGCGCGTCTGCTCTTAGCGGTGGGCCGGAGCGAGATGGATTGACGGGTGGGAAGCGAAGCGCAGGGACCTCGGCCAAATCGTAAAGCGCTTGTAGACGAGCTAAATTTACCGGTCCATCGATGCGGTACACCTCGTGCTGCTCGATCTTGAACTGCAAGCGCAATAGCTCCACCATTGATGCGCTGCAGTCAGCATTGATTTCAAGCCGAACTGGCTGACCGAAAGGCCGCCTTCTCAGCTGCCCG
The DNA here is from genome assembly GCA_013298145.1 of Betaproteobacteria bacterium. Taxonomy (GTDB): domain Bacteria; phylum Pseudomonadota; class Gammaproteobacteria; order Burkholderiales; family Casimicrobiaceae; genus Casimicrobium. The sequence goes on from JAAFJO010000001.1 coordinate 412,847, forward strand.
GTGAGTGCACGGCGCAAATCGGTTTCTTCCTCGTCAACCCATAAATCGCTATCGCGGGTGACGCGAAATTGCGAGAACTCAGCGATCGAGCGGCCTGGAAACAGCGTCGCTAGTTGCGATTGCATGACGGTTGAGAGCAAAACGAAATTACGCGTTTCACCCTGGCGCGGCATTTCCAACACACGGGGCAGGGTGCGCGGAACTTTGACAATTGCGACCGAGTGTTCGCCCTTGCGACGGTTAGCGATTAACTCGACGATGTAGTGCAGCCCCTTGTTGGCAACCGTCGGGAACGGATGCGCTGAATCAAGCCCAATTGGGGTGAGCACGGGCGCGACTTCACGCTTAAACGTTGCGGCGACCCAGCGGCGCTGCGCGAGCGTGAGTTGCGCGTCACGGACGAGCACGATGCCGTGCGTGGCGAGCTCCGGAAGAACTTTTTCGTCAAGGATGTGCGATTGCTTGGCGACCAACTTATGCGCATGGTCGGCGACTTCAAGCAAATCCTGCCGAAGCTTCGGCGCTGCACTCGATCCCTCGGCTTCCAGCGCGTCGAGCTTCTGATTGAGCTCTGCGATTCTTACCTCGAACAGCTCATCGATATTTGAGCTGACGATTGTCATATAGCGCAGCTTTTCTAGCGGCGGCGTCCATGGCAGTTCACATTGCGCGAGGACGCGTTCGTTGAATGCGAGCAGGCTTCGCTCGCGATTGATTAGCGGCAGCACGATTGTCCCTCTTGGTATTTCGCCGAATATCGTGCGGTCGTGTTACACCTTTAAGACATATCACAGATTAGCGCATGTTCTCTCAATTTGACTCGGGCTATGCGCTGTTTATGTAGAAAGCAAGTTTTGCCAAAACGCCTCTTTAGTCCCATGTGAATAAAGACTATAGAGATTAAGTTATAATGCGTTCTCTTAATGCACTATTCGATTAAGGCGCCTTTCTTGGACACCGCAGAAAGATTTACAAATCGCATTGCGTTCTCAGGAATTCGGGTTGACACGTTGATGGCCCCTAAATCAAGATCAAGTGCCGATCGCAGCGCCGCCGTTACATTTGCGGCGGTGGGTTCGCCTGGAATCGTTTCCAGGGCAGTGATAAGAACTCCGGCCACGACGTAGCCCTCCAACGTGTGAAGCGACGGCGGTTCGTCCCGATATCGCTTCATCAGATCTCGATGTTCGCGCTGGAACGGATAGACATTTTTCTCAGCAGACGGCATCGCCTGGCTGATCACCATACCGATTGCGGCTTGTTTTGCGATCTCCAATAACGTGCGGTGGTCGATGGTGGAGAAGCCAAACACGTTCGCGTCTCGCGCCGTCTACTTGGTGTGCGCCAACGCCGTGGACACACCGACCGCATCCCCAGCGACTACCACGGCTTCTATGTTTGCGTTTATCGTGTTACGTTTTTGCCAAGCGGGCGTGTCGCCATCAAACTCAAGTGTGAGATTTCGCCGCTTCGCCTCTTCACGCAAAGCGGTCGCCGCAAACGCTGCTTCCTCGCCTTCACCGCGCACAAGCGCGACTCGTTTTATTTGCATCGTTGCAATGTGGCTCAGTAGCTGCCTTGCCTCATCAGCATAGCTCGCGCGAATCGGAAGCGCTCTACTGTTTCCCGCACCGCTTGCCCGGGCGCCAGTGGGTACACCAAGCATTGTGAGCCCAGTGCTGCGCAGCAGGTCCGACCCCGCTACTGCGAGATAACTCCGCGCGCTGGTTGGCCCGATCAGGCCGTCGGCTTCGTTTTCTTTGATCAACTGCTGAAGATTGGCGATTGTTTGTTGTGGATCTCCGCTGTCATCAAGCTGCAGCAGCGAAATTTTCCGGCCGCGCACGCCACCCCGAGCGTTTACCGCATCGATGTATGTACGAATGCCGTTCGAGAAATCTTTCCCTAGACTTGATCGGCCGGATAAATCAAGCGACTGCACAATGACGATTTCGCGGGCGCGCGCGCTATTTGGTGAGGTAAGCGCGAGCAAAACAAACGCGGCGATGGCAGTAAGGCACCAGTGAATGAATTGGATGAGGAGGGAGCTATCTTTTTTGGGGTTCATGCAGCAACATTTCTAAGCGGGAGGAGGTCACTGAGCTGCGCCCCATGAAGAGGGCAATAAGCACAGCCAACAACTGCGAAGCAACGATGACTTCGCTCTGGGTCACGGCACGCCACCCAGCAAGAGCGGATGCAAGCGCGGATGGCGCAGCCTGGCCGTAAAACCAAGCAAACGCAGTGGACAAAAGCGCGCCTACGATTGCCATGGCCTGATAGTGGGTGAATCCGTCGCGACCACGAAAATCAGCGCGCAGTTGCTCTGAATAAACCCGCCAAAGCTGCGAGCCGCCCAAGGCAGTCACGATACTGGCAGCGATATAACCCTTCCAAAACATCCAGAGGGCGAGCAGGAAAAGCACAAATAAAACCGCGCACGCAATTGACTGAACCGCAATCACTGGTTGATCGTTTAGGCCGCTGGCGTAAGCGATTTTTTTGAATCGGCCGCGATAGGTGTCAGTGAAGCGCGAGTAAAGGGCTTTCTGCAACGAGGTGCATTGCGAGAGGGGTCGCCCATAACAGCACCCAAACGACAAACACGCGAGGCGGCCAATGGCTTCACCCAACACATAAGCGATACATGCCGCAGCAATTACGACGCCTGCGTCGAATGCGGGCAACGCGAGCGCTTCGGTGAGCCACTTCGTGATGCTTAGCGCAGGAATTGCGCTCACGAGTACCGCAAACAGCGCACCACCAATCGTGTGGCCCGGGATGCCTTCAACCCAACGTGCGACCAATTTCGAAGCGGGAATTCCCACGGCGAGCAAGAGAGCTGCGAAGAGCGCGGCACTTGCCACAGGTTGCTTGTAGGCGCCTACAAGAAAGATGAACAAGGCGACCGCAATCCCATACGCTACACCAGAGATCACGCCATAAAACGTGAAGTTAATGGCGGGCCAAAAACGATTCATCTGTGATGAGGTGCGTAGCGGAACCGCAAGGGCAATCTGCCAGCCCTCACGCGTCAGCGTTTTGAAGGCCCAACGAAAGATCGAGATGCCGAGAAATGCCAGCAGCACAATTCCCAGCTCGATGGTGAACAGTTCGTTCATAAGCATCTCCATACATAGAAATTAAGTTCGCTCGGCAATGGACTGTCGAACCAAGACTTGCGTCTCGACCCAAGGCTTACCAAGCCAATCCGAAAATCGACTGCGCAGATCAGTTCGAGCAGCGTTTGCGATCAGCTCGCCGGAAAGCGATGCTCGTGTGCCGTCCCAAAGCACGATGCTCGTACTGCTGCCAGGCCTGAACATGGATACGGGGGAACCACGGACCACAAAGTCACCTGTATTCAACGAGCAAGGTGCCTCGTACCGCCGCTCGCTGTAGCGTGATTGGATTTCGCCGATCATCATTGCTGCGACATCCACCTGCACGACCTTACCTACATTGGTGCCGCAATCCACATCAGTGTCGTACACCGTTACCACGCGTCGGTTCAGCGCATACGAACCTGGGAAGCGAACCAGCGCCGTAGGGTTGCAAGAATGAAAACGTCCCTCAATTGTTTGCCGCGCAATGATTCGCCCTGAAACCGGTGCGTGGGTGTAGTGATAGACGTCGGGCGTGAGCCGCACAATTACGCCCGCGAGGTGGTTTACATGAGACTCGTGATTCAACGTGCTCGCGAACCTTTCACGCCATGGGTTCGCGGCACCGAGGAGATCATCGATCCGAATGAACTTTGACTTGACGGGCAACATGTCTCGTTCAAAGGCAGCGAACGGCAGCAATTTCCCGTCTGCGGGCGAGACGATTGAACTCACGTCATCGGGTAGCGGACGCACATCCCAATAGCGAATTTTTCGCTCGAAAAGATCGCGTAGCGTTCGCATTGCGGCAAAGCCCGTCAGCGTCTCGGATTCGCGTATCAACATTCGGTGAGCCGCGTATTCAATGCAGCGCTGGGCATTGACCAGGGTACGATCGAATTGCCAGTACGCGAGCGCATTGGTAACAGTCCCGCTCGCCAACGCGTTCAGGAGGAAGCTGGGCTCCTCGCGCGAGGGGTGATAAAGAAAATTGATGACCTGATCCGCAAGAAGCGTTTCGTTGCTCGCTGTGCGGCGAATCCCCTCAACATACTGATGCACGACCATCGACTGCCCATGACTAACGGCGACGGCTGCAGTGTGCGACTCAGGTATTGCAGCGTCGTGAAATTGATGTCATTGCAGTGTCACACGAGGGCATGACGATTGAGTCGAATCAGTCCATCCCACACGCAACGCGCGGAGCGAAATCAATGACGACTCAGAGTTCCGAAATGCTCACCATCGCCGCCGTGCGCGAATCGATCCTTGAGCTCGGTTTAACCCCGCTTAATGATGAAGTGGTGGAAAGAGTCATCGAATACGGCCTCGGGGCGGTGATCGAATGCACGCTTGCAATGGATCAGCCGCTTGTTATCGATGCGAATTTGCGCGCCGTTATCTATGCCCGCTCCGTGGAGCGAATAGGTCAATCTGTCGCGATGAGGTTTTGTGAAAAGTCCCCCGCTTGGCCGCTGCAAGGATCTACTTTGACTTGGGGCGGCCCACCGCGATCGGTGACAACGCCTGATAAGCCTTTAGCTGCTGCTCAAGCGGGAGTGCGTTAAATGTTTGAATCGCCGCTCTAACGACTTCACTCTTCTTTGTCTCTCGACCACTCGCTACAGCCGCTTTTTTACAGTGCTTGATTAACTCGTGATCCGCTTCTGGCAGCGTGAAGCTGTCTCGCACCAGTTTCACTTTTTCTAACGTTGTGGCGGCCGGCTTTTTCGGCGGCTGTGCGGGCGGTGCAGCTTTCTTCGGAATCGAAGTTGCCGCCTTTTTTGCTGGCTTTTTCACCGCAACTGGCTTTACCACTGGGGTAACGCTTGATTTCTTTGCGGGAGCCGCAGCAAGAGGTGCTTTTTTCATGGCGCGTACCTAAAATAAATTGAAAGAAATAGTTTATACGATTTATACGGATTGTGAAACGGGCAGAAACTTGTACTCTGTAACGCGATGCATCGCACGACGGGCTTTGCGACTTCGCATGAGGAAGAAGCGTCAAAAAAAGGGTTTACCCTAAATCTTTTACGCATCGTCTCTGGGGTGAGCGCTCCGCGCGAGTCGTAAGCGGGAGAAAGAAATATTCCTGTAATGAAACGTTGAGATAGTTACAAGCAGAAAACCGGGGCATTGCGCGTTGACTGCAGGCCAAGGCAACAACTCCTCCGACAAATACGACTGGAATATTTATGAATGCTGTAAAGAATTCTCTTGCGACACTGGCAACAGTGTTGATGGCGGGTATGGCGGTTTCCGCCTCCGCGCAATCAATCACAGGCGCTGGCGCGACTTTCCCGTTCCCGCTTTACGCGAAGTGGGCTGACGAATACAAAAAAGCTACTGGCGTCGCGATGAACTACCAATCGATCGGTTCTGGCGGCGGTATCAAACAAATCCAATCGAAAACCGTTGATTTCGGCGCAAGCGATATGCCTCTCAATGCCGAAGCGCTTGCTAAAGACGGTCTCGTGCAGTTTCCAGCAACTATCGGTGGCGTTGTACCGGTTACGAACATGGATGGCGTCCAACCTGGTCAGTTGAAACTGACAGGCCCGGTTCTGGCAGACATCTATCTCGGTAAGATCAAAACCTGGAATGACAAGGCCATCACGGACTTGAACCCTGGCGTTAAGCTCGAAGGACCTATCACGGTTGTACGCCGCTCGGATGGTTCGGGAACAACGTTTATCTTTGTTGACTATCTTGCCAAGGTGTCGCCAGAGTGGAAAAGCAAGGTTGGCGTAGGTACAGCCGTCAGCTGGCCGGAAGGCGTGGGCGGGAAAGGTAACGAAGGCGTTGCGCAATACGTGCAGCGCATCAAGGGCTCGATTGGATATGTCGAGTTTGCGTACGCCAAGAAAAACAAACTTGATTACATCCAGATGCGCAACAAAGATGGTCAATTTGTGAAGCCAGATGACGAAACTTTCGCAGCCGCCGCTGCAGGCGCTGACTGGAAGAGCGTTGCCGGTATGGGGGTAATCCTCACCGACCAGGCAGGCGCGAAGAGCTGGCCAATGACGGGGGCTTCGTTCATCCTCATGCACGCAAAACAAGATAAGCCGCAAAACGGCCAGCAAGTGCTTAAGTTTTTTGATTGGGCACTCAAGAGCGGCCAGAAGTTTGCGACAGAGTTGGACTACGTGCCGCTGCCGCCCGCAACTGTTTCGCTCATCCAGGCTGAGTGGAAGAAAATTACGGATTCATCGGGAAAAGCCGTTTTCTAATTCAAAACGTTTAGGTTCGGAATAGTCATCAATAAGCGCGGCTTTGTGGGTCGCGCTTATTTTTTGTGAGGATACGAAAAATGACGGGGATCACAGAGACCTTGCCTGCGCCGACGGCAGGAACAAAGCCTCGCGGCCTAGCTTCTAAGTTTGCGCTACAGGACGCAGTCTTTCACCGAAGCACGCAGTTTTTCGCAGTGCTTGTCCTGGCAACGCTCGCTGGAATCATTGCCTCGCTTTTTGTCGGTTCATGGCTCACGCTGACACAGACGGGACCTAAGTTCTTCGTCACTGACGTCTGGGACCCCGTACGAAGCTTGTTCGGTGGTTTGGCTCCGCTTTGGGGTACGTTAATCACCGCAACAATTGCCCTTCTCATCGGTGTCCCAGTGAGCTTCGGCATTGCGATCTTCTTGACCGAGATGTGTCCGCCCGTGCTGAAAAGGCCGCTTGGAACGGCAGTCGAATTGCTCGCGGCAATCCCATCGATCATCTACGGGATGTGGGGACTTTTCATCCTTGCCCCCATTCTTGCCGAATACCAACCGGCGATATCGAGCTCGCTTGGGAATTTGCCGCTCATTGGTACGCTGTTTCAAGGCCCACCCATGGGTATCGGTGTGTTCACGGCGGGGCTGATTCTGTCGGTCATGGTGATTCCGTTTATTGCGTCGGTCATGCGCGACGTGTTCGAGACAACCCCCCCGATTTTGAAAGAGTCTGCGTATGGTCTTGGCGCGACCACCTGGGAAGTAATGTGGAATGTGGTGTTGCCCTACACCAAGGCTGGCGTCGTCGGGGGCATCATGCTAGGGCTAGGTCGCGCGCTCGGTGAGACGATGGCGGTAACCTTTGTAATTGGCAATGCCTACAACATCTCTCTGAAGCTATTCGATCCGGGAAACTCGATTGCATCCTCGCTCGCAAATGAGTTCAATGAGGCGGCAGACCCAAACCATATGTCAGCACTAATAACACTCGGCCTTCTGTTGTTTTTCCTCTCATTTGTCGTGCTCTCACTTTCGCGTTGGATGCTGAGCAGCCTTTCCAAGAAAGAAGGACGCCGCACATGAGCGATCTCACCGAAAAAGGGCTACCGACCCGCTCGCTAGCGACGCCAGACAATCCCATCTATCGCCGTCGCGTCTGGATGAATCGTTTCAATCTGGCAATGTCGCTTGCGACCATGGCATTTGGGATGTTTTTCCTGCTGTGGATTTTGTGGACGCTTGCGAGCAAAGGTTTGGCATCGTTCGGGCCGGCCCTCTTTACACAGATGACGCCACCGCCCGGTTCTGATGGTGGCCTTGCCAACGCGATCATGGGTTCACTTATGATCGTGAGTGCCGCGATCTTCATCGCCACACCCATTGGAATCCTGGCGGGGATTTACCTCGCAGAAGTCGGACGGGAGAGCATGATCGCGAAGCTTACGCGCTTCGTCAACGACATTCTTCTGTCAGCACCTTCTATCGTCATTGGTTTATTTGTGTACGCTCTGATCGTTGCGCGAGTGAAAGAGTACTCGGGTTGGGCTGGCGCAGTCGCCCTCGCAATCATCGCTGTACCGGTCGTGGTGCGAACGACTGAAACCATGTTGCTACTCGTACCAAACAGTATGCGTGAAGCGGCTGTAGCACTGGGTGCCCCGCAGTGGCGCGTGGTGACAATGGTCACGCTACGCGCTGTAAAGGGCGGCGTCATTACCGGAGTTCTTTTGGCGCTTGCACGCGTATCTGGCGAAACCGCGCCGCTCTTGTTCACCGCTTTGAACAACCAGTTCTGGAGCACCGATATGGGCGGGCCGATGGCCAACTTACCCGTGGTGATTTTCCAGTTTGCGATGAGCCCTTACGAAGAGTGGCAGCGCCTCGCTTGGGCTGGTGCACTTTTAATCACGCTTGTCGTGCTCGCCCTCAACATTCTGGCGCGCACCGTATTCCGGCAGAAGAATAACTAACAACAGGATTGCATATGTCTTTTCAAGTAAGCCTTGGCGACGCAGCGAAAGAAGCGCCAAAAACAAATGCAGTGACCAAGATTGCGATTAAAAATCTCAACTTCTTTTATGGAACATTCCAGGGATTGCGCAGCATTTCGATGGAAATTCCCGAGCGCCAGGTCACCGCGTACATCGGACCTTCAGGTTGTGGCAAGTCAACGCTCCTGCGCACGCTGAACCGGATGTACTCGCTCTATCCGGGCCAGCGCGCGGAAGGTGAGATCATTTTTAATGGCTCAAACGTTCTCGACCCGAAACAGGATTTGAACGCGCTTCGCGGGCAGATCGGAATGGTGTTCCAGAAGCCGACACCGTTTCCGATGTCGATCTACGACAACATCGCTTTTGGTGTGAAGCTCTACGAAAAGCTCTCCAAAAGCGATATGGACGACCGCGTTGAATGGGCGCTGAAAAAAGCGGCTCTTTGGGGCGAGGCGAAAGACAAACTTTCACAGAGCGGGCTGTCACTCTCTGGAGGGCAACAGCAGCGGCTTTGCATTGCGCGCGGCATCGCAGTGAAGCCCGAAGTGTTGCTGCTGGATGAGCCAACCTCTGCGCTGGATCCAATCTCGACCGCTCGAATCGAGGAACTCATCAGCGAACTTCGCGATGACTACACGATCGTGATCGTGACCCACAATATGCAACAAGCCGCACGTGTTTCACAGCACACGGCGTATATGTATCTCGGCGAATTGATCGAATTCACGCCAACGGCAGAAATTTTCGTGAAACCTAAAGATAAGCGTACCGAGGATTACATCACTGGCCGCTTTGGTTGATATTGCTCGATTCAAACGAAACAGAATCGATTAGAAAGTCTTTATGGAACACACCTCGAAACAATTCGAACTCGAACTAGAAGATTTGCGCAGCAGTTTGCTCGCGATGGGCGGCATTGTGGAAGCGCAGATGGAGCGCGCGATGCGTGCCATCGCAACCAATGATGCTGAGCTCGTGCTAGCCGTGTCGCGCGAGGATAAAAAGGTCAATTCTTTGCAGATGGATATTGATCGTAAGGGCATGGAAATCATTGCCAAACGACAGCCTGCCGCTGTTGACCTGCGCCAGATTCTTTGCACGATGCAAGCGGCGGGCGATCTTGAACGTATCGGCGATGAAATCAAGAAAATCGCAGAACGCGCTAAGCAATTCCAGGCCAATGAGCGATTCCAATCGCTTCGCCTGAACGAGGTGAAACACATCGGCGTCTTGGTTCAGGACATGCTCAAGGAAACGCTTAACGCGTTTGCTCGACTCGATGTGATTGCCGCAGGCGAGGTGATCGGACGAGATAAGGCGGTTGACGAGGAATTTGAGCGCATCATGCGCCTCATCGTGACCTACACGCTCGAAGATCCTCGCACCATTGGCGCAGGCATTGAGATCGCGTTTTTAGCAAAAGCTGCAGAGCGCGTTGCCGATCACACCAAGAACATCAGCGAGTACGTGATTCATATCGTGCAGGGGAAAGACCCACGGCACGGCGGCTAGACTGAATCGAGGTGAACCTCGATTCAGCTTGTTGTGGTGATGTGAGTATCGAACCTTTCCTCCGCACTTGTGCTAGCTGAGATAGCGTGCCTCTAGATGAGCACGGAAGTGCGCTGGGTTGAGCGCTTCGCCGGTAGCCTGCATCACGAGCTCATCGGTTTCGAGCTCGCTTGCCTTGCTCCAGATGTTGTCGCGCAGCCAGTCAAAGATCGGCGCGAGGTCGCCCTTTGCGATGCGTTCATCCAGGTTAGGATGCAGCTTGCGAATGTTTGCAAAGTATTGCGCGGCGTACATGGCGCCTAAGGTGTAGCTCGGGAAATAGCCAAACAGCCCGGCGGGCCAATGAATGTCCTGCATTGGCCCATCGGTGAAGTTACCTTTGGTTTCAACGCCTAGATAGCGCGTCATCTTTTCATCCCAAAGCGCTGGGATGTCTTCAACTTCGATTTCTCCGTCAATCAGTGCACGCTCGATTTCAAATCGAAGGATGATGTGCGCCGGATAGCAGGCTTCATCGGCATCAACACGGATAAAGCCGGGTTTCACGCGGGTGTAGAGCAGGGCGAGGTTGTCTGCTGAGAACGCGGGTTGATCGCCTAAGTGCTCACGCACAAGCGGCGCGATGAGGGAGAGAAACGGTTTAGAACGCCCGAGCTGCATCTCGAATGAAAGTGATTGGCTTTCATGAATCCCCATCGATCGCGCAACCCCCACCGGCTGATCAACCAACTGACGCGGCAAATTCTGTTCATAGCGCGCATGTCCCGTTTCATGCACGATGCCCATGAGCGATTGCGCGAAATCATCTTCGCGATAGCGTGTGGTGATGCGCACGTCTTCCGGTACGCCGCCACAGAAGGGATGCGCGCTCACATCAAGGCGGCCGCCATCGAAATCAAATTGCAGATGTCGCATAACGGCGAGGCCGAGTGCTTTTTGCTTCTCGGTTGCAAACGGGCCAACGGGTTTGATGACCGAATCGCTCGCCTGCTTCTGCTGCGCTTTGGCAATCAACGCGGGAAGCCAGGTCTTCACATCGGCAAAGATGGCCTCCACTTTTTTGGAAGTCATCCCCGGCTCATACTGATCCATCAGTGCGTCATACGGTGAAGAGGACTTTTCTGCGGCCAGCAATCGCGCCTGCTCGCGAGAGAGGCGAACGACTTCTTTCAAATTTGATACGAGGCCTGTCCAATCGTTTGCGGGGCGCTGTTCGCGCCAAGCATGCTCACACTTTGAACTTGCCAACGACATCGCTTCAACGAGTTTGGCAGGCAGCAGATTCGCGCTTTCCCAGCTTCGACGCATTTCGCGAAGATTGGCGCGCTCGACGGGTTTGAGGTCTTCCTGCTCAGCGGCTGCGAGCTTGTTCTTTAGGCTCGCATCGGTAAGCAGGTTGTGCATCAGCACACCGAGCTCGGCCAGTGCAGCAGCGCGCGCTTCGTTGCCTTTTTTGGGCATGATGGCGGAGTGATCCCAGCCAACGATCGAGCCAAGATGTCGAAACCGGTAGAGGCGCGTAAAAAGTGCGGCGAGTTCTTGATACTGAGAAGCGGCGGCTAGGGCAACCATGGGGATTGAGAGCAACTTTTTGATGAAGCGCGCATCTTATCGAGATGACGCGAACATGTTTTCTTCTAAAGGCAATCGCCTTTCGCCGCTGATTTAACGTGGGCGAACCAGCCGTTACGTGTTGTATCGAATCCACATAAAAACAGGGCTGTCGCCCAATCAAATCGGGCACCCTCTCGAATCGCCAATAGCCTGCGCTACACTCGGTCCACTTTCATTTTGCGGCGCTTGCGACGGCTCGGTCACGGCGCACATACCTTCCCGCGATAGTTTGTACCGTGGCCATCGATTCCCCTTCCTCCCCCTCCGCGCGCACCAAACCGGCTGCGAACGTGGGTGCGCGCGCAAAATCGACCGCGCCGCCTGGGCCGCCAGGAAAAGCGCCTTCGAGTGAAAGCGTCACCTCGCTCGCCCGCGTGCAGTCCGCCGCGGCTCGCGCAGTGCTCGCAGTGTTGGGAGGTGTCAACGCGGATAACTCGCTCGCGAAACAAGATACCAGCGGTTTCGACGGCGCGGCACGCGGCGCACTTGCCGATTTAACGCTCGGCAGTTTGCGTCATTTGGGCGAGCTGCGAGTGATCGTGCGCGCGTTTGTGCGCGCAAAGCCGGATGCGCTGATTGAGGCGTTGCTTTGGGTCGCGATTTATCAGCTTTTGTATTCGCGCACGGCATCGCATGTGATCGTGTCGCAAGCGGTCGAAGCCGCGCAGATGATGGACCGCGGTGCAAAAGGCTTTGTGAACGCCGTGCTTCGCAATGTGCTTCGCGCGCCTGAGGAGGCTAAAGCCAACGCGCTCCTCTCAGACGAAGGGCAATGGAATCATCCGCAGTGGTGGATTGATCGCGTGCGGCAAGATCATGGCGAGTGGTGGGAAGCCATTCTTCGTGGCGGCAACGGTCACGGACCGCTCACGCTTCGAGTCAACCCGCGGCGCGCAACGCAGGCCGACGTGTTGGGCGCCCTAGAGCAAAAAAAGATCGAGGCCGAGGCGCTTGGTGAATCGATGATCGTGGTGAAGCGTCCGCGACCTGTGCACCGCATGCCCGGCTTTCAAGAGGGTTGGTTTTCTGTTCAGGATGCCGGGGCGCAGCTCGCCGCGCCGCTCCTCAATCCCAAGCCGAATATGCGCGTGCTTGACGCATGTGCGGCGCCCGGCGGCAAGACCGCGCATTTGCTCGAACAAAGCGATTGCCAATTGCTCGCGCTAGATGTTGACGCCGAGCGCGTCAAAAAGATTAGCGAGAATTTAACGCGACTGGGCTTACACGCCGACGTGCGCGCGGCGGATGCGCTCGATCTTGCCACTTGGTGGGATCAGCGGCCGTTTGATCGAATCTTGCTTGATGCGCCTTGCACGGGCTCGGGCGTGGTGCGACGTCATCCGGACGGAAAGTGGCTCAAGCGGGAATCCGACATTGCGCAGCTCGCAAAAATTCAGGCGGCTTTGATTGATCGATTGTGGAGCACGCTCGCCGTGGGTGGCCGCATGCTCTATTGCACTTGCTCAATCTTTCGCGAAGAAAATGCGCTGCAGATCGAGGCGGCGCTGGCACGACACGCCAACATGAAACGGCTGCGTATCGCGCTGCCGGGTGATCCAGCCTCGATTGGCGGCCAACTCTTGCCGGGGGGCAACAAAAAAACTCACAACCACGACGGCTTCTTCTACGCACTGCTGGAGAAGATTGCCGTATGAAGCTGCGGTGTGCCTCACGTCTTGTTTGGAGAACACTCGGGCGAGTGAGCCGCGTGGGAGTGGGCTTTTATCTAGCATTTGCACTCTTCGCCCAATTGCTGTTGGGCAACGCGCCGATTTTTGCTGAGTCGATAAACACCAAAAGTGCGATCGTGCGCCAAAGCGATGAGGCGTGGGTGATCGACGCCGAGTTTGATTTCACGCTCACCACGCCGCTCGAAACGGCGCTGCTGCGCGGCACGCCGCTTTATTTCGTGCTCGATACCGAAATCACGCGCTCTCGCTCGTTTTGGTTTGATGAAGCAATCACCACGCGACCGTCGGTTCGCCGCCTAACCTACGTTCCACTGACCAGCACCTACCGCGTCGACGCGGGCGGCACCGTCGGCGGTGGTGCGAGCTATTCCTCGCTCGATGAGGCGCTTCGCCAAATCCGAACGCTCAGAGGCCGCGAGTTAGTCGAGCGGCGGGCGTTGCGAAACGGCGAACGCTACGACGTGTCGCTTCGCCTTCGTCTCGACACCGCGCAATTACCAAAGCCCTTGCAGGTGAACACGCTGGTTTCGCGTGAATGGACGTTGGTGTCGGATTGGTACCGCGTGGTGCTCACACCATGAGCGCACCAAGCTCACTCAACGCAGCGAGCGAGTCGCGCGATCCGCCCACCATTGGGCCGGGAAGTGCTGTGCCTTCTGACGATCCGAATGATTTGATTTTGTCGCTCTCGCCGCCGCGATTCATCCGCTGGACTCGTTGGGTCTTCGCGATCGCAGGCGCGATCCTCGTGACCCTGTTAGCGAGCGCCTCTGCCAATTCAGAGCTGCTCACCCGTCACTACACCACCATTCTCATCGCAACCGGTGTGATCGTGATTGGGTTGGCGGGCATGGTGGTTTACCAGGTGGCGGTGTTGCTACGAGCACGGCGGCGCAATGTGTTCGGCGCCAAGATCACAACGCGAATGATGATGTTTTTCGCGGTGGTGGCGGTTCTACCCGGCGCGGTTGTTTATTCCGTGTCGGTCGCGTTTTTATCGTCGTCTATCGAGAGCTTTTTCGACACACGAATCGAAAAAGCGCTTGATGCGGGCTTGCAGCTCGGGCGCACTGCGCTCGCCACGCCACTGAAAGATCTCTCGCGGAAAGCAGAATCGATGGCGGGCGCAATTTCCGCAGCGGAGCCTACGCAAGCACGCGCCGCACTCGCACTCGCCCGCGAAAACTCTGGCGTGAGTTACGCCGCACTGCTAAGCACCAACGGCAGCACTATCGCGCTCGCCACCGAGGCGCGCGATGTGCTCGCGCCCGCGCCACCGACGGCGCTTGAGCTGCGCAGTGTTCGCTCAATGCAGCCGGTAGCGAATATTGAATCGCAAGGTGAAGCCGGACTCGTGTTGCGAGCGATTGTGCCCGTAGCGTCCACGTCGTTAGCGCCGCCGCGATTGCTGTTGGTTGGGCAGTTGGTCGCGCCGGCGCTGCGCGAGCAAACCGAGCGAGTTGATGCAGGGTTTCGCGATTATCAAGAGGTTTCGTTTCAGAGAAGCGCATTGAAGCGCTTGTTCGCCTTCACCCTCACCTTGCTTTTGCTGCTGGCACTGCTCACGGCGCTGTCGCTCGCGAGCGTGTTTTCAGAACGTCTGGCGGGGCCGCTCGCCGGACTCGCAGCGGGGACGCGCGCGGTTGCGGCGGGTGATTTTTCTCGGCGTCAGCCCGTGGCCGGGCGTGATGAACTTTCGGTACTGGCCCGCTCGTTTAATCTCATGACGTTGCAGCTCGCCGACGCACGGGAACGCGAAGCTGTGAACCGCTTAGAGATTGAGACCAGCAATCTTTATCTCGAAAACGTGCTCCGTAATTTAAACGCCGGTGTTTTGGTGTTTACCGATGAGTACGTGCTTCGCGTTGCCAACGCGGCTGCCTCTGTCATTTTGCAAGCGCGCTTGGATGCGCATGTGGATACGGGTGTTTCGACCTGGCGTGATCTGGATACCAGCGAACCGTCGCTCAAACAATTTTCTGAGCTTATCACCCGTCAATTTGAGCGCGCGGCTGATAGCGATTGGCAGCATGAGCAAGAGATCATGATTGGCGGCAATGCGCGTACGCTGATTGTGCGTGGTTCGCGCCGAGTGGTCGCGGATGTTGCTGCACGAATTGTTGTGTTTGATGACATCACCGAAGTGCTGCAAGCGCAGCGCGATACCGCATGGGCCGAAGTGGCGCGGCGGCTTGCCCATGAAATAAAAAACCCGCTCACGCCGATCCAGCTTTCCGCTGAGCGGCTAGAGATGAAGCTCGCAGACCGACTCGCGCCCACCGAAGCAGAGGCGCTCCGAAAGGGCACGCAAACGATCGTCAACCAAGTCACGGCGATGAAAAACATGGTGAACGACTTCGCGATCTACGCGCGTAAGCCACGCCCTGGAAGTTTGCAACCGCTCGATGTGGGGGCGCTCCTGCGCGAAACGCTTGAGCTCTACCAATCCTATGAGGTTGCGGTTGATCTGGATTGGCGAGCCGAAGATGCGACGGTGCGCGGCGAGGCCACACGGCTGCGCCAAGTGATTCACAACTTGTTGCAAAACGCCGTGGATGCGAGCACGCATCGTAGTGATGGCCGAGTACGCATTGAAGTGCTCAATCGCCAGGCCGCTGACGGTAGCGGCGAGCTCTGTGTGCGATTCTGCGACAATGGCAATGGTTTTGATGAAACCGTGCGTGCTCGCGCGTTTGAGCCGTACGTGACCACCAAACCGAAAGGGACGGGTCTTGGCCTCGCGATCGTTAAAAAAATCGTCGATGAGCATAAGGGGCGGATCTCGCTAGAGAATTCGCCTTCCGGAGGTGCCGTGGTGACTGTCACGTTGCCGCTTGCACCAGCGCCATCGAGCAGTCAGGAAAAAGGGTAGTAGTTAGTTGATTACGCCAACCGAGATTCTTGTCGTCGACGATGAAGTCGGCATCCGCGAACTGTTGAGTGAAATCCTCGAAGACGAGGGTTTTCAAGTTCGCTTAGCGGAGAACGCACAGGCTGCACGCGAGCTGCGCGCGAAGCACAATCCTGCGCTCGTACTCCTTGATATTTGGATGCCCGATTCCGACGGCGTGACGCTGCTCAAAGAGTGGAAACTTGCTGGGCAACTCACGATGCCGGTGGTGATGCTCTCTGGGCACGCAACCATTGAAACGGCCGTTGAAGCCACGCGCATTGGCGCGTTTGATTTCCTCGAAAAACCCATCGGTCTGCAGAAGCTTTTAGCCACCGTTCAGCGCGCGCTTAAGCATGTGCGCGCCAAGCCGAAAGCGTCAATCGATTTGTCAGAGCTGGGCGCGAGCGCGGTGATCGTTGAGCTGCGTGGCCGCCTTGAAGCGTTGATGAGCGATCTGCGTCCGATCTTGTTGACTGGCGAAGTTGGTGTGGGTTTCACCGAATGTGCACGCGCGCTTCACGAACCCAACACACCATGGATTCTGCTCGAGAGTGGTCAGCGTTTAATCAGTAATCCGCTCGAGATTCTTGAAAGCGCCCGAGGCGGCACGCTGTTTTGCAGCGAAGTGGCGTTGCTTTCGCGCAGTGAGCAGCGCTCGCTCGCCTTCATGTTGGGCAAGATGACGCACTACGGTGTTCGCATCGTATGCGCGAGTTCAGAGCCGCTAGGGCAGCTCTCGGGTGAAGGGCGTTTTGATCCGGCGCTTTATTCCGCGCTTTCGGCTACAACAGTGGTTGTGCCGCCGCTTCGTGCGCGACGTGCTGATTTGTCGGGCTTGATTGAGCGGTGTGCGCTTGCCTTTTCGCTCGATGCACCCACCCGACTCACACCCGATGTGCGCGCGCTGCTTGAAGCTGCGCCGTGGCCCGGCAATTTGATTCAGTTGCAAAGCGTGTTGTCGAGTTTGCTTTTGTCAAACAACGACACCATCACCATTGATCATTTGCAAGCGATTCTTGGCGATTTGCAGGAACCCAGCGCGCCGCAGTTGCCACAACTGCCGCCTGAGTTTTTTGAGCTGCCGCTGCGCGAGGCAAGGGAAGCGTTTGAACGCGTTTATTTCGAAAACTTGTTGGGCCGCGAATCAAGCAATATGAGTCGCGTCGCAGATAAAGCCGGTCTCGAGCGCACCCATCTTTATCGCAAGCTAAAACAACTAAATATTCGCTTCCCACGGCGCGCCAGCGCGGAGTAGCCACTTTTTAAACGCGATTTCGCTATCGTTGATTTCGCGTGGCTTGCCCCGATCTGAGAAGGCTTAGCTAACAAGCGTTGGTTCGGATTCACACCGCATCGAACGCCTGCGAAACTGATCCAACCCGACAGATCGCTCACCGCGACTCGCGGGAATAGGGCGTCGATCACCCCCCAATTTCTTTTCGTTTGTCATGCCGCGTAGCAGTTGGATTTTGTTTCTCGTCCCGGTCGTGATCTGGTCCACCACGTTCTACGCCATTACTTTTCAGCTAAATAGCGTAACGCCTGAACCTTACTCGGTTGGAGTGAGATTTTTAGTCGCTTCACTCATTGTCTTTATCTATCTGCTGTTGACGAAAAGCAAAGTCTCGCTGAGTAAATATGATCATGGACTTGCGGCGGCTTCAGGCGTTTTTTCTTATGCCGTGAGCTACGTCCTCACTTACGTTTCAGAACGTGCGACCCCGTCGGGGCTTGTCGCGATTGCGTTCACATTGATGGTGTTTCTAACGCCTGCATTCGCTCGGGTGGCATACGGCCACGCAATAACGCGCACCACGTGGGTGGGCGGTAGTTTGGGCGTGCTGGGTGTAATGCTTTGTTTCTTGCCGGGCGCGGTGTCGCAAAGCGAAGGAAAGCTCGCGCTTTGGGCTGTGTTTGCGATGCTGATTGCGGCGGTGGCGTCCTCGATTGCCGCTGTGGTGTCGATGAAACTCAACGAACGAAAAGTGCCGGTAACCACCTACACCGCATGGGCCATGGCTTATGGTGGCAGCGCTGCGATCATTTACGCCCTCTTGTTCGCGCCCCCCTTTGCGCTTGAAACTCGCCTTTCTTTTTGGCTCGCGTTTGTCTACCTTGCAGTGCTCGGCACAGTGATCACGTTTCTTTGCTACCTTGAGCTCATGCGGCGCGAGGGTTCCGCCAGAGCGATGTACATCGGCGTCTTGTCTCCCGTCGGGGCGCTACTCGTCTCCATCGCGCTAGAGGGCCTGCGCTTAGACGCCTTGGCATGGGTCGGAATCGGATTTGCGCTGGCGGGCGCGTTTTATACGTTGCGCGGCAAGTCAACTTGAAGCGCGCCTCGATTTGGGCTGATTTCGCTTTTTTCTGAGGTAAGTTCTCTGAATACAGGCGTTAACGCGGGAAAGCCATAGCGCGCATCGAAACCCCTGTGGATAAGTTCAGTTTTTGAACCGTTTTCGCGGTAAAATTACCGTCTTGTGTGCGAGCGCTTTTGCACCGTAAATCCTCGCCGGTAACGGCTTTTTTGAGAGAGTTTTCGCGACATCCTCCACCGCGTGTGAGTGTTGGTCGTGCCCCCCGTTATGTCGAGTTTTTGGTCACACTGTTTGTCGCACTTTGAACGCGAGTTATCGGCGCAACAGTTCACCACTTGGTTGCGACCTCTAGCGGCTGTTGAAAACGAGGCGCAGGTGATCGTGCTGGCCCCCAACTCGTTCGTAGGCAAGTGGGTGCGCGACCGTTTTTTGAATTCCATCAAAGAGCAGGCGAATCAGTATTTCGATAAGCCGATGAGTATTGAGGTGCGCGTTGATAGCGCACTGGCCGCTACCGCATCCAATCCTGTTCAGACTACTGCAGCGGCGCCCTCGACCACCGGCTTCGTGCCTCGCACACAGGGCCTTCGCCCGGTTGCCGCTGCAGCGAGCACGCCTCGTCCGCAAACCAATGCATTTGGTGTCGCCGACGGAGCGCCCGTCCCTTTTTTCAGGTCTCACTCGAATCAAAGTGGCGAAATACTTCCCGCGGCTGCCAACGGCGTGTCGTTCCCTTCCAACGAGTCCGTTCAGAAAGACGCGGCGCTTAATCCGACGTTCACATTTGACTCGTTCGTCACCGGAAAAGCCAACCAGCTCGCGCGCGCGGCTGCGCAGAACGTCGCGAGCGATCCGGGTGAAGCGTACAACCCGCTCTTCATTTACGGCGGCGTGGGCCTGGGCAAAACGCACTTGGTGCAAGCCATCGGCAATGAGCTTTTGCGCCATCGCCCGAATGCGCGCGTGCGCTACATCCATGCCGAGCGCTATGTGTCGGATGTGGTGAAAGCCTATCAACACAAAGCGTGGGACGCATTCAAAGCGAGCTACAACTCGCTCGATCTCTTGTTGATTGATGACATTCAGTTCTTCAACAACAAAGGCTCTACGCAAGAACAGTTCTTCTATTTGTTCAACACGCTGATCGAAGCGAAGAAGCAGGTGATCATCACTTGCGATACCTATCCCAAAGAAATCGAAGGGATTGAAGATCGCTTGAAGAGCCGTTTCAGTTGGGGCTTGACCGTGCAAGTCGAGCCGCCTGAAACGGAAATGCGAGTTGCGATTTTGCTCGCCAAGGCCAAACAAGTCGGTGCGGCGCTGGATGAGAACACGGCGTTTTTCATTGCAAAACACATTCGTTCTAACGTTCGCGAGCTCGAAGGCGGTTTGAAGCGCGTGATTGCGTACGCCGGTTTTCACAATGTGGAGATCTCGCCGCAAGTGGCCAAAGAGGCATTGCGCGATCTGCTCGCGGTGCAGTCGCGGCAGATTTCGGTGGACAACATTCAAAAGGTGGTCGCGGACTATTACAAAGTGAAAGTCAGCGACATGCATTCGAAGAACCGCTCTCGCGTCGTCGCGCGACCGCGGCAGATGGCGATGGCGCTCGCGAAAGAGCTCACCTCATTATCTTTGCCCGAAATCGGACAGAACTTCGGGGGCAGGGACCACACCACAGTACTTCACGCTTGTCGACAAATTGCGTCGCTACGCGAAGGTACACCGCAGATACAGCATGATTATTCGTTTTTGTTGCAGTTGTTGAGAAGTTAGGTTGGGACGATTTTTTTGACGCAGATTTCACTGATTACGCAGATTGACGCAGATTATTTTTTGCGCTTTGGTAAGTCGCGTTCAGTGCTGAGGTTAATCAGTGTTAATCAGCGAAATCTGCGTAATCAGCGTCAAAGAAGCATGGGAATCAACGTAGTTAGCACCCACTCATCGTTCGGTATGTTCACAGGATGGATTGTTGATAAGTCACTTTTTTGCTCACATCCGATTTTTTGTCCCCACTCGCCCACAGCCGCATAGGTGGATGATACGGACCTAGATTGTTTGCTAACTGATTGAAACGATTATCAATTTTCTACTTATCCACAAAATTCGCTCACATTATTATTAGGGTTAGGTATATATATGCAATTAAAGTCTATTCCTCGTGATCTGGTGCTGAAGCCGCTCTCTGCAGTCTCGGGGATCGTCGAGCGACGCCAGACCTTACCTATCCTTGCCAACGTGCTCTTGGAGCACAAGGGCACGAGGCTCACCACCATTGCCACCGATCTTGAATTGCAGATCTCGGCCTCGGTCGAGGTTGAGCAAGCGGGCGAGCAAGCCATCACCGTGGCCGCCAGGAAGCTCCAGGATCTCTTGCGCGCGCTGCCTGAGGCCTCCACCCTATCGCTCGATGCCAAAGACGGCAAGATGGCGGTGAAGGCTGCAAAAAGCCGGTTCTCGTTGCAAACGCTGCCGGCGGCCGATTACCCGCGCCTGACCATGAGCCAAGAGAAGCTGCAAAGCTTCTCGGTGCCGCAAAAGTTATTGAAATCCACCTTGCGATTGGTCGAATTCGCGATGGCGCAGCAAGACATCCGTTTTTATTTGAACGGCATGCTCTTCGTGCTCGAAAAAGATCATTTGGTGTGTGTGGCCACCGACGGTCATCGTTTGAGCTATGCCACGATGCCGGTGGAGGGCGATTTCTCCAAACAAGAAATCATCGTGCCGCGCAAAACCATCATGGAGCTTTCGAAGCTTCTCGCGGACACCGATGAGCCGATCAGAATCGACATCTTGGCGAACCAAGTGCGTTTCTCGTTTGGCAATGTCGAGCTCACGAGCAAAGTAATCGATGGCAAATTTCCGGATTACAACCGCGTGATCCCCACCGCACACACGAAGCACGTCACGATCGATCGCACGCTGCTCCTGCAAACGCTGCAACGCGCCGCGATCTTGTCGAACGAGCGTTTCCGTGGCGTACGCCTCGCGCTTTCGCCACAAACCTTGAAGATCGCGTGTACCAACAATGAACAAGAAGAGGCGGATGAAGAGCTCGAAGTCGCCTACGACGGCGGCGCGGTCGATATCGGTTTCAACATCAATTACCTGCTCGACGCCCTCGCCACAGTCGGCTCCACCGAAGTCACGCTCTCGCTGCAAGATTCCGCAGCCAGCGCACTCTTCACCATGCCCGGCCGCACCGACTTCAAATACGTGGTGATGCCGATGCGGATTTAGTCGCTGCAATTTTTGCCACAGATTTACACAGATACACACAGATGACACTTCGGAGAGCGAACGTGGTTCTAGTGCAAAACATCTGTGTTCATCTGTGTAAATCTGTGGCAAAAAAAGACTTTTGAACTCTTCGCTAATCTTTATTTAGGCGAGCTTCGAATTTCAGATTTACTCAATTTAAAAGATTTAACGATCGATGCCCGAATAAAACCGGGCCTTTACTAGAAAAGTTAAAACACCATGGCAGAGAACGACAAAAAAGCTCAGCAATCCCAGGATTACAACGAGGATTCGATTCGCATCCTTGAGGGCCTGGAAGCGGTGCGCAAACGTCCCGGCATGTACATCGGCGACACCGGCGACGGCACTGGTTTGCATCACATGGTGTTCGAAGTGCTCGATAACGCCATCGACGAAGCGCTCGCAGGCGTATGCGACGACATCAAAGTCGTGATTCATGCCGACAACTCGATTTCGGTCACTGACAACGGCCGCGGCATCCCGACCGCGATCAAGCAGGACGACAAAAAGAAACGCTCTGCCGCTGAAATCGTGATGACTGAGCTGCACGCGGGCGGCAAGTTCGATCAGAACTCATACAAAGTCTCTGGCGGTTTGCACGGTGTCGGCGTGTCGGTCGTGAACGCGCTCTCTGATTGGTTGAAGCTCAAAATTTGGCGCGAAGGCGAAGTGCATGAGATGGAATTCCGTCGAGGCGTGCCCGTTGCACCGCTCAAGGTCACGGGTGAAACGCGTAATCGTCGCGGCACCGAAGTGCATTTCATGGCCTCGGTGGAAACTTTCCAGTTGGTCGAGTTTCACTTTGAAATTCTCGCCAAGCGCATTCGTGAACTCTCATTCTTGAACCACGGCGTGAAGATCGAGCTGATCGATCAGCGCACCGGAAAAAGCGAAAACTTCGCACACTCTGGCGGCATCAAAGGCTTCGTTGAATACATCAACAAAACCAAATCGGTGCTGCACAAAAACATCTTCTACGCGATCGGTGAGAAGAACGGCATCACGGTCGAAGTTGCGATGCAGTGGAATGATTCGTATGGCGAAACACTGCAAGTGTTTACCAACAATATTCCGCAACGCGATGGTGGCACCCACTTAACCGGTTTGCGCGCCGCGATGACGCGCACCATCACCAAATACATCACCTCGAACGAGCTCGATAAAAAGGCCAAAGTGGAAGTCGCGGGCGACGATTCGCGCGAAGGCTTAACTTGCATTCTTTCGGTGAAAGTGCCTGATCCGAAATTCAGCTCACAGACCAAGGACAAACTCGTCTCGTCCGAAGTGCGCCCTGTTGTTGAAGAAATCGCCGCAGAAAAACTCGCAGATTTCCTGCTCGAATATCCCACCGATGCCAAAACAATTTGCGGCAAGATCGTGGACGCAGCGCGCGCTCGCGAAGCCGCGCGTAAAGCGCGTGAGATGACGCGTCGGAAAGGGGTGCTCGATTCGATGGGCTTGCCCGGCAAGCTCGCCGATTGCCAAGAAAAAGATCCTGCGCAATCTGAGCTGTATCTCGTGGAGGGTGACTCCGCGGGCGGCACCGCGAAGCAAGGTCGTGATCGCAAATTCCAGGCGATCCTTCCCTTGCGCGGTAAGGTGTTGAACGTCGAAAAAGCGCGGTTTGACAAAGTGATTTCGTCAGAACAAATCGTCACGCTCATCACCGCGATGGGCACCGGTTTCGGCAAAGACGATTACAACTACGAGAAACTTCGCTACCACCGCATCATCATCATGACCGATGCTGACGTCGACGGCGCGCACATTCGCACGTTGCTCTTAACGTTCTTCTATCGCCAGATGACCGATCTCGTTGAGCGCGGCCACATCTACATCGCGCAGCCGCCGCTCTACAAAGCCAAGATTGGCAAAGAAGAGCAGTATCTGAAAGACGAGCTCGAGTTGAAGCAATTTCTGTTGCGCATCTCGCTCAAAGGCGCAGAGTTCAAACCGTCTGCTGATGGTGAACCGCTCTCGGAAAAAGCGCTCTCCGATCTGGCGCGGCAATACTTGCTGGCTGACGCCGTGATCGATCGCAACGCCCGCACCATTGATCGCCGCGCGCTCGATGCGCTCTTGTTGGGCGCACAGGTATCGCTTGCCAGTGCCGACGAAGCGGTTGCGAGCGCGAAGTCTATGCAGGCGCTGATTACTGATCCCGAACTCGTGATCGAGCCGTTCTATGACGAGAAAAACGAAGCGCACGTGCTCTTGCTCAAACGCACGCACAACAATCGCACCACGCAGACCGTATTGGAAGAACACTTCATTAACAGCGGCGACTATCAACAAATCAAGAAAGCGGCCGAGCTGCAATCGATGGTCGGCCAAGGAGCGATCGTCTCCCGTACCGATAGCAAAGGCAACAAAGAAGAACACGCCGCACTCGGCTTCAAGCAAGCACTCGATTGGCTGCTCGACAAAGCCCGCGCCAACCTAACGATTCAGCGCTACAAAGGCTTGGGCGAGATGAACGCCGAACAACTGTGGGAAACCACCATGGACCCGAAAGTGCGTCGTTTGTTGAAGGTTCAGATCGAAGACGCCATTGCGGCCGATGAGATCTTCACCACGCTCATGGGGGAAGAGGTGGAGCCGCGGAGGGCGTTTATCGAAGGCAATGCTTTGGGTGTGCGGAATTTGGATGTGTAGTACTGCTTCATGACTGGCGGAGAAATATTTCTAGCGCTCATAATTGGCGGACTAATCTTCTATTTCTTTTTTGCGACAAAAGCTGAGGAGGAGCGGGTTCGAGAGTTAAAGGTTCAGCAGAGTCGCGAAGAGTACGAGTTAGCTTTCCGAACAGAACATGAGCCGTTGAATACTCTCATCGATACGATGAAGCAGAATCTTCGGCTTATGGGTGTTTCTGAAAGAGAAATTCGGTATGGCGATCAGATCCAAGTATCAGGTAGTTTTCGTGTGACGTACACAGATGCTCACTATCAAACGAATGCGCGGGTAATCGATGCGAAATTGCTCGATTACGATTCCAACCTGAAACTTCATGCGTATTGCCACTTGCGCCATGAAGAACGCACTTTTTATGTCGACAAAATGAGAGACGTGACTTCCGTTGAAACCGGTGAGTTGATCGAAGATCTTGAACATCATTTGCTTGAGAACGCCAAGCGAATATGAAACGCGTAAGCTGAGTATGCTGAGCGGTACACGAAATTTACGAAAGGGCGATGATGGAATTAACTGCCGTATTGACCCCCGCCGAAGAAGGTGGATTTGTTGCATTGAATCCTGAAACAGGGACGACGACGCAAGGTGAGTCGATCGAAGAAGCGATCGCGAACTTGCGAGAAGCCACTGCGCTCTATCTCGAAGAATTCCCGATGGCGAGTGTTGGCCGCCCGCTGGTGACGATGTTCTCCGTGCCCAACGCAGCGCATGCCTAAGCTGCCGCGCGTTTCTGGTGCCGAGGTCATACGAGCGCTCGAACGTTTAGGCTTTGTGAAGGCGCGGCAGAGCGGAAGCCATGTCGTAATGAAGCGAGGTTCAGCCGGCTGCGTCGTACCGATGCACAGCGAAGTAAAAGTGGGCACGCTCGCGGGCGTGCTTCGGCAATCTGGTGTGAGCGCGGAAGAGTTCATTGCTGCATTAAATCGTCATTAACGTAACCGCTGCAGTAGGGCGCAATCTCATTGCGCCTTGTAATGGACGCGCGCGAAGTGCGCTTCTTCAATCCACGTCGGTTGGTATCAATTTGTGGTGCAATAGAATTGCACCCTACGATTTCCCACTAAGGATCACTCGCGCCTACGCGCTCACGATTTGATTGGCTCGCGTGCCGCTCGCTGATTTCAGGTTGCAACTCACGTTGGCGTTACGTGCGATGGCTGCGTGCGCAACGCGGACTGCGTTGCAGGCTTTGGATCGATTTGAATTTGACCAAATCGCTCCTATGGTCGCGATTTGTATCAATCTGGGCGCTAAAGAGTCGCAGCTTACGACCATCACAAAAAAGCGACCATCGAGTCAACAGCCGTGTTGACCGCCGCCGAAGAAGGTGGTTTTGTCGCGTTGAATCCTGAGACCGGTACAACGACGCAGGGCGAATCAATCGAAGAGGCGCTCGCCAATTTGCGTGAGGCGACGACGCTTTATCTTGAGGAATCAGCAGCCTAGCAACAGTCTGTCATTCCCGCGAAAGCGGGAACCCACATTTTCGTTAGAGATCAATTCGTCATAGAGCAGTTCGTTTGCAACGTGTGGGTTCCCGCTTTCACGGGAATGACGTCTTTTAGAGGTTGCTAAGTAAACGCTGTGCCGAGCTCTCGCCCATGAATTCGCAAACCTTAAAAAGCGTCTGGGACGCGATCGCTGACACACCCGAAGAGGCCGCGCTATTGAAATTGCGATCCGCCTTGATGACGAGCGAGAGACTTTTCATCGATGAAAAAAACCTCACTCGCGCACAAGTGGCGAGATTGTTCGGAATCACTCAAGCCCGCGTGTCTGACTTGATGCGAGGGAAGATCGATCTTTTCAGCCTCGACACGCTGGTGACGATGCTCGCTCGAGCGGGGTGTCCTGGGGAACTAACTTCTCCAGCATAAATTTGCTTAAAGTCTTTATTTAACGGGGGCAAGCGATTAGAAATATAATAATAGGCTATATCTATTTTATTTAAAATAGCCCCAATTAAATTGGGAGTTCGGTGAAATAGCTGCAATGTCAGCAGCGTGAGGACAGCTACTTCCCGCGACGTAATCCCAGCGCTACAACGGTCGCCACCACGATCAGCGCGCCCACCACCTGAATCGGCGCAATCGCTTGCTGCAGAAAGAGCCAAGCGAGAGTGAGCGCAAACACCGGCTCTACATTCATGATGGCGGAATTGCCAGCAACGCCGAGTTTCGGGAGCACGGTGAACATAAGTGTGAAGCCAGTGCCGTAGAGCAAGGTGAGGAGCGCTAAGCCGATCCAGCCCGTGGTTGAGTTCGGTAGGCCAAATCCGCCGTGCACCGATCCAAACAGATTTACGCTGCCCGCGATGAGTGCGATCACGCTGGCTAGCGCGAGTGTGCACGCCGTGCGCACGCGCGGATCGAGCGAACTCAGTTCGTGCTGGGTGAACACCAGCGCGCCGCCGAACATCGCCGCCGCTACGGTTGCGAAAGCAACGCCCACGCCGATCTGTTGCCACTGGGCTTTTGCGCCCAAGCCAGATGCAGCGCCAAAAACATCAAGCGCGAGCGCCAAGCCAACCAAGATCATCGGCATCGCAATCAATGTTGCTCGCTCTGGCTTGCGTCGATAGAAAAGCCAGTCGGCGAGCGCTGTCCACAGCGGATAAGTATTGAACGCAAGGAGCGCCAGCGCGACGGGGATTCGAGCAACGGCGGAGTACAGGCAGAGACTTTGAATGCCAATCAGAAGCCCCACCAGCGGAACAAAGCGTCGTTGGCGTGCATCGAATCGCATTGAAACTGCTGAGAAGCGGATCAACACGAAGAGCAGGCTCGCGGTGACCAAGCTGCGGGCGACAACCGCCGAGGCGACATCGAGCCCGTGGTTAAAGCCAACTCGGGCGGCCACATGGTTCGCGCCCATCAAGACCGCGATTAAAAGAAGCGATGCAAACGCGATGCCTGAGAGGACGCGCGAGCCTGGTTGTGACATGATGACCTTTGAAGTTCGGCGGGTACAAGCGATGCAACACCCAATCGCATCACTCATTGTCGACGAATCACAACTTTGCCGAAGCGCACCGTCTCGCTTGAGTTTGCTCGCCTTGCGATGGGCACACAGCTTGCGGCCTCGATCATTTGCCTTCTGTGCGTGATCAAAGCGCAGCAGAAGGAATTCAGCAGAAGAGCTCGCTTCTTGACGGATCACACCAAGACTGTTTTCCATGTTTTTTATAGGAAGACAGGGGCGTTTGATCCCTTATCGCGATGCAAAAAAAGTAGAAATTCGGGAGACTATGAAGATACTGTTTGTGTGCCTCGGCAACATTTGTCGAAGCCCCACTGCGGAAGGCGTGTTCCGTAAAAAGGCAGCTGATGCCGGGATTCTGGATCGCCTGACCGTCGATTCGGCCGGAACCAATAACTATCACCCCGGTGAACCGCCTGACGCAAGAACCCAAGTGCATGCGTTGAAGCGTGGCTATGACCTTTCCATGTTGCGCGCTCGCGCCGTGCAAGATATTGATTTCGAGCAATTCGATTGGTTGCTTGCGATGGATTCGCTCAATTACTCAACCCTGCTTCACCGTGCCGAGCCAGCATATCGCCCGAAGATTCGTCGCTTCATGGAGTTTGCGCCGCAGTTGAATGTGCGCGAAGTGCCCGATCCGTATTACGGTGAGCGGGGCGATTTTGAGTATGTGCTGGATTTGGTGGAGGCGGCGAGCGACGGGTTGATCGCGGAGCTGAAGCAGCGGTTAGGTTGAGGTTGTAGGAGAGCGCTTGCGCAAGAAGTGACCTTTGTTCGCTTTAGGCTGTCGCTTAGAGCAAATGAACGATAGCGATTCTCTGATCCGGACGTAAGCGACGTTCCACGTGGATCATCATTCGTGCATACGCACTCATGATTTGAGCCGACCGCTTCGCGGGCGGACACCTGGTTACAACATCGCCAGTGATGCGAACGCCGCTGATGCGTTGATCAGTCGAATGAGGTGGCCACGGCGCTGTTCGCGCACATCTAACAAATGACCATTCGATGCCCCCGGCATCGAATGTTCCACGTGGAACAAATCAGTCCGGGGGACTGATTTGGTCTGATATTGGTTATGCGCGAACAGCGCGGCCGAAACCTCATTCGCGAGGCGAACGCTTTGATCGTTGAGCGAGCGCCATCGGTGTTGTAACCAGACGTCCGCCCGCGAAGCGGTCTGCTCAGTGTGTGAGTGCGTATGCACGAGCGCACCGTGTTTCACGTGAAACATTCGATGTCGTACGAAATTTCCCTCACCCGCGACTTTGTCGCGACCTCTGTTCGGCCCTGCCAAATCTCTCCCTCTAGTCGAGATCGCCGCTGTGCGGCGTCCTGCGCTTACGCTGGTTCCAGTGGAGAGGTAACCCGAAGTTAAAATCGCAGGATGATTTTTCCCACCCGTTTCGATGTCATCGTCGTTGGCGGCGGCCACGCAGGTAGCGAGGCTGCGCTCGCGTCCGCACGTGCGGGCGCAAAGACGCTGTTGTTGACGCACAGCATCGAAACGCTCGGTCAGATGAGCTGCAATCCGTCGATCGGCGGCATCGGTAAAGGACATCTGGTCAAGGAAGTGGACGCGCTCGGTGGCGCGATGGCGATTGCTACGGATGAGGCGGGCATTCAATTCCGCATCCTGAATTCCTCGAAAGGTCCGGCGGTACGCGCGACGCGCGCTCAAAACGACCGCGTGCTCTACCGTGCAGCGATCCGCAAGCGCCTCGAAAACCAGCCAAACCTGACGCTTTTCCAGCAGCCAGTCGATGATGTTTTGACCGTCGGCAACAAAGTCACCGGCGTCAAAACCCAGATGGGGCTCGTATTCGAGAGCGAAACCGTGGTGCTCACAGCCGGGACGTTTCTTTCGGGTCTGATCCATATCGGCTTACAGAATTACACGGCCGGCCGCGCGGGCGATCCGGCGGCGACCACACTCGGTGCGCGGCTCAAGGAACTGAAGCTGCCGCAAGGCCGCCTCAAAACCGGTACGCCGCCGCGAATCGATGGCAAGACGATTGACTATTCAAAGGTCGGCATCCAGCCGGGCGACGATCCTGAGCCGGTGTTCAGTTTCATGGGCTCGCGCGCAATGCATCCGCGCCAAGTGCCGTGCTGGATCACGCACACGAACGAGCGCACCCACGACATCATTCGCAGCGGACTCGATCGAAGCCCCATGTTCACCGGCGTGATTGAAGGCGTGGGGCCGCGCTATTGCCCGAGCATTGAAGACAAGATTCATCGTTTCGCCGATAAAACGAGTCATCAAATTTTTCTTGAACCAGAAGGTTTGACCACGCAGGAAATCTATCCGGCGGGCGTGTCCACCAGTCTTCCGTTCGATATTCAGCTCGCGCTGATCCGATCGATGGCCGGTTTGGAAAATGCGCACATCCTGCGCCCCGGCTATGCGATCGAATATGACTACTTCGATCCGCGCCAACTCAAACAAACGCTCGAAACCAAATATCTGGATGGCCTGTTCATGGCCGGCCAAATCAACGGCACGACCGGTTACGAAGAAGCCGCCGCGCAAGGCTTGCTCGCCGGTATGAACGCCGCGCTGAAATCGCAGGGCAAAGACGGCTGGTGCCCACGTCGTGACGAGGCGTATCTCGGTGTGTTGGTCGATGATCTCATCACGCGCGGCGTCTCCGAGCCGTATCGCATGTTCACTAGCCGCGCCGAATATCGATTGCAACTGCGAGAAGATAACGCCGACATGCGTTTAACCGAGCAGGGCAGAGCGCTCGGCTTGGTTGATGACGAACGCTGGGACGCGTTTAATCGTAAGCGTGACGCCATCGCCGCCGAGACGGAACGCCTTAAATCCACCTGGATCAACCCTCAAATTCTCTCCCATGAGCGAGCGCTTGCTACGCTTGGAGCGCCGATTGAGAGGGAATACAACCTGTTTGACCTACTCCGCCGACCCGGCGTGACCTACGCCACGGTTGATGGGTTGCGGCAGGAATTTGGGTTGAAGGCGAAGAGCGATGTGTATACCTCTCCCTCTGGGAGAGGTCGCAGCGAAGCTGCGGGTGAGGGCTTCACCTCTCCCTTTGGGAGAGGTCACGCCGAAGGCGTGGGTGAGGGAAAGAGCGGTGGCGAGAAGAAACACATCACCGATCCCCAACTCCTCGAATACGCAAGAACACTTCGAGCGGATCAGACCGATCCCGAAGGCTACCTGTGGTCACTTCTGCGTGATCGTCGACTCGATGATCTGAAATTCCGCCGTCAACACCCCATTGAGCTGGGTAAACAGCGCTACATCCTCGACTTCTTTTGCCACGAAGCAAAGGTTGCGGTTGAGCTCGACGGTTCGCAACATCTCGATTCAGAGTACGACGTTGCGCGCGATGCGGCGCTCAACGCAAGCGGAATCCGCGTGCTGCGAATATTGAACAACGAGCTCTATCAAAACCTAGAAGGCGTTCTCGATTCGATTTGGTTTGCGTGCAGAGGTGGTGTTCCCTCACCCGCGACTACGTCGCGACCTCTGTTCGGCTCTGCCGAATCTCTCCCTTCGGTCGAGACCGCCGCTGTGCGGCGTCCTGCGCTTACGCTGGTCCCAGAGGGAGAGGAATTCCCTCACCCGCCCTCCGGGCATCCTCTCCCAGTGGGAGAGGGGGTGGCCGAACAAATTGAAATCGCCGCCAAATACGCTGGCTACATCGACCGCCAGAACGAAGAAATCGAGCGCCAGCTCGCGAATGAAAACTTGCGATTGCCCGCGAGCCTCGATTACACCCAGGTGCGCGGCCTCTCCAAAGAAGTTCAGCAAAAGCTAAATGCCGCTCGCCCCGAAACGCTTGGGCAAGCGGGTCGAATTTCAGGGATCACGCCAGCGGCTGTTTCCCTGCTTCTAGTCCATATTAAACGGGGCGTTACCGCCAAGAGCTTGGAGGCAGTATGAGCTCCAAAACGCCACCCAAACTCGGCACTCGTCCTGTCGTCCATAAAAACATCAATCCCCAAGGCCAAGGCATGACTACATCCGCCGGTTTACGTCCCGTTATTGATCGACCGCTCAAAGAAGGTCGCGAGTTGATCGACTTCACGCCAGAGCTCCGCGCTGCGCTCTATGAAAAGCTCTCTGAAGGTTTGAAAACGCTGCGCCTCACCGCCAGCGGCAAACAAAAAGACACGCTGATCGAATCGCTCGCGTTCCTTTCAGAATGGAATGCGGTGATCAACTTAACCGCGATTCGCGATCCGCACGACATGCTCGTGCAACACATTCTTGATTCGCTCTCAATCCTCTATTGCATTCCGCAAGAAGCGACGACGCTGCTTGATGTCGGCTCCGGTGGCGGCTTCCCGGCGCTGCCGATTGCGGTTATGCGACCCGATCTCGAAGTCGTCTCTATCGATGCGGTGCGAAAGAAAACGGATTACATCGAAAAGGCCGCCGAGCATTTGAAGCTCAGCAACCTCTCCGCCGTGCATCAACGCGTTGAAGAACATTTGGTCACCTACGATGTCGTGATCTCGCGCGCCTACGCCTCGCTCAAAGACTTCGTGAAAACCGCAGGCGAATGCGTCGTCCCGGAAGAAGACGGCCTCATGCTCGCGATGAAAGGCAAGTTTCCGGATGACGAAGTTGCCGAACTCGCGGGCACGGGTTGGGTGGTGGATCGGAAGCGCGAGATTAAGGTGCCGTTCCTGGATGCGGATCGGTGTTTGCTTTGGTTGGAGAGGGCGTAGCGCGCTTCGCGCAGGACGAATGACCAATGGCGAGTGATACGAAGCAAAGTCTGATTGCGGCTGCATTTGCGATCTTGACTATTGCGTTGTCGAGCGCGGCGTACGGGTGCTCGCGACTGGCAACGAGCAACGATCCGGAGGTTTCGCTCGAGGATTTTTCGAGCAGAAACTACGACGGGGCGGAATACGTTGCTGATGTACGTGTCATTACCGTGACGTTTGATCAGACGAATTACCTCCGGAGTATTCTGTACGACCGGGTCAACTCGTACAAAGGCAACTTGCCCGAGCGAGGAGCGTTCACACAAGAGGCATACGGCTGTGATCACATCATCGAAAGTTTTCGGCGTGGGGACGTCGTGATGGTGTTTCTATCGAAAGACTTGAAGTCGGTCTACGAGAGGAATTTCGCTGTGATGCATACTAAAAGAGACGTCGCTGAAATTTTGCGAAAGAACCTCGCGGCGGATAAGAAATGAACTTCACACGAACCCGTCTTCGCTCGTTATTGGTCATTCGCTGTTTAAGCGTTTGCGGAGTGAACGCATGACTGGCGTCAACTACGTTTTGGTGTTTGTATTCGTTTGGCTTGCTTACGCGGCCTTTGTTATTCGGCTAATCATCAAATCAGCTAAGTACGAAAAACGCCAGCTCATAGCTCAGTCATTCGTTGCATTATTGATTCCATTCATCGGCGCGCTTTTTATTCATGGCATGCATCGAGCTTCGAATGCGCCTGTTGAGAAAGTAGATAGAAACTTTTTACGCCAAGACTATCCAGATGGCGACGAGGTCATTTTCAGGGGAAACAAAGACTAATGACCGGCATCAACGACCTCTGGGCACTCGTCATCGCGACGATCATCTTCCTCGCGATCCCCGGCCCTGGCACGATCAAACTCTTCGCTTCGATGGCGGAGAAGAATGGCGGTGCTCGAGCGGGCGTGTGGTCGACGCTGGGATTGATGGCGGGTGACACGGTGTGGATGGTGCTCGCGCTCTCCGGCGTGGCGGCGCTCGCGGCGGCGTATCCGCGCGCGTTCGATGTGTTGCGTTATGCGGGGGCGCTCTATTTGGCGTGGGTTGGGTTTTCGCTGATTAAGAATGCGAAGCAGACGTTGGGTGATTCCCTCACCCGCCCTTCGGGCACCCTCTCCCAGGGGGAGAGGGGAAACGTGCGAGGCGCAAAGCAGTGGTTCGTCGAATCGATGCTGGTCTCACTTTCTAATCCGAAAGTGATCGGTTTTTATGTCGCATTCTTTCCGCTCTTCATCGATCAGAAAACGTTCGACGGCGTTGCCACGTATCTGCGCATGATTGGCATCGTGCTCGCGATTTGTTTTCTGTATTGCATGTGGTTGATTGCGATTGCTTCAGTGGCGAAGAGAGTGTTCGTGCGTATGCCCAATGCGCCGATGTGGTTGAAGCGAATTGCGGGGACGGCGTTGATTGGATTTAGTGTGAAGTTTGCGATTCAAAAATGACGAGCGATCTAAGCGCACATGCTGTCATTCCCGCGAAGGCGGGAACCCAGCCCCTGAAAAGCATGTTTTCGCGTCTTGGTTTGGAATTGAGAGATTGCCCGGACTGGGTCCCCGCCCGTAGGTTCATCCCCGCGCAGGCGGGGACGGGGATGACAGATTGTGACGCTGTTGCGCAATAAGACAACAAAAAGAGAAACGAAAAAATGATTCGCACTATCGCAATCGCCAACCAAAAAGGCGGCGTCGGCAAAACCACCACCGCAGTCAACCTTGCCGCATCGCTCGCTGCGTTGAAACGTCGTGTGCTCTTAATCGATGTGGATCCGCAAGGTAACGCAACGATGGGTTGCGGCATCAATAAGAATGAGGTGGAGAAGAGCGTCTACACCGTGCTCTTGGGTGAGGCGGGGTTGCTCGAATCGCGTGCGCGGGCAGAGGGCGGTTTCGATGTGATTCCAGCCAATCGCGAACTCGCGGGCGCGGAAATCGAAATGGTCAACATGCCGGATCGCGAAACGAAATTGAAAGATGCGATTCATACGTTGAAGGCCGCGATCGTTGCTGTCGCCGATCAATACGATTACATCTTGATCGATTGTCCGCCGACGTTGAATTTGCTCACCTTGAACGCGCTCTGCGCGGCCGACAGCGTGTTGATTCCGATGCAATGTGAGTACTACGCGCTCGAAGGTCTCTCGGACCTCGTGCAAACCTTGCGCAAGATGCAGCAGCATCTGAACCCAACGCTGCAAATCGAAGGTCTCTTGCGCACTATGTACGACAACCGCATGAGCCTTTCGCAACAAGTCGCCGCGCAGCTTGAACAACACTTTGGTGACAAGCTCTTCAACACGATCATTCCGCGCAACGTGCGGCTTGCCGAAGCGCCGTCTCACGGCATGCCCGTGCTCTTGCTGGATAAAGCGAGCAAGGGCGCGAAGGCGTATGTGGAGCTCGCCGAAGAGTTGGTAGCAAAGCACGAACGCGCTTCGCGCTAGACGAATGACCAATGACGAACGCATCGTTGCGAGCAGCAACCCATTGAACCCGCACCCGGTGACCTTGCGCAGCGAACGTTTGCTGCTCACCGATCTCGTGAGTGATGAGCTGCAGTTTCTTTACTCAATGGATCGCGATCCGCTCGTCATGCGCTACATCGGTGACGGTAAGGTGGAGACACGACCATTCGATGAGTTCAGCGCATTCTTTCGCGAACGAATCGCACTGTGGACAAGCGATCGCTTCCACATTTGGGCGATGCGCGAACACGGTCGCGATGAATTTCTCGGCTGGGCGATGTTGAAGCCGATTCGAAACACGCCGCATGTGGAAGTGGGCTATCGCATGCCGCAATCGAGTTGGGGCAGGGGCTACGCAACGGAGGCGACGCGTGCAGTGCTCGATTACGGATTCAACGTGTTGAATCTTGAAGAGATCACAGCAGTCATTCATCCCGAAAACGTCGCGTCACAACACGTGCTCACCAAGAGCGGCCTCGTGCGCGACGGGACGCTCAATTACAACGGCGGCGGAGAGATTCCATTCTTTCGGATCGCGAGAGAACATCGAGGCGTGCAACATGGGTGAGTATGTTCATCCTGCGCCGCAACTGCTGCGCACGGAGCGACTTGTGCTCACGGATCTCGTCGATGACGATTTCGCCGCGTATTACGCGATTGATTTGGATCCGCGAGTCACGCCTTATGTGGGAGATGGCCAACCGGAAACGCGCACGTTCGAGCAATACCGTAATGCAGAACGCGCACGCTTTGCAGATGGCATCGGCGAGCATTTTCATATCTGGTCGATCCGCGAGCAGGGCGGCGATGATGTGCTCGGGCGTGTGATGCTGCGGCCGCTGCGCGGCACTGAACACGTCGCGGTAGGGTATCGCTTAACGCCGAGTCGGTGGGGAAAAGGGTACGCGACGGAAGCGTTGAGCGCGGTGTTGGATTATGGATTTAGAAACGCGCGGTTGCCGGAAATTACAGCGACAGCTCGCATCGAAAATCTCGCGTCTCATCGTGTGCTTGAACGCTGCGGATTTACGCGAGACAGCATTTTGAAACACAAGGGCGAAGACGTTTTCTTTTTCCGCTTGACCAAATTAGATTACGAGAATTGATATGGTAACGAAACTCAAAGGCCTCGGCCGCGGACTTGATGCACTGTTGATGCCCGCTCCGGCAAAGCTCTCCGCTTCAGCGGAATACGCGGAAGGCGGCATCGCTTCGATGAAAGTCAGCGATTTGCACGCAGGCAAATATCAGCCGCGGAAGCGTTTCGATGATGCGTCGCTTGCCGAATTGGCTGCGTCGATCAAGACGCAGGGCATCATGCAGCCGATCGTGGTGCGCAAAACGTCCGGCCCTTTGGGCGCGTCGTCTGGCAAGTGCGAAATCATCGCGGGCGAACGTCGCTTCCGCGCGGCGCAGCTGGCGGGCTTGACCGAAGTGCCGGTGATCGTGAAAGACGTCGATGACAAGACCGCGCTCACACTCGCGTTGATCGAAAACTTGCAGCGGCAAGATTTGAACGCGATTGAGGAAGCGATTGGCCTGCAGCGCTTGATTGATGAATTCAAATTCACGCATGAGCAAGCCGCCGAAGCGGTGGGCAAATCGCGAAGCGCAGTGAGCAATTTGCTGCGTCTCTTGGAGCTTGCGCAGCCGGTGCAAGATCGCGTCGTTGCTGGAACGCTTGAGATGGGTCACGCGCGGGCGCTCGCGAGCCTGCCGAAAGACAAGCAAATCATGCTCGCGGAAAACATCGCGATCAACGCGCTTTCTGTGCGAGCGACCGAGGCGATGGTGAAGGATGCGCTCGAAGCGAAAGAAGGCGCGTCGGCCAAATCAAAAACCGGCAAACCAGCAAAAGGGCGGCGCATCGCTCCCGAAGATGCGGTGCGCGATAGCGATCTAGACCGACTTGAAACAGATATCGCCGATGCGCTCGGCACCTACGTTGAAATCGTTCACGCGAAAGACGGCAAAGGCGAGCTCATCGTGCGCTACGCAAGCCTGGAGCAGCTCGATGGCATCCTGGAGAAGCTTCGTAAATAAAGCAACTTTCGCCTAATAGCCCAAATTAAAATTGGGGCAAGCGTGCGAAAAAATGATTTATTTACTAGAAGCGATTATCGCCGCTGGCCCTAGTAAAACAGACGTTTGGCGAATATTTCTGTTATCCGAAAATGGTTTCGTTCACGACAACCGCGCCGCCGCGCGACGGGCTCTCGTGAACGCGACGTTGTCGAGAGCGATTCCCGCGACAACGCCGTTCACAGTTCATCGACTAGTTAATCGTTATTGAGCGACGCTAGGGCTAGCGATCAATGCAGCAACCGATGCGTTGCTTGCCATCCGATCGGCATTCAGCGCGCGAGCACCTGCAGCGACGATCAGCGCGGTTTGCTCAGGCGTCTCAACAAACGTGATGTCGCCGCGCTGAACTGCACCGATTCGCTTTGCTTCCGCCAATTCAGCGAGCACTTGCGCACGGGTTTTCGGCGCATTGTCGATGGCGACCACCAAACCGGCATCGATGTCATTTACACCGAGGCGTGCGCCTGCGAGTTGCGCGCGCACCTCGCTCGTGGTTGCTGCGCTGTGGATATTCACGAACGGCTCTGCGCCGCCATCAGCGAATGAAACCGCTGGAATCGTGATCAGAGCGGCGAGGAGGGTTGCATTCAAAGTTTTCATGATGTGTTTCCTATAAGTGGAGGAGGAGAGGAGTCTTGGTTTTTCTTTAGAGGTTGTGAGCGTTTTGTGTCGTCACAGATTGCAATGTAGAGGTCTAAATTTGTGATCAACTGTCATGAGGATTACAAATTTGTCATCGAACTTTTTCACTGCGTCTTGTGCGTTCGTTATGCGATTTACATCACCAACAGGATGCAATGTAGAAGCCGAATTTCGCACCAAGCCGTCAGTGAAATTACAAATTTGTAATCGCCTCACCCGGCGCTTTCTGACAACATAGCGTCCTTATAGAAAGGCGTTAACACGCTATATCGCAGGGGTATCAATCACATGAGAATGCTCGTTGTCGAAGATGAAAAAAGGCTCTCTGACTATTTGGTCAAGGGCCTCACCGAGCACGGCCATGTGGTGGACGTTGCCCCCGACGGTATCGAAGGCAAACGTCTCGCCGTGTATGGCGAATATGATGCGGTGTTGCTTGATGTGATGCTGCCCGGCGTTGATGGGTTCGGCGTGTTGAAAGCGCTGCGTGCAGCAGGCGAGCCGCAAAAAAGCACGCCCGTGTTGATGCTCACAGCACGAGACAAGTTAGACGATCGCGTGCGTGGTCTCGAAGAAGGCGCGGATGATTATTTGGTGAAGCCTTTCGCGTTCACCGAACTTCTGGCGCGCGTGAATGCCATCACGCGTCGCTCATCAAGCAATCAAAACGGCGCGCAAGCCACCACGCTCACGCTCGCAGATTTAGAAGTGGATCTGGTTGCGCGTCGCGCCACGCGCGCGAAGCAGCGGCTTGATCTCACTGCGAAAGAGTTTGCGCTGTTGGTATTGCTGCTGCGTCGTCGCGGACAGATTCTTTCGCGCACTACGATCGCAGAGCAAGTGTGGGACATGCACTTTGATTCGGAAACCAATATCGTGGAGGTCGCCGTGCGTCGCCTTCGCACAAAGCTCGACGATCCCTTCGATCACAAACTACTGCACACTGAGCGCGGCATGGGCTATGTGCTTGAGGATCGCGGATCATGAGCGCAATCGCCAAGCCCCCGATTCAACCCAGCTATTCGATCGAGAAAAAGCTCTCTCACCAAATCGCACTGTTGGTGACGATCACGCTCGCCGTGATCGGCGTGCTGATCTATTGCGCCGCGCACATGCTGATGGAGCGAAAGCAATCCACAGAAATACAAAAGAAGATCAGTACCATTGAATCCATCATCAAGGAAGCGGTCGCGGAGGGCGGCTTCGCTCAGCTTGCAAAGACAGCGGAAATGATGGCACCGCGCCGCCCAGGCACTCGCCTCGAGGTTTCTAGAGCAGATGGCACGCTCATCTATCGCGATCCGCAGACCGCGAGCTTCACGCTTTCAAAGCACACGCGCAGCGAGCGCTTCAGCGTAGACCTGACGCGCTATCAAATCGGCGTGCTCAACGGCACCTTCACCATCGATGTTGAAGATGACGAGCATTTGATGGACGATTTTTTCTGGGCGCTCGTCTCCATTCCGATTGTGGGCGGCGCGCTTGTCTGGGTGCTCACCGCGTGGCGCGTGCGCCGTGAGCTGCGGCCACTGCACGCGCTTGCGAATCAAACCAAACGCATCTCACCGCAACATCTCGATGCGCGGCTCGCGCTGCCGGTGCTCTCGGAAGAGCTGGCGCCGTGGGTGAATCAATTTAACGCGTTGATGGACCGCTTGCAAAACGCAATTGAGCAGTTGGAAGCGTTTAACGCAGATGTTGCGCATGAACTTCGCACCCCGCTCGCCGCCCTGATGGGCAACACAGAGGTTGCGCTCGCGCGTGAGCGCCCGGTCGAA
The DNA here is from genome assembly GCA_013298145.1 of Betaproteobacteria bacterium. Taxonomy (GTDB): domain Bacteria; phylum Pseudomonadota; class Gammaproteobacteria; order Burkholderiales; family Casimicrobiaceae; genus Casimicrobium. Next base: position 451,857 of record JAAFJO010000001.1, read on the forward strand.
GAGCTACGCGAAACGATGATTGTTTCGCTTGAGCAAGTGCGCGATTTGTCCTCAATGGTGAACGACATGCTCTTCCTCTCAGGCGCGGATCGGGGCGCACTCGCGCGACGGGGCGAGCCCACACGTATTTGTCACATTGCGAAGCAAGTGGTCGAGTTTCATGAATTCGCGCTGGAAGACGCAGGGCTCACCGCGGAGGTGCACGGAACCGCGGTGGCCTCAGTGGATGCGCCGTTGCTTCAGCGCGCACTCTCGAATTTGATTGGAAATGCAACGCGATTCGGCGAGCGCGGTACAGCAGTGCGCGTGTTGATCGAAGAGGCAACGCCGAGCGAAATCCAACTCATTGTTGAAAATCGAGGCGAGGCGATTGATTCCGCCACGCTGCCGCGACTTTTCGACCGCTTTTTCCGCGTCGATTGCGCCCGCTGCGACAGTGAATCGCATCACGGCCTGGGGCTTGCAATCGTTAGCGCAATTGCACGCATGCACGGCGGAAAACCGCTCGCGTCCAGCGAAAACGGGGTGACGCGGATTGGTTTGACGCTACAAACGCAGAGCTGAGCATCGAATGAGAGGTGGATCCAGGTCGGCGTAGTGTTGAATTTTCGTGGGGCAGTCATCGAAAAGTTCGCAATCAACGTTGTCTCAGCGTCTATGCGGTGTGCATTCGCTACACTCTGGGTCGTTTTTCGTTCTTCCAAGCTGTCAATAAATCATGAAACTCGCTGTACTTGCTCTCTCTCTCGCCACCGTCATTTCAATTCCTGCCCATGCTAGTGAAGATCTGGCAAAAGCGAACGGCTGCACCGCGTGCCACCAACTGGACAAAAAGGTCATTGGCCCGGCCTACGGACAAGTCTCTGCGTGCTACGCCACCAAAGATGCGAAGAAGCTCGCGGAGAACAAAGCGAAACTCGTTAAACATGTGATTGATGGCGGCGCTGGCGTGTTCGGTCAGATACCGATGCCTGCACACCCTCAGCTGAAAGACGGCGCGAAGAACGCCGAGCTCGTAAAGATCATCGACTGGATCATGAAGGATGTGAAGGCGACAGAGTGCCCAAAAGAATTCAAGCCTAAGTAGTTATCGACCGCGCCATACGAGGCGAAGCTGATGGCTGCCAACGCACCCGAAAAGCCACGCGTCCGCGTGGCTTTTTTTTTCTCCGGCGTTTCAGTTCGGGTAGCGCTTCTCGACACAAAAAGGCTTTGCTAACCGCCAATGCAAGCCAGCGGTGTGTGAACAGGCCGGGTGATCGCTAAAAAATTCGAGAAAACGAAACCAGTAGCAGGGATCGGGAGCCTTTACTCAACTAGACCGAAGCATCAACTCAGCGACTACTGAAAACTACAGAATCACTGAAGTATCGCGAGTTGCCTCGGCTTCAAGGCACTAACAACAATGTTTATGTCAGCCTTTTTTAACGGGGGCAACCCCCAATATTTAACTAAAATCAAAAAACGCTTAAACAAGATTTAAAGCCCGCTGCATAAGGCTGAAAAGTAGAAATTTACGTCAATCCACGCAGTTCACGTGTAGTTTTGCTAGAGAAGTAATGCGTTTTTCGCTACCCGCATTTTTTTATGCCTATCACGCATTAAAGCGGCATGTAGCTTTCAGTAGTCGACGCCTAGAATCGCCCTTCTTCTAAAAAAACGAGGCCGCGCGCCGCTGCGGCCCCTGCCGGAAACGTCGTACATGAATCAGCCCGAAACGCTCGCGTCGCTCCAAGCCTCTGTTCACGCGCCTGAGTCTGTCAAACACGTGCGCTTGCTTGCCTGGGTGAGGGAAATTGCCTCGCTCACGCAGCCGGATTCGATTTATTGGTGCGACGGCTCGCTTGCGGAATACGATCGCTTGTGCGGCGAGCTGGTGAAAGCGGGCACGTTCAAAAAGTTAAACGAAGCAAAGCGACCGAATTCGTATCTCGCCTGGAGTGATCCGACCGATGTCGCGCGGGTCGAAGACCGCACCTTCATCTGTTGCGAGAAAAAAGAAGACGCGGGCCCGACGAACAACTGGATGGCGCCGGCTGAGATGCGCAACACCTTGCAGCCGCTTTTCACGGGTTCGATGCGTGGCCGCACGATGTACGTCGTGCCGTTTTCGATGGGCCCGCTCGGCTCCGATATTGCGCATATCGGCGTGGAACTCTCCGATTCGCCTTACGTCGCCGTGAACATGAAAATCATGACGCGCATGGGTAAAGGCGCGCTGGATGTGCTCGGGAGTGACGGCGAGTTTGTGCCTTGCGTTCACACCGTCGGCGCACCGCTGTTAAACGGTCAAGCGGATGTCGCGTGGCCGTGCAACAAAACAAAGTACATCGTTCACTATCCCGAATCACGCGAGATTTGGAGCTACGGTTCGGGCTACGGCGGTAACGCGTTGCTCGGCAAAAAGTGTTTCGCGCTTCGCATTGCGTCGACGATGGGCAAAAAAGATGGATGGTTGGCAGAACACATGCTGATCTTGGGTGTCACCAATCCCCAAGGCAAGAAATATCACGTCGCAGCCGCGTTCCCCTCCGCCTGCGGCAAAACCAATTTCGCGATGCTCATCCCGCCAAAAGGTTTCGAAGGCTGGAAGGTCACCACGATTGGCGACGACATCGCCTGGATCAAACCCGGCGCGGATGGCCGTTTGTATGCGATCAACCCCGAAGCGGGCTATTTCGGCGTTGCACCCGGCACCAACGAGCAGTCGAACGCAAACTGCATGGCCTCGTTGAATCGCGACGTCATCTTCACTAACGTTGCGCTCACCGACGACGGCGATGTGTGGTGGGAAGGCATGACCAAAACCCCGCCAGCGCATTTGATCGATTGGCAGGGCAATAACTGGACGCCAGAGTCAGCTCGGGCAACCGGGCAAAAAGCGGCGCACCCGAATGCCCGCTTTACAGTTGCCGCCGTGAACAATCCCGCGCTCGACAGCGCATGGGATGATCCGAAGGGTGTGGCAATTGATGCGTTCATTTTCGGCGGTCGCCGTGCGACCACGGTTCCGCTCGTCACCGAAGCGCGCGACTGGGTCGAAGGCGTCTACATGGCCGCCACGATGGGCACTGAAACCACCGCAGCGCAGGCGGGCGCGCAAGGTATCGTGCGCCGCGATCCGTTCGCGATGTTGCCGTTCGCCGGCTACAACATGGCGGACTATTTTGCGCACTGGCTCGAACTCGGTGCGAAACTTGAAAAGCGCGGTGCGAAGCTGCCAAAGATTTTCACCGTGAACTGGTTCCGCAAAGACGCGGATGGAAAATTCGTGTGGCCCGGTTTCGGCGACAACATGCGCGTGATGGCGTGGATGTTGGAGCGAATCGAAGGTAGCTCAGGCGGCAGCGAACACGCTTTTGGCACCACGCCAAATTTCACCGATCTCAACTGGAACGGCCTTGCGTTCACCGAAGCCCAGTTCGAAAGCGTAGTGAGCATCGACCACGACGCTTGGAGAGCCGAACTCAAATTGCACGACGATCTTTTCGCGCAGCTCACCAATCTTCCCGCCGCTCTGTTGACTACCAAAGCGAAGATCGAGGCACGGCTCGGCGCTTAGTCATTTGACTTTATGAACGCGGCGCTTCACGAACTGGCGAGAGCGCTTGAGCTCGAAGCGCCGCTCAATGACAAGCTTCGCTGGGCATTTGCTTACGCTTGCGCGAGCCACGTCCGGCACTTGGTCGAACATGCAGGAGCGCTTGCCGCGCTCGATGTGCTCGCGCGATACGTCAATGGCGACGCGACTGAGACCGAGCGCGAAGCGGCTGCGGCTAGCGTCGCGAACATCGCACAACATCACCACGGCTCATCGTCGATCGATGGCAGCGCACACGCATATGTGTCCGCGACCTACGCGGTCGCCAAGGCGCTCGCCGGGCGAGCGCTTGATGCCGCCGACTACGCGGCGTATGCCACGGTTTACAACTATGGCGCGTATGCGGTGAAAGACCCTTCGTCGTTTGACGAAGTGCATGCGTGGCAGGTTGAACTGCTTCGCGAACTCGCGCTAAAACCGACCTAGCGCACGTCGAATCGCCTGCGGGACGGCGCCTGCGCTGCGTGGACCGGCTCGCGAAAAAGGAACGGCTGCGGTAGAGTACAGCCTCTTAAGGAGGCCCAAATGAGCACCATCGCAGCGATTGCCGTTGTCGTCATTGCACTCTTGCATGTTTACTTTCTCGTCATCGAGATGTTTTATTGGACCAAGCCGCTTGGACGACGCGCCTTCGGTTTAACGCCAGAGTTCGCGGAAGCGAGCAAAACGCTCGCGGCCAATCAAGGCCTCTACAACGGCTTTCTCGCAGCGGGGCTCCTTTGGTCGGTATATCTCGGTGCTGCTGGCCGCTCCATCGCGATCTTTTTCTTAGGCTGCGTCATCATTGCCGGTGTGTTCGGCGCCGTCACCGCGAACAAGAAAATCCTTTACGTGCAAGCGCTCCCGGCGGCAATCGCACTCGCGCTCGTGCTCTATCTGTGAGCAGGGTTGGAGAGGCCGCTACTCGCCATACAAATGCAAATGAGTTCAACGATATAACCGCAAGGCATCCATGGCGCTCGATATTGAGCCGTTGTTCACGGCAACCCCCGAATTTGTTACACCGCGCCTCGTTCTTAGGGCATACACGGCAGCTGATCTGGAGGCGCTTCGCGCGGTGAACGAAGACCCGGAGGTCACCCAGTACTTACCGTATTCGACGTGGAAAACACTCGAAGATGCCCACGCCTGGCAAGCGCGTCTGGAAAAGCGGGCCGCAGCGCGCGAAGGAATGCAGTTTGCAATCCGTATTCAAGCTTCGGGTGAGCTCCTGGGTACTGCCCTGTTGTTCGGATTCAACATCGATCACGAGGTGGCCGAGATTGGCTATGTCATCGGGCGCGCGCACTGGGGAAAAGGCTATGTTGTCGAAGCGATGCAGCCCTTGATTGACTTCGCATTTGACCGGATGGGCTGCCACCGACTAGGCGCGAAGCTCGATGTTCGCAACCGAGCCTCTGCACGTGTCCTCGAAAAACTTGGCTTTGCCTATGAAGGCACCGCGCGCGACGATTGGTTCAAAGATGGCGTTAGAAGCGGGACCGCGTTTTACGGTCTTTTGCGGCACGAGCGGCTGTCGGGCGTGGTGCGCGACAACGGGTAGGTGCTGAAACGTCGCCCGGGCGTGCCTGCAGATTGACGCAGCGGCGGCGATCCGCCACACTCACTGCTTCCGTGGCAACTAACCATTCCCCCGCCAAGAAAAAACAATAATGCCAACCATCGCAGTCATCGGTCGCAAAGGCGGCAGCGGCAAGAGCACACTCGCTTCGAATCTCGCGGCGTACTTCGCGCTTCACAACATGCCGATCACGCTCGGCGATCTCGATCATCAGCAATCGATGCGCGTCTGGCTCACGAGACGCCCGAGTGCCGCGCCCGCAATTGGCAGTTGGGTCGCCGATGCGGCCACGCTCACGCGTCCGCCAGCCGGCGCGCAGAACTTGGTGCTCGATACGCCGGGTGGCCTGACCGGACTCGCGCTCGCGAAAACGGTGATGCTCTCAGATGCGATCTTGATTCCCATCTGCGGGAGCATATTTGATCGAGAGTCCGCCTCCGATTGCTGGGCGGAGCTGCGTCAACACCCTCGCGTGAAAAGTAAGCGCTGCATCGTTGCCGCCGTGGGCATGCGCTTGGATGCACGCACGCATGCAGAGATGGTGACACGCGATTGGGCGGCCTCAATTCAGCTCGACTACATCACCTCACTGCGCACCACGCAGCTCTACGTTCGCTCCGTTGAGAATGGCTTATCGATCTTCGACATGCCGCTTGCGGTGTCGGAAGCCGATCGCGAACAATGGCGGCCGATCATTCGCTGGATTGGAGAGAAGCTTTATCACTTGCGTGACGATGGCACGATGGTTCCGAAGATTGCCCAGGGCATCCCATCAAAGCTGCCCGCCAACGCGGTACCGATGCCACAAAATAGGCACGTGCTCGGTAAGGTCGAACCCGCCCCAGTGAAGGAAGACACGGGGGTAGTGAGATTTTTGGGAAGTTTGCTAAAACGTAAATGAGTTTGGGGCGAGATTCGCTTTTTTTAATAGGTCAAGTTACGTTAAAAAAAGCCGCTCGCCCCGCAACAACAGCACATTTACAGCTAAATTTGTAGGGTCAGCTAGCCCAACCGCAATTCGCTCGCTTGCCTTCGAACGCTCCACGTAGCGGAGCAAACGACTATCGGGCTGGAGCCTGCTGCGAAACGTAGCGAAAGGTAGCGAAGGGGGCGCTCTAATCGCGCCAAACGCGCTGTCGCGACGAAAACCTGTGAGGCACAATCTCGCGGCAACGCCGAGGCCCGCGCGCCAGCCATGTGCCCGCTCGGCAACATCGCCGCCAGTCGCCTCACCGCCAAAAACACTCGTCAAACTTCTACGCAATCTACCCATGGTTTACGGTATCGCCGCTTCAACTTCTGTATCGCCACCACCATCATCCACGTCAACCAATCTCTCCGCGCCCAGCCCCCGCAAAGCGATGAACTTGCACCGCATTCGAGAGATGCATGCGAGCGGCGAAAAGATCGTGATGCTCACCGCATACGACGCTACTTTCGCTGCGCTTGCTGACGAAGCGGGCGTTGACTGCATCTTGGTCGGCGATTCGCTGGGCATGTTGATTCAAGGCCACGCGAGCACCGTTCCTGTGACCTTGGATCAAATGGTCTATCACACGCAGTGTGTGACGCGCGGCAACAAGACGGCATGGGTAATCGGCGATTTACCCTATGGCAGCTATCAGCAGGGCGCCGCGCAAGCCATCGCGAGCGCAACCCTTCTCATGCAAGCTGGCGCACACATGGTGAAGCTTGAAGGCGGCGGCTGGACCACGGAGATCGTTCACTACCTAACGCAGCGCGGGATACCCGTATGCGCTCATCTTGGCTTAACGCCGCAAAGCGTGCACGCACTTGGCGGCTATCGTGTACAGGGAAAAACGGATGACCAAGCGCGCATCTTGAGCGCTCACGCACGTGAGCTTGCAGATGCTGGCGCTGCCATGTTGGTGCTCGAGCTGATTCCCGCAACGCTCGCTGAGCCGGTGACTCAGTCGCTGCCCATCCCGACCATCGGTATCGGTGCGAGCGGCGCGTGCAGCGGGCAAGTGCTGGTGCTTCATGACATGCTCGGCCTTACCCGCGGTAAGCCGCCTCGCTTCGTGAAAAACTTCATGGCCGACGCCTCGTCTGCCGATGCCGCGATCCGCAGCTACGTGCGCGCTGTTAAAGAGAAGCAATTCCCGGAGCAAGGCGTACACACCTATTAGCCACCCGTCGTGCCAGCACAGCGCGTCAGGTCTAGCGACGCATGCCCCGCAACTAACGGAGAAAAGCGCTCGGCGCTCATGACGTAAATTCTTAAGGCTTCGTCGGTATAAACTGAATATGCGCAGCATTAGGCAGCGCTATTCGCTACAAAAAAGACAAAAACCGCCCTCGAAATTCAGACCCGTGCCGAAACCAGCAACACGCCAGCGCCTCCGCGAAGCACCGTTCGAGATAGGACTAATTGCATTTCCACAACACTGTTTCCGCAATTGGTTTGTGGGCGCTAGGTTAAACGCTGACCTCGCGCAGCAGTTGCGACCGAACGTGTAATGATCGCAGCCATGAAGCTCGACAAAAAATCTAGCGCGTAGTGGCGGGCCTAGGCTCTCGGTGAACCCGCGTGACGTGGCGAAGAAAGCAAGTATTGAACATTGACCTCGACAGCATATTGAGCGAGTTCTCTGCCGCAGAGGGAGATCCTGCGCGCGCGTTCGAAGTGCTCAAACGTATCGGTCGTGCGCTGGGATATGACCATGCGATTGCGGCGTACGCTACTAAAACGGGTCAACGCGGGAGCTCGTTCTTGGCGAGCACGTATTCTCAAAAGTGGATGACGGAACAAAGTGAGATTCCGGTCGAACAAGCTCTCCAAGATCCAATTGTGAACCATCTAAATTCGCGCGTTGAGCCGATTTTTGGAGCCGAGAGAACTACGAACGCCGCGGATTATGTTCCCTCTACGAACGATTTCGAGATCATGGTCTGGGATCTGGCATTGCGCTCGCAGTCAGAGGCACCAACGGGGAAATGTTGAGCGTTGGCTTCAGTAACCCCGAGCATGCAAATGTGCGTGGCAGCAGTCCCGTTGAGCAGATGGGTGCGCTATATCTGTCCGCTACTGCGATGTTTAATCGCGTGACGGAGGATGAAAAACGAAAACTTCGGCTGCTCTCAGACCAGCCGCGCCTGACGCCTCGTGAGGTCGAGTGCTTGCAGTGGGCGCGTGAAGGCAAAACAAGCTGGGAGATCGCAAAGATTCTTGGCATCTCGCAGGCAACTTCAATTTTTCATATGAGAAATGCGGTCGCCAAGCTTGACGCGTCTAACAAAACGCACGCAGTGATGGTCGCCGTAGAGCGCGGCTTAATCAACTAGCTCATCCTCGTTGAAGCAATCAGAGCAGTTGCGCATGCACGTGACTAGGAGTAGCTTTGCGTTCGTCTTCCGGCGCTACCTCCCAATTTAGATAGCTAGACAAACTTTCCATTTTCGCCTAGAGAAATCGACCTCCACAACTCCCAATTCTTGGAGTTACGAGCGATGAAATGTTTGGATGAAATGCACTCAACGCAACATCGCGTTGGCAAGGAACCTTGGAGTGCAGCATGGAAAACGGCAAAGCAGTTGAGCAAACGTTCGACGTAGTCGAGCTTGCTTTGGACGACATTGAAATCGTGAGCGGCGGTTTTCCGATCGTGCCGCCAAACTCAACGACACCGTAAGCATCGTTCCGCAAAGCGGGTTGAACAAGCGTGAGCGGATAGCTTGCGCTTAGTCAGCCCGCTTCTTTTTTGGCAAAACGGGCGTGCTACGAGAGCTCGCTTCTGAACAACGAAGCGGCCGAGTCGCAATCACCCATCGCATCGCGAACCCACTCTTCGTGGTGATAAGTCGGCAAATACCGCTCACCCGAATCGCAAAGTAGAGAGAGAATCGATCCGCGCTCACCTCGCGCACGCATCTCTTCAGCAAGGGCTACGACGGCGTAGAAATTCGTTCCAGTGGAGGGACCTACTTTCCGACCGAGCTGACGTGTTAGCGCCCGCATTGCTGCGATCGATTCCGTGTTTTTCACCTCGATCATGCGATCAACCAACGACCGAATAAAACTTGGCTCCACTTGCGGGCGCCCGATTCCTTCGATCTTCGAGCCACTTGAGGTAAGCGTCGCGTCTCCCGTTTCGTAGTATTTGGTGAAGACGGAACCTTCAGGATCCGCCACGCATAGTTTGGATTCGTAGCGGTGATAGCGCACGTAGCGACCAATCGTCGCGCTCGTGCCGCCGGTTCCCGCACCCACCACAATCCATGTCGGCACCGGATGCCGCTCTCGCGCCATCTGCGTGAATATGCTCTCAGCAATATTATTGTTGCCCCGCCAATCTGTAGCGCGTTCAGCGTAGGTGAATTGATCCATGTAGTGACCGTTCGTCTCGCGAGCGAGCGCGCGCGACGCGTTGTACACATCGCTTGCGCGCTCTACAAAATGACAGCGCCCGCCGTAAAACTCGATGAGTGCAATTTTTTCTGGTGAGGTGGTGCGTGGCATCACCGCGATAAACGGCAGGCCGAGCAATCGCGCAAAGTACGCTTCGCTTACGGCAGTTGAGCCGCTAGAGGCCTCGATCACCGTTTGGTCTTCGCGAATCCAGCCGTTGCAAAGCGCGTAGAGAAAGAGTGAACGCGCAAGGCGATGTTTTAGCGATCCCGTTGGATGCGTCGATTCGTCTTTGAAATAAAGGTCGATGCCCGCATCGGCAAATTTTTGAATGGGCAGCGAAATCAAATGCGTGTCAGCGGAGCGTTGAAAATCGGCTTCAATTTTTTCGATCGCGGCGTAGAGCCAGGTGGTTGGAGGTGACACTAAAAGGCCTTTGACGCGGATTACGCTGATTTCGCAGATTAACGCAGATTTCATGAATTTGTAGGCGCTGGCTTGACCACGCTTTGCTGCGAAAGAGCGCGGTCAAGCCTGCGCCTACAAGTAAAGCCAGCTGTGTAAATCTGCGGTAATCCGTGTTCAATCTGCGTAAATCTGCGTCAAAAGATCAGGTAAGGCTGACCAATCAATCTGTGTGAATCTGTGGCAAAAAATTCGGGGAACCTTCATAATTTCCCATTCACGTTTCGCGCACAACCCCTATGTGTCGACTCCTCGCCTACTCCGGCGAACCAATTTTTCTCGAAGAATTGATCTGTAAACCGCAGCATTCGCTGGTGCGGCAATCCATGCGAGCCGATGAGGCAAAGGTGACCACCAACGGCGATGGCTTTGGTATCGGCTGGTACACCGGCATCGAAGGCCGCACCGAGCCCGGTGTGTATCGCGAAGTCACACCTGCGTGGTCGGACGAAAACCTGCTCGCGCTTTGCAGCGCCGTGCGCTCGCCGCTTTTTTTCGCGCATGTGCGCGCCACCACCGGCACGGCAGTGGCTCGCCAAAACTGCCATCCGTTTCGCTACGGAAAATACCTGTTTATTCATAACGGCCAAATCGGCGGCTATGAAAAAGTACGCCGCCAGCTCGAGGCCGCACTGCCCGATGAGCACTACGCCTCAAGAAAAGGCGCTACCGATTCGGAATTAATGTTTTTGCTCGTTGTCGCCCAATTAGCCAAGGGGTTAACGCCGGTAGCTGCTATCGAATCGATGCTTGCAACCGTGCAAGACGCAATGGAAGAAAAAAGCGTGAGCACACCGCTTCGCTTCGCGGCCGCGCTCTCTGAGGGCGAACACATTTACGCCGTGCGTTACTCAACCGACGAAAAACCGCCCACGCTGTATATCAATCGTTGCAACGACGGAACCATCGTCGCCTCCGAGCCACTGCAAGATCGCAAAAGCCCGCAATGCCCGGAATGGACAGCCGTTGCGCCGAATTCGGCCGTGATCGTGAAGGGCGGGAACGTGACGACACACCGCCTTCAGTTGCGCGAAAGCGCTCTGGCTTAACGCAACACGCGATTGATTCACCCTTGCTCGACGTGAAGATCCATTGAGTCGCACACACCGCACCTCATCGGACACGGTCGCGCTTTTCCGCCGCAAGTGGACTGCGCTGATTACCTTGCCGGTGGCCGCGTTCTTGATGGTGAGCGCACTTAGTTCGGTGGTTTGGTTAAGGCCACTTCTCGGTGACACATTGGGCGTCGTGATCTGGGTGATTTCAGCGCTTGCGGCCGTCGGCATTGCGTTTGCGTTTATCAAATCTGCGCTGAGCGCCTTTAACGAAACGAAGCCCGCGCTGGTGGTTGATTCTCGCGGCATCGCTGATCGCTTCCACTACAAAGCGTTTATTCCGTGGTCCAATATCAAGAGCGCATCGCTGGACTTTGGCGATGGCGACCACCTGACGATCAAGCTGAAAGATGGTGCGCGTTTTCTAGACGGAACGATCGTCAAGCGCACCTTGTGGCGTCGGCTATCCCACGTCTTCAGCGGCGGTGATCTCAGCATTCCGCTGTCAACGATTAAGTACGATCACCAAACGTTGCGCCGCGCTTTGAATACGAATTTGGATCGATCAAAGCAAGCAGCGCAATCGGCGGAAATCAACCCGGGTTAGCAAGACATCGCGGTTGATTTACCGACAAGTTCTAAGCCGTTGGATGTGGCGCTCGCTACGTAAATAGCGCCGCGACCTCATCCACGCCCACCGCAATTTGCTGCGCTCTCGTCACTATGGGGCGTTTAATGGTGCTCGGACTTTCGAGCATCACGCGCACAGCTGCGTCAGCATCGACAACGCCCGCTTTCGTTGACTCGTCAAGCCCGCGCCAGGTGGTGCCTTTGCGATTCAATACAACATCGCGACCTTTTGCTTTGACCCAGCGACGTAGCTCGGCTTCGGGCACGCCCAGCTTTTTGTAGTCGTGAAATTCGTAGGCGATACCGCGCTCGTCGAGCATCGCACGCGCTTTCTTTACGCTGTCGCAATTGGGAATGCCGTAAACGATGGTTTTCATCGACAAATTGTAGGCGCGAGGCCTACGCGCTGTTTCCCTCACCCGGCGCTTCGCGTCGACCTCTCCCACTGGGAGAGGGGAAAAGCGCGGTTGATCCCGGCCTTCGCCGGGACGCGCCTACAAAATGACTAGATCACCCGCTTGCGAATTTGCATCACGGCGATTTCAATCAAGATCACCACCACAAAAATGGTGACCAAAATCAGCGCCACACGATCCCATTGCAAGAGATCGATCGCCGCATTGAGCGCAACGCCGATGCCGCCTGCGCCGACGAGCCCAAGAATCGCGGATTCGCGCACGTTGATGTCCCAGCGGAAGAGGGCGACCGACCAAAACGTGGGCTTTACTTGCGGCCAGTAGCCCATCACGATTTGCTGCATGCGCGTGGCGCCTGCCGCTTGCAGCGCTTCGATGGAGCCTTTGTTCGATTCCTCGACACCTTCGGAAAACATCTTGCCGATGAAGCCAATCGAGTGGAAGGCAATCGCGAGTGCGCCTGCGAGCGGGCCAGGCCCGAACATCGCGACGAAAAAGAGCGCCCATAGCAGCGTGGAAATAGAGCGCGTAGCGACGAGCACGAAGCGCGCGATGTGATTGACCCACGGAAAGGGTGTGGCGTTACGTGCTGCCAAGAATCCTACCGGAACGCCCATGCAGAGTCCGAGGATCGTCGCCATCGCGGCGATATGAAGCGTTTCGACCAGCGCGGGCCATACGTTGGGCCAGAAATTCGCCCAATCGATCGGCCACATCCTAGCGCCCATATCAAGCACTTGCTCAGGGGCGTCGTACAAAAACTCCGGAATGATTTGGATCGTTTTGAGCGCCCAAGCAACGGCGGCCACCATGCCTAAATACACAGCGAACCGCGCCAAGCGTTGCGCGGGCGTGAAGCGAATCCATTGGTTGAGTTCGGTGGTGGCGGAGGTCATCGAGCCCCCCGAATTTTCGACGCAGATTTACGCTGATTTAACGCAGATGAACGCAGATTATGTGATTGCACTACGCAGAAACTACTGGAAAGGCCGGAAAGAAAATCTGTGTAAATCCGCGTGAAATCCGCGTTAATCTGCGTCAAAGAAAATTTGTTAAGGCGAGGCGAGATGTTCATCGAAACACCCGCTTCACGTAAATCTGAATCACTTCGCCGAGCATGACGAGCGCGATGATCGCGATGCTGATGCCCGCCACGAAATCGTAGTCGTAGCGTTGAAACGCAGAGAAAAGCGTGCCGCCGATGCCGCCTGCGCCCACGACGCCGACAATCGTTGAATGGCGCAAATTCGAATCGGTTTCGTAGGCCACGAAACCGATAAAGCGATTCATCACCTGCGGCACTACGCCGAAAATGATCGTGTTCATGAACGATGCGCCCGTGGCGCGAATCGCCTCGATTTGCTTCTTGCTGATCTCTTCGATCGCCTCGGCGAGCAGCTTGCCGACGAAGCCCACGCTTGCGACGGTTAACGCAATCACGCCTGCCATCGCGCCAAAGCCCACCGCTTTCACGGCGATGATGGCAACGATGACCGGGTGAAACGTGCGACACAAAATGATGATGATCCGCGCGGGCCAAGTGATAAACGCGGGCATCAGATTGCGCGCTGAGAGAACAGATAAGGGAATCGCGATCAAGGTCCCGAACAATGAGGCCAAGAACGCGATTTGAAGCGATTCCAATAAACCCGGAATCAAGTCGCTCTTCGTGAAGTTCGGCGGGAAAAAGCCCGCGAGGAACTTCGCGCCATAGCCCACGCCCCGCTCAATGCGCTCCCACGACAACCCGAGCGTCGCAGCGGCATAAATCACGTAAACGATCAGTAGCGCATAGCCCAACCGCGTCCAAATTGAGGGACGGAAGAAATCGGCGCGGGTGACCATCGAGGTTTCGACGTTAGTCATTTTTTGTCATCCCCGCGAAGGCGGGGACCCAGGCCGAGAAAATTGCGGAACTGTAATTACGATCTTCAATACGCGTTGCCCTGTCTGGGTCCCCGCCTCCGCGGGGATGACAGCAAATGGTGAGACGGGTAGACAATCGGGAAGAGCGCAGGGCAATCACGTCGCCAACCAATCCTCTCCGCCGTAAATCTTCTGCAACATCTCTTGCGTCAATCCATCGGGCGCGCCGTCGTAAACCACGTGCCCGCCGCTCATGCCAATGATGCGCTCGGCGAAGCGTTGCGCAAGCTGCACTTGATGAATATTGATGACGACCGGCACGTTGTTTTCGCGGGCGAGATCGCGCATCAGCTCCATGATTTCGACGGAAGTTTTCGGGTCGAGCGACGAGGTCGGCTCATCGGCCAGCAATAGCCCCGGCGATTGCATCACCGCGCGACAAATGCCAACGCGTTGGCGCTGACCACCGGAGAGCTCATCAGCGCGACGGTTGGCAAAGTCGGCAAGGCCGACGCGCTGCAGCAACCCAAATGCACGCTGAATATCCGCATCCGAAAACTTGCGACGAAACGCTTGCCACGCGCTCACATAGCCCAAGCGCCCCGAGAGCAAGTTCTCCATCACGGTTAGCCGCTCGACCAGGTTGTATTCCTGAAACACCATGCCGATGCGCCGACGCGCGGCGCGCAACTCGCCGCCAGCGAGTTTGGCGAGATCCTTCCCTTCGAAAAGAATCTCGCCGCTGGTCGGATCAATCAGCCGATTGATGCAGCGAATGAGCGTCGATTTTCCGGTGCCAGACGGCCCGATGATCGCGGTGATGCCCGTGCCGCCGATATCGAGCGTGATGTCGCGCAACACCGGTTTGCCGGGGACATATTCTTTTGTGAGGTGGTGAATCGAAAGCGTACTCATATCGTCATCACGAAGTTTAGTGAAGTTTCGGCGTCAGCGACATGTGAGAGACAAATCTCGAGAATGAAAAAAGCGGCCGAAGCCGCTTTTCGAATCAGCACAGTAACGCTCTGCGATCAGTCAATAGATACCTTGGCATCCTTCACGAGTTTCGCGAAGCGCTCGGTATCGTCTTTAATGAGTTGAGCCATTTGCGCTGGCGAACTGCCTACGGTTTCTGCGCCAATTTCCTCCATTTTCTTTTTGAAAGCGGGAGCAGCAACTATCTTTGTGATTTCTCGACTCACGCGGTCAACAATCGCCGATGGCGTGCCGATAGGCGCAAGTACGCCAAACCACGTGCCGAGATTGAAGCCCTTCAGCCCTGCCTCGTCGAGTGTGGGCACGTCGGGGAGCGCGGGAGAGCGCTTTGCCGTCGTAACTGCAAGCGCCCGCAATTTGCCTGCGCGAATGTGAGGCAACACGGGCGTGATGGTGTCGAACGACATATTGATCTGCCCGCCCAATAAATCAGTAGCAAGTGGACCGCTGCCCTTGTACGGCACGTGAACCATCGAAACGCCTGCCATGCCTTCAAATTGCGCACCAATCAAATGTTGCGCGGTGCCGCTTCCGTTTGATCCGTAAGTGAGTTTTCCCGGTTGCGCCTTCGCGAGTGCGACCAATTCGGCAACGCTTTTTGCGGCAACACCAGGATTCACAACGACCACGTTTGGCACCATCGCGACGACTCCTACGGGCATGAGATCCTTCTGGAAATCGTAGGGGAGCTTTTTGTACACACTGGTCGCGATCGTGTGGTGAACCGCCCCCATCAAAAACGTGTAACCATCGGCTTTGGCTTTGGCCACGAAGTCCGCACCAATCGTGGCGCCGGCACCAGGTTTACTCTCTACCACCACCGGTTGCCCCAGTACGGCGGAAAGCTCCTGCCCGACCGCACGCGCCAGCACGTCAGTCGTGCCGCCGGGCGGGAAGGGCACCACCAGCGTGATGGGTTTTGCGGGCCACGTTTGTGCAGCCGCGACAGATTGTGCGAAGAATGCGAGCGCGACGCCTGCGCGAGACAACGCGCGGCGTGAAAGCAGGTTGAACATCACGTATCCTTTTTCAAAATGACTCATTCAGGGAGTTACAGATCGCATCTGTCACCTGCGCGGTTGTGGCGGTGCCACCCAAATCGCGGGTGTGAAGCGCGCGGTTGCCGGTCATCGTCTCAATGGCGCTCATTAGGCGCGCTGCCGCCAGGGGTTCGCCCAAATGGTCGAGCATCATCACCGATGACCAGAAAGTGCCCGTGGGGTTTGCAAGCCCTTTGCCCATGATGTCAAACGCGGAGCCATGAATAGGTTCGAACATCGACGGAAAACGACGCTCTGGATCGATATTCCCCGTTGGTGCGATACCCAAACTGCCAGCGAGCGCGGCGGCAAGGTCGCTCAGAATATCCGCATGCAAATTGGTAGCGACAATCGTGTCAAGCGTTGCAGGTCGGTTCACCATTCGCGCGGTAGCAGCGTCGACTAATTCCTTGTCCCAGTGCACATCGGGAAACTCCTTTGAAATTTCAACCGCGATTTCATCCCACATCACCATCGCGTGACGTTGTGCATTGCTCTTGGTAATCACGGTGAGCCGTTTTCGCGGGCGAGACTGCGCCAAACGAAACGCGTAGCGCATGATCCGCTCGACGCCGATGCGCGTCATCATCGAAACATCGGTGGCAACCTCGATCGCGTGCCCCTTGTGTACTCTGCCCCCCACGCCCGAATACTCGCCTTCCGAGTTTTCGCGAACAATGACCCAGTCCAAGTCTTTGGCGGCGCTTCGCTTTAGAGGCGCATCGATCCCAGCAAGAATGCGCGTTGGACGCACGTTGGCATATTGATCGAAGCCTTGACAGATCTTGAGCCGCAACCCCCACAGCGTAATGTGATCTGGGATGTGCGGATCACCTGCCGAACCAAACAGAATCGCGTCTTTATCGCGTAGTCGATCCAATCCATCCTCCGGCATCATCACGCCGTGAGCGCGGTAGTAATCGCCGCTCCACTCGAAGTTTTCGAACTCAAACTCAAAGCTCCCCATTGACTTGGCGAGTGCGCGGAGCACAGTTGCGCCTGCGGGGATGACTTCCTGACCGATTCCGTCGCCAGGGATTGTTGCGATTCGATATCGTTTCATTACATAAAGTCTTGATTAGAAGGCCGCAACTGTAGATCGAAATTTGTTTGCAATAATCAATTGCTATTTAATCTTTTCTTAACTAATAGTTAACAATGAATTCGCGTGTTTCGCTTCCAGATCTGAGTTTTTTCGTAACGCTCAGTCGCGCTGGGAGCTTGAGCGCCGCCGGACGAGAGCTTCAGCTTTCAACAGCAGCCGTGAGTAAACGACTCGCACAAATGGAGTCACGCCTCGGTGTTGCTTTGCTCATACGCACTACACGCCGCATGGGTCTCACCGTCGAAGGAGAGCTACTCCTCACCCACGCAAAGCAGTGGCTGAGTGAACTCGATGATTTGGAGCGCTTGATCGGCCAGGCAAAACACGATCCGAGCGGTTTGCTTCGCGTAAACGCAACGCTTGGCTTCGGACGAAATCACATCGGCCCGATCATTTCGCGCTTTGCGCGCAAGTACCCCGAGATCGAAGTTCAGCTTTCGTTATCGGTGGATCCGCCTTCGATTGGTGATGATCTATTTGATGTGTGCATCAGGTTTGGCGCACCGCCAGACACGCGCTGCATCGCGCGACAACTTGCGGTAAATCAGCGCGTGCTCTGCGCCTCGCCACACTACCTTGCACAGCATGGAATTCCGAAAACGCCGCTCGAGCTATCGCGACATCGGTTCATCGGCATCCGACAAGGAAGCGACACGTTTGGCGCGATTCGACTACGGCGTTCGCGAGGCACCAAGAGCGAACTCGTGAAAACCCATTCGCCGATGACCACCAATGATGGCGGTGTTGCCGTGCAGTGGGCGCTCGATGGTCATGGCGTTTTATTGCGCGCGCAATGGGATGTACAGAAGTACCTTGATAGCGGGCGTTTGGTGCAGCTACTAGGCGGCTACCTCATGCCCGATGCTGATATCTATGCGGTCATCCCGGCGCATCACCGCACGACCGTACGGGTGCGCAGGTTTGTTGAGTTTGTAGCGCAAGCGCTACGTCCCTGAACGTAACGCTACTTCTTTTTCGCTGCGGCTTCGCGCTCAGCTTCCTTCTGATACGCGGCTTTTCCGAACGATTCACCGCCAGCCGCCGCCACTTCGCGCACCGGTGCCCAGGTGGTTTTGTAGTTGATCGGGAAGAAGCGATCCGCGCCGTCGAAGGCTTTTTTCATCTCGTCATTGAAGCGGTAGTCGTAGAAACACGAAAGCACTTTGTCGGCGAGTTTCGGATCGAGATCGTGTGCGTGCGCAAAGCTCGAGGTCGGGAATTTCTTGCTCCGATAGACGATGCGGAAATCGCTATCTTTCACTTGCCCGCGCCGTACCATGCGCTCATACACATCGCTTGCAACCGGCGCTGCGTCGTAGTCGCCCTTCAATACGCCGAGCACAGATTGGTCATGTTTACCGGAATAAACAACGGTGTAATCTTTCTCCGGCGTGACACCCTCTTTCGGGAAAAGCGCGCGCGGCGCCATGTTGCCGCTGTTGGAGGAAGGCGAGGTGTGTGCGACTTTTTTGCCCTTCAAATCGGCAATAGTGCGAATCGGGCCGGTGGCTTTTGTGATCACAATCAGGTTGTAGCCCTGAAAATCCTTTTCAAACCCCTTCACCGCGAATGGTACTGCGCCGGCAACGTTCACGGCAAACGCCGTGGGTCCGGTTGAAAATCCTGCCACATGCAAACGCCCGGAGCGCATCGCTTCGATTTCAGCCGCGTTCGATTGCACCTGGAAGAACACGACCTTCTTATCGGTGCACTTTGCCAAATGGGCGGTAAACGGCGCAAAGATTTTTTCGTATACGGCGGGATCCTCAACCGGCGTGTACGCCCAGACCAGTGTCGACGGGTTTTTCCATTTCTTCGGGTCTTTCGGCAGATCGGCGACCAAATCACCGTTCTCGTCACAGTAATTGGTGTCGAGCTCGCCTCGGTTTTTGCACGCCGATTGTGCTGTTGCGGATTGCGCGGCGAATACCGCGAACAGCGCAACACCTAGCACTCCAGTCAATTTCCTCATGGTCACTCCTTGCGTGATGATTTTGTACGCGCGCATCGCATCGCTCGCGTGCCCGACCGTTTTCCAGAGTATAGGGAAGTCGCGATCAAGCCCCATTCGTACAATGCCGCAAACGGATTCTCAGCTGCATTGCGGCATTGCACAACATGGACATTTCGGTCATCGTTCTCGCCGCTGGAAAAGGCACTCGCATGAAGTCGCGCCTGCCGAAGGTGTTGCAGCCGCTGGCAGGCCGCCCGCTGCTTGCTCATTCGTTGGCGGCTGTCGCTGCGCTAAAGCCCAGCAAAACGGTTGTCGTCGTGGGGCACGGCGCGGATGAGGTGAAAGCCGCGTTTTCGAGCCGAGGCGATCTCGAATTCGCCCTGCAGTCCCCGCAAAACGGGACAGGTCACGCAACCGCTGTTGGCATCGCCCCCATCGCCGATGGCGGCATCACACTGATTCTTTCGGGCGATACGCCGCTCATTCAGCCGAAAACGCTCAGCAAACTCTCAGCGCTCGCGAATGAGAAGACGTTCGCGCTGCTCACGTGTCACGTCGCTGATCCGACCGGATACGGCCGCATCGTGAGGAATGATGCGGGCGAGGTGGTCAAAATCGTCGAGCACAAAGACGCGCTCGCGGCAAACGATCAAGCAACCCTCGCGATTCACGAAATGAACACCGCGATCATGTGCGCGCCCACCGCGTGGCTGCGTCGCGCCCTCACGAAGTTGGAACCGAAGAATGCGCAAGGCGAGCTCTATCTCACCGATGTGATCGCGATGGCTGCGGTGGACGGATTGAAGATCGCGACGACGCAACCCGATGGCGGTGAAACCGAAATCGCGGGGGTGAACGACAAGATCCAACTCGCTGCGCTTGAATGCGCGTTTCAGCATCAACAAGCCGAAGCTCTGATGCGTGATGGCGTCACGCTCATCGATCCGCACCGCATTGATATCCGCGGAACGCTCAGCTGCGGCAGCGATGTTGAGATCGATGTGAACTGCGTGTTTGAAGGCGAAGTCACGCTCGGTGACAACGTGAGAATCGGCGCAAACTGCGTGATTAAAGACGCGACGATCGCGGCGAACGCAGTGATTCATCCAATGTGTCACATCGACGGTGCGACGGTGGGTGAAAGCGCAATCATCGGTCCGTTTGCGCGGCTACGCCCAGGCGCCGCGCTCGCAGAAGCGGTTCACATCGGCAATTTTGTCGAGGTGAAAAATTCAACGCTCGCCAAAGGCGCGAAAGCGAATCATTTGGCGTATCTCGGCGACGCAACGGTGGGTGAGCGCGTGAATTACGGCGCTGGAGCGATCACCGCGAATTACGACGGCGCAAACAAACACCGCACGATCATCGAAGCGGACGTGCATGTTGGCAGCAACTGCGTGTTGGTCGCGCCTGTCACCATCGGCGCAGGCGGCACCGTCGGCGGCGGCAGCACGATTACGAAGAGCACGGAACCCGGCGCACTCACCGTTGCACGCGGGAAGCAGCTCTCGATTCCGAACTGGAAACGGCCACTAAAAACCTCGAAATAGTCAAACAGCTTTGCGCCGTATCGCCCATTTTAATCGGGCGATACGTTAACTTACTGTTCTTTTCGGTAACCGCATTTTATGCAACCTCGCCCAAATTAACGAAGGGCTAGATTAATTGAGCTGGCCAGCCTACTTCGCATCTGCCTTTTTCTTATCCCCCGCTTTCACAATCGAAAGTTTCGCCGGATCAACAAATTTGCGGAATGCATCGCGCGCTTGTTCGGGCGTGACCGCTTGCACTTTCGCGATGAACGTTTCGTAGTCGGCGAATTTCAAACCGCGATCAAGTCGATCAAGCCACATTGAGGCGACCGAGCCATCGCTTGCGTATTGCTGATCGTAGCTCGCGCGAACGCCGGATTTGATTCGCGCAACTTCCTCTGCCGTGAACCCAGCATCACGCGCTTTGTTGATCTCATCAAGAATCGCGGTGACCGCTTTCTCAACGTTTTGCGGCGCAGCGATGCCGTTCACGCCCCATGAACCCACCGCGTCGTAGATGCCTGCGGTGAATGACGATCCGATGCCGTAGGTCAGGCCGTCTTTGCCGCGAAGCCGCGCCATCAAGCGCGAATCGATGGCGCCGGAGCCGATGATTTCGTTGGCCACCCAGAGCGCAGGGTAATCGGGATCGTCGCGCTTCAACGCGAAGGCCGTGCGCATTTGGATCGTCGCATTTTCTTTATCGGGCGTGTCGATCCATTCGTTGATCGCAGGAGGTTGTGCAAGACGCTGTGGAATGCGGGTGTACGGCGCTTTGCTCGGCCATGTGGCAAACGCTTTGTTGAGCGCGCCCATGACTTCTTTCGGATCAAAATCGCCCACGATCACGATCTCGCCCGCGCTCGCACCCGCGAAGTCCGAATACGCTTTCGCGAGATTGTCGCGAGAGAAAGTTTTGATGTATTCCTCTTGCTCTTCACTGCTCGCCACGTAGAACGGATGGCCTTTCGGATGCGCGTTGAAGTGGCGCGAGATGCGTTGCGATGCACGTGCAGCGGGATCGGATTTCGAAAGCTCGATGCTTGCGAGCGCACTCTTGCGAATCTGCTCAAGCTCGTTGGCGGGGAATACCGGTTCGCGCATCACGTGCGCTGCGAATTCGAGCGCGCCGAGCAGCTCAGGCTTGGTCGTTTCGAATCCGGTGATGCCACCGCGAATCTTCCTCTTCTGAATTTCGTCGGCAATTTGTGCGCGACTGAATTGGCTGCTGCCCATCGTGAGCAAGCCCCGCGCAAGCGACAGATCATCGTTCCGACCCATTAACGTTTGCTCGTTGCCCGATTTGAAGTTGATGCGAACTTGCACGGTTTCGCCGCGCGTTTTCTTTGGCAGCAGCGCCACTTTTACGTTGCCGATTTGCGCGAATTGCGTACGCGCATCAATATTCTTTGCGCTTGCCTCAAAGGCTTCACCTTGCGCCACTTGCACTGAGGGCTTCCAGTTGGCGAGCACCGTTTTCGCGTCTGGCGCGGTGGGCACTTCTGCCCGCTTGGCATCGTTTTCCGGCACGAAGATCGCGAGCGAGCGGTTGTCGCGAATCAAGTACTTTGCTGCCGCTTTTTGCACTTGTTCGGCGGTGACTTCTTTCATCGCCTCACGGCCCCAAAAGAACAATCGCCAATCGCCGAGCGCGATAAAGCTCGAAAGCCCAAGGCCAACCCGATCTGCCTGAGCGAGCGTTGCCTCGTAGCTGTTATCGATGATTTGCCGAGCGCGCGCCATTTCTTCCGCAGTTGGCGGCGTGGTTGCAAGCACCTCGATTTCGCGCACGAAATCGTCGCGAAGGCTTTCGATGTTTTCGCCCGCCTTTTGAACGGCAAACAACAGCGTCGGATGCGGATCGACGTAGGAAAGTGTTTGCGCGCCCGTGCCCACCGCTTTCTGCGTTTCCACCAATTTCTTGTGCAAGCGGCCTGATGGCGTGTGTCCCAAAATATTCATCGCATAGCTGAGCGCGCGTGTGTCGGGATGCAGTGCGCCGGGTACGCGATACGCTGCCGCAAGGATTTGGATCTCGCCCCTGCGACGAATAGTCACGCTTCGCTCACCGTCTTGCGTCGGCTCGACGGTGTTGAGTTTCGGGAGCGTACGCGTTGGCTTTGGAATTGAGCCGAATTCCTGCGCAACCGTTGCGATGGCGAGTGCGGGATTAAATTTTCCTGCGATCAAAAGCACTGCG
Organism: Betaproteobacteria bacterium; assembly: GCA_013298145.1. Classification (GTDB taxonomy): domain Bacteria; phylum Pseudomonadota; class Gammaproteobacteria; order Burkholderiales; family Casimicrobiaceae; genus Casimicrobium. The sequence continues at coordinate 474,647 of JAAFJO010000001.1, forward strand.
TTATCGGGTTGATAGTAGGTTTTGTAGAACGCGCGCAACCGCTCAATGTCTACGTTTTCGATGTCAGCACGATTGCCAATTGGCAGTTGACCGTAGTTGTGCCAATCGTAGGCAATGGCGAACAGTCGCTTGCCGATCACCTGAATCGGTTGATTCTCGCCTGCTTCGTATTCATTGCGGACCACGGTCATTTCTTTGTCGAGCTCTTCCTTCTTGAGAAAAGCATTGACCATGCGATCGGCTTCGAGCATCAGCGCGAACTTCAGGTTGTCATCATTCGCTGTGAACACGCCGTAGTAATTGGTGATGTCAGTGCGCGTGATCGCGTTCCACTGCGCACCGCGCTTGGTGTATTCGGCGCTGACGTCTGCCACTTTGGGCGAGCCCTTGAACAACATGTGTTCGAGCAGGTGTGCGCTGCCGGTTTCACCGTAATTTTCGTGACGCGAGCCAACGAGATAGGTGATGTTGACGGTGAGCTTCGCTTGCGTTTCATCCGGGAAGAGCAGCACCGTTAAGCCGTTGGGGAGCTTGTATTCCGTGATGCCGCCGACCGAAGGGCCGGCGACCACGCCGCGCGGCAAGTCAAAAGCGTTTGCAGTGATCGGGCCGATCACAAGTGGGAGTGCGAGCGCGAGGGAAACGACAACGAAGGCGTGGCGCAGCGCAAGCGAAACACACCGAACAAAATTCCAGCGGAGGAGAGTTTTCATGGGGAGCAACGTGGGGTGAGGAACGCGTTAAACGTGACGCACGTACGTTAAACGTGCGGTGACAGACGAACCATTCATTTGCGACGTACGACGAATCGATATGTCAGGGCGCGCAAGTTTTGCGTATAACAACAAGCGCTAACTCCCGTTTTAATAAGGGCAAAGATGAATAATCGTAACTTATCAACACATCCTGTAGATGTGCTCTAGACCAAATAAATGGAGGGCTTTAAACAAAAAGTCGTTTGTTAGCATGCCCCACGCATTAGCGGTTACGCGCGAAGGCTCTCCCTGCTAGGGCTGCCTCGCGGTGGCGACGGTGCGCGCGAGCGTTTCGTAGCGGGCCTCACCGATTACAAAGCGGGCGAGGCCGAACGCACGCGACACGGCGACGGCGCTCACTCGGCGCGGCTGTCCGGTGCGATCACGTTCCTGGTTTGCACCTGTGCGCGTGTTGTTTGCCACTTGAATCACGCCAGCAGGATTGACGCGCGATTCCGTCCACGCGAGCGCTCGCCGCAGCGATGGCTCGATGACGCGGCGCGCGTCGGCATTGGCAACATGGTCGTGATAGCGAAGCAGATATACCAATGCTTCGCCTTGAAAGCTCACATCAAATCCGCCGCGTTCTGTAAAGAAGCCCGCCGCGTTCTGTTTTGAAATTCCTTCACGAATGAGCTGATCGCCGGCGGCGGCGAGAGGGAGCTCGTTGGTAACACGTGCAGCCGCGCCGAGCGCGTATCCGGTCAAAAAGTAGCGCGAGTTGAATTGCTCCATTGCGGGGCGAGCGGCGCTCAAGTTGTTCGCATTCGCGAGCCAACGCGCGGCTGCGGCGAGCTTCGGTCTCATCGTTGCGATCCGCCCCGAAAAATCGCGCGCGTGGCCGGTCGTTTCGAGCAACCAAATCCCATGAGCGACACCCGCGACAAAATACGCCGTTGAAACGTAATTGTCGCGGCTCGCGAAACTTCCATCCTGCGCTTGTTGTTGAAAACCCCACTCAAACGCACGCAAGCCCGCATCAATCAAATCGACGCGGTTTCGATTCACGCCCGCGCCAATCACCGTGTCGCCAAAGCGTTGCTCTTCGATGTACCACTCGCCGCCTTTGCGCGCTCCGGCTTCCCAGCCGCGGTTGACGCCCATCGCACCAGATCGCTCAACCTGCTGCAAAAGGACGTCAACGTTGCGATACACCGTGTCAGTTAGCAGCGCGCTACGTTCGAACGCAGCGTCCTGCCCGCTTCCGGCTGCGCGCCAATCGCCTTCATCTGCGCGAGACACGGGCGCACCCGTTGACGCGGGCGGCATCGAACGCGGTGGCTCTGCGGGGTAGTCAACACCCGCTCGCTGCGGTTCAACCGTAGCGCATGCGGAAACAACGAGAAGCGGGAGGAGGGAAATGCGGCGGATCATCGGGAGGGGCGGAGCAAATGAATGGGAGAGAACACAACAAGCGCGAAGTAACGCAACTAGAGCGTGTTAACACTATTTTGGCGAAATGCGTTCCGAGAACGCGACAAAGCAGACGCGCCGCATTTTCGGAACCCTTTGGGGCGTGTTCAGCTCATTTGGCAAAAGCGGCGCCTGGTGTTGTTGCGAAGTCCTTGCGAAAAGCTTGTCGCCTACGCTCAGTGCCTGCACCACGGCGGCCTTCGCACCTTGTTTGCCAACTTCGCATGCATGGAAACCTGAACCGCCGCACTCGTCAAAATAGTGTTAACACGCCCTAAGGAAGCGTTGAACATGGATACGCGATACATCGCGTGAGTCTTGTTCAGCGCCGCTCAAAACTGAATGATTAGTTCCTGTGGTTTTAACGCAGCAACGGCTGAGTGCAGCGGCGGGTGAAACATTGCTCGCTCAGCTCGGCGAAGACGCACGATTATCTTTTGCCTTACCAGCCTTCGACTTCGGTGTTTTGGCAACTTTAATCTTACTGGCAGGCTTTTTCGCCCGCTTCTTTGCTGCCTTTTCCTCTTTCGCGCGTGCAGCCGCTGCGCGCTTATCGGCAAGGGCTTGCTGCTTTCGGATCTCCGAACGCTCTTTTGCCTCCGCGCTGGAACGATCCGCAATCCGTTTACTGACCTCGCGATCATCGGCCCGACGCTGTTTGTCTAGCGCATCCGCGCGCTGTTGTTGCTCGCGCGTGTCTTGCGTGGGCGCAACGGCTTTTCCGTCAGCGCATGGCTTATCGGTGTAGACCGCGTTGCCATTCACTTCGCAGCGATAGGTTGTTTGCGCGCTTGCCGCAGCCGCGCCAAACGCGAGCAGACTCACACACGATACGACTGCCCTCTGAACGTGAAACCTGCGAAGTAGTGCGAGCTTCATGATGCCCTCCTTCTCTTGTAGCTTGACCGAATTAAACCTGAAAATTTCAATTTAGAAATGTGGTTTGTAGGCGACCCCTGGAGACTGCGATCGTCAAGGTCGCTCGCTGAACTGTACACGCCGATCAAAGCGCGGTCGAGCCCGCGCCTGCGGGCACGCACGTGTAATCCTTACTCGTAGGATGCCGCGCAAAACATCGGTCCCTCGAAACGCCAATCTGCCGTGAAAACGGAGCGCGCGAGAAGCGTCTCCGTGATGTAGAGATGGTTAACCGTGTTTTGATTGAATGCACGATGCACGCGCACCATATCTTGCGGACAGCTGGCCGTACTCGTCGCCGCCGTCGCCGCGCTTGGCGAAGAAAGCGGTTGCGCTCGCATCACCCAGCCCTCGTCCCGTGCCCAGGGCTGCGCTCGAACGAGATCACATTCAGCAGACGCGATGCTGTAGAAGTGCGTATTCAAGCGTACGCCATCGTTGCCCCAGAAACGACACATGGGCGAGCCTAACGCAGAGTCAGTTCGGAACGTCGCGAATCGATGCCCGGTGCGCTGCCAAAGCGCTGGCAAACTATCGAGCAACGCGATTTCAGCCGCGCTGCCGGTCATGAAGAACTTGCCGCTGCCGCGACTTACAAACTGAACTACTTCGAGTTCGTCGCGCGAGCCCCATGCGAGCTGCTTGCGTAGTTTCACGCGATCATCAGCGTTGCCCGCGAAGTTCACGATTTGCGCAAACTGATCGCGATCGGCTTGGTTGCGTGAAAGCTGCGCCTTAAAAAAAGCAAACGTCCACCCGAAAAGCTCTGGCGCATCTTCAGCTCGCAAACCGTGCGGCATCCCCTCGATCGTGACGAAATACTTCGAACCGGACAGCGCTTCGGTCATCTGCGAACTGCGGCTGATCGGCGCCACGATATCGGCAGTGCCGCCCAACGCCAAATACGGCACGCGCACCGATTTCACGCCCTGATTCGAATCGCCAAACGCTGCCAAAAAGTTGTAGCCCGCGAACGGTACGTAGCCCACGAGTGCTTTGTAGCGGTTGTCACGCACGATGACGCGCTCACTACCGCCCCAACTCGCCGTCATCTTGGCGCCTTGAACGAGCATCGTTGCCATGCCGCCCAAAGACGCGCCAAAGGCGACGATCTGATCTTGATCAATTGAATCCGCGTAACTCGTGCGCACCAGCAAATTGTCGAGCCCTTGCTTGAGGCCGATGGCGCGCATCGCCTGCATTTCGGCGATCTCTTCGTACTGGTTCAACACGTACACAAAGTCGCTAAAGTCTTCGACCTTAGTGCGGGCGAAGCGCGCGTCGGCATGAAACGGCGCATAAACTAAGTAGCCTTCGGCCGCGAAGCGCGCAATTACCTGAAGATAGGTGCTCTCAGAAGGCGCGCCACCCAGACCATGGCTCAAAACGATGAGCGGCCATTTGCTATTTGTTGCTGCGGTGTTCGCACGGATGAGCGGCGCATCGCCAGCGCGCTCCATTTTTGGAATCACTGTGCCGTCCGGCAGCGTGTAATTCGCGCGATTGTTTTCGGCGGTGGTCGGATAACAAAGGATCGCGGCGTACGGCACGGCCCGCCCGCCATAACGTTCGAATACATCAATTTGTGACCGGGGCGGCACCGCCAGCGAAAACGTCAACGCACTAGAAGGCGCAGCGAGAATATCGTTCACGTAGCGTGTGCGCGAGCCGTCGGGTGTGCCGTCGGCGTATTGCGCAACCGTTTCGCCCGCCCTGAGTTTGCTCAGGTCGACTTCGACGTTAGTACAGCCTACTGGGTACGCGCCCGCCAGAGACGGGGGTGGCAGAGTGATTGCGGGTAAGTCAAAAGCCAGCGCTAACGAGCCAATTGCCGCAGTCTTCCACAGCCGACAGCGTGAACTTGTATTCAAAATCATGAAGCGAGGTTCCTTAAGTCAAACGTTCGTTTCGACACGCGGCAAACCGGGATTCGTGAACCCTGTTGCACCGACGTGCGAAACACCCCCGCATTTCATAACGCAACAACCGAGCGTCTCGTAGGACAAGTGCGCATCGTCATGCAAGATTGAATGGTACTGCCCCCTCGTACTTGTGGGCGAAGCGGCCCGAGCGACAGTCCCAGCCTTCCGCTTAAACACAGAGCGATTGCTCGTCGGAAAAATACTACTCAATAAACAATAGGAAAATAAAAAACGCCCGAATAAATCGGGCGTTGATAAGTGCAGCTGATTGAGTTTTGCTGTGACTAGACAGCCGATTCGTAGGTTTCCGCAAGCAGCCGCTGTTGCACTTCAGCGCTACTTCCAATTCAGCCGGCGACGGCCAAACATTCCGACAGCAGAGGCCAACATGAGGCCAAGCAACGCAAGCAGCGCCGGGCTCATCGTGGGAATCGGCGCGGCATCGAACGCAACCAGAACCGTACAGTCACCTGTGATAGCTGAGGTTACGTAAGTCGTACCGGTTAAGGTTCCGCCGCAAGTTCCGCCTACGGAGCGCAGAATTTGGCCAGGGCCTACTGCAATCGTGAAGCTAATGGTTGAGCCTGCAGTCACCGATTGTGGCCCAGTCGGGGTGATCGATCCGTTACCGATCAATCCTGCAAACGAAGCAGTGACCGTGTAGTTTCTCGGCGCGGCGCAGCTCGCCGGGGAGCCTCCGCCCGCGCCCGCACAGGTCCAAGTGAAGCTGCTCGCGCCTGAGGTGACTGCACTTGCCGTTCCTGCGGCACATAGATTTGCGCTTGGTGCCAGGACCGTGGCGACGCCGTTCGCGCTACCGCACGCACCGACAACCACTTGCTCGAAGCTCGCAGCCACTGTGCAATCGGCAGTGATCGCCGCTGTTGTGTAGGTGTTCACGCCTGCTGCAGTAGTGGTGCCGCCGCAACCGCTGATACTTAGCGTACGGTAGCCCGCGCTTGGCGTCGCTGTACATGTTGACGTGTTGCTACCAATAATTGGCGTTGCGCAAATCAGCGTTCCGTTAGCCCCCGCGCTGGCAGTTACGTTGTATTGACGCGGTGCAGTACACGACGAGGTCGTACCGGTGTTGAGACCCGCGCAGCTCCAGCTGAACTGCGATACCGTGCTCGTTACCGCTGATGCCGTTCCGCTCGCGCAAAGATTAGCGCTTGGCGCGACAAACGATGCAACGCCGTTTGCTGAACCGCAAACCCCGTTAATCGGCACAACCAACGTCATGCTTTGCGTTACTTGAGGTGCCGAGTTGAAACTTGCATCACCCGCTTTGTCAGCCGCGATCGTGCACACGCTGCCGGCCACACCGCCTGCTAGCGCAGTGACCAATCCAGACGATGCATTGACCGAGCAGATCGACGGCGTGAGTGACGTGTATGAGACTGAGGCGGAAGAACCGGGCGCTGGCGACGCGGTAGCCGCGACGGTTGCTGTGCCGCTTACCAAAAGGAGCGGGGCTGCGCCGAACGCGAGTGTTTGTGCTGTGCGGGGTGCCACACAGCCTGTGCTCCAGGGCGTACTACCCGTAGCGGCATCCCATGCGGCGACTGCCGAAACAGTGAGTTGGTTTGGGCAAAGCGCCGAAAGACCTGCAGCCAGCGCGTTCGTAGGCGCGGGCACGGGGGTCACCGCACCCGCAATCTGGTTGTTGCGAACGAAAAACACTTCTAACGCATTCAGCCCGGCGAGCGATGGCAACGTGCCGGTTATCTGGTTTGCATCAGCGCGGAAGAAACGCAACGCGGTCAGCCCCGAAAGTGACGGAAGCGCTCCAGTAAGGGCATTGTTAGAGGCGTAGAACGACTGTAACGAAGAAAGACCACTCAGCGAAGGCAACGCGCCAGAGAGCTGATTGCTATCCACATGAAACCACTCAAGCGCAGAGAGCCCGGTGAGCGATGGAATATTGCCGGAAAGTAGATTGTTGCTTCCTTGGAATACTTTGAGCGCAGTCAAGCCAGTGAGCGATGGAATTTGCCCCGCAATCTGGTTGCCGCTGAAAGAGAACGCTTCGAGTGACGTAAGCCCTGCGAGTGAAGGCAGACTGCCTGTCAGCTGATTGCTGCGCACATCGACATAACTCAGATTGTTGAGCCCTGTGAAGGACGGCAACGCGCCAGAGATACTGTTTGATTGGAGGCGCAGGAAACGCAAATTGCTCAGCGTATTAAGCGAAGCTGGAAGCGCCCCCGCGAGGTTGTTGGAGGGTAGGTTAATTTCAACAACCGAATTGCTGGAGCCGCTCGGCGCACACACCACGCCGAACCACGCGCACTCACCACCAGGCGACGCAGCGACGGTCCATACAGCGTTAGGCGCAGTTGTATTGGTCCAGCTTGCGCCGTTCGTTCCGTTATACAGCGACACCAACACGGCTCGTTCGGCTGACGAGATTTGCGCGGTCGCGGGTGCCGCCACAGAGATACTGAGCACCGCCGTAATCGCAGCTAGCGCTTGGCCGCTCCGAGCGACAAGTGCGGCGAGAGCCGAAGCGCGCTTGGGCGCGGCATTTGGCGAGAACAAATGTTCGTGACGTGACATTGATTACCCCGGTTAACTGTTGGCTCTGTTCTTGGCGGTTAGGCCTGCGTGGACGAGTTGCCTGACCTCGTCGGTGGTGTAACAACGAAATCGCCTTTAACTCAAACTTGGCTCGCCATTTCGCTTCTACCCGGATTATGCTGGGTTCGTTGAGAAACGGACACGTGGAGTTCCCAAATTTTTAGCTAGGGTGAACCAGTATTGAGCTTCACGCGGTCAGGCGCCGCCGATTGCGATTAGGGTTTGTACGTGTGGGCAAACGATCCTTATGTTTGTGAGCGTTTACAAGCCGCTCGACGTGGGGGTTCGCTGCGCAAAATCCCGCGGTCGCAAACCATCAATCAGCGCGTACACTTCAACACAGCGAGATTAGGCAGCGCTTGCAACTTCAAGCTGTGACGACGGTATGTATGCCGAGCTTAGGCATGATCAGCAACCAAGGCAGCGCGAGCCAACATAGCTCTTTCAATCTAATGTTCGAACGGTACCGGGGATATACATGGCAGGAACAAGAAACTGGGCGAAGCGCTTTTTCGCGCTAGCCTGCGCGATGAGCGCGGCGTCAACATCACCGCTTTCTGTGGCCGTGTGGCAAGACAGCTTGCCCGCTACCGATGAACCGGCGGTGTTCAATGAAGCACAGAAGTCCGGTGCACGTGATGAGCGATTCAAGCGAACGCCTGCCGCCCTCGCCCAGAAAGCGGGCCTCGACGCTCAGGCTGCGCAAACAAGCTACATCGTTGTTCTTTCGGATGCGCCTGTCGCAAGCTACAGAGGCGGCGTAGCGGGCCTCGATGCCATTCCGCGCATAACAAGTGCCCCTCGTGCTGGCCGCCTCGATGTTGCCAGCGCCCAAGCGAAATCCTACGCCGCGTACATCCTGAACAAACAGTTGAGCACTGAGGCGGAGTTTTCGAGCAAGTTCGGCCGCGCTGTAGTGGCGAGTCACCGAATGCAACATGCGATTAACGCGATCGTTCTCGACCTTAGCGCTGATGAGGCAAGAAAAGTCGAAGCGTCGCCCGGCGTACGCTTCGTCGAAGCCTACCGCGAATACGAGCAGGATACTGACCTTGGCCCGGCGCTGATTGGGGCGCCTCCCGTCTGGACGGGTACCAATCCTGGAGCCACCAGCCCGTACCGCGGTGAGGGGATGGTGCTCGGCATTATCGATTCGGGTATCAATTTTGAAAGCCCATCTTTTGCTGCGACCGGACCAGTGGACGGCTACGTTCACGTCAATCCGCTTGGCGCCGGGACGTATCTCGGTACCTGTGCCACGGGCCAGGTTGATGCGGGTCGCTGCAACGACAAACTAATCGGCGGCTACGATTTTGTGTGTAACTTCAGCGGTGTCGCGCAATGCACAGCCGCAAACAGTCGCGAAGAGCCTGGCTTCGGCGACACCAACGGTCACGGCACCCACACCGCCTCCACCGCAGGTGGCAACACGCGCGATGCGGTTTATCAAAGCAACACCCTGCGTATCTCAGGGGTTGCGCCGCATGCGAACATCATTGCGTACGATGTCTGCTACACGGAGGTTTCAACCGGTCGCGGTTTGTGCCCGAATGTTTCAACCACGGCCGCGATTAACCAAACGGTCGCGGACGGCATCGTTGATGCAATCAACTATTCGATTGGGGGCGGCGTAGACCCATGGATCGAAGGAACTTCGCTCGCGTTTCTAGGCGCAGTCGATGCTGGAATTTTTGTTGCCGCTTCCGCCGGCAACAGCGGGCCGGTAGCGAATTCCATGGGTCACCACGAACCATGGGTAAGCTCGACCGCTGCATCACAGACGGGCCGTGCAGGCTTTTCACTCTCGATGAGTGTGACCGGTCCAGCACCGGTACCGGCGAATCTCGCCCCAATTTTGATCTCGGCTGGCACAGGCGGCGTGACTTTCAGCGCGACCATTCCAGGAACGACACCTATTCGAATCAGTGCCGGGATCGACACTGTTAGCGATGGCTGCGCTGCGTATCCCGCGAACACTTTCGCTGGCGCAATTGCGGTTATTCGTCGCGGCACTTGTAGCTTTGCGATTAAGGCAAACAATGCCTCTGCGGCAGGCGCGGTCGCCATGGTTTTGGCTAATAACCAAGCCGGCGTGATCCTGCCGAGCGTACCGGGAACCACGATCCCCGTGTTCTCGGTCACACAAGTTCAAGGCGATGCGCTTCGCAACTTTGGTCAAGCCAATCCGTCGACCGCGACGGCAACAATTGTTTTCCCACCGGTCAGCACGCCTAATGTTGCTGATGCGTTAGGTTCGTTCAGTTCGCGCGGCCCGGCAGGCACGTACAACCTGCTCAAACCAAACGTGACGGCCCCTGGCGTCCAAGTGCTCGCCGCTGTGTCCCCAACGGCGGCTGTTACGGGAGCCCCAAATGTGGTTGAACTCTACAGCGGCACCTCGATGGCCTCGCCGCATCAGGCAGGCGCGGCGGCGTTAATTCGACAAGCTCGCCCAAGCTGGACGGCGATGGAAGTGGCCTCAGCGCTTGCGATGAGTTCCACCATCAGTGTGTTTCTCGAAGATGAAGTCACTGCTGCCAACCCATTCGCGCGCGGCAGCGGACGGATCCGCGTGGATCGTGCGGTAAACGCGGGGCTCGTACTCAACGAGACTCGTGCCAACTTTGAGGCAGCCAACCCCGCTGCGAGCGGCGATCCGGCGACGATCAATATTGCGTCAATGGCTAATCGCTCTTGCTTCCAGGCTTGCACGTTCACACGCACCGTACGAAATACCCGCAGTACCTCCGCGACTTGGAACTTCGTGGTGCAAGGGCTAACCGGGACCGTTTCGCCGGCGAGCGCAACGATTGCTGCGGGTGCGACCCAAACGCTTTTGATCACGATCAACAGCTCATCAATCGCCGCTAACGCAGTTGCGAACTTCGGTTCGCTCGAGCTGCGCGAGCCAACGGGGCCGTCAAGCTTTGATGCGACCACCGCGCTCTCGATGCCGATTATGGTTGCTGTGCAGCCGCCCGCGATATCGGTGCCCATTGGTATCGCAACAACAGTCGCAGCCACTCGCACCGGCACAGCAGAGTTCAAGCTCACGAACTCGGGCGGCGCCTCGGCGACATTTGCGCTCAATCGCACGGGTACCGCAGAGCGTAATGCAGTCACGAACTCTGATGTCGGCATCGCCTCAGGTTTCCGAAGCACCACCTACACCGATCCGGCCACGGCAGGTAGTCAGGCCCAATACTCTGCCGACGATTTCGTTGTGGCGGAACCAACGACGCTGACTACCATCCGCACCACAGGATTTGTAGTAAGTAATGTGGCGCTTTCTACTGCGGCGACGAACCTCACCTTCAGCATTTATCCGGACGCAAGCGGCCTACCTGCCGGGAATCCGCAGACGAATGCAGCGGCAGCGTTCTGGACGTACACGACGACTCCGGCAGGTGCCGGCGTTACGGTGACTGGCCCTAACGTGATCGCTTTGAACCTGCAAGCGGCCGGACAGAATGTCTTGCTGCCGCCCGGACGCTATTGGCTCGTGGTCAACACACGCGGCACGTTTGCCAACCGCTTCGCGCAGTACGGGTCAAATCAAAGCAGCGGTAATGCGAACTTCGCTTCCATCACTGTTGCCACGAACGGTACGGGCGCGTGGGTGGTGAATCCTTCATTCCCTGGCTTGTCCATGCGCATCGACGGTAACGTTCCTTGCGGCGGCGCGTCTTGGGCGGCCCGTCGCTTCCCGGCATCCGGCTCAATCGTCCCGGGCCGCACGCAAGATGCCTCGCTGTTGGTCACCGCGGGCGGACTGGCGGCCGGCACCTACACGTCAAATCTCTGCGTGGATTCCAATGATCCAACGCGCCCGGCAATCGCGGTGCCGGTGACGCTCACAGTCACGCCGTAGCGAAACGAAGTAAATCGCCCTCGATTGGTATTCGGTCGAGAGCGCATTAGATTGGTGAAGCGGCGCTCAGGCCGCAATCTCGAAGCCCTGCCTTGCATTCAACGCAACGTAGGGCTTTTTTTACGCCGTTACCCAAGCCGTGCAGCGCGCGCTTCCCCGACGGCTTGTTGTTCTGTAATGGCCAAGGGCTTCTTTGTGGGAGCAGGACCTCATTAACGGTTGAAATTAGAAACACCTTCGTGCAATTAGACGCTATAGTTAGCCGCTACGCGACTCTATCGATGTACATCGACGTTAACGATTTCTTTGATGTTACCCCGACATATTTGGGCTTAGGCGGAGATAGATTAAACTTCTCCGCCTGCGATAACAGCCCGCTAGGCAATGCGCAGTTTGCGTGCGGCCACCCATTGCGATACGAGCACGGGTGTCGCGACAGCTACGCCAACTAGCAACATCTTCACCCCCGGCGCCACCATCACCAGCGCAGCAACGATCGCAAGCGCTCGCTCCCAGCCCTTCATCTCGGTGAGCAAGTAGCGCGAGAGCGCGGCGGCAAGAAGCATGATGCTGCAGATACATGCAACGAAGACGACCGCAAAATCGCCCCACGTGAAGCCTTTTGTCACGAGCAACAACGCAGGCGAGAACACGAATACGAACGGCACCAAGGCCTTGCCCAGTCCGAGCCTGAACGCGGTGTTTCCGGTTTTGAACGGATCGGAATTCGCCATGCCTGCGGATGCGTAGGCGGCGAGCGCGACGGGCGGCGTAATGTCAGCCAGCACGCCGTAATAGAAGACGAAGAAGTGCGCGACGATCGGCTCCACGCCCATTTGTACGAGCGCTGGCGCCGCGATGGTCACCATGATGATGTAGTTCGCGGTCGTTGGAATGCCGCAGCCCATCACTATGCAAACCAGCCCCGTCATGAAGAGCGCGCAGAGCAAGGTGAGTGCTTGTTTACTGATGAGCCACGCGGGCAGCACAGTCAGGAAAAATTCCGCGAGTGCCGCCGATGATGAGTTCACGATGTAGCTCACCTTAAAGCCAACGCCGGTCAGCGTGACTACGCCGATGACCAAACCCACCGTGCCTGCCGCAGCGCCCACGGCAAGCGCGTACTTAGCGCCCGTTGAGAACGCATCAATCAACTCATCGCGAGTAAAGCGCGACGGCAGATCAAGCATTTTCAACGCTGCAACCAGGGCAATCGCACCCGCTAGGAAAAGCATGATTCCATAGTCTTGCAGTTGTCCTGAAATCACAATCGCCAGCGCAATGTGAAGCGCTGCCATGATGCCCAAACCCAGTGGCGTATTTTTCTTCTCGCCTGTCGTCAAACCTACGATGATGCAGCTTGTGATGCCCGCGAACGCAGACACGTACGGCGTGAAGCCGCTCATCAGGGTGCCAACTAACAGAGCCAAGGGAATCAGGGTTGGCCAGCGTTTCTTGAAACTCTCGCGCACGTTCGGCAATTCTTCTGCGGTAAGCCCACGTAAGCCGGTGCGCTTCGCTTCGAAGTGCACCTGCCAGAACACGCCGAAGAAATGCATGAACGCTGGGAAGACGGCGGCAAGCACAATCGTCGAATACGGAAGCGCTAAGAACTCGATCATCAAGAACGCGGCGGCGCCCATGATCGGCGGCGTGATTTGTCCGCCCGTGGATGCGGCGGCCTCAACCGCGCCCGCGAAATGGCGCGGATAGCCGACTCGAATCATTGCCGGGATCGTAAGCGAGCCCACGGTCACTGCATTCGCGACCGACGAGCCCGAGAGCATGCCAAACATCGCGGAGCCGAACACGCTCACCTTTGCAGGCCCGCCCGCGTACTTGCCCGCGACGCTGGACGCGACGTCCAGGAAGAGCTGTCCGAGGCCGATGCGCGTCGCGAGCACACCGAACAAAACGAAATGAAACACGTAGGTCGCAACCACGCCTACTGCGATACCGTAAACACCTTGGCTCGTGAGGTATTGATGATTAACGACTTGCGACCATGAGTTTCCAGCGTGTTTGAGTAAGCCGGGAAAGTAGGGGCCAAAGAGCGCGTAGAGCAAAAAGATCGACGCAATGATCGGAAGCGGCCAACCCATTGATCGGCGCGTCGCCTCCAGCAACAGCACGATCAAAATCGATCCCATCACCACATCCATCGTATCGGGATTGCCGATGCGAAAGGCGAGATCGTCGAACACGTAGGGAATGTAGAGCGCAGAGATTGCAGCAAGGACCGCAAAGATCCAGTCGTACAGCGGCAGCCCGAGCGGATGATGCCAACTCGACTTTTCTTGCGTTTGCGCTTTCTTGCTAAACGCAAACACGAGAAAAATCAGCGCGAGGACAAAGGCCAGATGCAAGCCGCGATGCGTTGCCTCGCGAAGCAACCCAAAGCCTGCCGTGTAATAGTGAAACACCGACAGTGCGATCAACAAGAAAGTCACAGTCTTGAGCGCAATATTCGCCATCGGGCGAAAGCGCATCTCGCTGTCGTATTTTGATTCGAGTTCGGCGACTGCCTTGTCATCGATCATCGTAGTACCCATAAATTTCCCCCGTTAGTAATGTGCTTGCACCGGAACATCGTTTCGTTTGCATCAAATTAGGCGCTGAGGCGCGTGCCCATCACGCACCTCAGCATCCAAAAAAATACGATGTAGCCGCTATCAATTTGAAGCGCGGCCACTCAAACTTACTTCACCAGTCCGACTTCTTTATAGAACCGTTCTGCGCCTGGGTGCAGCGGGATGCCCGCGCCTGCGATTGCGCCTGCGAGCTGGATGGCTTTGCCTTTGGCATGGCCTGAGTCGAGCGCTTTGCGGGTGTTGTCATTCCACAGCGCTTTGGTGATGTTGTAGACAAGCGTTGTGTCTTGCTTCGCGCTCGTGACCCACTGCGCACCGACGGCAAGCGTTTTCACGGCACCCACGCCTTTGTAGGTGTCTGCGGGAATCGTATCGGCGCTATAGAAGCCGAATTGCTTGGTGAGCTTTTCTGCTTCCGGGCCAGTGATGGGCAGGATATCGATGCCGCCGGTCGCGGTGAGCTCTGCAATGGCGCCTGCAGGATAGCCGCCCACGAAGAAGAACGCATCGAGCGAGTTGTCTTTGACTTTCTCACCGGCCGCATTGGGCTTTAAGTTCTCCACCTTGATGTCTTTCTCCGAGATACCGTAGGCGGCGAGGATCGCGCGGGCATTTACCAGCGTGCCAGAGCCTGGCTCATCGAGCGAGACGCGCTTGCCTTTCAAATCAGCAATGGTTTTGATGTTCGCGCCTTTGCGCACGACGAGATGAAAGCTCTCGGGATACAAGTTCGCGATCAAGCGCAGATCGGTGACCTTTGGTTTGCCTTCGAAGGTGCCCGTGCCGGTGAACGCCCAGTAGGCGACGTCGGCTTGTGAGAAACCGCTCTCAGCACCACCGCCTGCGATGGCGTTTACGTTGGCGACTGAGCCGTTGGATGCAACGGCTGTCGCCACGAGGTTCGGCACTGCGGGTTGCGAAATCGCATTTGCGATCAAGCCACCGATGGGGTAGTACGTCCCCGCGGTGCCACCCGTATTAATACGGAAAAAAGTTTGCGCTGAGGCGCTGGATGCCGCCAAACTGGCTGTGGTGACAGCCGCAGTGATGAACACCGAAATGAGCCGATTACAACCTACGAAACGATGATTAAACATGAGATGTCTCCTTAGTTAATTGATGAAGGACTGCTGAAAGATAGGAAATAAAGTCATTACTGATCGCTGAATTCTCAGACCGCTGCGGACGTAGTGCCTTGATTGCAATTGCCAAGTCAATATCAAGTGGGCGCATCACCACTTTAGTAGGATTAGCCGATGCCGCACTAATTGCATCAATCAGCGCGATGCCCAGCCCCGCCTCTGCCATCGCAAGTGCAACGTGATAAGTCTGAACCGTAATCGCACTATTGATAAGTACGCCTGTGTTGGCAAACGCCTTATTGATGACTTGTCCAAGAGGATCTTGGCTGCTAAGACAGATGATTCGCACCTGCTTCAGCTCCGCGAGTCCGATTCGCCCGACTGATGTAAGCATTCCGTGCGGGGCCACACAAACCACCGGCGCTTCGCAAATGGTGCGACTTTCCACATTTGCATGTGGCGGAACATCGAATGCGATCCCAACGTCAATCTGTTGCAGCGCGCAGGCTTGTAATATCGCCGACGAATGCTGCGTCTGAACATGTATCTCGCACTGTGGGCTGATATCGAATAGCTTCTTCAACGCTAACGGTAGCGCCTGCGGACCGATGGCAGGCACGACCCCAATTCTGAGTGAGTGTTGAGCGTGCGCTCGCAGCTCCTTGGCATGTTCCTGCACGACAGACAGGTCAACGAAAAGGCGCTCTATGTGCGGGAATAGTCTCAACGCGCGCTCCGTCGGCACCATACCCGAGGGGGTTCTTTCGAAGAGCGGGTAGCCCAGTTGCGCTTCTGCGTGCGCCAAGATGCGCGAGACCGCTGGCTGTGAAACATGCATTCGTTTCGCCGCCGCACTGATTGTCCCGGTCTTCATGATGGCGTTAAACGCCTCGATATGCCTGAGTTTCATATGATTGAGCGCCAGATAATCAGCGATTATCGATAGTAGCGATACAAGTACGCGCAGATCGCAACATCAGAAAGCCCTACGCCTACAGACTTAAAGATTCGAATCCCGTCGCTTGCCTTCTTGGCACCATTTGCGTTAACGATCATGTCGCCAATCTCAACGATGGGTAGCATTTCAGTAACGCCTTGCGGCAACTGAGCAAATTCGCCAGCCTCTGCACAACTTTGTGGTCGCCATTCGACGATGATCTCGCTGGCGCGACGCATCGCAGCCTCGTCAATTTCTCGACTCTGCGGTTTACTCGATCCGATAGCGGCGACGAATGCATTTGCAGGTAGCGAAGCGCCATCAAACAATGGCTCGCTTGAACGTGTAGCCGTTACAAAATTGGAGCACTCACTGAGCGCACGGGCGGTACCGCTCGCAACTGCATTTATCCCCAGTGTTGCACGCGCCTTTTGAGCAAAGGTAAGCGACTCTTCATCACTGACACCGACCACATGCAGTTCGCCGATCTGCCAGCGTTGCGATAGACATTGCAGGTGCGACCAAGCCTGGATTCCCGTGCCGAATATCGCAAGAGATTCCATTGACTTTACCCCCGCGACTTCAAAGGCAAGCTGAGTAAGCGCCGCCGTCCGAAACGCGGTCACCTCGTTGGCGTCTACAGCGCAAAGGTGTTCGCCGGTGGTTGAATCAAACAGATTGACGAGGAAGTTAAATTTCCCAGCAATGGTGGGGTACGACTTGACGCCCATCACGCCAACAGCAGGAAGGATCGCGCCCATGACGCTTAGCGAGACCGGCGAGAGACTGGCGCGTAATCGCGGGAGAATAACGGCCTGATTCGATGCATGCTGCAAGAATGCGCTACGTAGTAACTCAACACAGGTTGAGTATGAGAGCGCCTGCTTCACTTGTTGATCTGATATGTGCATCATGAATTAATCGAGGTACCAGTCATTAACAGTAGATCGAGGAACGCGGATCACCTCGCGCAGCATTAGTGGCATTGGCAGCTTAAGGTTGATTCCATCCGGAGGCGTCGAGCGCTCGAACCATCGCTGATAAAGCGCCTTAAGCTCCCCACCCAACGCCAAACGCGCCACATGCTCGTCGACAAGCCGCTTGAAAGTGGGCTCGCCCTTTGGAAACATAATCGCGTAGGGTTCAATCGAAAGCGCTTTGCCGATGACGTCGAAGTCATCGGGGTTTTTTGCACGTGCCTTGAACCCAAAGAGCAAAACATCATCCATTGCGAATGCGTACGCGCGGCCCGCCTCGACCTCAGAGAAGCCTTTTGCGTGATCGTCGACGGAATCGATAGTGAGATTCAGCAATCGCCCTTCACTTAGCTTGCGTAACGTGTCCAGGTTTGTGCTGCCTTTAGTCGATACCACCCGTTTGCCGCGCAAATCCTCAATTTCCTTAATGTTGTCAGCGCGCCTCACGATAAAGCGGGACGACGAAATGTAGTGAGGTATTGTGAAGTCGACGATTTTTCGGCGTGCGGCATTGTTGGTCGTAGACCCACACTCAAGATCGGCCTTGCCTTCGCTAATCGCCTGAAAGCGCGTCGCCGAGGTCACTGGAATAAAACGAGTTTCAATTTCACTGAGCTTTAGATGCTTTCGAATTGCCTCAACGATCGATTTGCAGATGTCAATGGAATAGCCAATTGGCGCACGCTGGTCATCCAGGTAAGAAAACGGAAACGATGCTTCTCGGTAAGCAATCGTCACCGCTTTGGCGCTAGCTATCCGCGATAAAAGCTCTGCGTTTCCGACGCTCGGACGGAGTAAACAGGCGCTAGCGAGAAGCACGCTGGCGATCGTCTTTACGGACATTGAAAACTTTGTAGCCATGTCTGACCTCCTTCTTTTTCAGTTGCGCCGCTTCGCGCACTCATCCGCTCAACTAAAGCACGCGCTAACCAAAACGATGATGCAAACGAGAGCGTTAGTCCAAGGCCGCCATGCCCAACATTGAGGTAGAGGCCAGCGACTGAAGAACGACCGAATATCGGGACGCCGGAGGGCGTCGCTGGTCTGAAGCCAACCCACGGCGAAATCTCTTTGAAGTTGCCAAACTCGCCAAATAGATCGAGCGCACTTTTTGAAAGTTGATCCACGCGGGCCTGTTCAATACTCGAGTCGTGGCCCACCAGCTCTGCCATACCTGCGATGCGAAGGCGATTCCCCAAACGTGCGTAGACTATTTTTTTCGCGCTATCGGTAATGCTGACAGATGGAGCGGCGGCGTCCTGCGTGATGGGCACCGTGATGCTGTAGCCTTTGAGCGGCTCGATAGGAAGGTGTATGCCTAAAGGGCGCAACAAGCGTTTGCTTTGCGTTCCCGCAGCAACTACATACGCGTCCGCTCGTAATTCACCAATACTGGTGATCAGTCGATCAGCAGAATTTCCGGTCACGCAAACACGCCCCACCTGGGCGCGCACAAAACGAAAGCCGCCGCGCTCAGACAAGGCCGACATCAGCTTTTCGCATAACTTTGCCGTATCTACTACGGCCTCGGTGGGTGTCCAAATCGCGCCTACGATGTTTGCAGCATCGCGTGCGAGTGCAGGTTCAATGGCGACACATTCCTCGGCAGTTACGGCGCGTTGTTCAGAGCCGAGCTTCGCTTGAAGCGCCACTTGTCGCTGCGCACTATTGAAACTCGGTTGATCTCGGAATAGCACTAATTTCCCAGCGACCCGATAATCCGCCGTTGCTGATTCTTGTTCAAAGAAGTCGACGGCCAAGGCGCGGCTCTCGTGCGCCAATTTCAAAAGCAACTCGGTAGTATTGACGACACTTGAACGGTTACAAGCGCGCATAAAACCTGCGAGCCAGCGATAAAAGTCGAGGTCGCATCTCCAGCGCACTCGCAAGGGCGACTGCTTCTGCCACAAGAGTGATGGAATTTTGGCAATCACACTTGGATCGGCAAGCGGCGCGACGAAGTCGTAGCTGAGCTGACCACCGTTGCCCCCTGACGCGCCGCTTCCGGGTTCGCCAGAATCGACGAGCGTTACGTCGACCCCCAACTTGGCCAGATACCAAGCGGTCGTCAAACCGACAATACCTGCGCCTATAACCGCTACGTGCACGCTGCAACCCTCGCTTCAAATCTGCTCTTGCGAGGCATGTTATGGAGCGCATGCGAGATCGTCCAATTCAATTCTGGACGTCTCCCCATAACTGTTGGGAATGCCCTGAGCGGGTAGACAGAAAGGCGTTGTTCGGGAGATTTACCTATCCTGAGACGGTTTTTTCGTCGACCAAAATTATTGTTATCACCGGCTTTTGTAGGAGCGGCTTTGCCGAAATTTTTGTGCGGTGTCCCTCTCCCTTGAGGGGAGAGGGTGCCCGACAGGGCGGGAGAGGGTGACGCTTAACAACCCAATCTGTGACAACTGCGCGAGCCGCGATCCCCCTCTCCCGTCACTTCGTGACACCCTCCCCCTCCAGGGGGGAGGGGAAGCAACGCTCTCCGCGCCCAGAAAAAAAGCCGCACGAAAGCGGCCCTTTTTTTTGCGCCAACACAGCGCCTTATTTCACCAGTCCGACTTCTTTATAGAACCGTTCTGCGCCTGGGTGCAGCGGGATGCCCGCGCCTGCGATTGCGCCTGCGAGCTGGATGGCTTTGCCTTTGGCATGGCCTGAGTCGAGCGCTTTGCGGGTGTTGTCATTCCACAGCGCTTTGGTGATGTTGTAGACAAGCGTTGTGTCTTGCTTCGCGCTCGTGACCCACTGCGCACCGACGGCAAGCGTTTTCACGGCACCCACGCCTTTGTAGGTGTCTGCGGGAATCGTATCGGCGCTATAGAAGCCGAATTGCTTGGTGAGCTTTTCTGCTTCCGGGCCAGTGATGGGCAGGATATCGATGCCGCCGGTCGCGGTGAGCTCTGCAATGGCGCCTGCAGGATAGCCGCCCACGAAGAAGAACGCATCGAGCGAGTTGTCTTTGACTTTCTCACCGGCCGCATTGGGCTTTAAGTTCTCCACCTTGATGTCTTTCTCCGAGATACCGTAGGCGGCGAGGATCGCGCGGGCATTTACCAGCGTGCCAGAGCCTGGCTCATCGAGCGAGACGCGCTTGCCTTTCAAATCAGCAATGGTTTTGATGTTCGCGCCTTTGCGCACGACGAGATGAAAGCTCTCGGGATACAAGTTCGCGATCAAGCGCAGATCGGTGACCTTTGGTTTGCCTTCGAAGGTGCCCGTGCCGGTGAACGCCCAGTAGGCGACGTCGGCTTGTGAGAAACCGCTCTCAGCACCACCGCCTGCGATGGCGTTTACGTTGGCGACTGAGCCGTTGGATGCAACGGCTGTCGCCACGAGGTTCGGCACTGCGGGTTGCGAAATCGCATTTGCGATCAAGCCACCGATGGGGTAGTACGTCCCCGCGGTGCCACCCGTATTAATACGGAAAAAAGTTTGTGCCGATGCCGTGGCAACGAGCGCGAACGCGCTAGCGCCGATCAGCGCAGAAAGAAAATTACGTTTCATAAGTGCCCCCTGAAATCACGAGTGTGAACTGCACTCGATTGTAGGGCCGCTGCTTGCAGGCTTCGCGCGAATCGTTCGCTGTCTCGGTACTGCACCGTTGCCGCAGTGATATGTGACTCGGCCCGGCCGCGAGCTCAGAGGTCGAGTGAACAGGTAGCGAACGCGACCGAAAACGCACCCGCACCGACGTTGATGCTCCCGGCCATGCATGACGACCCTGACGTCGAGCGCTTTGTCAAGGTTGTGCGTGAGCCAGCCGACCGAGTTGCCACCCCTGGCCTTCGCGCATGGATACAGATAGAAAAGAGCGTTTGGCATGACGAGTGCGTACACGTAAGGTCGAAGCGTGTCGATTTGTTGAACCATGCGCTTGGCAGAAACACCCGCTTCCAATTGACGCACAGCTTCTGCCATCACCACCCCTTGCCCCGCGAACACCGTTTCCGAGTCAAGCATCCACATCTTGAACGGATCGCGGAAATTCATGTTTCGGCGTGCACGTCCGTGCACGAGCATGAGGCTTTGTGCCGCCACAAGCGGGTTCAAGTAAGTCTTGCTACGGCTCGATTCAATCGGAATTTCCACCGCTTAATCGGTGCTACGACGCAACATCGATTGCACAAACGCTCGCGTTTCAAGCGCCGACAACGGCTTGCGCTGCGCTCGAATGCCTCAGTGCGCAATGTCTTTGCGAAAGACGTCGAGCGTGCTGCACTCATCGCGGGGATCAACGAATCGCTCACCATCGATGTGTATTTTGATTGGCAGCGCGGCAACCTCGCGTTCACGCAAGCGCCAGCGAGACGTGCAAATCACGGTTGTTAGGTTGCCGAACGAGGTGCAGATCTATAATAACACAATCATCGTCGCCGTTTTTTAATCAGGTCAAGACGTTACCAATAGATTTTCACAACTTACCAATAGTTGCCATTGTTGCCCCAACAAAAACGGCGGTTGAGAGAAAAAGCTGGTGTTTATTAGTCGAGCTTTACACCCGCAGTTTCAATCACGCGCTTCCACTTTTCGGCTTCTGCACGCATGGTTTGCGCGAGCGCGGCTGGCGTCCCGCCCACAGGCTCCGCGCCTTGAGTTGCGAAACGATCTTTGACTTCTGCGCTCTGCACAGCCTTTGCCACTTCGCGCTGGAGGCGATCAACGATGTCAGCCGGTGTTTTTGCGGGCGCGTAAAGCCCAAAATAGGTGTTCACTTCATAACCCGGCAACCCCGACTCCATTACGGTGGGTACGTTCGGCAACAGCGGCGAGCGCTTGGCTGAGGTGACGGCGAGCGCACGCACTTTTCCGCCGTTGATGTGAGGTAGCGCGGAGACAATCGAATCGAAAATCATCTGAACTTGACCGCTCATCACATCAGGCATCGCAAGCGCAGTGCCTTTGTAGGGCACGTGCGTGATGCGCGTGGCCGACACTTGTTTGAAGAGCTCGCTCTGCAGATGCACGATGGTGCCATTACCGCTTGATGCGTAGTTGAGCTTGTCGGGCTGCGCTTTTGCAAGCGCGACCAATTGGCGAACATCGGCAACTTGAAGGTTCGGCGCAACGACGAGTACATTGGTCGCAGTCGCGACTTCGCTGATCGGTACGAAATCACGCTCAGCCACGTAGCCCAAGTTCTTATAAAGATACGGCGCAATCGAATGCGTTGAGGTTGTTCCCAGGAGCAGCGTGTAGCCATCCGGCGCAGCCTTCATCAGTTCGCTGCTGCCAAGCGTTCCGCCCGCCCCCGGACGGTTCTCAACGATCACTGTTTGCCCTAGTTGGGCGACCAATTTCTGCGCGACGGTGCGACCGATGATGTCGGTTGCGCCACCCGGCGGAAAGGGAACGATCAGGCGGATCGGTTTATTGGGGTACGCCCCCGGCGCGGCAGGGGCGGGTGTCGAGGTTTGCGCGTGAGCCCCCACGGTGAGAAGCGCTGCGACCACGCTTAAAAGCGGAAGCCAAGAAGAAATTAGCGAATGTTTCATATGAGAAGCAGATCGAAAATGCAGTCTTCAGATGCTAGTCGAGCCGCCTGCTGTGTCCGGCATCGCCTTGCTCGAATCGGAAACGCACTTTCGTACATAATGGATGGGTTGGCAGCGGGTCACCGCGTTTCGCCAACGAGAGCGCGGGGGCTACGCGTTTGATCGCATTTCAACGAGCGATCGACTCATTCAGGAGTTACTCATGTTGAACTCAAAAATCCGTTGTGCTGCTGCGTTTTGCGCTGTGGCAATCCCAGCCATTGCTTGCTCGCAAAGTAAGTTTTATGTGGGCGCGGCGCTTGGCGTTACCAACACCAGCGGCAACTACTCAGACCAAGTTCGCAATGCGGGCGAGCCGTTTCCAGGCTTCAGGCTCGTCACTGCAGGCCGCGATGGCAGCTCAGATACCGGCGGGCGAATTTCGCTCGGCTACAGCCTGTCTCCTAACTTCGCTGTTGAGCTTGGCTACGCCAACTTCGGCAAGCAGGACGTCGCTTATCAATTCGAAAAAACGACGGGCTTGATCCCCGCGCAACGATTCTTCACCTCGCAGGGCCGCCTCAAACTCGACGGCGCAACCCTCGATGCTGTTGGCACATTGCCGATTACGCCAAAGTTTTCTGCGAATGCTCGACTGGGCGTGTTCAGCGGCACACTACGTTATCGCGAAGTGCAGGAGTTCCTGAATCAAGGCACAACGGTGTTCACGAAGAACGCGAATTTCACCGAGCTGCATTGGGGCATGGGCGCGTCTTACCGAATCAACGACAAGCTCGACGCGACGCTCGATTACACCCAAGCGCAAGGCGTCGGCAAATCGTTTGCGTGGACGGCAGACAACAACGGAAAACTCAACTACGGGTTGTTCGCAGCCGGAATCCGATATCGCTTCTAGCAAAGGACGTTGATCTGCGCCCATGCGCGTCGGTCGTTTGCGATTACAAATGCCCCGCTGCGGCGGGGCCCTTTTTTATTCGATAGACCCGACGAGAACGCGCGCTGCAAGATCGAGAGAGTCCTTATCAATTTGCTCGATCTTGACACGCTTAGCGTTGGATAAGTGCACGAAATTCTGCTCGATCGCCTTCGTGTACAGCGGATCGTAGTGATCGATCATCAGTGACGCGAACAGGGCATCGATATCGCTCGCTTCGGCTTGCGATTTCCATTGATCCAAGAGCGCCGCGCCGCGTAACGCTTTGAGCGGCTGCAATTTTTCAACGAGCGCGAGCGGTTCGTTCACGAAATGCGCGTAATCTGCCCGGATGTGCGCCACACGTGCGGCGAGCGGCACGTCGAGCCACACACAATTCCCCGCCTGCATGCGCGTGCGCATCGCTTCCGGCATCTGAACTAGCCCGATTTTTTTGCTCTCTGATTCGACAAAGACAGGCTTCGCCGGATCGAGCGAAGAGAGCTTCGACCAGAGCAGGGTGTCGAATCGTTTCTGTGTCGGCTGCGGCTCGTTGGGCAAATCACCCAGCAGCGATCCACGATGCTTGGCGATCCCTTCAAGATCGACGGTCTGCCCACCGGCGCGTGCGATTGCATGCAACAGCGCTGTTTTTCCCGTACCGGTAACGCCGCAAATGGTGACGTAATTGAAGCGGCTGGACAGATGCGGCAGCTCGTCGTTCACTCGTCCGCGAAATGCTTTGTAGCCGCCGTCTAGCTGCGCCGCATTGAAGCCAATTTCGCGCAGGATATGGGTCAAAACGCCAGAGCGCTTACCGCCACGCCAGCAATAGACGAGCGGCGACCAGTCTTTCGGTTTTGCAGCAAAATGCGCCTCAATCATCTCGCCAATGTTTTTGGTAACGAGTGCCGCACCGAAGCGCTTCGCCTCGAAGGGAGATTGCTGCTTGTTGATCGTGCCCACTTGCGCGCGCTCATCGTTGTCGAGCACCGGATGGTTCGCCGCGCCAGGAATAAAGTCCTCGGCATATTCACCGGGCGAGCGCGCATCGATGATGTCGCCGCTGGCGAGATAGGGCGCGATGTCGGTGACGTTAATTTTGTTTGTACTCAAGTGATCTCGTCAGCTTCCTAGATACATCTCATAGAGCGGAATTCCGGGCTCGTTGTAACGCTCAGTCAGCCACAGGCCTTCGAAGAAGCAATGATCCTGATCGTGAAGCTTTTCTCGTGCGACCTTATGAATCTCGAAAAGCAACTCGCCGTAAGTCAACGACTGAGACGGCCGGAGACGCACTGTTTCTGTTTTGTCCTCCCAGCTACCGTTTGGCAACTGTATTCCGTACTCGTATTCAATATCAATCGAGGGAATTCCCATCTTTGCTGAGAGCTCGTCCTCGTTGATCTTGACGCCAATTTGCCGGCCGTACTCGCGCAACGCAGCGAGAAACACAGCGATGGATTCCGCCGCAGGTTCTTTGAATGACCAAGCGGTGTCGGGAAGTATGCGCTCCGGTGGTTTCACGTAGGTGCTATTTTGGTCTTTACTTGAATTGACTCGACAACCGAAAAGGAACGGCGCAAAAGCGAGCGATGCGATTGCGCGGCGGCGAACGTATGGCACAGACAAAGACACTACTTCAACGCCGCAAGCAACACCGGCCACACGGTTTCCAGCAACATCGGCTGGGCGTCTTTGGTGGGGTGAATGCGATCGGGTTGGAAGTATTTGAGATCGGTGCCGAGCTTTTCCAGGAAAAACGGCACCAGCGCGCTTTTGGTTTCTTTCGCGATGTCGCGATACATCGCCTCAAACGCGGTGGTGTACGTCGGGCCGAAGTTGGGCGGCATCCGCATGCCCACCACCACCACTTCGGCGCCAGCCTTTTTCGACATTTCCACCATTTTTTGCAGATTGGCTTTCGCGCCCGTGACAGG
This sequence comes from Betaproteobacteria bacterium, assembly GCA_013298145.1. Taxonomy (GTDB): domain Bacteria; phylum Pseudomonadota; class Gammaproteobacteria; order Burkholderiales; family Casimicrobiaceae; genus Casimicrobium. The sequence continues at coordinate 500,044 of JAAFJO010000001.1, forward strand.
CGCGCCGCGCAAGCCGTCATTCCCACCCAGTTCAATCACCACATGGGTCGGCGCGTGCTTCTGAAGCAGCGCGGGTAAACGCGCAACGCCGCCCGCCGTGGTGTCACCGCTAATGCTTGCATTCGTCACTTTAGCCCTGATTTTTTGGTCAATCAGCTTTTTGCTGAGCAAATCGACCCAACCTTCACCCGCATTGAGACCGTAGCCCGCCGACAAGCTATCGCCAACAATCAAAATGTGAGCGGCCTTTGCAGCGCTTCGCGCGTGTGAGCTGTTCGCCATCGAACTGAAAGCGATCAGCGCGGTCACAATGGCGAGCTGTAGTAGGTTCGCCCCGAAGCGGCGACAATTCAGAAAAACAAACATCAGCGAATTTTCCATGAATGCTGTAAACGAAGGCGCGAATCTCGCCGCCTCCTCCTCAAACGCGAAGATGGCGATTACCGCCGACCGCCTCAACCGAACGGTTTCCCTAGGCGATCGCGAATTGGTGATTTTGGACGATGTCTCGTTAACGGTCGCGCAGGGCGAAACGCTCGCCATTGTCGGCGCGTCCGGCTCGGGGAAGACCACGCTACTGGGGCTCTTGGCCGGACTGGATCGGCCGAATGCGGGCACGGTGTCGTGGCTCGGCGAAACGATCAATACGCTTTCCGAAGACGCGCTCGCGAAAAAGCGGCAAGGCACCGTGGGGTTCGTATTCCAATCCTTCCAATTGCTGCCCGCGCTCACCGCGCTTGAAAACGTAATGTTGCCGCTCGAACTTGCGGCCGACGCCGACGCCGAATCTCGCGCAACCGAGTGGCTGGGGCGCATGGGCTTGGGTGAGCGGATCGATCATTTGCCGCGCCAGCTTTCTGGCGGCGAGCAGCAACGCGTTGCCATCGCCCGCGCCTTCGCGGCAAATCCCTCGATTGTGTTTGCCGACGAGCCCACGGGCAACTTGGATACCGATACCGGCAACGAAATCATCGAGCTCATGTTCAAACTGAATCGTGATCGGCAGACGACCTTGATTTTGGTGACCCACGATCTCGATCTCGCCGCGCGCTGCAATCGGCAGATTCGGCTCGCTCGAGGAAAAGTCGTCTGATTGGTGGAACGTCCGATTCATTTTTGCCACAGATTGACACAGATGAACACAGATTGAGTCCATCGGCATCATCTGTGGAATCTGTGTACATCTGTGGCTAAGAAACTGCAAACATGAATTTCTCCCTCATCCTCCGCTTTGTAAAACGCGAGTTGCGCACCTCCGAAGCGCGCATTTTGGTGCTGGCGCTTGCCGTTGCGGTGGCGAGCGTGGGCGCGGTGGGCATGTTCGCTGACCGCGTGAAAGCGGCGTTTGCAAACCAGGCCAATGTGCTTTTGGGCGCTGATGCGATGATCTCAGGTGATCGCGAGCTCTCCAAAGAATTCCTCGAAAAAGCGAGGGCTAGTGGCCTAAAAACCACGGAATCAATCCGATTCGGAAGCATGGTCACGCCCCGATTAAATGGGGCGACTACGGATACAGCAGGTGCTGCCCTCTCAGATGTGAAAGCCATTTCTGCGCCCTATCCGCTACGAGGTGCGATCGAAGTGCGCGGCGAGCCGAGCGCCGCAGATCCGCGCGGCGAACGAAAAAAACTCGATCCGCAGAATTCAGTGCCCAACCCCGGCGAAGTGTTTATTGATGAGCGCCTCGCCTCGCGGCTTAACTTGAAAGCGGGCGACGCGATTGATCTGGGAAAGCTGCAACCGCGCGTCGCCAAAGTGTTCGTTGAAGAGCCTGAAGTGGCGGGCAATTTTTTGTCATCCGCGCCGAAAGTGTTGATGAACGTGAGCGACCTCGCGGCGAGCGAATTGCTGGGGCCGGGATCCCGCGCAAGCTATCGACTACAAGTTGCGGGCGATCGCGCCGATGAATTTGCCGCAGCGATCAAGCCAAAGCTCGGGCCAGGGCAGCGCATTGAGACCGTGCGTGAACTTCGCCCCGAAGTGCGCAACACGCTTGAACGAAGTGAGCAATTCCTTGGCCTCGCTGCGTCATTCGCGGTTTTGCTTGCGGTGGTTGCCATTGTTCTCGCGCTGCGTCGTTACCTGAAGCGCGAACTCGACACCGCCACCATTTTTCGCACGCTCGGCGCGGCCCGTCGGCAAACGCTGTTGCATTTCTTGGGGCAATTTTTTGTTCTCTCGTTGATTGCGTGTGCATTGGGCGTCGCGCTGGCCTATGTCGCGCAAGCGGGGCTCGCCTACGTCGTGCGCGGACTGTTTGCCTCTGAACTCCCGGCAGCAGGCCTGGCACCGCTCTGGCGCGCTTTTGCCACGGGTCTGGTGTTGCTGCTTGGCTTTGCATTGCCACCGCTCGTCGCGCTGGCGAGCACGCCGCCCGTGCGCGCGCTGCGCCGCGATATGGCGCTGCCTACTGGCGGCGGTATTGTCGCTGCGCTGCTCGGCGTAGTCGCTGTGCTCGGTGTGGTGATGTTGCAAGCGCAAGACCTCAAAACCGGCGCAATTTTCGTTGCTGGCATCGTCGCCGTCGTCGGTGCGGCGGCGCTCGGTGCGGCAGCGCTTCTCTGGGGCGTGCGGCGCGTGACGCGTGCGCGCTCGCGAAGCGCGTGGCAAATGGGGCTCGCGAATTTGGATCGACGCCGCCTCTCCACCAGCATTCAGATTGCTTGTTTGGGCTTGGGCGTGATGACGTTGATCACCGTCGGCTTTGTGCGCACGGATTTGTTCGCTGCGTGGCAGAAATCGCTGCCTGCCGACGCGCCGAATCGCTTCTTGATTAACGTTCAACAGGATCAAGTGGCACCACTCCAGTCGCTTCTGAAAGAGCGCGGACAAGATGCAAATTTCTATCCGATGGTGCGCGGTCGGCTCGTCGCGGTAAACGAAAAATCGATCACACCCGCCGATTACCCCAACGAACGCGCCAAGCGATTGGTGGCGCGGGAGTGGAATATTTCCTCGGCCGATGCGCTGCCGAAAGGCAACGTGATTTTGAGCGGCAACTACTTCGCACCCGAAGCGCGCGATGAGCTCTCGCTCGAAGAAGAGCTCGCGCGTGATTTAGGCATCAAACTGGGCGACACGCTGACCTATGACATCGCAGGTGAGCGCGCCACCTACAAGGTCACAAGCCTGAGAAAGGTAGATTGGGACAGCTTCCGCGCAAACTTCTTCGCGTTGGTTCCAAAGAGCAATCTCGATACGCTGCCCAAGAGCTACATCACATCTTTTCATTTGCCCACCAATGACTTGAAGACATTGCCTGCCATCGTGAACACCGCGCCAAATGTGCTCGCGATTGATGTGTCAGAAGTGATGGAGCGAGTGCGAAGCATCGTCGATCAAGTAGCGAAAGCGCTCGAGTTTGTATTCTTGTTTACGCTTGCTGCGGGCTTACTCACGCTCTACACCGCCGTCGTTTCAACCCAAGATGAGCGCCGCTACGACACCGCAATCGTGCGAACGCTGGGCGGAACGCGTCGCCAAGTACGCGACGCGCTGATCGCGGAATTCTCGCTGCTCGGAATCGCTGCCGGCGCACTCGGCGTGTTCGGTGCGGTCGCACTCACGTGGGCGCTGGCGACGCGAATTCTGAAGATCGAATTCATCGCCTCGCCAGTTGTTTGGATTGTTGGCCTTGTTGCAGCAACCTTGCTCACACTCGTTGCCGGATGGCTCGGTACACGCAGCGTGCTTTCCACACCACCGATTCGCGTGCTTCGAGAGGGTTAGCGCAATGCCGCTTTCGCTGGATACGCTTCGCGAAAAGATCGCTCACGCACGCACCACGCAGCACTATATCTCGGGCGATGGCACGAGCGAGGAGAGAAAGCTCGCGCACCAAGTCACAGGCCGCACGGTGCGCCCAGCGGCGGTGTTGATTCTGCTCACGCGCGAACACGACATCTCGAACGATTGGAATATCGTACTCACCCAACGAACCGCGCATCTCCACGATCACGCCGGTCAGATCAGCTTCCCCGGCGGACGCATGGATGCTGAAGATGCCGATCTCGTCGCCACTGCACTGCGCGAGGCCAGCGAGGAAATTGGTACTAACGCGCAAAGCATCGAAGTGATGGGTGCGCTACCGAGCTATGTGACGGTGACCGCCTACGAAGTTACGCCGGTTGTTGCCGTGAGTGGGCCGCAAACCTATCGCTGTGATCCGTTTGAAGTGGCCGACGTTTTTCAAGTGCCGCTCGCGCATGTACTTGACGAAAAAAACTGGCGGCGTGACGCATTCACGCGCGCTGGATTGCGCCGTGAATATTGGGCAGTGCCCTATCGCGAGCGCTACGTGTGGGGCGCAACGGCAGGCATGCTGCGCACGCTGAAACTCGTGCTCAGCAGCGGATCGAGGTGAGATTCATCGGCGCGCTGTTGGTGGCGCTGTCTGCGAGCGCCGCATTCGGGCAGTCACGTGTTGAACCGATTGTGATCACGGCAACGCGCACAGCAATCAATCCCTTTGAGCTTCCGGCCTCCGTTGATATCGTGGATGGCGAGACGCTGCGCACTGGTCAACCGCAAGTCAACCTCTCGGAGACGCTCGCTCGTATTCCTGGGATCAACGTACAAAACCGCAGTAACTACGCGCAGGATCTGCAAATTTCTTCGCGCGGCTACGGTGCGCGTGCGAGCTTCGGTGTGCGCGGCATCAAAGTATTAATCGACGGCATTCCCGCGAGCGCGCCCGACGGCGCAGGGCAAGTCGCATCGTTTGCGCTCTCATCGGCAGAGCGTGTTGAAGTGCTACGCGGGCCGTTCTCCGCGCTTTATGGCAACGCCTCAGGCGGAGTGATTCAGCTCGTGAGCGAAGCGCCACCGAAATCGACAACACTTTCTGTGAGCACGGCTTTTGCGGCGCACGACACGCATCGCGTCGGAGTGAGAGGTGGCTTCGCCACAGGAGAAGCGGGGGGGATCGCGCTCGACGCCTCTCGGTTCGAAACAAGTGGCTTTCGTCCACAAAGTGCTGCAAGCCGCGACCTTCTCAACGCAAAGGGCGAGTGGAAATTCGGCGCACACTCGTTCGGCTTGCTCCTGAACGGCATTGACCTGCCCAATGCAGCAGACCCACTTGGCCTCACGCGGGCGCAGCTTGAAGCGAACCCAAATCAAACGGCGAGCGTTGCAACGCAATTCAACACACGAAAGACCACACGGCAATCGCAACTCGGCGGCACCTATCAATGGAAGGCGAGCGATGCTTTGAATGTGAACGCGATGACCTACATCGGCACGAGAGACGTGACGCAGTTCCAATCGATCGCAGCGACTGCGCAAGGCGCGGCGACACATCCAGGCGGCGTCATCGATTTATCGCGCGATTTCAACGGCGCTGATCTGCGCGCAAGCTACGCAATACCGCTCGCGAACGGTTCGCTCAAACTCAGCGCTGGCATCTCGCGGGACGAACAATACGAAGATCGCAAGGGCTTTCAGAATTTCACAGGCACGGGCACCGCGCAGCGACTTGGCGTCGTCGGCGCACTGAAGCGAGACGAAGACAATCGACTCACTGCGAACGATGTGTTTGCCCAAGCCGATTGGCAGAGTGATGTGGTGAACGCGTTCGTTGGCGTGCGGCATTCGCAACTCAAGATGCGATCAATGGATCGCTTCAGCGTAAGCGGCAATCCTGATGACAGCGGTCGCTTAAGGTTTTCGTCAACGACGCCCGTGATGGGCGCTGCATTCAAAGTTTCGCCGAATCTTCGTGCATACGCGAGTGCGGGTCGCGGTTTCGAAACACCGACGTTCAATGAAGCGGCCTATCGTACCGGCGGACAAACAGGGTTGAACTTCGACTTGAAGAGCGCAACAAGCCGTAATTACGAACTCGGCGTAAAGTGGCGAAGCGACCAAGGCGCAACGGCAACGCTCGCCGTATTCCGCTCAGAAACGAACGATGAAATCGCGCCACTCACCAATAGCGGCGGTCGAAGCGTGTTCCGCAATGTGGGCCGCACATCACGCGAGGGGATCGAAGCGACATTCGCGATGCCACTCGGTGATCGCATCGAGCTTTACGCCAGCGCGAACATCATCGATGCGACGTATCGCGACGCGTTTCTTGCATGCGGCGCACCGCCGTGCACCACGCCGAACATCGCTGTCGCGGCGGGCGCAATGATTCCCGGTGTGCCAAAACAGCAAGCGTTTCTCGAACTGCGCACCCGACCGATCGAGGGGCTCACCGCGTCGATCGAAGTACAACATCAAGGCCGTGTGTTTGCGAACGACACCAATACAGAATCGGCGACGCCTGCCACGCTCGTGAATGCAATGCTGTCACGCCGCATGATCTGGGGCAGCATCGATTGGACAGGCAGCGTGCGTGTTGAAAATATCGGCAACCACCGCGATGCAGCTACCGTAATCGTGAATGAAGCCAACGGCCGTTTTTTCGAACCGCGTCCGCCACGAATGTGGACAGTTGCGCTTGAAGGGCGGTGGCGATAGCCGCGCTCTTCCCTATCAACGCCCGCGAAATACGACGGCGAGTAACGAACAAACACTAACTCTGAAGAATCGCACTAATTTGGACAAGCGAGCCGAATCATTGATTGTCGAATGTTTAACTAAAGTCTCGCTAGCCCAATAAGAAGCGGCGCTCGATTTGAAAATTAGTAAAACTTAGCCGATTTCAGCAGCGCATCAATCTCGGCTTTCGCCGCCTCACGCGCCTCAGGATTGGGCCCCACAGTGACGCCGTTGTCTGGGCCATTTATGCCGTTTGGCACATCCTTGCGTACGCGAATTTTTCCGCCGGGGTTATCGAAGTCGTGGAAAGCATTAGCGAAAGTTGTGATCGTTGCGGGTTGCTTTAGCGCTCGTAGCGTTTTCACCCAGGTTTTGCACGGCGCTGCGGGCGTCCAATCATCGCTTTCGCCGATCAAAAGTGTTAGCGGTGAAGTGATTTTGAATGAACGCGACGAATTCGCGTAGCTGCTGCAGCCTGGATAAAACGAAATTGCCTGCGCGAACAACGCGGAGCCTTCTGGCGATTCGCTGGCGCGTTGGGTAATCGTTGCAAGCACCGTGCCGCCGCCGTGTGACCAACCCCACACGAGCAGTTTGGCGGCATTGACATCGCGCCTTTCGAGTAACCATTTCCTCGTTGCAAGCACATCTTCTACGCGGTCACTCTGCTTGATGGACCGTTCAGCAAATTTCTTGGTGCAAATCTCCTCGTAGCCGCGTGAGGTGAAACTCTCGGGATAGACGACGATGAAGCCACGCTCGACGAGCCAATCCTTCCACATCGTGTGCCGTGCGTTCAGCGCGCCGTCGCGCCCCACGCCGCCGCAGCCGTGCAGCATGATCGCAGCGGGGCGTTTGGCGTCGCCCTTCGACTCTGGCGCGAAGAGTTGCGCGCGCAATGTTTTGGCCTCACCCAAATGCGGCGCTGGGATGGCGACGATTTCGGCGAACGCGCCTCCGCTCACAAAGGCGGCGGTCGATGCAACAGCGCTTGCTATCAGTCGAAGCAGGGAGCACACAGCAAAAGTCCTTTTCGCGGGCGAAGACGCGGTCAAGTCCGCGCCAGCAACCTCTCGTTACGCGAGTATTCCGTCGCCGATCGGCGGAAGTTCCCTCGGCTTGCGATCGGCGCCGATGGCGACGTAGGTCAGTTCGGCTTCGGTGACTTTCACAACGGTGGTGCCGCGATTTCGCTCGGAATACACCTCAACATCCACCGTGATTGACGTACGCCCCACGCGTTTTACCGCTGCGTAAAAACTCACGACATCGCCAATCTGAACGGGCTGCTTGAACACAAATGAATTCACCGCCACCGTAGCAATGCGCCCCTTTGCACGGCGAACGGCTGGAATGCTGCCCGCTAGGTCTACCTGCGACATGATCCAGCCGCCAAAAATATCGCCATTGGCATTGGCGTCGGCGGGCATCGGAATGACGCGTAACGCGATCTCTTTGTCTTTGGGCAGGGAAGTTTCAGTCATGAATGGGCTCGCCGGAGCGATCAGAAGCGGTATTAACGAATGTAACGTGCGGCAGCGCCGCGTAGCGCGCGTTGAAAGTTTCCCACCAGAAACACGTTTTATGGAATTTGATTGGTGCGCCTGTTTAATTAGGGCGAGCGCCCCGATTATCATTTATCGCTAACGGATTAATTGCGCGCCGAGCCCAATAAGAATAGGCGCTAGGTAAATCTACTCGTAGGATCTCTGCATGGTGCTCTCCGTCGGCGTGAACGTCGAAATTCGGTCGACGCTGCGGTGCGGCAATCAAATTCAGGTGTTTTGGATGTTCGGTCGATTTTTTCAGCTCAATCTGTGTGCCCCCTTGCGCCGAGCATCGCTCGCCATGTTCGCCTTTTGCGCTTTGTCAGCCACGAGCTCGGCGGCGCCCACCATCGGCGGCGCAAGCGTCACCGGCCTGCCGATCGGGTCGCTTCGCGTGTTGGGTTACGAAAGCAACGTGATGATCGGCGCGCTCGCGATGCACAGCGCCGATGCGTTTTCGTGGGATGAATATTCCTTTTGGCGGTCCCGCGGAGCGTCGGGTGATACTGGCCCGCAGCTGCTTCAAAGCATTTACCAGCGACCCGCAAGCCGTGCGAACTTTCCGTCTTTCCTCCTCAGCGACCAGATCGTCACGAAGCTTTACGAAACGCTTCTCGGGGTGACTTCACCCCCTTCGGCAGGTGTCCTCTTTTGGGCTAACAGGCTCAACACGTTGCGAACGAGTAATCCGCCGAATCCTTATCCCGAGGGGCAACTCATTCTTGATTTCGCGACCGCTGCGCTCGGCGTGTCGGCCAATGAACCATTCGGGCGACAGCTGCGCCATCGGCTTGATGCGGCACTGATGATCAAGAAAGAATCGGACACCACTGCTGAGCAGAATTCTTCCGTCCTCAGCCCAGCGGTTTATGCGGTGTCGCGACCAAGACTCGTCTCCATCACCGACGATATCGCCACGTATGACAGCGCCGTCGCGCCGCTTTCACGCCTTAACTGGCTCATCGATCAATCGGCGATCGCGCCGGGGGCAACGTTTAACGCAGCAACCGGCGTGCTTACCGTCGCAGGGACTGAGCTCGTCGCGCTCGCGGGCACAAACAACGACATTGATCTTTCAAAAATCACGCTTTACGGCGACGGCACACCGTACACGCTCACCAGCGGCTTCGTTGAAATCACCAGCGCCACGCGCTTTCAGATCGCATTGAATTTCGCAGATCGATTTGCGCTTTCCTCGCGCATCAATCGCGATGGCACCCTCTCGCAAGGCGATGTGAAATACCTGATCGCGGCAGCTCAAGGTTGGAACGGCCCCTTCGACCCGCAACAACCCGACGCGCTGACCGGCACTCGTATCACCGCAAGTAACACTGCCGCCGTGCCGCTGCTCAACATCGACAACAGCGATGCGTCTACGCAATACGATCCGGCGACGGACGGCGTGCTGCTGCTGCGCTATCTGTTAGGCGTGCGGGGCGGTGCACTCACAGCTGGCGCACTTGGCAGCGGCGCAACCCGCGATGCTGCGCAAGTCACGGGCTATCTCTCGGCATTCATTCCCGCCAATCAGGCGCAGTCACCCTTCGATGTGGACGGCGATGGCATCGTCTCACCGCTCACCGATGGCCTCATGATTCTGCGCCGCCTGCTGAATCCGACAGCAGCGGTGAGTAACGCCGCCGCCATGAGCGCGATCACAGCGGGCGCAAAGCGCGGCACGCGCACGGATGCACAAATCGTGACAGCCATTGATGCGTTGAAGCCATAGTCAAAAAGCCTACCCTCGCATCCAAAGAAAAAGCCCGGCGAACCGGGCTAGAGCGCAGGCCGCCGCGTCGCTACAAGCGTGCCGGGCGCTTCGTCAGAACTGCAGTTTCACGCCAACACTGTAAAGCGTGCGTCGATCGCGCGTCCCGATGGTGCCGTCCAGTTGCAGCTTCGGCGCGATCTCGCTCCTTGCGCCAATTTGAACTGTCGCCTTGCTGCCGCGCTCGCCGAACGCCTCTGCATGTGCCGCCACCGCGCCAAACCCATGCTCAAGCGCGACTCCCCAGGTGCCAACGGTGCTTCCGCCACCGCTCGGGCGATTCGCGCCAACGTTCAGATGCGCAGCGCCAACCATTCCGTTGCAGGTGACGAGCGCGTTCGCGTAGGGCGTTTCGCCGGACACGCCACGTGTTTTCGAAACACCCAGCACCACACCGACGTTGCAGCCGCCTGTCTGAGCCGGTGTGATGACCCACTTCACTTGACCAGCGTAACTCGTGATTTTGTCCGGCGTTTCGCGAGTGACCAGCGCTGATAGCTCGAGATTCTCCATCGGGGCGAACGCGGGGGCGATGTTCCACGCTCTAGCGCGGGAGCCGTCGCCCGCGAGCCAGAGCTCCACGTGCCCACGTCCCGTCTCGTTAGTGCTCGCATCATCGACGGTCAATGGGCGTCCCGCCCACGCGGAGTTTGCTAGCCCGATACAGGAAAACGCGAGCAAAGTTGCTCCGCGTAAAAGTGAAGAAATCAAGACAATGCACCCAAGCTGTGAGGTTGATGGCCCATGCTAGGTTCCGACGCTCAGTTTGACCAGCGCCCGGATCGAATCCCGATGGCGCACATTCCTCGCTGTTGCGTCATTAGCAGCGGCGGGCCGCACCGACATCCTGCAAATTGTCGCTACGGGCGAGCATGATGACGCTGCGCCGCAAAACAAAAAAGCCCGCCGGAGCGGGCTTTCACGCGTCGAGCGCGGACACTACCGCGCCTACAACTGGCTTTGCTTAGCCGAGTTGTGCGAGCATGTTCTCCGCGAACGAGCAGTTTGCCGGGCCGACACCTTCAACGTTTACTTGCTTCACCACACCGTTATCGACGAGTAGCGAGAAACGCTGGCAACGCACGCCCATGCCTTTGGCGGTGAGATCGAGCTCGAGGCCTAGCGCTTTGGTGAACGCGCCGGAGCCATCGCCCAACATGCGGATTTTGTCGCCGACGTGTTGCGATTGGCCCCATGCGCCCATCACGAAACCGTCGTTGACCGACATGCAAACGACTGCATCAACGCCTTTGGCTTTGAGCGCGTCAAAGTTTTTCAAATAGCCAGGCACATGTTGCGCGGAGCAGGTGGGCGTGAACGCGCCAGGCAGACCGAAGATCACGACTTTTTTGCCCGCCGTCAGCGCAGCCATGTCAACGGGTTGTGGCGGCATTGGGCAGTTTTTCGCCGCATCCTGACCGACGGATTCGAAGAGGGTGCCTGCAGGGAGTTTGTCGCCGATGTTGATCGCCATGATAGTTTCCTTCGTATGAACTGTGAGATGAGGGGCAAGGACGAATGCGCTCAACGCGAGGTAAATGATGCGTGAGGCGATGCGCGGAGCATAAGTAGCGCCCGCACTTGGCGTCATTCATCAATCTCTTTTTTCGTCCGCTCGCGAAGCGAATAGCAGAAAATTATCGTCGATATGAATGCCCCGAACGATTACAAGGCTTTTGCCGAACACCTGGCCGATCTCGCCCGCCCAATTGCACGGCGCTACTTTCGCTCCGATTTGAAGGTCATCGATAAGCCCGACGCGACGCCGGTGACGCTGGCCGACATGGAAATTGAGGCGCGGCTTCGTGAAGAAATCGCCGCGCATTTTCCGCATCACGGCATCTTGGGCGAAGAAGAAGACCCGAAAAACATCGACGCCGAATTTGTTTGGGTGATCGATCCGATTGATGGCACGAAAGCCTTCACCGTGGGGAAGCCACAATTTGGCACCTTGGTCGGGCTCTGCCGGAATGGCGATCCGATCGTAGGCGTCATCGATCAAGCCATCACCGATGAGCGCTGGGTTGGGGCGAAAGGCGAAGGCGCGTGGTTCAACGGACAGCCGATGCGGCGCGACGCGAGCGGACGCTCACTTTCCAGCAGGCACATCAAGCCTCTTGCTGAAACCATCGTTCTCGCAACGAGCCCGAGCATTTTTTCCGGTAAAGCTACAACGGCGTATGACCAATTGCAAAGGGCTTGCAAAGGTTTTTATTGGGGTGGCGATTGTTACAATTTTGCGATGGTCGCCCAAGACAACGCAGCGCTCGTTTTTGAAGCTGGCTTGAAGACTGTCGATTTCATCGCGCTCGTGAATCCGATCATCGAAGCGGGCGGCTACGTCTGTGATTTCGACGGAAAACCGCTGACGATGCAAAGCGATGGCACCATCATCGCCGCAGCGAACCAGCGGCTCGCGGTAGAAGTGCTGGCGGTGATCCAATCGTGATCTCGCCGCTCTTTCGCGCGCTGGTCGAACGCGAATTCAAAAATCGCTTTCTTGGCGGCGTTTTGTCACCAATTTGGTGGCTGATACAGCCGCTCTTGCAGCTCGCGGTGTATGCGCTCGTGTTTAGCGTGTTCTTAAAAATTCAGTTGCCTGAAAAATACGGCACAAGTTATCTCGCCTTCCTCGCGGTTGGGCTTTGGCCGTGGATTGCGTTCACGGAGAGTGTGACGCGTGGCGCGGGTAGTTTGATTCAACAAGGGGCGCTCATCACGAAAACGCAGCTTCCGCGCGCCTGGGTGCCGCTGGCGACGGTGAGCGTGAGCTTTTCGCTGCACTTTGCGGCGCTTTGCGTTATCGTTTTGCTGCTCGCGAGCCTTGGCGTTGGTATCAACGCATGGGGCATCTTCGCCAGTCTGCCCACATGGATTGCGCTTTATCTTGCAGCGCTGGGTGTGGCGTGGTTCGTGAGTGTCGCGCAGGTTGTCGTTCGTGATGTTGAACCGATGCTAGGGCCGCTTCTTTTCTTGATGACCTTTCTTGCGCCGATTCAGTACGCCATCGAAATCATTCCGAAAAATTTTCGCGCGTACGTTTACGCCAACCCGTTCACCCATGCGATTGAGCGGATGCACGAAGTGTTTTTGACCGGCCCCGCACTGCCGGGGCTCACCGATATGTATTTATTGCTCGGCGGTGCGGCGACGGCGCTCTTGGGATATGTGGTGTTCAAGCGGGTTGCGCCGCATGTGGATGACTATCTATGAGTGCGCTTCTTAGTGTGACGCATGTCAATAAAGTCTTCCCCCGCACGAATCGCGGGGCAGGCTTGCGCGCGTTCGCACGCCTTGCGCTCGGGCGCGTGAACACCGAAGGCTTTTCTGCGCTCACTGACATCGACTTTTCAGTGCACAAAGGCGAATCGTTCGCGCTGGTCGGGGAAAACGGCGCGGGTAAATCGACGCTTTTGAAAATCATCGCAGGCGTGTTGCAGCCGACGACAGGAAGCGTGTCGCGCACGGGAACGGTCGGGGCGCTTCTGGAGCTCGGGGCCGGTTTTCATGCCGAATACACGGGCCGCGAAAACTTAAAACTCGCTGCCGCATTGCAGGGCTTGGTTGGCGGCGCGTTTGACGAAAAGTTGGACGAAATCATCGCGTTTGCAGACATCGGCGAACACATTGATGCGCCGATCAAAACGTTTTCTAGCGGCATGATCGTTCGCCTCGGGTTTGCGCTGGTGACGGCGATGAAACCAGATTTGCTCATCACCGACGAAGTGCTCGCGGTGGGCGACGAATCGTTTCAAAACAAATGCATTACCTGGATGGAGCGTTATTTGAGCGATGGCGGCACCCTGCTCCTAGTCTCGCATTCGCTCTATCACGTGAAAAAGCTCACCCAACGCGCCGTGTGGCTCGATCATGGCAAGCAGCGCTTGCTCGGTTCTAGCCACGACGTCGCCATCGCGTACCAAACATTTCACGAGGAAAAGCAATCGAAGGCCAAGGCCGACGCGATGGATATTGATGAGGCGATGCTTGGCCAATATGCAGTCATTAAGTTGCATATTGAGTCGAGCGATAGCAACGGCCTGGTTGCTACCGGAGAGCTACGTTCGCGCGACGGGCGACGCCCGCAGGTGGCGGTGGGGATTGTGCGCGCCGACGGAACGCCGGTGTTTGGCACAACGTCCGAGATCGATCACCACCCGCTCACCGAAACTGGCCCGGGCCGATTCGTATTCAAAGTTTCATTTTTTGATTGGCGGCTACTACCCGGCAGCTACCGGCTCAAAGCACACGCCATGGATCCTGAGGGCATGCGGGTGTACGACACCGTCGAGCGCGAATTTATGGTGAGCGGCAAGCGGCGAGAGCTCGGCGCGGTGGATATTCGCAGGGAGTGGGCTTAATAACTTTTGTTTTTCCCCAATATTAAGCCAGGGCTAGACGCATAAAATATAAATAAGCAAGAATTAAAATTAACTCGCGCTAGCCCTAAATAAATATAAGGTTTACGTCAAAAAGATTGAGCGAGGTGTTTCGCAGGTAGCGAGCGATAGTCTGCGCTCAATCGTCGTGTAGTTTCACCGCGCTTCGGCGCGCGCCCGTCGAAAATCGTCCGTGACGTCGGACTCTAAATACGAGTTGCTGCATTGCGACAAATCCCAGCCCGTGTCTATAATCGTGGGCTTTGTAGATTGGCGACACAACGCCGAAGTGCTCGGAAATTGAGCAACTTGGGAAAGCGGCGGGCGCTCCATCGAACCTTCACTCGATTGAAACCCTATGCTCACTGACGTCAGTCTTCAAAACCCGACCATCCGCCGAATGATCCTCTTGCAGGTCGGCATTACGGTCGGTCTTGCGATCATCTCGGGGGTGATTTCGGGGCAACACGGGGCTATTTCCGCCGTATTGGGCGGCCTCACGAACGTGTTTGCATCGCTCATCTACGTGTTCGTCGCAAACCTCGGTTTACGCAAAGCGAATTCAACCAGCAACAGCGGCCTTTGGGCGCTGCTGCGAGCGGAACTCGTGAAGCTCGCGTTCATTGGAACGCAGCTCGCAGTGGTGGTGAAAACTTACGAACAGGTGGTTTTCCCGGCACTGCTAGCAGCATTTGTTGTGACACTGCTCGCCTGGCGTGTCACTTTATTAGGACAAGGCATGAAATCGTCTGCGCCACCCGCTGGTTCAGACGGCGACGTTAAACCTCAGTGAGTTGTTCACCATGGCTGGCGCCTACGAATCACCATCGCAGTTCATCGAACACCATCTGACCAATCTCACGGTCAAAACTGACCCTACCGGTGGGTTCTGGACCATCAACGTTGACAGCGTGATCACCGCCGTGGTGTTGGGCCTCATTGGTTTTGGCTTTCTCTATTCGATCTCGCGCAAGGTTACGCAAGGCGTTCCAGGCAAAGCACAGGCCTTTTTCGAAGTGCTCTACGAGTTCGTAGACACCCAAATCAAAGATGTGTACTCAGGTGATCGCAAATTCATCGTGAGCCTTGGCTTGTGCGTGTTCGTGTGGATCACGTTGATGAACGCGATGAAGTTTCTCCCGGTTGAGTGGCTGGCGCAGGGCTTCGCGCTCGTCGGCATTCCTTACTGGAAACCGGTGCCTACCGCCGACTTGAACACCACGCTTGCGCTATCGCTTTCAGTGATTGGCCTCGTCATCTTCTTTAGTTTCAAAGCCAAGGGTTTCGGTGGCTACATCCACGAACTCTTCTGCACGCCATTCGGTAGCTTCCCGCTCCTCTGGCCGATCAACTTTGTATTTCAATTGATCGAGCTTGTCGCCAAGCCGCTGTCGCTAGCCTTGCGTCTTTACGGAAATATGTACGCCGGCGAGATCATCTTCCTGTTGATCGCGCTGCTCGCAGGCGCGGGGATCGGTGGCGTTGTCTTCGGCGCGCTTTTGCACGCTGGCTGGGCGATCTTCCACATTCTCGTCGTGCCACTCCAAGCCTTCATCTTCATGATGCTCACCGCGGTGTATATCGCGATGGCTCATGAGCATCACTAGCGAGTGATCGAGCATCACTAGCAAGTGATCGAGCATCACTAGCAATTGATCGAACATCACTAACGATTTCTTATAGCTACTTTAATTTCACCCGAAAGGAAACCTCATGGAACTGCTCCAAAAAATCGCGATTTACGCAAACGTTCAGGCCTACACGGCAATCGCTATCGGCATCATCATCGGCTTGGGCGCGATCGGTGCTTGTATCGGCGTGGGCATGATGTGCTCGAAGTTCCTCGAGTCCGCTGCTCGCCAGCCTGAATTGATCCCACAACTGCAAGGTAAAGTGTTCCTGCTCCTCGGTCTGATCGACGCGTCGTTCATTATCGCGGTGGGTGTGGCGCTCTTCTTGGCGACGAACAACCCGCTGCTCGGCGCGTTGAACGCAATCAAGTAATTCTTTTGCCGATCAATCTGTTTAACGTAGAAAGGTCAATGTCATGAACATCACCATGACTTTGATTTTGCAAGCGATTGCGTTTGCGATCTTCATCTTTTTCACGGTGAAGTTCGTCGCGCCGCCGCTTGCAACTGCGATCGAAACGCGCCGCCGGCAAATTGCTGATGGCCTGGCTGAAGCCGAAAAAGGCAAGGCCTCGCTCGTGATCGCGCAAAAAGATGCCGACAAGATCATTGCTGAGGCGAAAGCCAAGGCGGCTGAGATCGTTGCGCTTGCAGAAAAGCAGCGCAATTCAACGATCGAAGCATCGAAGTCTGAAGCAAAGGCTGCGGGTGACCGCGAAAAAGCCGCTGCCCAGGCCGAGATTGATCAGCTTTCCGTGAAGGCCAAAGAAGAGCTACGCGACCGCGTGGCCGAATTGGCTGTCGCGGGCGCACAGCGCATCCTGAAGCGCGAGATCAATCCGCAGGTGCACAGCGATTTGCTGGGCCAACTCAAAGCCGAGCTGTAATCGATCATGGCCGAACTCGCCACCATCGCCCGTCCGTACGCAGAAGCTGCGTTTGCGCTCGCACGCGAGAGCAAGGCGCTTCCAGCATGGTCAGATGCGCTTTCGATGCTCGCCGCTGTTGCCGCTGACTCCAAGGTGGCTGCGGCGGTTGATAACCCGAAGCTCTCCGCTGAGCAAAAGCACTCGTTATTCGCAACTGTCATGGGCGACAAGCTCCCTGCGCAGGCATCGAAATTCGTGAGTGTTCTGCTGGAATCGGATCGGGTGAAATTGTTGCCGCAGATTAACGATCAGTTTCAGGCGTTGAAACGCAAGGCAGAGAACGTTGCGCAGGCAACGGTCGCCTCGGCCTTTCCGCTCACCGATGCTCAACGAGCCGACATCAAAGCGGGCCTCGCAAAGCGTTACGGACGTGACATCGAGCTTGTCGAGCAAACCGATCTCTCGTTGATCGGCGGCGCCAAGATCACGGTGGGCGATCAGGTGATTGACCGCACGGTCGTCGGCCAGCTCGCGAAGATGGAACGACAAATCAAAGCGTAGCGCCGCTACGCTGGATGCGCAGCCTAGACAGTTGCGCATCAACCGAAATTTAAGAAATAGAACCTCCGTACCTGGAGCATAGAAATGAATCTAAATCCCTCTGAAATCAGCGAACTGATTAAAGCCAAGATTGCGAATCTCGATGTTGGCAGCGAAGTGCGGACCCAGGGCACGGTGGTCTCGGTGACCGACGGCATTTGCCGCGTGCACGGTTTGGCCGATGTGATGCAAGGCGAGATGCTTGAATTCCCAGGCAACACGTTTGGTTTGGCATTGAACCTTGAGCGCGACTCCGTTGGCGCGGTGATCTTGGGTGCCTACGAGCACATTACCGAAGGCGACACCGTGAAAAGCACGGGCCGCATTCTCTCCGTGCCAGTGGGTCCAGAGCTCGTCGGCCGCGTGGTCAACGCACTCGGCGAGCCAGTTGACGGCAAGGGCCCAATCAACGCTAAAGAAAGCGACGTGATCGAAAAGGTTGCGCCTGGCGTGATCGCCCGTAAATCGGTGAATCAGCCAGTGCAAACCGGCTTGAAGTCGATTGACGCGATGGTGCCCGTGGGCCGCGGTCAGCGCGAATTGATCATTGGTGATCGCCAGACGGGTAAGACCGCCGTGGCAATCGATACGATCATCAATCAAAAAGGCAAAAACCTTACCTGTATCTACGTCGCTATTGGTCAAAAAGCGTCGACTATCGTCAACGTGGTTCGTAAGCTCGAAGAGAAAGGCGCGATGGCCTACACCATCGTCGTCGCAGCGACCGCTTCGGATTCGCCAGCGATGCAATATCTCTCTGCGTATTCGGGTTGCACGATGGGCGAATACTTCCGCGATCGCGGCGAAGATGCCCTCATCATTTATGACGACTTGTCAAAACAAGCCGTTGCATATCGTCAAATTTCGCTCCTCCTTCGCCGTCCTCCAGGTCGCGAAGCGTTCCCTGGCGACGTGTTCTATCTCCACAGCCGCTTGCTTGAGCGCGCAGCTCGCGTGAACGAAGAGTATGTTGAGAAATTCACGAAGGGCGCAGTCAAAGGCAAAACCGGCTCACTCACTGCACTTCCAGTGATCGAAACACAAGCGGGCGACGTGTCTGCATTCGTTCCGACCAACGTGATTTCGATCACCGACGGTCAAATCTTCCTTGAGACCGATCTTTTCAACGCGGGTATTCGTCCTGCGATCAACGCGGGTATTTCGGTATCTCGCGTGGGTGGCTCTGCACAGACCAAGATCATCAAAAAGCTTGGCGGTGGTGTTCGTCTCGCGCTCGCACAGTATCGCGAACTCGCAGCGTTCGCGCAGTTCGCATCGGACTTGGACGACGCAACGCGCAAACAGTTGGAGCGCGGTCGCTTGGTCACTGAGCTCATGAAGCAGGCACAGTACGCACCTCTCTCCGTTTCCGAAATGGCGTTCACACTGTTCGCGGTTAACAACGGCTACTTCGACGACATCGAAGTGAAGAAGGCGCTTCCAGCAGAAAAAGCGCTACATGCGTTCATGAAGTCGAAATACGGCGAACTCACCAACCGCATCGAAGATACAAAAGATCTCTCGAAGGATGATGAAACCGCGCTGCATGCGGCCATCAAAGACTTCAAAGCTAGCGCTTCTTACTAACCGCTGCGCCTGAAGGCAAATCATGGCTGGCTCAAAAGAAATCAGAACCAAGATCAAGAGCGTGCAAAACACGCGAAAGATCACCAAGGCGATGGAAATGGTCGCCGCATCCAAAATGCGCAAAGCGCAGGAGCGGATGCGCGCGGCCCGTCCCTACGCCGATAAGGTTCGCAATATCGCGGCGCACATGGGCGCAGCAAACCCTGAGTATCGTCATCCGTACTTGATCGCCCGCGAAAAGATTGCAAACGCTGGAATGATCGTCGTCACCACAGACAAAGGTCTCTGCGGCGGCTTGAATACGAACGTGCTTCGCGCTGTGTTGACCAAATACAAAGAACTCGAAGCAGGTGGCGCGAAGGTCATCACGTCCGCCATTGGTAACAAAGGCTACGGTTTCCTGAACCGCATGGGCGCGAAGCTCGTGTCGCATGTGGTGGGTCTTGGCGACACGCCGCATCTCGAAAAGCTGATCGGCGTCGTGAAAGTGCAGCTCGACGCCTACGAAAAGGGCGAAGTTGATGCGGTTTACGTGGCGTACACCAAGTTCGTCAACACCATGAAGCAAGAGGCGGTTGTTGAGCAGCTGTTGCCGCTCACCTCCGACAAGCTCGAGCAAACTGCAGCGGAAAAACAAGCGTACAGCTGGGACTACATCTACGAGCCGGATGCAAAAACGGTGGTAGACGAGTTGCTTGTTCGCTACGTCGAAGCCCTCGTGTATCAAGCGGTTGCCGAGAATATGGCATCCGAGCAATCCGCGCGCATGGTGGCCATGAAGGCCGCGTCGGACAACGCGAAGAACGTCATTTCCGAGCTCCAACTCACGTACAACAAAGCCCGTCAGGCCGCGATTACGAAAGAGCTCTCCGAAATCGTCGGTGGCGCTGCAGCCGTCTAAAGAATTTGAATCAACGAACTAACGAAGACATTTAGGAAACAACGATGAGCACGAATCAAGGCAGTATCGTTCAGTGCATTGGCGCGGTGGTAGACATCGAATTCCCGCGCAGTGCAATGCCCCGTGTGTACGACGCGCTAACGCTCGATAAATCCGCTGAACACAGCGGCGTTGAAGCGGGCTTAACGTTCGAAGTGCAGCAACAGCTGGGCGACGGCGTTGTTCGCACCATTGCGATGGGCTCATCCGACGGCCTGCGTCGCGGCATGAAGATCAACAACACCGGTGCCGGTATTTCGGTGCCAGTGGGCAAAGCAACGCTTGGCCGCATCATGGACGTGCTCGGTCGCCCGATCGACGAAGCCGGCCCTATCGCAACCGATGATCGTCGCGCAATTCACCAGAAAGCCCCAGCGCTTGCTGACCTCAAGCCGACCACTGAGCTGCTCGAAACCGGCATCAAGGTGATTGACCTCATTTGCCCGTTCGCGAAGGGCGGCAAGATTGGTCTCTTCGGTGGTGCGGGCGTGGGCAAAACCGTCACCATGATGGAGCTCATCAACAACATCGCGAAAAGCTACGGTGGTTACTCCGTGTTCGCCGGTGTGGGTGAGCGTACCCGCGAAGGAAACGACTTCTACCACGAGATGGAAGAGTCAAAAGTTCTCGACAAAGTGGCGATGGTGTTCGGTCAGATGAACGAACCACCAGGCAACCGTTTGCGCGTGGCGTTGACCGGCCTCACGATGGCTGAAAAATTCCGTGACGAAGGCTTGGACATCCTCTTCTTCGTCGACAACATCTACCGCTACACGCTCGCAGGTACCGAAGTATCCGCGCTCCTCGGCCGTATGCCATCCGCCGTGGGTTACCAGCCGACGCTCGCCGAAGAAATGGGTCGCTTGCAAGAGCGCATCACGTCCACGAAGACTGGTTCGATTACCTCGATCCAGGCCGTTTACGTTCCAGCCGACGACTTGACCGACCCTTCGCCTGCGACTACGTTCCAACACTTGGACGCAACGGTTGTGTTGTCCCGTGACATCGCAGCGCTCGGCATTTTCCCCGCTGTGGATCCGCTCGACTCAACGTCGCGTCAGATCGATCCGCTCGTGATCGGTGAAGCACACTACGCCTGTACGCGTAACGTGCAGGCCACGCTCCAGCGCTACAAAGAACTCCGCGACATCATCGCGATTCTCGGTATGGACGAGTTGGCACCGGAGGACAAGCTCGCCGTAGCGCGTGCTCGTAAGATCCAGCGCTTCCTGTCGCAGCCGTTCAACGTCGCTGAAGTGTTCACCGGATCGCCGGGCAAGATCGTTTCGCTCAAAGACACGATTCGCGGCTTCAACATGATTGTGAACGGCGAATGTGATCATTTGCCTGAGCAAGCGTTCTACATGGTTGGCACGATTGAAGAAGCATTCGAAAAGGCCAAGACGCTGAATTAAGCAATTTGCTGCACGGGCGCTCGCTGCGTTGCGCTGACTCGCCGTACTCACGTACTGTCTTCGTCAGCGCGCCTTGCGATCATCCCGTGGATCAAATTGCTCCAAGTGAATAGGAATCACAGTGAGCACCATCCACGTAGACGTCGTCAGCGCCGAATCCTCGATTTTTTCGGGTGAAGCGAAATTCGTCGCGCTTCCCGGTGAATCGGGCGAGCTCGGCATTTTGCCGAAGCACACCCCGTTGATTACCCGCATCAAACCGGGCGCAGTTCGCATCGAAAAGGCCGACGGCGGCGAAGAATTTGTTTTCGTCGCGGGCGGCATTCTCGAAGTGCAGCCCGGCGTGGTGACGGTTCTGGCCGACACCGCGATTCGCGGCAAAGACCTCGACGAAGCGAAAGCCGAAGAAGCACGTAAGCGTGCCGAAGAAGCCCTTCGTAACAATGATGCCGCCATTGATTACGCAGCCGCCCAAGCCGAGCTCGCCTCCGCTGTGGCGCAGCTCGCAGCGATCCGCAAGCTTCGGAAGAAGTAACGCGAGTTCGGCCAATGCAAAAAAGGCAGCCCCGGCTGCCTTTTTCATTTTTGTCGGCGTGGGCTTGATCGCGCTTTGTTGCGCCGTAACGCTCGACTACGAAAAGCGACGTCAAGCCGTCGCCTACATTCGGAAAAAGCGCAACACCGGATTCGAATCTGCAATAAGCGTCGACGGCTGTCGCCACTGCTCCTACAAACCTGATGAAACTCGCTACTATTGATTTGTGAGCGAATTTAACCGACAACCCATCGACCTCCTCATCATCGGTGGCGGCATTAACGGCGCGGGCATCGCGCGCGACGCGGTGGGGCGTGGGCTCTCCGTGATGTTGGTGGAACGCGACGACCTCGCGGCGCACACCTCGCAGTGGTCATCGAAATTGATTCACGGCGGCTTGCGCTATTTGGAGCAATACGAATTTCGCCTCGTGGGCGAAGCGCTTGCAGAGCGCGAGGTGTTGTTGCGTGTTGCGCCGCATCTGATTCGACCGCTTCAATTCGTGTTGCCGCATGAGCCGCATTTGCGTCCGAAATGGATGCTGAAAGCGGGTCTCTTTCTTTACGATCGCCTTGGTGGATGGAGCGGCCAGAAGCAAACTCTACCTGCCTCGTTTTCAGTAAATTTCACGAGCTCGCCTCACAATAATTGGGCGGCAGGCTTGAAAGCTGATTTCAAATCCGGCTTCGTTTATTCAGACGCGCAGGTGAACGATGCACGCTTGGTTGTTGAAAACGCGAAAGACGCGAAAAAGCGCGGCGCAGATATTCGCGTGGGCACTGAATTCATCGCTGCCAAACGCGAAGCCGATCACTGGCTCGCCACAATTCGCGACAACACCACGCAGAAAAAAGAAACCGTTCGCGCCCGCGCGATCGTGAACGCGTCGGGTCCGTGGGTGAAAGCGCTGCTCTCGAACATCGACACACCGCCCACCAAAGAATCGGTCAAGCACATCAAGGGTTCGCACATCATCGTGCCGCGCGTTCATGATGCGCCGCATGCCTACATCCTGCAAAACAAGGATGGCCGCATCGTCTTCGTGATCCCGTATTTTGAGCGGTTCTCGTTGATCGGCACCACCGATGTTGAGGTGAAGAATTACGCCGCGCCACAAATCAGCGATCAAGAAATCGATTACCTGCTTGAGCTCGCGAACACCTATCTCGCAAAACCGCTCACCCGCGCGGACATCGTGAGCACGTACGCCGGCGTGCGGCCGCTCTACAACGATGGCGACGACAATCCGTCGGAGATCACGCGCGATTACACATTGAAGCTCGACGTTGAGCCCGCGCCGAGCGCCAAAGCGAATGGCAAAAACAAAGGCGCGCCGCTCTTAAATATTTACGGCGGCAAGATCACCACGTATCGAAAGCTTGCCGAACACGCCGTCGAAAAGCTCCTGCCATTTTTCCCGAACGCACCGAAAGCCTCGTGGACGCATGCGCCGCTACAAAGCGGCGCGACTGAGCCCGTGTTGCAAGCAATGAAAGCGCAATTTGCGAAGCAGGGCGTTGATGCGGGCTATGCCAATCGCCTTGTAAATCGCTATGGCCTCGAAGCGCAAACGCTCGTTGATCGTGGCCTCGGCGAAGTGTTCGATCACACCTTCGCCGAAGGCGAAATCGAATATTTGCGCGATCACGAATGGGCGCGAAGCGCCGATTCGATGTTGCAGCGAAGAACGAAAACAAATTTGCTTGCGTCAGTGGAATCGCTTGCGCGCATTCGTGAGCTGATTGCGAAGGCGCTCTGATTTTTTTGACGCAGATTTGCGCGGACTTCTGCGCAGATTGCCGCAGATTTCTTGAGTACTAGTGCAAAGTGTTTGCACTCACTCTGCTCGGCGAACGTGGGAGTTCGTGCTCACCTTCATTGCCCTGTTTTTTTGCCACAGATTTCACAGATACACACAGATGAACGCGAATGCTCTTAGTGTTTTTATCTGTGCTCATCTGTGTGAATCTGTGGCAAGAACAAAACGTGTCCCAGCGAAAGCGTCGCACGACGCTCGTTAGCTTGAACGCGGCGTCATCCCGGCGAAGGCCGGGACCCAACCCTCCAAACATCGGCTCCCTGATTGAACGTGGTAGTCAACATCGATGGGTCCCGGCCTACGCCGGGATGACGCGCAAACAACGAAGCGCAAAGAGAGAATCTGCGTTAATCTGCGCAGGAATCCGCGCAAATCTGCGTCAAAAAAATGTCTTCACTCCAACCCCTCTCCACCCTCGACGATCTGCGCCTTCGCAACATCGATTTCCTCTTGTTCGATGTCGATGAAACGTTCACGACGCACGGCCTATTGCTCGCCGAAACGTATGCCACGCTCTTCGACTTGCAACGCGCGGGGATCACGGCAATTCCCGTGACAGGCCGCCCCTCGGGTTGGGGCAACGTCATGCTTTCCACCTGGCCGATCAAAGCCTGCGTTACTGAAAACGGCGGCGTGATTTCGTGGAAAGACGATCATCACATCGCGCAGCAACGCATCATTCATTTCGAACATCGCGGCGCGGGCTACATCGACAAACTTCGCGCATTGGGCGAGCGGATCGTCGCGCGCCATCCGAGCGTGCGCGTGAGCGCCGATCAACCGTATCGCCTCACCGATCTTGCGATTGATTACAACGAACAATCGAAGCATGTCGCGCCCGAAACGGTCGAAGCTGTCGCTGCGATGATGCACGACGCGGGCTACTTAACGGCCGTGAGCAGCATTCATGTGCATGCCTATTTTCCGCGCAACGAAAAGGCAGACGGCGTGTATCCACTGATGCAAGCTGCGTTCGGCCTCAACGAAGAGGAAGTGTTCGCACGCGCCGCCTTCATCGGCGATTCGCCGAATGATTCATCGCTCTTCGCCGATATCCCGATTTCAGTGGGTGTCGCGAACGTACGCGACGCACTCGACAAAATTCCAGCGCCACCCGCGTACGTGTGCGAGCGCACGTGTGGCGCGGGCTTCGTAGAATTCGCGCATCGCGTGATCGAAGCGCGCCGATAATTCCCCTCTCCCGCCGGGAGAGGGTGCCCCTGAGCTTGTCGAACGGGCGGGTGAGGGAGAGCGGCGCTCAGCCCACACCAGTCACTCAACGAGGAGCCACTTTCATGCTCGCACTACTGCGCATCTTCGGCCTGATCTTATTGATCCTGCTGATCCCGTTCATCCTCTGGATTGCATTTGTGAATTTCACAAAGCGCGAATCCTCCATGTGGTTCGCCGGCCGCCCGTCCACGCTCGGCGTGCATGACGGCAAACTAAGCGGCCCCAAGAAGCGCACGCCCAACAGCGTCGTGAGCGAAGGCATTGAACCGACCCATCCCGCGTACATCGCGCCCATTGCGTTCACAGGTGATCCGCGCGCGGCAATGGCGAAGCTCCTCACCGTTTTGCAAGCGATGAAAGACGTGACGCTTGTGAAGGCCGAAGAAACCTATGTTTACGCCGAATTCCGCACCCCGAAGATGCGCTACGTGGACGATTTCGAAGCGCGGCTCGATGCAAGTGCAAGCCTGATCCACGTGCGCAGCGCATCACGCTTAGGCAAACGCGATTTCAATGTGAACCGTAATCGCGTCGAAGCGATTCGCAAGCGTTTCACTGAATCAATATAGCTTTCTTCGCTCACGCCCTCCTCAATTGGGGCTAGAGTGAATTTCTATGGATTAACGAGGGCGATCAAAAATTAACTTTAGCCCCATTTAAGTCGGCCATTAAGAAAAAGCGTTGGGATAACGCTGGCGCAGCGTATCGAGCCCAGGCATCTGCGCGCTCACTCCGCCAACTATCAAAACAGCACCGAGTCCAACGTGAACTGCGCCCACACATCCACGAAACCGTACGGAATCATGCGCGCTCGTTTCACGACGACGCCACCATCGCGGCATGCATATTGCTAACCTGCAGGGGACGACCGCAATCGCAATCGCAATCGCAATGGCAATCGCGAACACTGCGGCACCGTCTTTTCGTTCTCAGGAGCCATTCCCATGTCCGCACCCACTGCCACGCGCCTAACCCCCCGCCGATTCATTGCACACATCGCGGCGGCTGGCGTCGCGCTCTCGATGACGGCAACGTTCGCACAAACTGCAACGTATCCTGATAAGCCCGTAAAAGTGATCGTCGCGTTGGCCGCTGGTGGCAGTGTTGACGCAGTCGCGCGGCAAGTGGGGCAGAAGCTCGGCGCAGCGCTCGGGCAGCCCTTCGTGGTCGACAACCGTGCTGGCGCGTCCGGCCAAATCGGAATGCCGGCCGTCGCGAAAGCGCCACCCGATGGCTACACGCTCACCGTCTCCCCCGCCTCGTTTTTAACGACGAACAAAAGCATCTTCAAGACGCTTCCTTACGATCCCGAACTCGATTTCATTCCGATCACGCGCCTTGTCAATCAGCCGATGGTGCTCGTTGTGAAAGACAAACAAAAATTCCCCACGCTTGCCGCGTTTTTAGCCGCCGCGAAAGCCGCGCCCGGAAAAATTACCTACGCATCCTCCGGCGAAGGCAGCCCGCAGCATTTGGCCGCGCTCATGTTCGAAACGCGCACACAAGCCAAAATGCTTCACGTGCCTTACAAAGGCGGATCGCTCGCGGTGAACGATACGTTAGCGGGTAACGTCGATGCGCTCTTCGCCGTGTTGCCAGAAGCGCTACCCCACGTACAAGGCGGACGGTTACACGCCCTCGGCGTGTTGAGCCCGCAGCGCGCCGCAACGCTGCCGAATGTGCCCACGATGGCCGAAGGCGGCGTCGCGAACGTGAATCTTTCCGCATGGATCGCGTTGCTCGCACCCGCAAAAACACCGCAACCCATCATCGATCAACTTAATCGCGCCGTGCGTGCAGCGCTTGATAGCGACTTGCGCGGAAAGCTCGGCGAAATCGGCATGGAAGTCGCGCCGAGCAGTGGCGAAGAACTGCAGCGCCTCATCGCGCAGGACATCAAACTCCACGCCGAGCTCGTGAAAGCGGCAGGCATCGCGCCGCAATAGCGCCGCGCCGCAATAGCGCCGCGCTTAAACGCCTCGCGTGCCTCATCCTCGCGCGATCACTTCGCGTGCCACACCCACTCCATCTCTTCGACCACCTTCGCATTGTCGCCCAAGAGATGCGTCACGATCGCGAGCGACATGTCGATGCCTGCTGAAATGCCGCCCGATGTCCAGATGCGCTTATCGTCGCTTACCGTGAATCGCTGATCGCGCGACACGTTGCAGCTTGGTTCCAATTCAGGCAATCGATCAAACGCGCCATGATGCGTGGTCACCGTTTTGTCTTTCAACAAGCCCGCCGCCGCGAGCACCAGCGCACCCGTGCACACCGACGCAACGATCTCGCACTTCGGCGCAGTGTCGCGAAGCCACGCGAGTAATCGATCATTCTTCAAAAGCCGCCGCGACCCATATCCGCCCGGCACGATCAACACATCCGGCTGCGGCGTGTTGTCGAGCGAAAAGGTCGGGTTCACGCGCAACCCACCCCGCGCATTGATCGTCTCACCCGTGAGCCCCAGCGCGTACGTGAAGAACGGCTGATACGGCGTCTGCGGCATCAACGAACCCGCCACCGAAAACACCTCGAACGGCCCCGCGAAGTCGAGCACTTCGATGTCGTCGAAGATTAGGATGGCTACGTTGCGGAGGTTGATGGCGGTGGGTTGAATCATTGATTGTGCTTCGGGAAGGCGGACTTCTTGCGGCGCATCTTGGTGCAGTTGTTAGAGCCCGCGGAAGTAACTCTTATCAACGGCTACTTCTTCGACAACTTTGGTAGTAATGCTTACACCTATTCGAAGTTCTTTAAGCTTTGAAACGAGTGCCTCCCCGTCAATCAGATCGATCGGAGGAGCGCCATCTCTCTGCGCCTCAGCTCTTGCGTCTTTCGTAAAACTCCCAGTAGTAATGAATAAACCTTTGTCAGCTCGGCCAACCATCGCGCCACGAAAGTCGCGAATTTCTGATGGCGAAACGCTCCCTTGGTAGCGCTTACACTGGAAAACAACATGGAATGAAAGCAGTCCGCCAATTCGCACGACCCCCTTTCCGTCTATCCCACCGTCTCCCGAACGCCCCGTAACAGTTACGTGGATGAACCCCGATTCCCTGAGGATACGCTGGCACAGACGCTCGAAAGCGGCCGGATCAATTGAGCGAACCTCATCGAGCAGCTCATCCTCCCAGTCGGTCTCCAAAAGTTCATCAGATGGCGATAGATTTGATCCGATCGCTTCTGGATCGTTCACCTCCTTTGCTCCCTTATGAACTGTTCGCTTGACGGTAGCCTTGTCGATCGATTTTGTCGCTTGCCCTTTGGAGGTGAGAGACCAAATGCTTCGCGCCGAGCTATTGATCAGCCCATAGTGTTTTAGGTAGTTCCGCGCCCAAGCCAATCGGTAGCTGAGTTTTGTCCTACTCCCACGGTGAATCTCCGCCACTTCGTCCTGTGATAGTCCAAGCAGCGAGGCCACCTCGTCTTCCTGCTCCGCAACAGACGCTGAGCCACCGAGCTTGTGAAACACTTCTAGGAGCGGTGAAAACAAGTCATCGTATTTTGGAATTGCCACAAAGCCCTCTGAGTTTTGCGCATATGGTAGCAATGCGCCACGTAACGCGAAAGGTAGGCGTGAAAATGTGTTGTATCGCTAGATACAAAGCTTGCTCTATCTCGCTTTAAAGCGTCGGCCCACGTTTAGAACTAAATCGATCGTACCCCAATCACCTCTGCGGAAACCGATAACTAAACTCATACGAATGCTTCCCCTCGGCGATGATGATTTTGAAATCGCCTTCGAGGCCGACGAGTTCGTCGGTGGCTGAATCGGGGACGACGGTGACGCTCAAGGATTGCGCGCCTCGGTTCATCGTTCCGGTGTGTTGCAAAACGAAGCTCCCGCGCTTGCCATGGAGCGCGCCAGTAACTCGTTCAATCGCGACATAACCCGCTGAACCTTTTGTTGAAGTCATCGCAGAAAGCATCTGCCCTTTGGTCGTTGCGACCAAATCGCCGACGATCTCTTTGTCGATCGACATGCGGCCGAGCTTCCATTCCGGCTCCGCGC
Source organism: Betaproteobacteria bacterium (assembly GCA_013298145.1). Classification (GTDB taxonomy): domain Bacteria; phylum Pseudomonadota; class Gammaproteobacteria; order Burkholderiales; family Casimicrobiaceae; genus Casimicrobium. Next base: position 528,865 of record JAAFJO010000001.1, read on the forward strand.
CCTCGAATGTGATCGGTTGCAGGTGGACGGTGAAGGTGCCTTTGGCGAGGCGACTCATGCGGGCTTCCACTTTCTTGAACGTGAGCGAATCGTAGCCCGGATGCTCCAGTCTAGGCTGCGACTGCATTACGATGTATGCGTCCAATCGATCTGCGAGCAATTCACCGTGAACTCGACCTCGGAAAAACTGCGCTACCGCCTCCGCCCCCACCGCCCCGGCGATATCGGCTGGGTAATCTCGCGGCATGGTGCGCTGTATGCCGAGGAATACGGTTGGGACGTCACGTTCGAGGCGATGGTTGCGGAGATTTGTGCGAAGTTCATCAACGAGTTTGATGCGACGTGCGAACGCTGTTGGATCGCGGAAGACGCGGCTCACCCAAACGCGGGGCCACTCGGTAGCGTGTTCGTCGTTCGAGAGAATGAGACGACGGCGAAGTTGCGCATGTTGCTCGTGGAGCCGCGGGCGCGCGGGATGAAACTCGGCGCGCGACTCGTTGATGAGGCAATCGCGTTCGCGCGCGAGTGCGGCTACACGACGATGACGTTGTGGACGAACGACATCCTGCACGCGGCGAAATCGATCTACGTCGCGCGCGGCTTCACGCTGGTGAGCGAAGAGAAGCATCACAGCTTCGGCCATGATTTAGTGGGGCAGTATTGGGCGTTGAAACTCTAGGCTGTTGAGGGACGGGATTCGCGGCGGTTTCGTTGAACCGGCAAGCGGCCTCCAGCGACTCAATCGACAATCAATTTTTGGAGGCACTCCATGAGCGTTCGTAATGCAACACTGATCGGCTTCACGCTTCTCGGCCTCGTCGCCTGCAACAAAACCCCAGCGGACGCGCCGAAAGCAAACGCGCCCATCGCCGTCGCGAAACCGGCCGCAGCCCCGGCACCGAGCGCGGATGCAGAGTTTGAGCAATTGAAGACGATGACAGGCGTGGACGCATGCGCGACGCTCACCACCGAAAAACTAAAAACAGTGTTCCCTGAACTCACGTTCACCCTTCATCAGGCGCTCGCGCCGCGCATGAGCGGGTACATGTGGGATTCGCGTTGCAGCTATCGCGCGGGTGTTGGCTCGATTGATTTCGCCAAGGACGCACCCACGCACACGGTGGATATTTACATCGGAACCGTCGTGTCCGACGCGAAAGCCAAATCGAATCTCGCATCGCGCGCTGAGACAGCGAAGAGTGCGTCGAACTACATCACACAGCCCGAGCTCGGCCCCGACGCGTACACCATTACCGACACCGGCATGGCGCGTGCGTTTTTCGTGAAAGGCAAGAGCGAATACCAAATCAATTTCTCAGATTTGAAAACGCCAAATGCCGAAAAAGTGAAGAAAGTGATCGCGCTCGCGAAGGCGATTTGATGGGTCAAATAATTATTAGCTTTACGCCGATAGCCCATATTTGAATTGGGCTAGATGTCGTCTATTTTTGAAAAAGCTATAACAAGTCGTCGCTTGCTAGCCCGAATAAATACGGCGTTTTACGCATTTTGTTGTTTGATTCTGCAGATAGCTCGCGGCGTTCGTATCTTTGACAAGCTCGGCTAAATCCGCGAAAATGTGAGGCTTCGCTAGAAAAACAGCCAACAAATGCCCAACAAGGCGACAGCGAAACCGAATTCAAGCAAGAAGAACAAAACGGCGCTTTAGCTCAGTCGGTTAGAGCGATGGAATCATAATCCACAGGTCCGGGGTTCGAATCCCTGAAGCGCCACCAAATTCCAAAGCCCGCGAAAGCGGGCTTTTTCGTTTGTCGGTGCGCTTCGAGCTAATTGACCGCAGCCGAGGCTTTTGAAGACGCTTCTCTGAAGCGGCACCGAAGGTAGGCGCGTAGAAGGCGAAGGCTGTAGGTAAGGCCCAGAAACTTGCCGACGCAAAAAGCCTATCGCTACGCGTCGAAGTCATGTGTACTCGAATACTCGCTCGAGAGTGAAGTTGATTGATAGGTTAGGGTTATTACGTTAGCTTGCAGGTTGAAGCATCTGTAAACAGTTAATTTACAATTTCACATGATCGTTTCGTTCCGACACGCCGGGCTTGAACAGTTCTTTCGCACTGGATCGAAAGCAGGAATCATCCCGTCGCATTCGGAGCGGCTGCAAATGCAGCTCGCCGCACTCAATGCAGCAACTGCCGCGGCTGATCTCAACGCACCGTCATGGAAGCTGCACGCACTGAAAGGTGACCGCGCTGGATACTGGGCCATCACGGTGAAAGCGAACTGGCGTCTAACGTTCAAATTCACGTCGAAAGGCGTCGAAGTGTTGGACTATCTCGACTACCACTAAGGCAACGTAATGAGTACAGCAATGCACAACCCCGCCCACCCCGGAACGATCCTTCGCGAATACCTTCCCGAAGGCGTGACAGTGACTAGCGCCGCGACTGCCTTGCACTGCTCACGCGTGCTTCTGTCGCGCATTCTCAATGAGCGAGCGGGCGTGACGGCTGATATGGCGGTGCGTCTTGCCGACTATCTCGGTACGTCGGCGGAGTTTTGGTTAAACCTTCAGGTGCAGTATGACCTGTGGCACGCTCGTAAAGTGAAGCGCGCGAAAGTGAAACCACTTGCTCGAACGCTTGTAACTGCGTAGCTTCGCTCGATTTCGTTGAAAGCCCGCGAAAGCGGGCTTTTTCGTTTCCAGCCCAGCAAACCGTTATGCGCTCAGCCGCTTCGCGATTTGTTCAGAGGAGCCCAATCGGTCCTGCAAGCGATGGCTGCGGGCTTGGCGTGTCGATGGGGTCGGTGCGATCGCATTGGGAATTGATGTGCCGCCGAGCAGGCTCATGTAAGTGGTGGTGTGGTGCTGCAGCGCGAGCTCGCCGTACCAGCTCAAATTAAGCGCGAACACACCATTGAGCGGTGAATTGGGTGTGGGTTGTGCATAGCTCACACCTGCCAGTGACATTGCGGCACGAAAGCCAAGGACTGCGGTCCATGCCGCATCCGGAATACTCAGCCCGTACGCGTCGTAAATGGTTTCGATCCCGCTCAAGTCAGCCCACGCTCGCGGCACGACGTCGAGCGAGTTGTAATAGCGAAGCGAGTAGCGGAATGTGCTCGCGAAGTAGCTGGCAAATGCAGCGTTACCCGCAGTGGGTCCGGCGAAGGTGCAGGGCACCGTTGGCGCGTTTACGCCGCGTGCCGCAAGCAATGTCTTTGCCCAGGGCGCGACCACACTTGCGAGGCAGCCGCCTAAGCTGTGCCCTGTGACGACCAACACGGGATTCTGGTTCGCGGGACTGCTTAAAAAGCTTGCCAGGAAATCGATCAAACCCACGCCGTTCGATGACATTGCCGCGATCTTGTTGAGGCCGTCAATCGTGCCGTTAGCGATACGCGCTGGGTTGTTGGGTGCCCACGGCATGGGCGACTGACCCGTTACATCGAGATCTTCCCAAATCTGCTCCACGATGCCCCAGTCGCTCACGTAAACATCCGTTCCGCGAAGCACGACGGCAGCAAAGACCGGCAGCCCTGTGGGCCCATCGTAGTACGCGGCAACGTAGGCAAGATTGCCACCATGCGGATCGGTGGCCGGCCCCCAAACGCAGCGCCAGTAACCACCGGTTACGATCGACGGAAGCGCTTGCACTGCGGCTGGAATCTGCGTGATGGGCAGCAAATACGAAACCTGGCAGAGCTGCAGATAGGCGACCGCAAACGGATTAGTGGGTATGCCCGAGGTGATCGCGTTGATCAGATCTTGACGTGTTTGCATGGAGCGCTTTCTGGTTAGCGTGAATCGCGTTGGCGATGGAGATGCCAACTCTATGCTCGTCACGCTGACTGCGCCATACCTAAAACGTGCAGTTGCTAAGTCCTACGCGACGCCGCATACTTAGCGGTTGTCTGCGCAAAGGTCGCGAAAATCTATCTACACCCGCTCAATGATGATCGCGATACCCTGACCGACGCCGATGCACATCGTGCAAAGGGCGTAGCGCCCGCCAGAGCGATGCAATTGATTCACGGCAGTCGTCACCAAGCGCGCGCCGCTCGCGCCGAGCGGATGACCCAGGGCGATTGCTCCGCCGTTGGGGTTGACACGCGGATCGTCGTCTTGCAATCCGAGCTCGCGCAGCACTGCGATGCCTTGAGCGGCGAAAGCCTCATTCAATTCAATCACGTTCATTTGCGCGAGCGAAAGGCCGGTAAGCGCCAGCACTTTTTTCGTGGCGGGCGCGGGGCCAATTCCCATGATGCGTGGTGGCACGCCAGCGGTTGCCATGCCGACGACGCGCGCACGTGGCGTGAGCCCATGTTGCTTTGCGGCGGCTTCGGTGGCGAGCAGCAGCGCGCACGCGCCATCGTTCACGCCGCTGGCATTGCCTGCGGTCACGGTGCCGTCAGGCTTCACCACGCCTTTGAGCTTCGCGAGCGCTTCAAGCGAAGTGTCGCGCGGATGTTCGTCCTTGTTGACGATGATGGCGTCGCCCTTTTTCTGCGGGATGGTGACCGCGCAAATCTCGGCATCGAAAAAGCCGCTTTGCTGCGCTTTCACTGCGTTCAACTGTGAGCGCAGCGCCATCTTGTCTTGAGCCTCGCGTTCAATCTTGAAATCAGTGGCGACGTTTTCTGCAGTTTCGGGCATTGAATCGACGCCGTACATTTCTTTCATCCATTTGTTGACGAAGCGCCAGCCGATGGTGGTGTCGTAAACGGCGTTCTCGCGCGCGAAGGCAGTTGCAGCTTTTGGCATCACAAACGGCGCGCGGCTCATGCTTTCCACACCGCCCGCAATCATCAGTTGCGCTTCGCCGCTTTTGATTGCGCGCGCTGCGGTGCCGACCGCATCCATGCCAGAGCCGCAGAGTCGATTGATCGTTGCACCCGGCACATCAATCGGCAACCCCGCCAGAAGCGACGACATGTGCGCTACATTTCGGTTGTCTTCACCCGCCTGATTGGCGCAGCCGAAGATCACATCGGTGACCGCGGCCCAATCCACGTTTGCGTTTCTCGCCATCAACGCTTTGAGCGGAATCGCACCCAAGTCATCTGTTCGAACAGAAGAGAGCGCACCGGCATAGCGGCCGAAAGGGGTACGTACTGCGTCGCAAATGAGAGCTTCGGTCATGTGAGGGCTTCGAGATGAAAAAGGGATGTGGCTTCGAGGTCAAGCACTTCGATGCTATTTTGATTGAAGAGCTGCCAACGCCACCGAAGAATACCGAGCGTTGCTTTCGATTGAGAGCGACGTGTTTCAAGAACCGTTGCTTTGAGCGAAAGCGCATCGCCGGGGCGCACGGGATGCGTCCATTTCAAATAGGCAAGGCCGGGTGATGCAAAGGATTCGGAGCCTTCAAGCGCGGTTTGCACGGCTAGCCGCATCGCAACGCCGCAGGTCTGCCAACCACTTGCAATAAGGCCGCCATGCAAGCCTGCATCCGAGCGCGCGATGTCAGTGTGAAACCACTGCGGATCATAGGCCTTCGCGAATTCAACGATCTCGGATTCAGTGAGTGATACCGGGCCGGCGGTAATGATTTGGCCAGGGAAAAAATCGGCGAATTTCATTGATTGGTGGACTAGCAGTTTCTGCCGCGAACCGGCTGATTCCCTCTCCCTCTGGGAGAGGTCGGCCGTCAGGCCGGGTGAGGGAAATCGGTGGAGTACGACATTCGTTTGATTGAGCAGATACGTTGCCCTCACCCGCCGCTTCGCGTCGACCTCTCCCAGAGGGAGAGGAGAGAGCCATGGCTAGTACGTCTCAAGATGCAAACGCCCCGCGCGCTTCATCTCTCCGCCAATTTGCGACCAATCCAACCCCGCATTCATCGCGATTTCTCGCAGTGATTGGATCACGCCTTCTTCCATCGCCTTCAGCCCGCACACATAGAAATAGGTGTTCGCATCCGAAAGCAATGGCGCAAGATACGCCGCACGCTCGCGCATGAGATCCTGCACATAGCGCTTCGGTTGCCCCTGCGCACGCGAAAAGGCGAGATTGATGTCGATGAAGTCTTTCGGCAGACTGGTAAGCGGACCGAAGTAGGGCAGCTCTTCTTTAGAGCGCGCGCCGAAGAAAAGCATCAGCTTGCCGCCTTCGAACTTACCCGAAGCACGCAATCGGCGACGCCATTCCGTCATCGCGCGCATCGGTGCGCTGCCCGTGCCGGTGCAGATCATCACGATGTTGGAGCGCGGATGATTTGGCATCAGGAACGATGTGCCGAACGGGCCTATCACCTGCACCGCATCACCCACGTTCAAATCGCACATGAAGTTCGATGCAACGCCGCGTACGGGCTTGCCGTCATGATCTTCGAGCACGCGTTTAATCGTGAGCGAAACGTTGTTGTAGCCCGGCCGCTCACCATTCCGCGGGCTTGCAATCGAGTATTGCCGCGCATGATGCCGCTTGCCGCTTGCGTCCAAGCCCGGTGGAATGACGCCGATCGATTGCCCTTCGAGCACGGGAAATGGCATCGCGCCGAAATCGAGAACGATGTGGTGAGTGTCGTAATCGCTGTTGCCAAGCTTGCCCGCCTCGGTCACGCGCACGTTGCCCGTCACCGTCGCAGTGATTGCTTTATCGGCAGCTTTCGGCCCGTAGAGATTCGTGTACGCATGCGCTGCTGACCAAGGGGGTAGCGTTGCGTTGAAACTCTCGTGGTTGGATGCAGCAGCATCCGCCGCTGCTACGAGCGAACTCGTCTGCGGGTCGGTGACCGCCTCGGTGAGGCCATCCACTTGCGGCGTGCCCACACCTGCGGTCGCCGCAAGCGCTTCAGGCGGCAATTCACCGGGCAAGACGTCCCACGTCAATTGCTCTGCAACACTGTACGCCTTCACCCTCGGCATCTGCCGCCAGTTGTCGATGGAGCCCGTGGGGCAGGGCGGCACACACGCCAAGCAGTGATTGCACTTGTCGGCATCGACGACGTAGTTGCGATCATCGTGAGTCACTGCGCCGACAGGGCAGGTCGCCTCGCACGTGTTGCAGCGAATGCAAATCTCCGGGTCGATCAGATGCTGCTTGATGACGATTGTTTCTGACATGTCCATGTTCGAAATTGCCCTGAACTAACCGCAGAGTAATCTTTGTAGGCGTGGGCTTGACCGCGCTTCTGCTTCGCGAAGAGCGCGGTCAAGCCCACGCCAACAGTCTCAAACCGCGACTAGCGCATCAGTTGAAACGAACATAGTCGAAATCCACCGGCTGCCGGTTAATCCCCATCACCGGCGGCGCAATCCAGTTTGCAAACTTGCCCGCATCCACCACTCGCCCCATCAAACCTGCGACGTACGCGCGATCTTCATCGGTCGCGAGCCACTGATCTTTCATGAAGTTCCATTCGCTATCGGTCACCACTTTCCCCTCGGGCGAGACCTTCAAGCCAGCAAGCGAACCAATGTTGCGATGGAAGGCCTTGTGCGGCGTTTTCAAGCGGAACGGAATGCCGTTTTTGTCGATCACTTTGTTCCAACGCTCAACGCCTGCGATGGAATCCTTGATGTAGTCATCGCGCAACACTTCGTTCAGCGCATTCAACATCGGCACTTGCTTTTCAACCAGCTGCCCGCCTTTGTTTTCAAGCACAGTGTAAGTTTGGCCGCGCAATTGGTGATCGTCCATGCGCTTGCCTTCTTCATAGCGACCCTTGAGGCCGCTTGAATAGAAAGTTGCAGCATTCGATGATTCATCCGCACCAAAAAGATCGATGGTGACTGAGAAGTGGAAATTCAAATAGCGCTGAATGGTTGGCAGATCGATCACGCCCGCTGCACGAAGCTTCGCGGGATCATCCGTCTTCAACTCGTTCATCACTTGGCAGGTGCGCTGAATCACGCGGCTCACACCGGATTCGCCCACAAACATGTGATGCGCTTCTTCGGTCAGCATGAATTTCGTCGTGCGCGCGAGCGGATCGAAGGCAGACTCTGCGAGCGCGCAAAGCTGGAATTTGCCGTCGCGATCGGTGAAGTACGTAAACATGAAGAACGAGAGCCAATCAGGCGTGGCTTCATTAAACGCGCCCAGGATACGCGGATTGTCGGCATCACCACTGCGACGCTCGAGTAGCGCTTCGGCTTCTTCGCGACCATCGCGGCCGAAGTGTTTATGAAGCAAGTACACCATCGCCCAAAGGTGACGGCCTTCTTCTACGTTGATCTGATAAAGGTTACGCAAATCGTACATCGAGGGCGCGGTCAAACCGAGATGACGTTGCTGCTCAACTGATGCGGGCTCGGTATCGCCTTGCGTCACGATGATGCGGCGCAAATTCGCGCGGTACTCACCCGGCACGTCGTTCCACGCGGTTTCACCTTTGTGATCGCCAAAATGAATCTTGCGGTCTGATTCCCCCGGGTTCAGAAAGATGCCCCAGCGATAGTCGCGCATCTTCACATGCCCAAACTGCGCCCAGCCCTGTGGATCAACGCTCACGGCGGTGCGAAGATACACCTCGGAATTGGTTGAGCCTTCAGGGCCGATCTCGTCCCACCAGTCAATGAAGTTCGGCTGCCACCCTTCGAGCGCGCGCTGCAGCGTGCGGTCTTCCGAAAGGTTGACGTTGTTGGGGATTTTTTCGCTGTAGTTAATCGATGACATGGTTACTGCTCCAGTTGTCTTTTCCTCTCCCTCTGGGAGAGGTCGGCCGCCAGGCCGGGTGAGGGTAGTTACACGAACACTTTTCTCTTCGCGTTGAGGTGCGATTTCCCTCACCCAACGCTTCGCGTTGACCTCTCCCAGAGGGAGAGGCGAACACTAAACTCTATTCCAGTCAAAGGCCGCTTTATCGCCCTTTCCGTACACCTTCAACGCGCCTTTATCACCCACTGCATTTGGCCGCTGAAAGATCCAGTTTTGCCATGCAGTAAGTCGACCAAACACACGCGTGAACATGTTTTCAACGCCGTTGAATCGAAGGTTTGCTTCCATGCCGGTGAGCGCATCGGGCGACATCGCCACACGCTCTTCAATGGCGATACGCGTTTCATCCGGCCAATCGATATCGTCGGGGTTCGACGTGACGAGACCCAGCTCAAACGCTTGATCAGCATCGAGCGCTTGCCCCGCTTTCGCGCGCACTGCTTCCATCGCAGGCACTTCCGCATAGAAACGACGCTCAAGACGGCTTTGTTCAGTCACCATCGGATAGAGCCCGAAGTTGGTGTCTGACACGGTGATCTTCGGCGCGATCTCGCCATCATCAGGCAACGCCAAGTGATAGCTGCGATCACACGCAAGCGCGAGTTCGAGGAACGTTCCCGCGAAGCACGAACCTTCTTCGATGAGCGCAAACAAGCTACGTGAAGAAACATCAAGTCGGCTAAACGTGCGGCGTAAAAGCCCAATCGTTTCGCGGACGAGCCAGTGATCTTTGTTTGCCATCAAGGTCGCATCCATTGCGAGCACGTCCGCGGCGCTACCTTGGGTTTTGATGAGCCACAAACCGATGTCGAGTTCATTGGTGCGCATCGAAAGAATCGCATCTTCGAGTTCGCGCACAAGCTGCAGCGGATACCAGCTCGCGCCCGCAGCTTCGATGCCTGCGATGTCGGTCGGTTGCGCACCGCTCGGCGCTTTCACGGTGAAAGTCGCTAGACGTTTCGCGCGATCAATTTCAACGGTCACGTTGCTGTAGCGGAGTGCATTGTCCTCAACCGTGCGATTAAGCGCGGTGAGTTCTACGCCTTTGCCATTCGCGGGGCGATCACTTTTCTCGGCGAGTGCGAGTGCGCGCTCTTTCACTTTTGCGCTCCACTCCGAAGGCTTCACGATATCGTCCACCAAGCGCCACTCTTTGGCTTTCTTGCCGCGCACGCCTTCGGTGACTGTGCAGAAAATGTCTGCAAGATCGTGGCGCACTTTGCGCTTATCGGTCACGCGAGTCAGACCGCCCGTCCCCGGCAACACGCCCAGTAGGGGCACTTCCGGCAAGCTCACCGCGCTGGAGCGATCATCAATCAACAAAATTTCATCGCACGCGAGCGCGAGCTCGTAGCCGCCGCCGGCACAGGCACCGTTGACTGCAGCAAGGAATTTGAGTCCGCTGTATTTCGATGAATCTTCGAAACTGTTTCGCGTTTCGTTGGTGAACTTACAGAAGTTCACTTTCCAGCCATGCGAAGAAACGCCCAGCATGAAGATATTCGCGCCGGAGCAAAACACCTTGTCTTTAAGCGAGGTCAACACGATGGTGCGCACTTCTGGATGCTCAAAGCGAATGCGATTGATCGCATCATTCAATTCGATATCAACGCCTAAGTCGTAGCTGTTTAACTTCAACTTGTAGCCAGGGCGCAAGCCAGCGTTCTCATCGAAATTCGCCGCGAGCGTGGCGACCGCGCCATCAAACGATAGCGACCAATGTTTGTATTGGCTGGGATGGGTTTGATAGTTCACCGGACCGGCTTGACTCACGAAGACACTCCTTGGGGACATCTGCGCTGACAAATGCATTGGAGTACTCCCATGCCCAACAGCGTGAACGCAGTATAGTGCTTATATTAAATCAGTCAAGCATTAAATTGCACTTTACTGCGTCCGCAGCCAATTCTGTAGTTGCGTCCTAGCTCGTCATACGGTGAGCGTGAGCGCGCCTCTAACGATTCTTCTCAATTCAGCAAACGCCGTTTCCACTGGGGCTTCACTCGTATCTACTTGAAACTCAGCTTTGGAATAAAACGCTGCTCTGCCCGCAAGAATACTTTTCAAATCTTCCATAGCCTCTGAGCTTGCAGAGATCGGGCGCATGTCCCCCTGCGCGACCACGCGGCGCATGTGATCTTCCGGCGTGGCCTTCAGCCAAACGGTGGTGCAATGCGCGAGCACCAGGTTGAAGTTCGCCGGATCGGAAACGATGCCGCCGGGCGTTGCGATCACAGCTTCTGGGTAAATCTGGATCGCTTCTTCGAGCGCCCGCCGCTCATAGCGTCGATACGCGTTTTGCCCGTACAGATTCTGGATTTCGCCCACGCTGCAACCCGCGAATTTCTCAATCTCGCGACTGAGCTCCACGAACGCAAAGCCCAAATCCTCAGCGAGCATCGCGCCCAGCGTCGATTTACCCGCGCCGCGAAGCCCGATCAACGCAATGCGCGCGCTGCGGGCCTGGCCGCCGTGGCCGTGATCGCCGCCGGTGCCAAACATTTCGCCGATGGCGGTGCGCACGCGCTTCAACGTCGCCTCGTCTTTGCGCTCCAACATCTCGCGGATCAACAGCCACTCGGGTGACGACGCAGTGACATCACCCAGCATTTCCGCTAGCGAGCATTGGAGCGCTCGCGCGACATCCAACAGCACAAGGATAGAAGCGTTACCTTGCCCATATTCGAGATTCGCCAAATGCCGCTCGGAGACCCCAGTTGATTGGGCCAACGCTTTGCGCGTCATACCGCGACGTGAGCGCAGCGATTTCACGCGCTCGCCCAGCGCCGCCAAAAACGGATCGCGCACATGCGCGTTGGCAGCGCTGCCCGCCGAGTCTTCGTTTGGGATATGCACTATAGTGCTTGACATGAATTCGGGAACCACTTAAAACATCAACCTGCACAATACTGCATTTCGCCTTCAGTTTCAATTCATTCAGCCTCTAAATGCATTCGCCATGATCTCGATCACGCTCGACGCCATCCGCGCGCAACTCGTGGCGCGTCCTCGGGTATTGCATGATGGCGGGAACGCTTCGCGAAGGGATGCTGGCCCGCAATCAGTGACTGCATCGGCTCCAGGCAACACGGCGGACGGGGCGGCACAGCGGGCGGCGCAGAGGTGGGTGGCCTACGCCTTGAATCTCTTTCACCGCAGAAGCGCGATTCAAGCGAGTACCGCAGCGCTCGGTCAACTGTAGTGCGTATGGCGGGAGTTGTGCGTGCTGTAGGCGACGGCTTGACGTCGCTCTTCCACAAATCGGCCTAACGAAGCGCGTTCAAGCCCGCGCCTACTAGATAGCGACACGAAACTAATTTGTGCCGTACTAAAAGAGGAGGAGAACCTGTGAGCCACACCGCCCCCGTTAGCCCACCGCCAGAGCGTTTCAATTTCGCGCAACATCTGATCGCGCTCAATGAAGCGCGCGGTAACAAAGTCGCCTTCATCGATGATCAAGGCACGCTGAGTTACACCGCGCTTGCACAAAAAATTCAAGCCTTCGCCGGCGCGCTCACAGAAGCCGGCCTGCGCCGCGAAGAGCGTGTGCTCTTGCTCATGCATGATTGCAACGATTGGCCCGTCGCGTTTCTAGCCGCGTTGTACGCGGGCGTCGTCCCGGTCGCAGTGAACACCTTGCTTACAGCGGATGACTACGCCTACATGCTGCAACACTCGCGCGCTGAGGCCGCAATCGTCTCCGCAGCTTTGCTACCCACGTTGGAAGCCGCCCTTGCAATCGCAAAAGCCGAAAGCGGACTACAACTTCGCGCGATCTTCGCCTCCAAAGCAAACGGCGCAACGTTGCCGTCTAACGTAGTATCGATAGATGATGCAATCGCTCGCGCCACCCCGCTTGCGTGCGCCGCGAACACGCGCGCGAACGACCCCGGCTTTTGGCTCTATTCCTCGGGCTCCACAGGCCGACCCAAAGGCACAGTGCACACGCATGCAAATCCGTATTGGACGAGCGAACTCTACGGTCGCAATACGCTGCAAATTCGCGAGAGCGATGTCTGCTTCTCTGCCGCAAAGCTCTTCTTCGCCTATGGTTTAGGCAACGGCCTCACGTTCCCAATGTCAGTGGGCGCAACAACTATTTTGATGGCCGAGCGCCCCACGCCCGATGCCGTGTTCAAGCGCTGGCGCGGTGAAGTTGGCGCGACAAAACCTACCATCTTCTTCGGCGCTCCTACGGGTTATGCGGGCATGCTCGCCTCACCTGGACTGCCCGCAAAGCCGGACGTTGCGTTGCGCCTCGCGTCATCTGCGGGCGAAGCGCTTCCGGCCGAAATCGGCGAGCGATTCACAAAACACTTTGGCGTCGAAATCATCGATGGCATCGGCTCCACCGAAATGCTGCACATCTTCTTGTCAAACCTCCCCGGCAAAGTTCGCTATGGCACCACAGGTTGGCCCGTGCCCGGCTATGAAATCGACCTTCGCGCGGAGAACGGTGGCAGCGTTCAAGATGGCGAACCGGGCGATCTCTACATTCGCGGCGAAAGCGCCGCGCTTTGCTACTGGGGCAATCGCGAGAAATCGCGCGAGACATTCCAAGGCGCGTGGACCAAGAGCGGCGACAAATACGTGAAAAACGCCGACGGCACTTACACGTATTCAGGCCGCAGCGACGACATGCTTAAGGTCAGCGGCATCTACGTCTCGCCCTTCGAAGTCGAATCCACACTCATGCAGCACGCAGCGGTTCTAGAGGCCGCAGTGATCGGCGTCAACGATGCCGATGGCCTCACCAAAACCAAAGCCTTCGTCGTACTCAAAGCCGGACAAGCCGCCACCGACGCCGAACTCAAAGCGTTCGTAAAAGACAAACTCGCCGCGTACAAATACCCGCGATCCATTGAGTTTGTGAACGAACTTCCGAAGACAGCTACAGGAAAGATTCAGCGCTTTAAGTTGCGCGAGCGCGAAGCAACCGCGTAGGGTGGGCACCCTGTGCCCACCAAACGGCACAACACCAGCCAATGCTGTTACGCAGAGTCATGGTGGGCACGGGGTGCCCACCGTACGAAGCCTGAGAAGCGCCGCGGGTGGTTCGTACCCTAAGCCAAACCAGACCATAATGAAAAAGTACGGAAATCCCGTATAATCCACTCATGCGCACCGTCGTCGAAACGCCCACGTTCCAGAAGCAGGCGGAAAAGCTTTGGACGGAGGACGAGCGACTTGCATTCATTGACTGGATTGCCGCGAATCCGCTCGCGGGCGATGTCATTCCTGGTGCAGAGGGCGCGCGCAAGGTGCGTTGGAGCCGTCGCGGGACGGGCAAATCGGGCGGCGCACGCGTGATTTACTTCAATTTGACTGAGCAGGAAATCGTATTGCTAGTTGCGGTCTATGCAAAAGCAGATCGCGACAACATGCATCCCGCAGACATCAAAAAGGTGGTGTGAAATGGGCATCAAGAAGATCAATATTGAGAAAGTAGCAGCCGCGATCGAGGCTGATACGGGCGAATCGCTGCCAGATCTTCGTCGGGCGCTCGCGGAAGCAAAAGCAGGGCTCGGTCGAGTCACTACACCTGAACAAATGCTTGTTCGGCAAGCCCGAGAGAAAACAGGTTTAACGCAAGCCGCATTCGCCGAGAGAATTGCCACGCCCGTAGCCACGCTTCGCGATTGGGAGCAAGGCCGATTCGCGCCACCAGGCGGGGTCGTGTGCCTATTGCGGCTCATCATCAAGCATCCTGAGTTATCGCAAGAGCTCAATGCGGCTTGAGTGAGGCGACTACCGGCGCAGGCGATCCCCGTTCGTGTCGGGTTCATCCACTCCGTCCAACGTGAGCTGAAGTTCACCCCGTGCTCGTCTATTCTGTTCGTGGTGATGCCTCGTCAAGCTCGGCACTAAAGGCGGCGCTCCGCTCGTTCCCCGTTCGTGGTGAGCTTGTCGAACCATGAACACAACAGCCGTTCTCGTAGCAAAGCGCTGTCTCACCTTTAACAGCGGACGATTGCCGGTTTGTGCCATACAAATGCGCAAGCGTATTACAATCGACGCCTCGCCAAGCTTGGAGGCGCAACGATGCCCGATACAGCCACCCTTGACCGCCCGCTCAACGTTCGCCTTTCTGTCGATCTATCGGCACAAATCGAGGCGCTGTGCGATGCTACTGGCCGCACCAAGAGCTTCATCGCGCAAGAGGCGCTGAAGCAGTATCTCGAAGTACAAGCTTGGCAGATTGCCGATATTCAAGCGGCTTTGAAGGAGGCTGATCGCGGCGAATTCGCTACGCAGAAACAAGTCGACGCTTTCTTCAAAAAGTATGGCGGTTGAATGGTTGGTTGGCGCACTCGCAAGCTTGCGAGTCGTCGCCGAATACATTGCTGAAGACAACCCCGAGCGCTCGAAGCGCTTCGTACGCGAAGTCCGCGAAAAAACAGAGTTGTTGCAGCAATTCCCAACGCTAGGCCGGAGTGGGCGCGTGATCGATACACGTGAACTGGTTGTGCACGAGAATTACGTCATCGTCTACCGCATGCGCCGCAAAAACGTACAAGTATTGCGCGTTCACCATGTGCGCCAAAAACATCCGAAGCGAATCGACTGAGGCTGAGCGGTAGCGCATAAGCGCTGATTGCCTCAGTGAAACCCCTGGCTCGGAAACAACTGCAATCGCGGCTCAACCTTCGCGAGCGTAAAGAAGTCGCGATCATTGTGCACGAGTAGCGCTTCGTGCTCGACCGCAATTTGCGCGATCAAACAATCAACCGCCGTGCGCGCGGTGAGGCCGTTGCGCCGCGCCGCGCGATAGAGCGCGGCCGCTTGGTCGTACGTTTCAAGCGCTTGCAGGGGCTGCAAGATTTGTTGTTGGCTGAGTATGTTTCGAATCTTCTGCTCAGTCGCGCCAGCGCGAGCGCCCTGCATCACTTCGAGATAAATCATCTCGGTGAGCGCAACGCCTTCGGCCGCCTCGCGTTGCAGCACGAAGCCAACGGCTTCGGTGCGCCGATCCGCGAGCAGATCGATCCATACGCTGGTATCAAGCAGGAGCATTGACGAGAGCGCGACTACTTGCGCGAAGATTTGGCAGCCGACTTAGCCGCCGCTCGCGACGAACCAGCCGTACTCCGCGCAACTCTCGCTTTCGCGCGCGGCGTCGCGCTGCTCGCCAAAGGCTTCACGCGGTACTGCGTGCGCGGCTCTTCCACGCGCCGCCATTTGTCGCCGCCGCGCGTCGCTTTATGGTCATAGTTCGGATCGATACCGCCTAGACCCAGCAAACCACTGATGCTCGGGCGCTTACTTCGTGCAACAAGCTCAAAGAGCGCCCGCTCAACGACCTCGCGCTTCGTGCGCGCGCCCGTAAGCGCCATCGCTTCGGCCACGAGTTCGTCGTTGACATCGATGTTCGTTCTCATGTCTAAATCGTACATTCAATGTGTAGAAAATGTGTAGTAAATGCACGTATACGAGTGGCCCTAAACGATTGAGCCTTGACCATCCGCCACCGTTGGAGCCGTCGCTACTTTCCGCTGCAAAAAGGCTGGCTACAGAATTTCACCTATGTCTACTTGCTGCCTGCATTGCCGTGCGCCGAGAAGTGCGCCACAGACTTGGCTTCAATCCGGCGCGTCGTCTTCCTTAACCTGAGGGCCGCGCACCAGATGGATGGTCTTAAACGAGTCCCCTAGAAAGCTGAACTTTTTCGAGAATAGAGATGCCACTCGCGTGTCTGCGGTGGCAAAAAAGATTTGCCGACCCGAGTTCACAGCGAGGTCGCGTAGATAGTCCAGGAACGACAAAGCGTTGAGGTCGTCAATGTGTGCAATTGGGTCGTCGATAAGCAACAAGGGCGGCGCCGACGCAGCGGTGCGATTTCTGGCGAGGAAGATTGACAAGGCAAATGCGGCGCGCTGCCCCGTGCTGACCTCGTCCAGTGTGCGGGATTCATGACCATCAGCTGTCCGCAGCAGAATGTCGGGACTACCGACGTACTCGTACTCTCGCGGCGAATGGATGCGCGAGAACACTTCGTTGATTTGGTCGCCGATGGCATCAAGCGCCTCCCGCGTGGCGTTCTCCAGGGAAGCGTTTTCAATGAGGTCGTCCAAGACCTTGCCGGCTTCTAGGAGCGCCTTCTCCTCGCCACGATGCTTCCCGAGACTGAGCTTCCAGTTCTGAATCTTTTTCGGCAGGTCCCGCTGCTCGACCGAACTCTCCGACTCGCTGCGCGACGCTTCATCGGCTTGCTTGAACGCGAAGATCACGGCAGCGATGCGCGCCTGAACCTCGACGAGCGGAACATCGTCCTCGACCGCGAGGTAAGAACGAAGCCCTACAGCATTGCTTGTGGCGGCAAGGAACTCGTCTCGCAGCGCGACAAGCGATGCAAAGGTGCCGCTAGGCTCGACGCGTGTGGCCCAGCCGTCAACGAAGACAGACCGAGAGAAGCCCCTGATGCCCTCAACAAAGCCGTCCATGTTGCCGCGGCACTCACTCAAAACATCTCTCGTCTCCTCCATTGCGTTCGACTGACGCCGCCGCACGGCCGACGCGATCTCGGCAGTGAGATTGCTTGACTCGGGCTCGAAGAGCCCAGCGATTCGGCCCCACACCAAATCGGCCTCGCCGCTGGAAAAGCCCGCGCTCTCAAGGTCCTGTCCTTCCTTCGTGAGGCGCTGGAGTTCCAGCTGCGCCTGCTTCGCCCGCTCACGGAGCGCCACCATTTCTTCGAGGACTTCCCTGGGTGTGTTCGCCTTCAGCTGCAACTGCGCCGCATACTTCTTACAGAACTCAACGGCGCCGGACCGCCGCTGCGCTTCGTTTGCCTCGTCCCCCGCCAAGCGCAGCAACTCCGCAAGCGTCTTGACCTCCTGAGTCGTCTCCGGACTTGAGGTGAGTTCCTCGATGAGATGTTTCAATGCGCCGCTGGCATGCACCGTGCGGCAAACCGGGCACATGTCCGGGTTTTCCGATGACTTGAGCGCTTCCTTTGCCGCGTCCTTCAGCTTCGCGGCCACAGCAGCGCGAGCCGACGCAGCCTGGCCGTAAAGGTCCAGGGCTTGCTGGGTGCGCGTCAACCTAGCGTGTGCGGCCGTGGCCGCTTCGCCCGCAGCCTGCACGGCGTCTTGCAGTTTGAGGGAAGCGTACTGTTGCGGTATCTGCGGCAGGTCACCGGCGACCAAGCCTCCGAGACGTATGGCTAGTTGCTCCGAGATTTCGCGGGCCGAATTGAGTCGACGGCGCACGTCGTGAAAACCCGCGGACTCATGCGCGATCCACCGGTCCAAGTTTTTGACGTTGGCCTCAATAAGCTCCATCTTTGAGATGAGTTGCTTCTCATGCTCGAGGGCCCCAACTAGCTGCGTATCGACGAGTTTTGCATTGCTGACCGCGGTTTCCAATTGGGCCGAGCGATGCTCGACACTCTTAATGGTTCGCGCTAAGCCTCCAAGGGAGACCAACGCTTGCACATGTGCCAGCGCGGCGAGAAGCTCCTGCCCTTCACTCGGCGTGGGAATGCCGGTTTCTGCTGGCCTCTTCCAATCGAGGTCTACAAGCGCGGCGCGATATGCGTCCGTCAGCGTCTTCGCCGTGGACGGCGTGGCTTGAAGCTCCTTCAACCGCCGCTCGAAAACAGTCAACTCCGCCTGAATTCCTTCGGCGCGGCGCTGTGCCATGTTCCAAGCCTTGTCCACGTCGACGCGAATCTTTTGCAAGTAGTCAAACGTCGTAGCGGCTGACGAGCCCACCAACAATCGGCTCAACTCGGTCGCGATGTCATCTGACTTCAGGTTGCCGGACAGGCGATACGCGGCATCGGCATCAAGGAAGTTGTAGAGCGAGAAGCTGTCGACAATCGCGTCAACGCTGTGCTCTTTGCGGTTGTACCAAGCTAGATTTCGAGCTTTGATGCGCGGGCCTTCTCCTGTGGACGAGAGTTCGACGGTGCTACCGTCTGCGCTTGGCAGCAGCTTTCCTACGAGACGAACCGGCCCGACGGCTGTGCTTCTGCGGTTGTTGCCGCAGTAAAAGTACTCGACGGCCTCGAGCAGCGACGTCTTCCCGCTTCCGTTCGCGCCCACCAGCAGGGTGACGTCGCCGAAGTCATAGCGCTTGCCGTTGTGTATCGGACGGAACGAAGCGATGTTAAGGCTGAGCAGCTTCGCCGTCGCCATCGGCGTGTCGGCGGCATTCAGTTCCTTCACCTGCTGCTTCCCGTTCGAAGCCGCACCCGCTGAGCGCTGGGCAATCTTTTCCACCACGGCGGTACGTGGGGTAGGAGCATCAAGCAACAGCTCAAGCCCAGCCGCTGACAGGCGTTGCTGCCAGTCCGTCAGCACGTCGTACGTGCTTCCGTGCTCCGCTGCCTCGAACAGCTTCGGCCCCCCCAGCAGGGATTCGAGGTCGTCCTGCAAGATGACACGCTTGCGCGCGTAATCCTTGTCAGCCTCGATTGCAGCCTTCGCCGCTGCAAACTGAGGATTTGCCTTGGATTTGGGGCCGGCGACGATGTAGAGATACTTGTTCCACCGCAGGTCACCCGGCGCGTCGAAGAAGTCGTCAGCTAGGATGCGCTCTTGGAAGTCGCGAAGGTGCAGCGAGCGCTCCACGACTTCATCGGCAAAGTCGACGTACGCAACGGCATAGGTCTGCTCGCCGTGTTTCTTTTCGCCACGTACAACGGAATCGTCTACGTCGTGAAGCCCTACGAGTAGATGAGACAGCGCTTCACGCGCAGCTTGCATCTCAGGCATTTCACTGTCCCCTTGTGATGGACGCCATGCTGCCTCCATCGTATGTAATGTCAGTCTGCTGCTTGATGTCGGCGAACTTCGTGACGCCAGCGAGCGTGCGGTAGCAGATGGCCACACGGTCCTTGTGGGCCCCGTTCTCCTTTCGCAGCAGCTCAAACGCATTCTCGCCAATCCGCTTGATCAAATCCATCGACGGGTTCTCGCCAAGGTAGGCTATAAGTGCGGGCCGCGCACCGATCTTGATGACATTGGTGTTGGGAGAGTCGGGAGACCACGCTATCGAGGCACCGCCACCGGCAAGGTCCTTGATTTGCGGGGGCAATGTCGTCGTCTGAAGGATGTGCCCCAACGCCGCGACGCGGGTGATGCGTTTATGTCGTTCTTCGGAGGCTGCGATGTCGTGGTCAAGCTGAAGGGTGGCACGAGCTACGACCTCAGACTCTGGAATGCGACACACGTCCAGCTTATCCACGCGGTGCCATTGGTCCTTCATGCTTTGAGGGCCGCATGAAAGCGAGATGGCCCGCTCGATGTGCAGCCGCTTCGCGATGTCCCGCAGGCTTTGGAACGCTGCTGTGACTTCGAGGTTGGCGTTGATGACGTCGCTCCACCCGGTTTCCGGGCAGCTCGTGCTCGCCAACCATGCGCCTGCATCGACGTCCCAGGCGAAGCGCGTATCTAGCTGCGGTCCGATGAGCACGTCATGGACCGCCGGGCCATCCTGCATGACTTTGGGAACCGTTAGCGCGAAAACGGCCTCCTCGTAGTGGAAGTGCAAGACGTGGCGCCGCTTCTCATGCCAGGTGTAGTACAGGCCCTTGGCCTCATTGTTGGCAACCTCGTCATCGTTCACCGAGCAGCGACGCTCGGGCACATACCAAGCTGAACCGCTCTCGTTCTTCCAGGCTTTAGCGTGGACAGGCGAGTCGTGTTGGACGACATTGTGAGCCCAGTTCAAGCAGACGATATCGCAGTCGGTCGCAACCGGACTTCGCCGAAAAACCTCGTTGCGGTAACGCCGGTAGTCGGTGTGCTTGGGCTTCGGGTTCAGCTGGATATGGATGATGATGGCTCTGTCCGAAAGCTTCTTATTGGCGTCAAGGTCCTCACCAAGGTCCAGTGCGTCGGAGCAGATAATGGTCGAAAGCTTGATGTGCCCGTGTTTGCCCTGGAACCGGTAAATGGCACGGCCACAGCGCAATTGCTTGTTCTCAAAGCCGTGGTCATCTCGGGACGGCGCGGTTTTGAACTGGAACAAGACGACGCGTTTGAAGCTCTTGTCGGCGTCCAGGGTGATGAAGCAGTAGGCGACCGGGTCGAAATAGTTGCCCTGAACGGCCGGAGCCGGGTCCGCTTCGTAGATGACGTCGCAATGCCCCGCGCAGTCTGCCTTGAAGCTGGCGAGCTGTGCGGGAGTCATGCTCTCGCAACCGAGCACCCAGAGCGCGCCTTCTGCGGGGAAGGGCCCGGCCTTCGCCGCCTTCGACAAGGAGGTCACCGGGAGGAAGTATTCGGGCGTGACCACGAGCTGGTCGCCACGTTCAGCAGCCATCACGAGGAAGGCATCGGCCCGGACGGCTGCGGCGGCAAGGTCTAGATGACCAATCCGCTGGGTGTCTGCATAGATTGGCCCCGATGGTTGGAGTAGCAGCGCGCGGTAGCTCTGATGCGTGGCTTGGAGCGCAGCCAAATCGGGCGCCTCCAGGCCCCGCTTGGCAAGCACGTCTTGGACGTCAACGATCAATAGAGGCCAAGCCACTTTTTTCCCTCAAGCGGTAACCGCACTTTTCTTGAGAAGATGGTATCAATTTGTTGTAGCCATGTGCAGTGCCTAGAGTTTCTGGAGACCATTTCCAACCCTGGAGCCCGCGAATATTTGGTGAGAGACTGCAATACCTAAACGTGAAACTGCCGTCCGCGGTTCAGCCTCAGAGTTCAACGGCAGCTTCAGGTCGCCGAGAGGGACTAGTGGATGGACCGCAAGCGCTGCAAATTGGTCATCAACGATTCACTCATGCATGGCTGACTGGCGTCGAGCGCAGTCTTCGGCAATCTTCGAAGAAAGTGGCATCACCCTACTTCCCCTGCGCATTCCCAAACATAAAGCTAAACCCCGTCGCGATGGTGCTGTTGGGTTGCGCGGTGGTTGCGAACGAATGGCAGCCCATGCAGCTGTTGTTCTGCGTTTGCATGAAGGTTTCGAGCACGGGGTTGATGAGGGTGTTGGTGCTGATGTCGCCGGGTTTGCCGGGAGAGACGGGCGCGGTGAGCGGGACGGGTGTTTTCAAATTCAGCACGGTCTTTGACCATTGCGTGTCGATCATCGCGTAATACTGCCAAGGCGATTTGGGATTGCCTTTGATGAAGAGTTGTTGCGCTTCTTTGTTGATGGTTGCGGCGGTGGCGTCGTCGGGGAACACCTGCGCCACTTGCGTGGGGCTCGTGCCCTTGGTGTTCACGGGCGTGTTGCTCGCGGCGTTAAAGAAGCTGTAGCTTTGCGTGCCCGGTTTGCCCAAGAGCGGGGCGTTATCGATTTGATAGAAGGTGGCCCAAAGCCCGGCGTTTTGCGCGCCGCCGCTTGCGAACACATGAAAACCGACCAAGCCAATCGGTACGGTTTTGCCGCCAACGCTACCCGGCACGTAGCCCTTCGCGATGTGAAAACGCCCGGAGGCGGCCTCTGCAGCCGTGAGCATTTTCCACGCAGCTTTTACTTCGATGGAGCCTTGCGGCAGGATGATGTTTTGCTTCGTCGCGTACGTGGCTTGGCTGCCCGCGTTGTAGAGCTTGTTGGTGGTGATGTAGTCGTATTGAACCTTGTTCATCGCGACGTCGTAATACACCGGGTTCTTTTGCTGGTCGTAAAGCGTGTTGCCGTCGGCTTGCTTGATTTCGTCGAGCGGGATGTTGGTGGGGCTGTTTGCGGTAAGTGTGGTGCGCAGTTTCGCTACGGCTTGGGAGACTTTGGCGCTCCTCGCGAGGACGCGCACCTTGCCCGCCCCCGCGTCGTTCGCAAGCGCTTTTGGCGCGGTGGAACCCATCAAGGGATGCGCGGCCAAGCGAGTCCACGGCATCGGTGTTGCGCCATTCGGCAAGAACACTTGCTCAGACGTTAAAAAACTTTCCCACACCGTCATGCCCGGCGCGCCCATCATTTGCGATGTGTCAGGCACGCCGCGCGGCCCCGGCTTCGCCGGCCAATTCAAATAGATGAAGGTTTGCCACATGGCGCAGTCCGCGCCGGCATTGGTGAATTCGCCGTTGGAAAGCTTCGGGATCGGCGCTAATTGAACGCCGACGGGATTGGTGCCGCCGCAAGGAAAGCTCGGCGGCTTTGCGGGCGGCGACGGCGTGCCCTGCGCCAACGCGGATGCGATGCTTGCGCTCGCGATGGCAGCGGCGCTTAATTTCCAAAGCAGATGTTTGCCGCGCTGATCGCGCTTGACGTTGTTTGCCCCGCATAGCTCGAAAAACTTTTCCATCGCGCGATTCCCCTGGTTGGTGACTGTGATTAGAGCCTCACAGTAGCAGGGGGCGGCGCGCGACGCACCTAGCGAAAATGCTAGGTTTTGGAGCGGTCGGCGGAAGAAATCATTTGCCATTTTTCCGTGCTGCGATTGAACGAACCGGCTGAGCGGAACGCGCTTCGATGGCGTTCGGTGGCGATATGGCGCGCCTGCTGGTGTCGCCCTACGAATCGGACGCGGAGCTAGCCCGCCGCGTGAATACGGAAACAAGGATCCTTAGCTCGGGCAAGTTCAGATATTCTGGAAACTTAGATAGATCGAAATAGCCCATGAATGCGCCAGTGACCGTTCCACTCACTTCAATCACTCGCCGCCCACGACGTGATATTGACCCTGTGCGCTTGCGCGAAGTCGATCAAATGCTCGCCGATGCGGGCTTCGATTTAGGCGACGATGGTCCGGCGGGTGCGAAGCTAGGCTTACGGCGCGACTTGCTAATTGAGTATCTGCACGCGATCAATGATCGCTGCAAACAACTTTGGAAACCGCATCTTGCGGCGCTTGCAAAACGAATGCGATTGTCGCTTGCGGAAGTGTTCGAAGTCGCGAGTTTCTATCACCACTTTCGCGTAGTTGGCGATGTGAACGATGAAACGCCGCCAACTGCGCCGCGAGCGATAGTTCGCGTGTGCAACGGTCTTTCATGCGAGATGCGCGGCGCGAAGAACTTGCGCGAAGAAATTGCCGCAAGCGTGGGTGATGATGTGCTCGTGCTCGACGCGCCATGCGTCGGGCGATGCGACACAGCGCCTGCGGTGACTGTCGATCAGCATGAATTGCTTGTCGGTGGTTCTATAGGGGCAAGCGACGTTATTCATGTGTTGTCGCAAAATAACCAAAATCATTCTCTAGCCCAAACAAAAAGGCCGGCACGAGCAAAAGCTGACTACGCAGTGCTTCGCGAATGCGTGAGCGGCGCGCGCGATGTCGAAAGCGTGATTTCAACGCTCGAAACGAGCGGCTTGCGTGGTTTGGGTGGCGCGGGCTTTCCGGCGGGCCGCAAGTGGCGCATCGTGAAGAACGAAGCCGCGCCGCGATTGATGGCGGTGAACATTGACGAAGGCGAGCCAGGCACTTTCAAGGATCGCCACTATCTCGAAACCCATCCGCATCAATTCATTGAGGGCATGTTGATTGCCGCGTGGGCCGTGGGGATCGACGCGATCTATGTTTACTTGCGCGACGAATATCACGCGATTCGAGCGGAGCTCACGCAGTTGCTCAACGAATTGAAAGCCAATCCGCCGATTGATTCGAGCGTGTGGAGATTGCCGCGCATCGAACTGCGGCGAGGCGCAGGTGCCTACATCTGCGGCGAAGAGTCGGCGATGATTGAATCGATTGAAGGCAAGCGAGGCATGCCGCGATTGCGTCCACCGTATGTTGCGCAAGTTGGTTTGTTCGGTCGCCCCACGCTTGAGCACAACATGGAAACGCTCTACTGGGTGCCCGCGTTGCTCGCAAAGGGTGCGGACTGGTTTTTGAGTCACGGCGCGAATGGTCGCAAAGGCTTGCGATCCTTCTCTGTGTCGGGTCGCGTGAAGCAACCCGGCGTCAAGCTCGCGCCCGCGGGGATCACGTTGCAAGCGTTGATCGATGAATACTGTGGCGGCATGGAAGATGGGCATACGCTCTACGGTTATCTGCCCGGCGGTGCGTCGGGCGGCATTCTTCCGGCATCGCTTGCGAATGTGCCGCTTGATTTCGATACGTTGCAGCCGCACGGTTGCTTTATCGGCAGCGCCGCGGTGATCGTGCTCTCCGAGACTGATCGCGCGGCCGATGCAGCGCGCAACATGATGAGTTTTTTCGCGCACGAAAACTGTGGGCAGTGCACGCCGTGTCGCGCAGGAACGGTGAAGGCGCGCGAGCTGATTGAAAGCGATGCGTGGGATCGAGAATTGCTCGCCGATTTATCGCAAGTGTTGCGTGATGCATCCATCTGCGGGCTCGGTCAAGCTGCGCCGAATCCAATTGATTGCGTGGTGAAGTACTTCCCGCACGAATTGACGGACGCAGGAGTGACGAAATGAAACGCGAAACTGTGAAGTTCCAGCTCAATGATCGCGACGTAACCGCTCTCGCGGGCGAAACGATTTGGTCAGTCGCCCGACGCGAAGGCATCGAGATCGCGCATTTGTGCCACAAGCCGGGGCTTAAGCCAGAGGGTAACTGCCGCGCGTGCATGGTGGAAGTGGAAGGTGAGCGGGTGTTGGCCGCATCTTGCTGCCGTAACGCCACTGATGGCATGAAGGTGCAAACGCACTCCGCGCGAGCGACCAGGGCGCGTTCTCTCGTGCTTGAGCTATTGATGAGCGACGCAGGACAAACCACTGATTTCCTCACCAAGACCTCCGAACTTTCGTACTGGGCAAAAAAAGAAAACGCAAAACTGGATCGTCTCCCGATGCGCGAAGCACGTGCATTGCAGAGCGAGGCCGACGCTTCACATCCCGCGATTCATGTTGACCTTGATGCTTGTATCCAATGCACGCGATGTGTGCGCGCATGTCGCGAGGAGCAAAACAACGATGTGATTGGTCTCGCGTTTCGTGGCGCAGAATCAAAGATTGTGTTCGATGCCGATACGCTGATGGGAAATTCCACGTGCGTTGCGTGCGGCGAGTGTGTGCAAGCGTGCCCGACGGGCGCGCTCTCACCCGCACGAGGCGCAGGCATGGCAGCGATCACAAAGAAAGTGGATTCGGTGTGTCCGTTTTGCGGCGTGGGTTGCCAGCTCACCTTGAATGTGAGCGAGAGCAATGGCGCGCAGAAAATTGAATTTGTAGACGGAGCGGATGGTCCGGCGAACCACAAGCGGTTGTGTGTGAAAGGTCGATACGGATTCGATTACGTTCACAGCCCGGAAAGGCTGACCCGACCGTTGATCCGGAGAGAAGGCGTTGCCAAGGACGTCACCCACATCGAACGTGTGAAGCGCGGCGAGCTTGCACTTTCCGAACTCTTTCGCGAAGCCACGTGGGAAGAGGCGCTTGACTTCGCAGCGAGTGGTTTGAAAAAAGCGCACGACGCTGCGCGAAGCGAGAAACGCCTCAGCGCAGTCGCCGGATTTGGTTCAGCGAAAGGCTCGAACGAAGAGGCGTATCTCTTCCAAAAACTGATTCGCCAAGGTTTTGACACGAACAACGTCGATCACTGCACGCGCTTGTGCCATGCAAGCTCGGTCGCTGCACTGCTCGAAGGTATCGGCTCAGGCGCGGTGTCGAATCCGGTCGCTGACGTTGAACATGCCGAGCTCATTTTCTTAATCGGCGCGAACCCAACCTCGAATCATCCCGTTGCGGCGACGTGGATCAAGAATGCCGTTCGGCGCGGCGCGAAACTCGTGCTTGCCGACCCGCGCGCAACTGAACTCGCACGGTTCGCCACGTGGCATGTGCAGTTCAATCCCGATACCGATGTGGCGCTCTTGAACGGCTTGCTCCACGTCATCATCGCTGAGAACTTGATCGATCCCGAATTCATCGCGTCGCGCGTGAACGGGTTCGATGAATTGAAACGCGCCGTTGCCGATTGCACGCCTGAGCGGATGAGCGAGATTTGCGGCGTTGATGCCTCGATGATTCGCGAGGTTGCTCACGCGTTTGCCACATCCAAGTCGTCCATGATTCTTTGGGGCATGGGCATTTCGCAGCATGTGCACGGCACTGACAATGCGCGCTGCTTGATTGCCCTTTCGATGATCACGGGGCAAATCGGTCGCGCGGGAACAGGCCTGCATCCGTTGCGCGGGCAAAACAATGTGCAAGGCGCATCTGATGCGGGGCTAATCCCGATGATGTATCCGAACTATCAGCGCGTGATTCGCGATGAAATCCGGGCGCAATTCGAATCGCTCTGGGGTAAGCCGCTCGACGCACAAGCGGGTTTGACAGTCGTTGAGATCATGCACGCGATTCACGATGGCCGCATTCGCGCGATGTATGTTGAGGGCGAAAACCCAGCGATGAGCGATCCTGATTTGAATCATGCACGAGCGGGCTTGGCGAAGCTCGAACACTTGGTCGTGCAAGACATCTTTGCCACCGAAACGGCGATCCTCGCCGATGTGATTCTTCCGGCGTCTGCGTTCTATGAAAAATGGGGTACGGTGACGAATACGGATCGCCTGATTCAGATCGGGCGTCCTGCGTTGAACCCGCCCGGTGAGGCGAAACAAGACCTCTGGATCATCGAGCAAATTGCACGACGTGTTGGGCTCGATTGGAATTTCTACCGCGACGACGATGGTGATGGACACGTCGCTCATGAAGCACCCGTCGCTCGCGTGTTCGAAGAAATGCGGCATGTGATGTCGCCGCTCGCGGGTGTGCCATGGGCGCGGCTCGTGCGCGAGGGCGCGGTCGTCACGCCCGCGTCGCGCGAAGATGCGCCAGGCGAGTCGATTGTGTTCACCGATCACTTTCCCACGGCGGACGGTCGCGCGAACTTGAAGCCCGCAAGCTTCGCCATCGGCGTGGAAGTGGCCGATGAGGCGTATCCCTTCATCCTTTCCACGGGGCGCGTGCTCGAACATTGGCACACCGGGGCGATGACGCGCCGCGCGTCCATGCTCGACGCGCTCGCACCGATCCCGGTGATCTCGTTAAACATCGAAGACGCGACACGGCTCGGCATCGCAGGCGACACCCGCGTGGAAATGCGTTCACGACATGGCAGCGTTGAGGCGCTCGCGGCGATTTCGTCGAGCGTTGCGCCCGGTCAGGTGTTCATGCCGTTTGCTTATTGGGAGGCGGCGGCGAATAAATTGACCGGAGACGCATTAGACCCGTACGGAAAGATTCCAGGGTTTAAAGTGACGGCTGTACAAATCTGTCCGAGAAAGTAAGCGGTTGCTACCTTGACGACTGGATGCCACAGCTTATAAACGCTAGCCCAGCATAAACAGGGGCTAGCGGCTTGTTTTCTTAATATCAATAATTAAACAAATAGTCGCGAGCCCCTGAATAACTGGGTTCTCAGCGACATAGAATCCTGCCAAATTGGCGTAGTTTCGGTATTTCGAGCCGATACTCGGCACTTCATGGTTCAATTCGGGCAAAATCAAACAACTGTTTGAATCGTGCGCTTGAACTCTTGGAGGAGGAAGTCGTGTCGCCATTCGAGGACCTAATTTCGCCCAGCGTTGGCTTTGGCAAAGAAATCGCTGCGTTGGCTGCGGCGCGGGACGCTTCCGCTAATCGCGCCAAAGTTTCAACCAAAGATCGCATCGCGCAAGCCACCGAACTCTTGTTCTTGCAGCGCGGCTACGAAGGCACCAGCCTGCGCGCGATCACCACCGAAGCAAACGTGAATCTCGCTGCAGTGAACTATCACTACGGCAGCAAAGAAGAACTTTTCACGAAACTCCTCACCGAACGGCTTGACCCGCTCAATGACGAGCGGGCCGCACGGCTCGATTCACTCAAGGCGAAAGGCTTTGATCGTGAACATCGGGTTGAGCAAATCATCGCCACGCTCTTCCTGCCCGCGCTCTCGCTCGCACGAGACCCTGCGCAAGGCGGCCCTGATTTCTTGCGCTTCATTGGCCGTGCGTATGCGGATCCGTCTGACTTTGTTCGCAAGCTGCTTGCTGAGCGCTACGCCGCGACCAATCTGAAATTCAAACAAGCCTTTGGCGAAGCGCTGCCGGGCTTGGCTGAACATGATCTGGCGATGCGTCTCAATTTCATTCTCGACGCCGTGTCGTCAACGCTTGCGAGCGAGGATGTGCGTCGCGTGCTGGGTGGCTTGCAGTCGGAGCGCGCCGACGATGATTTGAATTTGCTTGCGTATCTCGCGCCTTTCTTGGGAGCGGCGCTGCGCGCTGCGGTGCGCTCCCCTTCGCAAATAGCCGCACTACAAAATCTCTAAGAGGAGTGGCCATGGCCTCCGCACTTCGCGAACCTATTTATGTAATTGACGGCGCTCGCACGCCTTTTCTTAAAGCGAAATCCGGCCCGGGTCCGTTCACCGCGTCAGACCTCGCGGTGGCTTGCGGGCGTGCGTTGCTTTCCCGTATTCCAGTGAAGCCCGAACAATTCGATGAAGTCATTCTGGGCTGCGCGAATCCTTCGGCCGACGAGGTCAATATTGGTCGATACGTTGCGATGCGCCTAGGTTGTGGCGACAAAGTCACGGGCTGGACAGTGATGCGCAATTGCGCGAGCGGCATGCAATCGATTGATTCAGCGATAAACAACATGCTGGCGGGTCGCTCAGAGCTCGTGCTCGCAGGCGGCGTTGATGCGCTATCACATGCGCCACTGCTCTATTCGCCGAAGATGGTGCTCTGGTTTGCGGGGCTCGCAGGCGCGAAGACGACCGGGCAGCGCGTTGGCATGTTTGCCAAGCTCTCGCCGAAAGAAATGCTCTCGCCAGTGATCGCGTTGATGCGTGGCCTCACCGATCCGAAAGTGGGATTGCTGATGGGGCAAACAGCCGAGAACCTCGCGCATCGCTTCGGCATTACGCGTCAAGAGATGGATGCGTTCTCCGCTGAGAGCCACAAGCGCGTGCTTGCTGCCCAGAAGGAAGGCCGCATGCAAGGCGAGGTTATTCCGTTGATTGATAAAAAAGGTGCGGTCTACGCGGCGGACGATGGTGTGCGCGAAGATTCCACGCCAGAGAAGCTCGCCAAATTGAAGCCCTTTTTCGATAAGAAATACGGCAATGTGACGGCGGGTAACTCTTCGCAGATTACCGATGGCGGCGTATTTGTCGCGCTTGCAACCAAAGCGGCTGTCGATAAATACAACCTGCCTGTTCTTGGCAAGATCGTCGATACCCAGTGGGCAGGCTGCGATGCTGCACAAATGGGATTGGGGCCGGTCTACGCGTCTACCCCGATCCTCAAGCGCAACAACTTAACGCTGAACGACCTCGACAACATCGAAATCAATGAGGCCTTCGCCGCACAAGTGCTTGCCTGTAAGCGCGCGTGGGAAGACGAAAAGTTCTGCAAAGAAGAACTCGGCCTCGATGGCGCGTTAGGCTCAATCGATATGAACAAACTGAACGTCGATGGTGGCGCGGTAGCGCTCGGCCATCCCGTTGGCGCTAGCGGCGCACGCATCGTATTGCATGCGTTGAACACCTTGAAACGCACGGGTGGTAAGCGCGCATTGACCTCCATTTGTATCGGTGGCGGCCAGGGCGGTGCGATGTTGCTCGAGCGCGCGTAGCTCGCAAATTGCTCCTCCCCCTTCAAGGGGGAGGCTGGGAGGGGGATGGGTTTCGGTGGATCACGCAACAAACCCCATCCCCACCCTAACCCCCCCCTTGAAGGGGAGGGGACAGCTCGGAAGCGCCCGCAGGTAACAAACTAAGAAGCTGATATGACATACAAAAACTTCACCCTCCGCACCGACGAACACGGCATTACTTGGGTCGGCATCAATGTCGCTGGCGAAAACGTCAATACGATGGGCACGCCGGTGCTCAACGAATTGAACGCGCTACTTGATCAATTCGAGAAAGAGCCGCCCAAAGCGGTCGCCTTTGTCAGCGAAAAGCAGTCTGGATTCATCGCGGGGGCGAACGTTAACGAGTTCGTCGAAATCGGGAAAACCGGCGATCTCGCTGCGGCAGAAGCCTTGGTGAAACGGGGCTACGATGTGTACGAACGGCTCGCGAACGTGAAGTACCCGACGCTCGCGCTCATCAATGGTTTTGCGCTCGGCGGCGGGCTCGAACTCGCGCTCGCATGCCGTTATCGCGTGGCGGTAGATATGCCTGCTACGAAGCTTGGTTTACCCGAGGTGATGCTCGGGATTCTTCCAGGTTGGGGCGGGGTGAAACGCTTGCCGCAATTAATTGGCGCGCCTGCGGCATTCGATTTGATGCTGACTGGGAAGACCGTTAACGCGCGTAAAGCAAAGTCGCTCGGCATCGTGCACGAAGCGGTGCCTCCGCGAATCATGTGGAACACTGCGATCGGCGTGCTCAACGCGCAGCCGCCTGCCCGCAAACTTTCATTCGCACAAAACTTGATGACCAACGGCTTTTTGCGCGGCTTTGTTGCGTCCCAAGCCCGCAAATCAGTCGCTAAAAAGGCTCGACCCGAGCACTATCCGTCGCCGTACGCGATCATTGATCTCTGGCAGAAGTACAACGGTGATGTGCACAAGCCGCAAGCAAGTGAGCCGTGTTCCGTGCGCTCATTGATTTCGCATCCAACCGCGATGAACTTGATTCGTGTGTTTGGTTTGCGTGAGCAACTCAAAGCGCAAGCAAAAGGCATCGATTTCAAAGCGAAGCATGTGCACGTGATCGGTGCGGGCGTGATGGGCGGCGACATCGCCGCCTGGTGTGCGTTGCGCGGCATCCGCGTGACTTTGCAAGACTTGGATGCCGCCCGCATTGCGCCCGCGATTCAGCGTGCGGCTGAAATGTATAAAAAGCGGCTGCGCGATGATCGTCGAATTCGTGACGCGATGGATTTGCTGCAGCCCGACACGACGGGCGACGGCGCGAAACAGGCTGATGTCATCATCGAAGCGATTGTCGAGAACCTGAGCGTCAAGCAAAAAGTGTTCGCCGAACTCGAAGCGAAAGCGCGGCCCGATGCGATTCTTGCCACCAACACGTCATCGATTCCGCTCGAACAGATTGCAACGGCGCTGAAAGCGCCATCGCGATTGGTCGGTATCCACTTCTTCAATCCCGTCGCGCAGATGATGTTGGTTGAAGTCATTAGCGGTGCGCAAACGAGTGCGGAGATTGCCTCAAAAGCAACAGCGTTCGTCGATCAAATTGATAAATTGCCTCTCGCCTGCAAGAGCGCACCGGGTTTCTGGGTGAATCGCATCCTTGCGCCGTATCTTGGCGAAGCGATGCGCTGCCTAGATGAGGGCATCGCTGCAGAAACGATTGACGAAGCCGCGCTTGCCTTCGGTATGCCGATGGGCCCGATCGAGCTCGCCGATGTGGTGGGCCTGGATGTTTGTGCCGCTGTGGGCCAAACCGTGACGCCTGATGCGAAAGCGCCGCAGAAGCTTCAGGCGTTGTTAGAAGCGAAATCGCTGGGCAAGAAAACCGGTAAAGGCTTCTACACCTGGGTCAACGGGAGACCGCAGAAAAATAGCGCATCAAGCGTGCCCGAGGGGCTCACCCATCGCCTGATCCAGCCGATGCTCAACGAGGCCAACAAAGCGCTCGCCGAAGGCGTTGTGAGTTTGCCGGATCACGCCGACGCCGGCGCAATTTTTGGCTGTGGCTTCGCGCCGTTTCGTGGCGGACCAATCAACTATCAGCGAAACCAAGCAAACGCTTCCTGAATCGACCAAACACCTCCGAAGCGCGTCTACACGCTCACGGCGAACAGGTGTGCGGTGCTTGAGGCTACTTCGCGCCGCGTAGATTGGCGCGTAGCCAGTTACCGCGATCTTTGCGCGCTTCTTCGTTGAGAAGCTCGTCAGCCTCGTACATCTGCCGTGATTTCGGCTGCGAGGTTGCGCGGAAAAGATCGACCTGTTCTAGCGTCTGCACCCACGCGTCGGCGGAGCCAAATTGATAGAACACTTTGGCGGGCGTCGCGTGCGACACCCATTTTTCGGGGTCGAGCGGATCGATGGAGTTGAGATACTCACCCCATTTTTCCTTGGGAAAACTCTCTCTGAACGCTTTGGCTCTGGGTTGCTCGGTGACTTGAAGCCAGCCGCTTGGTTTACCCGGTGGACTCATGAATACGGCAGCGTCGATCCGCGTATCAACCGCTGTGAGTAGCGCGCCCGCCCACGCGCCAAAGCGATGACCAACGACCGCGATCCGCTCCATGTTGTGTTCCGGGCGTGTTGACGCCCAATCAAGCACGCGTCGAGCGT
The DNA here is from genome assembly GCA_013298145.1 of Betaproteobacteria bacterium. Taxonomy (GTDB): domain Bacteria; phylum Pseudomonadota; class Gammaproteobacteria; order Burkholderiales; family Casimicrobiaceae; genus Casimicrobium. The sequence goes on from JAAFJO010000001.1 coordinate 561,556, forward strand.
TTACGACCGCAAGGCGAATCGATTCAGCGTCGCCCGCATTATTGTTCTCGCGATGAACATACGGCTGCTTAAAGGGAAGCTCCACTAAGAGCGAAGCGATTCCCGTTGCCGCGAGCGCTTCGGCTTCTTGCTGAAAGCCTGCGCGCTTTACGTCTTGGCCTTCACGATGCAGCCAGAGCACCGTTGGGAATTTGGCCTTTCCAGGCGGCACGACCACGGTGACCTCAATTGATTCGCCCTCGGGTGAAGTCAGTTTCCACTCCGTCACGTTGCAGCACTTTGCCTTCGCAAACGTGCCGCCGGGTAGTGCTGCGAGTGTCGATTTTGCGTAGTCGAACCGCGCCGCACGCTCAGCCGGCGCTTTTGCCAGCGCGCTCGGTGTAACCGTACTTGCACCGAAAGCGAATAACACGGAGACTACGGCGATTCGTAGCGCCGATGAGGCTCGCTGGTCCCGCGACTTCTGCCGAGCGCACTTGGCAGCAGCCATCGTCAAACGATTCATCACTTTCTCCTTTGCATTACCCATCATGATTATCCGCAGTTCTAACGCAAATCCGATCCAGCCGTCCGAGATTACGTCGGAAGCACTTTTCCACGGGCGGCGCGACTGGATCAAGTCCACTATCGCCATGGGCGGCGCGGCGTTGTTGCCGGGGCTCGCAGCGTGCGGTGCTGAGGCGCAAGGTGTGCGCCTTGCAGGAGTGAAACCAAACCCTCAGTTTTTAGCCACGGATATCGATAAGCTGAACAAAGCGGATGAATTCAAGAGCTACTGCAATTTTTACGAGTTCGGAACGGATAAGAGCGATCCGCCGGTGATGGCGAAATCGCTGAAGACGCGCCCTTGGACGGTTGCCGTTGAAGGTGAAGTCAACAAGCCACAAGTCTTCGACATCGATGCGCTCTACAAGCTCGCGCCGCTGGAAGAGCGGGTCTATCGTTTTCGCTGCGTTGAAGCGTGGTCGATGGTGATTCCATGGGTCGGCATTCCCTTGGCTGAGCTCATCAAACGCGTTGAACCGCGCGGCAACGCGAAGTACGTGGAATTCGTGACCCTCGCGGATAAAGCCCAAATGCCTGGGCTTCGCTCTAGCGTGCTCGATTGGCCTTACGTTGAAGGGCTTCGGATGGACGAAGCGATGCATCCGCTTACGCTGCTAACGTTCGGCGCGTATGGCGAAATGCTCGCCAATCAAAATGGTGCCCCAGTTCGAATGGTTGTGCCTTGGAAATACGGCTTCAAGAGCGGCAAATCCATCGTGAAGATCCGCTTTGTAGAGAAAGAACCGCGCACCGCGTGGGTGAAAGCCGGGCCGAGCGAATACGGCTTTTACTCAAACGTAAATCCCATGGTCGATCATGCCCGATGGAGCCAAGCAAGTGAGCGGCGGATCGGTGAATTTTCCAAGCGCAAAACGTTGATGTTTAACGGTTACGCCAATGAAGTCGCCTCGCTTTACGCCGGGATGGATCTAAAGAAGTTCATCTGAGGCAACTTCGTCTCGCTGACACGAGCCCATGTTCAGCGTTTCCCTACATGCGCCGGACCCCTCATCTAAGTTTGCTCGCGTCAGTGGCTTCGAGTATCGCCTTCCCTGTCAGGCGCACGATTGCGGCGTTGACGATGCCCTTTCAGGGAAACACGGCAGCCGTTTTTATTGTGAGTTTCACGCCGCTGCTCGTCGATTCACGCCCGCAAATGCACAATGATCGCACTGCGCTCGCACGCTGCCGCCAACTCCGCTGAAATCTCACTAACGATTTTTATTCGGGAGTGGAACCGTGGCCATCAGTCTGCAGGAATACCAAACGAGCTATCTACCGCTTGCCTATGCTCATCTGGCAACGGTACTACCGGCGTTCGCGATTGGCACGTACATGATGATCGCAAGAAAAGGCGATCGCTTTCACCGTTTGCTCGGGAAAGGCTACATGCTGTTGATGCTGACGACAGCCATCATCACGCTTTTCATGCCGGCCTTGGTCGGCCCGCGGCTCCTCAACCACTTTGGGTTTATTCACCTCTTTAGTGTGCTCGCGATTTGGTCGGTTCCGAGCGCGTATGTCGCCGCTCGCAAGCATGACATCAAGTCGCACCGGTCCTCCATGATTGGGCTCTACGTCGGCGGGCTCATCATCGCTGGTGGATTTGCGTTTATGCCGGGCCGACTGTTGCACAGGTGGCTTTTTGCGTGATTCTCGTTTCCCTTGTAAAGACTTAAAGTGCTGAAACTATTGTGCGTTAATCTGCGAATCCACAGAGGTCAGCATTCAAGTTAACCAGCGTGTCGAATTTGCGTTCACCTTCACAAGCGTTTGTAAAGCGCGCCAAATGGCTACTCATCGCGCTCGCCGCGTTGCCCTTTCTTCGAATGGCGATTGGCGCATCGTTGGGGTGGCTGGGTGCCAATCCCATTGAGTTCATCACGCGCTCGACAGGAACGTGGACGATTGTGGCGTTGGTAGTCACGCTCGCCATCACTCCCTTGCGTCGGGTGCTGAACTGGCCGTGGCTCGCGCGCCTACGCCGTACCGCTGGCCTCATTACGTTTTTCTATGCATTCCTGCATTTCATGACGTGGCTTTGGCTGGATCGCTTCTTCGATTGGAACGACATCGTGAAAGACATCGCAAAGCGGCCCTTCATCACAGTGGGGTTCGCGGCGCTTGTGTTGTTAATTCCACTGGCGATCACGTCAAACAATGCTTCGATCAAGAAGCTTGGCGCAGCCACTTGGCAGCGATTGCATTCGGCGGTGTACTTAATTGCAATCCTCGCAAGCCTGCATTTCATCTGGCTCGCGCGGCGCAACCCGAACGAGCCTTATGTGTATGCCGCGATCTTCGCGCTCTTGCTCGGCGCACGAATTTACTGGAAGTACCGCAAAAGTGAATAAGAAATGGGCTGCGCCGCTCAATTAATAAAGGCTATGAGCCTAAACGTACGTTATCAACGCTCAAGATAAACAGTGCCTAGCCCCAACAAAAAAATGGTTTTCGCTTTGTTGTTATTAGGTGCATTGGTGGGGCTTCTGACTTACATGCCGATTGCGCAATACCGATAACGCATTCGCGCTAGCCTTTGTCGCCGTAAATTTCTAGCATTCAGCATCGTAGTTTTTTCTTCGCCGCGCGCTACCCGCGGGGCGGCGAGTTGAGTGCACACCATGCGCGTTTTAGTTCTCGGAGCCGGTATCCTCGGCGTCCACACCGCCTACTTCCTTCGTCAACGTGGCTATGAGGTAACGGTCGTTGATCGTCAGCCCGGCCCAGCGCTGGAAACCAGTTTTGCCAACGGCTCACAGATATCGGTGAGCCAATCCGATCCGTGGGCTTCGCCCGCTGCGCCGCTCAAAGTGCTCAAGTGGCTTGGCAAGGAAGATGCGCCGCTGCTTTTTCGCCTGAAAATGGACCCGAATCAGTGGCGTTGGGGCTTACGTTTCCTCTACGAATGCTTGCCCAGCCGTACCGAACACAACACGCTGATGGCGATGCGCCTTTCTGAATATTCGCGTCGTACGCTGCAAGCGCTGCGCCGCGAAACGGGCATTGCGTACGATCATGCCGAAGCAGGAATCATGATGATTCACTCGACGCAGAAGAGTTTCGAGGCGGCGGCCGAGGGCGCGCAACTCTTGATTCGTAATGGCGAGCGTCGCGACGTGCTCTCTGTCGCTGAGGCGGTGAAGATTGAACCCGCGCTTGCACACACCGCACCCACCCTCGCAGGCGCGATCTACGCACCGCACGATGAATCGGGCGATGCCTACAAATTCACCGTCGCATTGGCTGAGCGGTCGGCGAAGATGGGCGTCGAATTTCGCTACGGCACGACCGTTGAGCGAATCGAAAAATCCGGCGGCGAGGTCAGCGGCGTGGCCGTGAAATCCGACAAAGGCAGCGTAACGCTCAAGGCCGACGCGTATGTGGTTGCGCTGGGCTCATATTCGCCTGCGATGTTGAGCGGTGTCGGTGTCGATGCGCTCGTTTATCCCGCCAAGGGCTACAGCGCGACTTTGCCGATTGCAAAACCTAAAAACGCGCCAAAAGGTTCCATCACCGATGACGAAATGAAAGTGGTATTCACCACTATCGGTGATCGTTTGCGCATTGCAGGTACGGCAGAATTGAATGGCTTCAATTTGGATCTCAACGCGGTGCGTTGCGAAGCTTTGACCAAGCGCGCGAAACATCACTTCCCCGATCTTTGCAAATGGGACGAAGTTCAGTATTGGACGGGGCTTCGCCCAGCTACGCCCTCGAATTTGCCGATTATTGGTCAAACAAAAGTAAAAAACCTCTACATCAATACCGGCCACGGTACGCTCGGCTGGACGGAAGGGCCTGGCTCCGCAAAAGCGCTCTCCGACATCATCGCGGGCGAAATGCCAGAAGTGGACTACGCATTTTTAAACGCGCCGGTTCGTAGAATGGGTGGCTCCTCTACTCCAAGAACCGCCTAAGTGAATTTCAAGAAAACACTCGCTGCGACGTTGATCGCTGCGCAAATGCTCGCGCCGCTCACCGCGGTGGTGAGCCAGGGCGCATCCGCTCAGGCGCCCGTGAGCGCGCCCGCTGCCGAAAATGTTGCTGTCGTGCTCGCACCGCCGTTCATCAATGCGCAGTCCTACTTAGTCGTGGAAGCCACCAGCGGGCAGGTAATCGGTGAGGTCAATGCAAAGGCACGCCGCGACCCGGCATCACTCACGAAGCTGATGACTGCATTCATCGTGTTTGATGCGCTCTACCAAAAGCAAATCAATCTCAGCCAGCGCCTGCGTATTCCTGAACGTGCCTGGAAAGCCGATGGTGCGCGACTCAATCTGCCGCCTGGCACGCCGGTGACCGCGGAAGAACTCGTACGTGGCATGCTGATTCATTCGGCCAACGATGCCGCAGTCGCGCTCGCAATCGCCGTGGCCGGGAACGAAGGCGAGTTCATCGCGCGGATGAATCGCGAAGCCAAGCGTTTGGGGATGAACGATACGAATTTCCTCAACCCCACCGGGCTTCCGCAGCAGGGTCACTTTTCTACGGCGCACGATTTGACGGTGCTTTCACTCGCGATCATGCGCGAATATCCGCAGTACACACGTTTTTTTGGCGAAAAGAGCGTCATGATCGGCGGTACAACGTATGAAAACCGCAATCGCCTGCTGTTTACCGACGCCACGGTTGACGGGCTCAAAACCGGGTTCACCGACGCCGCAGGCTACTGCCTCGCGGCTTCAATCAAGCGCGGCCCTCGCCGCGTTCTCGCTGTGATGCTTGGCGCTCCGTCCGATGCGGCACGTCTGGGTGAAATGCAAAAGCTGATTGATTGGGCGTTCACCGCGTACGAGCCGCGCCAGTTCTACGAAGCGAGAAAGCCGATCCAGCAGTTGCAGGTGTGGAAATCGACCGTGGATGCGATTCCGATTGGGTTTCGTGATGATGTCGTTGCAATTAACGTGGCAGGAAAAACTCACGAAATCACCACTGAACTCACCATTCCCGAACCTGCGTTTGGTCCCATTCAATCGGGCGACAAAGTGGGCACGCTGAAAGTAAAACGCGCTGGAAATCTGCTCTATGAGCGAGATGTGATTGCGTTCGAATCCGCCCCGCAAGCACCGATGTGGAAGCGAATGTGGCATGGCGTGGTTTTGTTTTTCAAGGGTTTATTCAAATGATTTTTCTCAACGGCGAATGGATGCCGATTGAAAGCGCAAAAGTGAGCGTGCTCGATCGTGGCTTCATCTATGGAGACGGTGTTTATGAATATGTGCCGGTGATCAACCGCAAGCCGTATCGTTTGTTACCGCATTTGATTCGCCTCGACAATTCGTGCAAAGAAATTGGGCTGAAGAATCCGTACACGATTGACCAATGGACGGCGATCGTCAATGAAATCATCGCCAAGCAACCGTTTGATGATCAAGGCGTGTATTGGCAGGTCACGCGCGGGGTCGCGAAACGCGATCACACCTTTCCGAAAGGTGTTGAGCCCACGGTATTCATGATGTCGAATCCGTTGCCGAAGCTCTCGCAAGCGCAAATCGACAACGGCGTTGCCTGCTACACCTATCCTGACCTGCGTTGGCATCGCTGCCACATCAAATCGATTTCGCTCTTAGGCAATGTGCTTGCACGGCAGCACTCGGCAGATCAAGGCGGGGTTGAATGCGTGATGATTCGTGATGGTTTCATGACCGAGGCGTCGTCGTCCAACGTGTTTTGCGTATTTGGAGACACCATTGTTTCGCCACCCAAGGACAATCACATTCTGGGCGGCATCACCCTCGATGGCGTGATGGAGCTCGCAGAGAAAAGCGGCTTCAAACTGGTGGTACGCGCAATTCCCGAAGCCGAGATGTGGCAGGCTGACGAAATGTGGCTTTCTTCATCAAGCAAAGGTGTGCTCGCGATCACGACGCTTGACGACAAACCCGTGGGCAACGCTTCACATAAAGGCAAGCCTGGCCCGATGTTCAGGAAAATGTTTGAGGTTATGCGCAAGGACATGGGACTTTATTTCCCACGCACTGGCCTCAACTAAAGGCAAATCATGAGCACAACGCCGAATCGCGGCCCGATCCCCGAAGGCCGCGACACCAACTTTGAATTCCCGACCGAGTATCCGCTCAAGGTCGCGGGGAAGAATTTGCCGACGCTTGAATCGACCGTGGTGAGCATCGTCAGCAAACACGTTGACGATTTCGATTCCACCACCGTCACCGTGCGCGAATCCAAAGGTGGGAAATACCTCGCTGTGTCCGTTTCTTTCACGGCGAGATCAAAAAAACAGCTTGACGCGATTTACAACGAATTAACGGATCACGCCGATATCGTGTGGGCGTTGTAGCCCATAGCCATCATCCCGCTAAACCGATATCCCGTGAAAATTCGCGCCCTCGGAAAAGTCGATTACGAATCGACGTGGCAGCAAATGCGCGACTTCACCGACGCGCGCACGAGCGAGAGCGAAGACGAACTCTGGATCGTCGAACACGATCCGGTATTCACTCAAGGCATCGCCGGCAAGCCTGAGCATTTGCTCATTAATCCAGCCAACATTCCCATCGTTAAAACAGATCGCGGCGGGCAGATCACGTATCACGGGCGGGGGCAAACCGTTGTTTACGTGATGTTCGATCTAAAACGTGCGGGCTACGGTGTGCGCGAGCTTGTGGTTCGAATCGAAAACGCGGTGATCGCGCTGCTCAAAGACTTTGGGGTCGACGCACACGGAAAGCGGGACGCGCCAGGCGTTTATGTAGGCGAATCAAAAATCGCTTCGCTCGGATTGAAGATCCGAAATGGCCGCAGCTATCACGGCGTGGCACTGAATGTACGCATGGATCTCACGCCGTTTTCGTTCATCAATCCCTGCGGTTACGAAGGCTTGCGCGTGACTCATCTACATGACTTCGGCGTGGACCTCCCTGCAAACGACGTAGGAACAATGCTTTCAGCGCATTTGGCGACAGCGCTCATCGCGTCCGCATGAGAAAATTTCGTCATGGATTCCACTGCTGTTACCGATAAGCCCGCGACGACGTTTGACAACTCGGCGGGCACGAAACATAAAGGCGAAGGCAAAACCGCGCGCATCCCGATCAAGGTTGTGTCGGCGCCGATGTTGCGCAAACCCGAATGGATTCGCGTGAAAGCGCCAACGGGTGAGCATGCGCAGCGCTTCAACGAAATCAAAAAGATTCTTCGCGAGCATCAGCTGCACACGGTGTGCGAAGAGGCGAGCTGCCCGAATATCGGCGAATGCTTCGGTAAAGGCACGGCGACCTTCATGATCATGGGTGACATTTGTACGCGTCGCTGTCCGTTTTGCGATGTGGGCCATGGCCGCCCGAATCCGCTCGACGAAAATGAGCCAAAAAATCTGGCGCGCACCATCGCCGCGATGAAACTCAAATACGTCGTGATCACCAGCGTTGATCGCGATGATTTGCGCGATGGCGGCGCGGGACACTTCGTCGAATGCATCAAACAAGTTCGCGAACAATCGCCGCAGACGACGATTGAAGTGCTTGTTCCTGATTTTCGTGGTCGCTTGGATCGAGCGCTCGGCATTCTCGAAGCCGCACCGCCCGATGTAATGAATCACAATTTGGAAACCATTCCGCGTTTGTACAAACAAGCGCGCCCCGGTTCTGATTACGCGCACTCGTTGAAGCTGCTCAAAGATTTCAAAGCCAAGTTTCCGAATGTGCCGACCAAGAGCGGTTTGATGGTGGGCTTAGGCGAGACCGACGAAGAGATTTTGCAAACGATGCGCGATATGCGTGAGCACAATATCGACATGCTCACCATCGGTCAGTATTTGCAACCGTCAGCGAACCACCTACCGGTGCTTCGCTACGTTCATCCGGATACCTTCTCGGTGTTTGAGCGTGAAGCGTATGCGATGGGCTTCAAACACGCAGCCGTTGGCGCGATGGTGCGCAGCTCGTATCACGCGGACAAGCAAGCGAGCGAAGTGGTAGCGGTCTAATCGAGACAGCGCACCACATTCGTACTATTGCGGCGGCTCCCACAACTCAAACTTGTTGCCTTCGAGGTCGTAGCCCCAACCAAAGCGGCCTTGTTCGGACGCTTCGATGCGGTCTTCGACACGGATATCCGCTGCGCGCAATTGATCGAGCATCCGGTCAAGATTAGCGACACGCCAATTGATCATCGTTCGCTGGCGAAGCGGCATGTATTCGCTTTTCTCTTCGAAAACGCTCCAATAGGTCTCTTCGTTTTGCGCATGAACGGTGGTTGAGCCGCCCCATTCCGTGATATCCACACCGAGATGACGGTAGTACCACTTTCGAAGCGCCTCCGCGTTTTTCGCGCGAATAAAAACACCACCGAGTCCGAGCACTTTTTCGCGGGCCATGTTATTTCTCGTTCATTAGTTTTTGCAATTTCCGACCCAGCATAAACAGCAAGCCGGTGCCGACGATCGCACCGCCGATGCCGAAGTAAAGCGGTATCGGTGGGGATTTGGAAAAAAACAAAAACCCCAGCAGGTAGCCAAACGCACCGCCCGAAAGTGTTCCCGTCAGAAAACACGCGAAATATAAAAACCAGGTCATTTTGAAATCTTTAGTGAATCAATCGCGGCCTTGGCAAGCGTCTCGACGTAGCCGCTGTAGAAATCGATGCTCGCAACACCAACAATTGAGTCGCCGAGTTGTTTGCCAGCGCCATCAACCATCATGACGGTGGGCGTGAACATCGCCTTGTATTGCGAAGCAAAGTCATGGGTCGAAACTCTTTTGCCATCAAACCCGATGAGCGTTTTTCCATCATCGATCGTAATTTGGCGAAAGATTACCGCTTCACGGAACGCTGGATCGCGATACATCGGCACCACCGCGGCTCGCAGCGAGAATTGGCAGAAGTGACAACCGGATAGGTTGAAAAATAAGAGTATCGGCTTTCCGTCAGCGCGCGCCTTTTCGCCGTCCGCTTTCAAGTCTGCGGCGACAGGAAGAATGCGTTCCCAATCGCGACTCGAAGGCTCGGGCTCGCGCGCCGCGCTGGTTGGGGCGGGTTGCGCAAGCGCTTGCGAGCTCCAAAGCAGCAAAAAACCGAGTGCGATAATCGATTTCATCTGAAATTCAGGCTCCACAGCCGACACGATCCGAGATGGACGATCCCCTAATTATCGCTACTCGCGAAAGCCCACTCGCACTCGCGCAAGCGAACTTCGTCAAAGCGCAGTTGGAAGCGCTCGACGATGGACTTGACGTTGAGCTTTTGGGCATGACCACGCGCGGGGATCAAATTCTCGATAAGCCGCTCGCGAAAATCGGCGGAAAGGGTCTCTTCATCAAGGAGCTTGAGCTTGCGATGCAAGAAGGTAGCGCCGATCTTGCAGTTCACTCGTTGAAAGATGTGCCGATGGTGTTGCCGAAAGGCTTCGTACTCGCCGCTATTTTGAAGCGAGAAGACCCGCGCGATGCCTTCGTTTCCAACAAATATGCGTCGCTCGACGCTATGCCCGCTGGCGGCGTGGTCGGAACGTCGAGTTTGCGACGCGCGGCCGTGTTGAAACGCAAATATCCTGGCCTTAAATTTGAGCCATTGCGCGGAAACGTAAACACTCGATTGCGCAAGTTGGACGCGGGCGAATACGACGCGGCAATTCTCGCCGCCGCCGGATTGATTCGCCTCGGCATGGCAGATCGCATTCGAGCGCGAATTGACATCGCAGTGTCGATTCCTGCGCCCGGTCAGGCGGCACTTGGCATTGAAGTGTTGGCAGACGATGAGGAGACCGCCGAAATCGTTGCTGAGCTGGATCACGCACCGACCGCAATTTGTTGCACGGCGGAGCGAACCGTGTCGCGCCTGCTGGGTGGAAGCTGCGAATTGCCCCTCGGCGCGTATGCCGATTGGGTTGAGGGCGAAAAGCCGCTACGCCTTCGCGCCTTCGTTGCCAACCTAGACGGCTCTCAGTACGTTGAAGCCGAAGCGTTCGGTACGCCCGATATGCCCGAGGCTCTCGGCGAAGAGGTAGCAGAGATTCTCAAAGCAAAAGGCGCGTTGGAAATAATTAAGTCGCTGGGTTGACCGCCGGTTTGTCGCTAACTCAGAAGGCAGTTTTTTGACGCGGATTAACGCCGAGTTTTTGATAAATAGGATTCACACGGCAACATTCACTTCGTAAAAAATCTGCGTAAATCAACTGGACAAATCTGCGCCAAAAAGAACCTCCAATGAACTCCGACTTTCATCTTGGCGCGAATACCGCAACTACTCCTGGCCCGCTCGCGCACGTACACGTGCTCGTCACCCGCCCGGTGATGCCCGCATCGCGTACTGCGCAGCGCCTCGCGGCGTTGGGCGCGACGCCCTACGTGTTTCCTGCGATCATCATTGAGCCGCCCGCGAACGCTGCACCGCTTAAAGACGCGCTCGCGAATCTCTCGCGTTATCACGCCGTAATTTTCGTGAGCCCCAGTGCAGCCGAGATGACGCTCGCGCCCATGGGCTCAGCCCCGATTCCACTTCCACCGAGCGTTCAGATGTTTGCGCCTGGCCCAGGAACGGCGGAGGAGTTACATGCGCGCGGGGTGATTGACGTAGAAATTCCAACGACTAGTTTCGATAGCGAAGGATTACTCGAACTCCCGTCGCTGCAGGCCGACGTTGTCGCGGGTAAACGTATCGCGATTTTTCGCGGTAACGATGGTCGCGAATTGCTGCGGGAAGTGTTGGAAATCCGGGGCGCGATCGTCGATACGATCACTGCGTATCATCGCCGTCCGCCGAATACGTCGCCCACTGGGCTGGTAGAACTCTTGCGCGCAAAAAAGCTTACTGCGGTCTCCGCGATGAGTAGTGACGCAATTTCTAATCTTATGAGATTCGTTCCCGTCGATGAGCACGCCATGTTGCTCGGATTGACGCTTTACGCGAGTCATCCACGAATCGCTGATACGGCAGCTCGGCTCGGATTTCGAAATGTCGTGACGACTGAGGCGGGTGATACCGGTTTAATTACGGCGTTGTTAAGCAAGCCTTAGGCAGAAGAAAGCCATTTCCTACGCGCGGATCTCCCCTCGCGGGACGTGAGAAAAAATGAGTAAGCCAGAAATCGTCGTCATCGCCCCATTGCCGTCGTTCTTTGCAAAACCCCTGCATGAACGTTTCACCGTTCATGATCTGCATGGCGCGAAAGATCGCCGCGCATTCATCGATGACGTCGCGCCGCGTGTACGCGCGATGGTCGCCTTCGGTGGCTCTCAGATCAAAGCCGAACAGCTTGATAACTTTCCGCATCTAGAAATCGTTGCGGTGTTTGGCGTCGGCTATGACGGCATTCCGCTCGCCGCATGCGAAGGCAAAAAAATTAAAGTCACCAATACGCCCGACGTATTGAATGACGAAGTGGCAGACACAACGCTCGCGCTTACGTTAATGACGGTACGCCAATTTGCTGAAACGCAAAAGTTCGTCGAGCGCGGTGATTGGCTCAAGGGCCAGTATCCGCTCACGCGTTCGCTGTGGGGGAAAACCGTTGGCATCATCGGCCTGGGCCGCATTGGCAAGGCAATCGCGACGCGGCTCGAAGCATTCAAAACGACGGTCGTCTATCACGGCCGTTCCAAACAAGACGTTGATTACCGCTTCTATCCAAATCTCGTGGAGATGGCGCGTGACGTTGACATCTTGATTGCGATTACGCCGGGTGGTAGCGGCACCAAGCATCTTGTGAATGCCGAGGTACTCGCCGCGCTCGGCCCCGAGGGTTACTTCATCAACGTAGCACGCGGCTCAGTGTGCGACGAGGCGGCGCTCGTCGCAGCGATTGAAAACAAAACGATCGCGGGCGCGGGCCTCGATGTGTTCGAAGGCGAACCGAAAGTTCCGGAAACGTTATTCAATCGACCGAACGTCGTCCTCTTCCCACATGTCGCAAGCGCAACGCTAGAAACGCGTACGGCGATGGGCCACCTTGTCATCGAAAACTTGCGACTTCACTTCGAAGGCAAGCCGGTGAAGACTCTGGTGCCAGAGTTGATGGGAAAGGTTGCGCCGTAAGCGTCGCCGCCACCAGTGAGTTTTTTGACGCAGATTAACGCAGATGATTTACGCAGATTTTGAACGAAGTCTTTGTACGAAATCTGTGTTCATCTGTGTGCATCTGTGGCAAAAAATCTGCGGTAATCCGCGTTAATCTGCGTCAAAAAAGGCAGGGCTAGAACCCCGCCGCACACCCATCGCGCCTTGGATCGCTTCCGGTGATGTAGCCATCCTCCGTCTTCCAGATGATCTGGCCGCTGCCGAAATCCATGTAGCTGTCTTTGTTTTCTTTTAGCTTGTGGCCGCGCTTTGCGAGTTCTTCGCGAACGGCGGGCGGTGTCCACGGCTCTAGATCAACCTCTAAACCTTGTTCAACACGGAAGCGTGGCGCGTCCAGCGCCGCTTGTGGGTTCTCGCCAAAATCGATCATTCGAATCGCTGTTTGCATGTGGCCCTGCGGCTGCATGTGGCCGCCCATCACGCCGAACGCACTTTGCGGTTTTCCGTCTTTCAAGATGAAGCCTGGAATGATGGTGTGAAACGGACGCTTGCCGCCCGCGACGCAGTTTGGATGCTTCGGATCAGTCACGAAACCATAGCCACGGTTTTGTAGCGAGATACCATCGACCACAACGCCCGAACCGAAGCCATAGTAGTTCGACTGAATCAGCGAGACCATCATGCCGCTTTCGTCGGCGGAATTCAGATACACCGTGCCGCCTTTGAGATCTGCGCTCGGAGAGAAGTCTTGCGCGCGTTTCAAGTCGATCAGCTTCGCGCGGGCTTTCAAAAAGTCACGATCAAGCATCGCTGCGGGCGACACGTTCATGTATTCAGGATCGGCCACTTGCGCGAATACGTCGCGAAACGCCAGCTTCATCGCCTCAATCGAGATGTGCCAGTAATCCGGATGGTTTGGCCCCAAGGATTTGAGATCGAATTCCTCAGCAATCGCGAGCGCCATGAGCGCTGCGATGCCTTGGCCGCTCGGCGGAATCTCAGCCACTTCGTAACCGCGATAACCCGTTTTGATTGGCTCTACCCAATCGGCCACATGCGCGGCGAGATCAATGCCGGTCATCAAGCCGCCGTGTTGTTTCGCGTGCGCGACGATCCGCGCAGCCAGTTTGCCGCGATAAAACGACTCGCCTTCGCTCTCGGCAATCATCCGCAGCGCTTCAGCCTGCGCGGGATTGCGAAAGAGCTCACCCGGTAGCGGCGCACGTCCGCGTGGCATGAAGTGCTCCGCGTAGCCTGGTTGGTCTTTAAGAATAGGTACCGCCTTGGCCCATTGCGCTGAAATGATCGGCGAGACCATGTAACCGCGCTCCGCGATCTCAATGGCGGGCGCGAGCAAATCAGCAAACGGCAATTTCCCTAAACGCTTCGACAACGCAACCCAACCGGCAATCGCCCCCGGCACTGACACGCTGCCCCAGCCGCGCATTGGAATGCCGTTCGGAAATTGCTCCAAACCCCAAGCTTGTGGTGAACGACCTGACGAGTTGAGTCCAAGCAGTTGTTTGTCCGCAGGTGACCAGATCAGCGCGAACAAATCGCTGCCGAGCCCGTTACTTACCGGCTCGACAACCGTCAATGTCGCAGCAGTCGCGATGATCGCGTCCACCGCATTGCCACCGGCTTTGATCATTTGCAAACCGGCTTGCGCGGCGAGCGGATGTGTCGTGGAGACGACATTACGCGTCATGATTGGCGAGCGGCCAGAAGGGTAGGGGCGGGAGAAATCGAACGCAGTCATTGCGAAAAGTCAAAAAAGGGTTACGGAATGTTATGCGCTATTGTTGTCGCATCGCCCAAGAGATTTCGCAATGAACACAATCGCAGAACAGCTCGCCGCGTTTCGGAACCACCCCGATCAAGTGCTTGAAGTCGCGGAAGAACAACTCGCGCGCGCGTCAGACCCACAAGGCGAAGGCTCGCGCGTCTTCATTTCGCTTAACGAGAACGCGGTTCGCGCCGCTGCACGCGAATCCGCACAGCGCTATCGCAATGGCACAGCGCGCTTGCTCGAAGGCGTCACGATCTCGATTAAGGATCTGTTCGATGTGAAGGGCGAGGTAACAACCGCCGGTTCCACCGTTCTTCGCAGCCGCCCCCCCGCTAGCGTGGATGCCCCCGCCGTGGCACGGCTGCGTGAGGCTGGAGCGATTTTGGTGGGTCGCACTAACATGACCGAATTTGCTTTTTCCGGCATCGGCATCAATCCGCATTACGGCACACCACGAAGCTTGTGGGATCGTCGCGCGGATGGCAGCGGGCGCATTCCGGGCGGCTCGTCTAGTGGCGGTGGGGTGAGCGTTGCTGATGGCATGTGTAGCGCAGCGCTTGGCACAGACACCGGCGGCAGCGTTCGCTTGCCTGCCGTGTTTAATGGCTTGGTTGGGTTTAAGCCGAGCGCCTACCGGGTGCCGATCTTGGGCGGCATCCCGCTTTCCGTGGCACATGATTCGATTGGGCCGCTTGCCGAATCGGTCGATGATTGCATTCGCATCGATGCTGTGCTTTCCGGACAAACGCTTGAAACGACGCCGATTGATTTGCGCGGCGCACGATTCTTGAAGCCGAAGAGCGTTATCTGGGGACAACTCGATCCTGAAGTTGAACGCGCGACACTCGCCGCTATTGAAAAGTTAAAAGCAGCGGGGGCAACGATTGTTGAAGCGCCACTTGCGCCGCTCGATGAGGCCTTCAACACGCGAAACCCGTCCATTTCAGCGCTCGCGCTCGATTGGCATGCCGAAAATGTTGGCGTGAATGGCGAAGGCTATGATCCGCGGGTGTGGCAGCGCATGCTGCTGGGCCGCGATGTCACCCGCGCAAACCTATCGTGGTCAATCGCCTATCGACGGTTCTGGATCGATCAGATGAACATGCTTCTGGCCGACTATGACGCGGTGCTCTGTCCGACCTCGGCTTGCATCGCGCCAGAGATAGCGAGTGTGGTGAGTGGTGATGACGATCACTACTTCGCGGTGAACGCCCGCATCTTGCGAAATACCGGTTGGGTGAATTCACTCGACGGCTGCGCGATCAGCTTGCCGTGCCATGAGCCTGGAGCGGCACCCGTCGGGCTGCAACTTGTGAAGCCACATGCAAGCGACGCGCGCCTACTCGCGGTTGCGCGAAGCGTAGAGCAATGTTTACAACAATAGTCGCCAAAAAGCGGTTTTAATGGGGCTAAACGCCAGTAATTGCTTTTACGGAAAACAAAAAAGTTAGGTGCTAGCCTAAGTTAAATAGGGATTAAACGCCGTTAGTTACAACCGTAGCGCGTTTGGCAAGGTGCCAAGGCCGCACTCTGCGGCACAGAGCTTGCATAATCGCCGCAACACAACGATACGAGGGGGAAATGTGAACAATAACAACGACATGCTGCCAGCACCATTTACGCTGGAGCAGATCGAAAACTATCTTTCTGACGGCGGCGTCACGCTTTTGAACACGACGTTCATCAAGTGCGACCAACGTGTCGTGTTTGATTTCGTGAGCCGACCCACGCAATGGCATCGTTGGCATCCGGCAACGCATGAGGTCACCAATGCGCCTGACCGACCGCTCGTCACGGGCGAGACGATGTGCGAACACATCGTCGTGGTGGGGCAACATTTCAACGCCGTGTGGAAAGTGTTCACTTGCGTGCCCCACATCACCTGGATTATCGGCACGATGTCGAACCACGGCGCATCGAAAATCATCTATTCGCTCAGCACGGTCAACGGCGGCTGCCAGTTCAGCCGCCAGCTTCAATATCGCTCAAAGAATTGGATCATGCGCTTGTTTGATCACAATCTCATCAAGTGGGCGCTTAACAAGCAATCCGCGACAGCGCTCTCGAATCTCACCAACCTGCTCGAAAGCGGGAAAGCCTGAGCTGCCGAGTCGGGGCGACCCGCTTGGCGCGCGCTGTCGCCGCGGCGAACATGATCGCTTAGCCGTTTAAACCGATCTGATCATGCACCGCTTAAGCGCTACCTCTGCATTCGTCACGCTTTGTGCCCTCGCGCTTCACGCGCCCATCGACGCACAAACGCCTTCCAATGCGCCCAATCCCGCGCAGATCGATTGGCAGCGCGTCGGCGATTTCAACATCGCGCGAACCGAAACAACGATTGCGCAGTTCCGCCGTTTTGCGACTGCCACCAAACTGGCAACGCTCGCCGAGAGAAACGGCGGCGGCGAGGTGTACGAAAGCGGCTGGACGAAGAAAAGCGGTTGGAATTGGCAGTCGCCCTTCGGCAAACCGGGGGCGGATGACGAACCCGCCGCACACCTCACGTTTGACGAAGCGCAGGCTTTCTGCAAATGGGCGGGCGGCGCATTACCCACCGATGTGCAGTGGGTGTCTGCCGCCTACACCGAACAGCGCTCGTCTCCGCCGAGCGGCTTCGAGCGCGGCAAAACTTATCCGTTCCCCACCGGTAACAGCGCGAGCGGCGCGCAGTGTCTGGGTGACTGCGGAGACGCAGCAAAATCTCGCGCCATCAATCACGGCGCTCGATTGCAACGCGGCGACGGGCATGCACGCGCAGGCGCGATGCCTGCGGGCGTGAACGGCCTTCACGACATGGGCGCGAATCTTTGGGAATGGGTGGACGAGCCACGCGGTACGAGCGGAGAAAAGCGCACGCGCGGCGGTTCCTGGTGGTACGGCGCGGCGCAAATGAAAGCCGACTATCTGCAAAGCAAGCCAACGAACACGTCCGTCGTCTATATCGGATTTCGCTGCGTCAGGCCGTGACCTTCTCAATAACGGACAACGCAACATTTGCGCTACATCACCGAGTGAACGGATAGCGCGCGGCCACTATCGTTTTGGCGAATCACCCGTCGCTCGCTGCGGTGTTGCGCGCTGAGGCATCGCCCGTTGCGACGCGTCGTTGCGGCAGGTCACTCGATATTGCACGCGCTCTGAGCTAAACAACGCGGGCGCACCGGGTAACTCGTTGGTCGGCTGTACGTTAAGTTGCGCCCAACCATCGATCGATGAAACTGCACCTGGTGTCGCGAGCGTGCCTTGCGCATGAGCGGGCCAATTGAGTTTTCGTGTTTCCACCACCGTCATCTGGCCGCTACCGATTTGGTACGGCTCATAGCCGCCAAGATACTGGTTGCCCATGAAAATGCGTTTGCCGCTGTGCGTGAAATTGCCGTCGATCACGCCGATCAAACGAACCTCGCTCGGGCAGGCTTCCTGTTGTGACCATTCCACGCGAAGCGACACGCGGTTGATGAGCGCTGGCGCAGGCTCGCATTTCATCGTGACCGGAAGCTCATAGTCTTCCACCTTAAAGCTGCCAGTGCAGTCAACGCGTGCCTTCATCGAAAGCGCTTTCGGCAGCGTCACACTAAAACCATTTCGCGCGGCGGTAGCGCGAGCGTTACCGCTTAATGCAGCTAAATGAGCGTTGCATGCTGCCACGGGCACTTTCAGTCCACCGCTGCGATGTGGGCCGGTATTTGCACTGTTTCCGTCGGTCGGCAGCCCGGGTGGCATCTTGAGGCTTTGCAACATGTCGACGCGAATCGTACCGACGCTTTGGAATTGTTTCAGCGCGGTGTTCAGCGGTAACGTGCCGTAGACACCGCCCGAGTAGAGCCAGCCTTCCTTGAGCTGTTGATTGTCTGAACATCCAACACTGACATTTGGCGAGACGACTTTGAACTGCGGATCGAACCGCGAATACTGCTGCGCCCCCGGCTCTGCAAAGACGCGTAACTCAATCGGGGATTGCGGCGGAAAAACAGTGATCCACGCCGCGTTGGCCGGACTCATCGCCGCGACTGAACATGCACCAACGACGCAGCGCTGTAGCCAGGTACGTTCGAATACTTGCCGCAACAGCACGCGCGGTAAGCGCGCAGCCGGGACTGCCGGATTCAGTTTCTGAGAGGAAAGTAAGCTACGCATTAGAAATCTCCGCATCAAACGCCGCCACGGAAGCAAGGCTTTAACCCGTGACGCGTGCCGAAGATGTACCGTCAGGATGAGCGGGCGCAGATCGACACCACGTATTGGTGTGTCGTTCATCTCCCGCGAGAAGTTCAAAGCGACACTGACGCCAATAAAAAAGGGAGCCGTACCTCCCTTCGTAGTCTCGATTCGTGGCAATCGTTATGACTTACCAGCACTCGCCTTCAAGTGTTTCGCGAAGAATTTTTCCATCGCCTCATAAAACTCGAATTGGTTTTCTTGGTTCCGGAAGCCGTGGCCTTCGTTTTCTTTGACCATGTAGTCCACTTGCACGCCGCGTTTACGCAGCGCTTCAACCATCTGATCGCTTTCCGCTTTCACTACGCGTGGGTCTTTGGCACCCTGCGCAACGAAGAGCGGTGTTTTGATTTTGTCGGCATTGAGTGCGGGTGAGGTTGCGGTGAATTGCGCTTTGTCCTTTTCTTGATCGCCGATCATTTCCTTCATCATTTCCGCGAACGGCTTCCAATACGGCGGAATCGTATTCAAGAATGTAAACATGTTGGATACACCGACGTAGCTGACTGCCGCCGCGTAAAGATCAGGCGTTTTGGTGATGCCTGAGAGCGTGGCGTAACCGCCGTAGCTTCCGCCATAGATGCCGATGCGTTTCGAATCAGCAATACCTTCTTTGATGAGCCATTGCACGCCATCGGTAATGTCGTCTTGCATGGTCAGCCCCCACTGCTTGAAGCTCGCCTCCCAGAACTTGCGACCAAACCCCGTGGAGCCACGGAAGTTCATCTGGAACACGGCATATCCGCGATTGGCGAGGAACTGAATCTCAGGACTGTAGCCCCAGCTATCGCGCGCCCATGGTCCGCCGTGCGGATTCACGATCACCGGCAGATTTTTTGCAGGCACACCCTTCGGCAACGTGAGATAGCCGCGAATCGTTAAGCCGTCGCGGCTCGTGTATTGGATAGGCTTCATTTCAGCCATGTCGGATTCAGCGATGCGGGGATTGATGTCGCCAAGCTTCGAGAGCTTGTTTGCTTTCGCGTCGTACACGTAGCGCGTACCCGGCGTGCGATCACTTGTTGCGGCGACGATCATGCGTTGCTCATCCTTGGTGAGGCTCTGCACGCTGATCTCGTAGCCAGGCAGTTGCGCCTTGATGGCGTTGTACACACGCTCCGATTCTTTATCGAAAAACACTGGTACTGCTTTGTCCACTTCAACCGTGGTTTGCGTGACGACTTTTCGTGCGCGCGACCAACCCAGTGATGACACATCGGCAATCGGATGTTCGTAGATGAGTTTGCCTTCCTTCGCGGTCTTTGGATCCATTTCGAAGAGCGCGCTTCTGTCACGCCCACGATTGGAAGTGACAAACATCGTTTTGTTGTCTGCGCTCCAGCCGACGATGCCAACGTTTTCTTTGAAGCTCGTGGTTAAGAGCGGTTTGAATTCATCGCTTTCTTTGTCGCGGTAGAGAAACGTCGTGTTTACGCCGTCACTCGTACCTGCAGCGCGCAACTGGCCCGCGTGATCGGTCACCCAATTAGTGATGTTGCCGGGGTTCTGTGCGACGAGTTTTTCTTCGCCGGTCTTCACATTCACTCGAAACACATCGAAAATGCGCTTATCGCGCTTGTTGTGCGTTACCAAAATATGGTCATCGTCATCCGGCAGCGCATCGAGAATCATTGCGCGCGCACCCTCGTGCGGGGTTAGGTCTTTCACGACACCCGTGCGAATGTCGGCCGTGACCACGTGAAAGTTTTCATCACCACCAAAATCTTTGGTGAAGAGCACGTGATTCGATCCCTTGAAAAAGAAGTTTGGAATGTCGCGCGCGGTCTCGGCGGTAACGCGCTTGATGTCTTCGTTGGTGCCCACTTTGTCAAAGGGCTGCACGAAGATATTCATTCGCGATTCGTACGGCTGCATAAAGCCGATGGTTTTTCCATCGGGTGAAAGCCGGAAATACGCGCGTTCAGGGTTGCGGAAAAAGTCACGCAATTCGTATTGTTTGATTTGTGCAGCGGCGGGCGTAGCCGCGATCATGGTGGTGACGGTTGCGGTGCTCATGGCAAATACTGCGGCGAGGGCGGACGCGCCGCCAAGAAACGTGTGAAAACGCATCGAAGAACCTTTTGGGTAATCAGTAACCCGTCAATCGTAGAAATCGCGGAACAGGCTGGCGAGCGCTCTGGGATGTGTCGCAGCCGGCGACGACCGACTGCGAATCTGCGGCGTGAATCGGTAAATCGCACGTAGACAAATAGCTAAAAGCCGAAAAGATCAGTTTATTGAGGTGACAAGTGAAAAATGAACATTAAGGATATTCCACAAAATAACATCTAGCCCCCGTTAAATAAGCGCTAATACGTATTTCCCGAATCTCTTTCTGTTTCCCTATTGAAAACAAGGGGATAGGCCCAAAGTCACCATTCGAAGCGCATGAGCGCAACCCTTTTCAGCACTTTCCAGAACGATATGGCGAACCCTGACGAACAAAACACGCCCACACCGGAATCTGCGGCCGACGCGATGGCTGCTGAGGCAATCGCTGCTGCGAACGCGGCAGCGGAGACGACGATTGAGGAAAAACTCGCTGCGGCCGAAGCGCAAGTCGCCGAGCTCACCGCGCAACTGAAGGATCAAACGCTGCGCTCGCTGGCCGAGCAAGACAATTTGCGCAAACGCCACTCGCAAGAAATCGCGAATGCTCGCGATTACGCCGCGCGCGACTTCGCGTTCTCTGTCTTGGCGGTGAAAGATACGCTCGAAATGGTGCTTAAAGATGACAAAAGCACCACTGAGCAATTGAAGATGGGCGTCGACATGACGCTTAAGAATCTCGCCTCCGCATTCGAGCGGGCTAAGGTGAAAGAAGTCAAAGCCGAAGGCGCCAAATTCGATCCGAATGTTCATCAAGCGATGAGCCAAATTGAATCGGATCAGCCGAGCGGCACCGTACTGCAAGTCTTCCAAAAAGGCTACATGATCGGCGATCGCTGTTTGCGCCCCGCGATGGTCGCCGTTGCGACGGCAACCAAGGACGACGGCGCTGCGCCACCGGCGCAGGCCTAGGACGGCGATGCACGCCTCGCGCGCCTCTAGGACGACGCGGCTTCGTCGCTCGGGCGCAAGGCATGCGAGAGATTGATGGCGATTAACAACTACTTTTACGATGACTACCGAAGAAAAACAGCAACGCTCGCATCGTGACTTCCCCGTGTGGAAGGCGGCGATGTCTTTGGCTGAAACTGTTTATGAAATTAGTGCGAAATTTCCTGCGGACGAACGCTTTGGTTTGACCGCGCAAATTCGTCGTTCGGCGGTGTCGATTCCATCAAGCATTGCAGAAGGTGCGGGACGCTCAGGCACCAACGAACTCGGTCACTTTCTAGGCGTTGCGCTCGGTTCTGCCGCCGAACTTGAGACCCAACTTGAATTAGCAGATCGCCTTGATTTGGCCGAGGGATTCGGAGAAGCCTTCGACCAACTAGAAGACGTTCGTAAGCAACTCATCCTATTTAGAAGATCACTCAAAACATAGACCTTGCGCGCTAGCTGCAAAGCGGCGTCGTCTTAGGCCGCTTCGGGGCCGTCGTCTTAGAGCGAAGCTCGGCGTCCTGTCGCAAGCCGCACTTGAATGGTGATCGAACCGAACCCAAATAACAACACAACAACTTAGTCACGGAGCATAGACATGAGCAAAATCATCGGTATCGATTTGGGCACGACCAACTCGTGCGTTGCCATTATCGAGGGCGGCCAGCCTAAGGTCATCGAGAATTCCGAAGGCGCGCGCACCACGCCCTCGATCGTCGCCTACATGGACGACGGCGAAATCACCGTGGGCGCACCGGCTAAACGCCAGGCAGTGACCAACCCGAAGAACACCATCTACGCGGTCAAGCGCTTGATCGGTCGTCGCTTCGAAGAAAAAGAAGTGCAGAAAGACATCAGCCTGATGCCGTACGCGATTGTCAAAAATGACAATGGCGATGCATGGGTTGAAGTGCGCGGCAAGAAGCTTTCGCCCCCAGCGGTTTCAGCAGAAACGCTGCGCAAAATGAAGAAAACGGCAGAGGATTACCTCGGCCATGAAGTCACCGAAGCGGTGATTACTGTGCCCGCGTACTTCAACGATTCGCAGCGCCAAGCCACTAAAGACGCAGGCCGCATCGCAGGCTTGGAAGTCAAGCGCATCATCAACGAACCGACTGCTGCTGCGCTCGCGTTCGGTATCGACAAGGTGAAAAAAGACGGCAAGTTCGCCGTGTACGATCTTGGCGGCGGCACGTTTGACGTTTCGATCATTGAGATCGCCGACGTTGACGGCGAAAAGCAGTTCGAAGTACTCTCCACCAACGGCGATACGTTCTTGGGCGGCGAAGACTTCGATCAACGCATCGTCGATTACCTCTGCGAAGAGTTCAAAAAGCAATCCGGCATCGATCTCACCAAAGATCCAATCGCATTGCAGCGAATCAAAGCAGCAGCCGAGCGCGCGAAGATCGAGCTCTCGTCGAGCCAGCAATCAGAAATCAATGAGCCGTACATCGCTATGGATGCGACCGGGCCGAAGCATCTCGCGCTGAAGATCACGCGCGCGAAGCTCGAATCGCTGGTTGAAGATTTAATCAACAAAACGATCGAGCCTTGCCGAGTTGCCTTGAAAGATGCGGGCTTGTCGATTGGTCAAATCGATGACGTGATTTTGGTGGGCGGTCAAACGCGTATGCCCAAAGTGATCGAAGCAGTGAAAAACTTCTTCGGCAAAGAGCCTCGTAAAGACGTGAACCCTGACGAAGCAGTGGCTGTAGGTGCTGCGATTCAAGGCTCCGTGCTCGCGGGTGATCGTAAAGACGTGCTCTTGCTTGATGTGACGCCGCTCTCGCTCGGCATCGAAACGCTCGGCGGCGTGATGACTAAGCTCATCAAGAAAAACACTACGATCCCAACCAAGGCATCGCAAGTGTTCTCCACTGCGGATGACAATCAAAGCGCGGTGACCGTGCACGTGTTGCAAGGCGAGCGCGAAGTGGCAGCGGGCAACAAGAGCCTCGGTCAATTCAATCTTGAAGGCATTCCGCCCGCACCGCGCGGTATGCCGCAAATCGAAGTGCAATTCGATATCGACGCCAACGGCATCCTGCACGTAAGCGCGAAAGACAAAGGCACCGGCAAAGAAAGCAAGATCACGATCAAGGCGAACTCCGGCTTGAGCGAAGAAGAAATTCAGCGCATGGTGGACGACGCCAAAGCCAACGAAGCCGAAGACAAAAAGCGCCTCGAAACGGTTCAAGCGCGCAACACGCTCGACACACTCGTGCACAGCGTGAAGAAGAGCTTGGGCGAATACGGCGATCAAGTCGGCGCGGATGAGAAATCAAAAATCGAAGCCGCACTGAAAGACGCTGAAGAGCTGCTCAAAGATCAAAACGCAGAGAAGGCGGCGCTTGATGCGAAAGCAGAAACGCTCTCCGCTGCAGCACAAAAGTTGGGCGAGAAAATGTACGCTGCCGCGCAAGCCGAAGCGCAAAAAGCGGGAGGCGCTGAAGCAGCGGGCGGAGGCGGTGACGCCAAAGCCGCCGGAGGCAAACCCGGCGACGATGCCAAAGTCGTCGACGCGGATTTCACCGAGGTGAAAGACGATAAGAAGTAAGTGAATGAATCGGGCTCCTTAGGGAGCCCGTTGTTTTTTGACCGGAAACAAGAATGAATATCGATCAAATAAAAAGTCATTTGGGACGAACATTCCGTTTTCACGAATGGAACGAAAAGACGTTTTTCCGCTTCTCCGTCGTTGTCGTTTTCGTGGGGATGCTCGTAGCTTGGTGGGTGTTGCGCGGTGCAAATTCGTCAATTCAACACGGATTTAGGTTCTTTAACGAGAACCTTCCGCTTATGCTCCCGTTCGTCAGCGTCGTCCTCGTTGTGCTACTCAAGCCGGGCGATCTACGAACGCTTAAGGGATGGCAAGAGCTGTCTAATCACTTTGCCTTAGGACTCGTAAGTTTCGCCATTTGGGCATTTACAACTGCACAAACTACCAGAGAGCCTTACATCACGATCAATCCTTCAAGTTTCATTGATAAGAATCACGCGGTGCTGCTCGTGCTAGGCTCGTTCATTTGGGCTGCATTTACCCACATCGTTTCTGCGGCCGGGGATGTTGAGAAAGACGCCAAGTCCAAAAGGCGGTGGCAGCTTGTGTCGATCCTTTTGGTTCCAATTTCGGTTGTTGCGATGCTTGCCCCATACCATCTGTTCGAAACAAAGGAGCAGCTCGAAAAACGAATCGGAGCGTCAGTAGATGAGCGTACGTGGCGGGTGAGTATCCCCTATCGAGATGCGTCACTGAATCAGCATCTTGGATTGACCGCAACACCTTTGACGATGGTCTACTCTTCCGAGGTCATTGCTCGAACAAAAAAGGAAGCGAAGGAAAAAGCAGCCAAAGCCTTTCGTGAGGGGACTCTCTATACGCAAAAGTTTTCAAGAATTAGCGAGCGAGCCAATGTCGAAATACTCGATTCATTCGTGTTGGCTGAGCCGCAAGATCCATGAGCTAGCTCCACAGCTCAACCGTAGGGTGCAATCTCATTGCACCTCGTAATACTCCGCGCGAAGCGCATTTCTTCTCTCCATCTCGGCTGGTATCAATTTGTGGTGCAATAAGATTGCACCCTACATGCCGGACTACAAACGCATTTGGTTGCCGGGAGGCACCTACTTCTTCACGGTGAATCTTGCGGATCGCTCTTCAGATTTGTTGATTCGTCATGCCGAACTTTTACGGCATGCGGTTCGACGAACGCGCGAGGCGCATCGGTTTGAAATCGTTGCGTGGGCTGTACTGCCCGATCATATGCATGCGATCTGGACTTTGCCGCCCGATGATCACGACTACGCGTTGCGTTGGCGTGCGATCAAAGCGATCTTCTCGCGCGGATTGCCTCGCGACGAATCTACACCGACCCAACGCGTTGCTCGCGGCGAACGCGGCATCTGGCAACGACGATACTGGGAACACACGATTCGCGATGATCGGGATTTGGAAAATCACATCAACTATGTGCATTTCAACCCCGTAAAGCACGGCCATGTGACCAAGATCGAAGATTGGCCGTTTTCGTCGTTTCATCGCTATCGACAGCGGGGAACGCTTCCCGCAAACTGGGCGAACCCCGACGATCTTGACTTGTCGTAGGGCGCAATCTCATTGCGCCTTGTTCCGACCCGCGCGACGCGCACATCTCCAAGCCGTCTACCGCTGCATCAATTTGCGAGGCTACGCTGTGCTTCTAGAGGGTGAGACTTGGCACAACCCTCACGGCTTCGCGCTGCGGAGCTCTGCGCGAATAGTTTTCCGAATCGTCTGCAACACGTCGTCCGAACGCAATTTGTCTTTAAGTGCTTCGTTAATCAGCGCTTGGTAACTCGTGCCGAGTTTTTCGGCTTGGGCGCGATATTCCGCTAGTACTGGCGCATCAAGGCGAATCGTAATGCGCTCTTTCTTCTCGCCCGCTTGCAGGCGTGCGAGCGCGGGTACGTCGCGCACGGGTTTCGCATTGCCGAAATCCATATCCTTCAATCGCGCATGAAGATTACGTGAACTGTTGCTCATAGGTTTTCCTTTGTTTCGCGTTGGCTTTCCACGACGAAATCAGCCGGATTTGATTCTCATTGGGTTGCGACCAAACGACAATCAACGTCTTGCCTGAATCACTGCGACCGAGCGTCACGTAGCGTGCTTCGCCTTCCGCATCGTCGTCTTCGCGCGTGAGTGCGAGCGGATCGGCGAGAACCGTTTGCGCTTCGTCGAAGGTGATTCCCTCGTGCGCAACTGGATTGCGTTTCGCTTTTGCAGCGATCCCACATGATTTCCACTTCTCAATTGTATGTACGTTTGTATGCCGCGTAAAGCATCTCTGACCTGTCGATAAGGTTTACACGGATGCCAAAAATTCGCTAGCGCTGGACAATCTGACGTATGAAATATTTTCGATGCCTCGCTCTGCTCCTCTCCGCAAGCCTTGCCGCCGCTGCATTTGCGCAAACGCCCGCCGTGCTCAACCACACCATGAACCCCTTGCTCCCCGGCAAGCTGATTGCGTTGTCGCAATATGCGGGGAAGGTGGTGTTGATCGTGAATGTGGCGAGTGAGTGTGGATTTACGCCGCAATACGAAGGTTTAGAGGCGCTCTACAAGCGCTATCAATCTAAAGGCTTTGTTGTGCTCGGCGTTCCAGCGAATGATTTCGGTGGGCAAGAGAAGGGAACGAACAAACAAATCGCCGAGTTTTGTAAGGCGAACTTCGGCGTGAGTTTTCCGATGTTCGAAAAGATTGAGGTGCCGATCGCGCAGCATCCGCTGTTTGCATCCCTCATCAAAGCGACTAACCAACCGCCGAAATGGAATTTTCACAAGTACCTGGTGGACCGCGCTGGCAAGGTGAGCGCATTCCCGAGTACGGTAGAGCCGCTCTCACCTTCGCTCACTAAAGCAGTTGAATCGGCCCTAGCATCGAAGTAGATGCTTACATACCTATCAGATTTGGGAGGTTACAAAAGCTAGTGGGTTCGTAGACTCGACGCGTCGCTTGCACAAGTTCGCGGCGCTTTCTTTAAACAGAGTCACGAGGGATCATTTAGTGAAATCAACATTTCTTGCTGCGGCTTTGGCCGCACTTTCTTTTCTTACTGGGTGCGCAACACCAACGGTAGTGCAGACCAAGCAAATAAACGACTCGGCGATGTCTTGCGATCAGCTCAAAGCGGCTTACCAAGAAGCGCTGGATTTCGAAACCAAGGCAAGGAAAGAGCGCGGGTTGACCGGAACCAATATCGCAGCAGCTGTCTTCTTCTGGCCAGCCATGATTGGCACTTACAAAAACTCCGAAGAAGCGATTGACGCGGCAAAAGACCGGCAAAAGCACCTCGAGCGCATCGGTGCCGAGAAAAATTGCAAGGTCATCTAAACGCGCCATTAGTTTGTGCGCGATCAGAAACAGGGCGGCATCACCGCCCTTTTTCATTGCGTGACGTTTGAGCGGAATCCATCTCGAGTGTTCGCGCGTAACATGCGCGTCAACTTAATCTCTACTCTGTTGCGCGTATGACTATTGCAATCTTTACCATCTTGCTTGCGGCGCTGATGCCGATTGTGTGCGCGGGCATCGCGAAGTACGGCATGTTTTCGAAGCATCCGCGCGATGGCGGATTTGACAACCGAAATCCGCGCGATTGGCTATCGAAGCAAGAGGGCTATCGCAAATGGGCGAATGCGGCGCAGCAGAATTGTTGGGAGGCGCTGCCGTTTTTCGCGAGCGCCGTGATCGTGAATCACATTCTGGGCGGCGCCGGGATCACTGCAAATTTGCTCGCCCTCACGTTCATCGCTCTACGCGCAGTCTTTGTGTATCTCTACGTGATTGGCAAGCAGGCGACGCGCTCGCTGATTTGGCTTTTGGCGCTTATCGTGAACGTTGCGCTGTTTTTCCTGCCGGTGCTGTTTCAATATCTCTAGTCGCTTCGTCCGGCGTGGGCGGACGTGCGAGCGGATACGTTGTCAGCCAAAAACGCTCAGCTCGGAATGTGGGCGTGGTTAAATTGATTTCGCTCTTTAGCTTTAACCCTTATTAAACCAGGGCAAGCGTCGTTTCTATTGGAAACGCAAGAATAAAAGAAATCGAATCTCGCCCCAATTAAACATGGGCTAGCACCATAAAGCTGATTAGTTCTGTCTCCACGGCAGACCGCGCGCTCGCCAGCCGCTGGTTGAGTTGCGATGCCCCGCTGCATCGTGATTGCCCTCGAAGCCTTCGAGAATGTTGTACGCGACGAGCCCGAGCTCGGTTGCCCGTTTGGCTGACGCGATGGAGCGCACGCCCGAACGGCAGAGCATTACGAGCGGCTTGCCGCCCGCAGAATCGGCAAGCGCTTTGATCTGTTCGTCAAAGTGCGGGTTCGGCACACCGCCCGGCCACTGCTTCCAGGCGACCACCGCGGCATCGGGCACAAAGCCCACCCACTCGCGCTCAGCATCGGTGCGAATATCGACCAGTACGGCGTCGCCGTGTTGCCACCAGGCATAGGCTGTGGCTGGTGTGACATCGCCCGCGTATCCAGCCGCGTCGCGCACCGAGCCGTCCGCCATCGATTCGGCATCGTGGCGCACCCCGAGCCACAAGTTTGCGGGAACCGCTTCATCAATGCGCTTGGGTTTGGGCAGCGATAGCGAGTTCATCGTTGCAACGAATTCGGCCAGTGACTTACCTGCAATGCGCGAATTGTGTGCGCGTTCGTGACCGACCGTGCTCGACAGACGGCCCCTGTAATCGTGGCCTGGCCAGACCATCGTTTCATCAGGCAGAGCAAAGAGGACATTCGTAATCGATTGAAAAAGGGCTTCCGCAGATCCGCTTTGAAAATCCGTGCGTCCGCAGCCCTCAATCAACAGTGTGTCACCTGTAAACACGTGATTTCGCCAAACGAATGACATACTCCCAGCTGTATAACCTGGCGTGTGTAGTGCCTTGATTTCCTCGGTCCCAAAACGGACGTAATCGCCATTGTGAAGCTGAGCGCTAGCGCCTGAAATACCGCAGCCTGCTGGAACTGCAGTCTTTGCCCCAGCGTGCTCGACGAGTTGCGCCGCAGAGGTAACGTGATCCGCATGAGCATGGGTTTCGATCACCCAACTAAGTTTGACGTTATGCGCTTTGAGCGCCGCTAAATCGCGCTCAAGCTGAGTATCAACGGGATCAATCAGTACCGCCTCGCGGGATTCAGGATCAACCAAGAGATAGGTGTAAGTGGAGGATTGAGGGTCAAAAAATTGGATCGGATTCATATTGAAGTTTTTACGTTATGTTGAGCGAGGTAACGGCGCTCTAGGCGTACTTCGCGAGTAAGGCCGAAACCTCATCGGGCGCTACCTGACCGTGCTCGACCGCGCAACCCACCAGCGCGAAAAACGACTTGTCGAGCGCCTTTCGCGCGGCGGTGAGTTGCTGGGCGACCGTGTCGCAACCATGCCCCTCTTCGATGAGGCGCGCGACCGCACGCACTTGCCCTTCCGCGCGACGCAATCGCGAGATCAGCGCTTGCGCGTGCTCAGGAGCAATTCCTTCGGGAGCAGACGCGGGTTTTCGCGAAGCGGTTACTGCTTTCTTGATTTTCTTTGCTGAATTCATATTAAGAATATACTCCCTGCAGTATAAATTCCAAGCGGCGGTTATGCATCCTTATCTTTGGTCGTTACTGGGTGGGCTTTTGATCGGCGCAGCTACGTGGATTTTGGTAGCCGGGTTAGGCCGCGTTGCTGGCATCAGCGGGATTGCTGCCAATGCGATGTTTTCGCCGCGAGAAAGTGGCTGGCGGTTCGCCTTTTTGCTCGGGTTAATTGTGGGCGGCGCATTGTTTGCATTCGCGTTTAACCGTATATCGCCTTCAATCGCACCGAAAGGTTTGCTTATCGTTGCAGGCCTGCTGGTGGGGTTTGGCACAGTCATCGGCAGCGGCTGCACGAGCGGCCACGGCGTGTGCGGCTTGGCGCGCTTATCGATGCGATCGCTGATCTCCGTTTTGAGTTTTATGGCGGTCGGCGCGGCTACGGTCGCTGTGCTTCGCTGGATGCAAGGCGCTTGATCATGGCGCAAGAAAAGCAACGTTTACTTGTGGCGTTTTCATCGGGGCTTGTTTTTGCAGCGGGCTTAGTGCTCGGTGGGATGACTGATCCAAAGAAAGTGCAGGGGTTTCTTGATATCGGCGGCATTGCAAATGGGCGCTGGGATGCGAGCCTTGCCTTCGTAATGGGCGGCGCGCTGCTGGTGTCTTATTTCGCGTTTCGATCCGTAGCGGTGCGCAATACGCCTTGGTTGGCGCCACGATTTGAGCTTCCCACTCGCCGCGATATCGATGCGCCGCTCGTGGTGGGGGCCGTGATGTTTGGCGCGGGTTGGGGGCTCGCAGGCTATTGCCCGGGGCCAGCTTTGGCAAGCCTCGCATTTGGCGGGGTGGATGTCGCCTTGTTTGTCGCTGCGATGCTCGCGGGAATGGCGCTTGCAAAAGGGTGGCAAAGTCGTGGCTGAAGATCGCGATATTGTTCTACTGCAGGGGCTGCGCAAATAGTCTGATGGCGGCGAGTGTGATTGGCTCATCCGCGTTGTTCGCGATGATGGGCTGGATCGCTGTTGTTGTGAATAAGGGTGGCGCATGGTGGGTGGGGCTGCCGGCCGTGGCTAGCCTGGCAAGCGCAATGCTGGCCGTGTCTGGCCTCGCGCAAGGCAGCGCGCTCGCTGACCGAACCGCGATCGAGCGGCGCTGGCACTTCGCTAACGCTTTGATCGGCGCTGCGGCACTCTTGCTGGTGCTGTTCCCTGTTTTTTTACTGCTGCAATTAAAGGTAAGTTGACGTTAACGTCAACTTTGGGCTATTTTCTGCAAAAATACGTCTTCGCATGAATCTGCCACACACGGCGCGCGGAGAGACGTATGTCCAATCTCGATACCAAGCAGCTGATCTACAAACCCGCGCACAAGGTCAGGTTCGTCACGGCAGCGAGTTTGTTTGACGGACATGATGCGTCAATCAACATCATGCGACGTATTCTGCAATCGAGCGGATGCGAGGTGATTCATCTCGGCCACAACCGCAGCGTGAAGGAAGTGGTGGACGCAGCGCTTCAGGAAGACGCGCACGGCATCGCGATCAGCTCGTATCAAGGCGGCCATGTCGAATACTTCAAATACATGATCGACATGCTTCGTGAGGCGGGCGCGAATCACATCAAAGTGTTTGGCGGTGGCGGTGGCGTGATCGTTCCTGCGGAGATAAAGGAACTGCACGATTACGGCGTTGCGCGGATCTTTACGCCCGAAGACGGCGCAAAGCTCGGTTTGCAAGGCATGATCAACGAGATGATTCATCTCTGTGATCATGATCTGGCTAAAGCGGCCTCGACGAAGTCTTCGAGTCAGTACACCGCCCTCGCGCGCTCGATCACCCGTGTTGAAGCTGGCGTACTAACCGAGGGCGAACTGAAAACGCTTCGCGAGCAGGCTGCGAAAGTAAGCACGCCCACGCTCGGCATCACAGGCACCGGCGGCGCGGGGAAATCTTCGCTCACGGATGAATTAGTGCGCCGCTTCCGAATCGATCAGGGTGATCGGCTGAAGATCGCGATCATTTCGATTGACCCATCGCGCCGTAAATCGGGCGGTGCGCTGCTCGGTGATCGGATTCGCATGAACGCGATCAATCACGACAACATTTACATGCGCTCTCTCGCCACGCGCGAGGCGGGCTCCGAGATTTCGAAAGCACTGCCCGACGCGATTGCCGCGTGCAAAGTGCATGGCTTTGATGTCATCCTCGTTGAAACCTCCGGCATCGGTCAGGGCGATGCCGCAATCGTTCCGTTCGTCGACTACTCGCTGTATGTGATGACGCCCGAATTCGGCGCAGCATCGCAGCTTGAAAAAATCGACATGCTCGACTTCGCGGATTTTGTCGCAATCAACAAATTTGATCGTAAAGGCGCACAAGACGCGCTGCGCGACGTGCGCAAGCAAGTGCAGCGCAATAAAGAAGCCTGGAGCGTATCGCCAGACGAGATGCCCGTATTCGGCACCATGGCATCGCGCTTTGCTGACGACGGCGTCACCGCGCTTTATCAGGCGATCACGCCTGCACTCGCGAAAAAAGGCCTCAAGCTCGACACAGGCACGCTCACACCAACGAGTACACGCGCGTCATCGCAAACGCAAGCAATCGTGCCCGCATCGCGCGTGCGCTACCTTGCTGAAATCGCCGACACAGTGCGCGGCTACCACACGTGGGCCAACGCGCAGGCGCGAATCGCACGCGAGCGGCAACAGCTGCGGGCGAGCGCCAAGATGCTTGGTTCCCCTCCCCTTCAAGGGGAGGGCGAGGGTGGGGATGGGGTTCTTTCGCGCCTCGAAAAACTCATCGATTCTCGCGACACCGCGCTTGATCCACGCAGCAAAAAACTGCTCGACATGTGGCCGCAAACCCTCGCGGCTTATTCAGGTGACGAATACGTCGTGAAGATTCGCGACAAAGAAATTCGCACCAAGCTCACCTACACCTCACTCTCGGGCACCAAGATCAAAAAAGTGGTGCTACCGAAATTCGAAGACGAGGGCGAAATCCTCAAGTGGCAGCTCAAAGAAAACGTACCGGGCTCGTTCCCATTTACTTCTGGTGTATTTGCGTTCAAACGAGAGAACGAGGATCCAACACGAATGTTCGCAGGCGAGGGCGACGCATTTCGCACCAATCGCCGCTTCAAAAAAGTCTCAGAGGGTATGCCTGCGAAGCGCCTATCAACTGCGTTCGATAGCGTGACGCTCTATGGCAACGATCCCGCATTGCGCCCGGATATCTACGGCAAAGTCGGCAACAGCGGCGTATCGATTGCCACCGTTGACGACATGAAAGTGCTCTACGACGGCTTCGATCTTTGCGATCCGGCAACGAGCGTTTCGATGACGATCAACGGCCCCGCGCCGACGATTCTCGCCTTCTTCATGAACACCGCGATTGAGCAACAGCTTGCGAAGTTCAGAAAAGACAATGGCCGCGAGCCAACCGATGATGAATTGGCAAAGATCAAAGCGTGGACGCTCGAAAACGTGCGTGGCACCGTGCAAGCCGACATTCTGAAAGAAGATCAAGGCCAGAACACTTGCATCTTCTCCACCGAGTTTTCGCTCAAAGTAATGGGCGACATTCAAGAGTATTTCGTGCACAACCGCGTACGCAATTTCTACTCAGTGTCAATTAGCGGCTATCACATCGCCGAAGCAGGCGCGAATCCGATTTCGCAACTCGCGTTCACGCTTTCAAACGGATTCACCTTCGTCGAGGCGTATCTCGCACGCGGAATGCACATCGATGATTTCGCGCCAAATCTCTCTTTCTTTTTCTCAAACGGGATGGACCCAGAATACAGCGTGCTCGGCCGCGTTGCGCGCCGCATCTGGGCTGTGACGATGCGCGAGAAATACGGCGCGAATGACCGCTCGCAGAAGCTCAAGTACCACATCCAAACGAGCGGCCGCAGCCTACACGCGCAAGAAATCGCTTTCAACGATATCCGCACCACACTTCAAGCCCTGATCGCAATTTACGACAACTGCAATTCGCTACACACAAACGCGTACGACGAAGCGATTACCACGCCCACCGAAGAATCAGTGCGCCGCGCGATGGCGATTCAGCTCATCATCAATCGCGAATGGGGCCTCGCGAAAAACGAAAACCCGAACCAAGGCGCTTTCATCATCGACGAATTGACCGATCTCGTCGAAGAAGCCGTGCTCAAAGAATTCGAAGCGATCTCAGAGCGTGGCGGCGTGTTGGGCGCAATGGAGACCGGCTATCAGCGCGGCAAGATTCAAGAAGAATCGATGCACTACGAATGGCTGAAGCACGACGGTACGCTACCGATCATCGGCGTGAATACGTTCAGAAATCCGCACGGCGATCCCGTGCCCGAAACGCTCGAACTCGCGCGCTCTACGGATGAGGAAAAGCAATCGCAACTCAGCCGCCTGAACGAGTTTCACGCGAAGCACGCGAACGCATCAAGCGCCGCACTCGCCAAACTCAAGCAAACCGCGATCACCGGCGGCAATGTCTTTGCGGAGCTAATGGACGCAGTAAAAGTCTGCTCGCTTGGGCAGATTACTGACGCACTATTTGAAGTGGGCGGGCAGTATCGGCGGAGTATGTAGGCGTAACGCCCGTGCCTAGCATTAGATCTCGTCCTGCGATACCATCGGAATATGAATGTGATTGCCGACGCCAGCCCAATCTCCACAGATCCGCTTTCGGTTGATCGAGAACCCACGGATGATGAACTTGCTGCGGTGATGGAAGACGTCGCCCGCGTTGCTCGCGAGAAGCGAGTCATTTCCGATGCGCGTCTTCGCACGACGCTGCAAGAGGAGGTCGCTGCCGCTCTGACACGCATGACCTACCTTCGAAAACAATTCAAATTGGTGCGTTGAATTTGTTGCGCCCTCGATTGGTCGTAGTTGCTGGTCCCAACGGCGCGGGAAAAACTTCGATCACCGAAGCAGTGCTGCGCCATGAATGGATGGAGGGTTGCCTGTACGTAAATCCTGACAACATAGCGCGCGATGAGTTCGGTGACTGGAATTCACCCGAAGCAGTCGTAAAGGCCGCAAACTTAGCGGCAGAGCGCCGCGAGCGGTGCCTAAAAGATAAAACCGAACTCGCATTCGAAACCGTGCTCTCCGGGAGCGACAAAACTGACTTTATTCTCCGCGCGATGGAGGCGGGCTTC
This sequence comes from Betaproteobacteria bacterium, assembly GCA_013298145.1. Classification (GTDB taxonomy): domain Bacteria; phylum Pseudomonadota; class Gammaproteobacteria; order Burkholderiales; family Casimicrobiaceae; genus Casimicrobium. The sequence continues at coordinate 596,371 of JAAFJO010000001.1, forward strand.
TTTGTTCGGTTATTTTTTGTCGGGACCAGCGACCCAGCGATTAACGCATCGAGGATCGCTCGGCGCGTCATGCAAGGCGGGCACGAAGTACCGATTGGAAAGATCATCTCGCGGTACTCTAAGTCGATTGCGAATTGTGCCGCGCTCGGTCGAGTCGTTAACCGACTCTACGTGTACGATAACAGTGTGGATGGAGCAAGTCCCCAATTGTGTTTTCGAGTAACGGATGGGCGGCTATCCAAATCATATGCCGCACTACCGGATTGGGCGCAGCCCATCCGAGACGCTGCTCTCGTGGCAACCTCGTGAGAGACTGTGGCGTCCTTACGGCGCGGATCATTGCCCTAGGTTTGCTGGTTGCGTTGCTGGTCGTCGGATGCTCGCGCACCGATCCAGAGAAAGCGCTACGTGCTGCAGTCGCCGAAATGGAAAGCGCCGTCAAGGCGCGCGATAACGCGCGGCTCATGAATTTTCTTGCTTCCGATTTTTCGCGCAGCGGCGCGGGTGGAATGACCAAAGACGAAGCGCGACGTACGGTTGGCGCGGTGTTTCTCACCAATCCGAACATTTACGTGAACGCGACGATTCGCGAATTGGAGTTCACCGGCTCTGAGGCAAAGGTGCGCATCACGGTGATCGCGGGCGGCGGTTCGGGCATCATTCCAGAACGCGCGCAAAGTTGGGATTTCAATACGCGTTGGCGCTTCGAAAAAGACAAGTGGTGGATCGAGCGCGCCGAATGGACAGAACTTTTGTGAGCAACCAATGAGCCTTGATGCGAATCTAGCAATCCTTCACCACCTGCTCGCGTTTGGGTTGGTTGGTCTTCTGATGGCCGAGTGGGCTGTGTTGCGTGGCGTCGCGTCGCCTGAGTCCGTTCGGTTTTTGAGTAAGATCGATTTGGCATACGGCCTTGTGGCCGGGCTGCTGCTGATCGTCGGCTATCTGCGCCTTCGCTATGGCGTAAAGGGCTCCGCGTTTTACAGTGGCAATCCGGTGTTTTGGCTGAAGATCGCTTTCTTCTTCGCAACAGGTTTGGTTTCGATCATCCCGACCATTGCATTCATCCGCTGGTCTCGTGCGCTCAAGGCCGCGGGTGCGCTGCCCGCGAGCGCGCAGTGGGTTCGTATGCGTCGGCTCGTTACGCTCGAACTGCATTTGCTCGCGCTTGTGATGATTTTTGCGGCAATCATGGCGCGCGGAATTGGGCTCTGAGCGAATCCTTAGCCGCCGAATTGCTTTGCCATTCGCGCTTTGATTTCGTCGACGCTTAAATCTTCGAGATGCGTAGAAATGCTCCAGCGATGGCCGAACGGATCTTCGATCTGCCCCATGCGATCGCCGTAGAACTGATTCTGCGCCGGGCGTAGCAGTTTTGCGCCAGCAGCCACGGCGCGCGCGATAAGCGCATCGCAATCCTCGGAGTAGATCGTTGCACTGCTAGCCGTTCCGCCTAGGGTCTTCGGCCCTACGACGCCCATGTCAGGGAATTCGTCGGAAAGCATTACATGCGAGTCACCAATTTTCACCTCTGCATGACCAATCATGCCCGGCCCCATCTCCAAGCGCATGACCTCGCTTGCGCCAAATGCGGCCTTATAGAAATCGACCGCCGCCGCTGCGCCCTTGACCGTGAGATAGAGCGTGACTGTGTGATACCCCGCAGGGGTCGTTGAAACGTTCGCCATGGTGAATCTCCTTTACACGTTAGATACCAAGAATAGCCTCCGATCTTGACGCGCATGCTACGCTCATATTCATGAAAACTATAAAACTCAAACCGGGCAAAGAGCGCTCCCTGCTGCGCCGCCACCCTTGGATTTTTGAAAGCGCCATTGGCGAGCTCAATAACAGCGTGAACACCATGCTCGGGCTTCGCTCGGGCGAGACGATTCGGATTGAATCAGATGAAGGGCGACCACTCGCTGTAGCTTCGTATTCGCCGAAGTCGCAGATTCGCGCGCGGGTGTGGAGTTTTGATCCTGAAATCATCATCGATCATCGTTTCTTCAAGAACGCTTTCCGCGCCGCATTGGCGCGTCGTAATGCGTTGCCGATTGCGAGCAACGCCTTTCGCGCGATTCATGGCGAAAGCGATGGGATGCCAGGGGTGATCGTCGACGTCTATGGCGATACTGCAGTGGTGCAAATCACCAGCGCAGGCGCAGAGCGGTGGAAAGAAGCGATCGCGCAAGCGATTGTGAGCGAATTGGCGATTGAGAAAATCTACGAACGAAGCGACTCATCGGTGCGCACACTCGAAGGATTGGAGCCGCATCAGGGTTGGCTCTATCCCGAACTCAAAGCAGGCGAAACGCGAAGCACCGTCGTTAACTTTGAAGAGCACGGGTTGAAATATGAGGTCGATGTAGCCAGTGGGCAGAAGACTGGTTTCTACATCGATCAGCGCAACAATCGTGCGCTGTTCGCCGAAGCAATCAAAGCGGCGAACGCACAGCACGTGCTGAACTGCTATTGCTACACGGGCGGATTTAGCTTGGCCGCTCTCGCGGGTGGCGCGAGCAAGGTGATCAGCGTTGATTCATCAGCGCTTGCGTTGCAACACGCGAAACGCCATGTGGAGATCAATGGATTCGACACTGAGCCCTGTGAATTCATCGATTCAGATGTGCCTGCGATTTTGCGAAAGTATCGCTCTGAAGGCGTGCAGTTTGACGCGATCGTGCTTGATCCACCGAAGTTTGCGCCGAGCGCGCACCACGCAGAGCGTGCGGCGCGCGCGTACAAAGACATTAATCGCGTTGCCTTCCACGTGTTGAAACCAGGCGGACTGCTCTTCACGTTCAGCTGCTCAGGCGGGATCGATCAAGCGCTGTTTCAGAAAATCGTTGCCAGCGCCGCGATGGAGGCACATGCTGATGCGACGATCCTCGCGCACGTGGGCGCAACGCACGATCACCCGCACTCGCTCGCGTTCCCCGAAGGCGAATACCTCAAGGGTTTGTTGCTCAGAAAGATGTAGGCAGCACGATGAAGCGCGTTGCCAAAGCAAATGGAATCGTGGAGGCCACGCTGTGGCATGACATGCTTACGGCTGCTGGCATTGAGGCGAGCGTGCAACGCATGTTTTTGCAGGGATCAGTCGGCGAAGTGCCGCCGCACGAAGCTGCGCTCGAAATTTGGGTTAAGCATGAAGAGCAGTTCGCGCGCGCCCGTGAATTGATCGAAGATTTACGCAGTGCGCCGCAGAGACACTGGTTTTGTTCGAACTGCAAAGAGCAGATCGACGGCGGCTTTGAGCAATGCTGGAATTGTGGCGCGCTGATGCCCGGCTTGTAGGCGCGGGCTTGAACGCGCTTCGCATTGAGAAGCGATTCAATTTTTTCAACGAGAACACAACACTTGGTTTGATCGCGCGGTGACGAGGTAGCGCGGTCAAGCCCGCGCCTACAAGCGGTTACGCGTCGCGAACGTCGGCGACGGGGTTCACGCCGAAATCCTCGCGTGCAAGATACGCGAGTACACGGGCGGCACCCGCTTCAGGCGTGAGCAGATGCCCGGACAATTTGAAATCAACGAAGGTTGCATGCGCCGGAAACTTCGAAGGATCAGATTCGCGCAGATGCGTTTGCATATCGGTATCGATAATGCCCGGTGCGAGCGAACAGAGTTTCGCGCCGTTCGTAACGAGCTTTTCTTCCTCGGCCACGCAGCGCGTGTAGTGATCCATTCCGGCTTTCACCGCGCTGTAGATTGATTGCGATGCCATCGCACGGCGACCGTTGCCGCTGGAAATATTCAGCACGTTTCTCGGGCACGTCCAAGATTGTGTGGCGTCCAGAAAAGCAGCCGTCAGCATCATGACCGATTCAAGACCGACGCGAAGTGTGAGCGCAATGTCGGCCGCGCTCGATTCGCGAAGTGGTGCGATTTTCGGCAACAACGCTGCGTTGTTAATCAGCGTCACGCTCGCGTAGTGTGCCGCAGCCTTCTCGTGAAGCCACGCGCGAAGGCGCTCAGCAGTTGCACTCGCATCGCTCAAATCGGCGCGCCATTGCGAAAGCGTTCTGTTGTGTTGAGCTGCAACGGTGTTTAGTTCGTCTCGCTCATTGCGCGAAATACATAGCAACTCCGCGCCCGATTGCAGAAGCTGCTCGGCCATGGCGTAACCCATGCCGCGCGACGCACCGGTGAGGATGAACAGGTGTTGGGTCATAGACAAATTTTTCTATCTTGCATGATTCAGAAAATAGTTCTTTGCGGAGATTTTATTGGGGCAATATGTGATTATTTGTAATCACAAAAAACGCACTTATCGAAATCTAGCCCCGATTAAATATGCGTTAAAGCGAAAATGCTTTTAGACCTTGCCATCTTACTGCGCGGCTAATTACGTAGTGAAAATCGAATCGTTCCGTCGCTCGCCACAACCCGATTCAGACGCCCGGTGCGCCAGCCGTGATTCACATGGGCAACCGCCTCAGCGATCGCAAAAAACAGTTGGTGGTTATCGAGCTGTCGGCGGAATAAAACGGGAATTAGCTCAGCAGCCGTTTTGGCTTCTGCCGAGACTGCCGCGTAGAGCTCATTCATGCGTGCTTCGTGGTGCGTCTCAAGCGCCTCCACCCGCGCTTGAATTCCGCGAAAAGGCATGCCGTGCGATGGCAAAACGAGCGTGTCTTGCTCGCAATACTTGAACGCTTGCAACGAGCCAACGTATTCGCTCACCGGATCGGAAAGCGCCGTGACCGGCCACACGTTCACGTTGGTGGAAATTTTCGGCAACAACATGTCGCCCGAAATCAAGACTTTGGTTTCTTCACAGTAGAAACTGAGATGCTCAGGTGTATGCCCGTATCCGGCGATTACGTTCCACAACTTACCGCCGATCTCTATTGTTTCGCCAGGAATGATGCGCTGGCACGTTGTCGGGCGAGTGGGCACGCCAAAGCTGTAGGTATTGCCGCGATTGGCAGTGACCTCAATTTGCTCGGGCGTTAAACCGTGTGAGCGGAAAAACTCGGCCAGCGCGCTGCGCTGATGCGCGCCTGTGCCGCCCGCGACGGCGTGCGCGGTGACCAATTCAAGCAGACTCATTTCTGGAATGAGCGGGCCTTCGCTCGTTGCGAAACGCTCCGCGAGCCATTGTGCATTGCCTAAGTGATCGGGGTGGTAGTGCGTCACCAAAATGCGGGTGATAGGTTTGCCGCCCATCGTTCCCGCAAAGTGTTGTTCCCAAATATCGCGCGTTGCTTGCACGCCGAAGCCAGTATCGACGACAGCCCAGCCTTCGCCTTCTTCGATGAGCCACAGATTGATGTGATCAAGCGCAAACGGCAGTGGCATGCGAATCCAATGCACACCGGGCGAGACTTGGGTAGCGCTGCCGGCCGCAGGCGGATCGGCGTAGGGGAAAGTAAGCGAAGTTGTCATGCTTCGATGCTAGCGGACGCAGCGGTAGGCGATGACTTGCTGTCTCGTTCGCGCTGCGTCACCAAGCGGCGTGCGTTTGCCTTAGTTAGCCTAGCGCTTCGAGCTAGCATCTCATTCAAAGCTAAACACAATTTCAGGGATCACACTATGTCAGGCGGCGGATTTCACGTACACGGCCCCCACGATCACGAGCTTGAGCACGCAGCTCAACACGGCGATCACAAATCACATGCAGGGGGCATCGCGGTGGTGACTGCGATCATTGCCACTATCGGTGCACTGTTTGCCTATCAAGGCGGTGCCACGCAAGCCAACGCAGGCCTCTTCAAAAACAACGCCGCGATCAAGAAAACCGAAGCGTCGAACCAGTGGAACTATTACCAAGCTAAGAGCAGCAAGCAGAATTTGAGCGAACTCGCGCTTGAGCTCGCGCCCGAGTCGCGCAAGAAGTTCTATGAAGAGGAAATCAAGCGCTACAAAGCGGAGAAGGGCGAGATCAAGGTCGCCGCTGAGAAGCTCGAAGCTGAGGCGAAAGATTGGGACAAGCGAAGCGATTCGCAGATGCACGAGCATCATCGCTGGGCGCAAGCGACAACGCTTTTGCAGATCGCGATTGCGCTCGCGGCAATTGCGCTTCTCACCAAGCGCCGCTGGCTGGAATACACGATGTACGGCGTGGCCGGTGTGGGTGTTGTGGTGGGTGCGCTTGCCGCACTTCACATTTAGCGACGCCTGAGCGGGCAACCGCAGCTCAGTTTTCGGTCGCTCAGCTGGGTGGCGTGCCACTGAAGTGCGGTAGCTATTTTCTGCTAAAGCATTTTCTTAGTAGGCCAGATTTAAACTGGACTACGCGCAATTTATTTGATGATTCAAGAAATGTATAGAAATGGCGCTAGTCCCGTTTGAATCGGGGCGAACGCATAGAGTTAGAGGCGATTTTCGCCGTCTGCGTTGCTGGTTCGCGCGAGAGGCAGCCGCGTCCGCACGCGGACGGTCTGCCCGAGGGTCGCGCGAGCGGTTCGAGTAGAACGCTCGTTTGTGCTGATTGGGCAAACTTCCCGGCTAAACTCGCAGGATGACTGCCGACGCCGTTCGCGCTGAAACCTTCACCATTTCCGATCTTGCGGATGAGTTCGCCCTCACCACGCGCGCGATTCGCTTTTACGAAGATCACGGCCTCATCACCCCAGCCCGCAAAGGCACGCGTCGCGTCTACGCGCAGCGCGACCGGGTGCGCTTGAAGCTCGTGCTGCGCGGCAAGCGCCTCGGCATGAGTTTGGCCGAAATCGCCGAGATCCTTGATCTTTACGATGCCGATAAAAGTGAACGCTCACAACTCGTGAAGTTCTTAGAGGTGCTCGAAAAGCGCCGCGCGCTGCTCGAACAGCAACGCGAAGATATCGATGCCGTGATCGAGGAAATCGAGACGATCGAGAAAGATTGCCAGCGCCGTCTTAAAGCGATCAAGGCAAAAGACCCGGCGATGGCGTCAACGTGACGGGTTTGGCCAGCCCATCAACGAGGCTCGCGCCTGCCCTGCGACGTGCTCGACGCAACTCGTATCGGCATTTCAAAAACGAAAGATTACGTTTACGTTAACGTCAACTTACGCCTAGAATTTCGTTTGTTTCGTATCACCTAGCAACCGCTCCCCGCCACCGCCCCATGCTCGATCCCGCCAAGCTTTCTGACATCGAAGCGATCATCGCCGCGCAAGGTGCGATGCGCTTGATCGGCGTCGAAGTTGTCCGCGTCGAACGGGGCGAAACGGAATTCGCAGTGAATTTCCGCCCGGAGCTATCGCAGCAGAACGGCTTTTTCCACGCGGGCATCGTGAGCACGCTGGTTGACACTGCGGGCGGCTGCGCCGGTGTGACTGCAATGCCGCCGGGTGCGGGCGTATTGACGGTTGAATTCAAACTGAATTTGCTCGCGCCGGCTGACGGCGAGCGCATTGTCGCGCGCGCGGAAGTGGTCAAATCTGGCCGTACGCTTACGATCACGCAAGGCCGCGTGTTCGTCTACAAAAACGGCGTTGAAACGCTCTGTGCCCTGATGCAACAAACACTGATCTCGATGCCTGCAAAGACAGTGCGCGAACCAGATTCATCGAAATGACCGAAGGTGTAGCCCATGCAATTCCCATTTTTGAAATTTGATCTCGGCGAAGACATCGCCATGCTGCGCGACTCCATCGCCGCCTTCGCAGCGGCTGAAATCGCCCCCCGTGCCGGAGACATTGATCACAGCAATCAATTCCCGATGGATTTGTGGAAAAAGATGGGCGATCTTGGCATTCTCGGGATCACTGTGCCGGAGGAATACGGCGGCGCGAACATGGGCTATTTGGCGCATTGCGTGGCAATGGAGGAGATTTCCCGCGCGAGTGCATCGGTCGGTTTGTCGTACGGAGCGCACTCGAATCTCTGCGTCAATCAACTCAAAATCAATGGCAGCGAAGCGCAAAAGAAAAAGTATCTTCCGAAGCTCGTTTCCGGAGAACATGTCGGCGCGCTCGCGATGAGTGAGCCGGGCTCGGGTTCAGACGTCGTCTCGATGAAATTGCGCGCCGATTTCAAAGGCGATCACTACGTCTTGAACGGTAACAAAATGTGGATCACCAACGGGCCGGACGCCGACACGTTGGTCGTGTACGCCAAAACTGATCCAGGCCTCGGCCCGCGCGGCATCACTGCCTTCATCATCGAAAAAGGCTTCAAAGGCTTTTCGACCGCGCAGAAGCTGGACAAGCTCGGGATGCGCGGCTCAAACACCTGCGAGCTTGTGTTTCAGGATTGCGAAGTACCGGCAGAAAACGTGCTCAAGGAAGTCGGTAAAGGCGTCAACGTGCTCATGAGCGGGCTTGACTATGAACGCGCAGTGTTGGCTGGCGGTTCGGTCGGCATCATGGCGGCGTGTTTGGACGTTGTGCTTCCGTATGTTCACGAGCGAAAGCAATTCAATCAATCGATTGGTGAATTTCAATTGATGCAGGGCAAGGTCGCCGACATGTATTCAACGTACTCTGCGTGTCGCGCCTATCTGTATGCGGTGGCGCAGGCGTGCGATCGCGGCGAAGTCACGCGAAAAGACGCTGCGGGCGTGATTCTTTACTGCGCTGAAAAGGCAACGTGGATGGCGGGCGAGGCAATTCAGGCGTTGGGCGGCAATGGCTACATCAATGAATACCCGACCGGGCGCTTATGGCGCGACGCGAAGCTATATGAAATCGGCGCAGGCACGTCTGAAATTCGCCGCATGTTGATTGGTCGCGAATTGTTTAACGAGACGAAGTAGTCGCCAAGCTGAAGTGAATACATCGCTCGAACATCTTTTTGACAACAACCGCGCTTGGGTGGCTTCCACGCTCGCGGACGATGCGAATTTTTTTGACAAACTCAAACATCAACAGCAACCCGAATATCTCTGGATCGGCTGCTCTGACTCACGCGTCCCCGCTAATCAAATCATCGGATTGCCGCCCGGCGAAATCTTCGTGCATCGAAATGTCGCAAACGTCGTGGTGCATACTGATCTCAATTGCCTATCGGTGTTGCATTTCGCAGTAGATGTGCTCAAAGTAAAGCATGTCATTTTGTGCGGACACTATGGCTGCAGCGGTGTCGCCGCTGCGCTCGACGGCTCCCGCTTGGGTATCTCTGACAATTGGATTCAGCATGTTCGAGATACCGCTGAAAATCATCGCGAAAGCCTCAGCGCTGTCGTTGATCGCGAAGCAAAATTGCGGAAACTTTGTGAATTACATGTGGTGGAACAGGTGAGAAATTTGGCACGCACTACCATCGTTCGCGACGCCTGGGCGCGCGAGCAATTGCTCACGCTCCACGGCTGGATTTACGGTATCGAAGACGGTTTGTTGCGCAATTTGCATCTGGATTTGAGCGCAGAAAGTGACACCCGGTCGGTCACTCGCAAAGCATTCGCCGCGATTGACGTGCGTGAAGGCGAAGGCATCATCGCATGAGACGCAACGCGGTCATGCTTTTTGGCTTCTTCCTTGCAATCGCGGGGATGTTCGCTTTTGCCGTTGCCCCAAGAATCGGCATGGTGATGGTGTGGACTGGTGCGGTGTGCGCGTGGTTTGGCATCGCCGTTGCGATTGAGCAGAAACCGTGGATTCCGCGCGGGAAACTGCTCTTGCAAATTCTGCTGGGCGCGTCAGCATTCTCACTCGCATTGACGGCGTCACCGCTGTCGATCCGTGGAATTTTCATTGCCGCGCTGCTTGGCGGTGTGATTGGCGCGTTTGCGTCACAATGGAGCCGTTGGCTCGCAAATAAAAGATAGAAATTCAAAAAATCCAGAAGGTCGCCAAGGAGGCGCTTTTCAATTTTCAGTCGGAGAGAATCATGTCGGATCCAGTTGTTATCGTTGGCGTTGCGCGTACCCCGATGGGTGGAATGCTCGGAGATTTTTCGTCGCTTAGCGCATCAGATTTAGGCGCGGTCGCGGTGAAGGCGGCGGTTGAGCGCGCGGGTGTCGCAGCCGACGCGGTGGACGAGGTCATCCTTGGCAACTGCTTGATGGCAGGCCAAGGCCAAGCGCCCGCCCGCCAAGCCACGTTGAAATCCGGTCTCCCGAAAGGGACCGGCGCGCTCACCATCACCAAGATGTGCGGCTCCGGCATGAAGGCCGTGCAATTGGGCTACGACTCAATCACTGCGGGCACGCGTGATATTGTGGTGGCGGGCGGCATGGAATCCATGACGAACGCGCCGCATCTGCTGATGAATTCGCGCAAGGGCTATCGCTACGGCGCGGTCACCACGTATGACCACATGGCGATGGACGGCCTCGAAGACGCCTACGATCACAAGGCGATGGGTGTTCACGCAGAAAACTGCGCGAAGAAATACACCTTCACCCGCGAAGAGCAAGATGCCTTCGCCATCGCCTCAACCAAGCGCGCCCAAGAAGCTACGGCGAGCGGCGCGTTCAAGTGGGAAATCGTGCCCGTCGCGATCAAAGGCAAGGCTGGCGACACGATGATAGAGATCGACGAGCAACCACCGAAAGCCAAGCTCGACAAGATCCCATCGCTCAAACCCGCGTTCATCAAAGAAGGCACGATCACCGCCGCGAACGCATCTTCGATTTCCGATGGCGCAGCAGCACTCGTGCTCATGAAGCAATCGAAAGCGCAGGCGCTTGGCTTAAAGCCAATTGCAAAGATCGTTGCGCACGCCGAATACAGCCAAGAGCCGGAATGGTTCACCACAGCGCCTGCAGGCGCGATCAAAAAGGTCTTCGCGAAGACAGGCTGGGATTCGAAGGCCGTTGATCTTTTCGAGATCAATGAAGCATTCGCCGTAGTCACCATGGCCGCGATGAAAGAGTTCGACATTCCGCACGACAAAGTGAACATTCACGGTGGCGCGTGCGCACTCGGCCATCCGATTGGCGCATCCGGTGCGCGCATCCTTGTGACCCTGCTTGGCGGTTTGAAAAAGACTGGTGGCAAGAAGGGTGTCGCTGCGCTTTGTATTGGTGGCGGTGAAGGTATAGCGATGGCTGTGGAGATGCTGTAGGCGCGTCGCGCGTGCTGTCCCTCCCCCTTCAAGGGGGAGGCTAGGAGGGGGATGGGGTTCGTCTCTCCTGGAGCGATTCAGTGAACGCAGGAACCCCATCCCCACCCCTGCCCTCCCCTTGAAGGGGAGGGGGCGAGAAACATGGCAAAAACAGTTCTTATCCTTGGCGCCAACCGCGGACTCGGTCTTGAGTTTGCGAGGCAGTATGCAGCGGACGGCTACGACGTGATCGCGACCTGTCGTCGCCCGACGGAGGCGACTGAGTTGCGCCGCTTGGGCGTGCGGCTCGAAGCGCTCGACACATCAACATCTTCGTCCATCGAGTCGCTCGCGAAGAAACTTGAAGGCGAATCAATTGATGTGTTGATCTGCAACGCGGGCGTCTACGGTCCGCGCAACGATCAGCTCACCGACATGCCCACGGAAGACTTCGATTTGGTGATGCGCACCAACGTGCTCGGCCCGCTGCGACTCACGCTCGCGTTTGCGGATAACGTGGCGAAAGCGCGTGGCGCGATGGCGTTTCTCTCGTCACGCATGGGCTCCATCGGCACCATGAGTTCGAGTTCAGGGATTGCGTATCGGGCCAGCAAAGCGGCGTTGAATGCCGTGGTGAAAGCGGCCTCGATTGAGCTTGGTAAACGCGGTGTGCGCGTGGTGTCGCTGCATCCCGGCTGGGTGCGCACCGACATGGGCGGACCGGCCGCCACACTCACGCCGACAGAGAGCGTGGCTGGGATGCGCCACGTGATCGAAAACGCGAGCGATTTACACGGTGGGTTCTACGACAACACGGGCGCGAACATTCCTTGGTGACCTCGCGCTTCACGCGCAGCTAAATGCGTGTCGCCCCAGTCCAATCAGGGCTATATGCAAAAAATCAGATGGCTTGTTTGAATATGTTTTGTTCTTTCAGCCCAGGTTAATTAGTGCGATAAGCGACAAAGTCATTAACGGTTTAACACGTGACCCTTTGAGCAGGATAAAACGATGAAGCGAGCGATGGATTTGGTGCGCGAGGCGGAACAGCACATCGTCACGCTGTCGCTCGAAGAGGTGAGCGCGGCGATGAGTGATGACAACACCGTCATCGTCGACATTCGTGACGTGCGTGAACTCTGGCGTGAGGGAAAAGTGCCCGGCGCGGTGCATTCGCCACGCGGCATGAACGAATTCTGGATTGACACCGAAAGCCCGTATCACAAGCCGATGTACGCGCCCGAGCATCGCGGCAAACGCTTCGTCCTCTACTGTGGTGGCGCATGGCGCTCCGCGCTCGAAGCGAAAATGTTCAAAGAAATGGGAATCGAAAACGTCGCCCACATGGCGGGCGGATTCAGCGCGTGGAAAGAAGCCGGATTGCCCGTGGAACGCGTTGAGCAGAAACCACCGAAGTAATTTTCGCCACAGATTTACACAGATGAACACAGATTTCTTTCCGACAAATCGCGCAGCGATGCCTACTCACATCATCTGTGTGAATCTGTGTTCATCTGTGGCAGAAAATCCCTTCTCGCCGTGAAAACCAACTTCGACGAACTCGCCGCTACGCCGCTACGCGAACCGAACGCACAAGCAGATCGCGCCGAAATAGTTTTCGCCACAGATTTACACAGATGAACACAGATTTCTTTTCGAAAAGTCACACAGCGATGATCTCTCACATCATCTGTGTGAAGCTGTGTGCATCTGTGGCAAAAAATCCCTTCTCGCCGTGAAAGCCAACTTCGACGAACTCATAGCTACATTGCCACGCGCGCCGAACGCGCAGTGGCCTGCGGGCGTGCCGTTTGTCAACGCAATGTCGCACGGCTCGATGAGTGTCGAGGCGTTTGCGATCAACGAATCGGATCGGCAAAGACCGCACGATCAAGACGAGCTCTACTTTGTTCAACGCGGCAGCGGCACGCTCACCATCGACGGCGTCGCATACCCATGCAAAGCGGGCGATGCGTTCTTTGTTCGTGCGGGGCAGGCGCATCGGTTTGCTGATTGCAGTAGAGATTTCGCAACCTGGGTTGTTTTCTGGGGGCCAAAAGGCGGAGAAGATTAGATGTTGTTAACTGAAGACCAACGCATGGTGCGCGACAGCGTGCGCGCCTACGTGCAAGAACAAATCGCCCCGAAAGCTGGGTCGTGGGACAAGACCCACACCTTCCCGTCGCAAGAGCTGAAGGGCCTTGCCGAACTCGGCTGCTACGGCGTGGCCGTGCCCGATCAATACGGCGGCGCGGGCATGGATTACATGTCGCTCGCGATCATCCTCGAAGAAATCGCAGCCGGTGACGGCGGCGTTTCAACCGTGATCTCGGTGAACAACTGCCCCGTCTGCTCGATCATGATGAGCTATGCGAACGAGCAGCAAAAGCGCGATTGGCTTGTGCCGCTTGCGAAGGGCGACATGCTGGGCGCGTTTTGTTTAACCGAACCGCATGTGGGCTCCGACGCCTCGGGGTTGCGAACCACCGCGATGCGCGACGGCGATCATTACGTGATCAACGGCGTGAAGCAATTCATTACGTCGGGCAAGAACGCCGACGTAGCGATTGTGATGGCGGTCACCGATAAAGCGGCGGGCAAAAAGGGCATCAGCGCCTTCCTCGTGCCAACCAAAACGCCGGGCTACGTTGTCGCGCGCATCGAAGAAAAGCTCGGACAACATTCAAGCGACACCGCTCAAATTCTGTTTGAGAACTGCCGCATTCCGGCATCGCTGCGCCTCGGCGAAGAAGGCGAGGGCTACAAGATCGCGCTCGGCGGATTAGAAGGCGGACGCATCGGCATCGCCGCGCAATCGGTAGGCATGGCGCGCGCCGCGTTCGACGCTGCGCTTGCTTACGCAAAAGACCGGGAAGCGTTTTCGAAGCCTATCTTTGAACATCAAGCGGTTCAATTCAAACTCGCGGACATGGCCACACAAATCGAAGCCGCGCGACAGCTCATCCATCACGCGGCATCGCTCAAAGACGCCGGCCAGCCCTGCCTCACCCAAGCGGCAATGGCAAAACTCTTTGCCAGCGAAATGGCCGAGCGCGTGTGTTCCGATGCGATCCAGATTCACGGCGGCTACGGCTACGTGACCGATTTTCCAGTTGAACGCATCTACCGCGATGTACGTGTGTGCCAAATTTACGAAGGCACCAGCGATATTCAGAAGATACTGATTGGGCGAGGATTGGCGAGTGGCGCTCATCAAGTTGCGTAGATTATTTTCGCCACAGATTTACACAGATGAACACAGATGTTGCATTTACATTGTGCAACGACGATTCCCCACGCTAAGCGCGCAACGCATGGCCCTAACTCATAAGGCACTTGCGGATACGCGATCTAATCTGTGTGCATCTGTGGCTAAGAGAAAACTAATGAAATCTCCGATCAGCTTCTACTTCGACTTCGCCTCACCTTATGGCTACCTCGCCGCTGAAATGATCGAAGAGTTCGCTTCGCGCCATGGTCGGCAGACGGCGTGGCATCCGATGTTGCTAGGTGCCGTGTTCAAGGCCACCGGTGGAAAACCACTCACTGAGCAAGCGATGAAAGGCGAGTATTCGCTGGCCGATTTTCGTCGAAGTGCTGCGTACTATGGGGTTCCTTTTCGTACGCCGAGCGTCTTCCCCATCGCAACGATCAACACCTGTCGCGCATCGCTGTGGATGCAAGAGAAGCATCCTGCGCACGCGAAGAAATTCATGCTCGAACTCTACCGCGCTTACTTCCGAGGCGATCGCGACATCGGCAAGCTCGATGTGATCGGCGATGTAGCAAAAGGCCTGGGCTATGACGCCGATGAGGTGATCGCCGCTGTGCAATCCGACGACATCAAAGCAAAGCTCAAAGCCGCTGTTGATGAGGCGATGGCAAAGGGCGTGTTCGGCGCGCCGTTCTTCTTCATTGATGGCGAACCGTTCTGGGGCGCTGATCGCTTCCCAATGATGGCGACTTGGCTTACGAAAGGCGCGTGGAGTTACTGATGCCTATTCTCGATTCAAAACTTAATCCGCGCGACGCCAACTTCGTGGCCTCACGCGAGGCGATGCAGTCGCTGGTGGATGACTTAAATGCGAAGCTCGCGAAGGTTGCGCTTGGCGGAGGCGATGATGCGCGAAAAAAGCACACTTCGCGCGGAAAGATGCTGCCGCGTGATCGCGTGCAAGGGCTGCTTGATGTTGGCTCGCCGTTTCTGGAGCTTTCCCCGCTCGCGGCACATGATCTCTACGACAACGCCGCACCGAGCGCTGGCATCATCACCGGCATAGGTCGCGTGAGCGGGCGCGAGTGCGTGATCGTTGCCAATGACGCAACGGTCAAAGGCGGCACCTATTTCCCGATGACGGTGAAGAAGCATCTTCGCGCTCAAGAAATTGCCGAGCAGAATCGTCTACCGTGTATCTATCTTGTCGATTCAGGCGGTGCAAATCTGCCGAATCAAGACGAAGTGTTTCCGGATCGCGATCACTTCGGTCGCATCTTCTTTAATCAAGCGAATATGAGCGCGCAGGGCATTGCGCAAATTGCCGCCGTGATGGGTTCATGTACAGCCGGTGGCGCATATGTGCCGGCAATGAGCGACGAGTCGATCATCGTTCGCGATCAGGGCACTATTTTTCTTGCCGGCCCACCGCTCGTGAAAGCGGCTACGGGTGAAGTTGTGAGCGCGGAGGACTTGGGTGGCGGCGATGTCCACACGCGTCTCTCCGGCGTCGCGGATCATCTCGCGCAAAACGATGCCCATGCCCTCGGGATTGCCCGCTCGGTGGTTGCCAATCTCGGCGCGAAAGAGAGCGCTTCGCTTCCGAAAGAAGAAGCAAAGCCGCCGCGCTTCGATCCGAAAGAGCTCTACGGCGTGATTCCCGCTGATACGCGAAAGCCGTTCGATGTTCGCGAAGTGATCGCACGCATCGTGGATGACAGCGCATTCGATGAATTCAAAGCACGCTACGGCACGACGCTCGTCTGCGGGTTCGCGCACATTGAAGGGATGCCGGTTGGAATCGTTGCCAACAACGGCGTGCTCTTTTCCGAATCTGCACTGAAAGGCGCGCACTTCATCGAGCTGTGTTGCCAGCGAAAAATTCCTCTCGTGTTCTTGCAGAACATCACCGGCTTCATGGTGGGTCGCAAGTACGAGAACGAAGGCATTGCGAGAAATGGCGCAAAGATGGTGACAGCGGTTGCCTGCGCGCAAGTGCCAAAGTTCACAGTCATCATCGGCGGCAGTTTTGGCGCGGGTAACTATGGCATGTGTGGTCGCGCTTATTCGCCGCGCTTCCTCTGGATGTGGCCGAACGCGCGCATCAGCGTGATGGGCGGCGAACAAGCGGCGAGTGTGCTCGCGACGGTCAAGCGCGACGGCATTGAAGCGAAAGGTGGCGCGTGGAGCAAAGATGAAGAGGAAGCCTTCAAACAACCGATTCGTGCGCAGTATGAACACGAAGGCCATCCGTACTACGCCACGGCGCGGCTTTGGGACGATGGTGTGATTGACCCGGCGGATACACGGCGCGTGTTGGCATTGGGGCTCGCTGCTAGTTTGAATGCACCGATTGAAGACACCAAGTTTGGTGTGTTTAGGATGTAAGAAATGACCACACTAAAAATAGAACGCGATTCACGCGGCGTCGTACTCGTCGCATTCAACAGACCGGAAGTCCACAACGCGTTTGATGAGGCAACGATTCGCGACGTGATCGCTGCGTTTCGCGATCTTGGGCAGGACGAGTCGGTTCGTGTGATCATTTTGGGCGCGGAGGGCAAGTCGTTTTGCGCAGGCGCCGATTTGAATTGGATGCATCGCGCCTCGCAATACGATTACGAAAAAAATCGCGAGGATGCAGGCGAGTTGGCGCTCATGCTGAATGCGATTTACGCATGCCCGAAACCGGTGATCGCTCGCGTACAAGGCAATGCGTTCGGCGGCGGCGTCGGTGTGATCGCGGCTGCAGATTTGGCGATCGGCGTGGTCGACTCACAGTTCTCGCTCTCGGAAGTGAAGTTGGGCATCATCCCGGCTGTAATCAGCCCGTATGTGATCGAGGCGATTGGTGCAAATAATGCGCGACGCTATTTTTTGACCGCAGAGCGCTTCAGCGCGTCTGAGGCCTATCGCATCGGCCTACTCAATGAGCTTGCAGGCAACGTCGATGCGATGGACGAGCAAATCGCGGCGTGGTGTAATGCATTACTCGGCAATGGCCCGAAAGCGATCGAAGCGGCGAAGAACCTAATTCAAGCCGTGTCGCAAAAGCCGATCGAAGACGAGCTAATCGAAGACACTGTCGAGCGTATCGCACAAATCCGCGCAACGCCTGAAGCGAAAGAAGGTATCGGGGCGTTCTTGGAGCGACGTAAACCGAGTTGGGTGATCGAGCCCTGAATTTTTTGCCACAGATTCACACAGATGAACACAGATGACCCTGCGAAAACCGAGGCAATCATCGGGGCGGCGTTTCGCGTTCACAATGCGCTCGGCGCTGGCTTCCTAGAGTCGGTCTATGCACGCGCATTGTCGGTCGAGCTAACAAAGCTATCAATTCCTCATCGTGTGGAATATCCGATCAATGTGTTCTATGACGGTCAGTCCGTTGGAGAATTTCGCGCAGATCTGCTTGTGAACAACGAGATCGTCATTGAAGTCAAGGCAGTCACTGAAATGGTCGGCGCGCACGAGGCGCAGCTCCTAAACTATCTTCGAGCGACCGGGCTACGAATCGGACTGCTCATCAATTTTGGATCAAAGGTGACCGTCAAACGTCGAGTCGTCTAATCTGTGTTCATCTGTGTGAATCTGTGGCAAAAACAATGTTCTCAAAAATCCTAATTGCAAACCGCGGCGAAATCGCTGTCCGCGTCGCCCGCACCGCCCGCCGCATGGGCGTTCGCACTGTGGCTGTGTACTCTGATGCTGATCGCGATGCGATGCATGTGGCCGCCTGTGACGAGGCGTTTCACATCGGCGGGGCGGCGCCGAAGGATTCCTATTTGCGCGGCGACAAGATTCTCGAAGTCGCAAAAAAGAGCGGCGCGCAGGCAATTCACCCTGGCTATGGCTTTCTCTCAGAAAACGAGGATTTCGCCCGGAAATGTGCGAAGTCGAATATTGTTTTTGTCGGCCCTACGCCTGAGGCAATTGAAGCGATGGGCTTAAAGGCTGAATCCAAGCGATTGATGGAGAAAGCGGGCGTTCCGCTCGTGCCCGGCTATCACGGCGAAGCGCAAGACGACGCTTTGCTCGCGAAAGAGGCTGAGCGCATCGGCTTCCCCGTGCTCATCAAAGCAAGCGCTGGCGGCGGCGGCAAAGGCATGAAGGTGGCAGAGAGCGCCGCAGAGTTTGCGCAAGCGCTCGCCTCTGCGAAACGCGAAGCGAAAAATTCATTCGGCGACGATAACGTGTTGATCGAACGCTATTTGAAACGCTCGCGCCACATCGAAATTCAAGTGTTTGGCGATACGCACGGTAACTGCGTTTACTTGTTCGAGCGCGATTGCTCACTCCAGCGCCGCCATCAAAAAGTGATCGAAGAAGCGCCCGCGCCGGGCATGACGCCCGCGATGCGAAAGCAAATGGGCGAAGCGGCTGTGGCTGCAGCGAAAGCGGTCGCCTACGTCGGCGCGGGCACAGTGGAATTCATTGCCGAACATGACGTGGCGCAATCGGGTCGCTTCTATTTCATGGAGATGAATACGCGCCTGCAAGTCGAACATCCGGTTACGGAAATGATTACCGGGCTCGATCTCGTTGAGTGGCAATTGCGCGTCGCGAGCGGCGAGCGCTTGCCAAAGCTGCAAGACGAATTGCAAATCAACGGCCACGCGTTTGAGGCGCGCATCTATGCCGAAAATCCGCGCAATCAGTTCTTGCCCGCGATTGGAAAAATCGAGCAACTGCGCGCGCCTTGCACAAGCGCGAGCGCGAGCGTGCGAATAGACACTGGCGTTCGCGAAGGCGATGAGATCACGCCGAATTACGATCCGATGATTGCGAAACTCGTCGTACATGCACCGACGCGCACTCAGGCGCTCGCGCGACTCGCCGATGCGCTCGATGAATACGCGGTGATTGGGTTTGCCAACAACGTCGAATTCCTGCAGCGCACCGCGAGACATCCTGCGTTTATCAACGCAGACATTGACACCGGCTTCATCGCGAAACACAGCGACGCATTGTTGCCGCCGCTGCCCGCGCCATCAGATGCCGCGCTTGCCGCGTGTGCGCTCGTGGAGTTGCATCGCGCGCGCGCGGCAAGCGCGAGTGACGCGTCCCCCTGGGCGCGCGCCGATGGTTTCTGGCTCGGCCAGCCCAATCAAGCCATTCGCTTTCGCTATCAGCAACACGATCAAGCGTATGAGGTCGGCGTACTCGTGCGCGACGCGGGCTACATGCTTACGTTACCGAGCGGCGCTCATTGCGCAACGGCAGCCATCGAAGGCGAAGCGATCACGCTCACCATGAACACAGGCGCGGGCGAATCGAAAACCTCGGCACGCGTGCTTCAGCATGGCTTACAACGCGTGGTGCTCTTGCATGGCGAGCGCTACGAATTCAATGCGATTGATCCTTATGCCCCGCCGCATGAGGACGAAGCGCACGCGGGCCATCTCACCGCGCCGATGCCGGGCTCGGTCGTGAGTGTGCTCGTTAAAGCGGGCGACAAAGTCGCGAAAGGCCAACCGCTCATCATCATGGAAGCAATGAAGATGGAGCACACCATCGTTGCGCCGTTTGAAGGCAAGGTCGAGGCTGTGTACTTCGCCGCGAAAGAGCAAGTGAAAGAGGGTGCGGAGCTGGTTGCGCTCGAAGCCGAGTAGCGGCTATACGTTTTTTAGGCGACGAGTCGCCGCCTCATACACTGCGCTTTTATC
The DNA here is from genome assembly GCA_013298145.1 of Betaproteobacteria bacterium. Taxonomy (GTDB): domain Bacteria; phylum Pseudomonadota; class Gammaproteobacteria; order Burkholderiales; family Casimicrobiaceae; genus Casimicrobium. Next base: position 616,176 of record JAAFJO010000001.1, read on the forward strand.
CCGTCGACCGATAGCGATTACGAAGACGATGAGTTTGCCATCCTCAACGCGATACACAAGGCGATAGCCTTGTTTGCGAAGTTTTATCTTGTAGCAATTCTGTAGGTCGCCTTGGAGCGCGTCTGCCTGAACATGCGGTGCGACAAGTCGTTTCGCGAGATGCTTCTTGAAAATCGCCTTCACCGAGCCATCGAGTGCATTCCAATCTCGCAATGCATCACGGTCAAACTGAAGGCGATACGGTTGCTCAGAGGTCATCGAGATTTACATCGACGAAGTCGCCCCGTTCGATCCGAGCTTTGAGAATGGGCATGAGCTGCGCATCCTCTACTTCGTCCAACAGCGCCTCGAAGAGCACCGGATTAACCATGTAAAACGCAGGTTTGTTATGGCTCAGAACCGCGACGGGTTCATGCCCAGCTTCGCGCAAAACTTTTGCCGGATTTTTTTTGAAATCCGACATGCTGATCGTTGCGGTAGCAAGCAGATGTTCCATAGAAACCTAAATTAGCTCGAAATTTAGCTCATATTTTAGCTCTATCCCTAAATGCGAATCGTCGTTCAATCCACCGGCATCGATGTCGTGCCCGCAATCATCGCGGAGTTGCGCACGCTTAAACCAAACTGGCTTTATGAGGCTTGGCCCAATTCAATTGGGGCTAGCTACGCAATTGTCTGGAAGCCCCCTAAAGAGCTTTTCGAGCGTAACCCCCAATTAAAAGGGGCGATCAATTACGGTGCTGGTGTGGATGCGATCTTGTCGATGGATAGCGTGCCGTCTGGCATTCCCATCATTCGCTTGGAGGATGCGGGCATGGCGCAGCAGATGGCGGAATACGCGCTTTACGGCGTGATTCATCATCATCGCCACATGCAGGTTTATGCTGCGCAGCAACGCGAACGCGTGTGGATGCAGCATGAAGATCGCACGAATCTGCAGCGCCCTGTCGTGGGCGTGATGGGCTTGGGCGAAATGGGCGGGCACGTCGCGAAAACGATCGCCGCGTTTGGTTACGACGTGCGCGGCTGGTCGAAGTCAAAGCGCGCGATTGACGGCGTGAAAAGTTTTGCAGGAAGCGATCTGCTCAATGAATTCTTGAGCGGAACGAACGTGCTCGTCTGCATGCTGCCGCTCACCGACGAAACGCGCGGCGTGATCAATGCGCAAACGCTCGCTGCATTGCCGCGGGGATCGTTCCTCGTCAACGCCGGGCGCGGCGCACACATGATCGAGGCCGATGTCCTCGCCGCGCTCAATAGCGGCCAACTCGCAGGCGCGCTCCTCGACGTGTTCGCCACCGAGCCGCTGCCAGACGACAATCCGCTCTGGTCACATCCGAACGTGATCGTCACGCCGCACATCGCAGCGACCACGCCCATTCGCGACGCCTGCGCCCAGATCGTCGACAAGATCGAGCGGATGGAGCGTGGCGAACCAGTCAGCGGAATCGTGGATCGAGCAGTAGGTTACTAGTTTTTTGCCACAGATTTACACAGGTGAACACAGATTTCGTGTGTCTGATGCTGCCGCCATCCAAGTCCTGGTCGATCAGCGGTGGTTGCATGCAGCGGGTCTGATTCACGTCACGATAGCAATCTTGCGCGACGTCGGCAGATGAAACTGCTAATCTGTGTTCATCTGTGTACATCTGTGGCAATAAATGCAGGGAAATCAATTGGCCATGAACTACCCCAAACACGTCCACATCGTCGAAGTCGGCCCGCGAGACGGCTTGCAAAATGAGAAGCAGGAGATTCCTGCGAGCGTGAAGATTGAACTCGTCAATCGCTTGAGCGACGCGGGGTTTAAGAACATCGAATCGGGATCGTTCGTGTCGCCGAAGTGGGTGCCGCAAATGGCGACGAGCGCGGAAGTCTTCGCGGGCATTGCGCGCAAGTCGGGCGTCATCTATTCCGCGTTGACGCCGAACATGAAAGGCTTTGAAGGCGCGCTCGCGGCGAAGGTCGACGAAGTCGTGATCTTCGGCGCAGCGTCAGAAGCGTTTTCACAGAAGAACATCAATTGCTCAATCGCTGAGAGCATTGAGCGATTCCGCCCAGTTGCTGAGGCAGCGAAAGCGAACAAGATGCGGTTGCGCGCCGCAGTGTCGTGTGCGTTAGGCTGCCCGTATCAAGGCGAAGTGTCTGTCGCGTCAGTCGTCGATTGTGTTGAGCGCTTCGCAGAACTTGGCTGCGACGATATCGGCATTGCTGACACGATTGGCGTCGGTACGCCCGCGCATACGCGTGAGGTGTTTGAAGCCGCAGCAAAGCGCTACCCGATTGCTCAAATCTCGGGACACTTCCACGACACCTACGGGCAAGCGCTAGCGAACATCCTCGTGTGTTTGGAAGTAGGCGTTGCAACGTTCGACACGAGCGTGGCCGGCCTCGGCGGCTGCCCTTACGCGAAAGGCGCGACTGGGAACGTGTCAACAGAAGACGTGCTCTACATGCTGCACGGCATGGGCATCGAAACCGGCATCGATCTTGACAAAGTGTGCGCTACGGGTGAATTTATCTCGCTAGCACTCGGACGCGCGCCGCATTCGAGAGTCAATCGCGCGCTAGCGGCGAAGCGCGCGGCGTGATTTTTGCCACAGATTTACACAGATGAACACAGATGTTCGTGAGCCGCATGCGAACGTTGGTCTTGCTTGGCGAGATGGCCTTACATTCACCGTCTTTTTTGACGCAGATTAACGCAGATTTAGCCAGTTGATTTACGAAGATTTTTTGGGGATTTATTCGACCAAAATCTGTGTTCATCTGTGTAAATCTGTGGCAAAAATCTGCGCAAATCCGCGTTAGATCAACGTTAATCTGCGTCAAAACATTCACCGCCCCGACGAAGCAATCAACTCTTTCGCAAGCTTCTCCGTCGCCGACCCGACTTCGTGCCCACCGAGCATCCGCGCCACTTCTGCGACGCGCGCTTTCTTGTCGAGTGCGTTCACTGAAGTCGTCGGGCTCGTGCTGTTGTCGCGAGAGACGGTGAAGTGATGATCTGCGTGCGCGGCCACTTGCGGCATATGAGTCACGCACAGCACTTGTCTTCCGAGCATTTCGTCAGCGAGCGTTTGCAGCTTTCTTCCGACCTGCGCTGCGACTTTGCCGCCGACGCCAACGTCCACTTCGTCGAACACGAGCGTGGGCACCGAAGCGGCATCACCGCAGACAACAAGGATCGCGAGGGAGAGACGCGCTAGTTCGCCGCCGGAGGCGACCTTCGCAAGCGGCGCAAAGGGCAAACTCGCATGCGAGCGGAATGCGAATTCGATGGATTCCGCACCCGTCGCCTCAATGGATGAAAGCGTCGAGAGTTGTGCGGCGAACGCAGCGTTTGCCATGGCAAGATCGGGCAGCCCTGCAGTCACGGCTGCGTTCAATTTTTTCGCCGCGGCTACGCGTTTTTTGGTGAGTGATTTCGCGGCCACTTCCAGTTCACGATCCGCGACCTCAACGGCTTTTTCAAGCGCTGCGATGTCTTGTGACGCTTTGAGTTGCGTGAGCTTTTCTTCCGCTGATTTCCAATGCGCTTCTAATGCCTCAGGGCGCACGCGCAGCTTGCGTGCGATTGCGAAAAGCAGCGAAATACGCGATTCTGTTTCCTGCAAACGCTCAGGATCAAGGTTGAGTTTGCTCACGTAGGCGCGTAGCGACTGCGCGGCTTCGTCGAGTTGCACATTCGCCGATTCGATCAACTGACGCGCTTCGGAAAGGTTCGCATCCAGGCGCTCGCTCTGCACGAGTGTTCCCGTGAGCTGAGCAAGTTGCTCCGCAAGCCCGTCGTCATCCGCGATAGCGGTACGCGCTGCTTCTGCAGTTTGCAAAAGCTCTTTCGCATGGCTCAAGCGCGATTGCTCAATTGAAAGCGCGCTCCATTCTTCGGCGCTCGGCTTCGCTTCGCGAAGCTCGGAAACCTCAGTTTCGAGCACTGCACGTTCGCGTGCAATCACCTCAGACGCATTCTTCGCTTCCGTAAGCGCACGTTGTGCGAGCAGGCTCCGCTTGTGAGCCTCTCGCACGGCAGCCGCTTCATTCTGCGCATTGGCGAATCGATCAAGCAGCTCGCGCTGCGTGTTCGCGCGCATGAGCGCCTGGTGTTCGTGTTGTGCATGAAGCTCAAGTAGCAAGCCACCGATGTCGCGCAATTCGGCGACGGAGGCCGGGCGGCCATTGATGAGTGCGCGCGATTTTCCTGCCGCATCGATCACGCGACGAAGCACCACATTCTCGGCATCGGGCTCGTCCTGTGACGCAAGCCATGCGCGCGCCGCCGCGTTGTTCTGCAGATCGAATTCGGCGGTGATGTCGGCTTGCTTCTCACCCACACGCACGCTCGCGCTATCCGCACGCGCGCCGAGCGCGAGGCCGAGCGCATCCAACACAATTGATTTGCCAGCGCCTGTTTCGCCCGTGAGCGCAATCATGCCGCGCTCGAATTCAATATCGAGGCGATCAATCAAAACGAAGTTACGGATGGAGAGTTGGCGGAGCACAGTACTTTTTGACGCAGATTACGCTGATTTCGCAGATTGACGCTGATTCGTTTTTCGCCACAGATTTACGCAGCTGAACACAGATTTTTCTCTTGAAGCTCCGCTTCGTTTTACGCGCCGCCATTCTATTTTTCTGGATTCTTCTGACTCCGATTTCCGTGTTGCGTATACGTGAGTGCTTGCGCGCGAAAGCACGATTGCCTCCTGAAGTATGCGCACCCCACTTCGACACAAGAAATCTGTGTCAATCTGCGAAATCAGCGTCAAAGAAGATCGAAAAAAGAATTCATTCCACAAAGCGAAAATCGAGGAACGATCCCGAAGCTGAAAATCTGTGTTCATCTGTGTAAATCTGTGGCAAAAGATCACTTCTTCGCCACCGCCAAACCCTCCGGCGTCTCAGTCCAGCCGAGCTTTTCGCGAAGCGTGTGGTAGTAGTCGTAATCCAGCGGATGCCAGAGGCGCACGCGTTCGTCGGCGCGTTTGAGCGTGATCGAATCGCCTTCTTTGAGTTCCATGTAGTGATGGCCGTCGATGCTCGCGATGGCTTCGCGTGCGCGGGCGACCGTGACGCAAATTTCGGCATCGTCCGGCACCACGATCGGGCGATTGGTGAGGGCGTGTGGCGCAATCGGGACGATGGTGAACGCGTTCACCGTTGGCGCAATGATCGAGCCGCCTGCAGATAGCGCATACGCAGTCGATCCGGTCGCGGTAGAAATGATCACGCCATCAGCGCGGAACCCATACGCAAATCGATTGTTCAGCGAAATTTCGAGATCAACGAGCGTGGTTGCGCCGCCGCGATTAACGACCACATCATTCATCGCCAAATAGTGCACGCCGTTATCGCGCGATGCCGAGAGCAGCGTTCGCTTTTCTTCGCGATACTCGCCGCGCAAAATCTTCGGCAGCGTCGTGTCGATGTTCGCGAATGAGAGATCAGTCAAAAAACCCAGTCGCCCTTGATTCACGCCCACAATCGGCACGTCATACATCGCCAGTTGGCGCGCAATGGAAATCAAAGTTCCGTCGCCGCCGAGGGCAATCACCAAACCGCATTGCTCGCCGATGCCTTTCGCATCGAGGCGAGGAATCGATTTATTGCCGATTTCAATAGCGGTATTTTCTTCGAGCACGCCCTGATACCCGTGCGCCTTGAGAATTTTCGCTACTCGCTCTACGGGCTCTCGCATGTCGCGCACCTGCGCGCCCTCGCGGGGCGAAGGGCGCGCCGCAATTGCCACAGGGCAAGGCGGAAGCGGCGGGTAGGATTGAGGCGGGCGCAACGGCATACGTGGATTTAATCACAGCATTTCGAGAGAACTCCGTGGGGTTCCCTACAATCAAACGATCAATATGAATGATTGCGTAACAAGGTAGTGGACGATCGCGCAAGACTTCTGCTTCGGACGTTAGTGGAGCGGTACATCGCCGATGGCGAACCTGTGGGTTCGCGCACGCTCTCGAAACACTCAGGGCTCGAGCTCTCGCCTGCCACCATTCGCAATGTGATGTCTGACCTAGAAGAGGCGGGATTCATCGCGAGCCCACACACCTCTGCCGGGCGTGTTCCCACACCGCGCGGCTATCGATTTTTTGTTGACACCTTGCTCGTGACGCAGCCACTCAAACAAATTGAAGTGCGCGAGGCAGAGGCGAACATTCAAGGCCAGCAACCGCAGGAGTTAATTAGCTCGGCGGCGCGCATGCTCTCTGAGCTGTCTTCGTTCGCAGGCGTGGTGGCTACGCCGAAAAAAGCGCCGTCATTTCGGCACGTCGAATTCGTGCGAATTTCAGAGCGACGCGTGTTGATGGTGCTAGTCGCGCCTGATGGCGATGTGCAAAACCGAATTCTCAACACCGAGCGCGCATTTACTCATTCGCAACTCATCGAAGCCGCCAATTTCTTCAACGAACATTTCGCTGGCGTGCCGTTTGATCAAGTGCGTTCGCGATTAACGGATGAGCTGAAGCGCTTGCGCGAGGACATGGTGGCGTTGATGACAGTCGCCGTCGAAGCGAGCGCAGAGGCCGTGCAAAAAAGCGAACCCGTGATTATTTCGGGTGAACGCAACTTGCTGCAATCGAGCGATCTCGGCGGCAATATGTCAACGGTGCGCCGACTCTTTGATTTGTTTGAGCAACGCACACAGCTTTTGCATTTGTTCGATCAAGCCAATCGCGCCGATGGCGTGCAGATTTTTATCGGCGGCGATTCGCAAGTCGTGCCGCTCGATGAGCTCTCAATGGTCACCGCGCCGTATCAAGTCAACGGCCAAATCATCGGCACGCTCGGCGTGATCGGCCCCACGCGCATGGCGTATGACCGAGTGATTCCAATTGTGGATCTCACGGCGAAGTTGCTGTCGTCTGCGATGCAGCGGGAGTTGGGTGAGGGCTGAGGCCTTTCCTGCGCTTTTTGACGCAGATTACGCTGATTTGCATGATTGACGCTGATTATCGGTTCTCCGATTTTTCCGTGAATGGCGAACAAGTAATCTGCTTCAATCTGCTTCAATCTGCGAAATCAGCGTAATCTGCGTCAAAAAACCCACGTAGTCCCGCTTTCGTACTTCGCGCAGCTTCGCTAGCATCAGCGCAAACACAAAGCTACACGATGTCAAAAGTCACCTCCTCTCCTCCCAATCCGGCCCACGGTCGCTCGCCGCGTATCGGTATCTTGTTCGTCAACTTGGGCACGCCCGATGAGCCGACCCCCTCTGCGGTGCGTCGCTATCTCGCCGAATTTTTGAGTGATCGTCGTGTGGTGGAAATTCCGCCGCTCATTTGGAAGATCATTCTGCACGGCATCATCCTGCGTGTGCGCCCAGCAAAGAGTGCAAAAAAATATGCAACCGTGTGGACGAAAGAAGGTTCGCCGCTTCTCGTGTGGACCCATCGCCAAGCGCAATACCTGCGCGGGCATCTGGGCGAGGAATTAAAGTCTCGCGGGCTGCCAAGCGATCTTTTGAAGATCGAGGTGGGTATGCGCTACGGCAATCCTTCGCTCGCGAGCGCGTGGGAGAAGCTCAAGGCGCAGAACTGTGACCGCGTGCTCGTGCTGCCGATGTATCCGCAGTACGCGGGCAGCACGACAGGAACGGCGTGTGATGTCGTGTTCGATTTGATGAAACGCGAGCGATTCATGCCCGCAGTTCGCACCCTTCAATCTTGGCATGACGATCCGAATTACATCGACGCGCTCGCGCAACACATCGGCGCGTATTGGCAAAAGCATGGCCGTCCGCAGAAGCTCTTGATGACGTTTCACGGCGTACCGAAGTTCACACTGATGAAAGGCGATCCGTACCACTGCTTGTGTCAAGTCACCGGGCGGTTGCTTGCAGACAAGCTGGGTTTAAGCGCGAATGAATGGCAGCTCACATTTCAATCGCGTTTCGGCAGAGCGGAATGGCTGAAACCGTACACCGACGAAACACTCAAAGCGCTACCGGCGCAAGGCGTGAAAAGTCTTCATGTCGTCTGCCCCGGTTTCCCCGCTGATTGCTTGGAAACGCTCGAAGAAATCGCGATGGAAGGCAAGGAAGATTTCTTGCACGCCGGTGGCGAAAAGTACGAATACATTCCCGCCCTAAATGACAGCGCACTGCTCATTCGAGCAGTAGGCGAACTGGCCATGAAAAACTTACAAGGTTGGCTTGACACGCCGCCGACCGCGGCTGCGCTTGAACAACAAGTCGCTCGCGCAAAAGCAATCGGCGCAAGCAACTAATATGCAGCGCCGCGCGTTCGTTTCCGCGCTGGGCACAGCGCTTCTTACACCCGCGGCCCTCATCGGCTGCGCTGAGATTGGGACCGGCTATGACGTAACAGATACACCCCGCGAAGGGGCGATTGCGTGGCCCGCCGACCGAGCGCGAACTGCGCTCGTATTGGGCAGTGGAGGGCCGCGTGGTTTTGCACATGTGGGTGTTTTGAAAGCACTTGAAGCGCAGGGAATCGAACCCTCGCTCATCGTGGGCGCGAGCGCAGGTGCGATTGTTGGCGCACTTTACGCGGCGCGATTGGCTGCGCGCGAAATCGAAGCGCTCGCGCTTGATCTTGGCGTGCGTCAAATCGCAGATCCCGCAATCTGGCGCCCGAATCGCCTCATCGGGCGCGCGCTGCAGGATACGATTGTCAACGCCACAAAAATAGCGCGCATTGAAGACTTGCCGCGTCCTTTCGTGGCGGTCGCCGCGAGCGTGTCGGGCGGCAAGCTCGTGGCGTTTACCAAAGGGCATTTAGGCGCAGCAGTTCGCGCATCCGCCGCGTTGCCATCGATGTTCTTGCCGGTGACAGTGGCTGGCGAGCTCTACGAAGATGGAGACATGGTGTCCCCTGTGCCGATCCGCGTTGCACGAAGACTCGGCGCAACGCGTGTGGTGGCGGTTGATGTGTCTGCATGGGTTGAGGATGAGCCTGCGCAAGCGTACGAATCGTGGCGCAAGCGAGACGCCGAGCGACGCGCCATCATCACCGATGAAGCGCTCGACGCAGATTACGTGCTGCGTATTCGATTGCCCTACTACGCAGGCGCTTCTCGCGAGTATCGTGAGAACGTGATTGCACTTGGCGAGACGCAAACGCTTGCTGCCACTCAAGACATCCGAAAATTGCTCGCCGCGTAGCGGCGTCGCTCGCGCATTCAACTTCGCACACATTTAGCGGTGTCGCCGCGAGCAATTCAAGCGCGCGCTGAAGGAGTCTATCCGCCGCGCTGACGGCTATTTCGATGACCACACACCAACGCCAGTGAATGCCTTTGTGGCGTCAATTTGTAGCCACGCTTTCGCGGCTGAATCATCGCGCAAATACGCATCAAGAAATTTACGGCTCGATTGCCCTACGGCATCCTCAATGCGTTTGCGATGTGCGGCGCTCAACGGCGCGGCCTGACGAATCGAGCGCATGCTCTGTTGTTCGTTGCCGTTAAACACCATGTGATCCGCGCCCTCAAGTACGAGGAGATATTTGTCTCCCGCAGGCTGATGTTCAAACACCGCAGTGCGCTTTTCAACCATCTTTTTCATGTTCCGCTCGGCCGCAAACGGCTCGGCGTCTTGCGTGCCTGTAATCGAAAGGAATGGCGCATTCATCGACCCAAATCGATCCGGAAATGTACGCGGAAGACCAGTCGCGTTCGGGCTCAATGCGATGAATGCTTTGATGCGAGGATCGGAGAGTGTTTTCACCGGCCCTGGATAGCGCTGACCTGCGAGCGCCATCGTAGTGTGTGCGCCGAAACTGTGACCTGTCATTGCGATACGGGAAAGATCAACGCGGCTCATCCACGAGGTAGCGTTGCTGCGCTGTTTTCGCTCGATTTCTGAGATCAAAAAGCGCACATCATCGACTCGGCCAATCAGGTTTTCAGGGGTCGCGATATTTCGCATGCGCTGCTTCGGCTCACCATCGCCGGAAGCGAACGACTCTCGCAACGCAGGCGTGTCGCTACCCGGATGTTGAACGTGCACCACGAGATAGCCGCTTGCGGACCACACCTCGCCCCAGGTTTTTCCGCCCTCGACCGAGCCGCCGAGTCCGTGCGAAAAAATCACCAGTGGCGCTTTCGCGGTGCCTTCGGGTACGCGCACCTTGATCGGTATCACGCGATCACGGGACGAATCTTTTAGCTCCGTATCGATGATTTGCGGCGCGGCGGCGGATGCACCCGCAAAAAACATGGTCACGGATACAAGTGTGGAGGCGGCGAACTTTTTCATAGTGAGAATGTAACGAGCTCTCTGTGCTTGCGTTCACGGGGAAATGCAACTAAACGTTACCGGATTTTTTGACACTGATTTCCGCAGATTGAACGCTGATTACCGCAGATTCTCCAAATGGGAGAAGCCACAAAGAAATCTGCGTCGATCTGCGTCGAAATCAGCGTTAATCTGCGTCAAAAGATTCAGGCCACTCGAAGATAATTACGCCATGCCCGCAATCGTTCTTTCGACACTCAACGCCCGCTACGCACATGCCTCGCTTGGTATCCGCTATCTATTCGCGAATCTGGACGATGATTTGCGTTCAGACGCAAAGATTGTGGAATTCGTGATCGGTAGCAAAACTGAGTCGCTTGTCGAGCAAATCCTTGCCGAAAATCCGCGCGTGGTGACCTTCGGCGTTTACATCTGGAATGTGGACGAGACAACGAAAATGATTGCGATGCTGAAAGCGGTTGCGCCGCAAATTAAAGTGGTGATCGGCGGCCCCGAAGTGAGTTTCGAAATCCCTGAGCAGCGTGTGTGCGCTCTCGCCGATTACGTGATTACCGGCCCCGGCGACATTACGTTGAACAAGCTCGTTCGTGCCTTGATCCACGGGCCGCGCCCGCTCATGAAAGTGCATCCAGGCGAAGAGCCCGATCTCGAAACGCTCACGCTGCCCTACGCGTACTACACCGACGAAGACATCGCGAAGCGAAATCTCTATGTCGAGGCCTCGCGCGGCTGCCCATTCAAATGCGAATTTTGTTTGAGTGCGCTCGATAAAACCGCCGTGCCGTTTCCGCTTGAGAAGTTTCTCGACGAGATGGCGAATCTCTATGATCGCGGCGCGCGCACGTTCAAGTTTGTCGATCGCACATTTAACCTAAACATCAAAGTCTCTCTCGCGATTCTTGATTTCTTCCTGGAACGAATCAATGCGAAGCCCGATGATCCGTGCTTCGCGCACTTCGAACTCGTTCCCGATCATCTGCCCGAGAAACTAAAGGCAACGATTGCCAAATTTCCCGCCGGTACTTTGCAATTCGAGATCGGCATTCAAACGTGGAACGTCGATGTGCAAGCGAACATTTCGCGCAAACAGAATAACGACAAAGCGAAAGACAATATTCGTTGGCTGCATGAAAACTCTCATGCCCACATGCATGTTGATCTGATCGCAGGCTTACCGGGTGAAACGTTTGCGAGTTTCGGCCAAGGCTTCGACACGCTCGCGCGACTTGGGCCGCACGAAATTCAAGTCGGCGTATTGAAGCGATTGCGCGGCACGCCGATCATTCGCCACACCGAGAATTTTGCGATGCGCTACAACCCAGACGCGCCGTACAACATTCTCTCGAACAACGAACTCAACTTCGCGGATTTGCAACGTATCAATCGCTTCGCGAGATTTTGGGATTTGATTGGCAACAGCGGCCGCTTCCCGCAATCGCTCCCGCTCGTATTGCGCGAAGCGCCAACCTCGGCGTTCGAGCGCTTCCTCGCGCTCGCCGATTGGATCTACGCCGAAACCGGCGCGACCCACATGATCGCGCTCGAGCGCCTCTTCGATCTCGTATACCGCTGGTTGGTGGAACAGGGCAACGAGCCCACCGAAACCGCGCAAGCCGCAATCCTCGCTGACTACCAAAAGAGCGGCTCGAAAGGGCGGCTATCGTTTATGCAGCGCGGGTTGACGGTGGGCGATCAGGCCACAGCAAGCGCCCAACGCGCGACGCCTGCGCGACAGCGAAGGCATTTGGAATCAGTTCAAGCACCTAATAGCTAAGTTAAAAGACCCGAAAAACCGGGGCAAGCAGCATAAAACACTGTTTACCAACTTGGTATTTTTTAGGTCGTGAGCCCCTATCTGGCTGGGGCAAGCAGGCAAACTCAGTTTGTTGCCCTCGACGACACATTCATCGCAAAAAGCTTCACGCGGTCTTGGGCGGGGCCGCTCCGAGTTGCACCAATCACAAGATCGGCTGCCCCCGCTGCGATGAATGCCGAAAGCTCAATCTCGCCCGTATCATCGAGCTCGCTCAAGAGCTCCGACACATCACGAAACGCAACGTTTTTCCAAGCGCCAGTTGAGGTGCGGTCGGATACGAAAAGCGTCGCGCGACGTGCGGCCTTGTCCCACGCGAGGTAGGCTAGACGATCCGCGGAATCAGCTCGCAATACGCGGCAACGAACAAACTCTCGGCAAGCGCTGCGCTCACCGTTGGCACTCGCCCACGCTGCGGGCGCGGGTGTTGCGCCTTGCAGTCCTTCCAGTAGGACGACTTCGTTGCCGTTAGTTGCCCAACTGCGAATCGTTCCGTCGGTCGCGAGTGCGAAATCGAATCGATCTTTGCGTCGTAATGAAACGCTTGCTTGTCCGACCGCGAACGGAGACAGCCACAGCTGTTGCGGCGTACTCGACGCGCGAAACCAACGACTCCCAAAGAGCGGTGAGTTCGAATCAATCTGATCGCTTAGATACGTAATGTCCCCGTTGTTTTCGATGGCCAGATCGTTGAATATGTTGTTCATATCAAACAGACAACCACGGGGCGATGGTGAAAAACACAACTCTTTGTACGCAATCGTCTTTAGTTCATTGCTTCCGCGATCACGCCACAAAAGGTAGTCGCCTCCGTAGCCCGAAAAAGGGAACGACGTCGCTGGCTCCGTGATGCCAAATAGTGAGACCACAAACACATCGCCGCGTGCTCCGGACAGCGCAGATCTCAGCGAAAATCGCTGCAGTTGGTAGCGAACGCCTCCTGCAGTCCGATCAGGTGTGAAATCGATCGGTAATGTGACCGCGGTTTGCGCGGTGCTCCCCCACATACCGTTCGACGTACTTCGAGTTTCCAGAAAATAACTTCCCGAGTTCAGTACCAACCGCGCAGCAAATAACTCGCCACCCACTGCTGGACCGACTACGGATTCGGCCTCGCTGCCGCGAAACAGTTCTGTAATTGCCGCTGGTACAACTGGACGCTGTAAAACCGAGTACAAGGTGTTTGCGCCAAACGAAACGTAGCTCACGCCCGATTTGCTGGCCACTATGTTGCTAAACGGATGCGTGAAACTGGTCGTACCGAGTGAAAACTCCGCGCCTGGTATGAGCGTTGCGAACGCTGCGCTACGCGCTTCGTTGGCTGCGCCACCCGCCTCGGTAAATGTGTTTAGGTGTATGTACGTGCGTTGCTGCGCATCGACCGACGTTTTGAGTTGCGGTGCCATCTCAAACGTCCTGCTTAGATTGTTCACGAACGCCCCGTTGACCAGTGGGAATGCGTTCGGTGATTGAGGGACAAGCAATGAAATCACTGGCGCTGCAATTGTGACCACCGGCGTGGGCGCGACTGCGGCATCTTCGCCCGAACCACAACCCGACAAACTCATCGCAGCAGCCACGATCACCGCTGTCGCACTGAATGGCCTACTCATCATTCGTTTCTCCTACGCGAAGTGCGCATTATCGTGAGTTCGCCGCTGGGCAATTCATCAAAACTGCTATGCCAGAGGTTTAACGCAGTGAGTTGATCGCGCAGCTAACGCCGACAAACAACGCTCGTCAAGCGCAACGCGAAAGCACTCGCGCGAGCGCCGCGCCGGCACGACAGCGGCGGCGCTTGTAAGTAGCGGTCGAGAGCAGATAGCCCAAAACGTCATCGCGAAATTAAATTGGTCGAGCTACTTAAATTAGCATTCTATGGACAAGATAAATTATCGCTATAGAGCCATACTTCGATGGGGCGATGCGGCCAATTGGAGTAGTCGCTTCAACACTGTGCGTTCGGTGAGAACTGTCATTCCCGCGAAAGCGGGAACCTACTCATTGATTGATGTTCTCCGTTTCGGAGCGCGGGTGTCGGCAGTGGGTCCCCGCGTTCGCGGTGATGACAGATTGGTGGAGTGCTGCGCTGGTTGAGCTGCGCAAGCTAAGCCAAGCGCTGCTCGTCACCCATTTCGCCACCACGCGAAGGCAACGCGGCCATGATCGCGCGCCGCTCGGCGTGCGTGAAGCTCGCCCACTGTGCAATCTCATCCAATGTGCGATTACAACCGACGCATAAACCCGAGTCGGGATCGACAGTGCAGATTTTTATGCAGGGGGTTTCGATGGGTTGGAACGTCGGAAGCATGGTCGAATTATCTCAGCACCTTCGCCCGCTTGTTTCGCGGCATATCGAACTATCTTTCTCGCCGGGTGTCTGTTTTCAGTTTGGAGAGTTAAATGATTTCACGTTCAATTCGTGCCGCCGCGTTTGTCGTTGTGGCGTTGCTATCCGCGCAAACGCTCGCCACCGACTTTTTTCGTGTTGATTTTGAAGTCAAGGTGAACGGCGAACGAATCGCCAACCCCACGATCACGACTAAAGAACGATCACCGACAAAGATGACGCTTTCGGGCCCAAATGGCGAGGGCTACGAACTCTCGCTTTTGATTGAATCGATGCCAAGCGATCAAATCAAATTGGCGGTCGATTTTCAGTCAGAAAAATTTGGAAACGCATCACCGGTCCTCATCACGCGCAGCGGCCAACCGGCGATTTTCTCAACCGGCAAATTGCCAGACAAATTGCTAGAAATCAAGATCGTCGCATCACCAAACTAGTCGTAGCGCAGGTAGGGCTACCGAGACAGGATACGACGCGCGTTGGTTGTCGTCGCCTCCGCAAACGCCTCCACGCTCATCCCCCGCACCTCCGCGAGTATCGCGCCGATACGCGCGACATGCTCGGGCGCGTTGCGTTCGCGTGAGCCCATCGTGCCGAGAAAGCTGGGCGGAATATCCGGTGCGTCGGTTTCAACGACGATGTGTTCAATCGGCATGTCGCACAGCAAGCGCCGCACGTTGTTCGCTTGCGGAAATGTCGCCGTTCCACCGAAGCCCAAACAAAACCCGAGCTTCACGAATTCTTCGGCTTGCTGTTGGCTGCCGTTGAACGCATGCGCGAAACCGCCGCGAACTTTAATGCGGCGCAGATGTTTGAGCAGATGATCTTGCGAACGTCGCACATGCAGCGACACTGGCAAATCGAAATCGCGCGCGATCTTCAATTGCTCCGCGTAGAACCATTCCTGTTCCGCTTGATTGAAATTCGGAATGAAAAAGTCGAGCCCGATTTCGCCAATCAAATCTGGCTTCTCGCGCTCGACCCACTCGCGCAGCACCGCGATGTGCTCCCGCGTGGAGACGCCACCCGGCCCCGCAACCCACATCGGATGAATGCCATAGCCCGTTAAGCAAAAGTCCGCGCCGTACTTTTCACAAGTCGCCTTCGCTTGCACGAAGTGATCGACATGGCCCGGTAAGTTGATGATCGCCTGCACGCCTGCCGAGCGCGCACGCGCAACCACGTCATCACGATCCGAATCAAATTCCGGCGCGTCGAGATGGCAATGGCTGTCGATCCACATGCGGTCGCTCGGGCGCGGAATCTACTTCGCAGCCGAAATTTCTTTCGCAAGCCGGTCACTTCGCTCTTTCATTTGCGTCATCATCGGCTCCATCAGTGATTGCATCACTGGCATTGCCTTTGACATGGCTTGTGGTGTTTTCTTGATCATGGCAACGCCTGCGGGTGAGCGATAGAAGTCCCGTATGCCGCGAAGCTCTTCAACTGAGTAAACCTCTGCGAAGGCATCGATCATCGCCACGCGAACCTTTCCCATGTATTCCGGACCCATCACATAGTCCATCGTTTCTGCGGCGAAGCGCTGCATGATTTCTTGCTGCTTTGCGTTGAGCTTTTCATTACCAAACTGTTTCTGAATTTGCGCCATCATTGGCTGCATTGATTGACGCATTCCCTGCACTAAAGAATCGCTAACGGTGAGCTCGACGACCTCCTGCGCGAGTTGCTTCGCATCGTTTGGCACCTGAGCCTGACTCAAAGCGGAAAGGGAAAGCGCGAGGATGGCGCCGAGGAGGAGATTGATTCGTTTCATGACGTTTACCCGTTTTAGAAATACCTGCGGTCGTTCTTATATTGGATGCGAAGTGTAATCAGCTATCGCCACGTGCTTCACGAGAAAGCGCCGAAACGATGCCTCGCTTCGCGCGCTCGCCTAGCTCGCCTATTCCACCAACGCGCTAAACGTTAATCCAAACCGCGCCAAATACTTGCGCAAGCGATCCGCATCGTTCACTTCACTTCGCTCCTCGCGCGAGACGTTGTAGAGTTTGCGCCCCGCGTCCGAGAGCGTGCGGCTTTGTTTGCACACACGAATCACGGCTTCGAGTTGCAGGCGGTCGAAGAGATCGAGTTTCGCGAGTGCGGCCTCGTCGACATAGCGCTCGAGATCGACACTTCGCGCGCCCCTGGTCGATGCGTCTTTCGCCCAAAGCCATTTGAGCCGCTCGATTTCAGCATCGACTACGGCCTCGGTGATGCGCCCGCCGTCGGCGAGTGTGGCCATGCGAGTCACACTTGCGGAGAGATCACGGAAATTTCCTCTCCACGCCCCGTTTACGCCGGACGCGAAGCTCATATAGTGTTTTTTCGCTTCTACATTAAATCGAGCTTGTTGCCCAACATCTTTGGGGCTAAACGATAAAAGATAGTCTACGTTAGGCTCAATGTCTTCCGGTCGCTCAGCAAGGCCGGGTAAGGTGTAACTCCAAAGATTGATCCGCGCGAATAAATCCTCTCGAAACTCACCGTGCGCGACCGCATCACGAAGATCGAGATTGGTCCCCGCGATCAACTGAAAATCGCTCGCGACTTCCTTATCTGCACCGACCGGATAGAAGCGTTTGTCTTCAATCGCTTTGAGCAGCATCGCTTGTTCATCGAGGCCTAGCGTGCCGATCTCATCAAGAAAAAGCACGCCTTTGTCAGCGCTGCGAAGTAAGCCCGCGCGATCGGCCATCGCGCCCGTGAACGCGCCTTTTTTGTGACCAAACAAAGTGGAAGCGGCGCCGTCGCCCATGAGCGTCGCGCAGTTCACTTCAACGAATTCGCCAGTGACGTTGTGTCGCTCTTTCTTCAATTCATAAATGCGCTTCGCGAGAAAACTTTTCCCCGCGCCTGTGGGGCCGGTCAGCAACACCGGTGCACTGGATCGCAGCGCCACGTGTTCAATCTCATCGATCAAGGCGTTGAAGCGCTTGTTTTTCGTCGCGATGCCGCTTTTCAAATAGCGCTTGGCATCGTCTGTCGCAATCGCAAAGCGTTTCGCAATCGCGTCGTAGCGCGAAAGGTCAAGATCGATCAACGCATAGCTTCCCGGATCGCCTTCGCGCTGCGGGCGCGGCGGCGCAGTTTGCAGGAGCACGCCCGGCAGCACGCGCGCCTCTGCAAGCAAGAACAAACTAATCTGCGCGACGTGCGTGCCCGTTGTGATGTGAATCCAATAGTCCGATTGCTCCGGATCAAGCTTCTGCGCATGCGCCCAATCAAAGAGCGCGCCATACATCTCACCAAAGTCCCACGGATCGCACACAGGCAGCGCATGCAATGTGACGCGCGTGTCCGGGCTCACGAGCGCGATATCCGCCACCACTTGCTCTGCAATCCGCTCATGCC
Source organism: Betaproteobacteria bacterium (assembly GCA_013298145.1). Lineage (GTDB taxonomy): Bacteria > Pseudomonadota > Gammaproteobacteria > Burkholderiales > Casimicrobiaceae > Casimicrobium. The sequence continues at coordinate 633,921 of JAAFJO010000001.1, forward strand.
CCGGCGAATGCAACAGCTCAATCGCATCAATCGCGACACCCTCATGCTGCACGATGGAAATCGTAGGACGCCATTTTTGCCAGCGACCACGCCCGCCGCCTGCATCGAGTTGGGAGCCGAGGAAGCCGATGACGGTGGTGTGTTTTGTGGTTGGTTGTGACACTCTTTGCTGCTCCTTGTTCTCTCTAGCGCTGGGTTCCTTGCACCACACCTCAATCTGTCATCCCCGCGGAGGCGGGGACCCAGACCCAAACGGTCGAGAAACTACGATCATTTGATCAACAGCAATCTGCCCGGTCTGGGTTCCCGCCTTCGCGGGAATGTCAGATATTAGTTAGCAATTTTGCTATTTAGCGTGCTTGCAAGCTAGCTTTATAGTGAACTGATTCACGCGCGGTACCAGCAAACGTGAGCAAACAAGAAAAGTCATTAGATAAATCAATGGTTTACGGTTGGCAGCCCCCGCCGACACACGATCTGGCACGCTCGCTGCAATAGAGGAAACGTCAAACAGAAAACATGATGCGCTTACAGGTTCTAGGGGTTTGCTCCCCGCCGGTGCGCGATGCCTCGAATGGTTCGAGTTGCGTGTTGCGTATGCCGCCGCATGTGGACTGCTTGATATGAAGTTCTCTTGGCGACAGCGGCAACGCTGTTGGGTTCGATTCCCTTGAATTTCTCCTTTTGGATAGCTCAATCGGCAGAGCAATCGACCACGAATCGATATGTAGCGGGTTCGAATCCCGTTCCAAAAACCAGGCCTTGAAAGCCACCATGAAACCGAGCCGCAAGGCTCACCGCCGAATGCAAATCGGCAACGCGGACAGCGAAGCATCAAAACGCGAAAGCGAATTGACGCGGCGGTGGAAGCGAAGACGATTTGTCAGCCCGCGCGCTCTGCGATACGCAAGAGGCGAGGGCAAACGGCACGGCAGCGTTACTTGTGATGCGTTTGATGCAGTTTGATCGAGCGCAAAGCGAGCGACAACACCGATGCCCGATGTTCAACGCAAGCGAATCCCGCGAGTGGACTGTAACGGCAACACTCACGAACAAAGGAAGAACAAAAATGAAATTTAATCGAGTAAGTGTGCGCAAAACCGAACGAGCGGTCCTCTTGCGCAATGGCGATTTCGAGCGCGTGCTCGCGCCAGGTCAATACTGGTTTCCTACGCTCTTCGACAAGATTGTCGTGGAGCGAAACGAGATGGCGCAGCCACTCTACATCGGCGCCGCTGCCGACTATTTGCTGGCGACCCCAAGCGATGCCGCAAACGAATACTTCGTGCGCGTCGAGCTGAACGATACGCAAGCCGGTCTTTTGTATGAGAACGATTCGCTCGTCGAGCTTTTGCCGCCTGCGACGCGTCGTTTGTATTGGAAGACTTCGGCAAACGTGCGCGTTGAAACCGTTGAGCTTTCGGGTGAAGGGGAGCTTGCGAAAGACTTGATCGCAAAGATCACGCATTCGCAATTGAAGCGTCGCGCGGTCGCGGGTTTGCAAGCGGTGTTGCAAGTGCAAGTGCCGGAATTCAACGTGGGTTTGCTCACGATTGACGGAAAGCTCGTGCGCTCGCTCACGCCCGGCGCGTATGCGTTCTGGCGATTCAACCGCAACGTTTCCGTGGAATACGTGGATTTGCGCGTGCAGGCGGTTGAAGTCACCGGTCAAGAAATCTTGACGCGAGACAAAGTGGCGCTGCGGCTCAACCTTGGCGCAACGTGGCGATATGCGGACGTGTTGAAAGCGTTCGCGACGACTGCGAAGCCGGTGGATAACCTCTATCGCGAATTGCAGTTTGCATTGCGCGCCGCAGTGGGAACGCAGTCGCTCGACGAGTTGCTGGAAAACAAAACGGCGCTTGATGAGAAGGTTGCATCCGCAGTGCGCGAGCGTATAGCGAATGCAGGTATCGCGCTTGAGGCCGTGGGTGTGAAAGACATCATCCTGCCGGGCGAGATGAAAGCGATCCTCGCGCAAGTCGTAGAAGCGGAAAAAGTAGCGCAAGCCAACTTGATCCGTCGCCGCGAAGAAACCGCTGCATCGCGCTCGCTATTGAACACAGCGAAAGTGATGGAAGACAACCCAGTGGCGCTACGCCTGAAAGAGCTAGAAACGCTGGAACGCGTCGCGGAACGCATCGACAAAATCTCTGTGTTCGGAGGTTTGGATGGTGTGTTGAATGCGTTGGCAAAGGCCAAATGAGACTCCCTCCCCTTCAAGGGGAGGGCGGGGTGGGGATGGGGTTCTTTTGTAGCGCTATCAAACCCCATCCCCCTCCCGTCGATACACTTTTCGACAAGCATGTCTACGTCCCCCTTGAAGGGGGAGGAAACCAGCAGAGAATGACTCAGATAAAAAACTACAACGAAATCAAAACCGAAAACGTCCCGATCAAGATGTGGACGAAGGGCGTGCCTGTTGAGGACGACGCTCAGAAGCAACTCATCAACGCTTCGAAATTGCCGATTGTGTTTAAGCACATCGCCGCGATGCCGGATGTGCATTTGGGGATTGGTGCGACCGTGGGCTCGGTGATTCCTACGTTGCGGGCGATCATTCCGGCGGCTGTCGGCGTGGACATCGGTTGCGGGATGATTGCTTGCAAGACGACGTTAAGCGCGAGTGATTTACCGGATAACTTGTTGCCGCTTCGTAGCGCGATTGAGCGTGCGGTACCGCATGGGCGCGTGGCGATGCGCGGGAAGCGAGACACCGGTGCGTGGGATACGCCGCCGGATGAAGCGGATGCTGCGTGGGCGAAGCTCGCGTCGGGGTTCGATGAAATCACTGAGATCGAACCGCGCTTGAAAAACACGAACAACCGAAAGCATTTGGGAACGCTTGGAACGGGTAACCATTTCATTGAGATTTGTCTCGATGAAACGCAATCGGTGTGGATCATGCTGCATTCGGGTTCGCGCGGCGTGGGTAACGCGATTGGAACGCTCTACATCGAGCGCGCTCGCGAAGAAGCGATCAAACACAACATGAATTTGCCCGACAAAGATCTGGCGTACTTCGAAGAAGGCTCCAAATATTTCGGTGACTACGTACGTGGCGTGAGCTGGGCGCAGCAATTCGCGAAGTTAAATCGCGAAGTGATGATGCAGCGCGTGATTGCTGCGATGAAAAACGTGATCGCGAAACCGTTTGAGACGCATCTCGAAGCGGTGAATTGTCATCACAACTACGTGAGCCGCGAAACGCATTTCGGCGAAGAGGTGTTCGTGACGCGCAAGGGCGCGGTGAGCGCGAAGGCGGGTGAGCTTGGCATCATTCCGGGATCGATGGGCGCGAAAAGCTACATCGTGCGCGGAAAAGGCAACCCGGAAAGCTTCATGTCGTGCAGCCACGGCGCAGGACGCACGATGAGTCGCACGCAAGCGAAAAAGCGCTTCACGCTCGCCGATCACATCAAAGCGACCGAAGGCGTTGAATGCCGAAAAGACGAAGACGTGATCGACGAGATTCCGATGGCGTACAAGGATATTGATGCCGTGATGGAAGCGCAGCGGGATTTGGTGGATGTGGTTTACACACTTAAACAAGTGGTTTGTGTGAAGGGGTAGATCATGGTGTTGAGAACGCCATCAAAGGAAAAGAAAACGCAGTCATTCAAGAGCGGGAAACAGCGTCGCGCAGAAATTGTTGCGCGGCGTCGGAAAGGTAATCCGGCTGTTGAGTGGATTGATCCGTTGCTGAACAAGGACAACTGGCCGAAGGGCGCGGTCGCCGCGAACCTTGAAGCGCTCGGGCGTAACAACACCTACGGTCTACTCCCAAACTATTACGTCGATAAGCCTTTCAAATGTCGCGACTGCGGCATCGAGGAGGTGTGGCGAGCTACACAGCAGAAGTGGTACTACGAAGTAGCTAAGGGGCGTATCGAGGCAACGGCGGCACGTTGCAAATCGTGTCGTCGAAAAGAGCGTGAACGGAAAGAGAAAGCGCGAGCGGCGTCGCTGCCTGGATTACTCGCGAAGCGAATGCGGCCGCAGAGTTGAAGCGTAGAGATGAATACTATTCCATCATTCAAGAGTTCAGTGCTGACCGACATCGAGTCGACTCGATTGTTGAGATCGGCTTTTCCGCGTTCGTTGGAGGTTTACGTTGACAACGCGTTGCGCGTTGTACCGCTTGCTGAGACGAGACCGTTTGTGAACGAACACGCGAGCGTCGATGTGCGCGGCGAAGAGTTCTGCTTGCTTCGACGTGTTTACTTTGATTACGCGTACATCAAAGACGGCGGTTGGCACACTCACGCGCGATGGCAGTTGCCTTCGCTTGAGCAGGACATTCTGGCGTGTATCTACAGCACTCATCATGACGGTACGGTGCGCGCGCAGACGATCAATCGACTGATCGAATCGCGACACGACTGGGCACTCCCGTACCTATTGAACTTGGTAAGCGACTATGTCATTGAAGTTACGGAATTGATCGACTACCGAGTTAACCGAATCAATGCGGATCGTTTGCGGGAGTTTGCCGCAACAAACCGCCAATTTATCTCTCGATCCGCCGATCGAGCGCTAAGCTATTGGGACCTAGGCCATCGAGTACGTCACCACTCGGGTGCCGATCAACCACAGTATGAGTGGCTGGAAGATTACCCGGCTTACAAAACGCTAAGGCAGCTCGAACTTTGGCCGCGATTGCTCGCGAGGAAGTCGCTTCGCAAGCAGCGAAGACTTCGGGCCAGACGAATCGCGCGAGCATTGGAAAAGTAGCCCGGATGCTCGCACCCGGGTTTCCGTGTATGTGCGCGAAGCGCTGGTGTTCAATCGGCGTTGGTTGGTATCAATTTGTGGTGCAATGAGATTGCACCCTACGATCCGCTACGGTTTCCCGTACGCGCGCTCAACCTTGGCGACTCGCAATTCGAAGTGTTCGTACCAACGCTCGTGTCCGTTTTGTTGGGCGACTAGGTGTTCGGCGTTGGCTTTCCATTTGACGATTGCGGCCTCGTCGCGCCAGTAGGAGACGGTGATGCCGAAGCCGTCGGCGCCGCGTGCGGATTCGATGCCGAGATAGCCGTCTTGTTGGGCGGCGAGTTCGACCATGCGGTCTGCCATGTCGCCGTAGCCGTCGGACGCCCCGTGTCCGTCGTTGTCCGCACCGGGGGTTCGAAAGCTGGAGAAGATCACGGCGTAGTAAGGTGGTTTAGGAAGCGTTGTGAAGTTCGTCATTTTCGTATCGTGAGGCGTTCGAGGTGTGGGCAGAAAGCGTATCGCAACCGACACAATTCGCAGATGCGCGTTCGGCATTGCGGCTGATGCGACGGATATTCAATAATCGCTGGATGCGCATTCTCATCACCGGACTCAATGGAACCTTAGCGCCGCATCTCGCGAGCCTCGCGCGCGCACGCTCGCATGAGGTGGTTGGTTGGGATCGCGATGCTGTTTCTCCGGATGATGCATCGGCGGGTGATGCGTTTCTTCGCAACACGCAACCCGATGCCATTGCACATTTGGGCTTCGGGAGCGAGGATTGGTCTGCGCGGCTTGCGACTTGGGCCGCGGCGAATGATCGATCGTTTGTGTTCACGAGCACGGCAATGGTGTTCGATCACATGCCCGATGGTCCGCACCACGTGAATGATGAGCGTACGGCGAAAGATGATTACGGACGCTACAAAATTCGTTGCGAAGACGCGATCCGCGCGGCGAATCCGCGAGCGTGCATCGCGCGGATTGGTTGGCAAATCGACATCGACGATGAAGGCAAAGCGCGGGGCAACAACATGCTTGCAGCGCTCGATCAACAGCAAGCGAGCGATGGGCGAATTCGCGCGAGCACTGCGTGGCGGCCCGCGTGTTCGTTTATGGGTGATACAGCGTTGGCTTTGCTTCAGTTGATCGAGCAGCGCAGTGAAGGTGTTGTGCATCTCGATAGCAATGCAGACTCGGCGCTCAATTTCTATGGGTTGGTTACGTCACTCAAAGTGCGGTTCGCACGAGCATCGTGGATCATCGAGCCGCATGCAGAGTACGTTCACGATCAGCGGCTGATTGCTGCGGAGAGTAGCGCGGTGCGTATCGCGCCGCTTTCAGCACGGCTCGGTAGCCAATAATTGCAATGCAACTTGGATCGCTATACCCAAGCTTAAACAGAGCAGAAGTCAATAAATAAAATTTATCAAGGCTAAGGCTTTTATCCCACTAGCCCTTTTTCAATAGGGAATAGGATTCAAAAGCTTATTGGGTTTCAACAAGCTGTAATGCCATGTAGAGCACATCAGGCTCGGGGTTGTGCACATACGCGTCGGTCTCTTCGAAACCGAGTGATCGGTACAGCGAAATCGCGGCTGGCATCCGTGTGCGCAGTGTGTCGAGTTTCATCGTGCGATAGCCTGCGGCGCGCGCGAAATCGACGGAGGTTTGCGCAAGGGCGCGTCCCACCCCCATGCCCTTCGCAGCGTCCTCCACCCAAAGACGTTTCATCTCGCATTCCGCGTCGTTTAAGGGCTTCACTGCGATGCAGCCCAGCGGTTCTTGATCGCTTGTTCGTCGCGCGATCCACAAATTTCCACGAGGCTTCACATATGCGCCCGGGAGCGCGGCAAGCTCAGCCTCGAAGTGCTGAAAACACAAGTCGATTTGCGTCCATGTTTGATAGCGACGCATCAAACCGCGCAGTGCATCCAAGTCTGTAGCCTGCGCTTCGAGAAGGGTGAAGGCAGCGTGATTTCCCGCTTTCATAGCTGTCTAAATTTCACGATTGCATCAAGGAGGCAGGCGCGTGTTTCGCGCCAGCTCATCGGTTTTCAGGACACGCACCGCTCGCCACGCTGCTGCTCGGGATACGCACTTTGAATTCTTCGAGCTTCTGCATCACGCTTTGCGGTGGCTCACGCAGCACGATTGAAGCGCCAGCGACGGTTTGTTGCCGCTGCCGATACACGGCTGTTTTCACACCCTTGTTGCGCACTTCTTCAAATCGGCTGTCTGCCGCGCTACGGGTGCGAAATACGCCAAGCGAAATTGACCATTGCCACTGACCCGCTTCGCTCACGATTGCGGCGTCGTTCACATTGAGTCGGCCGAGTTCTGCGAGCGCGCGCTCGGCGGCCGCTTTGTTGGCTTTGGGCGGAATGTAGACCCAGTGTTCAGCGGTGATGTCTACTTTACGGGTCGACACGGTCTTTCCGAGCGCGAGCGGTTCAAGAAGCGCGCGCGCTTGGGTGAGTTCGGCATCATTAAAGGGCCCCCATTCCGCGCATGCGAGTGTGAGCTGTGCCGCTTTTGCGGGGCCGAGCTTGGCGTACTGCTGCGCGCTTAGTACGCGCACGCTCTCCGGATTCATCGGCTTTAAGCGTTCGTTATCGGGCGAGGCATTGGCGGCAAATTCGCGGTAATAGCCGTAGCCAAACACCGCAAGGTTGGCGAGGAGCAACACAAAGACCCAGCGTTTCATCGCGAAGCCTCCAGCGCCACCAAACGCACACCTTCGAGCGCTAAGGTGTCGATCACCGTAGCATCGGCGCGCAGATGCGGCAGCAGTCGATACGCGCTGCCGCCAGTGAGCACCACTTTGGGCTCACGGAGATGCCCACGCTCATGTAACACCTTCGCCAATCGCGCATGGCTTGCTTGAATTGCGCCCACCATGGCATCGATGGCGCCGGTTGCAAGCGCATCGCGCGTGTTTCTTGGCTGACTGGTCCAGTCTCCAGCGTCCACCGATAGCGCGGCGGTGTTGCCAGCGAGCCCGCCCAACATCGCGTGATACCCGGCGACGATTGCGCCCCCTAAGAATCGGCCAGTCTCGTCGAGCTGATCGATCGTGAGGGCGGTTCCGGCGCTGACCACAAGGCAGGGCCCGAGCTTTCGCTGCCAGGACGCGACGAGTGCGGCCCAGCGATCCGTGCCAAGACGCGCTGGATCGTCATAGCTATTCACCACGCCGCCGCAGCTCGCTGTGGATTCAATCCATTCGACCGCGTGGCCGAGCGATGCGAGTTGCTCTTCGATTTTTCGGCGGGTGACTGCATTAGCGACGTGGCTCCCCGCAATTCGAGTTGGCCTGAGCGTTTCGACGCCCGCGCGGTCAAGAAATTGATCGAGTTCGGCGATAAACATCGCGCCGCGACTCACGATCACATCATGGTCAAAGGCGGCCCATTTGAGGCGTGTATTGCCGATATCGAGTGCGAGCATGCGGGCGAAGTATGAGTCAATCAGGCCGGGCGCAACGAAACCGCGCCCGAGTGAAGTGTATGCAATGCGCGCCCATCGTCGATGACAAGCGCGCCGCCTTCGTCGAGCGCCGTGATTCGGCCCACGTACGATTGCCCGCTCGCATCGCCGCGCTCGAATACACGCACGGGCGTGTTGGCATATGCGCGGCGCGACCACCATTCCTCTCGAAATATGCCAAAACCAGACTGCTCAAAACGATCCAGTGTGAGCGATAACTCGTTTAACAACGCGCTACGTAGCGCGTTACAAATGATGGTGGCACCGTCGGCATGTCGTGGGAGAACAGTGCTCACGAGCGCTGCGGGCGGTAACGCATCCGTCTCGAAAGACGTTGCGTTGGACGGATGCGGTGCGCGCACGTTAACGCCGACACCGATCACGGCGCTGCGCCCACCGCCTTCGTGAGGCACGGTTTCCACCAATACCCCCGCGAGCTTGGCGCGATCTTCGTGCAGAACATCGTTCGGCCACTTCAGAGTGATGCGATCTGGAGAGAAATTCGTCACCGAGCGCGCCACCGCGAGCCCAACGGCGAGGCTCAGGCCATCGAGCCTGCGCGAAGACGAAAACGTCCACCCGACGCTCAACAAAACCGCGTCGCCCGCCTCGGCATACCAACGTCGTCCGCGCTGGCCGCGGCCTGTGGTTTGCACATCCGCCGAGACTGCGCGCTGATGAATCGGGCCCAGGGAAGCGCGGCGAAGCAATTCCGAGTTGGTGGAATCGATGCTGCTGACGTGTTCAAGAACAAACATGGGTAGTCAGGTGCGCGCGTTCAAAATGAACGAGCTTTTCGTTACGACGCTTATTTTATTGGCGCTGGAGCGAGATAAATCTTATTAGCGGAATCGAAACAAGCTGTTGCTGTTCGTCTGAAATTATGGGACAAATAAGAAAATTTGCTGTTTGTAGAGGTCCAATAAATGGCAAACCCTAGTGCCTTAACTCTTGTATAGGACTTAGACTAAAACATTACCGACCGCGTGGTCGGTTTTGTTTCGTTGTGCGGCTCGGTCTACCGCCAAACGAAGCAAGAGCGTGATCGTAGCGCAGCGTTGAACATGGTTTTTGCGCTGCGGCTGAGTTCGATGAATAAGGAGGTTGACCGACATGCCCGAACCCACGACGTTTCCGCGTCTGCTGCTCGCACACGCCAACGCGCGCCCTGACGCGCCCGCGCTGCGCGAGAAGTACCTCGGTATTTGGCAAACCTGGACCTGGCGGGAAACAGCCACGGAAGTTCGCGAAGTTGCCGCCGGTTTGGCGTCGCTCGGCTTCAAACGCGGCGATAACCTCGCAATCATTGGGGATAACCGTCCGCAGCTGTACATGGCATTTGCGGCCGCGCAATGTTTGGGCGGGATCGCCGTGCCCATGTATCAAGACGCCGTCGCCGATGAGATGACCTACGTTCTTGAAAACGCCGAAATCAAGTTTGCAATCGTTGAAGATCAAGAACAAGTCGACAAGCTGCTTGAAGCGCGAGAAAAGGCGCATGTCGATCACATCATTTACGACGATCCACGCGGCTTGCGCAATTACAGCGCGCCTGGCCTGCAAAGCTTAGAAGCGCTCCGCGCGCTCGGCCGCGATTACATGGCGAAGCATCCAAGTTTTATCGATGCCGAAATCGAAAAGGGCAAAACGACTGATGTTTCAGTCATGCTCTACACCTCAGGCACGACGGGCAAACCGAAAGGCGTGTGCCAAACGCACGAAGCGTTCATCACCGCTGCAGAAGGCGGTGTTTCGTTCGACAAATTAGTGGGGACCGATAACGTGCTCTCCTATTTGCCAATGGCGTGGGTGGGCGATCATTTGTTTTCCTACGCACAGTGGCTGGTGGCGGGGTTCACCGTGAACTGCCCGGAATCGGGCGACACCGTGATGATCGATCTGCGCGAAATCGGCCCGACCTATTACTTTGCGCCACCGCGCATCTTCGAAGGCATGCTGACCAACGTAATGATTCGCATGGAAGATGCGAGCAAGTTGAAGCGCTGGCTGTTTGACAAGTTCATGGCGGTCGCCAAGCGCTCGGGCGCGAAGATTCTGGATGGCGAAGCGGTTTCGTTGGGCGATCGCGTGAAGTACGCGCTGGGCAACGTGTTGGTGTTCGGCCCGCTTAAAAACACGCTCGGTCTGAGCCGCATTCGCGTCGCCTACACCGCAGGCGCAGCGATCGGCCCGGATCTCTTCCGTTTCTATCGCTCGATCGGCATCAATTTGAAGCAGCTTTACGGACAAACGGAAACCTGTGCGTACGTCACCTTGCAGCCGGATCGCCAGATCAAGTTTGATAGCGTGGGCAAGGCGGCGCCGTCCGTCGAAGTAAAACTCGCTGAGAATGGCGAAGTGCTCGTGCGCGGTCCGATGGTGCTCAAGGAGTACTACAAACGGCCGGACGCGACGGCGGAATCCATCGACCAAGAAGGCTATTTCCACACCGGCGATGCGGGCGTGTTCGATGGCGATGGACATCTCAAAATCATCGATCGCGCGAAGGACGTAGGCCGACTCGCAAACGATGCGATGTTTGCGCCGAACTACATCGAGAACAAACTCAAGTTCTTCTCGCACATTAAAGAGGCGGTCTGTTTCGGCCACGGCAAAGACGCAGTGATGGCGTTTATCAATATTGACCTCACCGCCGTAGGCAACTGGGCTGAGCGACGAAATTTAGTGTACTCGGGCTACATTGATCTGGCCGGCAAGCCCGAGGTTTACGAGCTGATCCGCGAATGTGTTGAGCAGTGCAACGCAGAACTCGCCACCGAAGGTGAGCTCGCGCATTCGCAAATCGCACGCTTCTTGGTGTTGCACAAAGAGCTCGATCCCGATGATGATGAGCTCACGCGCACACGCAAGGTCCGTCGCGGCTTCATTCAAGAAAAGTACGGTCCGCTCGTCGATGCGCTCTTCAGCGGCAAGCAGATTCAACACATTGAAACGCAAGTGAAGTTCGAAGACGGCCGCACCGGCTCAATTGCAGCCGATATCAAAATCGCAGACGCGAAGCGCTTCCCGGCGGTGGCAAAGGCGGCGGCATGAGCGAAAGAAAAATCGGCGACGTGATTCTGAAGGCGGAGAATATTTCGCTTTCCTTCGGCGGCGTCAAAGCGCTCACCAATATTTCGTTGGATGTGCGCGAGCATGAGATTCGCGCCATCATCGGCCCGAACGGCGCGGGTAAAAGCTCGATGTTGAACGTGATTAACGGCGTTTACCATCCACAAGAGGGCACCATCACCTATCGTGGCGAACAGCGCAAAGACATGGATACCAATGCCGCTGCACAAAGCGGCATTGCGCGCACCTTCCAAAACATCGCGCTTTTCTCTGGCATGAGTGTGCTCGACAACATCATGACGGGCCGTAACTTGAAGATCAAATCGAGCTTCATCGAACAGGCGCTGTGGATCGGTCGTGCACGTCGGGAAGAGATGGAAAACCGCAAAGTGGTCGAGGAAATCATCGACTTCTTACAGCTTCAACACGTTCGCAAAACCCCCGTTGCGCGCTTGCCTTACGGCATTAAAAAACGTGTAGAGCTTGCGCGTGCTTTGGCTGCTGAGCCCAACATGCTCTTGCTTGACGAGCCGATGGCCGGGATGAACGTAGAAGAGAAACAAGACATGTGCCGTTTTGTGCTCGATACCAACGATCAATTCGGCACCACCATCGTATTGATCGAACACGATATGGGTGTCGTGATGGATATTTCTGATCGCGTTGCTGTGCTCGACTACGGCAAAAAGATTGGTGACGGCACGCCAGATGAGGTTCGGAACAATCCCGAAGTCATCAAGGCTTACCTGGGAGCGCACTAATGCAATTCTTTTTCGAAGTACTGATCGCAGGATTGCTCTCGGGCGTGATGTACGCGCTGGTCGCGCTCGGATTCGTGTTGATCTTCAAAGCCTCGGGCGTGTTCAATTTCGCGCAGGGTGCGATGGTGTTTTTCGCAGCGCTCACAACGGTGGGATTGAAAGAAGAGTTTGGACTCTCGCTGTGGGTGGCAATCCCCATCACGATGGTGGTCATGGTCTTGTTGGGTATCGCCACCGAGCGGATTGTGCTCAGGCCACTCGTGAACCAGCACGACATTACACTTTTCATGGCGACCATCGGTTTGACCTTCTTTATCGAAGGTTTCGCACAGCTCGTATGGGGCTCAACGGTGCGCAAGCTCGATTTGCCGATCCAAGACGTGCCCATCGAATTTGTGATGGAACGAACGGGAATGCTCATCTCACAGTTTGACGTGATCGCAGCGATCATCTGCGCGATTCTTGTGGCCGCGCTCGCGATCCTGTTCAACAAAACAAAAGTCGGGCGAGCGCTCCGCGCAGTGGCTGATGACCACCAAGCCGCCCTCTCGGTCGGGATTCCGCTGCAACACGTGTGGGCCATCGTGTGGGCGGTCGCTGGCTTTGTTGCGCTGGTGGCCGGGCTTCTGTGGGGCGCGCGAAATGGCGTGCAGTTTGCGCTCATCTTCGTGGCGCTCAAAGCGCTGCCGGTGCTGATTCTCGGCGGCTTCACTTCGGTGCCCGGCGCAATCGTTGGCGGACTCATCATCGGCGCTTCCGAAAAACTCGCTGAGGTTTACATTGGCCCGTATGTCGGCGGCGGCATCGAAGGCTGGTTCCCGTACGTGCTTGCGCTCGTGTTTTTGCTGATTCGTCCCGAAGGTTTGTTCGGCGAGAAAATAATTCGGAGGATTTGAGCTGTGAACCAATCGAGCGCCATAGTTGATGGGTATCGCTTCGCTCTACCCATCCTACGTGTTTTCGTTACTGTAACCGGAGTCCGCACATGATCTACAGAGAATCCGGTCAGTACAAAACGAGCTACCTCAACGACTCGCAAATCTTCCCGATCAAGCAAGATCGCTATGCAGTGTTGGCGTTTATCGCCTTTGCGTTTCTAGCCGTCCCCTTTATCGCAACGCCGTATTTTTTCTCGGCGATCTTAATTCCCTTTTTGATCTTCTCGCTCGCGGCGCTTGGGCTCAATATTTTGACCGGTTACGCCGGGCAAATCTCTCTGGGCACAGCTGCGTTCATGGCGGTTGGCGCATTCGCGGCCTACAACTTTATGTTGCGTGTGCCCGGCATGCCCATCCTGCTCGCATTCATTTTGGGCGGTGTGTGCGCATCCATCGTTGGCATCGTCTTTGGGTTACCAAGCTTGCGAATCCGCGGCTTTTATCTCGCGGCGTCAACCCTCGCCACGCAATTCTTTGTGGTGTGGTGCTTGACGAAAGTGCCTTGGTTTACTAACTACTCCTCGTCAGGTGTCATCACCGCTCAAGAGGTAAAAATCCTCGGCTTTCACTTCAACACACCCGAAGAAAAGTATCTTCTCGTTCTCGCAATCGTGTGTGTGATGGCGCTTTTGGCGAAAAACATGGTTCGCTCCACCGTCGGGCGCTCGTGGATGGCGGTTCGCGATATGGACGTCGCCGCTGAGGTGATTGGCTTCAAGATCATGCGAACGAAGCTCACCGCATTTGCGGTCAGCTCGTTTTATTGCGGCGTTGCTGGGGCACTCTTTGCTTACTGCTACGTCGGCACCGTCGAGCCAGATGCGTACAACCTTGACCTCTCATTCCGTATTTTGTTCATGGTGATCATCGGCGGCCTCGGGTCAATCCTAGGGTCTTTCCTGGGCGCAGGGTTTATCGTGCTGCTTCCCATCGTGCTGTCGTACATCGTGCACGTCACTGGGCTGCCTAACTCGGTGACATCAAACGTCGAGTTGATGGTGTTTGGTGCGTTGATTATTTTCTTTCTGATCGTTGAGCCGCATGGCTTGGCCCGGCTGTGGCAAGTGGCGAAGGAAAAGCTGCGCCTCTGGCCATTCCCACACTAAAGACCTATGCACAACTGCTGCGAACCCATGATGCGTCGTCAAAACATCGCTGAAAAATCCTCATGCACGAAAATGCATTCCGGTGTTTTCAGCAACGTTTTTCCTCGCCAAATGGGTTCTCGCTACGGTGTGCAGAGGTCTTCTTAATTTGTAATTCAGTCAATCCAAAGGAGGATTTATGAAACTGAAGTTCGTAAAGGCGTTAGCAGTGTCCGCGGTGGCTGCTACGACTGCGCTCACCGGCGCACTGGCTACCGCACAAGAGCAGTTCATCCCCATTCTCTCGTACCGCGTGGGGCTCTATGCCGCTGGCGGCTCCGGTTTCTTTGGTGGCGCGATCGACTATTTCAACCTCGTCAATGCAAACGGCGGCATTAACGGCGTAAAAATTTCGTGGGAAGAGTGCGAGACGGAATACGCTGCAACGCGTGGCGTGGAATGCTATGAGCGCCTGAAGAAGAAGAACGGTGGCGCAACTTTGGTTGAGCCGCTCGGAACCGGCATTGCTTACGGCATTCTGGATCGACTTCCGGCCGACAAAATCCCGATGACAACGCTGGGCTACGGTCGCTCCGACGCTGCGAATGGTCAAGTCTTCCCGTACGTATTCCCGCTCATCACGAGCTACTGGAATCAAGCGGCAGGCATGATCAAGTACCTGGGCGACAAGTCGGGCGGAATGGACAAGTTGAAGGGCAAGAAGATCGTGCATCTGTATCACGATTCTGCCTACGGACGAGAGCCGTTTCCCGTGCTTGAAGCGTACGAAAAGCAGCTGGGCTTTCAGCTGATTAAGATTCCCGTTCCGCATCCTGGAACCGATCAAAACGCGCAGTGGTTGCAGATTCGTCAAGCCAATCCTGATCACGTCATTCTTTGGGGTTGGGGCGTGATGAATGCTGTCGCGCTCAAAACGGCTGCACGTGTGGGCTTCCCGCGCGAAAAGATGCTGGGCGTTTGGTGGGCGGGTTCTGAAGAGGATACGATTCCAGCGGGCGATGCAGCGAAGGGCTACACCACGATGACCTTCAACACGCCAGGCAACTATCCTGTGATCGACGAGATTCGCAAGAAAGTTTACGGCGCGAATAAAGGCAACTTGTCTGACAAAGATCGCATCGGCTCGGTCTATCACATGCGCGGTATCACGGCTGCGATGTTGTGGGTCGAAGGCATTCGTAACGCGCAGAACAAGTACGGCAAAGGCAAAGTGATGACTGGCGAACAAGTTCGTTGGGGTCTTGAGAACTTGAATGTCGATGAGAAGCGTCAGCGTGAATTGGGTGCACTCAACATGTTCCCAACCATCAAAACGAGCTGCCAGGATCACGAAGGCTCGGGCGCCGTGAAAGTGCAAGTATGGGATGGCAAAGCATGGAAAGCTGTGACGCCGAACTGGGTGGTCGGTGATCGCGCGATGATTCAGAAGATGGTGGCTGAATCGTCTGCGAAGTACGCGGCTGAGAAAAAAATCACGCCTGCCTGTTTGCCGGGCTAGTGTGATTACTCCCTCTCCCGCAGCGCGGGAGAGGGCTGGGGCGAGGGCGGTCGATCCAATGAAGTCGAGCGTCCTCCCTCCAGCCCCTTAACCTTTTCTGCAATGAGCGCTTACTTAAGCATCAACAACATCGAAGTTATCTACGACCATGTGATTCTGGTGCTCAAGGGCGTGTCGCTCGAGGTGCCCAAGGGCAAGATCGTGGCGTTGCTTGGCGCGAACGGCGCAGGCAAGAGCACGACGCTTAAGGCCATATCTAATTTGCTGCGTACCGAGCGTGGTGAAGTCACCAAAGGCTCGATCGAATTCGATGGCAAACGCACCGATAAGCTAACGACCAATGATTTGGTAAAGCTGGGCGTGGTCCAAGTCATGGAAGGCCGGCATTGTTTCGCGCACTTGACCGTTGAGGAAAATCTTCTCACCGGTGCGTACACGCGAAAAATTTCGCGTGCAGAGCTGAAAAACGATTTGGAAAAGGTGTATCACTACTTCCCGCGCTTGAAGACGCGGCGCACCTCGCAATCAGGCTACACCTCGGGCGGTGAGCAACAAATGACGGCAGTGGGCCGCGCGCTGATGGCGAAACCATCGATGATTCTGCTCGACGAACCGTCGATGGGGCTCGCGCCACAAATCGTCGCCGAGATTTTCGAGATCGTGAAAGATTTGAACGCGAAAGAAGGCGTGAGCTTTTTGCTCGCCGAGCAAAACACCAACGTAGCGCTCAAATATGCCGACTATGGCTATATCCTCGAAAACGGTCGCGTCGTCATGGACGGCGCGGCGAAAGATCTCGCATCTAACGAAGACGTGAAAGAGTTCTATCTCGGCGTGTCGTCCGGCGAACGCAAGAGCTTCCGCGATGTGAAGAGCTATCGCCGTCGCAAGCGTTGGCTGGCGTGAGCAACGTTACGCCCTGCGGTCATTGCCACAGATTTACACAGATGCACACAGATTCAAACCAGTAACAAACGGATCACGCGCGCTGCACTCACGTCGAACTTTCGATGCGGGACTGCTGACGCGAGTGACATGGCTTGTACCCATCTGTTTAATCTGTGTGCATCTGTGTAAATCTGTGGCAAATAATTTTCAAACATGGCTCTCTACGAACTCGACGGCATCGCGCCGACTGTTTCTCCCTCCGCTTGGATCGCCGAATCGGCGCAAGTGATTGGCAACGTCACGCTGGGTGACAACGTCAGCATTTGGCCCGGCGTGGTGATTCGCGGCGACATGAATGTGCCGATTACGATTGGCGCGAATTCGAACATTCAAGACAACTCGGTGCTGCATGCCGATGACGGTGTGCCGCTCACCATTGGCGAAGGCGTCACCGTTGGTCATCTCGTGATGCTGCATGGCTGCACGATTGGCAATCATTCGTTGATCGGCATCGGTGCGATTGTGTTGAACAACGCGAAGATCGGTAAACACTGCCTCGTCGGGGCAAGCTCACTCGTGACCGAGGGAAAAGAGTTCCCCGATGGTTCGATGATTCTCGGCTCGCCGGCGAAGGCGGTGAAAGAGTTGCCGCCCGAAGCGCAGCAGAAACTCAAGTGGAGCGCGGGGCACTATGTCGATAATGGCGCGCGCTTCAAACGCGGCCTCAAACGCGTGGGCTGAGCGATATGTGCAAGTACAAAACGTACTCGCAACGCTCTCAAATAAAAGGGCTAGCGGCTGATATTGTGAATAATTAAGAGATACGTTTTTGCTAGTCGAGCCACCACAAAAAGCCGCCTAACCGATAAAGTTACATGGGGCTTGACACGTTTGTTACCCTATCGACCAATGTTGCTGTTTCGTTCCCATCGCCACCTTGCTTTGATCGCGCTCGCGTTTGTCGTGCTCGCGATGCAAAGTCTCGCGCTTGTGCATCGGATCGCACACGGCTCGCACGCTCATCACGAAGCCGCAGCACACGCCGATCAAGCCGAACTGTGGCTCATCGTCGCGAACGGCGGTGAGGTGAGCGAAGCGGCATGGACGCAATCTACGAGTCCCGCGCCAACAGACCCGTGGCACGCGCATGAGAACGCAAGCGATTGCGAGCGATTCGATGCGATCGCCGCAGCGCATGCGCTTTTGAGTGCGACATCGCCCACACCTGAGGCGTCGCCACTGATTGAAGTTTTCACGCGAAATTACATCGCGAACATCGCTGACCGCACTCCGCGCGCTCACGCTCGCGCGCCGCCGCTCGCGACCGCGGCCGCCCACACGCTCGCCTAGGCGAGCGTTCTTCCCTCCTTGCACCACTCGCGCGCTTTGCGTGCGGGTCGCTGCGTTTTGTTTTTCGACATCACGACGTTTTCGCGTTTTGCGCGTGCGCCGCTGTGTCTCATTGCCTCATTCTTATGCAACACAATTTCCCTCAAAATCCGCAGTGCGCAAAGCCCGCGCGACGGTTATTCGTCCTCGCAATATCTGCATGCCTAACGCCTTACGCGGCGCATGCGCAAACGAGTTCGCCGCAACGAGTCGAACCAATTGTCGTCACTGGCAACCCGTTTGAGCGCGCCCTGGCTGGCCAACCGTGGTCCGTGTTGTCGGGCGAAGAGCTTGCCCAGCGACAAAGCGGCACGCTCGGCGAAACCCTGAATGGCTTGCCTGGGGTATCGTCATCCTACTTCGGCCCAAACTCATCGCGCCCCATCATCCGTGGCCTCGATAGCGAGCGCATTCGCGTGCTGGAAAACGGCGCGTCGTCGGTGGATGCGGCATCGCTCTCGTTTGATCATGCGGTGCCCATTGATCCGATTTCAATCGAGCGCATTGAAGTGTTGCGCGGCCCAGCCGCGCTGCTCTACGGCGGCGCTGCAGTGGGCGGTGTGGTGAACGCAATTAGCAACCGTATTCCAAAGCGCGAATTCAAGCAACCGACGTTTATGTTGCAGACGCAATTCGGCGGCGCGGAGCGTACCGCGATGGGCGCGGTCAGCGCGAACGCGAGCTTCGGGCAATTAAGCCTTCACGCCGACGCGTCGCGTCGCGAAACCGAAGACTTGCGCGTTCCTACCTTCACGCTACCCGATGGCGATACCGCCAACCGAGTCGTGAACTCAGCGCTTGAAGCCACCTCCGGCGCGTTTGGCCTTTCACACACGACAGCCAACGGCTACATCGGCGCATCGTTTGATAGTTACCGCAGTAAGTACGGCATCGTCGTCGAGCCTGATGTCACGATTGATTTGAAGCGCGACAGATTCATGCTCGCGGGCGAGCAACGGGTCGCCGGTTCGCTCTTTAACACGTGGTCAGGCCACTTCGCTCACACGCGCTATCAGCATCAAGAGATCGAGGGTACAGGTGAAGTGGGAACGACGTTCACCAATCGCGGTTACGAATGGCGCGTCGAAGGCAAAACGATGCAATACGGGCATTGGCGCAGCGTGATCGGCGCGAGCGGCGACAACACGCGCTTTTCCGCTGTGGGCGAAGAAGCGTTTGTACCGCCGACGAAGTCAAGTAACGCCGCTATCTTTGCTAAACAAGAAGGCAAATTCGGCAGTTCACTGATCGCATTTGGCGGACGCTACGAGCGAAATCGTGTCTCAGCAAGCGACGTGCTTGATGACGAAGGTGATTCGCGCTTTGGCCCCGCTGACTCGAAGCGTTTAAATCTTGCCAGCGCCTCGTTTGGCCTCACTCAAAAACTCTCAAACTCACTTTCGCTGCTCGCGAATCTTTCATATTCCGAACGCGCGCCGTCTTATTTTGAGCGCTATGCAAACGGCGTGCACCTCGCCACAGCAGCGTTCGAGCGCGGCGACCGTAATCTGCCGAAAGAGAAATCAACGCACTTCGATGTGGGTGTCGCATACAAGGAAGGGCCACTCACAGCGCAGCTGACCGCATTCACGTCTCGGCATAAGAACTTTGTTTCACTTGATTTCACGGGTGAGTTTTTTGAAGAAGCTGTTGACGCAGCGAGCCGCCAAAAAGGCGGTGAGCACGAAGCTGAATTGCCGATTTATCAGTTTCGCGCCGTACCTGCACGGCTGTCCGGACTCGAATTTGAGTCGACGGTGCGCGTGATTGATGCATCGAGCTCGACGCTTGACATCGGTCTCGGCCTCGACCTGGTACGAGCCACTAATCGCGCGACTAACGAGCCGCTGCCGCGGATTGCGCCCACTCGGGCTACGTTCAATGCAACCTATCGTGTGGGTCCGTGGAGATTGCGTGGCGAAGTGGTGCATTCTGCGAAGCAATCGCGTATCCCACTCATAGAGCGCGAGGAAAGCGCAGCAGGTGATGGCACCACGGCCGCTTACACGCTGTTCAATCTGAGCGCAGCGTACGAGCTTCGCTTAGGCTCGTGGCGGGGTAACGTGTTCATCAAGGGCAGCAACCTCACCAATGAACTTGCGTACAACGCATCTTCAATTCGCTCGGTGCGGGAACTTTCACCACTGCCGGGGCGTGGAGTGCGAGCTGGAATTTCGTTGAATTTCTAAGGCAACGAAAGAATAAAGCGCTAGCAGCAATACGCTGATAGCGCTTTATTTAGTCGGGCTAGAGCGAGTTCAGCTACTACTTCGGTAGCAGACTCAACTGATGCTTGGCCCAATTAAAATAAGCCGAAGATAAAATAAGTTAAATAGGTTTTGTGGGTTTGTTTAACTCGGGCCGAGGCTAGAAAGTGGGTGCCGCTCCCCTACTGCAAGTGCGCGCGCAGCATCCAAGCCATTTTTTCGTGTTGCTCAATCAGGCTGACGAAGAAATCCTCGCTGCCCGCATCTTCAGCGTCATCGGCAACGTCTTCATACTTGCGCAGGTTGCGGATGATCGCCTCATGCGCTTTAAGTAGCGATTCGATCATCTTCGCTGCGCTGGCTTCGCTGCCCGCGCCGTCATCAATTGATTTCGCCTTCGCATACGCGCCCACGCTCGCGGGCGCGGTCGCTCCGAGGGCGCGTATCCGCTCCGCGACATCGTCGAGGATGTCGTCAAGCGCTTCGTACTGTGATTCGAAAAAGCTGTGCAGTGGGCCGAAATTCGGCCCTACGACGTTCCAGTGCGCACCACGCGTTGCGATGTAGAGCGCCACCTCATCCGCGAGCAACTGTGCGAGCACCGCCGACACGGACTTGCGGCCTTTTTCCGAAGTTCCAATATTGAGTTTCATAGCGATTCCTTTCGCAGTGTTAGAGGTGAAGTCGCGAATCTACGACGCTGTATAAAGTCTGTCTAGCGCGATCACCGAAGTTGGCTGGCAGCGTATGAATACGCTGCCAGCGCTACGCTTTATTGCTTGAGATCAAAGCGATCCAGATTCATCACCTTTGTCCAGGCGGCGACGAAATCGTTCGCGAATTTTTGCTTTGAATCGTTTTGCGCATACACCTCTGCAATCGCGCGAAGTTGCGAGTTGGAACCGAACACCAAATCCACACGGCTCGCAGTCCAACGCGGCGTCCCGTTCACACGATCACGTCCGATGTAGCTTGTCTTGTCCGCATTCGCAGGTGCCCACGCAGTGCGCATGTCGAGCAGGTTCACGAAGAAGTCGTTCGAGAGCGTTTCCGCTTTCTCGGTGAACACGCCTTCTTTGTTGCCGTTTACATTTGCACCGAGCACACGCAAACCGCCGGCGAGCACCGTCATCTCAGGGGCTGAGAGCGTAAGCAACTGCGCGCGATCAATGAGCATTTCTTCGGCAGACACCGCGTATTGCTTCTGTTGATAGTTGCGGAAGCCATCTGCTTCGGGCTCAAGCGCCTCAAACGATTCGATATCAGTTTGCGCTTGCGACGCGTCGGTGCGACCCGGCGTGAACGGAACGCTCACCTCGAATCCGCCCGCTTTCGCCGCTTTCTCCACCGCTGCACCACCTGCGAGCACGATCAGATCCGCGAGCGATACTTGCTTTCCGCCACGCTGAGCCGCGTTGAACTTTTGTTGAATGTCTTCGAGTGTGCCTAGCACTTTTGCGAGCTGAACCGGTTGGTTCACTTCCCAATCCTTCTGCGGCGCAAGACGGATGCGTGCGCCGTTTGCACCACCACGCATGTCAGAGCCACGGAAGGTCGAAGCCGATGCCCACGCGGTTGATACCAATTCCGAAACGCTCAAACCGGAAGCTAAGACTTCAGCTTTCAGAGCCGCCACATCGCTCGTATCGATCAAAGGATGAGTTACGGGAGGCAATGGATCTTGCCAAATCAAATCTTCCTTCGGAACCTCAGGCCCGAGGTAGCGAACTTTCGGCCCCATGTCGCGATGGGTGAGCTTGAACCATGCGCGAGCGAACGCATCGGCAAACGCTTGTGGATCGCCGTGAAATTTGCGCGAAATCTTCTCGTAAATCGGATCAAAACGCAGCGATAAATCGGCCGTCGTCATCATCGGCGCATGCTTCTTCGATGGATCGTGTGCGTCGGGAATCATGTGTTCAGGTTTCACATTCTTCGCGCGCCACTGATGTGCGCCCGCCGGGCTTTTCACCAGTTCCCATTCGTAGCCGAAGAGCATGTCAAAGTAGCCGTTGTCCCACGTGGTGGGGTTTGGCTTCCACGCGCCTTCGATACCGCTCGTGATGGTGTCCACGCCTTTACCCGAACCCATTTTGTTGAGCCAGCCGAAACCTTGTGCTTCGAGCGCTTCGCCCTCAGGCGCGACGCCCACATTCGATTCTGGGCCTGCGCCATGCGCCTTTCCAAACGTGTGGCCACCGGCAACAAGCGCCACGGTTTCTTCATCATTCATCGCCATGCGCGCAAACGTTTCGCGCACATCACGACCCGACGCGATAGGGTCGGGGTTGCCGTCCGGACCTTGTGGGTTCACGTAGATCAAGCCCATTTGCACAGCAGCGAGGGGCTTTTCGAGCTGACGATCACCGCTGTAGCGACTGTTCGGTTTATCGCTCGTGGCAAGCCATTCTGTTTCCGCGCCCCAGTAAATATCCTCTTCTGGCTGCCAAATGTCAGCGCGACCGCCGCCGAATCCGAAGGTCTTGAAACCCATCGATTCGAGCGCGACGTTACCCGCGAGCACGAGCAAATCGGCCCACGAAATCTGGTTGCCGTATTTCTGTTTGATCGGCCACAACAAGCGGCGCGCTTTATCGAGGTTTCCGTTATCTGGCCAGCTATTGAGCGGCGCGAATCGTTGATTGCCGGTGCCTGCGCCGCCGCGTCCGTCGCCCACGCGATAGGTGCCCGCAGCGTGCCAGGTCATGCGAATGAAGAGGCCGCCGTAATGGCCCCAATCTGCAGGCCACCAGTCTTGTGAAGTCGTCATCAGCGCACGCAAGTCGGCTTTGAGCGCGTTGTAATCGAGCGTGTTGAATGCGGTGGCGTAATCAAAATCCCCGCCCAACGGATTTGATTTCGGCGCATGCTGGTGAAGGATCCCTAAATTGAGTTGGTTCGGCCACCAGTCGCGATTGTTTCGCGCCTTGGCATTGGTCGCTGCGCCGTGGGCCGGGTGAAATGGGCATTTAGCTTCGCTCATGGGGCTTATTCCTTAAATTGAGATGAACTTATTTTTGGGGGTGTGTAGAAATTAGTAAAACAAATTAAAATAGCTTCTGTAATCGAAAATACAGATCAATTGAGTTGAGTTCCACCTGAAAAGTTCCGCACGCGTTGAATTCGCCGTAACGCGTTACGCTCCGGCAACAAAGGGCGATTTAGAAAGCGCACTATGGCCGCTCTACCTTCACTTCATCAACTTCGCTATCTCATTGCGCTTCACGAAGAGCAGCACTTCGGTCGCGCGGCAGAAAAAGCGTTCGTTACGCAGAGTACGCTCTCTGCGAGTCTTCGTGATTTGGAAGCCGTGCTCGACGTCACGCTCGTGGAACGTGATCGTCGCCACGTTTCGTTTACACCGATTGGCGAAGCGGTCGTGACAAGAGCGCACGACTTGATTGCTCAAGCAAGTGATTTGAAAGAGCTTTGCGCTTCTTCCCGAAATCCTTTGACGGGCACGTTCCGATTAGGTGTAATACCAACTATTGCGCCTTTTGCGCTTCCAGCCACACTAAGTAAGCTCCGCACGGATTACCCCAAGCTGAAACTTATCCTGCGGGAGGACCTTACCGAAGTCTGCATTGATCGGCTGGTCGCGAGCGCCCTCGACGCCGCATTGATCGCCATACCGTACGACTTACCACCCGCCATTGAAACGCTGCCCTTGTTCGACGATGAATTTCTTTTTGTCACGGCAGACAGCAAACTCGGCGCAGCGTCGTCGCCACTGCCCATCGACAAAATTGATTCTGATTCGTTGCTCCTGCTTGAGGACGGCCACTGCTTGCGCGATCACGCCATCGCCGCATGCGGTCTGAAAGAGCCCGCGCGCAACGCTTCCGCGGCCAACAGCTTAGCGGCCACCAGCTTGATCACGCTCACGCACATGGTGCAGGGCGGCTTAGGCAACACGCTCCTGCCAGAGCTCGCGATCGCAGGCGGCGTTCTCTCAGGCACCAGCCTCTATGCCCGCCGCTTCACACCGCGCGGCCCCGCCCGCACCATCGCCCTCGCATACAGAAAAACCTCTGCCCGAAAACACGAAATCGCAGAGCTAGGCCGCATCTTTTCCGCAAGTAAGGGATTCACGGGCGCGGCGCGTGCGAAGACGGTGCGGAAGGCACGCACGGGCGCTGCCAAGAGTCTCTGATGCCTGCATTTTGGTATCTTTCGAATTCCCTCTAGGTTTGACTACATGGCTAAATTTCTCAACACTAGCGCAACAAACTATTTCCTTGAAGAACTCATCAAAGGCGCGAAAGATAGGGTAATTCTCATTAGCCCTTTCTTGAAACTGAACGACCGGATCAAAGAGCTGCTTGCCGACAAAAACCGACTCAAAATCGATGTTCGAATCGTCTATGGCAAGAGCGAGCTGCAACCCGAAGAAATCGCGTGGCTAAATACGCTCACGTTTGTTCGAACAAGTTTCTGCAAAAACCTGCATGCGAAGTGCTATCTCAATGAGCAACTGTGCATCGTTACAAGTTTGAATCTCTACGAGTTCAGCCAAGTGAACAACAACGAGATGGGCGTGCTTTTCTCAAGAGACGAGGATACCGTTCTCTATCGCGATGTCTATGAAGAAGCGCAGCGAATCATCCGGATTAGCGAAGAGGTGCGTATTTCCTTAGAGCGTGTATCTGCGCCCCCGACGGAAACAGCGTCGGCTGACGATGAGCCAGCTAATAAGCTGTCATCGTCAAAGCTCGCTGCAAAACATGGACTGAAAACACCCCAGCTGTTGGATCGACTTACCGAGCTGGGATTGCTTGAACTCAAGGACGGAAAGTCCCACCTCACAGCAAAAGGCAAGGACGCAGGCGGCGAATTCAAGTTCAGCAAGCAATACGGCCCTTACTTTATTTGGCCTGAAAATTTGACGATATAGCGAACGTGCGCTGCCGGAGCACTTCCCAGCTCGCTTCGCCAGTTGCGACGCAAACAGATGCGATCTGACTTTCGTTAACTTTGCAAATCTGGAGCTTAGCTCCAGAATAGCAAGGTTAAGGTGGGCTGCACTGATGAGAAAATCTAGTCCGCGCTTGCGCAGCTGAGCGCTACCAGTGCGATTCCCACGAAGCTCGTTGCTATCGCGACAGTTGGAGAAGGCGCTCGGCTTGCACTCCGCATGTGAATACGTAAAGCCCACCTGCAAATTCGGTGTGTAGCTGGAAAGTAGCGCTCTTCCGTGGACCATGACATCGAGGCCGTGTCGCTTGCCGCGCTCTGCGCAACGCTCAAAGCGACGGATAACTCGCCGTAGTTTCAAGTAGTGCTGCGTTGCAGCATAATCGTTCGCATGAACGTCACCGCCGCTCCCCTCCCTACTTCCGAAGACAAAGAAGCGCTCCTGAAGGCTGACACCCGTTTGGTCGGGCGGCTGTTGGGCGACATCATTCGCGAGCAGCGCGGTGGCGCTACGTTCGAGACGATTGAGGCGATTCGCAAGGAGTCCGTGCGTTTGCACAGGGAAGGCGCCTCGCATCGCTCCATGGATTCGCTGCTCGGGGATTTGACAATTGAGCAAACGCTGGATGTGGTGCGCGGCTTCACTTACTTCTCACACCTCGCGAACATTGCTGAGGACGTGCAGCAAAATCGTCGCCGCCGATTTCATAAGCGCAGCGGCTCAGCACCGCAGAATGGATCGCTCGCAGCAGCGTTTGGGCATTTGAAAGCGGCGAGTATCACGGGCAGCGAAATTTGGCATTGCCTGTCGCGCGCGAACGTGAGCCCAACGCTCACTGCGCACCCGACCGAAATCAAGCGGCAAAGCATTCTGGATACCGAGCGTGCGATTGCAAAAACGCTCGCGGGCGATGATGATGAGCGCGAAGAAAATCTGAAGCGACACATTCTTCAGATGTGGCAAACGGCGATGCTTCGGCTGACCAAGCTCCGAGTGCGTGATGAGATCGATAATGCGCTTTCGTACTTCCGCGCGAGCTTTCTCACCGAAGTGCCGCGCTTGATGAAGCACACGCTTGACGCGCTGGAAAAACACGACGGAACCCAAGCCGAATTGCCCGCGTTTTTCAAAGTGGGGATGTGGATCGGTGGCGATCGCGATGGCAATCCGTTTGTCACTGCGGAAACGCTCGACTACGTGATCGATACGCAAAGCGAATTGGCGCTTTCGTGTTACTTAAACGAATTGCATGCGCTCGGTGCGGAGCTCGCGATGTCGTCGCGGGTGGTGGACGTAACGCCCGCGCTGCAAAACCTCGCAGATCGTGGTCAGGATGATTCGCCGTTTCGATCAGACGAGCCCTATCGCCGCGCACTCACCGGGATGTATGCGCGCCTCTCGCTCACGTACGAGGCGATTGCAAACAAGCCGTTTTTCCGACCCACTCGCGCTGTGGGTGCGAGCGCCTATTCGGTGGCGAGCGAGTTGGAAGATGATCTCGAAATCATCGCAGAATCGCTCCGAGCCCACGGATCGCTTGGGATAGCTAAACAAAGGCTATTGCCGCTTAAGCATGCGGTGCAAATCTTTGGCTTCCATCTCGCCCCTGTGGACTTGCGGCAGAACTCCGCGATTCACGAAAGCGTGATCGCTGAACTGCTCGCGGGATGTGGCGTGTGTGAGAACTACGCCGCGCTCTCCGAATCCGAAAAAGTGGCGCTGCTTACTCGTGAATTGAACACAGCGCGGCTGTTGTCGTCGCCGTATTTGAAGCTTTCTGAAGTTGCGCTTTCGGAGCTTGCAATTTTCCGGCGCGCGGCCGAAGTGCACGCGCGCTTTGGCGCAGCCGCGATTCCGCGTATGATTATTTCGAAAGGCGAATCGCTTTCTGATTTGCTTGAGGTCGCCACACTTTGCAAAGAAGTCGGCCTCGCGCGCGGCGGCGACGTGCCGCACCTTGCCGTCGCAATTGTGCCGCTGTTCGAAACGATTGAAGACTTGCAAAACGCACCGCGCGTGATGGCCGAAGCGTTCGCGCATCCGCTTTATCGCCGCTGGATTCGCGCACAAGGCGATGCGCAAGAAATCATGCTCGGCTACAGCGATAGCAACAAAGACGGTGGTTATTTCACTGCGAACTGGTCGCTCTATCGCGCCCAACAATCGCTCGTCGAATGCTTTGCGAAGCACGGCGTCCGACTTTGTTTGTTCCACGGTCGTGGCGGCAGCATCGGACGTGGCGGTGGCCCGAGCTACGACGCCATTCGCGCGCAACCTGCAGGTGCGGTGAACGGATTTCTTCGCCTCACGGAGCAAGGCGAAATCATCTCCAGCAAGTATGGTGACCCCGAGCTTGCGCAGCGTAATCTGGAAACGCTGCTCGCTGCTGTGCTCGAAAGCACGCTGCTGCCGAACCTCACGTCTGACGCAGCGCAGGCAGAGCGCTTTGACGCGATTGCAGAAAAGTTGAGCGAGTTCGCCTTTCATGCGTACCGCGATCTCATCTATGGCGATGCCGGATTCGTCACCTACTTTCGCGAAAGCACACCGATCAAAGAAATTGCCGAACTCAATATCGGCTCTCGTCCCGCTTCGCGCAAAGCGAGCCCTGCGATCACCGATTTGCGCGCGATTCCGTGGGTGTTTTCTTGGGCGCAAGCGCGTATCGCGCTGCCTGGTTGGTTTGGCTTCGGCAGCGCGGTCGAAAAACTGCTCGCTGCCGATCCGAAATCCATCGACGATCTTCGCGCCATGGCAAAAGAATGGCCGTTCTTCAAAACCATTCTTTCGAACCTGGGCATGGTGCTCGCGAAAACCGATTTGCAGATCGGCGAAGCTTACGCCTCGCTCGTGCAAGACACGACGATCCGCGAGCGCGTCTGGTCGCAGATCAAAGCCGAATGGCATCGTTGCCGCAACGCCTACGTTCAAATTGTTGGCGCCGAACCGCTCGCCGACAACGCCACGCTCGCACGCTCGATCCGCAATCGCTTCCCCTATCTCGACCCGCTCAATCATGTGCAAATCGAATTGATCCGCCGCGTGCGCTCGGGCGACGTGGAAGAGCGCACCAAGCGCGCATTGCATCTGACGATTAACGGGCTTGCGGCGGGGTTGCGCAATACGGGTTGAGCTTTGGCGCACACGTCACCCATCTCCGCTCCGACGACTCATACGTTGCGTCCTGAGGGTTAGTAAGGGGTTAGATGTTGCGCCTCAGCAGCGGTCGCCGTCAGCGACGCCGGGAATTGCGGGCGTCGTCGAGCTCCTTAAAAAACACACCCTTGAGCATCAGCGTACTCGCGCTCAGCCGACCAAAGAAGACTGATTGGCAGCGGTGCCAGGCGTAGCTTTCGAAAAGCAATTAGCTCGATGTGTTGAATCGAAATTGAACTCCTCGCCAGCTACGCGAATGATGTGCGATCCCCTTTCTTGTTGCTGTACGATTTCTGACATTGCCCGCATAAAAGCGAGCCTTACAATCTGCGGATCACCAAGGGACGAATGATGAATCTAGGCTGCTGGCTTAAGAAAAAACGCCTTCACAAGTCTGCGCGGTTTTTTGCCTCCGCGCTGCTTCTGTGTGTCGCCTCAACGCTTTTTCCGCCAAAATTGATGGCGCAAAACGCGCCTTCTGCCGCTCAGGTCAGCGAACCAGCGGCTGTGGTCCGCGCGTTAATCGAGGCGATGCACGCTAACGACTCTGAGCGCATCCGTTCGTTCTTCGCAGCGAATGCATCGCAAGCGTACGGGGGTGGACCATCGAAATCCGGCCCCGCATTTTTTGCATGGCTCAACTCCGACATTATTGAGCGGAAGGGGGTCGTTGATGATCCGCAGTTTTCTGCCAACGGAAGCGAAGTGATTGTGAGGGGCCAATTCCGTAACAATCGCGGTTATCGTTCAGCGGCAAACTTTCGGTTTTTGGTAGAAAACAGTCGTATCGTAAGCTGGCAGATGCGCTATTGATGAGCTCCAAAACAACATCTGCCTCTACGTTGCTGCGTACTCGTGTTGGTGCTGGCGCCGGCCGCGTCGGCATGGTCGAACTGTTTTTCGATCTCGTTTTCGTTTTTGCGGTAACGCAGCTCTCCCACGCACTGCTTGATGACCT
This sequence comes from Betaproteobacteria bacterium, assembly GCA_013298145.1. Classification (GTDB taxonomy): domain Bacteria; phylum Pseudomonadota; class Gammaproteobacteria; order Burkholderiales; family Casimicrobiaceae; genus Casimicrobium. The sequence goes on from JAAFJO010000001.1 coordinate 663,014, forward strand.
CACTTGGCGCTCTACGCTCCAGGTAGGCTTGCTTTTGTTAGGCGTATGGTGGGTCTGGATCTACACCTCGTGGGTCACCAATTGGCTTGATCCTGAGCGAGTGCCAGTGCGCACATGCTTGTTTGTGTTGATGCTGGCCGGGCTCGTAATGTCGGCCTCAATACCGCAGGCGTTTGGCGACAAGGGGTTAGTGTTCGCCTCGGCTTACGTGTTCATGCAAATTGGGCGCACGCTATTCTTTTTGTGGGCAGTTCGACGCGAGCGAATCGCGATGGTCCGCAACTTTCAACGCATACTCGTGTGGTTCTGCGTTTCGGCGGTATTTTGGATTGCTGGGGCCTTAGCAAAGGGTGATGCTCGGCTTACCTTTTGGACGATTGCGCTACTGATCGAGTTTCTCTCGCCTTCGGTCTACTTTTGGGTGCCGGGCCTTGGACGATCAAGCATCGCTGACTGGGATGTCGATGGTGGACATATGGCTGAGCGCTGTGCACTGTTTATCATTATTGCGCTAGGCGAATCCTTGCTTCTTAGCGGCGCGACATTTGCAAAGGCGCCGTGGTCCACCGAGGTATGGGTCGCTTTTCTTGCTACGTTTGTTAGCACTGTTGCGATGTGGTGGCTCTATTTCGATAAGGGCGAGCACGCGGGTGCGCGTCGCATTTCGAACGCAAGCGATCCCGGGCGGCACGCCCGCATCGCCTATACCTATCTGCATTTACCCATTGTCGCCGGGATTATTGTCAGCGCAGTCGCTGATGAGCTCGTGATCGTGCATCCACATCACGCGACAGATGCGGGCATCGCGGCAATCATCGGTGGGCCCGCACTTTATCTGGTGGGAGTTGCGGGCTTTAAGTGGGTGTCGAACGATCGCACGCTGCCGCCGCTGTCGCATCTTGTAGGCTTGGCGTTACTACTGCTGCTTATGTTTCCCGCATACGCGCATCTGCTTTCAGCGGTAGCGCTTTATGCGCTGGTCTGCGTAGTGCTATTGCTTGTCGCAGCGTGGGAGCATCTGTCGCACCGTCAAAAAACGTAGTGAGACGCTGAATAAGCCCCAGGTGGTTATCGCATCACTGGATCCAAGCGATCTGCAAATCCAAAATTCCTCAACATGGCATCGCTATGCTGGAGGATTTTTGGCTCCCCGCTCATCCCGGTCCGCCGCACGCCGAATCGCGGGGACTTATCAGCGTTTCCTTAGCTGAACTTCCACCGCACGAGAAGCGCGGCAGCAGCTGGCACGGCGAACAGCAGCAACATTATCGGCAACTCTTCGCGCACGGAGTACCCCGCTTGGCTGACTCCTACCCACATATTGAAGGCTGTGGCCGCCAGCCAAACTGCCACAAACGCGTAGGTCCCCGCGGTAACCGCGCCTGGGAAATAGTTTGTGAAAAGGCGGCTATACAAAAAGAAACCGCTGAATAAAAGAAATCCAGCCGCCAAGATAACAAGGGTTCGCATACTTAATCTCCAAAACGTAATCAAGCAATTTTCACAGTTCGAGGGCGGTCCGCCTTGACTGGTCTTGAGCAAATACCGAGAGGTCACCCGCGTAAATTGCATCCATGGCAGGCCTTTGGTTCCACGCTCGCGACAAGCAGGCGACGGGCGCATCGAAATACTCACCGCTCGTGGTGCTGTGCCTCGAATGCGTCGATGTCGCACTCGATTCCGATACCAGGCGCACTACGCACAAGCATTATGCTGCGTTTTCTCAACTCAAAATGACTAGCGTTTCTTTAACCCGCGTTGCATGCGCGAGCGCTGTCTCCAGACTCGCTGAGGTGCACGTCACATGCCCCATCTTCCTTGCGCGTCTTGGCTCGGCCTTACCGTAAAGATGTAAGTGCGCGCCGGGGATCGCAAGCACGTCGTTCCACTTTGGATGCATAGGTGATTCGGCATCAAACCACACATCACCGAGCACGTTCACCATCACGGCGGGTTGGATGAGCGATGTGTCCCCAAGCGGCGCTCCTGCGAGTACACGCGCTTGCTGTTCAAACTGTGAAGTTACGCAAGCTTCGATCGTGTAATGACCGCTGTTATGCGGGCGCGGCGCAATCTCATTCAGCAAGAGTTCGCCTGATTTCGTGACGAACATTTCAACGCAGAGCACGCCAACGTAATCAAGCGCGGTGACGAGTTGCTTTGCGAGCGCCTGCGCGAGTTCAGAGACCGCCGCATCGATCCGCGCAGGAACAATCGTGAGGTCAAGTATGCCGTTGGCGTGTTCGTTTTCCTGAACGGGCCACACGCGTACATCGCCATCAGCACCGCGTGCAACCAGCACTGAAACTTCCATGTCGAACGCGATGAGCGCTTCGAGCATGCACGGCACGGCCTTCATCTTTGCGAACGCGGCGAGCGCCTCTTCGAGGTTTGCAACCCGCGCTTGTCCTTTGCCGTCGTAGCCGAGCGTAGCTGTTTTCAGAATGCCTGGAAAAAGCGAGGTCGCTACAGCGCGCAGATCGGATTCGGATTCGATCACGGTGAACGCACCCACTGGCAAACCGCTTTTCGCGAAGAACGTCTTTTCCAACCGACGATCTTGTGCAACGCGCACGGCAGCAGCGCTCGGTCGGGTTGGAATTTTCTGGGCGAGGCGTTCGAGCGCGGCAGCCGGAACGTTCTCAAATTCGGTAGTGACTGCTGAAACCCGCGAGGCGAGCGCATCAATCGCTGTCAAGTCGTCATAGTTGGCAACGATCACATCGTTGGCGGCTTGTGCGGCCGGGCCGTCGGCATCCGGATCAAGTACGACAACGTGATAGCCCATGGCTTGTGCGGCATGCACAAACATGCGCCCCAACTGACCGCCGCCCATACAGCCCAACCATGAGCCGGGCGGGAGCGTGGTTGCGTTTTCGCCCATTAGTGCTTTTCAGTGATCAGCGGGGGCACGATCATGGAGCGCGCCGACGCCGTTTGCTCATCACGGAATGACGCGAGCTGCTGCGTCAAAGATCGATTGGAGATACCGAGCATCGCCACCGCAAAAAGCCCTGCATTTGCCGCGCCCGCTTCACCAATGGCAAAGGTTGCAACCGGAACACCCTTTGGCATTTGCACGATGGAGAGCAGGGAATCTTCGCCACGCAAGTATTTCGACGGAACGGGAACACCGAGCACGGGAACAGTCGTTTTCGCAGCGATCATTCCGGGGAGGTGCGCCGCGCCGCCCGCCCCCGCGATGATCACCTTAATGCCGCGATCCGCTGCCGTTTCGGCGTAGGCAAACATATCGTCGGGCGTACGATGCGCCGAGACGACTTTAGCCTCAAAGCTCACGCCAAAGCGTTCGAGCATATCCGTCGCGTGTTTCATCACCTCCCAATCGGAAGATGATCCCATCACGACGCCCACTATTGCGTGATCCCCGTTTTGCATGCCGCGATTGTAGCCACGCACCGATTGGTGAAGGCTTTATCCCTGACGGGCGCTCGTAGCGTTGCGAATTCGCCCTTCGCGGTGCGTTGTTCGCGGGGGCGCGGGAAGTCGATGTAGTCTGCTCGCACCGATTCGCAGAAAATATCGGTATGAAGTTGAAAACGATCACATTCCTGAGCGCGCTTGCATGCTTTTTGCCAAGCGCGATGGCAAACGATGCCGCGGTGAAAGACGCATCCGAAGGCTTTCGACTGGGCGAAATGTCGCGCATCTCTGCTGCCCTGCCTAAGGTGCGCGGGCATGTGCTTGAGAACTACGTGGAATATTGGGCGCTTCGTTTGGCGATTGACGGCGCTCGTGCGGAGGAAATCGAATCGTTTCTGCAGCGCCACAAATCAAGCGCGGTTGCCGATCGTTTGCGCGTTGATTGGTTAAAGCAGCTCGGAAAAAATGATCGCTGGGATGAATTCGTACGCGTGGGCGAAGGCTTCGAGACAGACGATTCAGAAGTCGGTTGTCACCGCGCAACGCTCGCGGCACGTCGCGGCGAAACGAGTAGCGCGCTTCCTCCAGGAATTTGGTCCGAGCGGCTCACCGAGGCGTGCGCGCAGGCGTTTGCTGCGCTTGCAGAACGCGGACGTCTATCAGTTGAGGAAACGGTTTTTCGTTTACGCACCGCTGCCGATGGCGCCACCTTTCTTGCCGCACAACGCGTAGCCTCCGCACTGCCGGAGAGCGCGCGGCCCAGCGAGGAATTGCTTCGACGTGCGTTTAGCACGCCCGAACAACAACTTAAGGCGCCGCGTGTGAGTGGCCGCGCGCAACGCGAAGCGACACTTTTCGCGCTCGCTCGCGCAGCACGCACCGACCCCACGCGCACGGCAGTGCTGTGGGATGCCAATCGCTCGCGCTTCAGCGATGATGAACAACGCTTCGCTGCCGCAACCCTCGCGTATCACTTCGCGCGCAGGCTCGAAACGGACGATGCGCTGCGCTGGTTTCGCCAAGCGGGTAGCGAGACAAATATGCCGCGTTTAGGGGATTGGCAAGTCGCGTGGATTGCGCGCGCGGCGCTTCGCGAACTGGCGTGGCCTGACGTGTTGCGCGCGATTAACGCGATGAGCGCGTCGAGCAACGGCGGTCAGATGGATCCGACGTGGCGCTACTGGAAAGCGCGCTCACTTGCTGCGCTTAATGATGCAAATGGCGCAACCAACCTTTACACGGAGCTGGCAAAAGAATTTCACTTTTACGGTTTGCTCGCAGCCGAGGAAATCAAAGCGCCGCTACCGAGCCCAGAGTCGCTCAAAACCGGCACAGTCTCGCCGACTGCTGAACAGCTTGCGAAGTTCGAGCAATCGCCTGCCGCTAGGCGCGTGTTGAAACTTTCCGAGCTCGGCCTTCGCGCCGATGCCGCGCGCGAGTGGTTTAGCGTGGTTCGCGATTTCGGCGATGCGGACTCACTCGTCGCGTCGGAATGGATGCGTCGCAAAGGGATTTGGGATCGCTCGATCAACACTGCGGAGCGCACGCGTAGCGCACACGATTTCGGACTGCGCTTCCAAACACCGTACGACAAAGAGATTCGTAAAGCAGCCGCTTCGGTAAATCTGGATCTCTCGCTTACATTCGGCCTGATTCGGCAAGAATCACGTTTCTGGGCCGAGGCGGTATCTTCGGCGGGTGCGCTTGGTTTGATGCAGGTAATGCCCGCTACGGGAAAATGGATTGCGCAGCAGCTCAATATTCCAAATTACCGACCCAGCATGCTGACCGACATTGATGTCAGCACCGGCTTTGGCACGTTCTATTTGAAGAATGCGCTTAACAACCAAGATGGCAGCGAAGTGCTCGCTTCCGCTGCGTACAACGCAGGTGCGGGGCGCGCTCGTGCATGGCGTCATGAACGGCGTGCGCTCGAGGGCGCGATCTACGCCGAATCCATGCCGTTTAACGAAACGCGTGACTATGTGAAGAAAGTGCTGACCAACGCGGTTTGGTATGCGCATTTAGGCGTCGGCGGCGAAACAAGTATCAAGAAACGCCTGGGTGTGATTCAGCCGAAAGGGTAGCGCGTCGCGTGAGCGAAACTGAATGCCTGATGACGAGTGACCTTGAGCCTTGCGATCAATAACGCGAGGCGAGATCGCCGATTTTCATTGCATCGTGAAATCCTAGTTAAGTCAAACGTAAAATAGGGTTTTAGTCTGCGTCTTTCGTGTTTTCGACTCGCACCGATCGTGCGTTCGCTACCCGTCTTTTTTCAAAATGAATCTCCTCATTCTCGGCGGCTCCGGCTTCGTCGGCACCGCGATCTGTAACAAGCTCGCCGCACTGAACCATAACGTCACGGTGATTACGCGCAAACGCGATAACGCGCGAGCGCTTTTCATGCTGCCTACGGTCACCGTGGTCGAAGGTGACGCGTTTGATCGCGCCACGCTTGTGCGCTACGCGAAGGGTAAGGATGCGCTCATCAACCTAGTGGGCATCCTCAATGAAAAGAAGCGTGGCGGGTTCAACCGAGCACATGTCGAGCTAACTGAGCTTGCGCTCGCTGCGTGTAAAGATGCAGGCGTCTCGCGCTATCTGCACATGAGCGCACTTGGCGCGTCAGAGAATGCCCCGAGCGAGTATTTGAAGTCAAAAGCAAAGGCGGAAGCGGTGGTGCGCGCGAGCGGACTCGATGCGACGATTTTCGCGCCGAGCGTCGTGTTCGGGCGGGGTGACTCGTTTCTTACCCGTTTCGCTAACTTGGTCGCGCTCACGCCGCCTTTTGCGCCGTTTGCTCTGCCGGGTTCAAGTGCGATGTTTCAGCCGGTGTGGGTGGAAGATGTCGCTAGCGCGTTCGTGGCTTCGCTCACGCTCAAATCGACGATTGGGCAGCGCTACGAATTGGTCGGTCCGCAGCGATACAGTTTGGGCGATTTGGTGCGTTACGTGATGACGCTCAAAAATGATCGTCACATCATTATCGGTTTGCCTGGATTTGTGACAAGCCTGCTCGCGGGTGTGATGCAATTTGTTCCAACGCAACCGCTCACGCCCGACAATGTGAAATCGATGTCGGTCGCGAATGTGAGCGACGCGCCGTTCCCAGCGTTTGCGGGAAAAGCAACGCCGCTTGAACAAATCGCACCGAGCTATATCGGCACAGCAGCCGTGGTCGATACTCACGCCGACGCGCGCCGGAAGGCGGGGGATCGGCAATAGCATTGATCGGTAATCCCTTTTTTAATTGGGGCTAGCGTTTCAGTTTCCGTAATAGCTAGTTGCCATGGAAATGCAAGCTAGCCCTGATAAATCGTTCTTTTCCAATAAATAGTGGAAGCACAACCATGCTCGATCCTGATCTAAAAAAGTATTTCGACGAGCTGGCGCTGATGTTTCCTCCGCTTCCGCCGGACCCCACGCCGCTCATGCGTCGGTCGCGCTACTGGACACTTTGCGCGCTCGGTCGCACGGCAATTCCGTCAAACGTGACAATGAACGATATCGAGCTTTCGCTGCCGCTCGGCGCAACCCGCGTGCGCTTGTTTTATGGACATGACGGACGCGACGAACCGGTTCCCACCATCATTTATTTCCACGGCGGCGGCTGGGTGGTGGGCGATGTTGAAACCCACGCGGTGACCTGCGCGCGCATGGCGCATGAAGCGAATGCCTTGGTCGTCTCGGTTGACTATCCGCTTGCGCCTGAGGCTGATTGGAAGACGATTACGCAAGTTTGTTTTGATGCAGCGCGCGCCATTGCCTCGGATCGCGAAGCACAGCATCCCGGAACCCCCATCGCGCTGGTCGGCGACAGCGCGGGCGCACATCTGGCAGCAGTCACCTCAATCCGAGCGCGCGACGAGCATGCGTTTCATGTCGCGCTGCAGGGGCTTATTTATCCCTGTATCTCGCCAGAAACTAACACACCGAGCTACACCGAATTTGAAGCAGGCCCCGGTCTCACGCGGGCCGACATGCAGTGGTATTGGCGTCACTTCGCGGGCAACGACGCATCGCTCAGCGACGCGAGGATTTCACCAGCGCGCGCTCAATCACTCGCCGGGCTGCCGCCCGCTTACGTGACCACCGCCGGGCGCGATCCGCTGCGCGACGAGGGGCGTAGCTACGTGCTTGCGATGCGCGAGCACGGCATTGATGTCGCGCATGACGAGTTCGATTCACTGCCGCACGGATTTCTCAGAATGGCGAAATACAGTGAAGCAGTGAATGCGGCCGTCGCGCGAATCAATACCCGCATTGGTGAATTGCTACGCGCATCCGCCTCGTAGCGCTGAAGCGGCGCGCGTGAGCTTTCAAATCATTACTGATCCGTGGTTTTATGTGTTCGCGATTCCCGCGATATTGATCACAGGCATCTCGAAAGCGGGCTTCGGCTCGGGCTCGGGTGGAATCGCCGTACCGATGATGAGCCAAGTGGTCGCCCCCAGCATGGCTGCCGGCATCATGTTGCCGATACTGATCGTGATGGACATTCTGAGTATCCGCGCTTATCGAGGTAAGTGGAGTGCGGCTGCACTAAAGCCCATGGTCGCGCCCGCCGTTCTTGGCATCGTGATTGGTGGGCTCATGTTTGGCGTGCTCTCCGTGAAGGCGACCAAAGCGCTCTTAGGCGCAATCGCTGTCTCCTTCGCGCTCTATCAGTTGCTGCCAGTGCTGCGAGATTTGAAGTCGTGGCTGCCCAGTCCCACGCGGCCCTGGATTTGGTGCACGCTATCGGGCTTCACCTCTACGCTCGCGCACGCAGGCGGGCCACCCTGCACGATTTATCTGTGGCCAAAAAATCTTGATCGCGTCACCTTTGTAGCGACCACGGTCGTGTTTTTCACCCTCGTGAATCTGGTGAAACTCGTGCCGTACGCGCTCCTCGGTCAGCTCAATTTCGGAAATCTTGCTATGGCGTTAGTGCTGATGCCGCTTGCGCCGCTGGGCGTCTGGATCGGTGTGCGTATCAATCGTTGGCTGAGCGAAGCTGCGTTCAAAAACACCATGCTCGCGCTCACGTTTGTCTTCGGATGCAGACTGCTATTTGAGGGATTACGATGAAAGACGCGCTTAGCTCGCTCACGCTTGTCGCCGTGGATTGCGCGTATCCCGCGCTCGCTGCGAAGGCGCTCCAGCGATCTGCTGCGCGCTTGCCGAGTGCACGGGTATTGCTCTTGTCAGATTGCAGCGAAGTGTTTCCGGGCGTTGAGACCGTTGCGATTGCGCCGATTAAATCGCGCTCGGCGTACTCGCGCTTCATGCTTAAAGCCCTCGCGGATTACATCGATACCGATTTCGCGCTGGTTGTGCAGTGGGACGGTTTTGTGATCCACGACAACGCGTTTGCTAAAGAGTTTTGGAACTACGATTACATCGGCGCAAAGTGGCCCCACAAGGAAGGCGATTTCCGAGTCGGCAACGGCGGCTTCTCACTACGCTCGAAACGCTTGCTAGAGGCGCTTCGCGATCCCGCCATTGAGTTTCTGGAAGACGAGAACGAAGACGAAAGTATCTGTATTCGTTATCGGGATCATCTCGAAACGCAGTACGGAATCGTGTTTGCTGATGAACGTGTTGCGGATCGATTTGCGTTCGATGTTTCGCGTCCGATCGGTCGCACGCTTGGCTTTCATGGCGTATTTAACTTCTGGCAAGTGCTTTCAGCCGATGAGTTAGTGGAGTTCGCGCGCACCGCGCCCGAAGCGATTGCAGCAGGGCTCGGATTCGGCTCGCTCACTAAAAATCTAGTCGATCTGAAGCGAAATGAGGTGGCGGGTGAATTCGTGACTCGTCGGCTTGCTTCGATGCCTGTTGATCCAGCCGCGCTCGCGCTTCGTGCTCGTCTCGCCGATGCGCTTCGGGTTAATGCCTCATCCGCGCCTACACAGCCCGCTCCGAGCGATGTGGTGGTCAAACCGCCGGCATCTCGAAACGATCCCTGTCCGTGTGGCAGCGGGAAGCGCTACAAGGAATGTCATGGAGCGATTGCAGCGGCTACAACCGCTCAGAACGTCAAAATCAATGAAGAAAGCGTGATTGCCGAAGCGCTCCGGCTTCATGAACAAGGCCAGATCCAAGCAGCGGTTGATCGGTACAGCCGCGTGCTCCAGCAATCGCCTGAAAATCCGACGGCCTTGCACTTTATCGGACTCGCGCAGTACCAGGCAGGTCAGCCCAGTGATGCGATGCAAGCGATGTGGCGCTCATTGCTACTCGCGCCAAGCGAACCCGAGTTCCTTAGCAACTACAGCGCTGCGGCGTGGAGCGCGGGTCGCTACGATGAAGGCAAGTGGGCTGCTGAGCGCGCAATCGAGTTGCAAGCCGATCATCCTGGCGCCCTCAATAACTTGGGCTTTAACTTGCGTGCGCTCAATCGGATTGATGAATCCATCACAGTCTTTGATCGTGCGCTTAAGCTGCAACCGCAGTTCGATTACGCGCGCTGGAATCGAATGTTTTCGTTGCTCGCAAAGGGCAACTACTCGCAAGGATTTGCTGATAACGAACTGCGCTTGCAATTTCCACAAACGCAGCCTACCGGAAAGATTCCGGTGAATACGCCGCTTTGGCGCGGTGAGCCCGCCGCAGGCAAGTCAATCGTGATCTTGTGCGAACAGGGGCTCGGCGACACGTTCATGTTTTCGCGGTTTGGTCCGCTTGTCATTGAACGTGGGTTACACGTAACGTTCGTGGTTCAGCGCTCGCAAGTAGCGCTGCTGCAGCAGTCGTTTCCGCAGGCGCGCGTGCTTTCCGTGGGCGAGCACGAAACGCTCAGTTTTGATTTTTGGACACCGTTGTGGTCACTCACCTCCGCGCTCAACATTACGCTTGAAAATCTTCCAACGCCCGAGCGTTTTTTGCAAACTAACGTGGCCGATGTCGCTCGTTGGGAAGCGCGTTTATCGCAAGTCTCCGCAGCAAATCCTGGAAGGCCGCTTCGAATCGGTTTGGTTTGGCAAGGTCAAATGGCCGGTGCCGATAGCCAAATGGCGGAGCGTTCAATCGCGCCGCGTCTGGTGAAGCGTTTCGTGGAATCGCACCCTGAACATGTGTGGGTTTCTCTTCAGCATGGTGCTGCGCCGCTCGGCGCGGGCAACTTGATCGACTGGACGAGTGAGACCGTTGAATTCACCCAAATGGCGGCGTTAATCGATGCGCTCGACATCGTGCTCACGATTGACACGGGTGCCGCACATCTCGCCGCAGCACTCGGCGCAAAAACCTGGGTCATGCTGCGCCATGCAGGCGAATGGCGCTACGGCACCGAAGCAGCGAATGGCGAGCTCTGCCCATGGTCGCCGACGATGCGGCTATTTAGACAAGATGAATCTCGGCGATGGGAGCCAGTGTTTGAGCAGGTGAATGCCGCACTGCGCGACGCAGGGTCGGGTGCGATCCTATCGCATCCAAATTGATACCAACGATCGAGGATTGAAAAAGTGCGCTTCGCACGGCGCACAAGGTGCGATGGGATCGCACCCTACGTTTTGACGCGATGGAAACCGCGCTACACGTTAAACAAGAAGTTCAACACGTCGCCATCATGCACGACGTACTCTTTGCCTTCAGCGCGCATCTTGCCCGCTTCCTTCGCACCGTTTTCGCCTTTGTATTTCACGTAGTCTTCAAAGGCGACCGTTTGCGCGCGAATGAATCCCTTCTCGAAATCGGTGTGGATCACGCCAGCGGCTTGCGGTGCGGTGTCGCCCTTGTGGATCGTCCACGCGCGAACCTCTTTTTCGCCGGCGGTGAAATAGGTTTGTAGCCCCAGCAAATCGTAGCCCGCACGAATCACGCGGTTGAGCCCTGGCTCTTCAAGCCCTAAGTCTTTCAAGAATTCCATCTTGTCGGCGTCATCCATGTCGCCGATCTCGGCTTCAATGTTGGCGCACACCGCGACGACGGGCGCTTTCTCGCTCTTCGCGTGCGCGAGCACAGCTTGATAGTGAGCGTTGCCTTCGAGATTGTTCGCGTCCGCCACGTTCGCAACATACATCGTGGGCTTCGAGGTAATCAGTGTGAGCTGCTTGACCACCACTTTTTCTTCTTCGTAGAAATCGAGCGTGCGAACGGCCTTGCCTTCGTTCAATACTTTTTGGCATTTCTCAAGCACGCCCATCATGCGCTGAGCTTCTTTATCGCCGCCTGCGCGGGCGAGTTTGCTGTACTTGAGAATCGCTTTTTCGACGGTTGCCAAATCCGCCAACGCGAGTTCAGTGTTGATGATCTCAATATCGTCAACTGGAGAAACCTTGCCCGCGACGTGAATCACGTTGTCGTCTTCAAAACAGCGCACCACATGCGCAGTAGCATCACACATGCGAATGTTGGCGAGAAATTGGTTGCCCAAGCCTTCGCCTTTGGATGCGCCCTTCACGAGCCCGGCGATGTCGACAAATTCAACGGTCGCAGGAATCACTTTCTGCGGCTTCACGATTGCGGCGAGTTGCGCAAGGCGCTGATCTGGCACTTCCACGATACCGGTGTTCGGCTCAATCGTGCAAAACGGATAGTTTTCTGCCGCAATGCCCGCTTTGGTGAGCGCGTTGAAGAGGGTGGATTTACCGACGTTCGGAAGGCCGACGATGCCGCATTGAACTGCCATGTTGTTCTTCTGTGTAAGGGTTGACTAGCCTCAATTGTAGGCGGCGCGGGGCTTCCGCGCGCCCGTGAGCGTGTGTCTGTGTAGCGGAGCGCGGTCAAGCCCGCGCCTACAATCCGCGCGATGAATATCCTGTATCTACACGGTTTTCGCTCGTCGCCGCAATCGATGAAAGCGCGCTTAATGGCCGCGCACTTCGTGACGACGTCGCATCGATTTGTTTGCCCGCAGTTGCCTGCAAGCCCGGCGCACGCGATTGAGCTTGCCTGCGAGTTGATCGAAGATCGAGGTGAGGCTGCGAAAGATTGGGCCGTGATTGGTTCTTCGCTCGGCGGTTTCTACGCGACTTTTCTTGCGGAAAAATTGGGTTGCCGTGCGGCAGTGTTGAATCCCGCAGTGTTTCCCGCTGACGATTTAGCGGCCTACGTGGGCGAGCTCACGATGTATCACTCGAATGATCCCTTTGAATGGAAGGCCGAGTATCTGCACGAACTCGAATCGCTACGTGTCGCGAAAATTACACGGCCTGAACGCTACTTTTTGCTCGCTGCCACCGGCGACGAAGTGCTTGATTGGCAAATGATGCGCGATCACTACGCGGGCGCGGAGCAGGTGATCATTCAGGGTAGCGATCACGCGATTAGCGAGTTTGTGCGCTACGTTAATCGAGTAGCTGTTTTTTGCACCGAGTGATTCGCGGCTGACCCGCTAAATCGCGAATCATTTCAACACTTTCAAAACCCGCTTCACGAAATAGCGCGGGCACAGATTCGCCCTGGTCGTAGCCATGCTCGACGATAAGCAATCCGCCTTCGCGCAAATGCTTCTTTGCACCTGCAGCGAGTTCACGATAACTTTGCAACCCATCGCCGCGATCCTGCAAAGCGAGCCACGGCTCGAAGCGCAGATCGCCCTGAAACAGGTGTGGATCGTTCGGCACGATATAGGGCGGATTGCTGACGATGATGTCGAACTGGGCATCCTCAGCGATCACGCTAAACCAATCACTTTCCAAGAACTCGATCTTCGCGCCCAGTGCGCTTGCGTTGGCGCGGGCAAGCGCGAGCGCGTCGCGCGAGATGTCGAGCGCAGTGACTTTGGCGTTTGGCAATTCAAGCGCGAGCGTGATGGCGATGCAGCCGGTGCCGGTTCCGATGTCGAGGATGCGTGGCGGCGGCTGCACGTCGACGGAACCCGATCCCCACCCCGTCCCTCCCCTCGAAGGGGCGGGAGTCAGAGCGAGCACTTGTTCCACAAGCAATTCTGTTTCTGGCCGCGGGATCAAAGCGGCGGGCGAGCACTTAAATTCCCGACTATAAAACTCGCGATACCCGATGATGTAAGCAATGGGTTCACCAGCCGCTCGGCGCGATACAGCAAGGCGAAGCGCGCTCTCGTCGTCGGGTGCGATTTCGTGGTCATCATGGGCCGCGAGCCACGCGCTGCTTCGCGAAAGCACGTGCGACAGCAGCAAACGAACTTCTAAACGCGGCACAGCGTTCGATGCGAACTCGGTGATGAATTGACGAATGTTCAAACTGCCGCCGAAAACGGGTACGTGAAACGGAACAAGTTATTCGCTTAAAGCCAATATAGATTGGGGCAACCTGCGCAAAATAACGCTTAACAAGAAAATTATTTTTAGCCTGCTAGCCCAAATAAATTTGGCCTAAGACGATATTGCTATTTGCAAGACTCGAAATCACTCAACCTTCGCGCCATCAGCAATCATTTGCTCGACCACGCCGCGCGCGGCATGCGCAAAGTCTTCACCATTGCTCGCGTAAAGCACAGAGCGCGATGCGTTGATCACCAAACCCGCACCTTTGATATCGCGACCCGCTTCAACCGTTGCTTTGAGATCGCCGCCCTGCGCGCCCACACCGGGCACGAGAAGTGGCATGTCACCCACCACATAGCGAACATCCGCGATCACCTTCGGCACAGTCGCGCCGACAACAAGCGAAATGTTCTTATTGCCATTCCACTCGTTCGCGGCTTTTCGCGCGACGTGAATGTAGAGCGGCTTGCCGTCGATCAGGCGCTCTTGGAAGTCGGTCCCGCCGGCGTTTGAGGTGCGACACAAGAGGATCGTGCCACGATCGGCGTACTGTGTGAAAGGCGCGATCGAATCACCGCCCAAGTATGGATTTACAGTCACTGCATCCGCGTGGTATTGATCGAACGCCTCTTTCGCATAAAACGCGGCGGTCGATCCTACGTCGCCACGTTTCGCGTCCAGAATTACCGGAACATGTGGATACCGATCACGAATGTAGTCAATCGTTGCGCTCAATTGATCGAGCGCGCCCGCTGCAGCGAAGTGGGCGAACTGCGGTTTGAACGCGCAAACAATATCGGCAGTTGCATCGATGATCGCTTTGTTGAACGCGAAAATGCCGTCAGGGCGCGATTGAAAGCGAGCAGGGAACCGCGATGGCTCCGGGTCTAAACCCACACAAACAAGAGACTTGGATCGTGCCCACGCGGCCTGAAGTTTTGTTGAGTAGTTCATGCGTTCTCGCTTTCTTATTGTCGTTTCAAAAAACCTTCGCATCGCGTAGGTACCGAAGTTGAAAACTACGCGGTCTCCATCGAAGCCATTTGTTCTGCCTGATGCTCGCTACGGAGCGCATCCACCATATCGCCGATGTCGCCATCCATAATCATGTCGAGCTTGTAGAGCGTCAAATTGATGCGGTGATCCGTCATGCGGCCTTGTGGATAGTTATAGGTGCGAATGCGCTCGCTCCGGTCGCCGCTACCGACGAGCGATTTTCGCAACCCCGCTTCTTTGGCGTGCGCGGCCTCGCGCTCGCGCTCAAGCAGGCGCGAGGCGAGCACTTCCATCGCGCGCGCCTTGTTCGAATGTTGTGAGCGCCCATCCTGGCATTCAACCGTCACGCCGGTCGGGATATGCACGATGCGCACGGCCGAATCGGTTTTGTTGATGTGCTGACCGCCTGCACCGCTCGCGCGGAATGTATCGATTCGCAAGTCCGACGGATTGATCGTGATGTCTTTCACCGGATCGGCTTCGGGAAGAATTGCCACCGTGCACGCGCTCGTGTGGATGCGGCCTTGCGCTTCCGTTTCCGGCACGCGCTGCACGCGATGGGTGCCCGATTCAAATTTCAACTTTGAATACGCACCCTGACCGATGATCCGCGCGATGACTTCTCGATAGCCGCCGAGTTCACTTTCGTTTGACGAAACAATCTCCACTTGAAAACGCTGACGTTCCGCGTAGCGCGTGTACATGCGCAACAAATCACCCGCAAAAATAGCCGACTCATCGCCACCCGTGCCTGCGCGAATCTCCAAAAAGATATTGCGCTCGTCGCTCGGGTCTTTCGGCAACAGAGCGACGGTTAACTCTTTGTCGATCGCATCAATCGCCTCCTTCGCGCTCGCGATTTCCTCTTGTGCCATTTCCTTCATGTCAGGATCGGCAAGCATTTCTTGCGCCGTTGCGAGGTCTTCCTCACGCGCCTTAAATTGCTTAAAGAGCGCCGCCACAGGTTCCAAATCGCTACGCTCTTTCGACAGCGCACGATAGCGATTCATATCGTTTACTACCGACGGATCGGCCAGCAACGACTCCACCTCCACCAAGCGGCGTTCGAGTTGTTCGAGTTTGATACGGAAACTGTCTTTCATGTCTCTTTATTTTTCTGTATTTGATGCTGGCGCTAGCCAGTTTTCAATTTGCAGCGCGGGAACCCGCATGAACTCACTCTCGTTGTTGGTGATGAGCGTGAGTCCTTCGCTGCGTGCGTGCGCTGCGATGTGCAGATCATTGACGCCGATGGGCGTACCGGCCCGCTCTAGCGAGGCCCTGATCGCGCCATAGTGCGCGGACGCTTTCGCGCCGTACGGCAAGACTTCAAGGCGGCTACAAAAATCTTCAACGACCGAAAGATTTGCGTTTCTGCGTTCGCTTTTCTCCGCACCGTGCATGAGCTCCGACAGCGTAATCGATGAGATAGCCATTCGTCCCGCGTTCTCATTAAAGCGAACACGCGCGACTTCGGGGCGCTTTTTGATGACATAGATCACGATATTCGTGTCCAGAAGGTAGCGCAGCATGAGGCAGCTACAGCGTGTCGCGGTCGGCTTGCGTCTGCGATGCCCGCGTGTTCATGAAGTCATCGCTGACTGTTTCAGTGGCCGAGAAAAAGCTATCCCACGACGCGCCAGCGGGCGCAATGATTCGCTCAACGCCGCGCGCACGCACGTCCACATGCTTCACGCCTTCCGGCATACGAAGCTCCGCCGGCAGGCGAACTGCTTGCGTGCGGTTGTTGGTGAAAACGGTGCTGGTTGGCATGGAAATCGAAGTTAGCGTGTGTGTATATAGCTCTAGTATAGCGCATCGCGCTTTTTTGCGTCACGATGGACGGCTTGAGACGTTGTTGCGACCAGCACATTTCACTTGATCTCGTAGCGCTAACGGACGTCAGCAAGAGAAAGTGCGAAGCGACGAGAGATTCACGGGCATGAGTATCAGATCACAATACTCACGGATTAGCGACACAACACAAGCGATCAATAAGTGCTGGAGATTGCGATAAAGCCTAAGCTTCGTTGCCTATCTCGCTTGAAAGATTTAGATTGACACACCATCTCGCGAACAGAGACGCCAGGAGCACGGAATGCATAGACGCTAAGCGTCGACGTCTCTTGCTCGCAAGCGCTGCTGCGGGCGCAACGATACTCGCCACACCATCGATAGCCCGTTCATGTCGCGTTGGTGACGTTGTGAAAAACGTGAGTCAGTTGGACTCAGTTGGCGTTGAGCGAGCTTTTTCGATCCATAACGTAGATGAACTGCGTGATGCACTTCGTCGCAGCGAAGGTTCCATTGCGATCGGTGGTGGGCGCTACAGTATGGGCGGTCAAACAGCGATTCGCTGCGGATCACACTTAGATATTCGTCCGCTCAATTCGGTGTTGAACTTTGACCCTGAAAATCGACGCATTCGAGTGCAGGCAGGTGCACGTTGGCGTGATCTGCAATCGTTGATCGATCCCTTCGGGTTGTCGATTCGTACGATGCAGAGTTATGCGAACTTCACAGTCGGCGGCTCGATCTCTGTAAATTGTCACGGTCGCTATGTGGGGCATGGCGCGATTGCTGAATCGATCGAATCGATGACGCTTTGCCTAGCCAACGGCGAGATCATCAGCACTTCGCGCGAGCAAAATCGGGACCTATTCGCCGCAGCAATCGGTGGCTACGGTGCGGTGGGTGCCATCGTTGACGCAACGCTACGCCTTGACACGAACGAGAAGATTTCAAGGCATCTTCAAGCGCTACCGGTGAACGAATACTTTGATTGGGTGACATCGGAAGTGCTTCGAAGCAACTCAGCGGTTATGCACAACGCAGATCTGATGCCCGGTGCGTGGCGCACCGCAAGAGCGACGACGTGGCATCGCGCACCTACTGAGGCAACGCTTACAACGCCAGACCGACTTCAAGACCAGAATTCAAAGTATCTCGCGCAGCGAACGGCGATCAGCACTCTTGCGGGAAGCCGAATGGCTGATCGTGTTCGCGCAAAACTTCTTGACGAGAGCAACGCGCCACCGAAAACTATATGGCGAAACTACGAAGCAAGCCTTGACGTCGCATCGCTCGAACCATTTTCAAGAGAGCGACATTCGTTTGTGCTTGAGGAGTTTTTTGTTCCAGAGCGCAATGCTCGCCAGTTTGCGAACGCCCTTGCAACCTATCTGGAGACAAGTGCGTCCGGTACGTTGAATGTTTCGATACGGCACGCGCCGATGGATGAGCTCGCGCTAATGTCGTGGGCACGTGAAGCGGTGTTCTCATTTGTGCTCTACATTCGTGTCGGCACGAGCAAAGCTGCGCTTGAGGCGCAGGCACGCTGGGTGCGTGCACTCATTGACTTAGCGCTTTTGAACGATGGAACGTACTACTTACCCTACCGCCTTCACGCTACGACGAATCAATTCGTGCGTGCTTATCCCAATGCGTTGCAACTCAAACGAATACGAAATGAAGTCTCTGCGGAGCGATTCCTGAATACGCTTTGGGAAAAGTATCTTTAGCGCTTTTCGCAACTACGCCTTCGCAAACTCCGTCCGATTCTGAATCCAACGCGCTAGAAAAGCCGTGCGATTAAAGCTGGGATCGGCTGAAATTTTGGTGGCGACGTCCCGCGCGGCTTCTACGAGATCAATGTCTTCTTCAATGTTGGCGTAACGCAATCCAGGTACGCCGGATTGGCGCGGGCCGAGAAGTTCGCCGGGGCCGCGAATGCGTAAGTCTTCTCTTGCGATAACGAAACCGTCGGTGGTTTCATAGATCACTTTGAGGCGTTGTTTGGCGGTGTCGGAGAGCTTGTCGGCGAAGAGCAAAATGCAAGTGGAGGCTGCGCTGCCGCGTCCGACGCGACCGCGTAGCTGATGCAGTTGCGCGAGGCCGAATCGCTCGGCATGTTCGATCACCATCCAACTTGCGTTCGGTACATCGACGCCGACTTCGATGACGGTGGTGGATACCAGCACTTGAACCTCGTTTTCGATGAAGGCTTGCATGACTTCGGCCTTCTCGTCTGCTTTCATGCGCCCGTGCAAAAGTGCAACACGAACGTTTGGCATGATCATGACTAAATCTGCGTAGAGCGCGCTCGCGTCTTGCAGTTGCACTTCAAGTTTGTCGCTCTCTTCAATGAGAGGACAGACCCAATAGGCTTGCGCGCCTTGCTGCGCGGCTTTGTAAATTCGTTCCGCAATTTCCGCGCGACGTTGTTCTGAGACGAGTTTCGTAACAATGGGTTGCCGTCCGCTTGGGATTTCGTCGATGACGGACACGTCGAGGTCGGCGTAGTAGCTCATTGCGAGCGAGCGCGGGATGGGCGTGGCGCTCAGCATTAAAGTGTGAGGGGCGAGTTGCTCCCTCCCCTTCAAGGGGAGGGTGGGGATGGGGTTGTCGTCTGGCTCGTTAAACCGGACGCCATCTCCCTCACCCGCCCTTTGGGCACCCTCTCCCAGAGGGAGGGTTTTCGAGCGCAATTGCAACCGCTGCTCAACGCCAAATCGATGTTGTTCATCTACGACTACCAAGGCCAATCGTGCAAACGACACTTTCTTCTGAAATAGCGCATGGGTGCCGATAGCGATTTGCGCTTCGCCACGCTTGCACTTGTCCTGCGCGGCTTTGAGCTCTGCCGTGGTGAGCGAGCCCGCGAGCCAGGTGAGCTGCACTGGTAGGTCTTTAAGCCAGTGTGTGAGTTTTCGGAAGTGCTGCTCCGCCAACAATTCGGTCGGCGCCATGAACGCGACTTGATAGCCCGCCTCGATACAGGCGAGCGCTGCCAGTGCGGCAACGATTGTTTTCCCGCTGCCGACGTCGCCTTGAAGCAGGCGCGTCATCGGCACATCGCGAGTGAGATCGGCAAGCACATCGGAGACGGCGCGTTTCTGTGCGCTCGTGAGTGTGAACGACAGTCGCTGCATCATCAAGGGCGAGATGAGCTGCGTAGGCGTAATCGATGGCGAGCTCTCGGCGGCGCGAAGTGTTTTCGCATCCTTGAGCGCGAGTTGCTGCGCAAGCAGTTCATCGAACTTGACGCGTCGCCACGCCGGATGATTTCGCGATTCCAGCGCGCCAATCGCGCTCACATCGGTGGGCTGATGGAGTGCTGCGAGCGCGTCGCTCCACGAAAGTAGTTGCAACGATTCACGAAATGGCGCGGGAAGCAGCTCGGCTTGCCAATCCCGTACTTTGAGGGCTTTGGTGGCGAGCGTGCGCAATGCCGCCTGCGGAATTCCGGCGGCAGATGGGTAAACAGCTGTAAGCGCTTCCCCCTCACTCGATTGAGGCTTAGCGTCCGTTTTCTTAAAAAGCGGATGAACTATTTCTAACCCGTTCCGCCCTTCTCTAATTTCGCCGAAGACCCGAATGCTGTTGCCAATAGTGAGCGCTTTGACGATGTTGGGATAGAAGTTGAAATAGCGAAGCGTGAGGCGAGGCGTGAAGTGCGAGCTGCCGTCGTCATCACTTGCGCGAATCAGCGCAACAAATTGCCGACGCGGTCGAAACTGCGTCTCTGCAAATTCCACCACGCCCTCGACGACCACCGACTCGCCGACCATTAAATCGCGCAACGCCACAACTCGCGTTTGGTCCTCGTAGCGCATCGGCAAATGCAACAAACAATCGCGCAAGTGCGCAATCCGCAGTTTGGCAAGCTTGGGTCGCAAAGCGGGCGGTAAATACGTCTCTTCGTTCATGGACTTCGCAACTCGCTTAAGCGAGTTGCGACTGATATCTCCCCTCTACCTCGGGGAGAGGGGTCGGGGGTGAGGGATGACCGAAGGGAATGGCGGTAGCGCTTTTCACGCGTGTGAGTTTATCCACACGTCATGTAAAGGTTCATTCAGACAGCTTGTGTTTGTATGCGCGTACAGATAGAAATCTCTAAATCAAAGAAAACTGTCGCGCACTTCGCGCCGCCGACTCCGGGAATCTCAATGAACCGTCTATTTATTGCTGGCCTGCTTGCATTCGCGAGCATCGCCACGCCTTTCGCCAAACTCCCTGCGCTTGCTGAATCACGCCCCGCACACGAGGCGATCAACATCGACGAACAGCAAGCCTTCCTAGTTCGCGCGAAAGGCGCGGTCACCGCGAAGGATTTTGTCGAGAATGTTTTCTGCGAAGTTGAAGGCGTTCGTTCGGTCAACACCGTCCGTGTGATCGGCGGCAAACGCAAAGAGGAATTGCTACAAGCCGCTGGAATCAGCAATCCAGAAAACTGGATCGCATTCCGCTGCACGCAAAATTTTCCAAGCGGCGCGGATGTGATCATCCGTTGGGATTCGAAAGCAGACACCTTTCAAGCGGCTGACTATTTGCGCTTCAAAGTGCGCACTGGCGAATGGCTTGAATTCACCTGTATGCGCGAAAACCAGGGCGCCGACTGCAATCCGTTTGGCACGGCATCGTTTCAGTTTCGCGATCGCGCGGTGGATCCCGAAGATCGAAAGCGCTTCCGGCTGCGCGATGATGCGGGCAAGCTCTACCGACCCGCGCCGCTGGATGAGTACAGCGAATCCGTCGATTTCAAAGGCTTGCCGCCTGAGACGCGCTATACGCTCGTCCTCCCGCCAAATTTGAAGGAGGCGGGCAGCGGTACGGCGCTTACGTTGAAATCGCCGATTTCGTTCCGCACAAGTGCGTACCCGCCGCTCGTCAAGTTCGCGCGCAGCTTCGGCATTCTCGAAAGAAATGCTGACCCAGCGCTGCCGATCACGGTGCGTAATCTTGAGCCCGCAACTGGCGGCACGGGTGCGGTAATCCGCAAGCTCCGCGTCACCAGCGAACAAGACATGATTCGCTGGTACGCGCGTACGGCGGGTTTGCAGAAGCGTGATCGCTCGACCGATGATGATGAATACGATGGCTTTGGCGACGAGGTAAAGTCCGCGGACAACGAAGACTTACGCGCACGTTCCCTGCTGAAAGGCAACGCGCAAGCGCAAACGCTGCCGCTGCCAAAGCCGGGTGGTGCGAAGGAGTTTGAAGTTGTCGGTCTGCCGCTGCCCGAGCCAGGTCTTCATATCGTGGAAGCAGAATCGACGGCACTTGGCGCATCGCTCCTTGAGAAGAAGGGCTCGATGTTCGTTCGCTCAATCGCGCTGACGACCAACCTCGCGGTGCACGTGAAAACGAGCCAAGGCAATGCGTTTGTCTGGGTGACGCGATTGTCGGATGCCGCCGTCGTCGCCGATGCCAGCGTACGTATTCGCGATTGCAAAGGCGTAGAACTCGCTGCCGGAAAAACAGATAAAGACGGCGTGACGAAGCTCACTTTCCGAACACCGAAAAACCGTGATTACGAGTGCCCGAACTTCGTATTCGCCGCGAGTGGCGATGACACCGCATTCACGCGAACCGATTGGACGCGCGGCATCGAATCGTGGCGTTTCAATTTGCCTTACGACTACGAAGATTACGAAGGCGATGGTGTTGTCGCGAAAGTCTCAACTCACACGATCCTCGCAAGAAACTTGTTGCGCCCCGGCGAAACGGTGCACATGAAGCATTTCGCGCGCGAGAAAAAGCGCTTCGGCACGGCTGCGCCCGACGTGAGCAAGCTCGCCAAAACGCTCGCCGTGGTGAACGAAGGCAACAACGAACGCTCTTCGCTCAACTTGACTTGGTCGGCGCGCGGTAACGCCGTGACAGAACTCCGCCTGCCTGCGAATGCGAAGCGAGGCCAATATCGAATTGAAATCGCAGGTCGCACGACCGCCCGTTTCACCGTCGCCGATTTCCGCTTGCCTGTCTACAAATCGACGGTTTCCACGCCACGCGCGGATGTCGTCACGGGTGACAAGGCAGAGGTTGATGTTCGCCTTGAATTCCTCTCGGGCGGCCCGGCGTCCGGCGACATTGTCACGGTGCGTTCGCGGTTTGACCCGCGCACCTGGGGCGGTTTCGAGCAGTGGCCCGACCACAGCTTCAATCCGCCGTACGAATATGATGAGCAAGGCAATGTAAAACGTGACCGCGACGCGAAACAGCCCGAAGGTTCGGATGAAACCGTGGGCTTGTCGCAAGCGGGCAGCGCGCGCGTCTCCATCGCGACCCCCAAGGTTGCAAAGCCTCACACCATGATCGCGGACGTGGAATACAGCGATCCCAATGGCGAGATCTATACCGCACAAACGCGTCTCACGGTGTGGCCCGCTGCGACGCTGATCGGCATCAAAACGACCGACTGGGCGATGTCGCGCGAGCGCTTGAGCTATGAAATCGTGACCACCGATGTCACGGGCAAAGCCGTTGGCGGCGTCAAATTCAAAGTGAAGGGCACGCATCGCGATTGGAATAGCTATCGCAAGCGAAACATCGGCGGCTTCTACAGTTACGAATCGACCGAGAAAAAAAGCGATCTGGGTGTTCTGTGCGAGGGCACGACGGATCGAAGCGGCAAGTTCATGTGTACCAGCAGCGTGAAAGTGTCTGGCGAAGTGCAACTGAACGCGGAAGTGGCCGATGACAAAGGTCGAGTGGCGGTCGCTGGCACGTCAATGTGGGCATCCAACGGAGACGACTGGATGTTCAGAAGCGAAAGCTCAGATCGCATCGATTTGTTGCCCGAGAAGAAACGCTATGAGCCGGGCGAGAAGGCGCGCTTCCAAGTGCGCATGCCGTTCCGCGAGGCGAACGTGTTAGTGACGGTGGAGCGAGAAGGCGTCGTGCTATCCAACTTCGTCACGCAGCTCTCGGGCAAAACGGCCGTACTCGAAGTGCCGATGAAAGAAGAGTGGGCGCCGAATGCTTATGTCTCGGCTCTCCTCGTGCGTGGGCGCGTGGGTGAACCAAAGCCAACGGCGCTCGTCGATCTTGCGAAGCCTGCGTTCAAACTCGGCATTACAAACGTTGATGTGAACTGGCAACGCTATTCGCTCGATGTGAAAGTGACGACCGACAAGCCGGAATACCAAACACGGGAAAAGGCGCAGGTGAAGATCAAGGTCGAGCGGGCGAACAACAAGCGCCCTGGGGACAACACGGAAGTAGCCGTGTTCGCGATCGACGAAGCGCTGCTCGAATTGCAAAGCAACAACACGTGGAAATTGCTCGATACGATGATGCGTCGTCGCGGTCATGATGTGACGACGGCCACGGCGCAAATGCAGGTGATCGGCAAACGTCACTTCGGCCGCAAAGCCTTGCCGCCGGGTGGTTCAGGTGGACGTGGTGCTGGAACGCGTGAACTCTTCGATACGCTCATCTTCTGGAAAGCCGATGTGATGACCGATGCGTATGGTGAAGCAACGGTCGAAGTGCCGCTCAACGATTCGCTCACACGCTTCCGAATCGTCGCCGTCGCCGAGCGCGCACAACAAAACGAAGCCGATCGTTTCGGCACCGGCGAGACGAGCATTCGCACCACGCGCGATCTACAACTCTTTTCGGGTTTGCCCAAAGTAATGAGGCATGGCGACGATTTCAGGGCAACCGTGACTTTGCGTAATTTGACGACTCGCCCCGTCATTACAGAGGCGATCGCGGAAGTAGACGGCAAGCCATTGCAGAAACGCGAAATGCGTATCGCAGCTGGCGAGAGCGCGCTCATCTCGTGGGATGTCAAGGCCGCTGCGGTGGGCGCGGAAAGCGTTTGGAAATTTGATGCGAACGAGCGAGGCAATGCGCGCGGCGATTCGCTGCGCGTGAAGCAAGCGCTTGTCACGCCGCTGCCGATTCGCACGGTGGCCGATGCGACCGCAGAGGTCAAAGGCCGTGCGTCGATGTCGCTTAAGCCTGACGCCACCGTGGGCGCAATCAAAGACGGCGAACTGTTGGTTTCGCTCGCTCGTACGTACGGCGCTGACACCAGTGGCATTCGCGCTTATTTCCTGCGCTACCCTTTTGCGTGTTTAGAGCAGCGAACGACGAAAGCGCTTGGCCTCAAGGACGACAACCTCTGGAACATCATCAGCGAATCGCTGCCGACCTATCTCTCCGCCAATGGACTTGCGAATTACTACCCCGGCGCAACGGAAGAGGGCTATCCAGTGCTGACAGCCTTCGTGCTCTCAGGCGCGCATGAAGCCAGTTGGAAAATCCCCGACGAATCGCTCAACAAAATGCTGTTCGGACTTGAGCGCTATGTGTCGGGCGAACTCAAAACGCAACGCTCGTGGCTTCCGAACGATAGCCTTTATCTGCTTTCGGAAAAACTGATCGCGCTGGAAGCGCTGTCTCGCTATGGGCGCGCATCGAAGCGGCTCTTGGATACGGTGCGTGTCGATCCGGTGAAACTTACCGCGGCCTCGCTCGCCGACTGGATCGAGATATTGAATCGCGCGAAAGATGTACCGAATCGTGACGCGTTGCGCGCTGCGGCGATCAAAGAGCTGCGCGATCAGATTCGAGTGACGGCGAATGTCGCCAACGTTGCGCGCGCCGATGATCGTTGGTATTTCATGCGTAGCGAGGATTACACCGTCGCGCGCATGTTCCGCTTGAGCCTTGACACGAACGAACTCTCAACGTTCAAAATGCCATTGTTGCGCCAACTCAATTCACGCATGCTTCGCGCAGGACATTTCTACTCGACGCAAGCGAATATTTGGACGGCCTTCGCAATTGAACGACACGCGAAACAAGCGAGCGCAGACGGACGCACACGGATCAGCTTCCGTGGCGAAACAAAAGAAGTCGTTTGGGATGCTGGCCTCATCGATGGCGAGGTCAAATTTGCATGGAACGGTGCAGCGGCGCAAGCGGGCGAAGTCGCCATCGAACATCTCGGCAAAGGTGAGCCGTGGAGCCGCGCACAACTGCGTGCCGCCGTGCCGCTTACCGGCACCCAGAACAACGGCATCGCGCTCACCAAGAGCTTTAAGCCTGTGCAGCAAAAGACGCGCGGCAAATGGAGCGTGGGTGATGTGTTGCAAGTCACGGTGACGGCGAACAACAGCGCCGATCTCGGCTGGCTCGCGATTGATGATCCGGTGCCGACCGGTGCCACCGTCCTCGGCGGCCTTTCAAAGCTCGGCGAAGTGTCTGACCCCCCGAAAACCTGGCAAGGCTATCGCTATATCGAGCGCACGTTCACCAATGTGCGCTCATCATTCGAGTACGCGCGCAAAGGCCAACACAGCTTCACCTATGAAATTCGCCTGACGACACCGGGTCGATTTGCGCTGCCACCCACGCACGCGGAAGCGATGTACGCGCCGGAAGTGAATGGTCAACTTGGGAACGAAGTGTTTGTGATTGAGCCGTGAGGAACATTCGAGCATTTTTACGGTGGGTCATTCCCGCGAAAGCGGGAACCCACAGCCCGCGTGACACCTGTGTTCGCACGAAACAATCAGCGTTGAGTTTCAATCAGTGGGTCCCCGCTTTCGCGGGGATGACAGGCGGTATAGCGATCACTCTCGCGACAAGTTTGGCGTTCGCATCGCCACCGTCATTCGACTCAATCCGCAGCCAATATTCCCCCAGCGACCGCTACCTCCTAGACCGCAACGGCGAGCCGATACAACGCATCCGAACAAACAACAAAGTCCGCCGCAGCGAATGGGTGAAGCTCGACGACGTCTCGCCTGCGATGGTCGAGGCCGTGCTCGCCTCCGAAGACAAACGCTTTTTCGATCACGGCGGCGTCGATTGGCGCGCTGCTGCCTCTGCGGCGATTACGAATTTGCGTAGCGGCGAAGTGAAGCGCGGCGCGAGCAGCATTTCGATGCAGGTGGCCGCGAGTTTTGATGCTTCACTCGCGCGTGCGAACGCGGGCAAAGATGCGCGCACCATGAGTCAAAAGATCGACCAAGCGCAAGCCGCGTGGCAGCTCGAGCGCGCGTGGTCGAAAGAGCAGATTCTTGAGACCTATCTCAACACAATTTATTTTCGCGGCGAATTGCAAGGCATCGGTGCCGCGTCAGAGCAGCTTTTTGGCAAAGCCGCACACGGATTGGATCGCATCGAGTCGTCAATTCTCGCCGCGCTCATTCGCGCACCGCAAGCGCCGCGCGTGAGCGTTGAACGCCGCGCATGCGAAGTTTTGCGCTCGTTCGAGAACAAAGCCGATTGCGCGCCGATTGCGTACGCGATTGACCGATGGGGCAGCGTTCGCAACTTGCGTGACGACGCTGAATCGATTGCGCCGCATGTGGTTAAGTATTTGACCCCCTCCCCTTCAACGGGAGCGGAATTTACGGCTCCCCCCCCTTCAACGGGAGCGGAATTTACAGCCCCCTCCCCTTCAAGGGGAGGGCGGGGGTGGGGATGGGGTTCCCATGAAACTAGGACCACCCTCGACCGCTCCCTCCAACTGGCCGCGCGCGACGCCATCCGCAAACACCTGCAAGTGCTCGCTGGCCGTAACGCGCATGACGCAGCGGTTGTCGTGATCGACCACGCGACGGGCGAAGTGCTCGCCTATGTCGGCTCGTCAGGGCAGCTTTCCGAAGCGGGGGATGTCGATGCCGCACGCGCACCGCGTCAGGCCGGCTCAACTTTGAAGCCGTTCATCTACGGTCTGGGGATCGAGAAGAACCTCTTTACCGCAGCGACCTTGCTCGACGATTCGCCATTTTCAGTAGACGTTGGCGGCGGCGCTTACACGCCGCAAAACTACGCGCACGAATACGTCGGCCCGGTGAGCGTTCGTACCGCGCTCGCAAGCTCACTCAACGTGCCCGCGATCCGCGCGCTCACGCTCGTCGGCGTTGCGCCCACGCACGCATTGCTCAAGCGCGCAGGGCTGACCACGCTCGTGAATGACCCCGAGCATTACGGCTACTCACTTGCACTCGGCAGCGCGGACGTGAGCTTGATTGAACTGACGAATGCTTATCGAGCGATTGCGAATGGAGGGATGGTGAGTGGCGCTCGCTTCCATCGAGGCTCTACTCCCTCTCCCCTCGAGGGAGAGGGCGGGGGAGAGGGGGCGAAACTTCAGACGAAGTTGGTTATGACTCAACCTTCCCCCTCTCCCTTAATCCCTCCCCCTCCAGGGGGGAGGGAAACGAAAATCTTCTCCGAACAAACCGCCTGGCTCGTCGCGAACATGCTCTCCGATCGCGGCGCGCGCTACGTCACGTTCGGTTTTGATAGCCCCCTCTCGCTCTCGCATTGGTCCGCCGTCAAAACCGGTACCAGCAAAGATATGCGGGACAACTGGGCGATTGGGTTCAATACCCGCGTCACCGTCGGCGTGTGGGTTGGCAATGCACGCGGCTTGCCGATGCACGGCGTCACCGGTGTGTCGGGCGCTGGCCCGATCTGGGCGGACGTGATGGAAGCCGCGGCAGCGCGCTTTGGCGCGGGTGCACCGCCCAAAGCGCCCGCGAGCATCGTGCGGCAGCGCGTTGAATTCGCAAGCAGCGATTCGCGCATCGAAGCCAGTCGCAGCGAATACTTTGTTCGCGGCACCGAACCCACGCCCGGCGCATCGCGAATCACCATCGCGGCGCGTGAAGCCAATTCGCAAGGCGCACGCATCGTCTCGCCAACCGACGGCGCAATCATCGCCATCGACCCTGACATCCCAAACGACAACCAACGCATCACGCTCGCGAGCGGTGACGCGAAACAAGCGGGGTGTTGGGAAGTGAACGGCGAATCCCTTGGCTGCTCAGAGACGCCGATCACCTGGTCGCATGTTTCGTACGCCGAAGGTGCAAAAAACACTGTGCAGCGCAGCGCAGAAATCCGCCTTCTCGATCACGAAGGCGTCGAGCGTGATCGTGTTTCGATCATGTTGCGAACGTCGCTCAAATCGCCTTCGCTTGCGGCGAGAAAGAGTATGAAGAGCGATAACGGCGTTATCGATTAAGTCCCAATTTAATTGGGGCTGCGAGTATTAAATGCTTGTTATCGAAAATAGAAAAGATGCCTATCTAGTCGTTATTTAATTTGGCCGTGGCTGGCAATGTTGACCATCGCAATGCGGATGCTCACATCCGGGTTTTCGTAGTCTCGTAGCCGCGATGCAGTGAAACGGAATCGAGGCACTTGTTGCGTCACTGGCCCTCGATCCCACTTCGTTTCATCGCGGCTACGGCCGTTCGGCACACACAATACGAATCGCCCACGCAGGTTCCGTTGACGCGACTTTCTTGACGCCGTACGAGACCGATTTGCAAACTTGGGTTTCCAAGCGCGCAGGGCAAGACCGTGTAGGGAATATGCGGCCACAAGGCGAACTGTCGTAGCTTATCTTGTGAACGACCCCGGCCCCATCGCTCACGACAGCGCTCGCCACTTTCGAGTCGATCCCGATGTGATCGACAACAGCGAAGAGAGCTCTACGCTCTCGTAGAGCGCTTTCTGAGCAGAGGATTACTCTCGACGGGTCGTCGCTTTCGGTAGCACGCCCGCAGTTGATCGCAGACGCACCGGCGAGCAATTTGGACCGTGCGATAAAGTCCGCGTAGCCGTGAAACGTTGGCGCAGTAAGCCAGTAGGCGAACCCTCCGATGGCCGCAACGGCAACGATCAGGGAAAATCGCTTGGTACCGCGTGTCACTCGGTAACCTTGTTCACGATTAGTCCTCTCCGACTCACACCAACGCCTCCGCAAACTCCCGCGCCGAAAACGGCCTTAAGTCATCAATCCCTTCACCCACGCCGATGAATCGCAACGGCACGGGTCGCTCTTTCGCGATCGCGCAAATTACGCCGCCTTTGGCGCTGCCATCAAGTTTGGTCATGATGAGGCCGGTGAGCTGTAGCGCTTCGTCGAACGCTTTGACTTGCGTGAGCGCGTTTTGCCCGGTGGTGCCGTCGAGCACAAGCAGCGTTTCGTGCGGCGCACCGTCCATCGCTTTGCCGATCACGCGTTTGGCCTTTTTGAGTTCGTCCATCAAGTTGAGTTGCGTCGGCAAACGACCTGCGGTGTCGCACATCACCACATCGATGCCGCGCGCTTTGCCCGCGTTCACCGCGTCGAACATCACGGCGGCGGGGTCACCTCCGGCTTGTTGAATCACCGTGACATTGTTGCGCTCACCCCAAATCGCGAGCTGTTCGCGCGCGGCTGCGCGGAAGGTGTCGCCCGCGGCGAGGAGCACGCTTGCACCCGACTGCTGTAAATGCTTCGCGAGCTTACCGATGCTCGTTGTTTTTCCCGCGCCGTTCACGCCCGCGATCATTACCACGAACGGCGTCTCTGTTCGCTCAGGGAACGGTTTTTCAAGCGGCGTTAACAAATCAGTGAGTGCATCGACGAGCATCGCGCGCGGATCGCCTTCGCCGCCCGCTTGCTTCCAGCGTTTGCGCAGATCGTCGAGCAAGTGCTGCGTAGCGGGCATGCCGCAATCGGCCATCAGCAATTGCGCTTCCAGTTGTTCGAGCGTGTCTTCATCGAGTTTGCTCGCGAAGATGGCTTGAAGGCCGAGCTTGTTTCGCGTGGCAGACAGACCCGTTTTGAGTTTGTCGAACCAGGAAGTTTTCTGCGTGTCAGTCGCCGTCGGTGCGGCGAGCGCGACGGCTGGTGTGGGTGTTACTTCCACTGTCTCCGCTGTATCTGCTCCATCGGCTCGGTTTTCATTGGGCGTTTCGACGCGCGCTATCTCTGCAATCGGCACGGGCGCTTCTGGCAGCGACGACTCCGTGGGCAGTGCGTTTGGCTCAGCGGCTTTGTCAGCTAGAGCCACTTGCGGCTCGTCGCCGAACTTTTTCTTTAACCAGCCCCACATGGCGGGTGCTTTCTGTTTTGATTGATAGAGAATTCCATTTTAGTTTCGATACGATTCCCTCCCCTTCAAGGGGAGGGTTAGGGTGGGGATGGGTTTTGCACTCGAGCACAACCGAACCCCATCCCCCTCCCTGCCTCCCCCTTGAAGGGGGAGGAGAAATCAGCGCCAATGAGTACCTACAAAAACCAAGTCCGCATCATCGGTGGCACGCATAAGCGCCGGGTGATTCGTTTTCCGGCGCTCGACAAAGAGATTTCTGGTTTTCGACCCACGCCCGATCGCGTGCGTGAAACGCTCTTCAATTGGCTGGGACAGGATTTGATCGGCAAGCGCTGCCTCGATGTGTTTGCGGGTTCCGGCGCGCTCGCGTTCGAGGCGGCGTCGCGAAACGCATCCAGTGTGGTCGCGCTTGAAACGTCGCGCGCTGCGGCTAACACCATTGCTGAAAATCAAACCGTCTTGCAATTGCCGAATCTCAAAGTGCAGCAAGCAGATGCGTTCGGCTATTTAGCGTCTACCCGCGAATCGTTCGATGTTGTTTTTCTTGACCCGCCGTTTGCGGTGGATTGGTGGGATCGGTTAGCGCCGTTGGTTGAGCGCGCTTGCAATGAAGGCGCGTTGATTTATTGCGAGTCTGCAAAGGAGTTAGCGCAGTTCGGAAAGTTTGCACGACTCAAGCACGCGCGTGCCGGGATGGTGCACTATCATTTGTTTGCAAATCACGAATCGGCCAGCGAGCCGCGATAACTATGTTGCGTTGCATCTATCCGGGCACGTTTGATCCGCTCACTAAAGGGCACGAAGATTTGATTCGTCGTGCATCGAAGCTCTTCGGCGAAGTGGTCGTCGGCGTTGCCGATAGCAAACGAAAAGGCCCGTGGTTTACAGCCGATGAACGCGTGGCGATGGCGCAAGCGGTCATTAAAGATTTACCGAACGTGCGCGTTGAGCGATTCTCGTGCTTGCTACTGGATTTTTTGAGGCAGCAAGATGCGACGATCATCATGCGCGGCTTACGCGCGGTGAGCGACTTCGAATACGAATTTCAAATGGCGGGTATGAACCGTGGGATGGACCCCGACGTTGAGGTCGTGTTTCTTACGCCCTCGGAAAAGTATCTGTTTATCTCGGCGACGATTGTGCGCGAGGTGGCGTTCTTCGGCGGCGATGTGTCACGCTTTGTGCACCCGGTTGTTGCCGACGCCCTAAAAGTGAAGGTTGAAGAACGAAAGCGCGAAGCGAACTAGTTCGATTTGCCGCGCGAACTTTATACACTTTCGTTTTCGCAAGCTAATAGCTTGAGAGGCTTCCTACGATGTTCATTTCAAAACAGTGCTAACGCGGGCAATCTTGCCTGCACGACATCAGCATCGCTAAACCCGTAACTCGCGTTTCGATTTCCGCGCTTCGTCGCGGCCTCTTCGTTACAAGCACTCAAGCGGTTTAGCCTTTCACTTAGAACAGGTTGTGCAATTCGGGAACGAATTGCCTCCGCTATTGGAAAACAAACATGAATAAGAACATCGTTCGCACACTTGCGACGGTTGCGATTGCGTTGGGGATGGCATTAGCTTGTACGAACCTCCAAGCGCTACAGGCGACTCGCGCAACTCAGCCGATACAACTTGACGGCAAACTCGACGAATCCGATTGGCAGCGCGCAGCTGTACAAGATAAATGGGTTGAGAACATGCCGAATGAAAAAGCCGCGCCGCGTGTGAAAAACGAAGTGCGCGTTCTTTTTGACAAGGATGCGCTCTACTTCGGAATCAAAGCGTTCGATCCAGATATGTCGCGACTCAATGCACCCTTCGTTCGTCGCGATAAGGTATTTGGCACCGCGGACAATCTCATCATCTGGATTGATCCCACAGGTGCGCGCAAGTTCGCGCAATTTTTCCGAATCAATCCGCGTGGGATATTGGCGGATGGTTCGTGGACGGAAGATACGAGCAACGAAGACTTCGCACCCGATTACGACTACGAGGCCGCAGCCCATATCGGCGCCGATCATTGGAGCGCTGAATTCCGTATTCCGTGGACATCGCTTCGGATACCGCATCCGGTGCCGGAAAAGCTCACGTTCATTGTGTTTCGCAACATGCCTCGCGAGACTCGTATTCGCATGAGCACCGCAACACTGGGGCGTGATCCGAACTGCTTTCTCTGCGCTGCAGAAGAACTCACCGGTATCAGCGATATCCCGAAGACATCGGGAATTACGGTAACGCCCTACGTATCTGGCAATTTCCGACAAGACAAGACCGGCAGCGCGAAATATGATGAATCGAAGTTCAACGCAGGCGCAGACCTGAAGTGGCGGCCCACGTCAGAGTGGGTGATAGACGCCACGTTGCGGCCAGATTTTTCACAGCTCGAACTTGATCAACCGCAGCTTCGCAGCAATACGCGATTCGCGCTTTTCGTGCCGGAGAAGCGACCTTTCTTCTTGGAAGGAAACGATCTCTATTCATTGCCGGACACTTCGATTTACACGCGATCAATCACCGATCCACTGTGGGGTACGCGAGCGACCTATCGCAGCGCAGCGATTGACGCCACGGCAATCACCGTAGCTGATCGCGGCGGTGGGTTCGTCGTACTGCCGAACACGTTTTTCTCTGACTTTAAGGAGCAGGGCAAATCACAGGTCACGCTCGCACGCGTACGCCACGCGTACTCATTCGCGGGTACGGGTAGCGTTGGTGCATTGCTCTCGGACCGAAGCTACGAGAACGGCGACAGTAATCGCGTGGTTTCTTTCGATGTAACGCACAAGCCCGATGATCCAACGCGCATGCGCTCGCAGTTGTTGTTGAGCCAAACGCATGACGGCGATGTGCGCACCACGGGACACTATCTCTACCTCGATGCGAATCGAGATTCTGGGCCGCATCGCTACGGCGCTTACTATGCCGAAGTCTCGCCAAAGTTTCGCTTTGACAACGGGCTCGTCGGTCAGAGTGGTTTGCGGGCGATTGGTGGCGACTACCGCTACTGCGTGAATCGCTCCGAAGCGTTCTTCGATAACGTGTGCCCAAACGTTGCGGCGCGCGAGTCGCGAACTTGGAACAATGTCGCGCTTCAGCGCTGGGTGACACCCGGCCTCTACATGAATGGCGCGAAGAATTCGGAGTGGAACTTTCAACCGCGATTCATTAACTACCGTCGCGCTCAAGAGGGCGGCAAATGGCACCACACGCCGACTGCCTACTTTTTCGCTAACGGTAATCCCGGCAAGACGATCACCTACACCTTCTTCGAAACCGAACTCGGGCGAAGCATTGACGTTGCGACAGACACGCTCGCGAACCTTTCGTTGGTCGCGACCGGAATCAACTTGCGACCTGTTGAGCGATTCGAACTCGAAACCTCGGTGACTGATTATCGATTGTTCAACACCGATGATCGCCAATGGCGCTTGCTTGAGCGCAATGCTTCTGTGCTCGGCATTGGTCACATCACAGCGCGAGATACGCTCAGGCTCATCGCACAGTACACGCTATCGAAGCGCAATCAAGCGGCTTATTCATTCACCGTCGATCCGCGCACTGAGACGCGTGCTCTCTCGCTCGTGTACGCACACAAGCGCGGGCTGGGTCGAGAGTTCAATTTGGGGCTGACGCGCGGTAACGCGAACGCGCTAGGTCAGCCCCGGGAAACGACCACTGAACTTTTCGCCAAGATGAGCTGGGCGCTCTCGCTGTAGGGAAACTTAGCTGCTAGAAATTGCGAACGAAAATGCCACCCATGAAAGCGCTTGAACAAGTGCTGCGTGAGCGGCATACGCCTGCGTAAAGCGCGCCGCAATCGTTGTACCCACTCTTCTAGAAGAGTCTTGCCGTGTCACGGGTACCTAAAATGCCCGTATGGCTATCGATCCCGTTGTTCTCTTTTTCGTGCTCGGTCTTATCGGCGGTTTTCTCAAGAGCGATCTTGAGTTGCCGAAACCGTTTCTCGAAGCGCTCACGATTTTTCTCCTGCTGTCGCTCGGCCTCAAAGGCGGCGTAGCGATTTCGAAGAGCGATCCAACCACGCTGATCATTCCCGCGATCGCGTTGATCGTTGGCGCGCTCGCGCTCGCATTTGTCGCGTTTCAGATTCTGTTTCGTGTGGGGCGTTTATCACGCATTGATGCGGCGGCGACCGCGGCGCACTATGGGTCGGTGAGCGTGATTACCTTTGTCGTGGCGCAAACGTATCTCATCAAGATTGGGCAACCTTTTGGCGCGCAGATGGCGTTTTATCTGGCGGTTCTCGAAGTGCCTGCCTTGATTCTCGCGGCGGCGCTCGGAAAACGCGATGAGGCGACGCCTGGCTCGTGGGCAGAGTTCACGCGTGAGTTGATTTTCGGGAAAAGCGTGTTGTTGCTAATGGGCGGCATGGCGATTGGGGCGGTCGCAGGCGAGAAAGGCGTTGAGCCATTTGCGCCGCTCTTCTTCGATCTGTTCAAAGGCGTTGTGTGTTTCTTGCTGCTCGAACTCGGCGTCACGACCGCGCGGCAGTTTCCAGAACTTAAGCGAAGCGGCGTGTTCCTGGGGGTGTTCGGAATTGGCTTCCCACTCGCGGCCGCTGTGTTCGGCGCGGTCATCGCCAAACTCATGGGCTTCACGCTCGGTGATCAAACCTTGGTGGCCGTGCTTTTCGCAAGCGCCAGCTACATCGCAGCGCCGTCGGCCATGCGTGTGGCGCTCCCGCACGCGAACTTAGGCGTTGCAATCGCGCCGGTGCTCGCAATCACGTTCCCGTTTAACGTGATCTTCGGAATCCCGCTTTATCACCATTGGGTTTCGCTGCTCAATTAGCTACGGCGTTTATGCTAAAGCCCCTATCCTATTGGGGCTGACGATTATTTAACCGCGGTAATGAGAAAAAGCGAAAATAGGCGCTAGCCCAACGTGAATGTGGGCGAACGGCTGAATGTTTATGGTTCAACTTACGTGCATATGCGCTCGCAACAGCAACCGCCAAAGCACGCACGAAAGTTCGCGCAAAAAGTCGCGCTACGCCGCGACGAGCGAGCGATCTTCCACCTGTAGCGCCAGCGTCTCAAGCTCTCGTGCGGCAGCCAGTTGCGCCATGCGAGCGACCACGCCGTATGAGTAGAAACGATTCGGCGCGCACCCCCCTGCGGCCTGCACATCAGGCGTGCAGGGCTTTTCAAATGCGAGCGGCACAAACTGGGCACCCGGCGCGTTCAAGCTCTCGTCAATCGCACGATTGGCGTGTACGCGATAAAAGCCACCCACGACAAACCGATCGACCATGTACACAACCGGCTCCGCGATACTCTCGTCCACGCGCTCATTGGTGTAAACGCCTTCCTGAATGATGACCTCGTGCACCTCTAGGCCTTCTTTCACCACGGCCATCTTCTTGCGCGCATCGCGATTGAGTGATGCAATTTCTTCGGCAGAGCGCACCGTCATGATGCCCATGCCGTACGTCCCCGCATCCGCTTTCACGATCACGAAGGGCTTGTCGGTAACGCCGTACTCATCGTATTTCGTCTGAATTTTCGAGAGCACTTTTGCCACGTTCTTTTGCAGGCACTCGAGCCCCGTTTGTGCCTTGAAATCAACTTGACCGCACTGTTCGAAATACGGATTGATGAGCCACGGATCGATCTTTAGGAGCGCAGCAATTTCATCAGCGACCGAATCGTACGCTTTGAAGTGTTGCGACTTGCGACGATTCGTCCATCCGGCATACGGCGGCGGCACCATCGGCTGCGACACGCCTTTAAGAATATCGGGAACGCCGCCTGAAAGATCATTGTTCAGCACGATCGCACAAGGATCAAAGTCTTGAATCACGAGGCGATCGCCGCGTCGCTCAATGGGTTCTAACGTGAGCACACGCCCGGAAGGGAGTGTGATCGGGGTGGCTTCCTTCAAATCCGGGATCAGTGAGCCCACACGTACGCGCACCCCCGCTTGCTGCATGAGCCCGATCAAGGTCATCACGTTTTCGAGGTAGTACGTATTGCGAGTGTGATTCTCAGGAATCAGCATCACGCTCTTCGCGCTACAGCCAAAGCGCAAGACTGCGCTCATCACCGCCTGCACGACTAGTGGATGAAACTGAGGGTTCAAGTTATTGAATCCTGCAGGAAACAAATTGGTGTCAACGGGCGCGAGTTTGTAGCCAGCGAAGCGAAGATCAACACTCGCGTAGAAGGGTACGGCATGCAATCCCCACTGCTGTCGGAAGTACGCCTCCAGCTCGGGCTGAGCGTCAATGAAAGTGCGCTCCAATGCAGCGAGCGGGCCAGAAAGTGCGGTGGTGAGATGCGGAACCATGGGCTGAGTTTAGGGGCAAAGGAGAAAACTTCAAGAGACAGCGGCCCTCATTAAGGCCGAAATATTCTCGCGATTGACTGCGGCGATTGAAGTCTTGATTGCTAGTGGATCGAATTTAATCGCCACGCTCACAGAGTGAGGCCGCATGTTTGAGTGCGAGAGAAAAGGGCGCGACGCTTTGTTGCGCCTGGGCGATCATTGCGCCGCCCTCAAGCAGCATCACAACGGTCGCAGCGCGCTCTTTCGCTGCGCGCGCGGCAAAGCCATCTTGCTTGAGTCGCGCCTCGATGGCGAGCGTCATTTCAGCGTAGGCGCTTGCGACGGCCTCGCCTAGCTTCGGCGAAGCGCTACGCTCTGCGAGAAACGCAGTGAAGAGCGTGCAAATCTCGTGATTCGTGCGCTCGATGGTCGCCGACATCTGCTCGCCTACGTGCATCAATACAGTCGATGTTTTCTTCGCGCGACTTGCGCCGAAGAGCGAAAGAATGCCGCGCGTGATTTCGGCAACGACTGCGACGCCAATTTCTTCTTTACCGCCGGGGAAATGGTGGTACAGCGAGCCCTTGGGCGCGCTCGCAGCAGCCAGGATGTCGTTTAACCCAACGCCGTGATAGCCATGCTTACGAAACAGCCGAAAAGCAGCAGACAATATCCGCGATCGCGTGTCAATGGGCTGGTTTTCGCCGGAAGCTTTCGTTTTGTCATCGCCATGGGCCATACCCGAATGCTAGCTGAGCCGCGCCAAAGGAGACGACTCGCGTTTCAAACATTTCAAGAATAGACCGACCGGTCTAGAGAATGCTATAGTGCAACTCTGGAACATTCAAAGCAAACTCAATGAGCTCCCACGTTCTTAAGCATGCTGCACTCGACGGCTACCCCCTTGTTAGCACTGTTTACCCAGCCTCATCTGATGAATACATTGTGCTCGCCGGGGCGACGGCGGTGCCGCGCGGCTTCTATCGACGATTCGCCGAGTTCGCCCAGTCGCGCGGGATCAATGTGATCACTACTGATTATCGAGGGATTGGGGATTCGAAGCACGCGCCGTTGCGTGGATTCGAAATGGACTACGCAGATTGGTCTCGATACGATCTCGCCGCGAGTGTTCAATGGGCCAGTGAGCGCGGACGTGTTTGGATCGTAGGCCACAGCCTTGGCGGGCACGCGATTGGTCAACTACCGGATCCAAGTGTGGTGCGGGCCGCTTACGTATGTGGTGTGGGCGCGGGCTGGCATGGTTGGATGCCACAACCCGAGCGGATCAAAGTTTGGGTGCTATGGAATCTCTTGGGGCCTGTCGTTACGCGCGTGCTTGGATATATGCCGATGAGTAAGCTCGGGATTGGCGAAGATCTACCGATGGGCGTGTATCGTGATTGGAAAAAATGGTGTGCCTTGCCGCACTACTTTTTTGACGACCCCAATGCAAAAGCAATCACGGATCGATTTGTGAAAGTAACGCTTCCGATCGCCGCGAACGTAAGTACGGATGATCTGTGGGCGCCGCCACAATCGCGAGACGCTTTCTTCTCGGGCTACACCGGAACGAAGGTTGAAGCCGTTGATATCTCACCGCAGCAATTGGGCGTGAAAGACATCGGGCACATGGGCTATTTCCGAGCGCACGTGGGCGAAAAGCTTTGGCCGCAAATGCTTGAGTGGTTCGGTAGCAAAGGAATGCGGGCTCGCTCACCATAGCTCTGCGGTGAATGGATAGCACACGCCCACCGCGTTGGCCCCTCGCCTCACGTTGCTGCGATTAAGCGTTTCGAAGAGGACGCTGGCGCGTTGAACGCTTGAGTGCGGCGCTAAACTTGCGGTTTATCGATTGCTCCTTGCTCACTCATGGAAAAACGCCCACTCTTCCACGCAAATCTCAATGTGTCAGTCATTTGCTTGGGCACGATGACGTGGGGCGAACAAAACACGGAAGCTGACGCTCACGCGCAACTCAACTTTGCCGTGCAGCACGGTATCAATTTCGTTGACACGGCAGAGATGTATCCCGTGCCGCCACGCGCTGAAACTGGCACGCGAACCGAAACCATTCTCGGCAGTTGGCTCGCCATTCCCGGCAATCGCGAGAAAATTATTCTCGCGAGTAAGGTCGCAGGTCCGGGCCGCTACGACTGGTTGCGCGAAGATACGCGCCTCACCAAGAAAAATATTCTTGCCGCGTGCGATGCCTCGCTCAAACGTCTTCGCACGGACTACATCGATCTTTATCAGATTCACTGGCCAGATCGAAACGTTCACGCGTTTGGATCATGGCAATTCAATCCGAGTCTCGAGCGTGAATACATTTCCTTTGCCGAACAGATCGAGGCGATGCAGGAGCTGATTAAGGCGGGGAAGATTCGTGGCTATGGTCTCTCGAACGAGACCTCTTGGGGAGTGACGCAGTTCTGCCGCGTTGCTGAAACCTTAAGTGCACCAAAGCCTGCGTCCATTCAAAACGCTTACAGCCTCGTCAATCGTTCATTCGAGGGCGACCTTGCGGAAGTCACTTACCGTGAGCAGGTCCCACTACTTGCGTACTCACCGCTCGGGATGGGGTTGCTCACAGGCAAATACGCAAAGGGCGCGATGCCGCGCGGTTCACGCTTCGAGAAATTCAAAGAGTTCGGCGGCCGTTATCGTCGCCCGCTTGCAATGCTCGCAAGTGAGGAATATTGCGCACTGGCAAAGAAAGTTGGAATGTCGCCACTGGAGCTCTCGCTCGCGTTCGTTGTGAACAAGTGGTTCGTTGGTAGTGCCATCATTGGCGTAACGAGTGTGCAGCAGCTTCAACAGATCTACAACGCCTACTTTGCGAAGCTGCCAGAAGAGGTTGCAGCGCAAATCGAATCGATCAGCGCGCGATACTTGCATCCTGCCGCATAGGCGACTGTCGCGAGCGCGGAGTCGCTCCCACCGTTTGCAACGGAACTAATCGCAACCCAGCGCGTCTACCGTGGCTCCGCCGCATGCGAACGCCTCGCATGCATCCCTCAATCGAGATCGTTCCAGTGCTACCGCTAAAAATCGGTAGGTATTGTTTCGATGCAGACCAAAGGAGCCACCATGAGCGGCATTCAAGAATCATGGGAGAGTGTGCGCGACAATCTCCAAAAGGGCATTGATCGCGCCTGGCGAGCAACCGTCGTAGCGTTGCGCGCAAACGAAAAGCGTGGCCACAACGCTGATCGATCAGCAGTCGAACCCACACTTGCGCAAATGACGCCTCGCGCGAATGTGTCGGTTGTGATTCCCGCACTCAATGAGGCTAGACACATCGCAAGCGTCGTCAGTTACGCATGGGCTGATCCCGCAACTGCAGAGGTCATCGTAATCGACGATAGCTCGATTGACGACACGGCGGACCTTGCGCGCGCGGCTGGCGCGAAAGTCATTCGAAGCACGATGCTCGGCAAAGGCGAATCGATGCGCGATGGCGCGAATGCCGCACAGGCGGATATCGTCGTCTATCTCGACGGCGATTTGCACGAATTGAAGCCAGGCATCATCAGCGAACTGAGCGCGCCGATCAGCGTGGATGGCGCAGACTTTGTGAAAGCGAAGTTCGGGCGATCCGGTGGCCGAGTCACCGAGTTGACAGCAAAGCCCATGCTCCGCATTTTCTTCCCAGAGCTGAGTCACTTTTCGCAACCACTCGGCGGCATCATCGCAGCACGGCGTGCGCTGCTGAAGACGATGAAATTCGAGCGCGATTACGGCGTGGATATCGGTTTGCTGGTTGACGCTCATCGCGCTGGTGCCGAAATCGTTGAAATCGATATCGGTTCGTTGCGGCACGAGAGCCAAACGTTAAACGCATTGGGAAACATGGCACAGGAAGTGAGTCGAACAATTTTCGAGCGAGCAAAGGATGCAGGCCGTTTAAGCGTCGATCAAGTCCTCTCAGTCTATGAAATGGACCGCCAGCATCGAGGTGATATTGACG
This sequence comes from Betaproteobacteria bacterium, assembly GCA_013298145.1. Taxonomy (GTDB): domain Bacteria; phylum Pseudomonadota; class Gammaproteobacteria; order Burkholderiales; family Casimicrobiaceae; genus Casimicrobium. Next base: position 703,458 of record JAAFJO010000001.1, read on the forward strand.
TGATTCAGGAGCGCCTGCAGGGAGCAACCAAAGTCGCACTGCTGTGCATGGACGGGATCATCACGAAAGACGAGTATCTCGCGACACTCGCGAAATCCACGCGCACGTTTGCTGAGCTTCATACAGTACAAAAGGAAGGCTCGAAATCCGACGAGTCGTGGCATGTGCGCGTCTCAGAAGTATTTCGCTTTCTTCATCGAAAAACATTTGAGCGAGTCGCGCTCGATATGCCGCTTCGCGATGGCGTTATCGAATGCGTGAATCAACTTAAGCGACTCGGCTATCAGGTAGGCGTTGTCAGCGATTCTTACTTCATCGCCGCAGATATTTTGCGAAGAAGAGTGTTCGCGGATTTCGCGATCGGCAACTTCATGCAGTTTGAAGGCGGTGTCTCGCAAGGAAAAGTTCGCGTGAACCGTGCTTACGCGCACGAGGAGGGCTGCCGCCAGCACCTTATTTGCACCAGCAATCTGGTATTTCATCTTAAGCAGAGCGGTGCGCTCGCGCCAACTGCGCAAATCATTGCGGTTGGCGGGCGTTCTGATGATCGCTGCTTGCTGCTGCAAGCCGATTACGCTTTTGCTATTTCAAGCAGCGAAGCATCTCTCGCGAACGAACCCGGCATTGCGCACGTCGCCTCGCTCACTGAAGTCGTCAGCGCAGCGCGCTTGCTAGCTCGCGAAGAACGGCAGCGCGAATCGCGCGAGATGGCGCATGCGTAGGGCGCGTTTATATGTCCTAGTGCTTCGTACCAAAAATGCGATCGCCCGCATCGCCAAGGCCTGGAACGATGTAGGCGTGATCGTTCAGATGCGAGTCAAGCGACGCAGTAAAAATGCGTACGTTAGGATGGGCCTTCAGAACCACCTCTACGCCCTCAGGCGCGGACACGAGTGAAAGAAAACGAATTTGCTCGTCGGCAACGCCTCGGCGTTTCAACACGTCAATCGCGTGAACGGCAGAGTTGCCAGTGGCGAGCATCGGATCGCAGAGAATGAAGAGGCGACCGTCTACTTCCGGCAAGCGCACGTAATATTCCACGGGTTTGTTATCCGGTCCACGGTACACACCGATGTGCCCCTGTCGAGCGCTAGGGATCAATTCCATCAGTCCATCGGCCATGCCTAAACCAGCGCGCAACACCGGTACGACTGCGATCTTTTTGCCCGCAATCACGGGCGCATCAAACTCGGTGAGCGGCGTTTTGATGCGCTCGGTCGTCATCGGCAAATCGCGAGTGATTTCGTAGCCCATCAATAAGGTGAGTTCTCGAAGCAGCTCTCGAAAGGTGCGCGTGGAGGTCTCGATGTCCCGCATGTGCGAAAGCTTATGCTGCACGAGCGGATGATCGACGATGGAGAGATTGGGGAAGCGCGGGTCGGTTTTCATGGCGGTGCTTTTTTGACGCAGATTACGCTGATTATTCTCTCTTGCGCTCACGTGATCGCTCTCGACAAGATTTCGGATTTTTGCCACAGATTTACACAGATGAACACAGATTCATTTGCTTCGTTCTAGGCTCACACAATTTGCTGAATGCGGTGGGTAGGCTAGGTTTTTTGACGCAGATTACGCTGATTTGTTTTGATCGCCTCAATCTGTGTTCATCTGTGTAAATCTGTGGCAAAAATCACCGTGCAAACAAAAAGCCCGTCGTATTCGGACGACCCGGCAAATTCAAATTAGCTGTATTCGGCGCGGTCTCCGCGATCACTTTACCGCGACGGATCACTTTGAGTCGCGTTGCTCGGGTGCGGATCGCTTCAATCGGGTCGTGCGCTTGCAGTATGACGAAGTCTGCGTTGCAGCCTTTCTCGATACCGTAGCCCTCAAGGCCCAAAATTTTCGCAGGTGTTTTTGTTACGGAATCGAAGCACGCGCGCATCGCGGCTTGCCCTGTCATCTGCGCGACGTGCAGGCCCATGTGTGCAACCTCCAGCATGTCGGCTGAGCCGAGCGAATACCAAGGGTCCATCACGCAATCGTGACCCAACGCCACATCAACGCCAGCCGCCATGAGTTCCGGCACACGCGTCATACCGCGGCGCTTCGGATAGGTGTCGTGCCGCCCCTGAATCGTGATGTTAATGAGCGGGTTCGCCACGGCGCTCACACCTGATTCACGAATCAGCGGAATCAGTTTGCTCACGTAATAGTTGTCCATCGAATGCATCGAGGTCAGATGCGACCCATTAACGCGGTCTTGCATTCCCAAGCGTTGTGTTTCGTAGGAGAGCGTTTCGATGTGACGCGACGTGGGATCGTCCGTCTCATCGCAATGCATATCAACGCGAAGCCCGCGCTTTGCTGCTTCCTCGCAAAGTAGCTTCACGCTTGCCGCACCTTCGCTCATCGTGCGTTCAAAATGCGGAATGCCTCCTACGACATCAACGCCTTTATCCAGGGACAAGCGCAACAAATTAATGGCTGTTGCGTTTCCGCTTTTATCTTTCCATCGCCCGATTCCGTCTTGGGGAAACGCAACAAGCTGTAGATCAATATAGGGCTTAACGCGGCGCTTCACTTCCAGTAGCGCTTGCACCGCGAGCAATCGTTCATCACAGATATCGACGTGCGATCGAATGGCGAGCAAGCCTTTTGCAACGGCCCAATCGCAGTACGCGAGCGCGCGCTCCACGAGCGCATCAAAGGTGAGATGAGGTTTCAGTTCACCCCAAAGCGCGATGCCTTCGAGCAGCGTGCCGCTTTCGTTCACGCGCGGCAAGCCATACGAGAGTGTTGCGTCCATGTGGAAGTGCGCGTCAACAAACGGTGGCGAAACCAGATGACCACTCGCATCGATAGTTTGCTCTGCCTCGGCGACAAACCCAGGCAATACATCTGTGATTTGCCCTGCATCGACAATGATCGACATGTCGGTGCGACCATCGGGAAGCGCAGCATTTTTGACGAGCAAGTCAATCATTGAACTGGCTCCACAATCGTGACGTCGCGGTCGTGCGCAACTTTTCGCAGGCGACTTTCAGAGAGCACGCCCGCAGTCTCCAGAATGGGATAGGCCACCGAACAAAAATGCGAATTGATGCGCTTGAGATCTCGCATCAAATCGAGATGCAGCGAGCTTGTCTCAAGGCTTTGAACCGTTTGCTCTGCAAGTCGAGCGAGATGCTTCTCATAGTTCTGCATTTCGAGTTCACGGAACTTGACTTTCTCTGCAACGAGTCGCTGGGCGTCTTGCACGTCGCTATTGAGAAATACGTTCATCGCGAGGCCCAAGTTACTCCGCAGGCGGTCGTGCAAGTCGATGAGCTCTGCGAGCCCAGCAGGAGAAAACGAGCGCTGGCGATCAAGATTTTTTTCGACCACATCATTCGCACACTTCTCGATGATGTCGCCTACCTGTTCCAAATTTATCGTGAATGAAATGATGTCGGTCCAGCGCCGACTTTCAGGCTCTGTCATCGGTGATCGACTCACCTGTGTGAGATAGAGCTTGATCGCTTTGTAGAGCGAATCAACCGTGTCATCGAGCTGACGAATGTATTCCGCTGCGCTTCGATCTTGCTCTTTGATGAGTCTGCCCAACGCGGTCAGCATCTCGTTCACATAGTCGCCAACCCGGAGCGCCTCTCTTGCGGCATTCGCAAGCGCGAGCGAAGGCGTGGAGAGCGTTTGCGCGTCAAGATATTTTGGTTGGCTTGCGTTATCGATCGCGTTGGCTTGAGCGGGGATCAGTGATTCTGTAAGCCGCGCGACGAGCGTTACGCAGGCGATGCCAACGACCGCGAGTGCGATGTTGAAACTCAAATGAAACAACACCACCGAGAGCGGCAACGAAACGCTCTGGATTGAAATCCATTCAATCAGCGGCTTGATGAATGGCAAGGCAAGCGCTACGCCAACCAGCTTAAAAATCAAATTCCCAAGCGGCACGCGGCGCACATCCGGCTTTGCCTTCATCGTCATCAATACCGCAAGCACCCCGCTGCCGATGTTTGCGCCGAGCACGAGAGGCAATGCTGAATCAAGCCCGATGACTTGCGAAGCAACGAGTGCCGACGTGAGCAGCACAACGGCGAGACTCGAATATGCGATCACTGCGAATACTGCCGCGAACACCACATCGAGCAGCGGATCGCCCGAGAGCGAGCTGAAGAGCGCCTGCGCGCCTGCGTTTTGTGTAAGCGGTTTGGTCGCGGCGACCACGAGCTTGAGCGCCAAGATCATCAAGCCGAGCCCAATCATGGCCCGCCCAATGTGCTCAGCATGGCTGCGTTGCCGTGAAAGAAACACGATCACACCGACAAAGATCAACAGCGAAGAGACCGCGCTGAGATCACGTGAAAGAAAGAGCGCGGCTAGCGCGGTGCCGACATCCGCGCCAAGCATGATGGCTAGCGCCGAGTGGGTAGCGATGAATCCGCTGCCGGTGAAAGACGTGGTCAGAAGTGCAGTTGCGGTGGAGCTTTGCAGCACACCCGTTACGGCGAGACCGCAGCCAAGCGCGACGAAGCGATTACTCGCGTTTTGAGTCAAAAACCGACGCAGCTGCGCGCCATATACCCGCAGTACACTGGACCGAACGAGATACGTACCCCACACAAGCAGCGCGATACCCGCGAGAAGATTCAATAACGTGGTCATAAGATTGCAACCAAGTTTATCGTGAACCTTTCACGTAGGGTTGCATCAGTGCCTGCGGGTACGCGGCCTTCCTCGCAACCAACACCAGCGCAACGATGGATAGCACATACGGAAGCATCAAATAGAGTTGGTACGGCAGCGCGCCGCCGCCCGATTGCTGCAAGCGAAGTTGCGCGGCATCGAAGAAGGCGAAAAGTAGCGCGCCCAAAAGCGCTTTGCCCGGCCGCCAACTGGCGAACACAATCAACGCGACGCAAATCCAGCCGCGCCCGTTCACCATATTGAAAAAGAACGAGTTGAATGCCGAGAGCGTAAGAAACGAACCCGCAACGCCCATGAGCGCAGAGCCCGCAACGACGGCTCCTGTGCGTAAGTGCATCACGTTGATCCCTTGCGCCTCCACTGCATGCGGCGATTCACCGACCGCGCGAATTGCAAGTCCAAGCGGTGTCCGTGTGAGTACGTACCAAAGCGCTGGGACGAGTAGGATCGCAAGCAATGTGAGCGGTGTTTGCGCAGAGAGGATCGGTAGGCCCAACCACTCCATCGGTTGAAATGGCTCAATCTTCGGCGGCGAGTCTACTTTGGGGAAGACTACGCGATACGCGAAATATGAAAGGCTGGTGGCGAAGAGCGTGATGCCAAGTCCTGCAACATGCTGCGATAGAGGCAAGCGCACGACAAGCAGCGCGTGAAGCGCGCCCAGTACGCCACCGGCGATCGCTGCAACGAGTACGCCCAACCACAATCCGCCACCGCTATAGACGGTGAGCCAACCCAGGAACGCACCTGCAACCAGGATGCCTTCAATGCCGAGATTCAACACACCCGCTCGCTCGCAAAGCAACACGCCAAGCGTGCCGAAAATGAGCGGCGTTGCGATGCGAAGCACCGCAATCCAGAACTCAGCATCGCCAAGTAGAGTGAGGAATTCGTTCATCGCGAACCTCCAGGAACCTTCGGGTTTCGCCAAACGACTCGGTAACGTGTGAGCAACCCCGCAACGAGCACAGCAAGCAAAGCCGTTGCCACAATCACATCTGCGATATAGGTCGGCACGTTCACCGCGCGACTCATTGCGTCAGCCCCGACGATCGTTCCGCCCACAAAGACCGCAGCAAACACAACGCCAATCGGATTGAGTCCAGCCAACATCGCAATCACAATGCCGCTGTAACCGTATCCGGGCGACATGTCGAGCGTGACATAACCCGTACGTCCAGCGACTTCGCCCACGCCTGCAAGCCCAGCAAGCGCGCCCGAGATGAGCGCTACTTTGATGAGCGTGAAGTTCACGCCCACACCAGCGAATCGCGCCGCTTGTTCATTTGCGCCAACGGCGCGCATGGCGAGGCCGAATCGCGTGAACCGAATTACGAACCACAAAAGGATGGCGAGCCCAATTGCCATGAGCAAGCCGGTGTGAACACGCGCTCGATCGAGAAGTTTGGAAAACTCAAGCTCGCTCGGCAGCGTTGGCGATTGCGGCCACCCCATCGCGGCGGGGTCTTTGAGCGGTCCGTCGAGCAAAAGCGATACGAACAAGAGCGCGATGAAATTCAACAGCAGCGTCGTCACCACTTCATCCACTTTGAATCTTGTTTTGAGTAGCGTAGGGATGAGTAGAAGCGCCGCACCCGCTGCCGCACCCGCCGCGATCATCGCTGCGAACGCCATGGGCGCGGGTAGCGCCAGTTCGTTGGCCTCGTTCATCATCAGCGTGCTCGCGGCCACGGCAGCGATTGCGCCCATGTAGAGCTGACCCTCTGCGCCGATATTGAATAGTCGAGCGCGGAACGCGATCGCGGCAGCAAGCCCGGTCAAGATCAGCGGTGTCGCGCGTGTGAGCGTTTCGGTAATGGCAAATCGCGATCCCAGTGCGCCTTCGAAAATAGCCTTATAGGCTGAAAGCACGTCGGCGTTCGCCCAAAAAATAAGTAATCCAGATACAGCGAGAGTGAACAAAATCGCGCCGATGCCCGAATAAAGCGGGGCGATACGAGAAACAGCCGTTCGTGATTCAAGCCGCATGGTTATCGGCTCCCGCATGCTCTGAAGGTTCGCCCGCCATTGCAAGGCCGAGCGATTCGAGCGTCCAGTGCCCCGTTGGTAAGGCTTTACCCAAACGCCCGCGCGACATCACTGCGATGCGGTCTGCTAGCGCAAACACTTCATCGAGGTCTTCCGAGATAAGGAGCACCGCCGCGCCACGCGCAGCAGCTCGACTCAGCTCTTCGTGAATAAACGAGACAGCACCGACATCCAAGCCCCAGGTGGGCTGCGCAGCGACGATCAAGGTGGGCGATTCGCTCAATTCGCGCCCCAACAAGAGCTTTTGAATATTGCCGCCAGAGAGCTTTCGAATGGGGTGCTCAATGCTTGAGAGCCGCACATCAAATTTACTCACGAGTTCGCGCGTGTAGCCGCGCGCCGCGTTTGATTTGAGTAGGCCCATGTTCGAAAACCGCGCGTCGCTCACACGAGGAAGGATTGCGTTTTCCCAAACGGACAAGTCGCCCACACTGCCTACGTGTTGCCGATCTTCCGGCACACGGGCGACACCCGCCTTCACCATGGCCGAGGCATTGAGCGCTACAGGCTCGCCGTTTAGCTGAACGTGACCAGCGATCGGCCGCTCTACTCCAAACAACACGTCTGCCAGGAGCGATTGCCCGTTTCCCGAAACGCCCGCAATGGCGACGATTTCTCCTGCGCGTAGCGCGAGCGATACGTCGTGCAGTGAGATTCGCGCATCTTCCCCTTGCGCAGAGATTTTTTCAATCAGCAGCGTTGGCTTTTCTGAAATTGCTCGGCGACCGTCTGCACGGCTCTCACCACTTGACTCAACGTCGCGGCCGATCATCGCTCGCGCAAGACTAGATTTCGTCGCGCTCTGTGTGGGCCCTTCAAACACGAGCTTGCCGCTACGAAGCACTGCGACGCGATGCGAAATCGCGAGCACCTCGTCCAATTTGTGTGAGATGAAAATAATCGAGAGCCCTTCGGCGACGAGTTGCCGAAGTGTCGCAAACAGTTGCGTGGCTTCCTGCGGCGTGAGCACCGAGGTCGGTTCGTCAAGAATCAGAATACGTGCGCCGCGATACAGCGCTTTCAGAATTTCGACGCGCTGCTTTTCACCCACAGCAAGCGAGCGCACCAGCGCATCGGCATTGATCTGCAATCCAAAACGCTCTGCGAGTGAGCGCAGCCGAGCAAGCGCCTCAGCGCGCGACGTGCGCATGCGCGTGATCGATTCGGTACCGAGCATCACGTTATCGAGCACCGAAAGATTGTCAGCGAGCGTAAAGTGCTGATGCACCATGCCCAGGCCGCGAGCAATGGCCGCTCGCGGATCGCCGGGTGGCAGTACGTCACCGAACACGCTGATCGATCCGCTATCGGCCACATAATGACCGAAGAGAATATTCATCAGGGTGCTCTTGCCTGCGCCGTTTTCTCCGAGCAGCGCCAGCACCTCGCCTTTGTCGAGCGAGAGAGAAATGTCGTCGTTGGCGACAAGCTCGCCGAAGCGCTTGCTGATGTGAGAGAGCGTGAGCGCGTTCAATTCGCGCTCAAGAAACGAGGGGATTGCTCGATTTCAACCCCTTGAATTTTGCGAAGTCGCGGTCCGCTGTCCAAAGTTCTTTCACACCGTTTTCAATACAGATAGCGGCGATGCGGGCGTCGTGAACTGCGCCGCCGACTGCGCCGCTACGTGTAAGAACTTCGTGTAGCGTGTGCCAATGGTCATTGGTGGTGGTGAGCATTTGCAATGAGGGGCAAGCGAACCACTCATCGAGTTGACGCTTCACCTGCGTGAGCGTGCTCGGCGGGTTGAACGCACGTGGATTAGTCACCGTTGCGACAAACTCGTGAACGCAAGGCCAAGGAATTCCCCAAGGCGCGTTTGAGTTTGCTACGCGTTGAAGCGTTGCAAAGGCGAGTTCATGAAAGGCAAGCTCTTCGCGATGCGCGTAGACAAGAATGTTTGTGTCAACTGCAATCACTTCTTGCCGCCGACCGCATAGTCGAACCCGCGCTCGTTTGCAACATCACGAATCGCAGACATGCCGCCCATCGCAATCAATTCCGGCGTCATTCCACGGCCTTTCACACTCGCCTTCTTCAATTGAAATGGCTTGGACCGCGCTGCTTTGCTATCGCGCAGCACTTGCAGCAAGCCTTGTTCAACAAGACTGCGCAGCGTCGTGTTTTCTTTTTGCGCAAGTGCTTTCGCCTTGGCAAAAAGTGGATCAGAAATTTCGATGGTGGTTTTCATATGGCGACCCATATTGCGCGATATGGGTGTATTGTACAAAAAAGGGCGCATGACGCGCCCTTGATCGATAAGCCAATTCGCTTATTTCGCGGTGCTCTTCGGCTCGTTGTCGTTCACTTTAACGGTGAACTTGCCGCCCAAAATCGCCGCTTGCTTGTCGGCCACTTTCTTCTTGATATCCGCAGGGATCTTCGCGTCGAACGTGCCGTACGGCGAAAGCTCAGAGCCCTTGTGCTTCATCATGGAATAGTGGCCGTAATCTTCGGCCTTAAACGTTCCAGCTTTCACGGCTTTAAGCGCGGTGTCGATGGTGGGCTCCATGTTCCAGAGCGCTGACGCCACGACGGTGTCTGGATAGTCTTTCTGCGTATTGATCACGTTGCCGATGGCGAGTACACCTTTTTCTTTCGCTGCATCGCTCACGCCGAATCGCTCTGCGTACATGATGTCTGCGCCCTTGGCGATTTGTGCGAGCGCCGCTTCTTTAGCCTTTGGTGGATCAAACCATGAACCGATGAAGGTGACGTAGAACTCTGCCTTCGGATTGACTTCCTTCGCGCCCGCCATGAAGGCGTGCATCAAACGGTTCACTTCAGGGATGGGGAAGCCGCCAACCATGCCGATCTTGTTCGATTTGGTCATACCGCCAGCGATCATGCCGGTGAGGTAGGCAGGCTCCTGAATGTAGTTGTCGAACACGCTGAAGTTAGGTGCTTGCGGCTTGCCGCTCGAACCCATCAGGAAGGAGACTTTCGGATATTGCTTCGCTACCTTGCGCGCCGCCGCTTCAACCGCAAACGATTCGCCGACGATAAAGGTATTGCCTTTTTCCGCGTACTCACGCATCACGCGTTCGTAGTCTGCATTCGCGACTTTCTCGCTAAACACGTATTCGATTTCGCCACGATCTTTTGCGGCGTTGAGCGCTTTGTGAATACGCGACACCCATTGCTGCTCAACCGGCACGGTGTAGATTGCCGCGACTTTAATTTTGGATTGCGCAAACGTGGGCAGTGAAAGCGCCGCGCTTGCGATAAGTGCGGCAGCGGCGGTGACGAGTGAACGTCTTTTCATTCTGTGATCTCCTAGTGTGACTGACTTATAAAAGTGACCAAACTCTGGAATTGTGCAGCAAGATTGATTCCCGTTTTCGCAACGGGAGTAGAAATGCAAAAAAACTTCTATAGCCCAATATAGATTGGGGCTAGCGTCTAGTTTTATTTAAGAAAGAGAAATACGTAAAGAAGGCGCTAGCCCGTATTTACTCTGGGTCTAAATAGATCTGTTAACCGTTCGGCGCATCGAAATCAGAGACACACCCAGCAGCACCAGCGCAGCCCCGAGCATTTGCAGAAGCGAAATGCTCTCGCCCAAAAACACGACGCCCAGGCCGATGGTGACAATCGGCCCAACCGAGCCAATCATCGATGCATCGTTTGCACCGAGTCGCTTCAAGGCTTCGGCCATCATCCAAACGGGTGCTGCGGTTGAGAAGACGGCAAGCCCCACGCAATACACGTACACCTGCATCGGTAGATCGAGCGCTGACAGGGGCCGAATCGCGAAGAATTGCGCGAGCACGAACACGGTGGCGATCAACATCATGTAGGCGGTGAAGCGCGTGGAGCCGATGCGCTTTGTAAGCTGACCGCCGAGCAAAAGATAAATGGCATAGGTGAGCGCTGCACCAAGCACGAGCAGGGTGCCCTTCACCAGTGCGCCGGTGTCGTCCGCGATCCGCAGATCGTGCCAGTACGCCAACACCAATCCGGCGTAGCTCACCACCAAAGCAAGCGCTACCCGTCGCGTAATGCGAACAGACAGGAAGAGCGCGGAGAGCAACACGACAAAGGTGGGGTTGGTGAACAGAATCAGTCGCTCCAGCGCCGCGCTGATGTATTGCAAACCCCAGAAATCGAGAAAGCTCGATAGGTAGTAACCGATAAACGCAAGAAAGAGAACCAGCCACCAATCACGCTTCGTGAGCGGTGCGGCAGGGGTGTCGCCCGCTTGTCGCCGCGCCCACCACACCATCAGCAGAAAAAAAGGCAGAGAAAAAATCATTCGTAGCGCGAGCAATGTCACCGCATCAAGCGTTGGATAGGCCGCGTAGGCCAGTTTGATAAAGATGGCTTTGGCGCCAAAACCAAATTGCGCGAGGATCGCGAGCCATGCGCCTGTCGAGAGATGTTTCACAGATTTATTGTAGGCGCGAGGCGCGACGAGATTGACCACGAGCAGGTGACTGACACTGCAGCTGTGGCCTTGCGAAAGCGATTCGAAGGTCGCAGTTTGATTGTGCTCTTCGATTTGTAGACGCGGACTTGGCTGCGCTGTGCGTGCATTGCAGTCGTTGGAAAAGCGACGCCACGTCGTCGCCTACATCGTCGCGTGATTTCAAAAATCTATGCCGACTCAAAAACTGAGTCGTTCTAAAACACGCGAACTTCCCTGATCGAGGTCAAGCAGGCGCTTAGAGCATGATTGCGAGCCGTGCTTGTAGGGGCTGATTGCGTATTTCGCAGCCAAGCCCGCGAATTCCTCAGCAGCGATTACTGGTCTGGCAACGATAATTTAGCAATGACTTTTTCAAAACAAACCGTAGGCATTTTCTACGCAGTCGTCACGGTTTCCATCTGGGTTTCGTTCATCGTCGTCGCGCGCGCGATGGCGCACAAGACGCTGACACCGTTCGACATTGGTTTCGTACGTTTCATTGCCGCGGCGTTGGTGCTCGTGCCTTGGGGCATCTACCTTGTTCGAAAGCAGCGCGTTGAGAATCCAAACCAGGAAACCTGGCTCGGCGTTTCGCCGCTTTCGTTCAAAACTTCAGCGATTATTGGCCTGTTCGCAGGAATCGGTTACTCCTGTTTTGCCTACAGCGGTTTTTTCTACGCGCCCGCTGCACACGCATCCGTGTTGATGCCCGGCATGTTGCCGCTCTGGACTGCGATGCTCGCGTTCTTTTTTCTGGGTACGCCGATCACCGGGCGGCGCGCGATCGGCCTTGCGCTGATCGCAATCGCCGCGCTGCTCGTCGGCGGCACGAGCGTCGTCAAAACGCTCGGCACGGGCGACACGTGGAAGGGCGACATCCTGTTCCTTTGCGCCAGTTTTTGTTGGGGAACGTACACGATGCTCGCTCGCAAATACCAGCTCGGTGCGATCCAAGCGACGATTGCGGTGTCCGTATTCGCGTTGGTGACGTATGTTCCGATCTACGGCGTGCTCGCGTTCACAAAGACGATTCACACACAATTGTTCGCCGCGCCTTGGAGTGAAATTCTGTTGCAAGGCTTTTTGCAAGGCATCCTCTCGGTCGTTATCTCAGGTATCACGTTTGTGAAAATGGTGGAGACATTTGGCCCGGTACGCTCGACGATGATTACCTCGGTAACGCCTCCGCTCTCGGCGCTCGGTGCAGTGGTATTTCTCGGCGAACCACTTGGTTGGACACTCGTGCTCGGTCTGGTGCTCGCCACGGTGGGAATCGTGTTCGGCGTAAAAAGTGTGGCGCTTCCAACGCCTGTACCTGCGAACGCTGCTACTCAGCGCTAGAGGCAGCGATCACCTTCGTCGACGACATCGTGCGACGCTCAGATCGTCAATCTCAGTTGAGCGATACGTCCACGTGCATTTCGTTATATGATGATCTAGTGGGTTGTTAGCAGAACCCATTGACTGCGCGGCGCTGACCGCGCACGTTCTGACGGTGTCCCGTCCAATCTGCAGAATTTTTCTATGAAAGATTTTCTATGGACACCGTGACTCAATCCATTGCCCCTTCCGAACTTGCCACAATCGTTGGTACGCATCGTGCGCCACTCATCATCGATGTGCGCAAAGCCGAGGCGTTTGCGGAAAGCGAATATTTTTTACCCGGCTCGGTTCGTTGGGATTACCACGCGGGCGTCGCGATGCCACCTGAAGTTTCGCGCGCTAAACGCGCTGTCGCGTACTGCGTGAAAGGTGCTGAGGTCGGCATCAACGGCGCAGCGCTTCTCGCGAAAGAAAATCTCGAATCGCGCTACCTACAAGGCGGACTGCGTGATTGGCGTGAAGCGGGATTGATCACGGTCAAGAAGCGCTCTGATCTCGGCGTGGATGGCGAACGCGTGTCGCGATGGGTCACGCGAGCGCGCCCAAAAATTGATCGCATCGCATGTCCGTGGCTTATCAAGCGATTCATCGATCCACGCGCGGAATTTTTTTACGTCCCTAAGTCTGACGTGTTTACGTTTGCTGAAACTAACGACGCCGTCCCCTACGATATTCCCGCCGCACCTATCGAACACAGCGGCGAGCGCTGCTCGTTTGATGCGCTGCTTCACGCGTTTGAGATCAATCATGCGCCACTCAATCGCCTGGCGCTTATTGTGCGCGCAGCCGACACTGACACGCTTGAACGCGCGCCCGAAGCCGCGGGATTGCTCGCCGTCTCGCTCGGCTTCTCACGCATGATTGCCGACGATTACGCGATGTTGGAGGCAATAATGCCAGTCTATGATGCGCTCTACGAATGGGCGATCAGCGCAACAGAAGGTGAAAGCGAACGTCATAATTGGATTCCATCATGAATATGGGCGCGAACGAAGAAAATAATAAAGGCGAGATTAAAAAAGAATTGACGCTAGCCCCAGTTTCATTGGGAGAAGCCACTAAGTTTTGGTTAAAGCTTGGCTTCATCTCGTTCGGCGGCCCTGCCGGGCAAATCGCAATCATGCGACAGGAATTAGTGGAGCGTCGGCGCTGGATTTCCGAGAAGCGCTTTCTCCACGCGCTCAACTACTGCATGCTCTTGCCAGGCCCAGAAGCGCAACAACTCGCCACCTATATCGGCTGGCTGATGCATCGAAAGCTCGGCGGCTTCATCGCGGGCGGGCTCTTCGTGTTGCCCGGCGCGCTATTGATGATGGCGCTGGCGTGGGCGTATGTGAACTTTGGCAACACCTCATTCATGCAATCGTTGCTTTGGGGCATCAAACCTGCGGTTGTTGCAATCGTGGCGTTTGCGGTGTATCGGATCGCGAGCAAGTCACTTAACCATGTCCTGTGGTGGGTAATCGCCATTTCTGCGTTTGTTGCAATCGCGGTGTTTAAGATTGGATTTCCGTGGGTCGTGCTCGGCGCGGCGATTGCGGGATGGTTAGTCGGCAAACTCCATCCCGATTGGATCGCGGGCGGTCATGCGAGCACGAGCAGCGGGGCTGCACACACGCGAGCGCTGATTGATGATGACACGCCAACGCCTTCACACGCGATGTTCTCTCTGCCGCGCTCACTTTTGCTCGTCGCAGTATTCGTGACCGTCGCACTGCTCGTATATCTCGCGCTACCCAACACGGCGCTAAAAAGCATGGCGCAGTTCTTCACGCAAGCGGCGCTCGTCACCTTTGGAGGCGCATACGCGGTATTGCCGTACGTAACTCAAGCGAGCGTTGAAAAATTTCAATGGCTCACCACTGCGCAGATGATCGACGGACTCGCGCTTGGCGAAACAACGCCGGGACCACTCATTTTGATTCTCACATTCGTCGGCTATCTCGCCGGCGTGAAAGAAGCGGTCGCAGCCAGCCCGCTTGCGAGCGGAATCTTCGCTGCGAGCGTGGTCACGTTCTACACCTTCCTGCCGAGCTTCATGATGATTTTTGCGGGTGCGCCGTTTATCGAAAGCACGCGAAAGTCATTGAAACTCCAAGCGCCGCTCACTGGCATCACCGCTGCGGTCGTCGGCGTGATTGCATCGCTCGCGGTGTTTTTCGCGCAACACACGTTTTGGCCAACCGGCCTCGCGGGTGCTATTGACTGGTTTGAAGTTGCGCTCGCCAGCGCTGCGTTTATTGCGCTTGTGAAGTTTAAGCGCGGTGTGATTGAGGCGATAGCGGTGTGCGCGGTGATTGGTGTGATTGCGAAATTTATTGCGAGTTGACGCGTGGTTCTTTTGACGCAGATTAACGCTGATTCAACGCAGATTTCTTGCTGTCAGCCAGCTCGCTGATCAAATCTGAGCAGGAGAAAAATCTGCGCGAATCCGCGTGAAATCAGCGTTAATCTGCGTCAAGAAAGAAAGCATCGAGTGGCGCGCCGCCGACAGTGTGGCGGTCTCGCTAAAGCGCGGTCAAGCCCGCGCCTACAACTCGGCGATCACGGCGACCAACGAATCCAACCAAAGTATCCACTAGCCAGGATCAACACGCCGAACACGATTCGGTACCACGCAAATACGACCAGCGTGTTGGTCGCTACAAATCGAATCAACCAGCGTATGACCACCAGCGCCACCACAAAGGAAACGATCAACCCAATCGCGAAGTGCGGAAGGTCCTGCATAGAAAGCAGCGCGCGATCTTTCCAAAGTGAATAGAGGCTCGCCGCAGCAAGTGTCGGTACGCCCAAGAAAAATGTGAACTCGGTCGCAACGTTTCTTGAGAGGCCAAACAACATGCCGCCGACGAGCGCCGAGCCCGAGCGTGACATACCGGGGATCAAGCCGAAGCATTGCGCAAAGCCGACTTTCAGCGCATCAAGCACCGTCATGTGATCCACATCGCGCACCCGCGCCTCTACCGATCGGTCGACGCGCCGCGAGGGACGTTCCACCCAAAAAATAACTAACGCACCAATGATCGAGGCCGCCGCTACACCGTACGCATTGAACAAATACAGCTTGATGTACTTGAGGAATAACAGCCCAACAATTGCCGCCGGTAGAAACGCCACAAACAAATTGATAAATAAGCGTTGCGCATTCTCAACGCGCGTTACGCCTTTGATTGCACCATTGAACCGCGTGCGATAGGCCCAGATTACGGCAAAGATCGCACCGATTTGAATCGCGATTTCAAAGGTCTTGACTTTGGCCTCGCCGTGGATACCGAGCATGGAGGCGGCAACGATCAAATGCCCAGTCGAAGAAATCGGCAAAAATTCTGTAATGCCCTCGACAACGCCAAGAATGGCTGCGTCAACTAAGTTCAATTCGCGCTCTCCCTACCCAATCAGGGTCACTCAAAACAAAAAGGCGGCATAAAGCCGCCTTTGAATTGTAGGGAAGGGCTGAACCGGGCAGCGTGGACGCTGAACCGTGTTCGCGCTTTCCTAACGCCCGATATTTTTCAGCACGCTGCCGAGCACGTTCTGCAGCATATCGCCAGAGTGGTCCTGAACTTGTCCGCCTGGCGTCATACCGTCGAGCACTTGCGGAAGCGCTTTCGCGAGCAAATCACCGAATTGACTTTGGTCCATGCCAGACTGGGCAAGAATCTGTTCGAGTCCGCCCATTGAGCCTGCTTGTGGCGCTTGCTGCGCGCCACCCAGTAGGCCGCCTAGCATGCCACCCAAACCGCCCGCCGCGCCGCTCGATGATTGTGCCGCCGCGCCACCGCCCATCACGCTGCCGAGCACTTTCATGATGTCCGCGCCGCCAATCGGCAAATTTTGACCCGTGCTTTGCCACGAATCGGCTTGCTGGCCGTAGCCCGCTTTGCGAAACGTGTCCAACAAACCGCCTGCGCCACCGCTTTGATTGAGTAGGCCACCAATGACGCTTCCAATCAAATCTTGCTGACTATTCCCACCGCCACCGCCGAGGCCCTTTGACAACACGGCTCCCAATACTGAATTCAACAAACTCATTTTCATCTCCCACGAAAAAACTTGAACGACCACCGATCGAGTAGTCGCAACAGGCGCGACGCTAGCACACCACCACGCGGATTGCTACGGCGAAAGTTCTTAACGCTGAAATCAGTTCAGCATTTCCTCCGCGCGTTCAGCCGCAAGGAATCGGGCCGCAATCGGGTTCGAAATGCCGCGCGGCGAGCAGGTCGCAGAGTTGATCGAGATGACGATCTTCAATACCTGCCGCTCGGAGCGCGGCGGCCGTTTGCGCAAGATAGTCAGCGCCAGAGCCGTAACGCCCGCTAGAGGTGGCAAGCTTTTCCACCACTTCACGGTCTGAGAGTTTGCCCGCATACGCAGCAGACTGATGATTGATTACAAAACCGATTGCATTCACGACGCCTTCTTCGGTGTGCGCCTTGAGCCAACGCGCGACGTAGCTGCCACCAAACATCTCGCGTCGCCACAGCAGTTCGAGTTCGCTTCGCGCAATGCTTGCATCAAGCCTGAAGAGAATGCCGCGAACCGCG
Source organism: Betaproteobacteria bacterium (assembly GCA_013298145.1). Classification (GTDB taxonomy): domain Bacteria; phylum Pseudomonadota; class Gammaproteobacteria; order Burkholderiales; family Casimicrobiaceae; genus Casimicrobium. The sequence goes on from JAAFJO010000001.1 coordinate 720,492, forward strand.
CCGCCAAGATCAAGCCCCAACACTAAGCCGGGGTTTTCAGGCGTGCCGCGATAGACATTGCTCCACAAGCAAAACCGTCGGTGATAGCCGCGCACCGTGCCCACCAATCGGCCGCTGTGTTGCATGCATGGGTTCCAGATCAGCGAGCCATAACCGAACACGAAAACATCGTCGCGACCGTTCCAGTCCGCGAGCATCGCATCGAGCGAACGCTGCATTTCGTCTTCGCTCAAAAGGCGTGAAGCGTGAGGCGAATTCATGATCGCCTCGCGCGAGGCATCACGTTCAATGTCTTCGCGCGTGATCCCTGTAAGCGCGCCTTGTGAAGTTTGGCGCAAGTGCTATTTCTCCGCGTGATAGCTCGTGACGCGTTCCACCTCGTTCTTGCTGCCGAGGATCACGCTCACGCGCTCGTGTAATTTCTTTGGGCGTACATCGAGAATTCGCTGCAAACCGTTGGTAGAAGCGCCACCGGCTTGCTCAACGATGAAACTCATCGGATTGGCTTCATACATGAGACGCAGTTTGCCAGGCACGTCTGGCGTGCGCGCGTCGCGTGGATACATGAAGATGCCGCCCCGAGTGAGAATGCGATGCACATCAGCGACCATCGAGGCCACCCAGCGCATATTGAAATCTTTGCCGCGCGGGCCTTCTTTGCCCTGTAGCAATTCATCGATGTATCTGCGCACTGGCGGCTCCCAGTGGCGCATGTTGCTCATGTTGATCGCGAATTCTTTGGTCTCTTCGGGGATCATCATGTTGGATTGCGTGAGCACCCAGGAGCCCATTTCGCGATCCAGCGTGAAGCAATGCACGCCCGTTCCAACGGTGAGGACAAAAAGCGTCGTAGGCCCGTAAACCGCATAGCCCGCAGCCACTTGCGACGTACCCGGTAACAGGAACGAATCTTCATTCACCTTGCCGAGCTCGTCATTTGTTTTGAGCACGGAGAAGATCGTCCCGATCGAGACGTTCACATCAATGTTCGACGAACCATCCAAGGGATCGAACAGCAGCAGATATTCGCCTTTCGGATAGCGATTCGGAATTTCGTGAATCGTTTCCATCTCTTCACTCGCCATACCTGCGAGATGGCCGCCCCACTCGTTCGCCTCCATCAGAATTTCGTTCGAGATGACGTCGAGCTTCTTCTGAACTTCGCCTTGCACGTTTTCCGTGCCCGCGTTGCCAAGCATCCCCGCCAGCGCGCCTTTGCCAACGTTCACCGCAATGGCTTTACACGCTCGCGCCACTACTTCAATCAGCAGCCGAAGCTCAGGCTTAATGGCGCGCGCCGAACGCTGCTGTTCGACGAGAAATTGAGTGAGCGTAGTGCGGCGCATGCGGAAACTTTTCGAACCTAGCTAGAACTACATGATTCTACAAACCAGAGTTTGAAACAGGATTCGAATCGGGTGAGAATCGGGATGGAATCCTCTATCTGTCGTTTATCGAGAAAGCCCATCATGAATATCGATCAAACACTTCACATGCTGTTTCGCCAGAAAGCCTGGGCTAACGTTGATTTGTTCGCCGCCGTTGCGACGATTGATGCAAATACTCACGCAGACGCGCGCCACACCGCGATTCGCTTGTTGAATCATGTTTTTACCGTGGATCAAATTTTTCGCGCGCACTTGACCGGTGTCGAGCACGGTCACAACGCTACCAACACGGTTGATACGCCGACACTCGAAGCGCTGCAGACGAGCGTGCAAGCGCTCGACGGCTGGTACGTCAACTATGTCGCAACAACGCCAAGCGCAGCGCTGACTGAAGAAATTGAGTTCACCTTCACCGACGGCAAACCCGGTCGAATGAGTCGATCAGAAATGCTGCATCACGTAGTTCTTCACGGCAGCTATCACCGGGGCGCGGTCGGGCGAATCATTGTGCAGGCAGGCGGTCCGCCGCTGCCCGACTCAATAACCAGCTTTCTGCATAGATCGGAGCCGGAGTGTAGGCAACGCGCATAGAAAAAGCAGCTTGATAAATGAAAAAAATAGCTGCTTAGCCCTGTATTTATATGGGCTTAAGCTATAAAGGCTTGCGTTTATTTGGCTGCCGTACGAGCTGTCCAACGTTCACCAGAGTCGCAGTTAAGCAATGCTCAAGGGACGACACTACCGCCAGTGAGCATCTCAAGTCGTTCAATGAATTTCATGGCGTGTGATCGCGTTTGCGCCAGATCCTCGCTCGCGCCACACATTTCTTCCGATGCCTGAAGGCTCGCGCACACAAGCGGGCGACGCGGATCGCCAAAAATCTTGCAGCGATTTTCAGCATCAAGCTGCACGCAGCGAACGCCCGCCGCCTTTCCATTTGGCATTCCAGGAATCGGCGAAGAAATCGACGGCGCAATGCAACATGCGCCGCAGCCCGGGCGGCATTGGGGTGCAATCATGGCGCTGTCGGGCTGGCTGATTGATTCGGTAATGATGAAATGAGTTTGCTCCGCAACTTATCGGCTCGGTGCGGCGAATTTTGTCGGAGCCACGCAATGCGACCAAGCAGTTTCGAAACTTCCTCACTCGTTGAGCGAAGCGTCGCGCGATGAACCGCTGCTTTTAGTTGGTCGTAGTCACAACGCGGGAGATTGATTTTCTCGTTCACCACTAGCCCAGCGAATGCTTGTCGCGCGCTCTTACGCATGATGCGCGTCTTTTCGGTGTTCAGCTGAAATCCTTCGTCGGAAACGATCGCTCTGGCGAGGCACACGAACTCTCTCGGCTCAGAAGCAATGCCTTCATCGCCGGAGAATACGAGGTCGTCGGCATAGCGGGTGTAGGTTGCGTTGAAGGATTCTGCGAGCGCGTTCAGTCGCACGTCGAGCGAATGCGCGCAGAGATTCGCAAGCGCCGGCGACGTCGGTGCGCCTTGTGGCAAATGATTCGCTGAAAAGCGTTCAAAAAACGCGACGTGTGCCGCGCCCAGCGCGCGCCGAAGCGATGCACGAGATTGTGAAGCCACACAAAGCGCGGTCAACACGTTTGCGATATTCGCCGCGAAGCCGAGACTCCGGAACAAAAGAAAAACACGAGCGCCTTTGATGCTCGGAAAGAAATCTCGCAGATCGAGCCGCACAACCATTTCGCGCCCAACGTGTTGGGCGGCGTGCGTGTGCGCCGAGCGTGTCCGCACGTAGGCATGCGCGGCTGCGTGCGGCGAGATACGATCAAGCAGGCGATGCAATACTCGCCGTTGCAGCACGCGTAACGACTCTGGCGGTATCTCAATCAGACGCGTGCCGCCGCTCGGTTTTGCATGCACTCGCAATCGGTAGCGCCTGTTAGCCATCGCCGCGTCGAATTCTTCCGGGGAAACGTCTAGCCAGCGCGCGAGATCGACCACCGTAGCGAAGCTCGGCGAGATGAGCCTTGCTTCGCGAAGCCATTCAGCGCCGTTCTGGGGCGGCGGTAGCCACGCCGCAAGCGAAGCGGCATCGGCAACGCGCCGCGCCTGCGCGCTCCGTAGATCGAGAAGCGCATCGTCATCGAGAAACCAATAGTCATCCTCGACAAAGGGCGCAACGAGTTCTTCTAACGCGGAGGAGTCTAGGATTCGCTGCGCCAAGGTTGTAGGCGGCAAATCACACCAACCCGCAACGTCGTCGATGACTTCGCGAATGATTGCGCACACCAAGTAGTCATGTCCACCAAAGTGACGCGTCGCTCGCGCCCTGAGCGCAGACACGCTAAGCTGGAAGCCTTCGCGATGGGAGTAAAGCAGAAACTCCGCGATGCTTCGTGCGAATCGCTCAAACGCGAGCAGCGGCGTTCGCGAATCGTCGGGTGAAGTGTCTTCGTTAGCGCTCATCGGTCGGTTTGAAATCAGTGAACGGCGTTCGCGTCTACCGCGTGTCGGATCGCGGTTATGTGTGCGGCGAAGACGCACCGCCAACCGCGCCGGGAAAGTATCGATAAGTTGTCACGCGGGGTAACCCCGCGCGTCCGCAATGTCATCGAAGAATCGATTGCAACAAAGCTAGACACGAAGCCGTTCGTCGATAAGCATACGTTGCGCGTTCGAATTGTCCAAGCGCGGCCTAGATGCCAATCGCAAAACGCGCCATTCCTTGAATCAGCTCCTAAGCAAGGCGTCAACTTTCGCGCTGCAGCTGGGAGGACATGAAAGGTTGTTCATCGCTGCATCTTCTTTGTGCGCGATGGACGAATTGCCTGCTCACCCTCTGTTGCTTTCTTTATTAAATGGTCGCGTAGCAGGGTCGCCGCCGAAGTTAGCGCGTCGGCGCGATGACAAAGCGCGAACCGTCGCTCCGCCCAATCATCGGTCAGTGAAATGGCACGCAACGACCAGGTCGCGACATAGGGCTCCGCCACTTGCTGCGGCACGACCGAGAGCGCAAGATTCGCTCTCACAGCGCGTAACGCCGCCTCAAAGTTGGACACCACAACACGATGCTGCACGCGGCGATTGATCGACGCCGCGGCGCGCGCCAACATGACTTGCACCGCGCTACTCGGCGGCATGCTCACTTGTTCGAAATCAAGCGTATCGATGAATGACAACTTCTTCGCTTTAGCGAGTGGGTGCGCTGGATGCACGACGACGATTAAGCGATCTGAGCGATAGCGATGCGTGACAAGTTCGCCGAAAGCGGCAATGTCCCAACAAATCCCTAGCGCTGCATTTCCATCGCGCACGCCGCGCACGACGTCGGGCGACACGCGCTCATCGATGGAGACGCGAATATCGGAGTGAGCAGGCGAGGTTAAAAATTCTGCGACATCATCGGCGAGCGATTCGGCGAGCACTGAGGCCGTCGCGAACACTCGTACTTCACCTGAAACGCCTGCGGCGTAGCCGCTCATTGCGCGCTCGATCCGCGCCTGCGCCGCGAGCATGTCACGCGCGTGTTCGAGCAAGGTTTGTCCCGCAGCGGTGGGGCGAACGCCCCAGCGATAGCGGGAAAGCAAACTCACCCCAAGCTGTGACGAGAGCTGCATCATCCGTTTACTCGCGGCAGACGGCACGACCGCGAGGCGATCCGCAGCGCGGGCCAAATTGCCTTCTTCGCAGACGGCAACAAACAGGCGAACACTGGTGAGGTCGAGATCGCGCACTAACATTCCAATCAGGAAACTTAAAAGAGATTATCTTTCAGTTCGTTACGTTACGGCAACTTTACAATCGTGCTGTTTTCGTAGAAAAAAGTGGCATTCACCGAAAGGTGCGCCCGTTCCTCAGCTTGAATTCATTCGTGACACTTCGCGACGTCGGCCTTCGCGACGGCCTGCAAAGCATTCAAACGATTCTGCCCACTGAGAAGAAGTGTGATTGGATCGATGCCGCGTACGCAGCAGGTGTGCGCCACATGGAAGTGGGCTCATTCGTGCCCGCGCACTTGATGCCGCAACTCGCCGACACAGCATCGGTGGTCGCGCATGCAAAGCGGTACGCGGATTTGCATATTACTGTGCTGGTGCCAAATTTGAAAGGCGCGGAGCGGGCTATTGAGGCGGGGGCGGATGCGCTGCTGCTGCCGATTTCGGCAAGTGCTGCTCACAGCGCAGCCAACGTGAAAAAAACACCAGATCAGATGCTGGAAATACTCGCAACGATTGATAGCGCGCGTAAATCGGCCGGCTCATCGATCACCATCGATGTCGGCATTAGCACTGCGTTTGGTTGCACGATTCAAGGCGATGTGCCCGAATCAGAAGTAGTGCGTATCGCGAAAGCGGCAGTTGACGCGGGCGCGGACGAAATTGGATTAGCCGACACGGTGGGTTATGCCGATCCCGCGCAGGTAAAGCGGCTGTTCACCAAAGTACAAGCTGCAATTGGCGCGCGCTGTCGAACCGCGCACTTTCATGACACACGAGGGCTTGCACTCGCCAATACCGTTGCCGCGCTCGACGTCGGAATCCGCTATTTCGACGCCTCGCTCGGCGGTATTGGCGGCTGCCCACATGCGCCCGGCGCAAGTGGCAATGTGTCGACGGAAGACGTGGTTTATCTGCTGGTTCGTATGGGCTTTGAAACCGGCATTGATCTGGATAGATTGCTCGTTCTTCGAAAGCAGGTATCGCAGTGGCTCGTGAACGAACAATTTAACGGCTATATCTGGCGAGCGGGCGCTGCAAAATCATCGGCTTTTTTGCATCAGTGAAATGATGAGTCACGCAAATAAATCACTCCCACTCTCCGGTCTTCGTGTTGTTGAATTCACGCATATGGTGATGGGGCCGACGTGCGGCATGGTGCTCGCCGATTTGGGCGCAGAGGTCATCAAAGTCGAACCGGTGGAAGGCGATCGCACGCGGCATTTGCTCGGCTCAGGCGCGGGTTTCTTCCCGATGTTCAATCGCAATAAAACCTCGATTGGCATCGACTTACATCAACCCGAAGGCGCGGCGATTGCGCGAAAACTCGCGCTGACAGCGGATGTTGTGGCGGAGAATTTCAAACCAGGCACGATGAAGAAGTATGGCCTTGATTACGCGAGTCTTTCGCAGGAAAACGAACGCGTGATCTACGTCACCTGCAAGGGCTTTCTGCCAGGGCCGTATGAGCATCGCACCGCGCTCGACGAGGTTGTTCAGATGATGGGCGGCCTCGCCTACATGACCGGTCGCCCCGGCGATCCGCTGCGCGCGGGCACCAGCGTGAACGACATCATGGGCGGCATGTTCGGCGCGATTGGTGCGCTAGGTGCGCTGATTCAACGAGGCATCACCGGCAAGGGCCAAGAGATTCAATCAGCGCTTTTCGAGAACAATATCTTTCTCGTTGGCCAGCACATGCTTCAGTACGCGATCACCGGCAAAGCGGCAGAGCCGATGCCCAATCGCATCTCCGCGTGGGGCGTGTACGACGTGTTCACCGTGAAAGATGGTGAGCAAATTTTTCTCTGTGCCGTCTCTGATGCGCAATGGAAAACGTTCTGCGAAGCGCTCGGCTTGCAGCATATTCAGCATCTGCCCGAATATGCCGACAACAACAAGCGCGTTGAACGTCGACCGCAACTGCTTGCAACGCTGCGTGAGCATTTAGCGACGTGGTCCGCACAGGAATTGAGCGAGCTTTTCGAGCGCGTCGGACTGCCCTACGCGCCGATTCGCGCGCCGCATGAATTGCTTGACGATCCGCATTTGCTCGCAACAGGCGCGCTCGCCGACATCACGTTGCCCGACGGCAAAGGCGCCGACACGAAGATCAAAACCACGCTTCTGCCGCTCACGATGAACGGTGAAATGCTCGGCGTTCGGCGCGACCCGCCGAAGCTAGGTGACGGCACGAATGAGGTGCTGACGCAATTGGGATACGACGATATCGCAATTCAAAAATTGATTGAAAAACGAATAATTGCTTAGGCAACAGCCAGAAAACGAGGAGGAATCGAAAATGACTAATTTTAAGCGTATCGCCCAATTTATTGGGGCGATAGCGATTGCAGCTGTATCCGCACAGAGCGCGTTTGCACAGCAAAAAATTACCAAGCTGATTCTGCCGGTCGGTGCAGGCTCGGGGGTGGATGTGATCGTGCGCTCGGCCAGCAAGGCGCTCGAAACATCTCTCGGCACGGCGGTCGTGGTCGAAAACCAGCCCGGCGCGGGCGGCATCGTGGGCACGCAAGCTATCACCAAGGCCTCGCCAGATGGATTGACGCTGGGCGTTGTTTCGAACAACCACGTCATCAACCCAAGCGTTTACAAGTCGCTTCCGTTTGATCCGATCAAAGACATCACGCCGATTGCCGTCATCGGGCAATCGTCGATGATCTTGGTCGTCAATCCGAAGCTCGGCGTGAGCGATGCGAAGTCGCTCGCCGCAGCGCTTCGAGCAAAGCCCGATGCGTACAACTTCGCATCTTCCGGTAACGGCACCATTCTGCATTTGGCCGCCGAAATGTTCTTGTCAGAAGCCAATGTGAAAGCGAAGCACGTGCCGTATAAGGGCGTCGGCCCGATGGTGACCGATCTGCTCGGCGGGCAAGTGGAGTTCGGCGTGCTCGCGTTGCAAGCCGTGCAGCCTCACTTAAAGAGCGGCGCACTCAAGGCCATCGGCGTTGCTTCGAAAGAGCGCAATCCCGCCGCAGCAGACATTCCGACATTCGCCGAGCAGGGATTTCCAAATTACATCGCAGACGGCTGGTTCGCGGTGATTGGCCCGAAAGGTATGTCAGCGGCCGAGGCGAAACGCGTACAACTAGCGTTCGCTGCTGCGTTCAATACGCCCGAGGTGAAAGACGCAATGGCGAAACAAGGCAACACCATCGCCGTGCAAACGCCTGAATTCACGGCGAGCTTCTTTGTGAGCGAGATGGAGAAGTACGCCAAACTCGTAAAGCAAGCGGGCGTTAAGCTCGATTAGTCTTTTGCATGTCGTCGCGAAGACGATGCGGCGCTACGGTGCCAGTCGCTCGATATGCCAGCCACCAAACTGGCGCTGAAACACAAGTCGATCATGTAGTCGCGAGCGACGGCCTTGCCAGAATTCCACCATCTCGGGCACGATCACGTAGCCGCCCCAGTGCGCGGGACGTGGCGGATTGTCGCCATACTTGGCTTCAACTTCCGCGAACGACTTTTCGAGCGCTTCACGGCTTTCAACCTTCTCGCTTTGCGCGGAAGCGATCGCGCCAATGCGAGACTTCACCGGACGCGAATTGAAATATTCGTCTGACATCGCAGCGTCGACTTTCTCGACATGCCCTTCGATACGAACTTGTCGCTCAAGCTCAACCCAATGAAAGGTGAGCGCCGCCCATTGCGACTCGGCGAGTTCACGGCCTTTGCGACTTTCGTAGTTCGTATAGAAGACGAAGCCGCGCTCATCTACGCCTTTCAAAAGCACGATACGGGCGGAAGGTCGCGCGTTCGCGCCTACCGTCGCTAAACTCATCGCCGTCGGCTCCGGGATCTCAGCCGTGATCGCTTCATCGAGCCACTTCTTGAACTGCGTCAGCGGATCAGCCGCGAGATCGCGTTTTCCGAGCGAGGCGAGTTTGTAATCTTTGCGAAGGTCGGCGATGGAGGTCATCCCCGGAATATACTGGTCGGCCAAAAGTCCTGCACGAATATGAACGAAAAATCCGCAGCGCATGAATGGTTGACCCAAAACGCGAGGGCGCTTGATCAACATCGCCAACGGGTTGAGCAACATGGCACGTTTGGCGATCGTCTCAGATCGTGGAAACGAAAACAGCTTGAGGATGCGGCTGCATCGAAACAAATAGGCACAGACGATGAATAATAAATTCCAAGGCACCGATTCCTATATCGCCACCCCCGATTTGCTGCTTGCCGTGAACGCGGCGATCACGTTGAAGCGGCCGCTTCTCATCAAGGGCGAACCAGGCACCGGAAAAACGCTTCTCGCCGAAGAGGTGGCGCGGGCGCTCAACTGGCCGCTCTTGCAATGGCACATCAAGAGCACCACCAAGGCGCAGCAAGGTTTGTACGAATACGATGCGGTGAGCCGTTTGCGCGATTCGCAATTGGGCGACGAAAAAGTCAAAGACATTAAAAACTACATCAAGCACGGCGTGTTGTGGGAAGCGTTCTCAAGCGAGGTGCCCACCGTCGTGTTGATCGATGAAATCGACAAAGCGGACATCGAATTCCCGAACGATTTGCTGCGCGAATTGGATCGGATGAGTTTTGATGTGTACGAAACTCATGAAACGATTGTCGCCAAGCATCGGCCGCTTTTCATCATCACCAGTAACAACGAAAAAGATTTGCCCGACGCCTTTTTGCGCCGCTGCTTCTTCCACTACATCAAATTCCCCGAGAAAGCGACGATGAAGCAAATCGTCGACGTGCACTATCCGGGGATCAAGCAAGAGCTCGTCTCCGCCGCGCTCGAAGCATTTTTTGATCTGCGCGAAATGCCGGGTTTGAAGAAAAAACCGTCCACGAGCGAGTTGATCGACTGGATCAAATTGCTACTCGCCGAAGACGTTGACCCTGCCGTGCTGCGCGAAAAAGATCAGCGCAAAGTGCTCGCGCCGTTATATGGCGCGGTCTTGAAGAACGAACAGGATACGGAGCTGTTTCAGAAGCTTTTGTTTATGGCACGGAGGGGGTAGGCGAGCAGCGTCGCTGCCGACGTGCGAGCCCTAGAGACGATGGTTGCAGCACGTACTTGCTGGATGTGTTCTGGGATCGCGATTACATCGGAGCATCGCCTGAAGAAATCCGATTTGCGTCGCTTATATGGAGAAGGGCCGTTTTCAGGTGACGATAGGCTTCACCATATTCGAGGGGATTCGCGTACGCGCATCTCGGGCGCAAACTCGAAGGTCGTCAAATACGAGAAAAATATTTGTTTGGCGTGCAACTCGAAGCGATCGCAGCCATACGACATGGCGTACGATAGATTAATTCATTGGCTTCTGGAAAACGAATCAGACGTTTTACGGAAAAGATTTCTGAACTTCGCAGATGTCTACGGCTACACTGAGTTTGAGGCTAGCCAACGAAATTTGTACAAGTACTTTGCGAAAAGTTTTGGTTGCCGTGTGAACGAGGCATCACGAGTTGTGCCATCCGATGTTTGCGAGCTCTTTGACAAAGAGCGATTCGAGACAGGTTTACGAATTACATTTTCGGTAAATGAACAGGTCGCGGCAAACGAATATCCGCGTACCGTCGGGAACGGTCCTCTGCATGAATGGCAATCCCCGGATACCGGTGATGCGAGGCCTGGGTACACATGCTCACAGTTCTTTTCTTGGTTTACTGTGTACTTTTGGTATTGCATAGAACCAGATGGCAATCTTGGATCAACCTGGGTCGCCAATTCGCAGCACGTCTATCTCGGTAGCTTATAGACCTAGTTGAAACAAACCCGTAACCCAGTTGCCCGCAACCGGGTTCCCGTTATTCATCACGAGCGATCCGTTCTCCGGCGCTCGTAGCCGCGATGCAACGAAGTGGAATCGAGGGCTGGAAAGAATGCCTCGATTCCGTTTCACTTCATCGCGGCTACGTCCGACACGAATACCCGGATGCGAGCATCCGGGCTACGGTTCGCATGCGCCGATCAGCTATTTCGGTTGTCCGAATAGAAAATTGGGGCTTTGCGGGGTATTTGTTTAGTTACGAATAATTAAAAAAATATGTTCTTGCCCAGATGGAAACGGGACTAAGACGAGCGTGCCACTATCCCATGCACGCCCGAGCCTAAACCTCGCCTAGCTAATCCAGAGGACAAATCGGACTAGCTTGTCCCAAGAAGAACTGCGCGCTAAGATTCGTCTCGTTGGCGGGGGCTAACAACGCGTTCGAAAAGGAGCCCCAGCCATGCGCGAGGGTATTAAATGTCTTGGTGCCGCAGCCGCGTTTGCTGCGATTTGCACGTTTCTCTATAGCGCCAACGCTGGCGCTGAACTCCGCTTCTACAACCATACGGTGAAATTCGCCTCGTCCGTGCCTGCGCGCATCGATGCGAAGGCGTATGAATCAATTGATCTCACCGTGGTGGGCAATCGGCAAGAGCTTTCCGCGCTCTACCTGCCCGATCCGCTGGATCCGCGCTTGCAATACATCATGCAGCCGACGCAAGAAATCATCGCGGAATACATGAATCAGGATATGACCTCGGTCGTCGCAACGCCGTCGCCGCAAACGACGAGCGCGCTGCGCATCCCCGGTTTGGCACCCGGTAAATATCGCGTTCGCTTGATGTACCCGAAAGGCGAGATTTTCGATTCGCGCGAAATCATGGTGACCGGCACCGGAAATCCGGTGGTGGTGACGTCGATCGGCGTGAACGGACCGAATCAATTTGCGCTTTCATGGTTTGCCACTGCGCCAAGCGCGTCGCCTCAGGCATCGACGCCGTTCCCAGGCGTAGAAGATCGCCGCCGCTTTGGTGCGTGGATGGCGACGGCCGATGCGCCGAAGGACACTGTGCCGCTTTATTGGCTTTCAAACACGGTAGCTGGTGCGACGCTGAATTACTACACCGTGGATGAACCGACGAAGAGCCTGCTGCGAAACGCGGGCTGGCAAGATAACGGAGTATTCCTGCGCGTTCTGCGTGACACCGGCGGTACGTGTCCGGCAGGCAGCGAGCCGGTGTATCGCGCGTTTCGTCCAGCAAAGGCGGGCCAGTGGGGGGCGACCCATCGCTACACCGCTGACCCGACCGCCTATCGCAATTGGTTGCAAAGCGGGAACTGGGCAGGCGAGGGCGTGGCCTTTTGCGGGCGTGTGGTGACCGAACCGCTCGCTGAAACGCTGAGCGCAAACGGTTAGCCACCTGATCGCTATCCGCGATTGATGCGCTCGGCGAGCACCACAGACGTGTTCGTTCGCGTAACGCCATCAATCTCGCCGATTTCGTCGAGTAGTGCATCGAGCGCGTTCGGCGAATCGGCGCGCAGCCAGGCGACGTAATCAAACTCGCCACTCACGCTGCACACAAGCTTGATTTCGGGCATCTTGGCGAGACGTTTCAACACGTCGCGCCCTGCTTTCGGCTCTACTGAAAGCCCAACATACGCCTGCAGCGATCTCTCAAGCGCTGCTTGATTCAAGCGCACGCTATAGCCCGTGATCACGCCCGATTGCTCAAGCCGCGCCATGCGCGCGAGCACGGTCGTGCGCGCGACACCGAGCTTCTTCCCGAGCGTCGTCACGCTCTCTCGTGCGTTGGTTTGCAAGAGCGCGACCAAATTGCGATCAATCGAATCCAGTGAGGATTCGTTCATCACTTTCATCGCGCTCTGCGAAGTACGCTTGGTTTGAATGGTCATACGAAACGTCAAGCTGAGAATACAAATCGTATGAAATATTACTCCAAAGCGTCAATATAGGAATGTATTTCGTCAACTGCACTTCCTAAAATTCGTCTAAACGTGCTCGCGGTTAATCAACCACTTAGCGAGTGCAGCGAACACTTAGGAATCGTTATGAAAGTTGCATTGCTGGGCGCGGGTCACATTGGCCACACCATTTCTCACTTGCTCGTGAATTCGGGCGACTACACGGTCACGGTTGCGGACCAATCACAGGCGTCACTCGATAAGCTCGGCGCGCTCAAAGTCAACCGCGTGTTGATCGACACCGAAAAGGCGGGCAGCATTGAGGCCGTTATCAAAGGGCACGATGCTGTGATCAACGCGCTGCCGTATCACCTCGCGGTGAAGGTGGCGAGCGCCGCCAAAGCCGTTGGTTGTCACTATTTCGACTTGACCGAAGACGTGGCGGCGACGAAGGCGATCATGGCGCTCGCGAAAGACGCGCCGACTGCGTTCATGCCGCAATGTGGACTCGCGCCGGGCTTTATCGGCATCGCCGCGTACCACTTGGCAAAGCAGTTCGACACCATCGACGAAATCAAGATGCGCGTCGGCGCACTGCCTGCCTTCCCAACCAACGCGCTCAAATACAACTTGACCTGGAGCGTTGATGGCCTCATCAACGAATACTGCCACCCGTGTGAAGCCATTCACGAAGGACGGACAACGGCGATGCTGCCGCTCGAAGGCTTGGAGCATTTCTCGCTCGATGGGGTTGAGTACGAGGCCTTCAATACATCCGGCGGCTTGGGAACACTTTGCGAAACGCTGAACGGCAAAGTGCGCAACCTTGACTACAAGAGCGTGCGCTATCCGGGTCATCGCGATTTGATGCAGTTCCTGTTGTCGGATTTGCGTCTTTCAGGCGATCAAGAAACGCTCAAAGACATCATGCGCAAGTCAGTGCCAACGACGATGCAAGATGTGGTGCTTGTGTTCATCACAGTAAGCGGCATGCGCGCAGGTGCGTACGTGCAAGAAGTGTTTACGCGAAAAATTTTCGCGCAGCGCGCCACTGCCAACGACGCACCGCTTTCTGCGATTCAGATTACGACCGCCGCGGGCATTTGCGCAGCTGTTGACTTGTTCCGCGAAAAGAAGCTTCCGCAACGCGGCTTTGTGCGGCAGGAAGAAGTGGCGCTACCGGATTTCCTCGCCAATCGTTTCGGGATTGCCTACGAGCAATCGCGTCGAATCGAATCGATTTCCTAAATCTAAGTTTCTCCGCTGCTGGCACTCTCTTCCCGGCAGCGGGGAAAATCTCCAGAACACAATGCAGGCGCGGGCTTGACCGCGCTGAGCGTGTGCGAACGAACACCATCCCCACCCAGCGCTGCGCGCTGACCCCCCCTTGAAAGGGAGGTGGGCGCGGTCGAGCCCGCGCCTACACGCAAAACCAATCTGCGTTAATCTGCGAAATCCGCGTAATCTGCGTCAAAAAGTTACCCCTATGAAACAACGCGCACTCGAACTTCTTTCTAAACTCGACACATCACTCCCGACCAGCAACGACGCTGGGTCCATCCCCGCGCGCACACCGATCACAGGCGAAGTGATTGCTAAGCTCGCCGTCACGCCGTCAAACGAGGTCGATTCGATTATTGCCAAGAGCCGCGACGCTTTTCTCGAATGGCGAACCATTCCCGCGCCGAAGCGCGGTGAACTCGTACGCCTTTTCGGCGAAGAACTTCGCGCGAACAAAGACGCGCTCGGCGAATTGGTTTCCATTGAAGCCGGAAAAATTCTGCAAGAGGGTTTGGGCGAAGTGCAAGAGATGATCGACATTTGCGATTTCGCAGTCGGTCTCTCTCGCCAGCTCTACGGCCTCACGATTGCGTCCGAACGCGCCGATCATCGCATGATGGAAACGTGGCATCCACTAGGCCCGACGCTCATCATCAGCGCGTTCAATTTTCCGGTGGCGGTGTGGGCGTGGAATTCCGCGCTCGCGCTGGTGTGCGGTAACTCGACGATTTGGAAACCGTCGGAGAAAACACCGCTCACCGCGCTTGTGACGCAGTCGATTTTCGAGCGCGCGGTAAAGCGTTATCGCGAAGCGGGAAACGTCGCCCCAGAAGGTCTTTCATTCGTCGTGTTGGGTCGCGCGGATACGGGCGCGCAGCTTGTGAACGATTCGCGCATTCCGCTCGTGTCCGCGACGGGTTCGACGCGCATGGGTCGCGCAGTCGGAGAAGCCTGTGCGAAGCGCTTCGCGAAATCGATTCTTGAATTGGGCGGCAACAACGCCGCGATTGTTGCGCCAACGGCAAACCTTGAGATGGTTGAGCGTGCGGCTGTGTTTTCGGCGGTGGGCACGGCAGGGCAGCGCTGCACGACCCTGCGCCGCTTGATCGTGCATGCGGATGTGTACGACAAGCTCGTGCCAAAGTTGAAAGCGATCTACGGAAAACTTCGAATTGGCAACCCCACCGATGCGGGAACGCTGGTCGGCCCGTTGATCGATCAACTTGCCTTCGATGCGATGCAGAAGGCGCTGGCCGATGCACGCGCCGAAGGCGGGCAGGCGCAAGGCGGCGAGCGCGTGCGCGAGGACTTGGGTGCCAATGCGTTTTACGCGCAGCCGGCGATAGTTGAGATGCCCGCGCAGTGCGATGTGGTGTGTCGCGAAACGTTCGCGCCGATCCTCTACGTGATGAAGTATGAAGGCGGCATCGAAAACGCGATTGCACTTAACAACGCCACCATTCACGGCCTCTCTTCCGCCGTGTTTACCAATGACATGCGCGAGATGGAGCGCTTCGTCAGCCCGGCAGGCAGCGATTGCGGCATTGCGAACGTGAACATCGGCACCAGCGGCGCTGAAATCGGTGGCGCGTTCGGCGGTGAAAAAGAAACCGGCGGCGGGCGCGAATCCGGCAGCGATTCGTGGAAAGCCTACATGCGCCGCGCAACGAACACGATCAACTACGGATCGCAGTTGCCGTTGGCGCAGGGGATTCGGTTTGACGTCTAACAGCTCACCTCCCCTTCAAGGGGAGGTCGGCGCGAAGCGGCGGGTGGGGATGGTTTTCTTCGAGAAGAAGTTTCTTCGTTGCGGGGAGGTCGGCGCGAAGCGGCAGGTGGCGATGGATGTCGCCGAGCGTTAACGTCGTCGAACCCCATCCCCCTCCTAGCCTCCCCCTTGAAAAGGGAGGGAGTGTCACGCTCCTACAATCCGTGGCATGAAATTACCGCCCTGGCCCTACCCGAAAACCATTGCCCACCGCGGTGCCGGAAAACTTGCGCCCGAGAACACGCTCGCCGCGATTCGATTGGGAGTTTCGTTTGGCTATCGCGCCTGCGAGTTCGATGTGAAACTCTCGCAGGACAACGTGTTGCTGCTCATGCACGACACAGATCTAGATCGCACGTCGAACGGCAAAGGCGCGGTTGCGGCACACCCGTGGACGCTCCTCTCGCAGCTTGATGCGGGCGCGTGGCACTCGCCCGCGTACGCAGGCGAAGCGATCCCCACGTTTGAAAACATCGTGCGCTACTGCAACGCAAACGACATCGCGATGAACGTGGAGATCAAACCGAGCCCTGGGCTCGAACGCGAGACTGGCGCAGCGGTCGCTCTGGCAAGCGCTGCGTGGTGCTCGAACTCAAATACACCGCCCGTGCTCTCGTCCTTCTCGACCGGTGCGTTACTCGCGGCCAAAGAAGCAGCACCGCAACTCCCGCGCGCCCACTTGTTTCAAGATCCGCTGCCCGATGATTGGCTGGAGAAATGCAAGCTCGTCGGCGCAGTCGCGCTGGATGCCAACTGGAAATCCTTGAGCCAGGCCATCGTGAAGCAGGCCCACGAGAACGGTCTTCGCGTCGCGTGCTACACGTGCAATGAGATGGCTGACGCGGAAAGGCTCTGGGCGTGGGGCGTTGATAGCGTGATCACTGATGCCGTGGATCGAATTGCGTTTAGGGCCTGATCTCCGGAATCCACTAGCAACTTTTCACCTTAAGCCCAGTTTCTATGCGGGCAAGCGCAGTGTTCGTCCTTTACGGAAACACTGTAAAAGTGATCGTTAACCCAAATAAAACAAGGCTAAGGGCAAAAAACCCTAAGCGGCATTGATCTCGTGCGGCGCCCCCTGTTTCGCCAAGAAATCTGAGAGCCGCTTCCCCGCTTCATCCTGAAACACTCGACCGCTCGCTTTCAGACGGATGATTCGATCAATGCGAAAACTGCGGAAATCATTGCGAAGTTCACACCACGCGCCGAGCGTCCAATGCTCGCCCCAAAAATAGAGTGAGAGCGGGCGAACGCTGCGGCCGGTGAGCTGCCGCTTGTCGTCGGCGTACACGAACTCCATCACCGTCCGCTCGCGAATCGCGTGACGCAGCTTCTCGAAGCGCTCACCAATTTGTTTTGGGATGTGCATCGTCGGCACGTACGCTCGCGAGGTTTCGAGCCAACGCCGCCGATCCGCAGGCAAGGCACTCGCCACTTTCGCAAGCGCTGACATCGCCGCCGCGCCCAGCTGCGGGCCGCTCCACGCCTCCACCATGCGCGCGCCGAGCACGATGGCTTCGATCTCTTCCAACTCGAATTGCAGCGGGGGCAAATCCATGCCGCCTTTCAATCGATAGCCGACACCGGCTTCGCCCTCAATCGGCGTGCCAGTCGTCGCCAGATCACGAATGTCGCGATAGATGGTCCGCTCGCTCACCTGTAACCACTGCGCCAATTGCTGCGCGGTAGTCAAGCGACGACCGCGCAGAAACTGAACGATGCGAAAGAGGCGATCAGCGCGGCGCACGACCCCATCAACCCATCGAATGAAGTCCTACTCGATTGCCCTCGCTATCTTGCATATGCGCAAAAAAGCCCATGCCGGGTGGGAGCGCCGTTTTTGGCACCAGAACCTTGCCGCCGTTTTTCGCGGCACGATCCAGCAATGGCTGCAAATCACTGCCCGCATTGAGATAAATCGCTGCGCCGGTGAGTGACGGTTCGTAGCCTGGCTGCGGCGCGACAACAGCACCATTAGTCATCGACTCATCGCCCGGAAAAATAGCCATATCACCGCCAATATTTTCGCGTTTCAAGGTGAGTTGAAACACGGCTTCATAAAACTTCACCGCACGCTCGAAACTCGTAGACGGAATCTCGAACCAAGTTGCGTTACCAGACATGATTACTTCCCCTTTTTGGGTGTTGAACAAGTTGACATTGTTGTCAGGGTCTGCTGACAGCATTGTGTCAGGAGTGTTTCCATGCCCCTATCGATCCGATACGTAGTTGTTTCATCCTCGCCTGACTTACGTACTGTCGTCGTTGTTGCGCCTCGTCTCGAATCGATCTGGACATGGAAGGTGTCGCACATTCTGTTTGACGATCCCGGGCAGCTAAACCGGACACGATGTAGGCGCAGGCTTGACCGCGCTCGGCGAGTACTTCTAGCGCAAGCTCAGCCCAAACATCCGCCCACCGTTTTTATAGGCAATCTGTTCCGCTTTCTCTTTCGGCAGCTCCGCGAGCCACTTGCGGTAGTAACTCATCAACTCATCGTACTGCGCCCAACGCTCGGTAACCCAGCAGTCCGACCCGAGCAAGAAGCGATCAGCATGCGCGGTGAAGAGCGCGCGCCACGGTTTCGAAAGCTTGCCGCCCTCCGTGATGTCATTGCGATACGAAAGCTCGCCCATGAGTCCTTTGTGAGCGTTCATGAGCGCTGCAACTTTCTGAGTGGCAACACTAAAGCCGGTGTGCGCCCAAATCACCTTTGCGTCCGGGTTGAGCTGAAAGATCGTCGCGAGCGCGGCCTCGTCGGTGTGCGCGTGAAGCCACAAATCATGCTTCTTCGCGAACTCAACGATTTGCGCGAATTCTTTCGATTTCGCCTCGTCACCGTAGAGATGAAATTCACCAATGCCGCGCACTTTACCTTTGAAAAATCCGTTCGTGAACTCACGCTCGATCATCGCGACGATCTCGGGATTTCGGTGCCACGTGCCGTAATCGGCGCGGTCACGATACACGCGGATGAACGGCGCAAATTGCAAATCGGGCGACTTGCTCGGCGCCAACTTCGCGAGCAGCTCCGAGCCTTCATTCGGCCGCGAATTGGCAAGGACTCCGCGCACATTATTGCGCTTGAAAATCTCAAGCACTTTCTCTGGCGGGTACTCGACGCGCGCCTCAATGTTGTAATGCATGTGGGCGTCGAAAATAGGTAAACGAGTTTCTGCGTGGATCAGCGCTACAACAAACATTGCGGCTAACGCGCCGATTGTTGAAGCGACTACCCGAGATACAGAGCTACGCTGCCTTTTTTTCATAGAAATCCTTTCCCGAGGTTGTGTGCGATGCGGCGACGAGCGCGAAGCTATTTCAACTTCGCAATCGCATTCTGTTGCTGGTGCCAAACGTGTGCCGCCTGCTGCGGTCGATACTGCGCAACAGCTTGCTGGATTCGGTGAATTACTTCTGCGGGTTGACTCACATGGCATGTTTCACGACCGAACTTGATGAGCGCCTGGAGGTTTGGCCACTCACGACTTCTGTGCAGATTCAGTGCCATCCGATCGTTTGGTAGGTGTAGTGTTGTTGTTACTACATCGTAGAGCGGGGAAAGTCGGCAATCGTCGCTAGTTGGGTCGGTATAGAGCAAGCCGAAGTTTTTCAGATGAGCATCGCCGTTTCTTAGCAAGGTTGAGAGCACGACTGATTCGTAAAGCGTTCTCAGGGACGTGGCGCGATAGGCTGGGGACGCGTTGAGCGCGATTGCCTTCGCGATGCCTTCATAGCTGCCCTCGTATTTGTCTGCATTTTGTTTGCCTTGCAAACTCACCATGTCTTCAAAGCCGAGCGGAGCACCATCGACGCGATCAAAGCGTGAAATGACAAGCCGCTTCTCGTCTTCGGAGAGCCAGAATTCAGGTACGTCGAGCCCGGCCGCCCGTGCAATCGAGAGGCAATGAAACTCGTTCGAAACTAGATGTGGGAGTTCTGGTTCTCCAGCCTTTACGATGTAGTCACCCGTCTTGACGGCGGCGCGAGCGGCGAGGCTTAGCTTGTCGGGGGCGGGTTCGCACGGCTCGAATTCTGTCGTAGCGGTCAACAACACCTTCGGGTGCACGCCTGCCACTGCAGAGCTGAACAGGTAGCGTTCACAGAGATCATCAAAGAGCGCGCGATTACCTTGATCGGCAAGCAGCTCACGCAAGGCGATGTTTGCCGGCCGACTCGCGTCGCGCTGATCTACGCTTACGCGAAGCCGCCCGATTGCGTCGCCGCTGGAGAGCGCGAGCAACGCCATGTCGTTGATTTTGAATGTTTTCCCGAATCTGTCGCGTAGCCGATTCGCGACGAATCCTTCTGGCAAAAAAGTTTGCAGCGCGGGAAGCATCAGCGTGTGTTCGTAACTCGCAAGTCGAACGGGCATGGTGAGCGAAATCGCCGCGCTTGGCTGATGCAAGACTGCTGGGTCATACGCGAAGACATGGCGACCGTGTTGCTCCAATCGCCCCGACACAGCGTTTGGGGTTCGAATGAATAGTCGGTTGATGCGCTCCACTAATTAGCGCTCGTCGTAGGTTGCAGCGAGTTGATCAAGCGTGGGTCGCAAGGTTGGCGCAACAGACAGCGTCGCGCCGAGCGACGCCAGCACGGTCATCACACGACCGATTGGTGCGCTTGGATCGCCGGCCTCCATCCGCGTTAGGCTCCGCGCGGGAATGCCAGTTCGCGATGACAGCTGCACAAGCGTAAGCCCAGCGTTTTTACGCAGCGTTTTGATTTCTTTCGCGAGCGTCCGAGCATCCATCTCAGCAAAGTCTAGCCGAAAAAAGCCAAATATGGCGTAAAAACGTCTTTATTTTTTAAAATGAGCCAAATATGGCTATCTTTCCCAGTTCTTACTGCGCTCAACCGCTTCTGCCCATCGCGCCATTTGCGCTCTCGCGCGATCACGCGAAAGCGTCGGCTCGAAGCGACGATCCATCTGCCAATTGGCGGCAATATCGCCGGGGTCGCGCCAGAAGCCGGTGGCCAAGCCTGCGAGATAGGCCGCGCCAAGCGCCGTGGTCTCAAGCACCTTCGGCCGCACGACCGGTACGCCCAGCAAATCGGCCTGAATTTGCATCAACAGATTATTGGCAGTCGCCCCACCGTCGACGCGCAACTCCGTGAGTTTGAGCGCTGCATCTTTTTCCATCGCAATCAGCACTTCTGCAGATTGAAAGGCGATGGATTCCAACGCCGCGCGAGCGATGTGCGCGATGGAGCTACCACGCGTGAGCCCAAACATTGCGCCACGCGCATATTGATCCCAATGCGGCGCACCAAGTCCGGCAAACGCGGGCACCAGATAAACACCACCCGAGTCGGGCACCTCCGCCGCGAGCGCTTCCACGTCCGCCGCGGTCTTGATGGCGCGTAAGCCATCGCGTAGCCACTGCACGACCGCGCCGCCGATGAATACAGAGCCTTCTAGGGCGTACTGCGGTTGCTCGTGTTCAAGCTGCCAGGCGGTGGTAGTGAGCAAATTGTTTGTCGACGCAACCGCTTGCGAGCCCGTATTCAAAAGCAAAAAGCAGCCGGTGCCGTAAGTGTTCTTCGCCATTCCGGGGGAGTGGCAGGCCTGGCCGAAGAGGGCGGCTTGTTGATCGCCGGCAACGCCAGTGATGGGTATCTCAACGCCATCAATGTTCGCGACGCCAAAGTCGCCAGAGGACGGACGAATCTCAGGCAATACCGAACGCGGAATATGGAAGAGCGCAAGCAGTTCATCATCCCACGCATTGGTGTGGATGTTGAAGAGCAGCGTGCGACTCGCGTTGGATGGGTCGGTGGCGTGAACCCGCCCGCCGGTAAGTTTCCACACGAGCCAGGTATCGATGGTTCCGAACGCGAGTTCTCCGCGTTCCGCGCGAGCGCGCGCGTTGGGCACATGATCGAGCAGCCAGCGAAGCTTGGTGCCTGAAAAATAGGCGTCGAGAACCAGCCCCGTGCGTTGCTGAATCAGTGCGGCGTGCCCCGCTTTTTTGAGTTCATCACAGAAGGCTGCGGTGCGCCGATCCTGCCAAACGATCGCGCGGGCGAGCGGCTCGCCGGTCTTTCGATCCCAAAGTACGGTGGTTTCTCGCTGATTCGTGATCCCAATTGCAGATACGGCCTCAAGCGCTATCGCCTGATTCAATTGGGACAAGCGGATCGTTTCTAATTGAGTCGACCAGATTTCATTCGCATCATGCTCAACCCGGCCAGGTTCAGGAAAATGCTGTTTGAACTCACGCTGGGCGGACGCAGCCAGCTGTCCGGCGTAATTGAAGAAAATGCTTCTCGAACTGGTGGTGCCTTGATCGAGAGCGAGTACATACTTTTTTTGCGTGGCCATGGTGTAGCTCCTCCAGTCGATGCGCCTGCTGCGCTGCCGCATGCTGACGGCTGAACCCAGTAGAATCGGGTTTTCTGTCGAGTCTATCGCGCTTGGGACTGCTCTGTAGCCCCGAAGCTCGCAACCGAAATCGAATTCGTCTGCGCTCACGCCTCCGTGCGTCGCGCCCTCAGCCCACGATGCCTTTGTCTGCCCCACAGCCGCGCGAACGCCTGCATCTCCGTCGGGTGAGCTATGAAGGTTTCCGTCGTACCGATGGCTTGTTTGATATCGATGCCACGCTTGTCGACAGCAAGGATCATGACTATCCGCTCGCGATGGGAATGCGTGAAAAGTCAGTGCCTGTGCACGAAATGCGCGTTCGGGTCACGATCGACACTCGTTTCAACGTGCTCGACATTGAAGCGACCACTGAAAACATGCCCTACCCAGGCCATTGCAACACGATCGGGCCCGATTACAAAAAGCTCATCGGCGCGAACCTGATGAAGGGCTTTCGCAAATCAATTGCTGAGCACATGGGCGGCGTGAAGGGTTGCACTCATATTTCCGAGCTCTTGGGCTATTTGCCGACGGCCGCAGTGCAAACCTTTGCGGGGCTCAAGCGCGAAACCGAAGGCTGGGGCGACAAGAAGCCTTTCCAACTTGATGCCTGTCATGCACTCGACACGCGTGGCGAGGCGGCCCGACTTTACTATCCAAAGTGGTACGCGGGCGCGGAGCTAAGTTCTTTGGCAGTGACGAGTGACGAGTGACGAGTAACGAGTGCGCAAGCGCAATCGATAGTCGAGACTAGTTACCAATGGCGATCAATGGGTGTGCAGCGACGAATCGATAGGTTCGTCACTGGTCACCCATCAGTCATCACTTTTTCCGTTATTGAATAACAAAGGGGTCACGCAAGTGAAAATCCACGAGTACCAAGGTAAACAAATTCTTCGCGAGTTCGGCGTTCCCGTGCCGCGCGGCATTCCGGCGTTTAGCGTCGATGAGGCGGTGAAAGCGGCTGAAGAGCTGGGCGGTCCGGTGTGGGTCGTGAAGGCGCAGATTCATGCAGGCGGTCGCGGCAAAGGCGGCGGCGTAAAGATTGCAAAATCGATCGAGGAAGTGCGCGAAAAGGCATCGCAAATTCTCGGCATGCAATTGATCACGCATCAAACCAGCGCCGAAGGCCAAAAGGTGCGTCGCCTCTTCATCGAAGAAGGTGCGAACATCGCCAAAGAGCTCTACGTATCGATGGTCGTTGATCGTGGCAGCCAGCGCATCGCGCTTCTCGCATCAAGCGAGGGCGGCATGGATATCGAAGAGGTCGCGCACAAAAATCCTGACGCGATCAAGAAAATTTTCATTGATCCGGGCAAGGGC
The DNA here is from genome assembly GCA_013298145.1 of Betaproteobacteria bacterium. GTDB lineage: Bacteria > Pseudomonadota > Gammaproteobacteria > Burkholderiales > Casimicrobiaceae > Casimicrobium. The sequence goes on from JAAFJO010000001.1 coordinate 743,976, forward strand.
CTGACTGATGTCGAGTGTGATGAGATTTCCGGCGCAATCGGCATTCCTGCCGCATCGTTCGGCGAAGCGCGCAAATGTCTGCAGGGCCTCTACAAAGCGTTCATCGAAAAAGATGCATCGCTGGCCGAAATCAATCCGCTGATCGTTGCGGGCGACGGCAAAGTGATCGCGCTCGATGCGAAATTCAATTTCGATTCGAACGCGCTCTTCCGTCATCCAGAAATCGTCGCTATGCGCGATTTGGATGAAGAGGATCCGGCTGAGATCGAGGCCTCGAAATTTGATTTGGCCTACATCTCGCTCGACGGCGATATTGGCTGTTTGGTGAACGGTGCAGGCCTTGCGATGAGCACGATGGACACCATCAAGCTCTACGGCGGCGAACCGGCAAACTTCTTAGACGTCGGCGGTGGCGCAACCACTGAGAAGGTGACCGAAGCCTTCAAGATCATGCTCAAAAACCCGAATCTCAAAGCGATTCTGGTCAACATTTTCGGCGGCATCATGAAGTGCGACACCATTGCCGAAGGCGTGGTTGCTGCGTCGAAAGCAGTGGGGCTTAAAGTGCCACTAGTCGTGCGCATGAAGGGTACTAACGAAGAGCTCGGCAAAAAGATTCTCGCCGAATCAGGTTTGCCGATCATCACCGCAAACAATATGGGCGAGGCGGCGGAAAAAGTCGTCGCCGCAGCGAAGAGTTTTGCGACGCAAGCCCCACTTGCTGCAGGCGTTGCAGCGTTAAGCGGTGCCGCAGTGGCGGCCGCCTCGGGGGCTTCAAGCACGGCAGGTTCCGCAGCGTCTGCAGTTGCGTCTAGCGCAGCAAGCACTGCTGCGAGCGGCGCTGCGGCTGCGTCTCGCGCGCTTGAGCCCTCTGCACCCATCGCTGGGTGGATGAAATGGCTCGGTTTAATTGTTGGCGCGATTGCCGCGGCCTACCTGTTGAAGATCTTTTCGCAGCCAAAGGAAGCCGCGAAACTTGCTGACAAGCCCGCTGTGAGCACCGCCCCTGCCGCGACGCCAGCACCGGCTACACCACCCGCAGCGCCAGCAGCAGTTGTTACCGCGCCTGCACCCGCCGCCGGCGCACCTGTCATGAGCGCCGCCGAGGCGTTCAAAGCGGGCGCAAAATCGTTCAAGCTCGATGTTGAATTCGATACCGGCAGCGCGAAGATTCGTGGCGAAGCGGTGAAAGATTTGAACGAACTCGCTGAGCTAATTAAAGACGGCAAAACCAAAGGCGAAATCGCAGGACACACGGACAACGTGGGCGACGCTGCCGCGAACCTGAAGCTCTCCCAAGCGCGCGCCGAAAGTGTGGTCGCGTATCTCATCGGCAAGGGCGTTCCCAAGGACGCGCTCGCCGCCAAAGGCTACGGCGACACCAAGCCGCTCGGTCCGAACGACAGCGACGCCAACAAGCAACGTAATCGTCGTGTTGAATTCAACGCGCTGTAAGTGATAACGAAGGAATAAAAAACATGTCGATCCTCATCAACAAAGACACCAAAGTCATCACCCAAGGCATCACCGGCAAAACCGGGCAATTCCACACACGCGGCTGCGCTGCGTATGCAAACGGAAAGAACGCGTTCGTCGCGGGTGTGAACCCGAAAAAAGCAGGCGAAGATTTCGAAGGCATCCCGATTTACGCGAGCGTGAAAGAAGCGAAAGCGCAAACCGGCGCCACGGTCAGCGTGATCTACGTGCCGCCGTCAGGCGCAGCCGCTGCGATTGACGAAGCGGTAGACGCAGAGCTCGATCTTGTGATCTGCATCACCGAAGGCATCCCGGTGCTCGACATGATGAAAACGCGCTACAAAATGCAGGGCAAGAAAACGCTTTTGCTCGGACCCAACTGCCCAGGCCTCATCACGCCCGATGAAATCAAAATTGGCATCATGCCCGGCCATATTCACAAGAAAGGCCGCATCGGCGTCGTCTCACGCTCGGGCACGTTGACTTACGAAGCGGTGGGTCAACTCACTGAACTCGGCCTCGGTCAATCAAGCGCGGTCGGCATCGGTGGCGATCCGATCAATGGCTTGAAACATATCGACGTGATGCGCATGTTCAACGACGATCCTGATACGGACGCCGTCATCATGATCGGCGAAATCGGCGGCCCCGATGAAGCCGAAGCTGCGATGTGGGTGAAAGCGAATATGAAGAAGCCCGTCGTCGGCTTCATCGCAGGCGTCACCGCCCCCCCAGGCAAACGCATGGGCCACGCAGGTGCATTGATCTCCGGCGGCGCAGACACCGCAGACGCCAAACTCGCCATCATGGAAGAGTGCGGCTTCAAAATCACGCGCAATCCGGCGGAGATGGGGAAGTTGTTGAAGAGCGTGTTGAAGTAGCGCGCTCTTGCGACACCAGAACAAACGTAGGCCGGGATTGCATCCCCGCCTACTACGAATTTAGGCCGATACCCGTCTTCCAATCGGTCTATCGAATTGACTCGAGAATTTCTTGTACAAGAAGTTCTTCGGAAACCTTCACGCGTTTTGCTCGCAACACGACAAGGTCGATAACTTGAGCAATCGGACGCACATTTGCTTCCAATTTTTCGTTTTCGAAGACGAATTCAAGCTGCTTTGGGTCCATTGCCGCCCTCCAATGGTAAAGCTCTAAGCTTTGATTCTACGGCGGAAAGCACCCGTGACTCAAGCTCGTGGAACGCCTCTACCGTCTGTTGGTTCCGTGGGTGCAACGCTTTTGGGGTAATTCGGACAAGCTTTCCGTCACGTGTCTTTCGCGCGTCCTCTGGGGCGAGAAAAAGGTTTAGAAATCGGTGCGGCGCCACTCCTTCGTAGGGGAGCAGCCGCACTTTGTCTTTGATGTCCTCTAGCTCAGTAATCGAATCCCCATGAAGCTTTGTCGCCAAGCTTTTTTTGTACGGCTCGATGTAGTACACGTCCTTTATTCCGGCTGCGATGATGTGTCGAGCGCAGGAGTGGCAGGGGTAGGTTGTAACAAAAAGACTCCCTCCAATCATCGACCGTCCGTGCTGTCGACCAGCGTTTAGGATAGCGTGCATTTCCGCGTGCACTGAGCGCGAAAACTCAATCAAGCTGCTTAGCTTCGCGTTTTCTCTTATCGCAGAGAAAGTCGACTGAAAAGAGTCTCTGGACAACAGCTTAGCGTCGATTAGCGTGTTGGCTAAAAATTCTGCCAACTTATCTTTTTCTTCGTGATTGAAACACTTGCCGCCAAAGTTCCAACAGCGATGATCTTTGTGTTGGCTATCTACCGCGAAATCTCCGTAGAGACCGCCGAGGTATTTGGGAACGTCGTTCCAACCGGTCGAGACAATGTTTCCATCGGAGTCCGTTATTGCAGCGCCAACTTGCCGCGAAAGGCATGCCGACGCGCCTCCCGCAGCGGCGGCAGCATACATTGCCGATTCAGCATGCGATGGTGTAACTATGGTTGCGCCAAACACCAGATCCAAGAATCTACCAACCTTCGACTTCAGCAACGTCTGCGTGCGCTTCTCCAAGCGTAGAAAATAGTCGGACTGTGGGAAAGTTTTTCTTACCGTCTGACCAAATTGCTTCTCTTCGCCAGAATCGGTGTCAATCAGGTCGTGAATTTCCGGCATTGTCATGCCACGCGCAATAAGCGACTCCTCGCGCTCTCGCAACGGACTGAATACCCCCACGACGTATGGCATCTCGCCATATACGTCGCGAAGCAACTTTAGCTCCTCGTCATTTTTGATGGAGTCAATGATGTGGCAAACGCGGCGCGGTTCAATTCCGTCGTGCGACTTTTCGTTCTTGTATTGCTGCCGATCAAGTCGAATCGTTCGGATAGCGAGTTCGGCAAGAAAGCTAGGTGTGTAACGAGCACGCAGAGCGTTACCCTGGCGAATCAGTTTTTCGATTCGAACAAACTCACCCGAGGGAACTTTGCCTCCGTCAATTGCTGAGTCATTCGCTGCATCGTGTTGGCTAAAGCCCTCGAGGTGCGCCTGAGGAGCGGTGTTTTGCTCGATCAGTTCGCTCAATCGAATAACTGAAACCTTTTCGTAACCGAAGCGACTAGTGAGGTCTTCTGAAATCGCAGTAGCAACGTTGTGAAGCGCAGAACCGATAGGGCCACATAGCGCGATTACGAGCTCATCTGTATTTCTGTTCAGAACAGCGTCTCTCGCGTTAATATTGCTGCCGACGGAAGCAGGTATTTTTTTGATCGGTATTTCTTTATTTGTCTTCGTTGAGCGCATACGGTTCATAAGTAGCAAAACTGATCAGCTTGTAATCTAAACGCGACGGAAGCGTCAACTAGCAAAAGTGTTAGGAGCGACATAAGGCGGCCCTCGGTTGACTTAATGCACTTAACCGTTAACAAAGCCGAACAGCTCTCCGAGCGCCTACGAATGATCTGACGCGCAAGCTCGATCTTGAAGGCGATGGCGAGTCTCTTGCGACGACCGATGGCTTGCTCAAGTTGCGCGCGATGCTCGGCCTCTCAGGCGATGCGTTGATCGCGGGTGCGCGGAACACATCGCATCCCAATGTGCGCGATGCGAAGCAAATCCTCACGTGGATTGAATCGACGCACGGCGCCGCCTGTTTGCCATAGAGACTCATTGAACGGCGACGCTGTTGGACGATTCTCTGCCCGGTTATCCGACGCACGAGTGGGTTAACGTGAGATCAGTCGCCGGACCGGAGCGACGATTTCAACCGTAGCAACAACATCATCGCGCCCCTTGATCGTTCCGGGTAACGCGTAATAAAAGTCATTCATTGATAAGGCAGTATTTCGCTGTTTCGCCCGCAGCTAGTCAGTCAAACGCGCAAGAAGCCGTGTATTGAATCGCTACGTTTTTTTCGATTTCTCGAGCGCTTCCACCTGCGCGCTAAGCTCATCGATCTGCTTGCGCAAGACATCGAGCATTTCCCGCTGAATCTCAAATTCTTGGCGGGTAACAACGTCGAGTTTCGCGAGCCCAGCGCTGAGCGTGGCGCGGATGTTTTTCTGCAAATCTGCGCCCGAGTTGGCGGACATGGCGTCTCTGAGTTGAGCGGCGAGTTCGTCGAGAGTCATAGGCGAAGTTTAACGCTCCGTGCGAGCGATGCCGAAAGCGATGGCGTCAGCGAATCGCGAACATTCGCGCTATTTCGGTGCAAGCCGGACGTAAGAGCGATCGAAACGCACTTGAGTGGTGCGAAATCAAGGCCTTTTACGGTTCGTCGTCGTGGCACGACAGTTGCGAATACACGGCGAAGTCTCTCTTTTCATTCGACTCTCTCGGGGTTTTTCATGGCACACACACGTCTTCGTCCTACTTTTCTGAGCTTAGCGGTCTCTGGTTTATTCGCTAGCGTTTTGGTTGCGCCAGTCGCTGCGCAAACCGCACCGGCACCCGCGCCCGCACCTGCGCCAGCGCCTGATTTCACCGTCTCCGGCAACATCGGCGTGGCATCTTCCTACATTTATCGCGGACTGAGTCAGACTGACTACAAGCCTGCGGTGCAAGGCGGATTTGATTTCAGCCATTCCAGCGGCCTCTACGCTGGCGTGTGGGCTACGAACGTAAAGTGGCTCAAAGACTTCGGTATTTCGAGCGGCAAGGTAGAGACCGATCTCTACTTCGGATTTAAGAACACCGTGGGCGATTTCACCTACGACGTGGGCTTTTTGCGCTATGAGTACAGTGGCTCGACGGCTTCGGGCGCGACCAATCCGGATACCAACGAGATCTATGTCGCTGGCTCGTACAAAGTGTTCACGCTGAAGTATTCGCATGCGATCTCGAACATCTTCGGCACGCCTCGCTCGAAGAACTCGTATTACGTGGACTTGACGGGCACCTTCCCGGTCATGGATAACCTTTCAGTCATCGCACACGTGGGCTACCAGGGCATCAAGGGCCCTGCGAAAGATGGCGGCAGCTACACCGATGGCAAATTGGCCGCGCTGTATGACTTCGGCAACGGGATCACCGCTGAAGGCGGCGTCACGGGCACTGATGCTGACAAGGATTTCTACAAGCCGCTTGGCAAGAAATTCACTGGCAAGACAACGCCGTATCTCCTCGTGAAATACAGCAAGACGTTCTAGCGTTTTTTGCGTTGGAAGCCAACGCAAAACGCACGCTCTCCCCCGTCGCATACTAGCGACACGAAGCATCGCTCTCCCGGCGGGTACGGGGGGCCTACAAAGATCTAGCGAGGAACCCATGAAACTGATTACGGCCATCATCAAACCGTTCAAGCTCGACGAAGTGCGTGAAGCGCTCGCGGGTGTGGGCGTGCAAGGCATCACCGTCACGGAAGTGAAGGGCTTCGGTCGCCAAAAAGGGCATACCGAGCTCTACCGTGGCGCTGAATATGTCGTCGATTTCCTTCCGAAAGTGAAGGTCGAAGCGGCAGTGAAAAACGAGCTCGTTGAGCGCGCCATCGAAGCCATTGAGAAAGCGGCCAACACCGGCAAGATTGGTGACGGCAAGATTTTCGTGTTCGATGTCGAACAAGTCATCCGCATTCGTACCGGCGAAACCGGCGAAGACGCACTTTAATTTCGGGGGCTACATAATGAATTTGCGTTCCTATTTCGCCGCAGCACTTGCTGCGGTATCCATGGCGGTCACGCCGCTCGCTTTTGCGCAAGCGCCAGCCGCTGCACCTGCAGCGCCAGCCGCAGCACCTGCCGCTGAAGTTGCGAAACCTGCTGAGGCGGCCAAACCTGCCGAAGCAGCGCCCGCCGCTGCCGCGCCCGCCGCAGCAGCAGCACCCGCTGCGAAGGCACCAGAGCCGAACAAGGGCGACACCGCCTGGATGCTCGTCTCCACGTTGCTCGTGTTGATGATGGCACTGCCAGGCCTCGCGCTTTTCTATGGCGGCTTGGTGCGTTCGAAAAACGTGCTTTCAGTGTTGATGCAGGTCACGGTAGTTTTTTCACTCGTCGCCGTGCTGTGGTTGATCTACGGCTACAGCTTCGCGTTCACCGCGGGCAATCCGTACTTCGGCGGCACGGATCGCTTGTTTGGTAAAGGACTCTTCGATGCTTCGACGGGCGCGTTCGCAATGGCCGCTACGTTCAGCAAGGGCGTTGTGATCCCTGAGATCGTGTTCTTCGCGTTCCAAGCAACGTTTGCAGGTATCACTTGCGCGCTCATCGTTGGCGCGTTTGCAGAGCGGATCAAGTTCTCGGCCGTGTTGATCTTTACTGTGATCTGGTTCACATTTAGCTATATCCCCGTGGCACATATGGTTTGGTTCTGGCCTGGCCCTGATGCCTACACCGATGCAAAATTGGTTGACGGTTTGAACGCAACTGCGGGCAAGATTTGGCAGTGGGGCGCGCTTGATTTTGCCGGCGGAACTGTTGTTCATATCAACGCGGGCGTCGCTGGTTTAGTCGGTGCGTATCTGGTTGGCAAGCGTTTGGGTTACGGTAAAGAAGCGTTCCCTCCGCACAGCCTCGTGCTCACCATGATCGGCGCATCGCTGCTCTGGGTGGGTTGGTTTGGCTTTAACGCAGGCTCTGCGCTTGAGGCTAATAACAGCGCCGGCCTGGCGTTCGCAAACACCTTCATTGCCGCCGCCGCTGCCGTGATGTCCTGGATTCTGATCGAGTGGTTCTTGAAGGGTAAGCCTTCGATGCTGGGCGCATCATCCGGTGCGGTTGCGGGTTTAGTTGCGATTACGCCAGCGGCTGGAAACGTGGGCTTGATGGGCGCACTGGTTATCGGGTTGCTTGCTGGCATCGTGTGCTTCTGGGGGGTTACTGGCCTCAAAAAATTGCTCGGTGCGGATGATGCGCTCGATGTATTCGGCGTGCACGCAGTCGGTGGAATTCTTGGTGCTCTGCTGACTGGTGTGTTCAACGCGCCCAACCTCGGCGGCCCAGGCTACGTCTCGGACTGGGTGACCGCGAGCGTGATCAAAGCGGCAGATTTCTCGATTGCTTCACAAGTGTGGATCCAGTTCAAGGGTGTCGCGCTCACGGTGGTGTGGACAGCCGTCGTCGCCTTCATTGCCTTCAAGATCGCTGACCTGATTGTTGGCTTGCGAGTGAGCGATGATGAACAACGTGAGGGGCTAGACATCGTCAGCCACGGCGAAACGGCGTACAACCGCTAAGGTACTGCGCTTGGCGGCGCGCGATCCTGCGCCGCCAGGTGAATCGATTGCAGGGCGATACACCCCCGCACGCCAACGAATCACTTCTCCTCCTTTCGATTCGTTGGTGCTCTCAACCCGCTTCGGCGGGTTTTTTCATTGCGACGGCTGGATCAATTCGCGGGCCGCGAGTCGCTCATCACGACGTGCAAGGCGCACCGATTACGCTAAGCCCGCTTCGTGACCGCGTCCCTCAGTCGGCTTAGCGTCTGCGTTAAAAAATTTTGCGCAAGGAGAAGCTTCACGGGGAAACGCGTAACACCCAACGGCTCTATATTCGTCTCCCCAAACGTTTGAGCGCACTGAATGCATCGTTTTCCTGTTCTAGTAATCGCCGCTACGTCTGTATTCCTGACGGATGCAACACCCGCGAGTGCGCAAGTCGAGCCAACCACCACGCGAGTTGAAGAACTCGTTGTCCGCAACCCCAAAAATGCGGCAGTGACGCCCTATGACGCGGTGTATGAGCGATTGAAGCGGTTTCGCGACTCAAAGCTTGACCGCGTGTCTCTCGACATTCGCGTGAAACCCAGCAGTCAAGACGTAGCGCAGAGCGAGATACGCGTCTCGCTAGTGAATGACACACAAAGTTTGCCCCTCAAACTCGATGCTGACGGACGGATCGAGCTGCCCCTGCGCGAGGATTTCTACAAGACGAACGCCGAGTTTCTGACCAACCAACCCAAGGGAACACTTTCAACTTCGGTGACGATTGCTGTCTCGTGGGATGGCGCTGACGAATTGCCTTATGCGGAAGTAGAAGAAACAATCCGCCAACTGCAAATTGCCGGGAAAGACGTACTCGGCTGGTTCGGCTACATGCTCTTTTTCCCATCTTTGCACAGCATTGATATTCCGATTCAATACAAGACGGCCGGTCGGCAGCGACTGGATATCGTTCGCGACGGAAAAATCATCCAATCGTTCGTTGCAGACGAAAAGGGACTGCTCAAGTTTCGTCTTGATCGCAGGTGGGCGGAATGGCAGCCCGTACTGCGCTTTTCCGAGCGTCCGCCCAAAGGCTAGGCAAACCTCCGCTTAGCCCCCGCGTCGCTGTGAGTTGCGACACTTTTTTAACCGCTTCGATACAGGCCAGTCGCGCGCTAAGATCGCCAAAAAGTTCTGTGGTTCGTGATACGTATTTACAGCTTAATGCCCTGTTTTAATCGATGTAGCGAGAATATTTATTCACTATAAACATTAATCAATTTCGTGCGCTAGCCCTAAAAAAATTGGGGGAACTGCTAAAAAGCTAAAAGGGTGAACTGATGAGTGAATCGATTTTTAAAAATAAGACCATCATCGTGACCGGCGCGTCCGACGGCATCGGTGCGGAGCTCGCGCGGCAACTCGCCGCGTTCAAGCCGAAGCTCGTACTTGCGGCGCGACGTCCAGAGGCGCTTAACGAAGTGGCGAAGGCCTGCGAAGCCCAAGGCGCGCAGTGTTTGGTGGTGCCAACGGATGTTTCGATCGAGGCCGACTGCCGCGCGTTGATTGAGCGAGCGGTCGCGCAATTTGGGGCGATTGATGCGTTAGTGAATAACGCGGGCGTTTCGATGCAAGCGCGGTTCGCCGAAATCGAGAACACCGATGTCTACGAAAAGCTGATGCGCATCAATCTGATGGGAAGCATTTGGCCGACTCACGCCGCACTTCCGCATTTGAAAAAGTCAAAGGGCCACATCGTCGCCGTGTCTTCGCTGGCAGGCTTAGTCGGCGTGCCCGAGCGCACGACGTATTGCGCCACCAAATTTGCGCAAACAGGATTCTTCGAAGCGCTGCGAGTTGAAATCGCGCCGGATGGCGTTGATGTGTGCTTGGTCTATCCCGGCGTCGTGCTCACCAATATTCGGGTGCATGGATGGAATGCCAAAGGCGAGCGCTTGGGCTCAAGCGGGCTCGACGAAGCCGACGCGATGACCGTGGAAGCGTGCGCACGCTTGATCGTTGAGGCAATGACGAACAGAAAACGTGAAGTCGTGATGACCACGAAGGGCAAACTCGGCCGCTGGCTAAAGTTGATCGCGCCGGGCGTGGTGGACAAGCTTGCGCGCAAGGCCCTTAAGCAGAAATAAATTTCGCATCTAACGGGTTTCGCGCGCATCGGCGCGCTGGCTACGAAGCTCGCGCATCCGCCGTGCGCGCGCCCACACCGGGCGCAGCCAAAGATAGTGAACCGCGAAATAACTCACTAAGCCGAGGGTCAAGCCGAGCACTGGCAAGCCAATCAAAAGCGGCAGACCGAGTGCATCTACCCACGCTTGAAACGCGCCCCACCAGTCGCCATTGGGGTTCTCCAATTTCGGGATCGGTCGATGCCCCGGTGCGATGAAGTCGCCAATGTAGTACGCCGCGATATAGAGCGGCACGACGGTGAACGCATTGTTGTACCAGCCCACCACGGTAGCGGCCACGATGTTGCCGCGCATCAGCACGCAAAGCACGAATACGAAGATCACCTCGATCTGTGTGGGGATCACGCCGAGCGTCACGCCAATGGCCACGCCAATCGCAAGCGGGTAGCGCCGAAATGAGAGCAGCTCGTGGCTATCGATCCACGGCTTCATCCAGGCGAGCCACGCCCGGTCAAACTGGCGCAACACGCGCGGTTCGATTGAAATCAGCCAGCGACGAAGTTTCATGGCGACGTTTTAGCGCTTATCGCGGGTTCACCCAAGTTGCGCCCCAAGTGAACGAGGCTGGACTGTGCGCGTGATACCCAGCTTCGAGCTCTGCAGGTCATGGATAGAGGAGCTCGCCGTGATGATGCGCTCTCGCTTCCGCGTCGTTATGCAAGGAATGCGCGAGAGTACAACGAAGCCCTGTCGCCCCCTGCTGCACATGCTCTAGCGCAACGAGACTCATCCTGCGGACGTTCGCCGCGAGAAAGAACCCGATAGCCGTGCCGCCATTGACCGATGCTCAGATTCTCTCGCGAATAGATAAGAAATTGCCTTGCAAGCTTCTGAATGAATAGGCTGGGTGACTTTGAACGTTGTTACCGTGTTGTGCCTATTCGATTTCTAGCCCTCCTTTTATTGGAGCTAAATAAAGAAAGCTACGCTGCGACTGACTGGCTCGATTGCGTGCGCAACGTCATATCGAGTTTTGCCTTCGCATGACGCGGCTCAGGTTCTTGGGGCCCCGCTTGCCTGCTGCTGCACTGTGCGGACGAATTGCCGCGCCGCGCGATGAGGCACAAATCGGTTTGCGCTCAGCGCAACGTTTTTTCGTCGTCGATTGGCGACAAGAAGATCGGGCGTCGGATTAGACTGAATACTGAAAAAGTATTTGAGATCGAGGGAAGAATGTATCGAACTTTACGAAACGCCTTGGCGTTATTCGGCTTGCTATTTGCGAGCGTCATCGCGCATGCGGCGCATGAGACAACCGCATGTCCACCGCAGACGGCGACTGTTGCGAACGGCGGATCAGTCGAGATCGACATTTCTGATTGTGATGCTTACAACTTTGGATTTGGTAACGGTGTCCCGTTCTTCCCCCTAGCGCCTAGTTTTGGCACTGTTGTGCTCAGGCAAGAGGGCGTTCCTCCTACGCCGCCGTCTACGACCTGGATCGCGCGCTCAGTACTCACGTATACACACACCGCGACCACGAACCCAGCAACGCAAGACGTCTTCGAGCTGGACGATCAGGATAATTTCAACATTCGATTCACGATCACCATCCTTGCACCAACGTCTTCGATCGTAGTCTCCCCCGCATCGATCGTGCTCAGGACAGGGCTCGCAATTGACCAGCAGCTCTCGGCAACCGGAGGTACGGCCCCCTATACCTACACGATAAATTCTGGCGCTTTGCCCCCCGGGCTTGGTCTCACTCCACAGGGACGCATCACCGGAACGCCTACAACGCGCAGCAACTACAGCTTTACGATCCGTGCGCAGGATTCCACCGGTGCCTCCGCACTCAAGACGTACAGCGGCGTGATTGGTAATCCGATATTCGGCGCGTCGCCATCACCGCTTACGCTGCTGCAAAACGTGGCTGCAAATCTGCAGATGGCCGGTACGGGTGGCACCGCACCCTACACGTTCCCGGCTGATATCGGTGTGAGCTTACCGCCCGGTTTAGCTATTTCCTCGAGCGGCGTCTTGACCGGTACGCCCACCGTACTGGGCACCACAAACGCGCAGCTTCTCGTCAACGATAGCACCACGGATCCAGCCTGCCCCGGCTGCGACTTCTTTGGTTTCGTGACTGTTCCGATGACGGTAACGACGACACTGCCCACGATTTCTATTTCTGTCACCGGGAGCCCGGCGCTCGAAGATGGAACGGCAAACCTTGTGTTCACGGTGGCGCGCAACGTTGCCCTTGCCTCAGCGACGGTAGTCAACATTTCCACGTCTGGCACGGCAACCGTGGGTGCCGATTACACAGGAAATGTCACAACGGTAACCATTCCTGCAGGTGCAACGTCGGCGACGATCACCATCAATCCGACCGCAGACAGCACGGTTGAGCCGGATGAAACAGTCACGTTGACCGTCGCAGCTGGCACCGGCTACACCGTCGGCGCGCCTTCAAGCGCCACCGGCACGATCACCAACGACGACATCAATCCAACGACCTTGACCGTGACGAAAGTCAGCAACGGCGGTGTCGGCGCATTCAGCTTCACGGGAAATAACGGCTGGCTGTCACAAACGATCACTACAACGAGCCCGGGCGTCGGCGCGAGCGGCTCGACGCAAACGCTTGCTGCCTCTGGGGTCGCCACCACGATTACTGAGGCGCTTGCTGCGGGATACATCCTTTCGGGCGCGTCGTGTACGGGCATGGGCGCGGGCGGCACGGCCACGTTGTCGGGCAATTCGCTCACGCTCAATGCGGCGGCAACGGCGGCGGGCTCGAACGTTTCCTGCACCTTCACCAATGTCAGGTTGCCGACGTTAACGCTAACCAAGGTGAGTAACGGCGGTGTCGGCGCGTTTAGCTTTAGCGGCACGAACGGGTACTCGACACAAACGATCACCACCACGACACCAGGCGTGGGTGTAAGCGGCGCGACACAAACGCTCAGCTCGCCAAGTACCGCTACGACGATTACAGAGGCGATTCCCGCCGGTTATGTACTCACGGGCGCATCGTGCACTGGCATGGGCGCGGGCGGAACGGCCACGCTCTCTGGCAATGCGCTCACGCTCAATGCAGCAGCGACGGCAGCGGGTGTCAACATCGCGTGTAACTTCACAAACACGGCGATCCCCAACCTCTCGATTAACGATGTTTCACTAAGCGAAGGCAACGCGGGCATCACTAACTTCACCTTCACGGTGAGCTTGAGCGCACCGGCGGGCCCGGGCGGCGTCACCTTCGACATCGCCACGGCCAACGGCACGGCCACAGCGGGCGCGGATTATGTTGCCAACAGTCTGACTGCGCAGACTATCCCTGCTGGCAGCAGTACCTACATCTTCACCGTCCTAGTTAACGGCGATCTGCTGAACGAGCCGACCGAGACCTTTTTCGTCAACGTCACCAGTGTGCTCGGCGCGAATGTCGTCGACGCCCAAGGCGTTGGCACGATTACCAACGATGATCCGCTGCCGCAAATCAACACCAGCAATATCAGTGTGCTTGAGGGTAACAGCGGCACTGCCAATGCCGTGGTGACGGTAACGCTGAACGCTGCGAGTGGACAGACGGTAACGGTGAGCTACGCCACTGCAGACGGCACGGCAACGCAACCATCGGACTACACCAGCACCAGTGGCACGCTAACGTTCACGCCGGGCACGGTTTCGCAGACAATCATCATTCCGGTGATCGGTGACACACTGCCTGAGGCCAACGAAATCTTCAGCGTTGGTTTGTTTGGGGCAACCAACGCAACGATCAATGTGCCGACCAGTTTTGTCACCATCACCAACGACGATGTGCCGGTCACAGTAAATCCCGCGACCTTGCCCAACGGCACCTTCGGTGTCAGCTACAGTCAGACGGTGACGGCAAGTGGCGGCGTTGCTGCATACGGGTTCGCGGTCACGAGTGGTGCGCTGCCAGGCGGCTTGACGCTTGCGCCGAATGGTGCGATCACGGGTACGCCTAGCGCAGCCGGTCCGTTTAATTTCACGATCACAGCTACAGACAGCAGTAGCGCTCCGGGTCCATTCTCTGGCAGTCGTGCGTACGCGGTCAACATTGCACAAGGCACGCAAACCGTCAGCTTTGCCCCCGCAAGCCCAGTGGCGTTCGGTGTTGCTCCGATTATCCTGAGCGCCACGGCAACCAGCGGACTCACCGCCTTCACCTTCAGCACCAGCTCAGCCAGCACGATCTGCACAGTCGCAGGCAACCAGCTCACGATCACCGGCGCGGGCGTTTGTAATCTCACCGCCACGCAATCAGGGAACGCGAACTACCTGAGTGCCGTCGCCAATGCGAGTGTCACGATCAATCCAGCAGCGCAAACGGTCACGTTCGCGCCTGTAACGCCGGTGGTGTTTGGCGCAACCCCAGTGGCGCTCACTGCGACGGCCACGAGCGGCTTGACCAGCTTCACCTTCTCAACAAGTTCTGCTGCAGCGATTTGCACGGTGAGCGGGAACACGGTCGCTTTTACAGGCGGCGGCGCATGCGCTCTTACCGCCACGCAACCGGGCAACGCAAACTACCAAAGCGCCTCGGCAAACGCCACGATTGTGGTGAATCCGGCAACGCAAATTGTGACCTTCGCTCCAACCACGCCGGTCACGTTCGGCGCTGCACCTGTCACGTTGAGCGCCACCGCCTCAAGCGGACTCAGCATCTTTACCTTCAGCACCAGCTCGCCCGCCAGCGTGTGCACGGTCGCTGGCAACACCGTGACTTACGTTGGCGGCGGGAACTGCAGCCTCACCGCCACACAAGCGGGAAATGCGAGCTATCAAAGCGCCTCGGCAACGGCTACCGTAGTGATCAACACCGCTAGCCAAACAGTCAGCTTCGCTCCAGCGAGCCCGATTGTCTTTGGCGCAGCACCGATCACACTCGCGGCGGTTTCGACCAGTGGGCTCACCACGTTCACCTTCAGCACCAGTTCGCCGAACACCGTGTGCACCGTGAGCGGCAACCAACTCACGATTGTTGGCGTGGGAAGCTGCGCACTCACCGCAACCCAACCCGGCAACGCGAACTATCAGTCGGCAAGCGCTAACGCAGTCGTCATCATCAACCCCGCATCGCAAACGGTGGCGTTTACCCCGGCCACGCCAGTGAATTTCGGCACGGGGCCTTACACACTGACGGCAACTGCGAGCAGCGGGCTCACCGCATTCACCTTCAGCACGACTGCCGCCGCTCCCATCTGCACGGTGTCCGGCAATCAGCTCTTGATCATTGGTATCGGCAGCTGTCCGTTGACGGCAGCTCAGGCGGGTAACGCGAACTATCAACCCGCGAGTGCAACCGCCACGGTGACGATTAACGCGGTCGCCGCGGGTGCGCCAACGATTGGCGCAGCAACGCCCGGCAATGGTCAAGCGAGTATTGCGTTCGCGCCGCCTGTATCAAACGGGGGCGCGGCGATTACCTCATACACGGTGAGCTGCAACCCTGGTTCCATCATGGGTAGCGGCGCAGCATCGCCAGTGACAGTGACCGGGCTCACCAACGGGACCGCATACACCTGCACGGTCGCTGCCAACAATACCGCGGGCTCAAGCGCGCCATCAGCTGGCGTTACCGTCACGCCGCGCACAGTTCCAAGCGCGCCTACTGTAAGCACGGCAACACCTGCGCGAGGACAGGCCACGATTGAGTTCGTCCCGCCCACCTCGGACGGCGGCTCACCGATCACCGGCTACACCGCACGCTGCGTGAGCATTTTCGGCGCGGTGACAGCGAACGGCAGCGGCTCTCCGATTGTGGTGACTGGATTGATGGACGGCATGTCGTATCAATGCGCTGTCGTAGCCAACAACGTGGTGGGATCAAGTGCGGCCTCGGCGGTGGTCACGTTCGATCTGCCGTCGCTCCCTGTGCCGCTGAATGTGGGGCTGTGGCTGATTGGGTTGCTGATGTTGGCTGCGGGAGTAGGTGTCCAGCGCAGGAGACGCAGCGGACACTAACGACACGGGTTGATCCAACCGAACTTCAGTTCTGATCGGAGTTCGGGAAGTTGGAGGGAAGGCAGCGCTCGCGCTGCCTTTTTTATGAGCGATTCGCGCCGCTAGCGCACAGCGATGAAATCCACAGGCTGACGAGCGCGAGCTTCGCGCATCCTGCGCGCTCGCGCAAAGACCGGGCGCAAGCAAAGTATTGGGGTGAGTGCGTAGCCTCAAATGTGAAGAGCGGGCCGATGATGGGAAGGCCGACAATCAGCGGCCAACCCAATGCTTGGATCCACTCAACTAGCGCTGTAAACATACCCGCGTCGCCATTCCATGCCGCTAAGTGATGTACGCAGGGAACCACTATGCCGCCGATTTTGAGGGCTAGCGCATGGGGCGGCACGATGGTGATAGATTGGTACAGAACGTCGATACGGCTGGGGCGATGAAGGCCGTCCATAGAGGACTCGCGTTTCAAAGACGCCCGGTCTCAGCAAGCCATCGGGCCGCGACCGCTCAACGAATATCGAGAAGATAATTGATTCATTGAAGTCATTCGGAGCGCGGATGGCATTTGCAACCGATGGGGTTTCGTGAACACTTTTTCACCGTCGTGCTGGTACTGGGTGCGCAAGTTGAGATCGCTTTTTTGCGGCGCTTTTGTGTTCGCATCGCTCGTCGCCACCGTGCAAGGCGCGGTGACGTTCGCCATCGTTGACAGTGCGGGCGATGTCGGCTCGTATTCTTCGATGCAACTCAACGCGTCGGGTCTTCCGCGCATCAGCTACCGCGATGCCACCAACGGCGACTTGCGGCTCGCCGTGTGCATGAACGTCACCTGCACCGCCTCTACGCGCCCGACGGTTGACAGCGTGGGTAACGTCGGTCTGTACACCTCCCTGCAACTCAATGCGTCGGGATTTGCGGTGATCAGCTACTTCGACGATACCAACGGCCATTTGAAGCTTGCTGTGTGCAGTGATGTTTTCTGCAACTCCCCCGCCCTCACGACTGTGGACAGCACGGGCACAGTTGGCGGGTACACCTCGCTGCGACTCAACGGTTTGGGCAACCCCGTCATCAGTTACTACGACTATAGCAACGGCTATCTGAAGCTCGCGACCTGCAATAACCCGACTTGCACTGCCCCAGCGATCATCACCGTGGATAACGCGAGCTTTGTAGGGACGTACACCTCGTTGCAGTTGAGCGCAGGTAGTCCGGTGATTAGCTATTACGACATTACCAACTTTGCGCTGAAGCTCGCTGTGTGTAACGATTTCGTATGCGCCGCCCCATCGATTAGAACGGTGGACGGCGGGGGAATTGTCGGTTGGGACACTTCTCTACAGTTAAGCTCGTTGGGTTATCCCGCCATCAGCTATCACAAGGCGAGTAGCGGCGATCTGAGACTCGCAGTTTGCGATAGCCTCGGGTGCACCAGCCCAACAATCACCACAGTGGACAGCACGGGCGACGTGGGCTCGTCAACTTCGCTCCGGATAAACGCTGCCGGTCGGCCGGTCATCACTTATCGAGACAATACTAACGGCGACCTTAAGCTCGCGGTTTGCGAGAGTGGCAATTGCACTACACGCACGCTTACGACGCTCGACAGCGTAGGCAGTGTCGGGCAGTACACCTCGATGCAACTCAACGCTGCGGGCTTTCCGGTCATCAGCTACTACGATGCCACCAATGGCGATCTGAAGCTCGCCACGCTCTCCGCTGCAAGCGTGACCTCAGTGACCGTGCCCCCTAACGGCAACTATGTGACGGGACAGAATGTCGATTTCACTGTGAATTGGACTGATCAGATCACCGTCACCGGCACGCCGACGCTATCGCTTACGGTTGGCTCCACGACCGTTAATGCCACCTATCTATCTGGATCGGGAACGAATGCACTGGTGTTTCGCTACACCGTGCTATCCGGACAGAATGACAACGACGGCATCTCGGTGGGGACGTTGAATTTGAACGGCGGCACCATGAGTTGGGCTGGATTTCCCGCGGTTCGTACGCTTAACAGCGTTGGCAATACAAGCGGCATTTACGTCAACCGCACGTTCACGGTCACTGCGTCGGCGGGCGCGAACGGAGCCTTAAGTTGCGTCTCTCCGGTTGCCAGTGGTAACGCGACCTCATGCCTCGCCATCCCAAACGCTGGGTTTGCGACTCAATCAATCTCGGGCTGTAGCGGCACACCGACCGCAGTTGGAGTGAACAGCTACGTCACCGGCGCGATCACTGCCAACTGCACCGTGTCGGCGAGCTTCGCTGCGATCGTTAATGGCGCATGCGGAACGGCCAATGGCGTCGCAACCGGGGTTGCACCATCAACGAATCTGTGTAGTGCGGGCGCTGCCAGCGCAGTGACTACATCGACGTCGCAGTTCACATGGTCTTGCAACAGCGTGAACGGTGGCACGAACGCCAGCTGCGCCGCGCCTAGAACGTACACGATCACCCCCTCGGCTGGTGCGAATGGGGCATTGAACTGTCTATCGCCAGTGGTCGGTGGCAACACAACGAGCTGTACTGCAACGCCGAATGCGGGTTTTCAGACGCAATCGATCTCGGGTTGCAGCGGAACGCCGACGACACTCGGTGTGAATAACTACACCACCGGCACGATTACCACCGATTGCACGGTGACTGCGAACTTCGTTGCACATGCCTGCCGTCTCGACATAAACGACGACGCTGCACAAACGACCGCCGTCGATGGCCTGTTGATCTTGCGCTATATGCTGGGATTTCGCGGTGTCGATTTGCTCGCAGGATTGCCGTCACCGTTGCTCGGAAATCGCAACACAGTAAACGCCATCGAAAATTTTCTCTCCGCGCAGGACTACAACGTAAAGGGACTCACGACACAAGCCACCGCGACGCGCGACGGTTTGGTGATTTTGCGCCACCTGCAGACGCTGGATGCCGGGGCGATGATTGCCGGCACCGATATCAACGCGACGGATGCCGCGTTGGTGCGCGCTCGGATCCAAGGATGGTGTCCATGATGCAGTCAGCGTGAAACGACTCAGCGACGCCCGAAATATTATCAACCTGCAGCTCTAACAGCTTTCTTAGCTTACCGACGATAGTTGCAGGGCAACGTGCTGATTATTAATGGTAGCGAAAAGATCAATCGCTGAGGTGTAGCCCCAATAAATTGGGTTACGCGTGACAGGATTAGTTACAAAGAATCTTGCAACAAACAAGCAACGCGATTGCTCGTTCCCGCATGGTTTGCGGACGCGGTGGCCGGCGCTAACGCTTGCGGGAGCGCATGCGCCTCGCTCGCGCGATCACAGGTCGCAGCCAGAGAATTTGCGTGATGGCATAGCCCCAGCTCGCGAAAAGGAGTGCCATCGTTGGTAAGCCCACGATGAGCGGCCAACCCATTGCACGAATCCACTCAACGAGCGCTGAGAACACGCCCACCTGATCGTTCCAAGGCGGCAGCGCATGGTGCCCCGGCACGATGAAGCTACCGATGTTGTAGGCGAGCGCGTAGAGCGGGACGATGGTGAACGGGTTGGTATAGAAGGTTGCCACTGCAGCGGCAATGATGTTGCCGCGCATCAAGACGCACAACAAGATTGACCCGAGGATTTGCAGTGGCCCCGGAATCAAACCGCAGAACAAACCGATGGCAATACCTTTTGCAAGCGGATTTCGCGTAAACGAAAACACGTCATGACTATCGAGCCATGGCTTCGCCCAAACGAGCCCAGGCCGTTCGAACTCGGCAAGTACGCGCGGTTCAAGTGCGCGTAGTTTGCCGCGAAGTCGTTGTCCGAAATTCATGCACGATTTTCACAGAGCCACATACTCGAATTATGGTGCCGCTTTATTGCAACACCAGTGCTGATGCGATTGGCGCGATCAATCGCGGAGTCTGCTGCCCGACTGGCGGCAGCGCTCCGCGAATAGGAGCGTGCACAAAAGGGACGGATCGGCGCGAAAAGATCGCTTCGCGCCGTCGGCGCGCTCTAGTTACTTTTTGCCTTGCGTGTGGAGTAAAGCGACGCGAACATCGAAGTGGCGATCAAACCCGCGGTGACGCCTAGCGCAATGCCAATCGGAATCTTGTAAACGTCGAGCAGCAGCATTTTGGTGCCGATGAAGATCAAGACGAGCGCCAAGCCGTACGCCAACAAATGGAAGCGATCAGCAAGATCGGCCAGCAAGAAGTAGAGCGCGCGCAAACCCAGAATCGCGAAGATGTTGGCAGTTAACACGATGAAAGGATCACTCGTGATCGCAAAGATTGCAGGGATCGAATCAACGGCGAAGATCACGTCAGTCGTGCCAATCAGAATCAACACAACGAAGAGCGGCGTGTAATGCTTTACGCCGTTGATAAACGTTGAAAGTTTTTCGCCGTCGAATTGCGTCGTGATCTTCATGTGACCGCGCAGCCATTTGAGCACGGGGTTTTGCTCGATATGAGGCTCTTTGCCTGCCGCAAACCACATCTTCAAGCCCGTAAACACGAGGAACGCGCCGAATACGTAAAGAATCCAGTGAAACTTCGCGAGCAGCCACGCGCCCACGAGAATCAAAATCGCACGCAACACAATCGCGCCGATGATGCCGATGATGAGCGCGCGCTTTTGATATTGAGGCGGCACGGCGAAATAGGTGAAGATCATGAGGAATACGAAGATGTTGTCAACCGACAAACTCTTCTCAACCAGATAGCCCGTGATGAATTGCATCGATACCGTGTTGGCGATTTCCCGGCCTTGCGTGCCGTTCAAATACCACCACAACCAGCCAACGAATACAAAGGCGAGAGAGAACCAAATCAAGCTCCACACAATCGCCTCTTTCGAAGTGACTTTGTGCGCACCCTGTTTTTCCATGACGAGCAAGTCGATCGCAATTGCGATCACGACGAAGACGGCAAAGCCCGTCCACATCCACCAGGTACCGATTGTTTCCATGAAGAATAAACCCCTACGTGCGCAGCCGTAGCCGACGCATTTATTGAATCCCGACTACGCGCGACTGCATGATCGTCGCAAAACGGATTTGCGTCGATTCCGCACATCATGCGAGGTGGGGCGTGCGAAGGTCTTGCAAGACGACAAGCGATGCCGTCCGAGGCACCGGATCGGTTCGCATTGCATGAACTTCACGTATTGACGATGCCGTCGCGGGAGCTACTCCCCTTCAGAAGCGTAAATTCTGACAGTGCGAATACGGGAACGACTAGGGGTAAGCCTCAGTTCGAATGACCTCTCATCCTGTCTAGCCGATTAAATTTGGGGGCTAGCGGCTTGTACGTAGAGAGCGCGACTTCGTGAAAATGGTCCGCTAGTCCAAATAAAAAAAGGGTTAAACCGAAGAATACGCTAACGGATTCGGCAGCCCTTGTCGAGCAGCTGGCCCGCGACGATCAACGGTACGGCAAGTAAGTTCGGGTCTCGAAGCATCTTGTCTTTGCAGTCTTCGCGAACCGCTTCTTCAATCGCCTTCGCCTCTCGTTCGCGCGCGGTGGGTGACGGCGCAACGGAAGGCGGCACCAGCGAACGCCGCGAATTCAATTCGCGGGCGGCATCCCGCGCTGCATTGCGCCTCGCGGCATCGGCATCGAATCCGTCGATAAAGCCGGGCCGCAAGCCCGTTCCCTCGCGCGAACCCGCGCTCGCGCCTTCGCGGGCAGGGCTCGCACCTCCGGTAGCTCCAGCGCTTCCGAGCGAGCCGCTTCCCGGCAGCGTGACGCTGGCACCACGCGGCGCACCAGGCGCGCTCGCGGCAGAGCCACTCGGCGAGGACGATGCACTTTGCGCAGCCGCTGCAGGACTCGACGGCGCGGAAAGCACTGGCGTCGCCGCTGATGGAATCGACGGTTGCGCGGTGACGGGCGCGGCTGCGGCGGGCGCAGGCGTGGGCGCAGCAGGCTGCGTCGGCGCAGCAGCTGCGGGCGTGTTTTGCGGCGTGCTCGGCGCTGCATCTCTCGCGGGCTCGGATGGCGCGCTCTTCGCCGCTTCGTTAGCCGCCGCCTTCGGCGCTTCTTTGGGTGCCTCAGCAGTTACGCGCTCATTCGCAGGCGCTGGGGCGGGCTCAGTGATTGCCTTCGGCGGCTCGATTGGCTTGGCGGATTCAAGCGGCTTTTGCGGGATAGGCTCGCGCTTTGCAGGCGTGATGTCGAGCGGCGGCAGCGGCTTTAGATCTAGCAGCGGCACGGTCTGAGGCGGTGCAACGTTCGGCAAGCGCTCACTGCGCTCCACACGCGTTGGCGAATTATTGCGATCCGTTTCAAAGCGACGCGTCACGGGTTCTGGCAGCGGCGTTGGCATCGGAATGGGTTCCGTCGGCGCAATCGTCGGCGGCACGGCTTCAATCGGCTTGATGGTGTCGCGCTCCACGAGGTTCACGCTCGCGCGATCCCGCAAAACGGGCGGCGGCGTCGGTGGCGCGGGCGTCGTCGAAGGTGTGGTCACCTGTGGCGTCGCAGGGCTCGCTAGTTGCGGTTGAATTCGTATTTGGGCCTTTAGCGCATCCCCCGATTTAACGGGGGCGTCGAAGCGAATCGCAAAAGAATCGCCGCCCAGCTTAACGAGCGTGATACCCAAATGAAAAATGAACGAAATAAAAAGAGCCAAAACAACGCCACGCAGCGCACGTGTGTGCATCTGTGCGAGGAGTTGTTCGGTGTAGGAGAGCGTTGCGTTCAACGATTCAGGCCTTGTTGGCTCATGCTGTCTCGCAGTGTAAGTTTTTGCGCGTTCCCGTGCGCGCAGAACTGCTAGCCTCTTGTGATTGCAGATTTTTCCCTTGAATCATGGCCAATCGCGACGACGACAAAAAATTCCAGAGACGTTCCCAACAATGGTTCGGCAAGCTCGATAAAGACGGCTTCGCGCATCGCTCGTGGATGAAAAACCAAGGGCATCCGAATGACTTGTTCGACGGTCGCCCAGTGATTGGTATCTGCAATACGTGGAGCGAGCTGAATCCCTGTAACGCACACTTCCGCGAGATCGCCGATTTCGTGAAAAAAGGCGTGTGGGAAGCGGGCGGTTGGCCGCTCGAATTCCCGGTGATGTCAACGGGTGAAGTGTTGATGCGCCCCACCGCCATGCTCTATCGAAATCTCGTGAGCATGGATGTCGAAGAAAGCATTCGCGGCAATCCGATTGATGGCGTCGTGCTCTTGATGGGATGCGACAAAACAACGCCGTCGCTCTTGATGGGTGCATCGTCGTGCGACATTCCAACGATTGGATTGTCCGGTGGCCCGATGCTCAAAGGCCGCTACAAAACCGAAACGCTCGGCAGCGGCACGGGCGTGTGGCAGATGAGCGAAAAAGTGCGCGGCGGCTTCATGAAGATCGAAGAATTCATGGACGCCGAAGCGGGCATGCATCGCAGTAAAGGCCATTGCATGACGATGGGTACGGCCTCCACGATGGCATCCATGGTTGAATCGCTCGGCGTGTCGTTGCCCGGTAACGCCGCGATTCCAGCCGTTGACGCGCAGCGCTATCGCCTCGCGCAACTTACTGGGCGGCGCATCGTTGAAATGGTGCACGAAGATTTGCGCCTCTCGAAAATCTTGACGCGCCACGCGTTCGAAAACGCGATCAAAACACTCGCCGCCATTGGCGGATCGACCAATGCTGTTATTCACCTGCTCGCCATCGCCGGACGCATCGGCGTGAACCTGAAGCTGAGTGATTTCGAGATCGGCTCCAAGATTCCGAATTTGGTGGACATTCAGCCGAGCGGCAAACACTTGATGGAGGATTTTTATTACGCAGGCGGCCTGCCCGCCGTGCTCAAAGAAATCTCACACGAACTTCATGCAGATGCGATCACTGCGAACGGAAAAAGCTTGGTGGAAAACGTCGCCAACGCAGAGTGCTACGACCGCAATGTGATTCGCCCGCTCGATAGCCCGTTCATGGCCAACGCAGGCATCACGATTTTGCGCGGCAACCTCGCGCCGAACGGCGCTGTGATCAAACCCAGCGCCGCCACGCCGCATCTCTTGCAACATCGCGGCAAAGCCGTCGTGTTCGAAACGATTGAAGAGCTGCATGAGCGCATCAACGATGAATCGCTCGACATCGATGAGAACTCCGTGATGGTGCTCAAAAACTGCGGCCCGAAAGGCTACCCCGGCATGGCCGAAGTCGGCAACATGCCGCTGCCGCCAAAGGTTTTGCGCAAAGGCATCAGCGACATGGTTCGCGTGTCTGACGCGCGCATGAGCGGCACCGCGTACGGCACCGTCGTCCTGCATGCCGCGCCCGAAGCCGCAGCAGGCGGCAACCTAGCCTTCGTCAAAACCGGCGACATGATCGAACTCGATACGCAAGGCCGCGCCCTCAAACTCGAAGTCAGCGACGCAGATTTAGCAAGAAGAAAAGAAGGCTGGACCCCACCAAAACCGCCCATGGATCGCGGCTACTGGAAGCTCTACATCGATCACGTGCTCGGCGCGGATACGGGGGCGGATTTGGATTTCCTAGTTGGGAAGTCTGGGACGCCGGTGATGCGGGAGAGTCATTAGGTAACCATGTCATGCTTCAATTCGTTACCGACGCCACTCGGTGCGTTTACCACTATACGAAATCGACAACCGCACGCGACTACATACTCGCGAGCGGAAAGTTACTCCTGAGTTCATACGCGAAAACTAACGATCCGAAAGAGTCCAAGAATTGGCAGTTTGATATTGGGACAAACGAAACCAAGGATTTGAGTAAGTACGATTCAAAAGAAATTTCCGCTTGGTTAACTTCCACGCTTAAAGAGACCACGAGAATCGCTTGTTTCGCACAAGACGATAAGCTGTCCGGTGACTTTATCGGCGATCTGTTTCGAAGAGGCTTTAGTCGCCCGCGGATGTGGGATCAGTATGGTGAGCAACACCAGGGTGTGTGTCTGATTTTTGACAAAGCGAAGCTCGACTATCAAATTCGTCGACATGCGCCCGCAGGTAGCCAGGTGGTTGCTGCTGCCGTTAACTATGTTGACCCGCCAGTTATTCGAAACTTTGACGGAGGTCCGGAGCCATTCGCAATAAATGTCGACGCGTTAGACGATCTTGGGCGAGACGCTTACGCAAAGCTGCACTTACAACACTACATGAGACAGCTTTTCTTTGAAAAGATGATGGACTGGCGAGACGAGAAGGAATTTCGATGGGCAGTTTTCGGCGCGCCAGATAGCGAGACATTTGTCCCGTTTGAAGACTCGTTGCTTGGCATCATGTTCGGCGACAGCACACCGGAGAAAACGATTCAGGACATCATTGATATGACTGGACATTTGGACATCGAATATATGGGCTTGAAGTGGAG
Source organism: Betaproteobacteria bacterium (assembly GCA_013298145.1). GTDB lineage: Bacteria > Pseudomonadota > Gammaproteobacteria > Burkholderiales > Casimicrobiaceae > Casimicrobium. The sequence goes on from JAAFJO010000001.1 coordinate 769,491, forward strand.
GAACAGCGGACCCTTTTACGACGGTGGCAATTTGCGGTATGTTCGAGGAATCAAGGGCACTGCGTGGGAGGCGAAGATAAAACGAGTGTAAGAACATGGTGCACGACGAAGTGCAGCGGTCCGGCACCCGAAGGAAGCCGACTCGTAACCCGGCCGCAGGCAAAACAACCGCAACCCATCACCCCACCGTTTCGGCGGAACCCCTTCGGGTATCCGCCCTACGTTCCCCAGACTCGAAAATGCTGCTTGCCTGAACACCCAATGAAATGGACGTTGTGGAGATGCATCGGCCTGAAAGCGCCATTTTGTTGGGCGTCTAGCAAGGGTGCTTTTCACATTTTTTCTTGGTAGAGGACTAAATTCTCCACATGGAAAACCTCGCATCTCGAATCACGATCAAACCCGATAGGCGTTTTGGGAAGCCGTGCGTGCGCGATACCCGCATCACGGTGGGCGATGTGCTGGGTTGGTTGGCCTCGGGCATGACGTTTGACGAAATCCTTTTCGATTTTGAGCAGCTGTCGCGTGAAGACATCCTTGCGTGCCTCGCATATGCGGCTGAACGCGAGCAGCACACAACGCGCATCCTCGCTGCCGCATAGCCGTCGCGCGTGAAACTGCTGCTCGACGAAAACCTATCGCGCCGTTTAGTTCCGCCACTTCAAGAAATCTATCCCGGTACAACGCAAGTCGAATTCGTCGGTTTAGCGGGCGCAGATGATGTCGACATTTGCGAGTTCGCAGCGGCGAACGATTCTATGATCGTCAGTAAAGATGAAGATTACGAGCGCTTGGTCGCGGTGCGCGGTTTCAGCCCAAAGCTCATTCGATTGACGCTCGGCAACTCAAGCAATGCAGCGGCGCTCAATGCGCTGCTTTCGAACGCAGACGCAATCATCGCCGCGCTTAACAACCCCAAGCGTGGCATTGTTCAGCTGGGCTAGACGCGCCGTTGCTTAGCGACCGGCTCGACTGCGAGCGCACGAAACGCGCAAAATATCGTCATGCGCTACCAAGGAAAAATTGTCGAGTGGAATGCCGAAAAGGGATACGGCTTTGTGTTGCCTAATGCAGGTGGGCGAAAGATATTTATCCATTTAAACGAGCTACCCGGGCGGCGAGCGTCAGCCGTCGGCACTTTGATTACCTTCGAGATTGGGCTGGACGCAAACCGGAGAAGCTGTGCAGTGCGCGCGCAGTGGGTTGCCTCGCCAGCGGTGCGTCGTGCACGACAGGAGAGGCGAGAGACTGCGCAATCCCGTTCAGGTTGGGGACTGTTCAGTTTATGGCTTGCGGCAGCGTGGACACTGGTCTTCATTGGGCTTACGGTCTATGGCCGATACCCCTGGAAGTTCGTTGCCGCGTGGTTCGCTGTAAATCTGGTGACTTTTGTGTTGTACGCGAATGACAAAACTTCTGCCGAGCGAGGACGTTGGAGAACTCCGGAATCCAACCTTCACTTAGTTGCCCTGTTGGGTGGATGGCCTGCCGCAGCGCTTGCGCAACAGGCGTTCCGACACAAGACGTCGAAGGAGTCATTCAGATTGATTTTCTGGTGTTCAGTGATTGCGAATGTTTGCCTGATGCTTTGGCTCACGACCCAACACGCCTCGATGACGATCGCAATGTTTAGCTAAACGAACATGCGTGGTTTTACTGTCGTCCAACTAGTGAAGAGCGCGCTTTAACGTCCAACAAACCGGAACATAGACCACGACCCCAGGCGCTAAGCTTCGGGCTCAACGATTTTTATGGGGGTCTTATGAAAGCGACAAAACTTAGCGCGGCGCTAGCCGTGCTAATGGCTACCTGCGGTGCGTTCGCGCAAACGGGTGCGCCCGCGATCAGCGCGCCGGTGGAGCAGGCGTCTCAGCGCATCTTAGCTGCGCCTTCCGTGAAATCTGCGCTGGCGGCGATTCAGGCGGATGATGAGCGCACGCTGCGCGATCAGATTGAGTTGACGGAGATTCCTGCGCCGCCGTTTAAAGAAGCAGTGAAAGCTGCGGAGTTCTTGAAGCGTGTGCGGGCGCTGGGTTTTGCTGATTCGAAGATCGATTCGGAAGGCAACGCGATTGCGGTGCGCAAAGGCACTGGCGGCGGCCCTATATTGGTGGTCTCTGCGCATTTGGATACCGTGTTCCCCGAAGGCACCGATGTGAAGGTGAAGAAACAGGGCGAGCGCTATCTCGCGCCGGGAATTTACGATGACAATCGCGGGCTTGCTGCACTGCTGTCAGTGATGCGTGCAATGCAGGGCGCGCAGTTGAAGACGACGGGCGACGTCTGGTTTGTGGGCACGGTCGGCGAAGAAGAGCTCGGCGACTTGCGTGGCGTGAAGGCGCTTTTTCGCGACAACAAAAACATCGATGGATTTATCTCGCTCGATGGATTGGGAATTGATCGCGTCGTGATTTCGGCGACTGGCAGCCGTCGCTTCAAGATTTCTTACATCGGTCCGGGCGGGCACAGTTTCTCCGCGTTCGGCATGCCGAGTGCAACGCACGCGATGGGTCGCGCGATTGCAAAAATGGCGGATGTTGAAACGCCATCGAATCCGAAAACGACGTTCACCGTTGGCACGGTGAAAGGTGGTACGTCCGTGAATGCGATTGCAGCGGACGCTGAAATCGGCCTCGACATGCGCTCAAACGATGCGAACGAACTCGCGAAACTCGAAGAGAAAATGCTCGCCATCGCCCGCGCAGCAGCCGACGAAGAAAACGCGCGATGGAAATTGCCCGATCGCGTGAAAGTAGACATCAAATTGGTCGGCGATCGACCCGCGGGCGCGCAAGCGAGCGACAGCATGATCGCGCAGGTAGGCGTGCGCGCGGCGCAGACGCTCGGCATCAAAGATTTCACGCTCGGCGCGGCGAGCACCGATAGCAACACGCCGATTGCGCTCGGCATTCCTGCGCTCACGCTCGGTGGCGGCGGCATCGGCGGCGGCTCGCATTCGCCCGGTGAATGGTATTCGCCCTTGAATGCGTGGCTTGGCCCGCAGAACACCTTGCTCGCGACGCTCGCGCTCGCGGGCGTCGAAGGCGTCTCTGCGCCGTTGCTGACGATTCGAAAGCGCTGATTTACACCGTTGATCGCGCGGGGTCGACGCTTCGGCCCAACTCGCTGACGCGGTTCAACGCCTTGAACGGGCCGCGTAAAACCCAGATTTTCCATTCGGGCGCGAAGCGACCGACAGCGCTCGCGATTCCGAACGGAAAATCTGGGTTAAACCTCCGAATCCGCGACTGATCGCGTAGCGCGTAGATCCGTCGCGTATTTGAAGACGTTTCATCGTGGCGTCGCTAAATTGCTCTCATGGATTCCATGAAGCAACACGCGAGAACAAACGCCGCAACGCTCGATCAAATCCGCAGGCGCACGATGTGCGAACCGATCGCGCCACGCTCCCGCGCGGATGCGATTGCGATCCTGAGTCGTCGTATTGATTTTTACTACTGGCCGCGTTGGAGTGCGTTTTGGATTGCGTGCGGTACAGCGCTTTCGGGCCTAGCGTTCTCTGCGATTTTGTGGCGCGTCGGATTGGAGGAGATGACGTGGCGCTATCCGTTGGCAACACTGCTTTCCTATTTCGTGCTGCTCGCACTTCTTCGCACGTGGAGCAAGCGGGATTGGGACGATGGTTCGGGTCTTGATCTACCAACGCCTTCCTCATCATCGTCGTCCAGCGGAAGCGCGTCGACCGGTCAACCAGAGTACATCGGCGGGGGCGGCGGCGATTTCGGTGGCGCAGGCGCGAGCGGTAGCTTTGAATCGGTAAGCGCACCGGTGAGCGCCTTTGATGCGGGCTCAACCGTCGGCGACACCTTCGGAGGAGGCCTCGAAGTGGCGGCGTCCGCTGAAGAGGGCGCAGTGGTCGCGATTCCGCTGTTTCTGATTCTCGCCTTGCTATTGCTATTCGGCGGTTTCGCGTTCAGCCTCGTGTCACTTGTCTGGAATGCGCCGAGCCTTCTCGCGCACTTGATGCTTGATGCGGGCACTGCGAGCATGCTCGCCGTTTACACGCGGCCCACACATCGAGAGTCATGGCTCAGCACCGCGTTTTGGCAAACGTTTCCGAAGTTTCTCTGCCTGGCCATTGTGTTGATGGTGGCCGGGTTCGCGCTTGAGCTTTTTGATCCGACGGCGATTACGTTGTTTGATGTGCTCGCGAATCGGTGATTCGCGCTGCACACGCGTAGCGCTAAGGCGCGAAGTTTCCGCCACAACCGTTGAGGTGTTTGCGAATTTCCGCCCAATCACGCCTTGAGCTGTTTCGCGAGAGCAGCCCTTCGTGCACCGCAGTTCCGGTGATACCAAGCATGGCGCGCAGCATCATCACGCCGTCTTTCGTCGCTTCAACACCACCATTGCCATCGACGTCTAAACAATTCTCTGGCGGCGCGATGGCGAGGCCGTCGTACGTGCCGTTGTCGGTGCCAATCGCGCCAATGTCCTGCGTTGCACCCGTTTCAAGCGAAACGCGATACAGGCGTGATGCGCTCCCGACACGCAGAATTGCGTAGGCGTTATTCGTGCCAGGTTCGATATCAAAGCCGCCGTAGCCGGTGACGTTGCCCGCGTTTAATGGGCCAATGTTCGACAACACACCCGTGGCTGCGCTTGTGAGTCCAGTGCCCGCACCCCCGATCCGTGTCAGTCGGTCGTTGATTCGATCAATTCCGTAGAGCGTGGTCGCGAGCGCGCCCGGTACACGGTTCGTGTACGCGATGTGGACGGTATTGTTGACCGTACCAAACTCAGGCCCTGCTGGGTAGGCCAATCCAGTATGAGTGGTTACGACGCCGGTATCTGCATTGACGATCAGATTTTCGGAAGCGGTGGAGACGACGCGCAATACGCTTCCATCTGGCGTGAAAGAGATTCCGAAGAAATCCGTTTCGCTAAAGGTTCTAGCGACGGTTGCTACCTGTGCTACAGCAAGTGTGTTTACATCGATTCGTAAGAGTCGCGAGTTGATCGCCACCTTTGATAGCGCATAGAGTTGGCCGTCTGAGGGGCGAAAGTCGATGCCAAGAATGAGTTCATTCGCTTGTAGTCCAGAGAGCGTGCCATCGGTAAGAAGTACTCCGGGATTGGTGGCTACGAAGCTCACGAGCCGATTGAGTGTCGGATCAAATGCGAACAAAACAGGAGCGGCATAGGCGCGGCTTGCCGTAAGCGCAGTCAGCAGCGCGAGGATCAACGCAAACACGGATCGGCCTAGAGAGCGAAGCATGTTTCGTGATGCAGCAGCACTGTTTGAATTCACGATCAAACCCCTGAGCTAGTTGTCTTTTGCGCGCCGTCACGATGGACTGATGCGTAACCCACTGCCACCGTGTCGCGCTGCGAATACCGATTGTGCCAATTTGCCCATTGCAATACAAGCTAATCACTTTGCGAGAATTCGGCGACACAACCTTGTGGGAAATCCTCAAAAAATGACGACAGCGCCTCCTTCGCTTCATATCGACATCGTTTCCGACGTCGTCTGTCCGTGGTGCTACATCGGCAAACGCCACCTCGAGGCGGCACTTCGGATGTGGCGCGGGAAATCTGGCGTGAACACGCAGATCGCAGTGTCGACTCGCTGGCATCCGTTTCAGTTGAATCCCGATTTGCCGAGCGCGGGCGTGGATAGAAAGTCGTATCTGGAAGAGAAGTTTGGCGGCCCAACGCGAGCCAAGGAAATCTATGCGAGAGTGGGTGCGGCAGGCGCTGCCGCTGGGTTAGAGCTCAACTTTGATGCGATCGAGCGACAGCCCAACACCCTCGCTGCGCATGCGCTCATCGCCCTCGCGCAAGAAGGCGCGGACGCGGCGAACGACTCAACGCAGATTGCGGCGCGCGCCGATCAAATCGTGGAATCGTTGTTCAAGGCGTATTTCGTCGAAGGGCGATTCATCGGTGATCTTGAGATCCTGCTTGATATTGCTGAGACGAATGGTTTGAATCGCGACGATTCGCGCAAAGCGCTTAGCGATGCGTTCGCACTTGATCGCGTGGCGTCCGCCGATGCAAGCGCGCGCGGGCAAGGCGTGAGCGGCGTGCCATTCTTTGTGTTCAATCGCAAATACGCGCTCTCGGGCGCGCAACCCGCTTCTGTGCTTGTGTCTACGATCGAACGGTCGCTGCTCGGTTAACCTCGTGCGGCAAGCGCATCGGACGGGCGGTAAGCCGGAAAAGCGTATAACTTACGTGCTCTAGTCCGGCCTCAATTGGGGCTTAGTGATTTTTTGCATAAATAATAAGAAGCGTTAAAAAGCTACTCTAGTCCAATTTAAATGTGCGTTTAAGCGAATAAGTTAAATCCGAGAGACCACATTTTGCACTCTCGGTTGCTTCGTTCCCCCACCCCCGATTCTCAATGCTTAGTTCGCAGGTCGACGATGTATTGAACCGATTCTCAGCGGTCAACGACTCACGAACATCGCGGGCGCTTGCTTGCTTCCATCGGAGTTGGATATGAACATGCGAATCAATGGTTTGGTCGTGCTCTTGGGGTCTTTTGCACTTGCAGTGAGTGCAGTGAGTGCTGTGCATGCGTGCGGCAAGGCCGGGTCATGCGCCGATCCAGCGCGCGCCACCACAAACGCAACAGCAAAGAGCTTGATGACCACGCCAACGGGCAGCACGGGTGCTACAGGCGGCGTGCGGGTCGCCTCGGGCGATGTCAACGGCGACGGCGCGAGCGCGAATGGCGCGCAGCGGCCCGGCGTAATCCTTGCCCCCGCGCAGAAGCCGCAAACCTTGCTGCTTCCTGCGGTTCAAAAAGTGCGCGAAGCCGCTAGCCGTTGATTCGAAACGCAGACGCTTTACGTCTTTGCTCATGAAAACGCAAAACAGGTCCGAATCGGCTCGGCGCCGATTTGACGCGTTTCCTCATGCCCATTTCATACCTGGAGAAGCTCACATGAATCGCAATCTTCGCTCTATCGCCATCGCGTCGTTAAGTCTTTTTGCGGCGCTCGCCCACGCGTCAAACGCGCAACCAGGGCCCGGCGCTACGCAGCCCGGTGTGCGCACTCAAGGCCCCGTCGTTCAACAGATTAAGAAGCCCGATCTGGTCGCAGAAAGTGCTGGACCGCAGTTCCTGTTTCGCGTGAGAAACGTCGGCAGCGCGAATTCGCCCGCATCAACAACGCGAGTGATGTGCTACACCAACACCGCAGGTCCGCCCAGCGAGCGATGCGTCGAAGGTACGCATTTCAACGTGAATCCGAGTATCGTGAATCCTCCCGGCACCACCAAAGCGGGCGGAAACGTGTGGATGGTGCCCACTGGCGGCTTGGACGCAACGACTGGCTTCACAACGTTTAGCTTAAACATCAAAGCCACGCCCGCGTTTAACGCACAGGGTTTGCGATTTCAAGTGTGCGCTGATGCAGTCAACGCCATTGGTGAGTTGAACGAAGGCAACAACTGCCAATGGTTCGTCTACAACTGGCCGAACTAATCGCGCGAGTGGTGCGTGTGACCGCCGCGCGTCGACATGCTTCACCTTCGCGCGGCGCCCATCCTTCGCGAGTGCACGCAGGCGGAAACGGCAGAAGCGTAGCCCAGCGTCAAACTCATCGGTACCTTGCCACCGTGCTGACCGCGCGCTGACGGTGGCCTCGCGCAACTCAACACGGTTTCAATTTCCGCATTTAGCGCCGCAGCGCCGGATGAGCGCTGAATGTTTCTCGCACTGCGCTCGAATCGCGTCCCGCCCCTCTCAGCGACGTCTTGTTTGCCCTATTTTGACGAGGGACTAACGCGCCGCGCGCGCAAAGCCTGCATGTTTTCGCAGGTATTCTCAAGTTGATTGTTGCGTTGCGACATCTCTACCATCATCGCGAGAGTGGTTAATGTTCAGCGAAAGGCTGTCGACGTATGCAAAAAGTGCTTCACATCAACGCGGATAAGTGCACGGGCTGTCTGCAATGCGAGATGGCGTGTTCTTACGAAAACTACGGCGTGTTTGCGCCGTCGAAGTCGCGAATCAAAGTTTTTAATTTTCATGACACAGGTAAAAAGGTTCCGTACACCTGCACCCAGTGCGACGAAGCGTGGTGTCTACATTCATGCCCCGTTCAAGCGATCACTGTTGATCAAGCCACAGGCGCAAAGGTGGTGAACGAAAGCACCTGCGTGGGCTGTAAGGTCTGCACGATTGCGTGCCCATTTGGCACTGTGAATTACGTGCAAGAAACCGGCAAGGTTCAGAAGTGTGATCTCTGCGGCGGCGAGCCCGCTTGCGCTGATGCGTGCCCAACCGGCGCAATCACCTACATCGATGCCAATTGGACGGGGCTCGGCCGCATGGCCGAGTGGGCCAATAAGCTCGGCAATCAACCCTCTGCACAGTAATCAAGGAGTAATACGATGTCTTGGGCAGGAAAAATATTGCGAGTGAATCTCACCGCCGGTACAGTCAAGACTGAACCGCTCAACATGACGTGGGCCCGTGATTACATTGGCTCGCGCGGGCTAGGTAGCAAATATCTTTGCGAAGAGGTTGACCCCACGGTCGATCCACTCTCAGCTAGCAACAAAATTATTTGGGCCACAGGCCCCCTCACCGGTACGATGGCGTCGACTGGCGGGCGCTACACCGTCATCACCAAAAGCCCGCTCACTGGCGCGATTGCTTGCTCGAATTCGGGCGGCTATTGGGGCGCCGAGCTAAAGATGGCTGGCTACGACATGATCATCTTTGAAGGTGCATCAGCGACGCCGGTTTTTCTGTATGTCAGCGACGATGTGGTCGAGATTCGAGACGCCTCGCATCTTTGGGGCACAAGTATTTTTCATACTGAGGAAACGCTCAAGAAAAGCCTGCAGGATCCGCTGATTCGCGTTTCAAGCATCGGCAAAGCGGGTGAGAATCGTGTTCGCTTTGCGGCGGTAGTCAATGATCTTCATCGCGCGGCAGGGCGCTCAGGCGTGGGCGCGGTGATGGGGAGCAAAAACCTCAAAGCAATCGCTGTGCGTGGTACCAAAGGCGTGGGCAATATCCGCGACCCGAAAGCGTTCATGAAGGTAACGGCTGAGAAGAAAAAGATCCTCGCCGATCACGCGGTCACCGGTCAAGGTCTGCCGACTTACGGGACGCAAGTGTTGATGAATGTCATCAACGAAGTGGGCGCGCTGCCAACGCGCAATCATCGCGATAGTCAGTTTGACGGCGCGAAAGATATCTCGGCAGAGGCAATGGCCACGCCGCGGCCTACCGACGGTCAAAAACCGCTGGTGACAAATCAGGCGTGTTTCGGCTGCACGATTGCGTGCGGGCGTATCCAAAAGATCGACAAAAACCATTTCACGGTGCAAAACAAGCCACAGTATTGGGGCGCATCCGGAGGGCTCGAATACGAAGCGGCTTGGGCGTTGGGCGCGGCAAACGGTGTGAACGATCTTGATGCACTGCAGTACGCAAACGTTGTGTGCAACGAACAGGGCATGGACCCGATTTCCTTTGGCGCGACCGTTGGCGCGGTGATGGAACTCTATGAAATGGGTGTGCTGTCGAAGGAAAAGATCGGTATCGAGGCACCGTTCGGCTCGGCTCAAGCGCTCGCATTTCTGGCTGAAGAAACGGCAAACGGCCGCGGGTTTGGCATCGAACTTGGTGAAGGCTCAAAACGCCTCACCGAAAGATATGGCCATCCTGATCTGGCGATGCATTCAAAGGGCCAGGAATTTCCGGCTTACGACGGCCGTTCGATCCAGGGCATCGGGTTGGCCTACGCCACATCGAACCGCGGCGGCTGCCATCTTCGTGGCTACACCATCGCCTCCGAAGTGCTCGGCATTCCCGTGAAAACGGATCCGCTTGAGAGCGACGGTAAGCCTGAATTGGTGAAGGCGTTTCAAGATGCCACGGCGGCGTTTGATTCGTCGGGGCTCTGCATTTTCACGACATTTGCGTGGAGCTTGCCTGATCTCGCGCCGCAGCTCGCTGCTGCCTGCGATGACAAATACACCACCGAAGAGCTTGCGCACATCGGTGAGCGCATCTGGAACATGGAGCGCGAATTCAATAACCGCGCAGGCTTCACGTCAAAAGACGATAGCCTGCCAAAACGCCTGCTCACCGAAGCGGTAAAGACTGGGCCTGCCAAGGGCAAAGTTAACGAGTTGGCAAAAATGTTGCCGAAGTACTACGAGGCACGCGGCTGGAACGCAGATGGCACGATTCCACAGGAAACGCGCACTCGCCTCGGCCTGTAAGTAGCCACTCAACAGCCATATCGACCAAGCCCAGCGTTTATTGGGGCGAGCAGACAGGGGCGGCGAAAGTCGCCCCTATTTTTCTTAGAGAGACTGAAATTCATGCAACACGTCATTCTTGGGGCCGGTCCGGCGGGTGTGATCGCCGCAGAAACACTCAGAAAGCACGCACCCTCTGATGTGATCACGATCATCGGCGACGAGGCCGAACCCCCTTATTCAAGAATGGCGATTCCCTATCTGATCGCGGGAAACGTCGATGAGAGTGGCACGTATTTGCGCCGCGATGCCGCACATTTCGACGCACAACGCATCGCGGTGAAGCGCGCGCGCGCGACGCGTGTGGATACGCAAACCCAGCAAGTTGTGTTGAATGACGGAAGTGCGCTGCCTTACGATCGCTTGCTCATTGCGACCGGCTCCCGGCCTTCGAGGCCACCGATCCCCGGAATTGAATCGAAGGGTGTTCACACATGCTGGACCTTGGATGATGCGCGCAGCATCATGATGCTCGCGAAACCGGGTGCACGTGTTTTGCAGATGGGTGCGGGCTTTATCGGCTGCATCATCATGGAGGCATTGGCTGCACGTGGCGTTGCGCTTACCGTGGTTGAAATGGGTGATCGGATGGTGCCGCGCATGATGGGCCCCACTGCGGGCGGCATGATCAAGACCTGGTGCGAAAACAAAGGCGTTCGCGTTGTCACAGGCGCGCGGGTGGATTCGATTTCGAGCGGCGGCGCACTCACTGCGAACTTGTCGAACGGCACGCAAATCGCAGCGGACTTGATCATCAACGCGACCGGCGTGAAGCCTGCAATTGAGTTTCTTGAGGGATCAACGATCAAGTGCCTGCTGGGTGTTCTCACTGATGAACATATGCAATCAAATGTTGCGAACGTGTACGCGGCGGGAGACTGCGCGGAGGCCTTTGATCAGATCACGCAAAAAACAATTGTGAGCGCAATCCAGCCGAATGCTGCGGATCAGGCACGCGTTGCCGCGCTCAACATGCTCGGTCGCACTACCGTTTTGCCGCAGGTCACACAGATCAATGTGCTCGATACGATTGGGATGATTTCAACCTCATTTGGAAAATGGGAAGGCGAATCCGGTGGCCAAAGTGTCGAATTGACCGATAAGGATTCCGCGCGACATCTCAATTTGCAATTTAAGGACGACGTATTGATTGGCTGCAACAGCATTGGCTGGACTGATCACATCGGCGTCATGCGCGGGTTGGTGGAGGGGCGGGTGCATTTGGGGGCTTGGAAAGACGAATTATTGCGCGATCCTACGCAGTTGACCAAAGCCTACATCGCGTGTGCTCAAGCACAAGGCAATTGGTCGGGCGCAAACGACGAGCGTCGACGATGAAGATCACGTTCAAGCTATTCGCTTCACTCACGGATTACTTGCCGCCCGAAGCACGTCGTGCGAATCAACTGGAGCTCGAGTACAGCGAAGCGCCTACCGTGAATCAGGTGATCGAGCGCTTCTCGCTCCCGCCGAAGCTAGTGCATTTGGTATTGATCAATGGCGCGTATGTTCAGCCCGAGGCCCGTGCCTCACGAACGCTTAACGATGGCGAAGCGCTCGCGATCTGGCCGCCCATCGCCGGCGGTTAGTTTCAAGGCGTGCTTAACGATTATTCGTCGTCATTCGTTCGACTGGTGGTCGGTACACCCGCGGATTGGCGCGCGCGGCTCCCGGACGCCATCGGCGAACACGTGTGGGAATTCGTTGACGAAAATAGTGCGCGCGTCGTGCTCGGCGACGAGAGCGCTCTCCCTCACGTGCTCGTGATGAACTGGAGCATCATCGATCCCGTTCAAATTGCACTGTTGCGCCTTCCACGTATGGAAGTCAGTTTTCAATACTCGACCAATGCGAATAACGCGCTCTACAGCTTTATGAAGCGATTCGATCTTCATATGCAGCGCGGGGGCGGGTAGCCTCTCGGCTGGCGGCGTCACGTAAGGTGAATTCGTTTGCTGTGAACGCCAATTCGCTTCAAAGCGAGCCGCAGAAGAACAAGTGCTACGTTACCGGAAATACCTGCGGCGCTTCTGCGCGCTTATACATCCCGTATTCACGATCAATAGCCCCGAGCGTTGCGTAGTCCACCATGGAGTCTGCGGCGACACGCTCGAAGGCCGCCGCTGCTCGATCCTCTGACGCGCATTCAATGACGTGAAGGAATCGGCCAGGTCGATAGATGCTCTCAAATCGAGTGAGCCGATCCAGCGAGTCAATTGCGTGCGCCTTTACTTCCGATTCGACGAGCAGCACCCACGCCGCTGATGCGCTCGGCTGAGCGAGCTGCACCGCCGCAGCATTGGGTGATTTGATCTTGACCACTTCGCCGACTCTGAGGCGGTAATCGTCGAACACTTCCTTGCGGCCTGACCATTGCGCTTCGTGATGGATAACGTTATTGCGCCACTTCACCATCGCAGATTCATCGCGCCAGTATTGAAATGAGAGCATCCAGCCGCCCTCCTCAGCGTGAGGAAGTTGATGGAACCGATCAATAAACTCGCAGCCGCCACTGTGATCGAGTTCGGGGCGTAGCGCCGCTGCAATCTCAAGGTAGCGCGGCATCGCGCCGATGCGCGGCTTGACGTTAAACAGCAGAAATCGCATACCGCCTCCGAGAACCATGGCCTGAATCTACGGACGCAGTGTTCCTCAACGAGCGCGAAAGTTCAACCCTTTACTAATAAATTTTCTATGCCCGCTCTCGTTGCTGTGAGTGGCTCTACATGCGTTCAGCGCGCTTAGCTGTTCTCGGTGCAATTAGCCGCGCTGCACAGCGCTCCACAAGCGCACAGTCGGAATGTGTTGGAACCAAAAATTCAAAAAATGTTACCGAAGCGACTTTGGGTGGGTGAGCTATCGCGTGTTGCCGCTATTTTGGCGAGATGCGTTCCGAAAGTGCGACGATGGATGCGCGAAGCGTTGCGAAGAATGGGGTGGCTCCCCGTTCAAGCGATGTGAAAGCGCGGCTTCAGTGAACGCTAACCTGCGAAGCAGATTAAGCGCAGCGGCCGGAACTACAACGCAGACGCGCCGCATTTTTCGGAACCCGTTGGGGCGTGTTTAGCTCATTTGGCAAAAGCGGCGCCGGGTGTTGTTGCGAAGTCTTTGCAGCCAAGTTGTAGCCTACGCTTCGTGCCCGCACCACGGCGGCCTACGCGCCTTGTTTGCCAACTTCGCATATATCGAAACCTGAACCGCCGCACTCATCAAAATAGGGTGAACCCGCCCGAGCTCAAAAGGTATTCGGCATGAAAAAGCTAGACGCATGTCGTCAAGCTGAGCGGCGCGCAGAAGCGCGTCTACCAAGAGTGATGTGGGGCAATGGCTTCCGATGAAGGTAAGGCGAATACGAACGCGCGTGAGATGCCTGCGACAGATCGCAGATTGTCTAGCGGCATTCAGATTTTCACGCGAAGCGTATCGATCCATCTCGTGAAGTATCGCGTGGCCACCAAGCCAGGAGCGACGAACTACGCGAATGACGGATGCTGCGCGACGCGTTGTGTGGCGCTTCGCTGAGATAATCAAGCGAGTTGGCGGCGTTTCGCACCTGGCACATCTCAATGCGCGGCGTAACTGAGCGGGTGATGCGTGCCCGACCTCGCTCCACTATTTGTATAACGTTGGCACTCGTTTGCTAAGGAGAACTCATCATGTTGACCTTCAGAGCCATCGCGATCGCATCGCTGCTAGGCGCGACTTTTGTCACGGTTGGATGCGCGCCGCTGGTAACTCAGAATCCAGGCGGAAAAATATCACCTGCGAATGTTCACAAGATGGATGGCAATGATCGCGTTATGCTCAAAGGCGCGGACGTCGTGTCTTACTTTACGACAAAGACCTACGCACAGGGTAATCCCAACATCAAGTCAAGTTACGAAAACATCACGTTTTATTTCTCGACCAATGAGAACAAAGCGCTTTTCGATAAAGAGCCACTGCGTTATCTGCCTGAATACGGAGGTTATTGCACGAATGGAATCGTCTACAGCGTGCCGTGGGGGGGCGACGCTGATGTGTTCGAGATGATTAACGGAAAACTTTACATTTTCGGCGGCCAGAGTTCACGGGCCGCGTTCATGCTTGATCCACCGAAGAATCTCGCGCTGGCTGACAAGTACTGGAAAGACGAAATCAGCGGCAACAACGCGCTCTGGCATCGTACGAAGCGAACCACCTTCGCGAAGGTGCCTCATTACAAGAGCGGCGCTGAGTTGGCTGCTGAAATCGCAAAAGCCAAGAAATAGCGACTACGCTCAGCCGCTGCGGCATTGCGCCAGGCAGCCCCATCGGCATGACGCTTACGCTCTGCACACAGAAAGTCTGAGGGACCTACCCTTGATTTTGCACGCCAGTACGAGCCGGCAACCAGTGGCACCGCCGTTTCGCGAGTCGGGAAGACATTGGTGGTCTCGCCGATCTGGATTGCTGATAAGCGTATTTTTTGCACTTGTTGAAATGTTCAAATTAAGACGTCTAGCCCTGTTTCGTAAAGGATATCACTCAATTCCTGATCAGCCAAGCCGTTGCTCCGACGTGTGGCGCGCTGAAGTGCTAATCGCGCCGGCGCTTCCAGAGCAATGCGCAGAACGATGAAAAGCCGTTCGTTTTTGCAGCTTTTAGCGCTCGGTGCGGTTTGGGGCGCCGCCTTCATGTTCATGCGTATCGCCGCCCCGGAGTTTGGCGCGATCGCATTGGCGGGCGTGCGTGTCGCACTCGCCTGCGTGATCATGCTTGCAATTGTTGCCATCCTGCGTCTGCCTTTCCCACTTGCGTCCCACTGGAAGCGCTACCTCGCGGTGGGCGGTGTGAACACTGCAGGTCCATTTCTCATGTATTGCTTCGCGGCGCTCTACATTCCTTCGGCGTACAGCGCGATCGGAAATTCCACGACGCCGATCTGGGGCGCGCTGATCGCGTGGCTCGTTTTCAAAGAACGGCTCGGTACAGCCAAATGGATTGGCATCGCGCTCGCTTTTTCGGGCGTGATCGCACTCGTTGGCCTGCAGCCCGTGGATGTCACGCCGATGATTGTGTTGGGGATGATCGCCGTGCTGGTGGGAGCAATGATGTACGCCACCGCAAGTTTTTTGATCAAGCGGTACTTAAGTGATGCGGGCGGAACAGTGGGCGCAACCGGAATGGTGCTCGGCGCAAGCGTGTGGCTGGTCCCACTTTCGTTGTTTGCGCTCCCAGCGCGGCCGCCCACCGCGATGGCGTGGGGCGCGGCGCTTGCATTAGCGGTTTTTTGCACGGTGCTCGGCTACTTCATGTTTTTCCGTCTCATTAAAGAGATCGGGCCGCAACGCGCATCAAGCGTTGCGTTCTTGTTTCCTGCGTTCGCCGCTTTTTGGGGGTGGCTCTTTATCGATGAGCCGATCACATCGAACATGCTGATTGGCATGGCGCTCGTGCTGGTCGGAACAGCGCTCGTGTCAAGCGGCCGTGCGATACGAAAAAGCGTGCATGTGAAGCGCTTTCGCGAATGGGTACTCTGGCCACTGCTCTACACGTTTTCGCCGCACTCGCTGCGTCGCCGTATCGCAAACCGTGTAGAGAACGATGAGAGCCTATTTGCCGATGAAGTGGCCGCGCTCGCCGCAAACATGCCGCGCTTTTTGCCGGATGCAGATGTGGCGGCTGCATCAAAAGAGCAACGTCTTTTACGATTCATTGATCGCTGCGACGTTTATTTGAGCTTTTTCCGAGAGCGACACACGCTGGCCCGAGAAGTGATCGTAGAAGGTTTGCCTCCGGTGGAGCAGCCGACGATGTTTTTAAGCGCCCATCGCGGTAACGGCTGGTGGATGCTGCTGGTGCTCGCAAGCCAAGGTCGGCCCGTGGAACTGGTCTCTGCACCTTTTCCGAAACTCACCGAATGGCGCGACAAGCTCTGGTCACCGTATCTGCGACTTCGGTGGCGAGAAATGAATCGCATGGGGGGGCTTCCGCTCATCACAATGAAAGGGGCGAGTAAGCATGTGCGCCAGGCGCTGGGTGACGGCGGGAGAGTGATCGCAACGATTGATATTCCGCCAGCGCTCGCCAAACGCTGTTCTCCAGTGACGTTTCTTGGTAGGACAGCCTACATGCCGAGACAGGCGATCGAGCTGGCTGTCGAAACAGGCGCAGCGATAAGTTTTGTTTTTGGCGACGTTGATCGTCGCTCGTTAAAGCAAACGCTTCGCTTCGAGCCGATTAATTCGAGCTTGGGTGCAGATGCTGCGTTCGCCGAGTACGCCACGCGGCTCGAACGCGAAATTCGCGCTCGGCCCGGTTCGTGGCATGCATGGGGCGACATCGATTTGTACTTCGTCGCGCCAACGAACTTAAACGCGCCATGATCTAGTCTGCGCGCGTGCTGTGTTGGGATGTGCTAGCTCTACGAACGTGACGCCTAGACGGGCGAGCTTAGGCGCGTTTTCTGTGCCAGATCGCCGAAGAGCTAGCTCGCCACTTGCACGCGAGTACAGTGAAAGCGAACCTTCCCACTCGTGCGTCTTCTCAAGCGCCTAACGCATGGATATCCCGCTGATCCTGCGGTTGGGTTTGACATATCCGTTTGCCTATGACCCTGAATAGTCTGATAACCGGTGGTTGTGGTGTGGTTCTTGCGCGAGTCATGCGAACATTCGCGCGAAGTAAACACCATCAATGCTGACGCGCGAAATTCGCGATGGTCCGGGGAAGTAATAAAGAAATGGCATCCATCGCTTTGCAGGTGATCCTTGTGGGGTTTCCTGCGCCCGAAAAAGCAACGTTCGAGACTTTTTTTCGCTTGATCGCTTCGCGCCGACCCGGACCGCTTACCATCGCGACATCGCTGAGCCAATCCAACGTGATTCTTTGGAACGCAGATAGCGATGTCGCGAGACCAAGTTTGATTCCCGGCGCACAGCTGCTCGTCGCTGTTTCCAAGGCGCATGTCGATGACGTATGGCGTCACGTGAGCCGACCGGTCAATTTAAATTCGGTGCTCCATAGCCTCGACGCTGCCTATACCGAGCTTGGGATCGTCGCCAGCGCGTCAACCCTCAGCACACCTTCAACCCCAACGCCGTCAGCTCTTGATCGCCAGTCCGTGACACCGCCGGTAGCTTCGAGCGCCCCAGCAGACCCTTCGACTCGTACCGCGCCTCGCGTTGTGAGCTTGGCCCGACCGGCTCGCGTGGAGTCGATCCCCACGCCGCAGCCGCTCACGCCTTCTACGCCAACCGATGTACGAGAAGCGAGCGTGACGAAAGACGCTAACGTTGTTTCCGAGCAGCGGCCGCAGGTGCGCATTGCGCCTACATCAAGTCAAAGGGTGATTCCAAAGGCGATTGAGCTCTCAGTGCCGCCTATTGACGCAGCCTCGCCCAGCCCGAAACCGACCCATATTTTGGTAGTTGACGATAGTGATGTTGCGCTGCGCTTTATGCACAGCCGGCTGAGCGCATTCGGCTTTTCAGTTGATCTCTGCGGTAGCGGTGAAGAGGCGTTAGTAAAGGTCTCCGAAGGCGAATACGCATTCGTGTTTCTCGACGTGATGATGGCTGGGCTCGATGGATACCAAACTTGCAAAGCCATCAAAGGGCGGAGATATCCCGCGAGCAGATCGCCGACGGTTGTCATGCTTACGAGCCGTGGCGGTACGATCGATAAAGTGCGTGGGACCTTTGCAGGCTGCGATGCCTACCTAACGAAACCACTCGATGAAGCGAAGATGTTGAAAGTGCTCTTACGTTTCAGCCCTGATTTAGCCGATAGCGTTTCAACATTTGGTCAGGCTCGTAGCGCGCCATCTGTCTCACACGCTCGGGGAACGGGAAATCCGCTCTCGGCCAGCTTTGAAAATTTACCGCCGGGTGTGGTGAAACAACGCGGCTAGCGTTTCACCCGTTTGAAACTTAGAAGATAGGGATAACAGTGAAAAGAGTATTGATCGTGGATGATGCGCCTGTAGACGCACAAAACTTGCGCCGCATTTTTTCGGACGCCGGCTGGACGGTGCTTGTTGCCGCAACCGGGACTGACGGCGTTGCTGCTGCGAAACGCGACTTGCCGGACCTAATCCTGATGGATGTCAATATGCCCGGACTCGACGGGTTTTCCGCCACGCGTCAGTTGATGCAAGACCCAACTACCAAAGGAATTCCTGTAGTTTTCGTCACCGGCAAAGACCAAAAAGCGGATCGTGTCTTCGCGCAAATGCTGGGCGCGAAGGGGTTTGTAACGAAGCCCTACACCGACGACCAAGTACTATCGCTCGGCTAATACGTGCACGATACCGCGCCTATCGAGATCGCACGTAAGCGCAAGCTCTACCAGGGAATTCGTTGCAACGCGCTTAAGATCGCGCTGCCCTACGGTTGGGCTGAGACCATTGTCGATTCATTTGAGTTAACTGCGGTGCCGCGCGCACCTGCTTGGCTGGTTGGGGCTACCAATCTCAATGGTCGGATTGTGCCTGTGATAGACCTTTCCCTTTTGCGGATCACCGATGATGCCTCGCTCGCTCGTCGCAGCGCTGCCGCGCAAGAAAATCGCCGCCTTTTAGTTGGCGCGCTAGATCGAGATGGCGTTAAAGAGCGGATTGCACTCATATTCAACGGGCTACCTCAACAACTTGAGCAGCATGTCGACCATGGCGCTGCAGTGGCTGGCCCGTCTCTGATCGAAGGGTTTGTCGAAGTTGCCGGGGGCGAGCGTTACGGCACGGTAAATGTCGAACGGCTTTTCTTCGAGCTCAGCGCGGCGATCGAAAAATCACAATAAACACACGTCATAAACAGTCGTCGCGCGGATAACAAACGATAACGGCATTGGGGGTAACTTATGAACATTCGTCAAAAACTTTTGCTTGGTACCACGTTGCTGGCTGTTGTACCTGTTGCGCTCACGGCAGCCGGACTATGGGCAGGCGCCTCTGCGCTAACAAGCCGCACCATTAATACGCAGACGGAGCAGGAATTAGTGGCGCTAAGAGAAGCTCGGCGTCAAGCGCTGATTGACGAGTTCAATTCGCGTGTCTCTGATGTATCTACCATCGCCGCGCAGCGCTCAACCCTCGACGCCTTCAAAGCGTTCCGGGCGAGCTATACAACAGCCGCAAAAGACGCTGCAAAAAGCGACCTGACGGGCGCAACGGCGGCGATGAATAGTTATCTCCAACAACAATTTAAAGCTGAATTTGAACGACGAAATGCTGATGCAACCCCAGATTTGAGCCGCTTTGTGAGCGCGCGTGACGAGAACAGTATTGCGCTTCAAGCCGCGTTCATCACGTCTAACCCAAATCCACTGGGCCAGAAGGAAAAGCTCGCCGCGCCAGCCTATGACTTTCCATATGGACGAGCGCACGCAACCTTTCATCCGAGCTTCGAACGGACGCAAAAACTCCAAAATTTCTACGACTTATTCCTAGTGGACATCGAGACAGACAACGTCGTCTACACGGTGTTTAAAGAACTTGACTTCGCAACCAATTTGTCGAGCGGCATCGCAGCAAACTCTAAGCTGGCGGAAGCCTACTTCAAGATGAAATCGGCGCCTAAGCGCGACGCTACCTATCTCAGCGACTTCTCTCCCTACATCCCCTCCTATAACGATCAAGCCGCGTTTATATCGGTGCCGTTGTATGACGGTGATCGTCAGGTCGCGGTGCTGCTTGCCCAGTACCCGCTCGATAAGATCACCGATGCAATGACTTCAGACCGTCAATGGAAAAAGGTGGGCCTAGGCGACTCAGGAGACGTGTTTCTCGTGGGCGCGGATAAAAAAATGCGCTCCAACGCACGCTATCTCTTAGAGAACAAAGACGGTTTCGCAAAGACGCTCGCAGGCAAGCTTTCGGCGACCGAGCAGCAGACGGTGCTTCGGAAGGAAACGACGGTGGGGCTTGTAACGATCGACACCGAAGAGGTAAAGAGCGCTATCGAAGGGAAAGAGGGCTTTATTGATTACATCGACTACCGCGGCGTGCGATCACTGGCGGCGTATGCACCCGTCCGCGTGCAGGGTCTCAACTGGGCAATCGTTGCAAAAATTGATCAAGCTGAAGCGGTCAAACCGCTTGACGAGCTAAACCGCGCCTCGCTACTTCGCGCTGTGTTGATTGGACTAGGGATCCTTGTAGTCGCCGGCGCAGTAGTCCTGGTGTTTCTCAAGCGATTCCTCGATCCTATTGAAAAGCTGGCATCTACAGTGAAGGCCGTGGCAGGCGGTGAAAGCCAGGCGCGCTCGAAACTCACTGTTCGGGACGAGATTGGTGATCTTGGGCGCTCATTCGACAACCTACTCGATGAACGGATTGCTTCTCTAGAGGCAGCGAAAAAAGAGAACGAGCAGCTCAATAACTCTGTGATCTCATTGCTGCAAACTGTTTTCCAACTCTCAAATCGCGATTTGACGGTTCGCGCCCCGGTGACTGCCGACGTGGTGGGAACGGTTTCATCGTCGGTCAACCAGTTAGCTGAAGAAACGGGCCGCACCCTGAGCGATGTGCGTGATGTTGCCGATAGCGTGCGGCAAACTTCGAACGCTGTTCGTGAGCGCTCGTTACAGGTTGAAGACGCGGCTCACCAGGAGCGCCGTGCGCTCGAAGCGATGGCAAACACGCTGACGCAAACCACTGAGCAGTTGGTTAAAGTAGCGGCGCTCGCCCATCGGTCAAACGGTGCAGCAGAACAAGCCGCAGGGGCAACGCTCACCGCGATGAACGCAGTAGAGGGCACCGTCACTGGCATGGACTCGCTTCGCCAATCCATCTCCGAGATGGAAAAGCGCTTTAAGCGATTGGGCGAGCGCTCGCAGGAAATTACCTCGGCTGTTGCGCTGGTCAATACGATTGCAGAGCGCACGCACGTACTGGCGCTTAACGCATCCATGCAAGCAGCAACAGCGGGTGAGGCGGGCCGTGGCTTCGCGGTGGTGGCCGAAGAGGTGCAGCGACTTTCGGATAGCTCGCGTCAAGCAACCGCACAAATCTCGCAGCTCGTCAACAACATTCAAGGTGAGACCAACGAAACGCTCTTTACTGTAAATCGATTGATCACGGACGTGGTTAAACAGTCTGAGCTTGCGCAAGAGGCTGGCATGCAGATGGCGCAAACGCGCATGACCACACAAGAACTCGTGGCGCTTGTGCAAGAGATTGCAGCTTCTGCGGAGGATCAGAACCGATTGGCGATTGAGCTCCAGCAAAGCGTTGTGAGTCTTGCAGAGGAGACAACGCGCACAAGTCAGGCCATTGAGGAGCAAACCACGAGTACTCAGCAGTTGGTGGAATATTCTGATCGCCTAGCCGCATCGGTCGGTCAGTTCAAACTGTCTAGCGACGACAGCGTTGCGCAGTCTGCATGATGCGGGCAGCATCTAAGTCGCGCAAATCACGATGAAACTTGCTGAGCTGATTGAGCTTCTCGCAACAGAGTACCAAGCCGGGCTTCCCGCAGTACGCACTGCTTTCGAATCGATCGCCTCAAGCCGTGCGGTGCTGTCCGAGGATGCTGCATTAGACAATGCAGTCGAGTTTATCGAGCGTACACGGGTTGCGATCGAAATGGCCGGGCTTTCTGCAGCGTCCAAATTGCTGGCGCACTCGATTGACGTCATAGCGTCCTGCGATACAGCGCTATCGCGCGATGACCGTTCGCTTCGAGCTGCGTGGCTGTCGCAGACTGTTGACGCCGTCGACGCCTACCTCTCAAACGGCGCGGCAGTTGAAAGCGTAGAGCTGCTTTACGCGCAAGCACTCAGCTCTCCCCTTGAGCCAGATTCCGAGTGGCTGGATGCATTTGCTGCAACGCTCACCATTAGACCTAGCTTGTCAGGCGGAGACGATGACGCCAGTGCCCTAAACATCGAAATAACCGAAGCAAATGTTTCGCTCGATGTTCGCAACGCTGATCCAGAACTCTTAAGTGCGATGCTCGCCGACGCGCCGCGACAGCTTGATCGCCTCCACCGTGATCTCGTCG
This sequence comes from Betaproteobacteria bacterium, assembly GCA_013298145.1. Taxonomy (GTDB): domain Bacteria; phylum Pseudomonadota; class Gammaproteobacteria; order Burkholderiales; family Casimicrobiaceae; genus Casimicrobium. Next base: position 791,711 of record JAAFJO010000001.1, read on the forward strand.
AGATTGAGTTAGCCGAGGTGCGCGTGAACGGGCGGCTCGCCGAAGCGCAGCGTGTCGCGCACACGCTTAAAGGCTCCGGGAACATTATCGGGATTCCTGGGGTTGCAAACATTGCACACCGGTTAGAGGACGTGTTGATTTGGCTTGATGGCGGGGAAGGAGATCCTGCTGCGCATGCGCTTGCACTTCGTGATGCACGAGTTGCGACCGATTCATTGTCGCAAGCCGTCGCGCATCTCAACGGAGATGAAGCACCCCCTGGCTATTTGCTCGCTGTACTCGAACGGATGCAGGCGTGGGCTACGGCAATCGAGCAGGACGAGGCGAACTACTTTCTTCCGCCCCCGATTGAGACGACGAGCACCGCGCCTGTTGCAGCCGATTCGGCAGACGCAATCGGAGAGCTGCGCGTTAGCGACGCGGTGACGCTTCGCGTGTCGAGCGATCGGATCGGTGAGCTTGTGATGCGGGCGGGTGAATCGCTTGCAGGTGCGCAACGCGTGGCGCGAACGTTGCGCCGAATCGATGCGCGCCTCTCGCAGGCAGATGAACAACGACGCCTGCTGCGTCAGAAGCTCGAAGAGCTACAGCGCTTGATTGATCGCCAGGTGGTTGTACTGGAAGAGAAACGCAATGCAAACGAGCAGTTCGATCCTCTTGAGTTTGATCGCTATGACAGCTTGCATATCCTGTCGCGAACGCTCTCCGAGGCCGTGCAAGATCAGGATGACCTCGCGCGCGAGGCGCAGCAAGATCTCCGCGATACGCTCCTCGCACTACGCGAAGATGAGCGCGGACTACGCGAACAGCATCGCACGCTTCTTGAGTCGCGGCTGGTTCCTTTTGCAAGCCTCATTTCAAGACTACGTCGCAGCGTTGAGCAAACGGCCAACGAGCTCGATAAGCCCGTGCGGTTATCGATTCGAGGTGAGCAAACTACGATTGATTCAAGCGTGCTCGGTCAGCTGACCGAGCCGCTGCTTCATATACTTCGCAATGCAGTGGATCACGGCATCGAAGATTCCGCTGAGCGCATGCTCAGAGGCAAGTCAGCAGGCGGCGAGATCGTCATTGAATGTCAGCGTGAAGGTGCGCAAGTGGTGATCCGTTGCCACGACGATGGCCGTGGTATTGATGCAGCGCGTGTTCGCGATAAGGCGGTCGCGGAAGGCTTGATCTCGCATGACGCGGAGCTCAGTCGTGACGAAGTGATCGAGCTCGTGCTGCAACGAGGCTTTTCGACAAAAGCCGATGTGAGCCAGGTGTCGGGGCGTGGGATCGGAATGGACGTGGTCGCCGAGCGCATGCGTGCATTGAAGGGGGCGCTCTCGATTAGATCCGAACCTGGCGCAGGCACCGAAATCCTGATGCGGGTCCCTGTTACTGCAGGGCTCGCGCAGTCCCTCGTAGTTGACGTCGCGAATGAGCGCGTTGCGATTGCGAGCGACCATGTGATTACCGCGCTGCCCCCAGGTTCATGCGAAATTGCTGTGGGGCCCGATAGCCAAATAGTCGTTGAGTGTGAGTTCGCGGGCGTGCGCTATCCCGTTCTGTCGCTTGCAGAGTGGCTTGGATTTAGCGGTCGCGTTTCGCCGGATGAGCGCGCAAAAAATGCAGTGGTACTCGCTCACTCGGATCGCGGCCCGATTGCTCTTTCCGTGGACCGCGTCGTGGATGTTCGCGAATTCGTTCTTCAAAACGTGGGCTCGATCCTGAGCAAAATCCCCGGACTATCGGTTGGCTCGATTGGCGACGTGGGTACGCCCATCTTTTTGATTGATCCGGCCGCACTTGCTCGGAAGGCGGAATCGAAAGTGACGCTGAGCGCGGCCATACGCTTGCGCCAGCGAGCTGAAGCTGAGCGGGTTCGCATTCTGGTGGTTGACGATGCGCTCTCAGCGCGTCGCGCGCTTCGCCAGTCGTTTGAGAACAGTGGTTTTGAGGTGGTCATGGCTGCCGACGGATTTGAAGCGCTGGAGGCGCTGCGCCGCCACCCCATTGCGCTGATTGCGACCGACCTTGAAATGCCAAACCTCAACGGCGTGGAGCTCGCGCGTCGTGTGCGAGAGGTGCCGGCGTGGTCTTTGCTGCCGATCATCATGATCACTTCGCGAAGTGGTGAGCGCCATCGGGTCGTCGCGGACGCGGCGGGCGTCGATCGCTACCTCACCAAGCCGTTTTCTGATGTGCTTCTTATCGAAACTGCCAAATCGCTCCTGCAGCAGCGGGCCTAGGCGGCATTTCGACGCAGATTACCCGCTCCTGATCTACACGCCGCCGCGTGTACGTTGCAGAAACGATCTCTCAGCTCAGCTGAGACCGGGGCTGCGCGCACATTGAATGAAGAAGCAACTGCTCAATTTAACGCGCGTTCGCCCCGATTAGTACAGGGCTTTACCGCCTAGGTTGTCTCGTTATCACCCTGAGAAAAGCGCAATCTAAACGTTGAACCTTTGCCCAGTTCAGAGTCCACCTCCAAGCGGCCACGATGCCGTTGCAGGACGTGCTTCACGATGGCGAGCCCAAGCCCCGTGCCGCCTGTGTCCCGAGAGCGCGAACGGTCAACGCGATAGAAGCGCTCAGTCAGTCGGGGCAGATGCTCGGACGCAATGCCGAGGCCGGTATCGCGCACTTCCACGACCACCGCACCAGAGACGCGTCGCACCGATGCCGAAATTTCGCCGCCGGGTGGCGTGTAGCGCACAGCATTGGAAAGCAGGTTTGTGAGTGCGGTGCGAAGCTCGGTTGGGCTCCCACGCATGTCGATGCCAAGCGGCGCATCGATTGTCAATGTGTGCGAGCCCGCCGATAGCGCTGAGGCATCTTCATACGCATCGCGTAATACCGCGCCGACATCGACAGGCACCGCTTCGCTCGGGATCTGTTCGTTTTCGAGTCGAGCAAGCGTGAGCAAATCGGCGACCAGCCGCTGCATATTGGTCGTTTGTGTTTCGATCAATCCGATGTAGCGCGTGCGGTCCGTCTCGGGGAGTGGCAGATCGCGAATCGTTTCGAGGTAGCCACTCATCACGGTGAGTGGCGTGCGTAATTCATGGGATACGTTCGCGACGAAATCGCGGCGCATGCGATCAAGGCGCTCACGGTCGGTCACGTCACGAGTGAGTAAAAGTCTCGAATCGTCACGCAGAATTTCGAGCCGGAAAGAAAGTGTTCGCGAATCAATGGCAATTACGGGCTCGAGTGAACTTGGCACTTGTAAGTAATTCAAAAACTCGGGTGCCCGAATGAGTTGACCAATCGGTTTTCCCATGTCCCGAAACGCATCGAGCTTGTGCATCACGAGCGCCGATTGATTGCACCAAACGATTCGATTTTCGCGATCAAGCAGAAACAAACCATCCGGAATCGCATTGGTGATCTGGCGTCGCTGCGCAATTTCGGCATCGCGATCACGCAGATTTTGTTCGCCGGCTTTGAGTTTCTCGCGCAAGTGCGTGGTGAGTTCATCAAAGGCGAACGATTGCGCTGCCGGATCGCGCAAGAGTTCGCGAACATCGCGCTCTTGCCGACGCGCCATCAACAGGAAGTAAACCGCCGCACACAGAAAAAAAAGAAAACCCACCCACGGGGTTAGCCAGATACTGCCGCCGATCACCAGGATCGCGCAGACCGCGAAGGCGCGTGTAAGCGTTGTCATGCAGGAAGTGTATCGATCACGCCTTGCGTAGTCGGTAGCCACCACCACGAACCGTCTCAATCAGTCGATCATGCGCGCTCGGCTCAAGGGCGACCCGGAGCCTTCGAACATGAACATCGACGGTACGTTCTTCGATAAACACATGATCGCCCCACACCCCGTCAAGCAAGGCCTGACGCGTGAAAACGCGCTCCGGCCGCGACATCATGAAGCGCAGGAGCCGGAACTCTGTTGGCCCCACCTTGAGCTCGAGATCGCCCGCGCTCACACGGTGTGATACCGGGTCGAGGCGCAAGCCCGCAATCTCAAGCGCGTTGTCATTGAGTTCGGGCGCGGCGCGGCGCAGGAGCGCCTTGATTCTCGCAATCAACTCTTTGGGCGAAAACGGCTTGGTGACGTAATCATCCGCGCCCACTTCAAGGCCGAGTACTTTGTCGTCTTCGTCCGCCCGCGCGGTGAGCATCAACACGGGCAAGTCTTTGGTCCGCTCATCACGGCGAAGCTCTCGCGCGAAATCGATGCCCGGCTTATCTGGCAACATCCAGTCGAGCACAATGAGATCGGGTAGCGTCTCGTCCACAATGTCTCGCGCGTCTAAAACGGCAGCGACATTTTGAGTATCGAACCCGGCATGTTTACAGTGAAGCGCCACCAATTCGGCGATGGCAGGTTCGTCTTCAACGATCAGAATTTTTGCTGGCATGAGCGAGGTTTTATGACAACCGTGTTACGCCGCGATGACAAAAGAAGACACTTTATAATCTGACCTTGTGCGGGCGTAGTTCAATGGTAGAACTGTAGCTTCCCAAGCTACTAACGTGGGTTCGATTCCCATCGCCCGCTCCAAATCCAAAAACGCGCGAAAGCGCGTTTTTTTATGGGCGTTGGGAAGCGAACCCACGTTCCAGTGTTGGGTTCGACTCACCGAGCGTAAGCGAGGTTGGACGCATCGGAAGATGCGGTCGCGAAGCGATGCGGGACACGTAGTGCCCGCACAATCCCATCGCCCGCTCCAAATCCAAAAACGCGCGAAAGCGCGTTTTTTTATGGGCGTTGGGAAGCGAACCCACGTTCCAGTGTTGGGTTCGACTCACCGAGCGTAAGCGAGGTTGGACGCATCGGAAGATGCGGTCGCGAAGCGATGCGGGACACGTAGTGCCCGCGCATTCCCATCGCCCGCTCCAAGTCCAAAAAACGCGCAAAAGCGCGTTTTTTATTTACCAGCTACGAGTTCGTGGCGAAACTTTACGAAGCATGCGTAGCTTGTGCGCAGACGGCAGTGCACGGTGCATGCGTTTGATGACACATGATTTGTCACAAATTAACTCTCTTGGCCCATTAATCGCCTGGAGTAGAGAGCATAAAAATGTATAAAGACTATTACGTTTCAGATGCGTTTAGCCCTTATTAAATAAGGGCGGAATAGATAAAGCTATAACGGAAACGATTCACTTGTCGACCCCGTTCGGCCGAGCCTCGGCAGCCCAACAGCGTGCGGCACAATCGCGCCACAGTTTTGTCTTCTAGGGATTGCTCGCGATGGATGCCGCCACTGTAGTTCAAGCTCAGCTCGATGCTTACAACCGAAAGGACATGGGGGCTTTGCTTCAAACGTTTGCGCCAGATGCGGAGCAATACGAGCTACACGGCGCACTACTGGCGAAGGGCCACGCCGAGATGAGCGCACGCTTCGCAATTCGCTTTACGGAGCCGAATCTGCACGCGCGCTTGATCTCAAGAAACGTGATGGCGAACTTCGTAATCGATCACGAAGAAGTGACGCGTGACTTCAAAGACGGCATCGGCTGTGTGGAAATGATCTGCGTGTACGAAGTTAGCGATGGCTTGATTGTGAGGGCCAGCTACGCGCTCTCGCCGCCAAGATACCTTCGTTAATCAATGCCGCCTTGCTGCGTCGATCAGCTGAATCGTCCGAGCGATGCCTTTACTTGGTCGGCTCCCAACTGCCGTGATCGCGAACCCGCCACTTGCCGTTAACAGGTACCACGGTAGCTGTGCCGCGCTGTCGCTTCCCGTAGATATCCGCCTCCACAACGAGTACGGCAACCCCATCGCTCACGCTTCCGCCGAGCACTTTGCAGCGCTGCGGTGAGCTTTTCGCGTTCTCTCTTTGAATCGCCCAATCGCGCTCAACCACATCGCGCAAATTAAGCGTGCGGCCGGCCTCACGTGCGCGCGCCTCGACGGTTGCTGCATCTGGCAATTGCTTGTTGCGTTCGAGCCGTCGAAAATAGCTTGCTGCGTCGCGCTCAATTTCGAAGCCTCGGCAATAGGTGAGGAACAATCGCCCTGGCTCACCACCGTCCGGCGGTAGCCGCCGCCCCTTACGCGCGTAAGAGGGGAGCTCCACAGGCGCAGCCTCCTTCGACGGAATCGGCATCTCAATGGGCAACGGCGGCAGCGGTGGCGGTGGGGGCGCAGGCGGCGGGGGTGGTGCGGGCGCCGGCACAGGTTGTGCAATTACAGCTGGCGCGGGTGGCTTCGATTCTTCAGGCGCAGTTGCGCAGCCCGCGATGAGCGATGCGCCGATCGCGGAGACCAAGGCGACCCTCATCTTTCGAGTAAGAATGGCTTTTGTATCGGGCATGCGCGCTGGGATCAAAATAGAGCAACACAGTTTATTTGAAATCGTACGATCCGTGCAGGCGTGGATCAGCGCTCAGACTTTTCCATTCGGCTGGGCTAGGTCGTTGCATAGTTCAACGGCAAGATCGTCGTTTCTTTAACTTTCTCGAGCACAAATGACGACTTCACGTTGATCACCCCGGGCAGTGTCAGCACACGATCCATCAAAAACGATGTGTAGTGCTTCAGATCGGGCATCACCACTTGCATCGTGTAATCCATCTCGCCCGAAAGTGAGTGACACCAGCTTACTTCGCTCCATGTGAGAACGGCGGCCTTGAGCCGATCGCGTGCCTTAGCGTCTTTCTTGTCGAGCGCAACATCAAGATGCACCGTGAGTCCGAGCCCAATTTTCTCGGGATTCAAGAGCGCCGCATAACTCGCGATGTATCCCGCTTCCTCCAGTGCGCGCACGCGGCGCAAGCACGGTGAAGCGGAGAGGTTCACTTTGTCTGCGAGCTCAATATTGGTCAATCGCCCATCACTTTGAAGCACTTCCAAAATGCGCAAATCGGTCCGATCCATGAAACCATACCCCGTAAAAGTCACGTAACGCGCAATTATGAGCTATGAAACATTGAATCCCAGCATTTAATTGAAATCGTATTGCGTCACAATTCGTGAAAAATTCCGAGATTCAATTTGCTGGAGTAATCAATGGCATCGCAATTCCAACCGTGGGACAACCCAATGCAAACCGATGGCTTCGAGTTCATCGAATTTGCCGCACCGGATCCTGCCGCCATGGGAAAACTCTTCGAGCAGATGGGCTTTGTGGCCGTGGCTAAACATCGCTCAAAGAATGTGTTGCTCTACAAGCAGGGCGATGTCAATTTCATCCTGAATGCGGAGCAGGGTTCGTTTGCGCAAAGCTTCGCGCGCATTCACGGGCCATCAATTTGCGCGATCGCGTTTCGCGTGAAAGACGCCGCGTTTGCGTACAAACGTGCGGTTGAGCTCGGCGCGTGGGGCGTGGATGTGCATCCAGGCCCCATGGAATTAAATATTCCCGCGATCAAAGGGATCGGTGACTCGCTTCTTTATTTTGTTGATCGCTACAACGGCAACGATAAGTTTGGCGGCAATAACGTCACCATCTACGACATTGATTTTGTCCCGATCGCCGGCGCGCCGCGTGTTCCTGAAGGCGGGGGGCTGACCTATATCGATCACCTCACACACAATGTGCATCGTGGTCGAATGGCGGAATGGGCGGGCTTTTATGAGCGGCTGTTTAATTTCCGTGAAATTCGCTACTTCGATATCGAAGGTAAGCTGACCGGATTGAAATCGAAAGCGATGACCAGCCCGTGCGGCAACATCCGCATCCCGATTAACGAATCGAGCGACGACAAATCGCAGATTGCAGAATATCTACACGCGTATCACGGCGAAGGTATTCAGCACGTCGCGCTGGGCACAAACGACATTTACGCAACGGTAGACGTTCTCGCGAAGAAAGCCGTTCCCTTCCAAACGACGCCTGCAACTTACTATGAGCAGTTGGCAACGCGTATCCCGAACCACGGCGAGGATGTCGCGAAACTGCAAGCGCTCAACGTGCTGGTTGACGGTGCGCCGGAAGACAGCGGTTTGCTATTGCAAATCTTTACGCAGAATCTGATTGGTCCGATCTTCTTTGAAATCATCCAGAGAAAAGGTAACCAAGGATTTGGCGAGGGCAACTTCAAAGCGCTTTTTGAATCGATCGAGCTCGATCAGATTCGGCGCGGCGTATTGCAGGCACCTGAGCAGTAAGTTCGATCACGCTTGCGCGCTCCCGCACGCACACGTGCGCCCATGGAAAGCGATGCATTGCCGCCTTCACCGGCGGCTAGCAGAAAAACGAAAGCGAAAGACCGTTGACGCGCGCGGGAATCAGCGTGACGTTCCATATCGCGAGCGCCAACAACGCAATCCCCAGACTGCGACGTACTTTCGGTTGCTTGAGTTTGCTGAGCGTTTGTTGCGACAGCAATCCGAGCGCGAGCAACACCGGCAATGTCGACACTCCAAAGGCAATCATCACCAGCGCCGCAGCAAGCGGATCGAGCGTGAGCACCGCTAAGCCCAGCGCGCTGTAGACCATCCCGCAAGGCAAAAATCCCCACAAGCCGCCTCGCAACAAATCTCCCCAGAAGCCGCCACGCGTCTGTACCAGTTGTCGCGCGCCGCTCATGCGCGTCCACACCGCGCGACCGAATGACTCTACCGGTGCATACGCCTGCTGATAGCCCATCAAGTAGAGCGCGGAGAAAACAAGCAAGAGATTCGGGACAAGAAACCACGCTACACGAAACACTTCGTTGCGAAGAAACTGAGTCACTTCACCGGTGAGCGCGGCTGCGAGCGCGCCTAAGAGCGCATAAGTCAACACACGGCCCGCATGCGCCGCGAGCGGCTGTTTTGGCGTTGCGGTACGCGAGACAAGCGCGATTGTCGTGGGGCCGCACATCGTGGCGCAGTGGCCCGCACCCATGAGCCCGATCAGGATCGCTGCCGTAAGCAAAGAAAGCGTCATTGAGAGAAACGCTTATGCAATGCGCGAAAAGCGGATGGGCGTTGCTTCTGGTTCGGTACTCGTCGCTTGAGTTGGGCGAGGCTGATCGCGGTAAGCATCAAACACCATCGCAACAGCGCGCAGCAACAGACGACCGTTGTCGGTGACCCGCGCGGTGTCGGGCGTTAAGCTCAGCACACCGTCTTGTTCGAGACGTTGAAGCGACGTGAGTTCGCGCGCGAAGTACGACTTCGCGTCGATTGAAAACTCGGCAGCGATCTCTGGCCAGTGAAGCGCACCGTGGCACATGAGCTTTTCGATCACAGACGCACGCACGCGGTCATCAAACGTAAGTGCGATGCCGCGATGTGTCGCAAGTTCGCCGCGGCCGATACGAGTCTGGTAGACGTCGAGATCTGCGCTGTTTTGAGCGAAGAGCTCGTTGAGCTGACTGATCGCAGACACACCAATTCCAATCAGCTGAGTCTTCGCATGAGTGCTGTAGCCCTGAAAGTTTCTGCGCAAGCTTGCATCTGCTGCAGCTTGTGCGAGCGGATCGCGCGGCCGAGCAAAGTGATCCAGACCGATCGCGACATAGCCTGCGTCGACCAATCGTTCAGCTGCGTACAAAAACAAGCTGACACGCTCTTCAATACTTGGCAGTGATTCGCTTGGGATACGTCGCTGCGCTTTGAAACGTTCGGGAATGTGCGCGTAGTTAAAAAGTGCGACGCGATCGGGTTCGAGTGAGAGCGTGCGTTCGAGCGTTGCAGCGAACGAGTCGCGCGACTGAAGCGGCAGGCCATACACGAGATCAAAGGAAACCGACGAGAACGATGCTTCACGCGCAGCAGCCACCGCCGCGCGTGTCTGCTCGAATGACTGGAAGCGATGAATGAGTTTCTGAACGCCTTCATCAAAATCTTGTACACCGAAGCTCACCCGATTAAACCCCAGCGCCCGCAGTGATTCCATGTATCCATCGCTCAGGTAGCGGGGATCAATCTCGATACTCTGCTCACGATTTGGATCCAGATGCGCGTGTTTGATCAGCGCCCTGAAAAGCGATTCGAATTGAGTGATGGAGAAAAAATTGGGCGTGCCGCCGCCAAACGCAATCTGCACCAGTTCGAGCGACGGTGCATTTTTAGCAACTAGCTCGATCTCCCGCTCTAAATGGGTGAGATAGTCATTTGATGCACTGTTCGATTTAGTGACTATTTTGTTGCAAGCGCAGTAGTAACAGAGCGAACGACAAAAAGGTATATGTATGTAGAGCGAAGCGGGGCTCTTGACCGCAGAGAGTGCGCTGGCGTAATCCGCAGGTCCAACGAGCGAACTGAAGCGGTCCGCAGTGGGGTAGGACGTGTAGCGCGGACCGTTGAGGTCGAATCGGCGCAAGAGTGCGTCTGAAATCACAGGTGTTCCCGCAAAATTTGTAGGCGCAACTATCGCGAATTTCAACAGGGCAGAGATTGATTCAAGTCAGACTTTTGTCACTGCTGCGGTTCTTGTCATGTAGCCACACTGCCGCTAGCGATGTTGCCGCGTGAATGATCCAAAACGCAAAAAAACCGACGGTGTAAGACATTTCGCGCGACAAAGGCTCTTTCGAACCGAAAAGATGCACGTTCGCCGGATCGATCAATGTGAACAGGACACCAACGGTGGCCGCTGCCGCAAGGAATGCTGGCCACAGCACGACGCCAAACAGCGCAACTCGTTTCTCGTTCATCAGCAACCTCCTTGTGGGTGCGCTCCGCGAGGGCGCTTTGTGGTTATGCATGCGCAACGTGTGTCGCAACGTGGCAATCAGAGCCGCAGCTCACGTTACGTTCGCGCAGGCAAGCGCGCATTTGCGGTTCACGATGGCGGCTAGTGTGTTTGCGCTGGCGTCAAAATCGAACGTCACGGCTAAGGAGCGCTCAATACGGCTTCTGCGCGCCAGTCTTTGCGCGGTAAATCGGTCACAAGTACACGCCGCCGCTCAGTAAAGGGGTGGTCCAGCGGAATACTCACCCGATTCTTCGCAGCCGCATTGATAACAAAACGGCGATCTTGCGATGGGTCGGCTGGATGGGCAAACGTAAACTCAACGACAGCTAAGCCTGTGCTCGCGTGAGGAAACTCGACGTCCACACCAGTCTGGGTGCGTTTCACCTCGAAGCGATCAAACCCCAACTGATGCGCCCGCTCAGTCTTCGCAAGACGGGCATTGATCGCTTTGCCTTGCTTGTAGTAATCCTCAGCGACTAGCCCTTCGGGATGGCGCACGATGAACACAGCCGTGATCGCCGAAGCGACCACCACAGAAAGCGGAAGCGCGATCAATATGCCGGGCCAGATGAGCCAATTGACTTTGTCTGGCGCATCGACGGTTTTCGGATAACTCGATTGTTGCATCATGAATCCTGGTTGGCCTGCTATTTGGGTACTAAGAATGCAGCTTTTTCACGCACTGACATCGATGCTTCCGCATCTGCGGTAACGGTGAAGTGGATGGTGTGACTACCTGGCTTTGCTGTGTCAATCGGAACGCGTACCGCGACAATATGGGCAACGGTTGAGGCACCCTCAGCATCGACTGTCGAACCGCGATTAATCGTTGCGCCGGGCAGGCCTTCAACATCCACTGAAAAGCGCTGCGACTGTTCGCGCGTGTTCATCACGTTAAGGCGATAAATGTTCTCGATATAGCGCCCTTCGACTTCCCGAGCCAAGACCCGGCGATCACGAATCACATCAACCTTCAATGGATTGCGAAGCACGAGTGCCGCCACCAAGCCCGCCGCCAGTACTACAAGTACAGCGAAGTAAAGCAGTATTCGCGGCCTCGCTAGGTGTTTGCGGATTTCAGCCAGTCCCCAATGTTGCTCAAGCGCATTTTCGGTTGAGTAGCGAACCAGGCCGCGTGGGTAATTCATCTTGTCCATCACGGTATCGCAAACATCGATGCAGGCCGAGCAGCCGATACATTCGTATTGCAACCCGTTGCGGATATCGATACCCGTTGGACAAACCTGGACGCACAATGAGCAATCTACGCAAGCGCCCAGGTTTGCGCTTTTCGGATCAATACCTTTCTTCCGACCACCGCGCGGCTCGCCGCGCTCTGTATCGTACGAGACGATGAGTGTGTCTCGATCAAACATCACGCTTTGAAATCGCGCATACGGACACATGTACTTACATACTTGCTCGCGCATGAAGCCCGCATTACCCCACGTCGCAAACGCATAAAACAAAATCCAGAAGGTTTCCCACGGGCCGGTGGAAAAGGCCAACACTTCATTAACTAAGGTGTGGATCGGGGTGAAGTAGCCCACAAACGTGAACCCTGTCCATAGCGCGATCAATACCCAGACTGCGTGTTTTCCGCCTTTGCGCCAGAGCTTGTTGAACGATAACGGCGCCGCATCGAGTCTCATTCGGCTGGCGCGGTCACCTTCAAACCACTTCTCCACCCACATGAACACCTCGGTGTACACCGTTTGTGGGCATGCATAGCCGCAAAACACTCGACCCGCTATTGCGGTGACGAAGAACAGCGAGTAAGCAGAGACGATCAGGATGAAGGTGAGATACAGAATGTCCTGCGGCCAGAACACCCAGCCGAAGATGTAGAACTTTCTGTTGACCAGATCGAACAACACCGCTTGTCGATCATTCCATGGCAACCAAGCGAGACCATAGAAGAGCAATTGAGTCATGAGCACCATCGCCACGCGAAGCTGCGCGAAACGCCCGCTCACCGACTTGGGATAGATCTTCTTTGACGATTGGTAGAGCGAAACAACTTTGGTTTCCGCTGCGGTTTCGCTCATTGACTGCCTCGATCAATCCAGATATTACTGAGCTGGAGTTTTGGGAGCCGCTTCACGCGACTGTGCGTAGACGTAGGCTGCGAGCAGGTGCACGCGCGCCTCCCCCAGCTGATCTTTCTGTGCAGGCATCACTCCCGCTCGACCCTTGACGACCGCTTCTTCAATAGCTGCAGCGGTGCCGCTGTATAGCCAAACATCATCGGTTAAGTTCGGTGCGCCAAGCGCGACGTTGCCTTTGCCCGATGCACCGTGGCAGGCAGAACAGATTTGTTTGAAGGTCTCTTCGCCGCGTAGCGCAGCATCTTTCGATGCGCTACGTCCCGATAACGTAAGTACGAATTGCGAAACGTCTTTGATTTGTTCGGGTTTGAGTTGTCCTGCGAATGATGGCATCGCCCCTACGCGGCCGTCCATGATTGTTGTCTTGATCGCGTCTGGCGTTCCTGGATAAAGCCAATCCGCATCCACAAGATTCGGGAAGCCCTTTGAGCCCCGCATATCGCTGCCATGGCATTGCACACAATACGTTTGGAACAGTCGTCCTCCAATCTGAAGCGCGCCTTTATCGTTTGCTACCGTCGCAACATCTTGTTTCAGATACGCATTAAAGATTGGATCGACCTCCGCGTTGACTTCTGCAACTTCCTTCTTGTATCGATCACTCGAGCTCCAACCCAGATAGCCGGGCAGGATCGCGAGCCCTGGAAACAGTGCGAGATATCCGACTGCGAAGATCACAGTGATGTAGAACAAGTTTGACCACCACTTTGGCAGCGGATTGTCGTACTCGCGTAGGCCATCCCAAACATTTTGACCATGAAGCTCTGGCTGATCTTTGGGCTCAATCTTCTTACTATTGCTTACAAGAATCCACAAACACCACAGTAGCGACAAAACGGTCAGGATGCCGACATACCAAGCCCAGCCCGTAGGGAGTGTGTTCGTTGCTGAGCTCATCACACACCTCCTTCGTACCCGCGACCAGCACGATCATCATCGCGCAGCAAATCGGCGTTCGCTGATGCAGCGCTGCGCGCGCCAGGCGTGGTAAACGCCCAGATCACAACACCAAGAAACGTTAAAAAAGACAAGACTGTGAAGACAACACGTAGCGTTTCCATGCGCTATCCCTTGATCGATTTGATTTGAGTTCCGAGGCCTTGCAGATACGCAATCAAAGCGTCGAGCTCGGTTTTGTCTTTAAGCGCTGCGGGGGCGCTATCGATCTCCGCTTGGGAGTACGGATGTCCGAGCATCTTTAACGCTGACATCCTTGCTTTAATGTCCGCGCCACCGATCGAGCGATTCAAAAATGCATAGCTAGGCATGTTTGATTCTGGAACGACTGAACGAGGATCCTCGAAATGCAAGCGGTGCCATTCATCGCTGTAGCGGCCCCCAACCCGTGCGAGATCGGGGCCGGTGCGCTTGCTGCCCCACTGAAACGGTCGGTCGTACACAAACTCGCCCGCTACCGAATAGGGGCCATAGCGCTCAGTTTCTGAGCGAAATGGGCGAATCATTTGCGAATGACAGTTGTAGCAACCTTCGCGAACATAAATGTCACGGCCCACTAATCGAAGTGGTTCGTACGGCTTAAGCCCTGCCACCGGTTCGATCAAGTCTTTCTGGAAAAACAGCGGCACGATCTCAACGAGACCGCCGATGCTCACCACGAAAATCACCAGCGCAATGAGGAGACCAGTTTTTCTCTCAATGGTGTCGTGTGTCAATTTCATAGAGCTATCCCCCTTTCTTATGCGGCTGCAGGCGTTAACGGCATCGGCACTGCCGCACGTGTGACGGGAGATTTGCGCACCGTCATGTAAACGTTGTAGGCCATGATGAACATGCTGCCGAGATACAGCGCACCACCGATAAAGCGAATAAACCAGAACGGATAGCTGCTCTTCACTGATTCGACGAAGCTGTAGGTCAACGTGCCATCCGGATTCACCGCGCGCCACATCAAGCCTTGCATCACACCCGAAATCCACATCGCAGCGATGTAGAGAACAATCGCGAGCGTTGCAATCCAGAAGTGAATCTCGATCAGCTTTTTGCTGTACATCTGCTCTTTGCCAACGAGCCGCGGAATCATGTAATACACGGCGCCGATAGAGATAAATGCCACCCAACCGAGAGCACCTGAGTGAACGTGACCGATGGTCCAGTCTGTGTAGTGCGACAGGGCATTTACTGTTTTGATCGACATCATCGGCCCCTCAAATGTGGCCATTCCGTAGAAGGAGAGCGAGGTGACCAGAAACTTGAGAATCGGGTCGTCGCGAAGCTTGTGCCATGCGCCCGATAGCGTCATGATGCCGTTGATCATGCCGCCCCAAGAAGGCGCGAGTAGGACTAAAGAGAACAACATGCCGAGCGATTGAGCCCAATCAGGCAATGCTGTGTAGTGCAGGTGATGCGGACCTGCCCACATGTAGGTGAAGATGAGTGCCCAGAAGTGAACGACCGACAGGCGATACGAGTAAACGGGGCGCTCTGCTTGCTTCGGCACGAAGTAATACATGATGCCGAGAAAGCCCGCGGTCAAAAAGAATCCGACCGCGTTGTGGCCATACCACCACTGGATCATTGCGTCTTGAACGCCTGCGTACGCCGAGTAGGATTTAGTGAGCGATACAGGAACGGCGGCGCTATTGACGATGTGGAGAATGGCGACGGTGAGAATGAAGCCACCAAAAAACCAATTGGCTACATAAATGTGGCTGGTGCGACGGGTGGCGAGTGTGCCAAAGAAAACGACTGCATAAGAGACCCAGACAAGCGCGATCAGAATATCAATCGGCCACTCAAGCTCCGCATACTCTTTACCGCTCGTAAAGCCGAGCGGAAGAGTGATCGCCGCGAGCAAGATAACCGCTTGCCATCCCCAAAATGTAAAGGCAGCAAGTTTGGGAGCAAAAAGCGGTACGTGGCAAGTGCGCTGCACCACGTAGTACGAGGTTGAAAATAGCGCACATCCGCCGAACGCGAATATCACCGCGTTGGTGTGTAGTGGACGGAGACGCCCGTACGATAGAAACTCGTGAAAATTGAGTTCTGGCCATACCAGTTGGGCGGCGATCAACACCCCCACTGTCATTCCCACGATGCCCCAAACGACTGTCATCAACGCAAATTGATAAACAATTTTGTAGTTGTAACTTTCGTTCTCGAAGTATCGAGCTTTAGTTTCGCTCATTTATTCCCTCGCCTTGCTGCAATTGCGCGCGTCTTGCGCCCCGTTGTAAAGATAGGCAGTAGTGACGACTAGGGTATTGACGAATGTCAACTTAGAGCGACTCGGCGGACGAGGCGCGTTTCTGTTGAAGACGGCTGAGCATTTGCCCGCCCAACGCCGTCGCTGCGATCCTCAGATTGAATGCTTGCGCTGAACCTGCTCGGGCTTTTCTACGGCGTTGTCATCATCGCGAACGATGAGCTCGCCTTCCGACTCTAGGTTTTCAAATTGCCCGCTATCAACGCTCCACCAGAAAGCCACCGCGATGACTACAGCAAGCACGAGCGAGAGCGGAATGAGGAGATAGAGTGTTTCCATTGTGTTCCCTATCTGGTGTTTAGTCGCAAGGTGTTGGCTACCACCAGCGCGGAGCTCGATGCCATCCCGATGGCTGCGTAGATCGGGTCAACGTAGCCGAGCGCGGCGAAGGGAATTGCAACCAGGTTGTACGCAATGGCCCAAGCGTAGTTCTGAAGAATGATTTGCCTAAGTCGTTTGGCGTAATCAAGCGTTGTTTTTAGTACTTCAAGCGATGCAGAGGCCGAGATGAGATCGGCGCTGCGTAGCGCCGCATCAGTCGCGCCCGCCGCCGCAATCGACACATCGGCTTTTGCGAAGGCAACACTGTCGTTCCACCCGTCACCAACCATCGCCACCACGCGCCCAGCGCGTTGTAACGTTTCAACGCGCTGCTGTTTCTTGGCTGCGCTGGTATCGCCTTGAGCGCGCGCGATCCCGAGTAAAGTTGCGACAGAATCAACCCGATCCTGGCGATCACCGCTCATGATTTCGATGTTGTGTGAACCGCTCAGTGATTTCGTGAGCGTGTGCGCGCCGGGCCGAAGCGCCTCTAGAAATTCAATGGTGCACACGATCCCGTCCGAATCCGCCAAATAGAGCGTCGGGGTCGCCTCGCTATCGGGGCTGGCGTCCGGCCCTGAAAATAGTTCGACCACGTACGACTTGCGACCGAGTCGGTACTCAACGCCTTCGATCGCGCCGTTTACACCGTACCCCGGCTTCCACGCCGCCGCGTCAACGGAAAGTAACGACCGGTGAGCAAACGCTGCCCTGAGCGATTTCGCGAGCGGATGATTGGCATAGGCTTCAAGCGACGCTATGATCGCCCGCACCTGGTCAAAGTCGAGCTGCGCCCGCACGTAGTTCAGTTTGAACTCATGGGGGTCTGTGAGCGTGCCCGTCTTATCAAATACGAAGGTATCAACGCTTGTCAGGCGATCCAGCGAGTCGCCTCGGCGAACAATCATTCCGAGCGAGGCAAGCTGCGTGAATGCACGTGCGTAGGCTGCTGGTGCTGCGAGGGCGAGCGCGCACGGACAGCTCACGATGAGCACTGCAATCGCGCGCTCTAGCGCGACATCGATCCCGAGATGGAAGAACGCGATGAAGGTGAGCATTGCGACTACGAACAAGGCCGGCACAAAGATTCGGGACACACTCGCAAAGCGTGCACGGTACTCGGGTCTTTCACTTTGATCTGCAAGATCAAGAAGACGCTGCGTCGTACTTTTTTCTGCTGTGCTTTGAGCGCGCAGTACGAAGGGCTCGCCGAGATTGATTGTGCCGGCACTTAGTTTCGCGTTGCGACATTTCATCGCGGGCGTTGACTCACCGGTTAGCACTGATTCGTCAAGCGTTGCAGCGTCGCTTTCAAGGTATCCATCAACTGGCACACTCTGTAAGTGCCCAATCAATAATCGGCTATCAACCGCTATTTGGGCAATGTCGATAAACAATCGAACCTGCTGATCGCCCTGATTTAGAAGGGCGTAAGAAGCCGTAGCGGAATTGATGGCTAAACTTTCGAGCGATGTCCGGTTTGCTTCGCGGCGCTCCCATTCGAACCAGCGTACACCGAGCAAAAGCGCTACGAACATTGCAATCGAGTCAAAGTAGAGCTGCCCACTGCCGCTCCATACATGCCAAACTGAGCCAGCGAATGCGCTCGCCAGGCTTACTGCCACGGCGCTGTCCATGCCAACGCGGCGAATACGCCACTCGCGCGTCGCGCCACGAAAGAAACTGCAGGCACAAAAAAAGAGAACGGGCAACGTCAGCAAGAGCGCAGCGCCGTCCATGAGCCTCGCTAACGGCAACTCAATCTCGTCGCCGCCTAGGAAACGCGGCAGACTAAACATCATGATCTGCATCGCGCAGAATGCAGCCAAACCAGTTTGCCACTGATACCGACGGCGAATTTTTCGAACGATCGCTGCACGGTCGAGCAACGCGCTATCGCTTCGAACGGCGTGTCCAAGCGAAGTAATGAATTCTGCAAGGGCCAATTCGTTCGTTTGCTCAGCATCGTAGGCGATTCGCGCGCGCTGAGTTGCGTAGTGAACGCTAACCGAGCTGACACCCGCACACTTTCGCAGTTCGGATTCGATGAGTATCGCGCACGCGGCACAGTCCATGTCATAGACATCGAGCGTGCAAAGATTCGTTGCAACGGGTGCCGACTGCCGCTGTGCCATAGGTGCCGCTTCTGCGGCCGCGCGCAGGCCTGTCGAGCCCGACGCAATAGGGGATGTTTCTGTAGCCAGCATTGGTGAACGATAGAGCGCAACGCATGCCACGATGTTGACCTGTGTCAAATCAAGCTCCGCTGCATTCAGAGAAGCTTCGCATCGGCACTGTCTTTCGAACTTTCACATGGCAATCGAAATCCTCACCCAACAGCAAGAGAGTGATCTACGAAATCTCCTCGTTCGACGGCGCGCATTTTTGAAGTCTGCACTAGAGCGTGGTCTCCATGCAGATGACGACGTTAGCGTTCGTGGCATCGCGCCGAGCGACGCCGACGAGCCAACCGCAGATGTCGACGCTGAGCTTGCGCTTTCACGGCTGGTTCGTGACCAAAATGAACTCAACGCAGTGGAGCAGGCGCTCGAGCGTGTTGCTAGCGGCGACTATGCCGCGTGCGTGAGCTGTGGAAATCCGATTGGCTACGCACGCCTACTGGCTCACCCCAGCGCGACAACCTGCCTTGTGTGTCAGGAAAAGCGTGAAACTTCTTCAGGGCGTCACTGAGTAGATTTGCGTGGTGGAAGCATACGGTGAATTTTGATGGGCTGAGCCCGCGAAAATCTGAAGGCGTAGCACGGCTATGCCGAAACATCTTAAGATTTCAAATCGCGCAAGTCTGGCAACATGATGCGATGCGCGCGCGATACTGGTTCGGCACTTCCATAGACACCCCGGCGATTTCCTCTCCCGGTTCCTGCGAACGGTTCGTCCAATCAGTAGAAAGATTGGGTGCGCGAGTCGAATAGAGGCAGTGATGAGTCTGCGAGAGGGCGCACCGAAACCACGCTCTGGCGGCTAAACCCTCGTTGCAAACGGCGCACGATACACTGAACATTCACGGATAACTTGTAGTTTCAAATTGGTTCCTACTGAAGCCTCAACTTCGCTACGGGTTGCGATCGTCGATGACGATGAGGACATCCGAGAACTGGTTGCCGGATACTTCGAACGCCAAGGTATTCACACGCTCTCCGCCGCGTCGGAAAACGAGCTCACCGAGCTGCTCAGCCGTCAATCGATTGATGCGATTTTGCTCGACGTCAATTTAGGTCGCGAAGATGGTTTTGCGATTGCGCGGCGATTGCGCGGCCACTGGAACGGTGGCCTGCTCATGCTCACTGGGCGAGCAGACACGGTCGACCGTGTCGTTGGCTTGGAAATAGGCGCAGATGATTACGTTACCAAGCCGTTTGATCTGCGTGAGTTGCTTGCGCGCGTGCGAAGCGTGAGCCGCCGATACGCAAATGCCCCTGCCGCCGCAGAGTCGGGTAGCAAGAAGTTTTTGTGCTTTGATAACTTCCGGCTTGACCCAGAGCGGCGCGAAGTACGAGATGGTACGGGAGAGGTGATCGAACTCACCACCGGTGAATTCGATTTGCTGTACGTGCTCGCTCTGCATCCCGGGCGCGTGAGAAATCGCGACCAGCTACTGCAAGAAACGCATCATCGAGAGGCGGGTCCGTTTGATCGAACGATAGACGTGCAGATCGGGCGACTGCGTAAAAAGCTTGGCGATGATGGAAAATCGCCCAAGCTCATCAAAGCGGTCAGAGGCGTGGGCTACGTGTTTACACCCAGCACTCATTCATGAAACGAAAAGCGCTTGCGACCCGCGAACGAGGCATCGTGGCAGCGCCTGCGAGCGCCGCGCTCGATGAGTCATATCGGCTATTGTTTGAAGCTGCGCCTGATGCCATACTCGTCGTAGACCGGGCTGGCATCATTCGCTTAAACAACTCCGAAGCCGAGCGTTTGCTCGACGCCAGCGTCGGCGAATTGTGCGGGCTTTCGGTCGAAAAGTTAATTCCCTTGAGCGCGCGCAAACATCACGCGAAGCTGCGCGAATCGTATGCGGGCACTCCGCGTAAACGCCCGATGGGTATGGGGCTGTCACTCTCTGCGATGAAGCTGTCGGGTCGGGAGTTTCCCGTCGAAATCTCGCTGTCTCCCATGAAAAGCGAGCATCCCGAAAGCGCAGACGTAACCTTGATCCTGCGCGATGTGAGCGAGCGCCTGCAGGCACGCCGCACTGAGCGCGAACTGGTGCGGGCGAACGCTCTTGCGCGAGTGAGTGCTGGCGTGCTGCGTAAGCTCGAGTTGAACGCAGCGCTTCGTGAAGTCGCAGAGATTGCGAGTGATCCGCTTGCAGCGGAGGCATTCGGGATCTTCATGCTCGACACGGAGCGTGAGCAATTGCAATGTCTTGCGGCAGCGGGCGTGCTCCGCGCGAGCATCCAGGGCCGCTCGATTCCGCGCTCAGACCGGTTGCTGTCGGGGCAAGCGCTTGCTAGCGGCACGCCAGTATTGATTGGCGATGCGCGAGCCGTGCAGGATTCGCTGTGCGAACTGCTGCGCGAACTTGGAGTTCGCAGCCTGATGATGGCTCCGCTCAATGATCGTGATCGCGGTAACGGATTATTGGTGGTGGGCACGCGCGAGCCCAATTGCTTCACCACTGAAGACATCGCCTTCCTTGAAGCAATCGCAAATATTGTCTCTAACGCACTTCAGCGCAGCGCCACCGAGGAAAAGCTGATGCTTTCTCAGCGTTTGGAATCGCTCGGGCAGCTTACCGGCGGTGTTGCGCATGATTTCAACAATTTGCTCACCGTGATGTCGGGCAACTTGCAAATCCTTGGCGACAGCAAACTTGAAGACCGCTACGCTGAGCGAGCGCTCGCAGCTGCAGCGCGCGCGGCGCAACGAGGTACCGAGCTCACAGGAAAGTTGCTAGCCTTTTCGCGCCGACAGACGCTTAGGCCAGAGGCAATCGATGTAAAAAAGCTGCTCGCAAGCTTTCGCGATCTACTCGCGCGCACGCTGGGCGCAAATATCGAAATCATTGTTCGCACCGAACCGAAAATGCCGGGGATCGTCGCTGATAGTGGCCAATTGGAAACCGCTCTATTGAATCTAGCTGTGAACGCGCGCGATGCAATGCCGAATGGCGGCAAACTCACAATCGACGCAAGCCGTTTCGATGCGAGCACAGACGCTTCGGTGTCAAGCCTAGAGCTTCCGGCGGGCCAATACGTGAGATTTACGGTGACCGATACGGGTGTAGGTATGTCACGAGAGACGCTTACGCGTGCATTTGAACCCTTCTTCACCACAAAGGGTACCGGCAAAGGGCAGCGGGCTGGGCCTCAGCATGGTGTACGGCTTTGCCAAGCAATCCCAAGGGCATGTCAGCGCGTATAGCGAGCCCGGATTAGGCACAGCAATTAACTTGTATTTACCGGCGAGCGAGGCAAAGTTACCCAAGCGGGCAAGCGCAAGCGCACAGCCCTTGGTCACGGCTCAAGGCGAGGAACACATATTGATCGTTGAAGACGATGAGGGCGTACGCGCCGTTGCTGAACAGTTTCTTCGCGCGCTTGGTTATCGCGTCGTCGCGGTTGACGATCTGGCGGGCGCTGTTGCGGCGCTCAAGGCGAACCCGGGTACGAACCTGTTATTCACGGATGTCGTCTTACGCGGTGGCGAGACGGGGCCAAAGGTCGCCGAAGCGCTTCATGCGATCGCCCCTCACCTGCCCGTGCTCTATGCGTCGGGGTATGCGCGAAGTGCCCTCCCACTGCAGATCGCGCTCGATGGCGAACTCGCATTCCTTCGGAAGCCTTATACCCGCGAAGGGCTAGGTCGAGCAGTACGAGAGGTGATTGATCGCGCCACAAACATGGGTACTAAACCCAAGCCGCGGAGCGTTAAGCGCAAGCGAACGTAATTTTTCTTGCCGTGAGCTCCGCAGCGGCGTGCCCGGAACTCACGCGCGCTCGACTGATTTCGCCTTGTTCAGTGAACCGCTACGTTCTCTGCGCCGAGCTTCGCGCGGGCAAGTCCGATAAGCGCGTCTACGTCGATGAGCTCGATATCGCGGCGGGTGACTTTTACCAAGCCATGTTTTTGAAAGCGAGAAAATACCCGACTCACCGTTTCCAGCGTGAGCCCGAGGAAGCTGCCGATTTCGGCGCGTGTCATGCGCAACATGAAACGCGTGGCCGAGAAGCCTCGCGCAGCAAATCGCTCTGACAGATCGAGCAAGAAGGCGGCAACGCGTTCGTCCGCATTGAGCAGTCCAAGGGCTGCGAGCCAGCCGTGCTCGTCGCGCAGCGCAGCACTCAAGCGCTGGTACAAAAAGCGCGCGACATCGCGGCGTTCGAACGCGAGTGATTCGATCGCGTCGTAAGGGATCTCGACGACGCAGCAGGTGTCGAGTGCGACGACCGACGTGGTGTGCACGCCTGAGTCGATGGCTTCAAGCCCGAGAAGGTCGCCAGGAAGAGGGAATCCGAGCGTCTGCTCACGTCCATCCTCCTGAATCAGCACGCGCTTTAAGGTTCCGGAGCGTACGTAGTAGACCGAGCGAAAGGTGTCGCCCGCGCGATGGATCGAGGTGCCGACGGTCACCACACGCGGGCGGCCGAGCGCAACGATGTCGTCAACGCAATGTTGGGTGTTTTGACGCGCCGCACGGTAGCTGATGGCACCCGTTGAAGCAGTTGCGGTCGTTGTCATCTGTACGTTCATCTTTTCTCTCCCTGTGTTGCCTGAGTCGATGGACGTAATGTCGGCTTCGCGAGATAACGGGGGATGAACGTTCGGTAACAGTGTGTAAACAGCTGAGCACCGTGTGTTGGAAACGCTGCGGCTTACTCGCTGCCGTAAGCAGCAGGCGAATAAAGGAAATAGTTATTTCGTCCAATCGGAATAAGGGCTAGCGTTTAGCATTTAACTAAATTGACTTGCATAGAAAATGTAGCTAGCCCTCATAAAAAAAAGGACTAATCAAGAAATTCTTTATCCGAAATCGTAAGGATCGACATCGATCGTCCAACGCGGCTTGCATTTGCGTGATTCGATGTCTTCACGCAGGAGCGACAGCGCTTTAGCGAGCGCCGCTGTCTTTGGCGCAATCGCCTGCATCGTCCATCGCGTAAAGTCGGCTTTGCGCGCGAGCGGTGCGGGCTGTGGCGCAAATACTTCACCGTCTTCCACTGCGAGCGCCTTGCGAAGTGTGGCATGCGCGTGAGCGAAGAAATCGGCGACCGCTTGGCCATCTTTCGCTTCGGCGCGAATCAAGGCCATGCGGGTAACGGGCGGCAACCCAAACGTTTCACGCGCACGGAGCGATTCGTCAGCGAAGCCGTCGAAATCGTGGCGCAGAATCGCTTGATACGTCGGGTGATCGGGGAATTCTGTCTGCACGATCACTTCGCCCGGTTCGGTTGAATGTCGCCCAGCGCGCCCCGCGACTTGCGTGAGCAGTGCGAAGAGATCCTCTTGCGAACGAAAATCGCTCGAAAATATCGCACGATCCGAATCGACCACACCCACCAACGTGAGCGCCGGAAAATCATGCCCTTTGGCAAGCATTTGAGTCCCCACCACCACATCAATTTCGCGCGCGAGAATTCGCTCATAGAGCTGTTGCCAGGCATACTTTCCGGAGAGCGCATCAGTATCGGCGCGCGCGATTCGCGCGTCTGGGAATCGCTCAATTAACGCTTGTTCAAGCTTTTGCGTGCCGACGCCTGAGCCGATGAGTTCAGGGTGTCCGCACGCAGGGCATTTGTTCGGAACGGGTGCTTGAAAGCCGCAATGATGGCAGCGCAGTGAGCGAATCGATTGGTGCAGCGTGAGCTTTGCGTCGCATCGCTTACAAGGCGCGCTCCAGGCGCAATGCGGGCAGTAAAGCGACGGCGCAAAACCACGCCGATTGACCAAAACCAAAGATTGCTCGCCGCGCGCAATTCGTATTTCGATGGCGTCGGCCAGCGCATCTGAGAGCCCAAGCTTCACATGGCGGCCCTTCGCGGGCACATAGCGCATCCGCGGCAACGGCGCAGCGGTTGCGCGCTCTGCCAAGCGCAGCAATCGGTAGCGTCCGGCGCGCGCTTGTCGCCACGACTCCAACGATGGCGTCGCACTGGCAAGAATCACGGGAATATTGAGCCGTTGCGCCCGCACAATCGCCATGTCTCGCGCGTGATAGCGCGGCGATTCGTTTTGTTTGTATGAGGCATCGTGCTCTTCATCAATCACGATTAAGCCAAGCGCGGGCAACGGCGCGAACACCGCGAGCCGCGTTCCGATCACGAGTTGAGCCCGCCCTTGATGCGCTTGGTGCCACGCGCGATTGCGCTCACCGGGGGCGAGCTTTGAATGCAAAACCACGCTCGCCACGTTCGGTAGCGACTTTTCAATGCGCTCAATAAGCTGCGGCGTGAGGTTGATCTCGGGCACCAGTAACAACGCCTGTTTACCGGCTGAGACTGCATTGGCTATCGCGTCGAGATACACCTCGGTTTTGCCGCTGCCAGTCACGCCATGTAACAGCGAAACTCCGAACCCGGACTGCGCTTCGCGGAGCCGCAAGATGGCGCTTTCTTGTGCGGCGGTGAACTTCGGAAAGGTGGGAAAGGTGAACGCCTTTTGAGGGCGATCAAACATCGGCTCTACCCAGCCCTTGGCAACCCACTCGGTGAGCGTTCTTCGCTGGTTGGGCGAGAGCGCAGCGCGATCCGCCACGGTCAGGGTCTGTTGCAACTGTTCGCGGAGCGCCTTCGAGCGCTGTTGCCGTGCGCCGAGGAGGGCCGTTGCTTTCACCCCGAGCGGGGTTGCGCGCCACGCGACGGGGCTTGGTTGCGGCGGCGCATCGCTGGGCGTGATGAGCCCAAAGGCCACGCCAGGTGTGACTTGATAATATCGAGCCACAAATTCCGCTAAAGCGATCAATTCATCGGGCAAAGAGCCACATAAAACACGCTTTACAACTTTGAGCTTTTCTACCTCTTCACCCTTAATCGATGAAGAGCGGCGGACAAGGGCCGAATAAGCTCGGATGCCTACAGTCACTTCGACTGCGCCGCCGACTTCGGCGTGATCGTTGGCACTCAGCACGTAGTCGAGCGGCTTGCCAATGGCAAGCGGGACGTCGACGGTAAGCTTAGTGAGTGCTGACATTACGGCGAAGAACCAGATTCAGGAGCGTCTAGGTGACGCCCTGAAATGGTTCACACTTGTTGTGGATAACTTTGTGACTTATTTAGGTGGATTCGCTGCAAGCGCCGTTGTACGCGCGTTTTGCTGCAATTGCGCAAATCTTATGCAAAAAAACTTTTCTTTTGTAAATCAAATACTTACAACGTAAATGCGTGCACACAGCCAAGGCGGGTACTCACGTGTGACGGAAATGTCATATTTGTGCATAACTCAGATTTTTTACCACCTGTCAAGCGCGAAACTCGCGTTCAAGATCGTACCGGCGGCTTCGGAACTGTGCTTGCTTTTCAGCGTCTTGCCTTGCGCACGTGGCCATGCGACGGTCATGATGATCGCACGACAGGCGCGACTTGGCGCGGTGCAACGCTACGCGTTTGCGCTTCGGTGAATCTCATCCAGAAGCACCTGCACCAGCTCAGGGTTCGCATCCGGCGTGATGCCATGGCCTAGGTTCGCGATATAGCGATGATGCGGATCAAATCCGCTCCACGCTTCGCGTACCGCGCGGCGCAGCGTCGCCTCATCGGTGGCCATGAGCGCAGGGTCAAAATTGCCCTGCAACGTGATCTTCGCGCCAACGCTCGCTCGCGCCTCTGCGAGATCGGTTTGCCAATCGATACCCAGCGCGTCAGCGCCCAACTGCGCTTGAGCGGCAAGCGAAACGTTTGCGCCTTTGCTGAAACTGATGATCGGCATTCCGGGAAGTCGGCGTTTTAACTCGGCAACGATCTTCGTAATCGACGCCAGCGAAAACTTTCGGTATTGCGAAGGCGAAAGCACGCCGCCCCAACTATCGAAAATCATCAGCACGTTTGCGCCCGCCTTCGCCTGCGCCTCCAAGTATTCGATCACGCTCTCAGTGTTCACCTCCAACACGTGTTCAAGCAAATCCGGACGCTGGAACATCATTCGGCGCACGTGCGCAAACTCATTAGCTGAGCCCGCACCTTCGATCATGTAACAGGCGAGCGTAAACGGCGAACCTGAGAAGCCAATCAGCGGAATGCGCTGGACCGCTTCACCATTCACCTGATCCGTTAGTGCTTGTTTACAGTGGGCGACAGCATCGAACACATACTGCAGCGATTCAAGCGCTGGTTTTCGCAGCGTGGAGACAGCACGCTCGTCGCGCAGCGGGCTTGCAAATTTAGGCCCCTCGCCGACGCCAAACGAGAGCCCGAGGTTCATGGCATCGGGAATCGTCAGAATGTCAGAGAAGAGGATCGCAGCATCGAGCGGGTAGCGCGCGAGCGGCTGCAGCATTACTTCCGCGCAAAATTCTTTCGAACGACACGCATCCATGAAGCTCGGAAAGCGGGCGCGACTGGCGCGGTATTCGGGCAGATAGCGCCCTGCTTGGCGAAGCAACCAAAGCGGCGGGCGCGGCAGTCGCTCGTCGGTGAACGCGCGTAAAAATAGGTCGTTAGCAAATTTCATTTTTTGTTTCTGTCATGCAATCGTCGTGCGCGTTGCATCAACGTCGCGTCGAGGGCGTTTCTTTGGTGTCGCCTCAGCGCCGCACCATCGTGAGGGTGCGGTTTGACCAGCTTGGCGCGACGCGGCGCAGAAATGGTTTCCCCACCACGGCGTGCGTGAGCCCAGGTTTTTCGCTCACCACGGCAGTGATGCCGTAAACATCGATGTTGCCGACGCGCAGTGAGTTAAGCGGCAACGTGTAGGTTTTGTACATCACGGGCTTGCCGTCCTTTGCCGCTTTCGCGAGCTCGGTGTTGCGCGCTTCCCGCTGCTCGCGCTGCTCCTTCGTCTCATCAGCCGCTCTCGGCGTGGCCGGCACGCGCAAGCTGCGTGCGGGCTTGTCTTTGTACGGCAAACCCAATCGATCTGCGTCTGCTGAAGAAATCACGATGGCGTCTGCATTGCGATCAATTTCCGCCACGGCAATGACGCCTCCGTTCACCGTGATCGGCGTCATGTATCGATTCTTTTGATCGGCGCGCACTTGATGCGAAATGAAGCCTTGCGTTTGCGAATCGACCAACAGCGTTTCGCCCACGCGCATGCGTCGCCGTTCTCCGTTGATGAGAAACACGGCGTAATCACCCTCGATTTTTTCCAGCAATAAACCTTCGTCGGTGAATCGATCACGCACTACGTCGCGAGCGACGCCGTCGATCAGGAAGCGCGCGCTCGACGCGGCGCTTACCGACTGCAATTGCAGCGTCGTCGCATGAGCGAACGACGCTAAAGCAACTAAGAGGAGCGTGAACGTGACGCGCGCACGACGCAGTAGCGTTTCGAGGTAAGCCATAGAAGAGATGCTATCCGAGCCCAACTCGGCATTGGAGCCGCTGCGTCAAGTTCGGTTCGATCCGACGCGCACGACTCGTGCGCGAAAGGCATCAGCGAAACGCTCTCACGTGCCTAGCTTTGCGTTTTCAAAGTACCGTGAGTCTGTATAACCTAAAAGACCGAATTCAATTTAAAATGGGCCTAGCGCGATATTTAGCTTATTAACAACAAATAATATAAATGGTCGCTAGCCCAAACTTAATAGGGGCTAGAGTCAATAAGCCAACTCAAATTTCTCGTGCACGGCCGAGGCCGAGCAGCGGCTTAGCGAGGCAGGCTCGCGGTGCCGATCAAGAACGTGTCCACCGCTTTGGCGCACCGCCGACCCTCGCGAACTTGCGAGCGTTAAGAAAACAGTACCTGCGTACCGTTTTTAGCGAACAAGGCCTCGCGCTACGCTTGGCGCCAGCCGGCGCATGCTTGCCGTTCGGCTGCGATTCGCGACTTAGCGGGGCAAACTTGAGCTACCCATCAAGAACGTGTCCACCGCCTTGGCGCACTGCCTACCCTCGCGAATCGCCCAGACGACCAAGCTTTGCCCACGCCGCATATCGCCCGCCGCAAACACCTTAGGCACGTTAGTGGCATAGGCCTTCGCTGCGCCGTGGTTCTCTTCTGTGTTGGCGAGCGCATTCCCGCGCGGATCGCGATCCACACCAAACGCTTCGAGCACGGGTGCGACGGGATGAACGAAACCCATCGCCAGCAGCACGATGTCCGCCTTCATTTCCCATTCGCTGCCCGGCACTTCTTCCATCTTGCCGTTTGACCATTCGACGCGCGCCGCTTTGAGGCCCGTGACTTGTCCGTTCGTGCCAACGAGCGCTTTGGTGGTCACCGACCAATCGCGATTTGCGCCTTCTTCGTGTGAAGACGACGTGCGCATTTTGAGCGGCCAGTTCGGCCAGGTCATCGTTTTGTTTTCTTGCTCCGGCGGTTGTGGCATGAGCTCGAATTGCGTGACACTCGCCGCGCCGTGGCGATTCGATGTGCCCACGCAATCGGAGCCGGTGTCACCGCCACCGATCACGACAACGTGCTTGCCCTTTGCCGAAATCACTTCAACATCATCGCCCGCCACACGCTTGTTTTGCAGCGGCAGAAATTCCATCGCGTAGTAAACGCCTTTTAAGTCGCGACCTGGCACCGGCAAATCTCGCGGATGCTCCGCGCCACCCGCGAGAACGACGGCATCGAATTCTTGCTTCAACGTCTCCGGCGAAACAATTTCTTTTGCATCATTGCCCACGCCTGCGCTGAGTTTTCCGTCGCCAACGAGAACGGAAGTTTTGAACGTGACGCCCTCAGCTTCCATCTGCGCGATGCGACGATCGATATGCGATTTCTCCATCTTGAAATCAGGAATACCGTAACGCAGGAGGCCACCAATGCGATCAGATTTCTCAAACACCGTCACCGCATGTCCCGCGCGTGCGAGCTGCTGAGCCGCAGCAAGCCCCGCGGGCCCAGAGCCCACCACAGCGACCGTCTTCCCCGTTTTGACGGGATTGATCTGCGGCTTAACCCAGCCTTCTTCCCAGCCCTTATCGATGATGAAGTGCTCAATCGACTTGATCCCCACTGCATCGTTATTGATGTTCAATGTGCAAGCGGCCTCGCAAGGCGCTGGGCACACGCGACCGGTGAACTCGGGGAAGTTATTGGTCGAATGAAGCGTATCGAGCGCCTCGGCGTAGTTGCCGCGATAAACAAGATCGTTCCAGTCTGGAATGATGTTGTTGATCGGACAACCCGTTTGGCAAAACGGAATGCCGCAATCCATGCAGCGCGCACCTTGCTGTTTCGCCTCATCGTTATTCAAGGTGATGACGAATTCGCGATAGTGCTTCGTGCGCGATTCGGGCGCCTCTGAAGCCTCTTTCAGACGTTGGTATTCGATGAATCCGGTAATCTTACCCATAGTGCTTTATTGAATATGTGATGTATGTCGCACTCGCGCGACGAATTATTTTGCGAAAAGTTGTTTCAAGCCAAAGCCGAGCAACAGTGCGCCAAACAAACTCTCAAAGTAAACCTTGAACCGTCGAAAAGCATTCGCAGCGCGCTGGGTTGAAAGTACCAGTACGACGGTTGCGAACCACGCGCCCGACACCGCGATGACGACAGTGAGCATCAAGCTCAGTTCAAACCACGTCGCCGATGCGGGGGCTGCCGTCGAAAGTGCAGACGCGTAATAGATCGCCGCTTTCGGATTCGAAAGCGTCGTTGCGAGTCCGCTTCGAAAAGCGGACCACGGTGAGGATTGTGTGGCTCCGCCCGCTACGTCGTATGGAACGCGTGCGTAGCGTAATAACTTGTAGCCCAGATAACACAAGTAGAGCGCACCCGCTGTTTTGATCAACACGAACATCGTGGGAAAGAGCGTGAACAGCGCTGCCACGCCAAATAGCGCGGCGCCTGCCCAAAGCCCATTACCGAAAACCACGCCGAGGGCCACTAATGCCGCGCTTGCGCGTCCACGAACGACGGACGCGTACGTTACGGCAACGAAGTCTGGTCCAGGACTCATGTTACCGATAGCCGCGATGATCGCGACGGTCCAGAGTGCCGCGGCGATGTCGGTCATTTTGCAGCGACTTCCCTCGTAACTTTCGTGGTCTTCATGCTCTCCGAATACATGTCGGTCAATGCGCGTTTGTATTCGTTCGGGAAGACCTTCACAAAGTGCTTTCGATGCGTCGCCCAATCGTCCATGATCGAGAGTGCGACAGTTGAGCCGGTATAGCGCAAATGGCGCTCAACCAAACTTTTCACAATCGCTTCATCGCTCTTGTCGAGATGACGTTTACGGCCTTTGCCTTGCGCTATGGCTTCTTGTTCAACACCGGTTTGCTCAAGCTCAGAAAGTAGCGGTTCAAGCGAAACCATGTTCATGTTGCAGTGCTTCGCGAACCGCGCTTCAGGATCGTAGACATACGCAACGCCGCCTGACATACCCGCCGCGAAGTTGCGTCCGGTTGCACCGAGCACAACGACGGTACCGCCTGTCATGTACTCGCAGCCATGATCGCCCGTGCCTTCAACTACCGCCGTTGCGCCGGAGTTCCTCACGCAGAAGCGCTCACCCGCAACGCCCCGGAAGAATGACTCGCCTTCAGTGGCGCCATACATCACCGTATTGCCAATCACGATATTGTATTCAGGCTTCGCAGGACATTTCGCGTCTGGGTACACCACAATACGTCCGCCCGACATGCCTTTGCCGCAGTAATCGTTGGTTGCGCCTTCAAGCTCAAAGGTAACGCCGCGTGCAAGGAATGCCCCGAAGCTCTGACCGGCGATGCCTTTGAAGCGCACATGGATCGTGTCAGCAGGCAAGCCAGCGTGGCCTCTCGTTGACGCAACTGCGTGCGAGAGCATCGCCCCCACTGAGCGGTTGTGGTTACCGATGGTCGCTTGGAACTCAACCTTCGTTTGCTTCTCAAGCGCGGGCTTTGCATTTGCAATCAAGCTGTGATCCAGCGCCGCGTCGAGGCCATGGTCTTGCGATTCGTTATGTGAACGCGAAACATCAGCTGGCATTTTGGGCGAATAGAACACTTTCGAGAAGTCGATTCCCTTCGCTTTCCAGTGATTGATTCCGGATTGCATGTCGAGCCATTCGCTGTGCCCGACCATTTCATCGAACGTTCGAACACCGAGCTTCGCCATGATGCCGCGAACTTCCTCAGCAACGAAGAAGAAATAGTTCACCACATGTTCAGGCTGCCCCGTGAATTTCTTGCGCAGCTCTGGGTCTTGCGTAGCAACACCGACGGGGCACGTGTTCAAGTGACACTTCCTCATCATGATGCAGCCCTCAACCACGAGCGGTGCCGTAGCGAAGCCGAATTCATCGGCTCCGAGGAGTGCAGCGATGGCTACGTCGCGCCCCGTCTTCATCTGACCGTCGGCTTGCACGCGCACGCGTCCGCGCAAACGGTTCAACACGAGCGTTTGCTGCGTTTCAGCGAGACCCAGTTCCCACGGCGTACCCGCATGTTTGATCGATGAGATTGGAGATGCGCCTGTGCCACCATCGTGCCCAGCAATCACGACATGGTCTGCTTTACATTTCGCGACACCCGCAGCGACTGTTCCAACGCCCACCTCCGAGACGAGCTTCACGCTGATGCTCGCCTTCGGATTCGCGTTTTTCAAATCATGGATTAACTGTGCGAGATCTTCAATCGAATAAATATCGTGATGCGGCGGCGGCGAAATCAATCCAACGCCGGGCACGGAGAATCGCAGTTGCGCGATGTATTCTGAAACCTTGTGCCCCGGAAGCTGACCACCTTCACCGGGCTTCGCGCCCTGCGCCATCTTGATCTGAATTTGATCAGCGCTAGCAAGGTATTCAGCCGTAACGCCAAAGCGCCCCGACGCGACCTGCTTAATTTTGGAGCGCATCGAATCGCCTTCGACGACCGGCACATCCTTCACCACGCGGTGATTGCCAAGGCGCGACTGCATGCTCTCGCCTTTTTTGAGCGGGATGTAGCGCATCGCATCTTCACCGCCTTCGCCCGTGTTCGATTTGCCGCCGATGCGGTTCATCGCGATGGCGAGCGTGGCATGCGCTTCGGTTGAAATCGAACCGAGCGACATCGCACCGGTTGCGAATCGCTTCACGATGTCTTTCGCAGGCTCTACTTCATCGATGGAGATGGGGGTTCGTCCTTCGAATTTGAAATCAAACAAACCGCGCAAGGTTTTCAGTTTGCCCGTTTGTTCGTTGATGAGTGCTGCGTATTCTTTGTACGTGTTTGCGTTGTTAGAGCGCGTGGCGTGCTGCAGCTTCGAAATGGTCGCAGGTGTCCACATGTGCTCTTCGCCGCGTGTGCGAAGCGCGTATTCGCCGCCCGCATCAAGCGAATTGGCGAGCACAGGATCGTGGCCAAACGCGTCTCGATGCATGCGCATTTGCTCTTCTGCGAGCTCGAAAATGCCGATGCCTTCGATGGCGCTCGCAGTGCCGGTGAAATATTTGTCAACAAAGCCTTGGTTTAAACCGACGACTTCGAAAATTTGCGCGCCGCAGTAGCTCTGATACGTGGAAATGCCCATCTTGGACATCACTTTGTTTAAACCTTTGCAGATGGCTTTGACGAAGCGCTTCTCACTCTCGTATTTCGACACTTGAGGCACGATGTCGCCCAACTGCGTGAGCGTTTCGAGCGCGAGGTATGGATGAATCGCCTCAGCGCCGTAACCGCCGAGCAGCGCAAAGTGATGAACTTCGCGGGCGGAGCCGGTTTCGACGACAAGCCCTGCTGACGTGCGAAGGCCCGTTTTCACCAAATGTTGATGAACGGCCGATGTGGCAAGGAGCGCAGGGATCGGCACTCGATCAGCCGCCACGGTGCGATCCGAAAGTATCAGGATGTTGTAGCCGAGCTTGATGTTGTCCACCGCCGCGGCGCAGAGGCTCGCAACCGCGGCTTCAATGCCCTCTACTCCCCACGACGCGGGGTAGGTGATATCGAGCTCTTTTGAGCGAAATGCACCGCTTGAAAACAACTCAACATGGCGAATGCGCTCCATGTTTTGTGAGGTCAAGATCGGGTTTTGTGCCTCTAAGCGAGGTTGCGGCTCAGTTGCGTCTACCCCCAATAAATTCGGGCGAGGGCCGATAAAGGTGACCAGTGACATGACCAACTCTTCGCGGATCGGATCGATCGGCGGGTTGGTGACCTGCGCGAATAGTTGCCGGAAGTAGTTGAAGATCGGCTTCGCTTTGTTCGAAAGCACCGGTAGCGCGGCGTCGTTGCCCATGGAGCCCGTTGCCTCTTCGGCGTTGGCTACCATCGGCGCGAGGATCACTTTCAAATCTTCTTGCGAGTAGCCAAACGCTTGCTGGCGATCAAGCAACGACACCTCAGACTTGTCAGCCGGTGCCGGCTCAGGAAGATCTTCCAGCGACACGCGCGAGGTTTCGATCCACTCGCGATACGGCTTCGCGCTGGCGAGCTCTTGCTTGAGCGCCTCGTCGTCAACGATTGCGCCTTTTTCGAGATCAATGAGCAGCATCTTGCCGGGTTGCAAGCGCCACTTTTTCACGATCTTTTCTTCGGGAATGTCGAGCACACCGACTTCAGAGGCCATCACCACCATGTCGTCGTCGGTCACGACGTAGCGAGCCGGCCGCAAACCGTTGCGGTCAAGCGTCGCGCCGATTTGGCGACCATCGGTGAATGCCATCGCGGCAGGGCCGTCCCACGGCTCCATGAGTGCTGCGTGGTATTCGTAAAACGCGCGCCGATCTTCGTCCATGAGCGGATTGCCTGCCCATGCTTCAGGGATCATCATCATCGAGGCGTGCGCCAGCGAATAGCCGCTCATGACGAGCAGTTCGAGGCAATTGTCAAACGAGGCTGTATCGGATTGGCCGTCGTAAATCAGCGGCCAAAGTTTCGGCAAATCGTCACCGAGCGCAGTGGAGGCGATTGCGCCTTCGCGTGCGCGAATCCAGTTGCAGTTGCCGCGCAACGTGTTAATTTCGCCGTTGTGGCAAACCAAGCGAAAAGGATGCGCGAGATCCCAAGTTGGGAACGTGTTCGTCGAGAAGCGTTGGTGAACCATCGCGAGCGCTGAGACCAGCATCGGGTCTTGCAAATCGAGATAGAACGTGCCGACTTGATCGGCGAGCAGCATGCCTTTGTAGACAAGCGTGCGCGTTGACATCGACGCGACGTAAAACTCTTTACCGTGACGAAGTTTGAGCGCCTGAATCGCGTGTCCGGAGCTCTTCCGAATGATGTAGAGCTTCCTTTCCAGGTCTTGCTGCGTCATGTCTTTTGAGCCGCGCCCCACGAAGACTTGACGAATGATCGGCTGAATCGCCTTCACGCCGTCGCCCAAGCCTTCAGGGTTTACTGGCACGTCGCGCCAACCGAGCAGCACTTGGCCCTCTGACGCGATGGCTCGCTCAATCTCTTGTTCGCAAGCCATTTTCGAGGCGGGCTCCTGCGGGAGAAACACCATGCCGACGCCATATTGGCCAATGGCCGGAAGGGTGATCTTTAGCTTCCCGCATTCGCGACGCAAAAAAGTGTCGGGAATTTGAATCAAAATCCCCGCACCGTCGCCTTGCAGCTTGTCAGCGCCAACAGCGCCGCGGTGGGTGAGGTTTTCAAGAACCGTGAGGCCCTTGGTCACGATATCGTGACTTTTTTTGCCTTTTATATTGGCGACAAACCCCATGCCGCACGCATCGTGCTCGTTTTTAGGGTCGTAAAGGCCTTGCGCTTGTGGCTTAGAAGCGCGCGTTTGTTCAGTTTCCACGCTAGTTACTCCGGACGGAATCAGACTTCGATGCGAGACGCATCGTCGAGATCGTTGAAGGGTGCGGCGGATGCGCTGGTAGCGCGCTGCGATGCTTGATCGGCATAAAGTTTTTCAACGGACGCATAGTTTACACAATCATCGACGTTAAACGCAATGCATCATTCCTAATTCATGTTGTTTTTGTTGTGCTGCAGAGATTCGTGGGGCGCAGCGCGTCGAAGTGTCCGCTTGCAGCGATGCGAAACTTGCGGTTAAATCGAGAAAATTCTCGTAACTCATTGATTGGACGGAAAATGTCGTGTTTGCGAAACGACGGCCCTGTCCGGTCGCGGTCTACAAAAAGGGGTTCGCAGTGTCGATCACATTTAAATTAGTAAAGACTTTGATGGCGGTTGCCGCTATCTCG
The DNA here is from genome assembly GCA_013298145.1 of Betaproteobacteria bacterium. Lineage (GTDB taxonomy): Bacteria > Pseudomonadota > Gammaproteobacteria > Burkholderiales > Casimicrobiaceae > Casimicrobium. The sequence continues at coordinate 827,141 of JAAFJO010000001.1, forward strand.
ACCGCCGCGCTCCTGGCTGGATGCGGCGGCGGCGGCGCGAAGGACCCGTTTGACAGCGGCCCAGCGGCTCCATCGCTTGTCATCAACCCGACGTCGCTGAATGTCTATTCAAACATTCCGTCCGTTGTCACGATCAGCAGCGGTGTAGCGCCGTTTCAGGCCTTCACCTCAGACAGCGTCGTTCTTCCGGTAAGCACCAATGTCGCAGGAACGCTTCTTACGCTCGTTCCCGCAAACGTAAACGCAGACACGCCAGTGACGGTAACAATCCAGGACGCACTCGGTCGGCGCGCGGGTGTGGCAGTCACCGTCAAGCCGGCGACATTATTGACCAGCGCGCAGGTAGTGCCAGTTGCAAATAGTCGCTGCGGCACCGAGTCTTCAGGGTCGGGAACAGGAGCTGCTGCGGCAACCGGACCCGTAGGTGTGTGTAGCGGCGAAACTGCAACTGTAAACGCTGTCGTTCGCAACGCCAACACCTCGGCCATTCCAAATCGCCAGATTCGATTTGATGTGATTTTTGGTGCCTTCAAATTCGTTACCGACGCCAACGGATCGAACCCCTCAACAACCGTCACTGTTCTTTCAGATCAAAATGGTCGCGCGACGACGCTTGTCAAAATGGACGACGGTGTTGCTTCTCAAGCCGCTATTTTTCGAGCAACCGATTTGGTGACGGGCAGCCGGATAGACACGGCCTTCACGATCGTTCAACAGATCAATGGTGAGTCAGTGTTGAGCGTAGTGCCTGGCGGATATACGAGCAGAGCGTTTTACCGCGGACAGTGCGGCGGTTCGTCCGGAGACTTCCTGGTTTACGGCGGGCGCCCACCTTATACCGCCCGGTCTTCGTTACCAACTGACGTGATTCTTACGGTGAATGGCATCCGTGGCGATCCTGCCGTAATAATTCCAGAGTCAGGTGGACGATTCCGCGCGAGCACGAGCATTGCGTTTTGCACTGGATATAGCGCTTCAATTGTTGTCACCGACGCCACTGGACGAAACGTAACGGTCACGTACTCAGAGCAAGAGGGAACAGAGCCTCTGCCGACGCCGCCGACGCTTGTGGTTTCTCCGAAAGCCGTAACGTTAAGTGCATGCCCTGGACGTACTGTGACTTTCTTGATTAACGGGGGTACGTCGCCGTATGCGTTAACCACAAGTCGGCCTGATCGATCGACAATATCTGGCAACACGGTACAGCTTCAAACTGGGTTGATAGCAGGTGATGTAATTACGATCGAGGTTACCGATGCGCGTAGTAATCAAACTACCGCTACGATTACCTGTGCGCCATAGCATGGCCCAGCGTTAGGGAAAAAGCCGACTTCAAGGTCGGCTTTTTCTTGGTCATCTTGCAGGTTTGAGTTGTCGCTTGATGACTGATGTGCGTTGTCTTTGTTCGGCGGCGTGTGTAAATGCGTAATGCCCCCACACCGAAAACAGAATGCGCGGTCTACTTGGGCTGAAGCAAATGCGCCCGCGGTACCGCGCATGAGATTTTGCGATGGCTGCTCACGCGCGACATGCAGCAGTTGCGCCGAAGATGCGCTGCAAGTAATGGCTCAGCGAATGCGCCAACGACTCAAGAGCGCTTTTGCCAGTCGCTGAAGGTCGAGCCGAGTTTATGGTGGGCGTTACGCACGAATACTGTGAGCGTACGCAATCAGTGATGCGACCAGCGCCGTCAATAGTTAAACGCTATGGCTCTCGATCATCGCGGCGTGACCGAGCAAAGTGCTCTACGCGCGGCGAAACGACTTGCTGAAGCGCGAACGCGCATAAACGAGAGAGTTGGTAGCGTGTTCTTGTTGTGTGAGCATTGGCCGCTCGTAGCCGCTCGCCAAACGTCTTTCGCGGTCGAACATTAAGGGAAGCGGCGAAACGACTTACCCGTTACCTTACCGCTATGATGTTTGCGGCACGTCGGAGGCTATCAACGTCGGCGCCATCACCCACCGCTGAACTCTTGTACTCGGAAGCATTTACGGGGAAGGCAGCGGATGAGGCCCCGTGCACTAGGCGTGGTCTCGCTCACCCGTCGGGTGCGGCCTGACTACTGAGATGCGTTCTAGAAACTCAGCGCGTGCGGCAGCTGATAAAGTCCGCGAGGAACAGCGTGGCGATCATTCCGTTGTGTGCTGTTGCGAACGAGTCAGTACACACCCGGAATCCCTGGTTTGCGCGAAGTCACTTGCGATTTCTTATAAGTAGTTTCTCTGCTCGGGCGAGGCGGGGCAACTGCTTGGCCCGAGCGCACCGTTTATGGCGCAGGTGGATGGCTTCGCCCAGTAGCGTACGTAACAAACCTGAACGGCGCGTCGCCTCCAGGTTTGCAAAGCGGACCCTATTTGACCGTTCCGCTGGTCTCGGTAGCTACGCGGGGTGTCAGGAAGATCAACAGCTCCTGTTTGTCAGAGCCACGGTTCGTTCGACGGAACAAGTTACCAAGCACGGGAGCGTCACCCAATAAAGGTACCTTATCGACCGTATCGGTAATGGTTTCTTCGTAAATCCCACCCAAAACCACCGTATCGCCGTTATTTGCGATTACTTTGGTCGTAACCCGTCGGGTGTTGACGATCGGGTTCCCATCAGTAAACCCGGCAATTGAGTCTTTCGTGATCGCAACGTCGAGAACAACCTTCCCGTCTGGCGTGACCTGTGGGGTCACTTCGAGACCGAGCTTGGCGTTGACCGTAACGACGCTACCTGCACCACCTACGCCGCCGGAGACGCGCAACTTGATCTCTTGACCTTGTTCAATGAACGCCTTCTGGTTATCTGCAGTGACCACGCGCGGACTGGAAATTACCTTACCGCGATTCGCCGCTTCGGCAGCGGAGAGTTCAAGATTTACGAGGTTTCCGTTACCAAGATTGAGGAAGGTCAGCGCTAAGGAACCTGCCGCGTTCTGCACGGGGAGATTGACGTTATACGGAACGGAGTTGACGTATTCCCAAGTACGGGTACCGGTTTGCTGATCCTGGCGGATCCGTGTGTAGTAGTACGGGGGTGGCAAGCCAGTCGCGGTCCAAGTAGTCGGGACATTCGCTTGGTCGGAATCAAGCGGGCGGCCGTTTATTCCAATGTTGCGTCCGTTGTTGTATATGCCCGCGCCGACGCCGAAACGCGCTCCAAGCTGGCGACTAAATTTGTCATCCGCGATGACGACTCGTGCCTCAATCACGACTTGCTTGACGGCAATATCAATTCGTTGCAGGAGACGGCGGACTTCGTCGAGCTTCGATGGCGTGTCTTGTACGATCAAAACGTTGGTGCGTACATCGACCGATGCAGTCCCGCGCTTTGAAAGTACACCACCACCAGACTGACCGCCTTGCCCGCCCTGACCCGCAGTCGGGACGATCATTTTGCGTACTTCTTCTGCCTTTTGATAATTGAGTTGGAAGATCTCTGACCGGAGGGGTTCGATATCGGCTACCTGCGCCTTAGCCTCGAGCTCTTGCTTTTCCTTTAACGCAAGTTCCTCTTTCGGCGCAATCCAAACCACATTTCCGTTTTTGCGCATGTCCAGAGAGCGTGCCTGCATAACCAAATCAAGTGCTTGGTCCCACGGAACATCTTTGAGACGCAGCGTCACGTTTCCGGTGACGGTGTCAGACACTATGATGTTGAGCCCGGTGAAATCGCCAATCACCTGCAGCACCGAACGCACGGCGATATCCTGGAAGTTAAGCGATAGCTTCTCGCCTTTGTAGCCGACTCGCGAGCCTTGCGTGAGCTTGTTTGGATCTTCGATAATCGGCTTGATTTCAACAATGAGGCGATTGTCGGTTTGGTAAGCAGAGTGCTCCCAAAGGCCTTTTGGCTCGATCACCATGCGAGTGTTGTTACCCTGAACGAAAGTATCGATCTGCTGCACCGGCGTGCCGAAATCGGTAACGTCCAGTTTTCGCTCGAGGTTCCGTGGCACTTGGGTGCGGATAAAGTCGACGATGAGGACTTTGCCTTGCGGTTTGATCTCGACGCCAGAGTTCGCGCCAGACAAATCAACAATCACGCGACCTTCACCCGCCGATCCGCGGCGGAAATCGACATCACGGAGTGTGTAAGTCACCCCATCAGCCTTCGTGGATGCTGCAAATCGGCCAGTATCAGGAGTTGCCTCTGTAGTTGATGTGCCGGCAGCATCGAAAAGCGCGAGCCCGACACGGTTGCCCTCAACCTTCACGTCGTATGCCTGCGGTTTCAGCAGGTTTAACACGATGCGCGTGCGGCCCTGAGCCTGGACGACGTTGTAGCTTCGAACGACAGCGTCCGAAACCTCGACCGCAGGCTTCGTGGCGCTGTTTGTATTCGGAAAATCCAGCACCAGGCGCGGCGGCGTAGCGATTGAAAAAACCGTTGGCGCGCTCGCCGCATCCTTCAGACTAAAGGTCATATTGGTACGACCCGCCGCACCCTTTGCCACGCTTACGTCTTCGATCACGTTTTGCGCGATGGAGGCGCCAGCCATGGTTACAGATGCGATCAGCATCCATCCAAGATTTCGTGCTGCGCGCGCCCCGATGTTCAACATACTCATCCCGCGTTTCATTTCTTTTGCTCCCGCTCTTGCAGCATCATCTTGCTTTGGCGCTCGACCCAGTCGCCAGCGCCGTCTTGGAAAAGTTCCTTGAGTGCGATTTCGCCCTCTGAGATGGTCGTAATGACCCCAAAATTTTGTCCCATGTAATTGCCCTGCCGGACTTGGAACACTTTATTGTCCGAGGCCTTTACTAAACCTATCGTTGCTTGCCCACGCTGAAGTGTGCCCACCATCATGAGATTTTCAAGCGGGTACGCCTCAAGCGCCTCTTTACGGCGAGTGAGATCGGGCCCTCGGGTACCCTTGGCACTCTCGATTTTCCGGGGCTTGAAGGGATCAGGCTGCCCAAAGGCGTTGTAGGTGAAGGAGTCGTACGGCCGGATAGGCGGAATCGGTTCGATCTTGCCGCGCGCCGACGCACCTTGTTCCGCCATCCACGCGCGCAGGTCATCGTCGCCACTTCCGCCGCATCCTGCGAGTCCAATGACGCTAATGAGGGCCGCTGCAGAAAGTATGAGTCTGCTCATTTCGGAGCCTTCTGCGCTTCTTTCGCTTTGCGCTGTTTGGCAACCTCGTCTTCGTCAAGATAGCGGAATGTCTTTGCGACGGCTTCCATTGTCAGAGTCGTGGTGTCCTTTGGGTCTCTGTAAGAGATCGCCAAATCGTTAAGGGTGACGATTCGAGAAAGCTGCGATACGTCGCTCGCAAACGCCCCAATATCGTGATAAACGCCCGTTACCCGAATGTCGACAGGGAGTTCTGCATAGAACTCCTGTAGCCGCTCTTGAGAGGGCTTAAATAGTTCAAACTGCAGTCCGCGCCCGAGACCTGCTTGATTGATATCGGAGAGCAGCGCATCCATCTCGCTTTTACTCGGCAGTTGCCGCAGAAGCGCGCCGAATTGCTGCTCAACTTCCTTCAGCTGCTGAATGTGCAGGTCGAGATTGATTGCTTGAGCTTTTTTGCTGGAGTACTCTTGCCGCAGCGTTTGCTCACGATTGCGTTGTTGCTCGAGTTGCTCGCTCTGCGGGCTCCAGCCCAAATACCATGCGAGGAATAGCAGAATTCCCAAAAGAATGAGAAGCGCGCCGACCTTGGCTGGCCACGGCCAAATCCCGATGTCTTTCGGGTTGAGTTTTCTAATTTCGTCGAGTGTCATGTCGCACCTACTTCGTGATCGCTTGCATCACTTTTTCACGTGATGATTGGGACGCAGCGGCGTTGGGTTGCGGCGAACCAGGGCCAGCTTTTTTCGCGTTCGGGTCTTCCAGACCCTTCAAGCTGATGTTCAGGCTGAATTCGTTGAGTCGCTGATTGCGGTCGGTGACCGCTTTGATCTCAACAAGCTCCGCGCCCGTAAGATAGGGTGAGGATTCGAGGTTACGCATGAGCGTGGAGACGCGCGCATTTGATTGTGCTAATCCAACCAAATTGATCTTCGTTCCGGTTTGCTTCACTTGCTTGAGGTAGACGCCATCAGGCAGCTGGCGGACCAACTGATCGAGCAATTTGACCGACGCCCCACGATTTACTTGCAGCGTTTCAACGACTTGCTTACGCGCGAGCAACTGAGCGGTTTGATCTTTGAGTTTCTTGATCTCATCGATCTGGCCATCGAGCTTTTTGTTTTCAGCGACCAGCAAATCATTGCGTCGCTGCTGCTCAGCGATACGCTCGTCGAGATAGAGCTTGCCGGCGTACCAAATTGCCGCAGCGGCTACCAACGTACCGAGCAAAATCAGATTGAACTCTCGCTTACGCTGAGCTCGCTTCGCCGCGCGATGCGGCAGCAGGTTAATGCGGATCATTAATCGAACCTCCGCAGCGCAAGACCACACGCGACCATCAGCGAAGGCGCATCAGCCGCTAACTGGCGTGATTTCACATTGGAACTAAGCGACATCCCGGCAAATGGATTAGCGACCGACGCCGTGACGTTGGTTCGACGCGATACTGCCTCAGCAAGGCCCGGGAGCGAGGCGCAGCCGCCCGCAAGAAGCAGGTAATCGAGCTGACCTTGTGCGTTTGATGTCAAGAAAAACTGCAACGCGCGGGCCGCTTCGATGGCTAATGTGTCCACATAGGGGCGCAGCACATCGTTGTCGTAATTCGAAGGCAGGCTACCGCTTCGCTTTGCGGCTTCGGCTTCCTCGTTGGTCATGTTGTACGCGCGCTGAATCTCCTGCGTGAGCTGATTGCCGCCGAATGGGCTCTCACGCATGAAAATCTGCTCGTCATTGCGAAACACGTAAAAACGTGTCGAGGTTGCGCCCACATCCAACACGCCGACGTTTTGGTCAACGCCTTTGCCTGGAAGGTTCTCAGCCATGCGCTCATAGGCGCCCATGACGGCCATTGCCTCAACGTCAACGACCTGCGCTTTGAGCCCAGCACTCTCGACCGCGGCAACGCGATCCTCGATTTTTTCTTTCCGCGCTGCTGCGATCATGACTTCAACTTGAGTCGGATCGGAGGCCACTGGCCCAATTACGGCGAAGTCGAGATTGACTTCATCGAGTGCGAAAGGGATGTATTGATTGGCTTCGCTTTCAACAGCGAATTCAAGATCATCGTCGCGGTCAGTCGCAGGCAAAGTGATGCGTTTAGTGATCACCATGCTGGTTGGGAGCGCGATCGCCGCGCCTTTAGTGCGCGAACCAAGTTTGCGCACGGCTCGCTCAAGCGCGGAGCCCACGGTTTCCAAGTTGGCTACATTGCCGTCGGTCATCGCGTCGCGAGGTAGAGGCTCGATCGCATAACGGAGCAGCTCGGGCTTTTCGGGATTACCCGATAACTCGACCAGCTTGACCGCTGTGGATGAGATGTCCACCCCGATGACCGGCGTGCTTTTCGCCCCGATCATTCCCCGCAGTGAACCCAAAAAATCTTTTTGCATTGGGAGTTTAGGCCACTTTTGTCGCCTGAAACTTTAAGTTGGGAGGTGAGTTTTGCACAAGCCCCGTTCTGAGGCAAGTTCTCTGCACGGACCGGCGAACTATAATCGCGAAAAAAACAACAAACAGACCAGCTTCACGGCAAAAACAAGTCACGAGTCGGGGCTTACGGGAGGAAGTTAGTAATCACTTCCTCGGTGTGAATTCGGGGGAACGTTGCGAAGCGAGGTAAGAACGATGGTAAGGCGCTGGCTCATTTATTCGGCATCCGTTGCGGCAGGGCTCCTCCTCGTCGGCATTGTTTTGGGTACGCTCGTGTGGACGCTAATTAGCGCTCGCCTACCTTCGCTCGACGTCATTACTGATTACCAGCCCAAGCTTCCGCTGCGCATCCTTTCAGAAGAGGGCGTGCTGCTCGGGGAATTTGGCGAAGAGCGACGCAGCTTGGTCGCGCTCTCAGATGTTCCGTTAGTGGTCAAGCAAGCCATCCTCGCGGCAGAAGATTCCAACTTCTACGAACATTCAGGCGTCGACTGGATCGGCGTGTTGCGTACGTTGTATTCCAACGCTACCACCGGCACAAAAGCGGGCGCGAGCACGATTACGATGCAAGTCGCTCGAAACTTTTTCCTCACCCGAGAGAAGACTTTGCTGCGCAAGGCGAACGAAGTTGCACTCACCTACAAGATCGAACGCGAGCTTTCGAAAGACCAAATTCTTGAGCTCTACATCAACCAAATCTTTTTGGGCGAACGGGCCTACGGCTTCGCGGTCGCCGCTCGCACGTACTACGGGAAAACGCTAAAAGAGCTTACGGTCGCTGAGGCGGCCATGCTCGCCGGTCTGCCGAAAGCGCCCTCTGCGTTTAATCCGATCGTGAATCCAAAGCGCGCAGCGCTGCGCCAGCAGTACGTCTTGCGCCGGATGCACGAACTCGGCTACATCACCGATGACCAACACAAGGTTGCGGCAGCCGCGCCGTCGTCGGTCAAGCGCGATCAGTCACCCGCGGTACGCGCCGAATTCTTGAACGAAATGGCGCGGCAGTTTGTATTTGATCTGGTCGGCGAGTCTGCCTACACGCGTGGGCTGACGGTCACCACAACGATTCGCGCAAAGCCGCAAGAGGCGGCATATCAAGCGCTACGCCGCGGGATTTTGGATTACGAGAAACGGCAGGCGTTTCGCGGCCCCGAAGGTCTGATCGAACTTCCGGCCGCGACGAATAAAGAAGGGCTCGCAGACGCCATTGAATCCGCGCTCCAGCAGTTTCCTGATAGCGACGATTTGTTGACCGCAGTCGTCCTAGAGGCAAACAGCAAACGCGTTGTCGTGTCACGTGGCGAAGGCGAAACCTACACGCTCGAAGGCGACGCCATTCGCTTCATCCGGAACGCACTCGCTGATAACGCCGCCGCACCCGAGCGGGTGCGTCGCGGCGCGATTTTGCGAATTGTTACCGACGAAAAAGGCGCTTGGCGCATCACACAGTTGCCGCAAGTGGAAGCGGCGTTCGTCGCGCTCGACCCAAATAATGGGGCGATCGTGAGTTTGGCGGGCGGTTTTGATTTTTATCGAAACCAGTTCAATCACGTTACTCAAGCAAGTCGCCAACCAGGTTCCTCATTTAAGCCGTTTGTCTACTCCGCCGCGCTGGAGAAGGGGATCACCTCGGCCACCGTGATCAACGACGCGCCGCTTTTCTTCTCGGCCGCGCAAACCGGTGGCGATGAGTGGGAACCGAAAAACTACGACGGCAAGTTTGATGGCCCGATGCGAGTGCGCACAGCGCTTGCGAAGTCGAAAAACATGATCTCGATTCGCATTCTTCGTTCGATCGGGCCGAGCTATGCTCAAGACTACGCAGCGAAATTTGGCTTCGATCCGAAACTCACGCCAGCGTATCTCACGCTCGCGCTCGGTGCCGGACAAACCAATCCGCTGCAGATGGCGGGTGCGTACGCCGTGTTCGCCAATGGCGGCTTCCGTGTAAAGCCGCATTTCATCAAGAAAATCGTCGACGCGAGAGGCACGACCATTTTCGAAGAAACGCCGCAAGTGGCCGGTAAAGACGCAGAACAAGCCATTGATCCACGCAATGCGTTCATCATGACCACGCTGATGCGCGATGTGGTGAACGCGGGCACGGCGACCAAAGCAAAGGCCTTGGGCCGAAATGACCTCGCGGGGAAAACGGGTACGACCAACGATAGCTTCGACGCGTGGTTCGCGGGGTACAACGCCTCACTCGTGGGGGTGGCCTGGGTGGGCTACGACCAACCACGCTCGCTCGGTGAACGTGAGACAGGCGGCGGTGTTGCGCTCCCGATTTGGATCAATTACATGCGCACGGCGTTAAAGGGCGTTCCGGAAAAGCCGCTGGTGCCGCCGAAAGGCGTGGTCAGTTCAACGGTGGGCGCTGATCCTGAAGCCGGATCGCTGGTCGATTCAAAAGGCATCAGCGATTGGTTCTACGCGGAATTCCCGCCGCGCTTCTTTGTTGATCCACTCACCGGCAACGAAGGCGCGCGCAGCAAGCAAGACGAAGAAGTTCGCCAGCAACTCTTCTGAATATCTAAGCGGCCTCGCGCGCGATGCGACGCACGATGCGCCGTCGGGCCAATGCTGCTCGTTAACGAAAACGAATGATTGCGTCATGCCGCACGATAAAGAGACGCTCGCCGCCGTGGCGGCACGATTGATCGTCGAATCCCAGCTCACGGACTGGTCGCTCGCGCGTCGTAAAGCGGCGGACGAGCTAGGCCTATCCGCGCGTGCCACCCCGATGCCCAGCGACGAGGACATCATCGCCGAAATCAAGACGTATCACGCGCTCTATGGCGGTGAAGAACACGCCGCGCAACTTGCATCTCAGCGGGAAACGGCGCTCGAAGTGATGCGTGAGCTTTCTCGCTTCGAGCCGCGTCTGGTCGGCCCGGTTGCCGAAGGCTGGGCACACGAAGGCAGCAGCATCGTGCTCGACATCGTGGCCGACAACGCAAAAGACGTAGAAATTGAGCTGGTGAACCTTGGTGCGGACGTCTCAGATAGCCGTGTGGCGCGCGATCAAACGCTCAGCCTGGACATCGAAAACGCGGACTGGCCGATTCGCATTCAGATTCGACCCCGTGGGCGAGCCCCCGACGCGCGATTCAAGACTCGACTCAGCCCAAAAGAGCTTTCAGCACTTATCGCTTAGGCTTTAATCAAGAAGGGCCAGCGAACAAAAAACAATTAGACCGACAATAACCTTGATTCTTGTCTAGCCGTTATATCGTATCCGGTAAAAGACTGTAGGTTTTTGAATCTCAATCAAACCGGTCTCGCGCTGCTCGAACGAAAAGCGCGTCAGTCAGGTTGAACCGCTACACGCACAACCCTAAGACGGGTTTGCCTCCCGATCCGCTTTCACGGCGGGGCCTTTTGGCCCCAGTTCACGCACTTTGTCACGTGCGCCGCGAGCGTCGTGGGCGTCGTGCGCACGCTCCGACTGAGCTTCACGCCGCTCCACTTGCGCTTCGCGCCGCTCTACGCGTTCACGATTACGCGCTTCAACTCGCTCACGCCGCGCTTCATTCGCCACAGCCGTTTCGCGAACGACATTGTTGTTGCTCTGCGGGCTTGGTGCCGACGGCTGCGCAGGATCGCGAACCACTGGCGCGCTTCGCCCGCTGTCGCCACGACGGGGTTCTTGACGAATGACGTTGCCGTTATCGGGCAGCTGGCGCTCGCGAACCGGCGGCGCAACTCGCTCACGCCGATCGTTGTAATCTCGGCCCGTTGGAGCGCTTTCACGTACGCTCTGACGCGGTGCGACTACAGGATTCGGGTCTTGCCAGACGCGTGGCTCAAGTACGTTCGGGGTCGGCAGCACCGGTTGAACGGCACGCTCCCGAATGATCGCTTGCGGCGGAACATTACGCGTCACCGCGCCCTCGCTCACGCGCGGCTGGTTGATTGATTCAGGGATCGAGCTTGGCGCGCTGCCGCGTGCGTCAACGCGTCCACGATCAACACCGATGCCCGGTTGCACGACGGGATTGGGGTCCGCCGCGCGCACCCGAGCGAACTGCGGCATCACCTCGGCCATTCGCGCTGGGGGTGCGCCACGAAGGTCGCTTGCCGCGCCTGGACGGATGAATTCTTGAGCCACTGCGCGACCTGGGATGAAGCGGTTCGCGGCAATGCTCGTTACCGCATTCGCACCGTTGGCATGCACGTACGCAGGCGGACGCCACGGATCTTCCGCGCTGTTGCGAACATACGGCCGATTCACGCCACGCCAGTAATCGCGCGAATAGCTATACCAGGGCGCGTACGGCTCATTCCAGCCTAGCGGCACCCAAGAATACGTGGGGCCGATGGACGCATTGATACTCCAGCCGTTACCGCCGAAAAACGTGACCAATGCAGGGGCGTACACCGGACGGCCCACGTACTGACCGGGATACCATGCCCAGCGCCCGCCGACGCGCACCCAACGACCGTAATGCGACGGCGCGAAGCCCCAAGGGGCATCGTCAACCCATGTCCAACCCCACGGTGACACCCAGCTCCAGCGACCGTAGCGATAGGGTGCCCAGTCGTAGCTCACGTTGCGCGGATACCAAACGCGCCCGTACTCATAGGTGGTCTCCCAATTGCCATACTCATCCAGCTCACGAATGCCCACCATCCAGGGATTCACGTAGCCACGATTACGGCTCTCCCATCGCTCAATTCTGCGATCACGGCTCGACACCCATGCTTCAAAGCCGCCGTAGCCAGCGCCCACGTAGGCAAAACGATCGATACGCGCACCGTTCAAGTCGAATGCGATTGTTTGATCACGGCTGAGCCACTGATTGCGCCCGTTCACGACCAACTCCGCTTGACCGAAACGCACGCTCGCGACGCTCGGGGCGAGTCGCTCGCCCGCCGTGAGGAAATACAAACCGGGCTGGGTGAAGATCATTTCTCCATGCTCGGTGGCGATGCGCATTGCATCTTGCGCTTCCCAGTAGCGAATCCGCACCGCAGCGCTGCCGCTTGCTAGCCGCGCAACCAAGTTATGATCGTCGAAACGATCGAAATAGATGTTCGCGCCGCCGGAAAGCCAAACCTGCAAGCCGCCGACATCAAGCTCAGCGCGCCCACCCTCGCTCACCCACACGTTATCGCTCGCGGTAATCACCTGATTTCGAAATGCAGGCTGCCAGTCTTCATATGCGCTCGCGATACGCACGTCGCCCGCGAATTCGGAGAGCCGCGCCACACGTCCCGGCGGATCGGCTAACGCAATCTGGGCAGCGATCACACCTAAGAGCGCGGCAACGCCGAATCGAAATCCGCGCCAAAGTTGATTGGGTTTCATAGCAAACTCTTCGATGAGTGACACCTGACTTGTTAACGACTTGGCGGGCATCCGGTTGACCCAGGCTCTGGCACACAACGATTGAATACTGTATTCTTAAACAGTATTTCTATGCGAGGCTACGCTCCAAAGCGCTCGCGGTTTGTTTGGCTTGTTTGCCTACGCCCTCTGGAAGGTATCGTTTATGTCACTCGCTATCGCGCATTCGCGCGCCCTCGCCGGGATGCAAGCCGAGCCCGTTACGGTTGAGCTGCATGTTGCCAATGGCAACGCGAGCTTTAATCTGGTGGGGCTCCCAGAGGTGGAGGTCCGCGAATCGCGAGACCGGGTGCGCGCTGCCATCCAAACAGCGGGTTTCGAGTTTCCATATCGCAAGCTCACTGCGAATCTAGCGCCGGCTGAAATCCCCAAAGAATCGGGCCGGTTCGATCTGCCCATCGCGATTTCGCTGCTGGCGGCGACCGGGCAGCTCCCGGGTAAGCGGCTCGCTGAGTTCGAATTTGCGGGCGAATTGGGCTTAAACGGTGATTTGCGGCCCGTTCGCGGCGCGCTGGCAATGGCGCTGGCTGCAAAGTCTGCTAACCGCGTGTTAATCGTGCCAGCCGCATCAGCGGGAGAGGCGGCGCTCGCGCCCGGCGCGCAGGTGCTCTCCGCACGTTCGCTGCTTGAAATCGCGGCGGCAGGCCGCCACAATCTTCTGCTCGTGGGCCCACCTGGAACGGGCAAAAGCATGCTCGCCCATCGGCTGCCCGGCATCCTTCCGCCGATGTCTGAGCGGGAAGCCATCGAGAGTGCGGCGCTGCGATCACTCGTTGGCAAATTCAGCGCGAGCGAGTTTGGCCATCGCCCCATCCGCGCGCCGCACCATTCCGCAAGCGCCGCGGCGCTGGTCGGCGGGGTCCTAATTCGCAAATTATTTGAGACTATGCACGCTAATCGAGATAATGAGAAAAACATCTCACCTTACCTCGAATGCCGGAACGTCTCCAAGCCATCGAAATCCCGGAGCTTAACGCCGGGGACGACTGTGTCCGCATCGATTGGATTGGCGAAGTTCGCGAGCAGCTGAACAAACGGGATCGGGCCGCATTTCTAGTCGAACTTCTCGTATCTATTCTTGAAAACAGCGCCAGTGGGAGCGTTCGTGATCATATCCCGCAACGCAAGATCGAAATCAGTGTTGATGCGCTTCCGTCGCTTTGGATTGGCAGCCTTTGGTATCGTGGTCGCCGATTGAGTCGTTTTGGGTACCCCAACATGTCAGCGACTACCGTCCACTTCACGGTGGACCCGGAGTTATGGATTTCACTCGATGGCAGTCGAACCGAAGACGGGCGATTCGATCGTCCAATTCCGCAGTCGCAAATCCCGCTGGTACGTAAGCTTCCATCCGGTGAGCCATCCGGTCTTTGGTCGCGAATCAAAAACTCGCAGTTGCTATGTATTCGCGCAAATAGCGAACGCCCTAACGTACTCATCCCGGCAATTGAATTGGCTCGCTTTTACTGTTGCCATTCTTCGGTGCTCGCTCGAGAACTGTTTGCTGGAGGATGGCCAAAGCTCGAGCATGAACCGCAAAGTAGTCCGGATGTTGTTGATGGTCGAGCCAGAATCGGCGTGGATAACATGCGACAAGTGGATAAGCGAAGCGCACTGGTGCTCGCGCGATACAAGTTTTCGCCAGAGATGCGACGTCAGGTCGATCGCACTGGCCAATATCTCTCATACGCCTCTGGCAGACCGACGGCGCGTTTTCGATTTGGACTGCCGCATGAGCGCATTGGGCATCGAGCGCGCCTTGATTGCGAACTGGTTGAGTTCCGCAAGATGGAGGAGGATAGAAAATGGGAAACCTATTACCTTGTTACGCGCATTAAGCGTTGCCATGAGCCCATGCCCTTTGAGGATTTGGAAGTGGTGTTCAAGTACGACCCGACTGCGGGGCAAGTTCAAGATCCCAGTCTGCTTAAACCCATGTCGATCCCAAAAGGACCGAGACTGCCGACAGACGGTTCGGCGCCAGATGCGAATGGCCCGAGAGCCACGCCTACTGATCCCGTCTCGACAAGCATCTCGCCTGGTCTCCCAAACGCTATTTCGGACGTGGTCCCGTTCGTAGACGATCAAGACCGATTCGCGGCGTTTGATTCCAGTCGTATCAGACTCGTCAGCACGAAAACTGAGCAGAAGTTTCGGTATGTGCCGACCGATGCGCCCGTTGCGTCGGGCGAGGCCGATGGGATTTCGACTAACCCTGGAGTCGGAAAGCTAGGAACGCTCTCAGAGGCACAAATACGAACGTCGTCGGCGGAGTCGGTTCCAAGTGAGCCCGTAACGCTCAAGTTGCTTCAGGACGCACTAATACTCCTTCGAAACCGATCTGAGTTCGCCGCGGAAATCGATAACGTAAGCACCCAACTACCTAAAAGCGTACCGCAACTGCAGTATGGGGCGGTCTACGTGATTCCCATTCGCAAGCTGGCGGCAAAGCCAGGAAAGTGGCACCGTACGGACCCGGACGACGAGATCAAAGTGCCTATCCGCTCGCGCTTCTTGTTGATGGCTCACGTGACATTTCGCAACGGCACAGAATTTTTAATTGCAGAAATTGAGCGACTTCGCAAAGGCGAGGCGTATTCGGTGTTTTGCGCGCGCTTGCCATACGCAATGAGCGAACCACTGGGTGCTCTGGTGCTTCGAATTGCGACTGAGACTGCCAACCGCAATCGGTGGCCGAGCTGGGATCGAGAAGCATTGGTGTACCGGATCGGCGAAACTGCGCTCTCGGGACAACCATTCGCGCATAGCAAGGAGCGATCTGGCCCACTGGAATACGCGCGATGCATTGTCCGGCATTGCATCGACTCCATGCCCTAAAGCTGACCTGTTGAGTGGGACGCGTGGTCAAGAGCGTGTTTAGAAAACCCAGAGACAAGAAATTCAGGTGGACGCGAGACGGCTTCCTGATTCACCGCTCCCCGAGCACGCTTTGGTTAACCCAACCGACATGCCCAGATGCTCGTACCCTTAACCACGTGGTACGTACCCCTCTAGCGTCGATATAGTCACGAGTATCGCCGAGAGGTTCAACGTTTGTTCCGGGTGGGAGCACGACAATAGGCGCGCACTCGTTGGTTGGTTTCGCGCAAGGTCTCAAATTTACGTCGCCATCGTGTTTGGTTTTGTATCGCTTCGTAGCGGTGGCGGGCGGGACTACGGCAGATTTTTCTGATCGAAGCTTCTCGATCTCGCGCTTGAGGTTTACGTACCCGACGATAAGCGAGCCGATTGCGACGGCGAGTGACACAGTATCAATTGTTGGTTTGTACTTTAGCAAAACATCGTTCTGTGCCGTCAAGTATCGCCGGAATACGAACCATGCAGCAGCAAGTGCAGCCGGCACGAAGGCAATCAGCACCGCCCAAAACTCAATAAGCCAGACGATAGGAGCTAAACGTCCCATAGAACTCCGATGCTCGAAGGCGAATACGTCGTAATTGTGTTCAAGCGCTTCTCAATCACAGATCGCCGAGAAAATGACTCACTGATCGCGTTTCTCGCAGTTTTTCTAAGCGATCTTGCTCGCCTTTTAATCGAGACAAATTGGCGGTTCCGATGGCTATGTATTTCTCGTTGCTGACGATTTCTTGTGCTGCACCGTCCAGCTTTACCTTCGCTTCGTTGCACCATTTGATCGGCTGATCGTATTTGGAAAAGTGCAATGAATAGGCCTCCTCCCACGCGCTCTGTTTCTGTCGGCACAACAGCATTCCGGAAGGAATACACGCTTTAGTTTTTGCCGCCGCGACTGACCAATCGAAGCCTTCTTTCAAGTCTTTTGAGAAAACGCCTAACAACTCGGAGAGAAGCGTGATGCCGAGTTCATCGGTGTACTTCTTGATTGTCTTGTCAAGCAGGTTGTAACGTTCGCCAGTAATTTCATGGACTATGGCGCCACAACCTTCCCTCGCGACGGCATCGCGAAAAAACTTCGGAGCATCTTCGGGGAGCACGTCTTTTCCCCCTTTCTCGCACAGCTTTGCCCCCATCTCGCGAATGAGGCACGTCGTTGTAGCAACCTCTTGTGCTTCAGATGCCGAGCAGGCAAAGGCTGGCCTGCTTGGACCTTTGCTGAGCACCTCACACGAATTGCTTGAAACGTAGTCTTGCATAGAGCGCTGAGTCTGTTGCGCGCTTGCCAGAAAGCCTCGGAATTTTTCTAAATCGAGTTCGGTTGCGCGTAGATCGCCGCCGACTTTTTGCCATGCTGCGGCGACTGGGTTTGCCTCAGTGTTGCAGGCTTGCTTCCCGCATAGAAAGCTTGCTGATCTGAGAGTATCGAATGTCCAGGGGTTGCTTGTCGGTTCAAGGACGCGGAACTGTCCCGCAAACAGTAACTTTCCATCAATTCTCAGGACTGTTGGATACCAAAGAGTGACGTGTGTTGAGTCGTAGGTGAATTGCACTGCCTTAACCTGAGGCGGGATAGCAATCATCAAACCAGTCAAAACTAGGAACAGAAAAAATAGAACACGCATAGTTAGGTGCAATCCTTTGCAACATTTTTACCTGCTGCAGGATGGTGCAAACCGTCCCTGTTACTCAACGAGAACGTACTCGCTAAAAACCTATCTGTTTTGATAGGAAAAAAATGCGACAGTCGCGGGGCAACCTCGGTTCTCAGGCGTCCATCTGTCCAACTCACGCGAGACCGCCGCTCTTGCTTTCCTGCAGAATTGGGAGCTAACTTGTTGCACTTAGCTTGGATGTCGCGATTCGGCACCGAGCGGAGATCGCCATCGTCTGATACCGTGCAGTGAACTGTCTTATTTTGGTGAATCATGGCTACCTCCAATGCAAAACCGCAGACGTTGACTGCGCGAGGGTTCGTCTCGGGTGGATTTGTCGCAAGTAAACGTGCAGGAGGCTCAACCGAGGTAGCCAAGAGCGTTGTGGGCTGCGAGGACTTTGCGCCGTCTGATCATTCTGTCGATCGGACTACTCCTTTCGAAAAAGCGCTACGCACGGGTGAGTACGACAAACTCAAGAAGACAGTGCTCGAAGGTGTGCCAGGCACCGCTACCGACGAGCTCGCAGCTGCACTAAGGATTTCTCGTCTGACGCTGACGAACGAACTCGATATTTCTCGATCGGTCGTCGCTGCAAAGCTTGCCTCTGGTGCGCTCCTTTCACCAGAGCTCTCGGATAAGCTGTATCGCGCCGAGCGGTTGTTCGCCAAAGCGAAAGACGTGTTTGAGAGCGACGAAGACGCCGCGTTGTGGATGGTAGAAAGTCACGCTTTCTTCGCAGAAAAGCCACTCGCCATGGCGCGCACGACACCGGGCTTTGAGCAAGCGATGGCAGTCCTCGATAAGATCAGCTTCGGCTTGCCGGCATGACCGATCGGTTGTCGTTATGGCTACCGCTCGGAAATCTAACAACTAATGTCATGAACCGGTGGGTACGAAGCGCACTCAAGCTTGAGGTCAGCGTTCATATATTGATCGCAGAGCTTGAGCATTGATTTCCAGAAGAGTTTTGCGTCATCACGTGTGATGCGAGGTCTATCTCGGTGGGTGTCGGCGACTTGGTTCGACTGCGTGCCGATGTAATCATTGTGCGTAGCGTTGGCGCGCGCGGACACCCGAATCAGCGACTTGGGCCACGGGCTCATATTAGCGAGAGGTGTAGAGTTGGCTGGGCGCTGAGTGGGGCAATACTTTCCTCGACTGCCGCTGTCGCGCACAATCTGTTTCAACAGATCGGTCCTTAGCTGAAACGAAGACGCGCTGTTGGCCCTAACGCTGTGGGGACAGTAAACCAACGATTGGTACGAGTCGCTGCTGAGCTTGCGTGATACCAAATCGACAAACGTCTGTGTACTCCCAAAATTGCTAGTTTTCTTGCGGAGCCTCGTGAACGAGCATGCAAGTACGGTATGTGCGAATGCCGGACTACATCCTGCTAGCAGCGAATGCTAAATCGGGATCGAGCACAGTAGCTTGCCAACAACATCCAGGTCGTGGAGCGAGGGAAGTATGGAATATCAAAAACTCAAGCCGAGTTCGCTCGCAACGTGGCACCGCGTCGAAATCATCGAAGCAGCAAACGCTACGCTTGACGAGATTGGGGAGCAGGTCAGCCGTTCGGGTGCAACGCACCTCATCATCGCCGAGGGCGATTCTTGGTTTGACAAGTATTCACCGGTTCCGATTGTCGGCACTAATTTGCTTTTTCACCTGCGTACGCCTGAGCCGTGCGTCATTCTTGATGTGTCCACTATAGGCCACGTTGCTGCCCAAATGATTGCGGGCTGGCAAGCCTGGCGCATCGAGCGGCTGCTCAAGGAGTTTAGCTGCGACGCTCTGCTGCTTTCTGCCGGAGGCAACGATTTGAAGAATCTTGTCGCGGCGCAAATCCGGGCGATGCCAGCTGGACAAAAAGACACGCTCCGCCGCGCAAGCGCCTTCGAGGACGTTATCAAGGGAATCGTAAAGGACGTCACGTCATGGGTTCGACTGGTGCGAAGTGCAAATCAAGGCAGAAATGAGTCCACTCCCATCCTCACCCACGGCTATGACTATTTGCAGCCACGTAGTGCGAAGGCCGAAGCAATCGTAGGAATCAACCTCGGATTGGGGCCATGGCTGTATCCGGTCGCGCACGAAGCGGGCTTCAGTGCCAGCGAGATGCGGTCACTCGCAGATGCATTGATTGATGAACTCAATCACCAGTTCCAGACTGAAATCGCGCGGTTGGAAAACGTCGTAGTGCTTGACCACCGCGGGTTACTGACTCCAGCTAGCCCTGGTGACAGCGCTCGTACGCAGCATTGGCTTGACGAAATTCATCCAAGTCCGAACGGGTTTGATCGACTCGTAAGACATCGATGGGATGTCGCCCTAGCGAACGCTTTGGGATACGTCCTCGACGGCGGTCAACTCGAAGCCGCAGACAAAGGCGCTAACGAAAGCACTGCGCTTAACGATGTGCCAGAACGGGTTTTGCAAGCATGAGATCTTATAAAAGAAAGTCACCTCCGGATCTTGCCAGGCTCAGCCCCTTGGCGTTACTTTTACTACTTTACTGCTCCCTGAGCCCCGATGCTTCGGCGTTCAAACTAAAGACAGAGGCCGCGGGGATCGAGAGCCGAAAGGCAAATCTCGAATCACGCTGGTCACTAAGTCGATACACCACTAAAGGTGTCTCTTTCGTCCTCGACAACTTTTGGGATGAACTGAATCACGAAGAACTGACACATCGAAGTTTCGGCTGCGCGTCCGACGCTGAGAGCCGAATTTGTATGCTGCCAACGTCCGCATCCGCTCGCGCACCGCTCGCTGCGCTCGTTGGTGTTCGCTGGAACGACAACCCGCCGTTCGTACTGGAAGACGGACAGACGCTTAGCGGCTGTCGTGGTACGACAATCAAACTTCCGGCGTTGCAACCAGATTGTTGGCTGAAAGTGTTCCTCGATGGGCAACGGCGCGCCTCAGTTCGCGCCGACGGGTCGCCCGGCGAGCAATTCAATTCAGCTAACCGCTCGGCGCTGCTTTTAAGGAGTCATTTTGGCGACATGCAGTTCTTGCATGCCATGGCCACGCGGGATGGAGAACTTGCGTCAGATACCAAGGCGCAGATCATGAGTTGGGCCGAGTTCAGTTATCGTGTGGCACAGTCGGAGATCGCTCCTGGAGCCTACCTATATGAGCTCAAAATCCCTGGGTTTGCCGCGCTGTTCGACAAGCAACGCGGTTGGACTGCTATGACGTTGTTTACTTTAGGTGACGGGACGTTTCGAGTCGAGCCCGATTTTTCTTGGCTTGCTTTCGGATCGCTCTTGCATGTGGTGCAGGACAGTTTTGCTCGCGGGCATGCCGATAGAGCTGACACACCCGGACAGGTCTGCCGCCTCTCTAACGGTAGCGAATTTCCAAAGCCTGGTCGGATACGATCGTTTCGCTCGTATGCGAATCAGGATAGCGGCACGCATGCCAATGAGGACAGCGTTCGAGCGATGACCGAGCACCTGTTGAGTCCGCCGCCAGGCGCGGTCGAAGTGGGTGCGGCACTCTTAGCGTTTCACCGCAACAAAACCCCCTGGCAAATAGTAAGTGAGTACTTAGATGTCTGCGTGTTCGATTTGGAGGATGCGAGTGCGGCTGCGGGTCCGGGACAGGAGTTTCGCGTGCGGCGCTGACGCGTGGTTCGTTCGCGTCACGTCTGGTGGGAATTACGACAACTAATGTCATTCGTCGGTAGATGTGAATTGTGATCTAGCCTGAAGAAGGCATTCAGCTGCTGATATCAGAGTTCGATCACCGATTTCCGACTTATTCTTGATTTTGCTTACCGCGTGAAACCGTTCACGATCAGTTCCTACGAGGTGGTTCGATTGCTTGCCGATGAAATGATTGACTGTGAGCATTGGTCGGCGTGCATCCGAACAAGCGTCCTCGATCGTCAGCTCGCTTCAGGTTCGAGGTAAGCGGATGTTGCACCGGTGGGAGTTGGACAACCTAGCGCGTTTCGCTGAACCAGTATCTAAGTTCTCCAAAGGTTCGCGTCGACCATGGTCGTGCGCAACTAAAAACTGAAGCGCAGCGATTTGGGCAACGATACGGTGCTGGAATTGCATTTGGCGATGGCGTGTCGCTACCGGAGATTGACGCCAGTGTTGTCACCCGCCAACAGTTTTTTGTCGCAAGATCATTCAAAAATCCGAGTCTCAACGTGGCGCTTTCAAAATCACTGAGGCTCACTGCAGGGCCACGAATATCACGACTTGCGGGCATTGCGCAAACTCGTTCTCGAGACGGGCTGTACGAAAATTCAGCTTCATTTGCTGCGCATTCGCCACAGCTATTGCGCCAGCCGCAACTGTGTTGCGGCTGGCGCAAAGCATTCACAGACCCCAAGTTGTTGTGGTCTTCGAATGACTTGACCACAAGATATTGTTGGCCGTATGCTGCGTACATCGGCGCTAATCTATTTTGATCTTTTTTGGCGTTGATCAGTTCAAGTCGTTGAACTGGGTGTGGAGCCCTCCGAGTGTTTCTAGCACCCGGAGGGAAGGGCAATCAGATCGATCACCCGCAGTTTTGAGACCCTGCGGAGTGGAGCGTAAACCGCACGACGTCCTACGTCAACGGGAACGCTCCCAGATGGTTCGATTGCTTTCCACAGTGTTTGTTTAATCACGAAGAAAGTCTGTTATGAACCAAGTTAAACCTTACTACCTGCTTCAACGTGCCGTAAACGGGCAGTTCTACTTTGAACTGAAAGCGGAGAACCACGCAACCATCTTGACCAGCGAGACGTACATTGCCCATTCGTCCGCGCTAAACGGTATAAATTCATGCCGCGTTAACTCGCCGTTTGACCACCATTACCTCCGTAAGACCACTACGACACAACTAGGACTGCGCTGGTATTTCGCCCTAAGGGCTGCTAACTATGAGCCGATTGGCAAGAGCCAGCTCTATCCATTGAGTCAGTCGATGGAGCATGGAATCCTGGCCTGTCGTCGATGCGGTCCTATCGCGGTGTTGGTTGATCGGTCACAGCGCGTCGCTTAGCGCGCAGCGCTCGCTAGCCCGTTCCACCGGGCTAGCTGCGTCGATTGCCGCGACATGAACTGAAGTGCCATTTCATCCGTCTCTAAGAAAAGAATGAGGTTGGCCAACTCTATCGGGGCGTGACCCTATCGTTCCAAAGCATCTATTCGGATTCGCGCTCGCACGTCGCTGGGGGCGTTTGTGTGACGGACGTTTCGGCACAAGGGGCATCTCCGCGCATTTTTCGAAGCGCAGATGATATTTTTCAGAGTTACTACTGGTGGGTAACGCTTCAGAGTTAGGGAGTAGTGCTCAGCTAGGCGACCTGAGCGTCTACGTCAGGACGTCCTCAGCTGGAACGTACGAACCGTACGCGCTTTCAAGCGCAAGTTGGCGTAGGACTTAAAAACTAGCTGCGCAAGCTAATCCCTAGTTTAATGCGATAACCACAGTCTTTCGCCTATCAAAAATGAGGGGGCGGATATCGCGACGAAAGCCTAACGTAGCGAGAATTGCCCGCGGTTGACGTTGGAGGCAAAGCGATGTTTCAAAACGCCTGTCCGTGCCACTCGAATTAAAGCAATCGCGCGTTCGCAGAACCGTATACATATCATTGAGACATGTCGAGCTCAACTAAGCGAGCAAAGTATCGTGACGAGTACCGCCCTACCCGATAAAGTCCGAATGACCATTGCCACAGGCATGCTTGAGTCGCTCGGACTCAACATGTACACCTCAATCGGCAAAAGCCTGGCTGAGTTTGTAGCAAATGCGTATGACGCTGATGCCACAAACGTCGAAATAAAGCTCCCGTTCGACGATATTGAGCTTGCGCGTCGCCAGATTCGAGCCGCAGAAAAGAAAAAAAACGCGAAGTCATCCTCATCCAAAAAGATCGCGGTTTACAGCGCACTCCCAGAAGACATCACCATCTCGATTACCGATGATGGTCACGGAATGAGCCCCGAGGATATGGAGAAAAAGTTCCTCTATGTAAGCCGCAATCGACGGTTAGAGTTGGGCTCCAAAACTAGGTCCGGAAAGCGATTTGTTATGGGGCGAAAGGGCCTCGGAAAACTCGCCGGGTTCGGTGCGGCCGAAAAACTAACTGTGTATTCGAAACAGGCAGGGGAGAACTTCGCGTGCGAATTCTGCATGGACTATGCGGCAATACAAAGCAAGGCCCACACTTCGCTGGAAGAAGTT
This sequence comes from Betaproteobacteria bacterium, assembly GCA_013298145.1. Taxonomy (GTDB): domain Bacteria; phylum Pseudomonadota; class Gammaproteobacteria; order Burkholderiales; family Casimicrobiaceae; genus Casimicrobium. The sequence goes on from JAAFJO010000001.1 coordinate 850,706, forward strand.
GCATTTGATCTTAAGTACCATCGGGGCAAACCTCTCGAAGAGCACGGCACGAAAGTGACTCTCTCGCGACTTCGATGCGATTCACTCAAATCCTCCGAGGCCACTGTTCTGCAATCACTCGCGATTAGCTTCGGTGTATTGGGTAACGATTTTTCTCTTCGACTGAACGGCGAAATAGTAAAAGAACTCGAATCCATCTGGGAGTACACGTATCCTGAAGCATGCGATGCGGACGGGTTCGGAGCAGGTAGTGCTTCCATAGACGATGATGCTGTGTTGGCGTTTCGGTACAAAGTACGATTCCGTGCAAGGGATGCGGATGCGATCGCCGATGGTGATGCAAGGGGGACCGGGAGTTTGCCTGCAAATCTGCGGGGCGCGCGAATCTACTGTTCCGGACGTCTTGCAGCTGGGCCGTCACTGCTGAGTCTAGAAACTGGGATGCACAACTTTCATTCACAAAGCTACATGGAGTGCGTTGTTCATGCCGACGAGCTTGACCAGCAAGAGATCGACTACATAGGAACGAATAGGGCAGACCTGAAATCAGACAATCTTGTAGTTGATGGCCTCTACAAAGCGGTTACAGAGTGCATGCGTAAAGCCTTGTATGAACACTCAAAGTATCGTGAGTCCGCGGTTGCGAGACAGCTCGAACAAGATGCAGTCGGTAAGGGATACCTTGGGCGAATTTCGCAAATGTCCGGGTCTGTGAAGAAAAGTGCGAGAAAGGTATTGACGACACTCGCAACGGTTCACGGAACTCAGAGTGAACTTTTTAAGGAGCTGGCTCCGATCGTACTCGATAGTATGAATGCAGGAGAGGTGCTAACAAAGCTGATAGAGATTGAATCGAACCCCGCCTCGCTTAGGCAAGTTATCGACGCACTTCGTGACCTGGCTGAAGTCGAGACGAAAGACGCGCTCAAACTCTACCGAGGTCGAAGCCGCGCGATACATGCGCTTGAAACGTTGGTACAGCGTGCGACGAGCGACTGGAAAGGCGCAAGATTCGAAAAGGACTTACACCTTTTGCTCAAGGGCAATCCATGGCTGTTGCATCCGAAGTATGGGCAGGCTCTAACGAGCGATAAGCCGATGTCAGAGCTACTTAGTAAGCTGAATTTGCATCTAAAGATTGAAGATGCGGCGTTCACTATGCCAACACAGGACGATGAGGAAAGTGATCCGAGACTTCAGGAGCGACCAGACCTCGTTTTTCTGGTCTCTGACGGACAAACCCCGACCTATATTGACATCGTTGAACTGAAATCACCGAACATTCCGCTCACCAGCGAGCACCTCGAACAGCTGCTCGACTATCGACAAAAAGTAGTTGAGTGGATGAGAACTGAACTGGGTCGTGACGTCACTGTTTATTGCTACTTGGTAGGAGAACGAGACTATAGAAGTAATGCCCTCGGCGTTCAACGGCTCAAACGACGTGAACAAGAGGACGGCTTGACCTCGGGGTGGAAGCTATTGACTTTGCAAGAACTACTAGCGAATGCGCGGACAATGCATCTAGAAGCGATTAAGGCTTGCGAAGCCGAGGAACTCAATTTCGAAGAGTAGCCGAAGACAAGGTATGCGTCTCGTCTTTGAAGAGTCGCATGATCGACTTCGCAACCGCGTGAGCTAACGGTACCGGAACTCCGTTACCGATCTGCCGAGCGATGGAAGTTCGATCTCCTACAAACTCCCAGTTATCTGGAATGCCTTGAAGGCGTGCGCCCTCGCGAAGCGTTATCACGCGATCCTCTGTTGGGTGCAAATACCTTCCTTTTGATGGATTCTGGAAGCTACAACGAATGGTGTTTGCGGGAGCGTCGAAGTCCATACGCCCCCAAACATCCGTCGCCTGATTTCCAACGCGAGCCCAACTTGGGGGGCAGATTGCAGGATTGGCTCGCATCAGGTCGCGCTTATCACCCTGGGGCGGAATCAAGGCCATACGCTGGGCGGCCAGGGCAGAAGGCTCTGGTGCGGTGTGAAAGTTGTGACTATCGGGTTTGAGTGGGAGTCCGTAGAACGCGTCACGCACCGAGCGTAGTGCCGATTCCTGTTGATCTGGCTTTGCGGGTTTGCCGATTCGCGAGAGTATGCAAAATGCTCTGCGACGACGCTGAGCTGCGCCATAGTCAACGGCGTTTAACTCCCATTCGTACGCCTCATAGCCGAGCGGACGAGCCCAATTCTTTATTTGGGTCCAATATTGCGAGTCTCGGAATTGCACCACGTTTTCAATGATGACCACGCTGGGTGTCAGTTGCTCAATCCAGGGCAAAAGCGCAAGCGATAACTTGTTGCGCACGTCATGCCGATCACGCTTACCTAGCGAGCTAAATCCTTGGCATGGGGGGCCAGCAACCAAAACATCAGCTCGCAAGCCTTGCTTTGCGAGCGAAACGTCCCATTCTTGGGCGACGGGAATGTGGTTCTTGTTGTACGTCGATACCGCGCGCGCATCCTTGTCCGCTGCGAAGATATGGCAAAAGCCCGCCTGCTTGAATCCCTCGCTCATCAATCCGGCACCGCAAAACAGGTCAACACACGTTGGCTCTAGATTCATTTTTGTCGTTTCCGGGGAACAATTCAGTTAAATAATAATATAATAAATATCATATGCACACAACTGAGAAAAAGCGTCAGAGTAGCAGCGACATTACGCGCGCAACGTTTACGCTTTCGCGAGCAGAATTGGCTCAGATCGAGCACCTAAGAAAAGAGTTTGGCAGAAATAACCTGCTGCTTTCTAGGAGCGAACTAATCCGCCTCGCGCTTTTGAGTTTGACAGAGTGCGTGTCTCAACCTAAGCGTGTTGAACCCTTTGCGCTTGCACGCGCTTTGACACGTTACAAGCCAGGTCGTCCGCGAATTTCGATCAGCTGATGTTCCCTACACGTCCGCTTTCATCTAGCGGAGTGGCGTTTACAGAAGCCAGAATGCGGGCAATGATGACAATGGACTGGTGATCGCGGCAGAGCATGAACACTTCTTTCGAGGCGTCCTTGCTATCGTTTAATGTGCACAACGGGCTCATACATGCCTAGTCTTGAAGACGCTCTGTTTGACGCTCTAGGATTCCGCTGGGATCGCTCTCGGCTTCCCAAGATCGTTCCCGCTCTGTCCGTTGATCTAGCGTGCTTCAAGCTACACAAATCGCTTTCGCAGTTTGTCTGGGAGGCGACACTGCTCGAAGGACTCTCGTTCACGTTTTCCGAGGTACAAACCTTATTAGACGGAGTAACGGTGGCCGGACACTCGATCGCCAATCAGGCACAAGTTCTTCGTCTTGCAACGTGCACGAAGCGCTTGCTTGCGATGGTTCGCGGCGGCCAGTTCAAGCTCACGCAATCCGTTTTTGCGGAGCTGCATCGTCTCGTGTCGGAGAGACGTTCGCAAGTAAGTCGCGCGTTCCGTGACGAGCAAAACCAGCCAAACTCAACATCAAATTTAGCTGTCGAACCGCGTTTGGCCGCATTGACATCGTCAATGTTGGTCGGTACGGAAGGCATGGATCGTCTATTCAATGAGGGTGTGGCAGCCCTCAAGACTTGTTCATCTTTCGAGCGTGCGGTCGGCTTCTATTTGTTTGGTTCATTGCACCGTTTCTTCGATGGCGAGAATCAGCTAACTTCGAGATTCATGATGAACGGTGTACTGTTGTCGCGCGGCGTGGAAGCGATTAGCATCCCGACGGCAGACATTGAGCGCTTCACCGAAATAGTAAGACGCTTCCACCAATCAAAGGACGGGAGTGAAATGATGCTGTTTCTTGCTGGACTGTGTGCTGGTCGTACGTCCCGCGACAATGCGGGTTAAATACCGATCACAGGAGGAATACTTATGAAACGGATCTCGGCTCGTCTAGAGCGCACTGGCGAGGACACCTTCGTTCGAATTCCTTCGGCATTGTTGGAGAGGCTAGGGGCGCACGAGGGCGACTTGGTCACGCTCACGGTGGATAAGGGCTCAATCCAGATTCAACCGGCCGCCCCGCGTTACACACTCGCTGAGCTATTAGCGAAGTGTGATCTGTCGATGCCGATGAGCGACGAAGATCGGGCGTGGCTGAACGCCAGACCTGTCGGCCGCGAGATCATGTAGACGTCAATCGATCCTGCACAGAGGGCTGTGCGCGGTGCCGAATTGGCGCGACTAGCGTGCTATTTGAACGTCAGAGCTCGAGGAGCAAGTGCGCTGCCCTCACTGCGATTGACAAAGGGAACGCTGTGCAGACGTAAAGCGATAGTGATCACAAGGCGGCCTCGCAGATTCATGCCCTGACTCGGACGTTCTTTCGATGTATTTTCGATCCCGATCGCAACTACCAAAAATGATAGGTCACTGTTGTCTGTTGTCGCTGATGCACCACACACGGAGAAAAGTAACGATCAATTGCTCGGTCGTACCAAAACGCTAAGCGCGTTCGCTGCTTTAATTTGGTCCACCTAACACCCGTGCTCGTTCCGTTGAGAGCGAACCTCTTGAATGCATCAATCCCGCCGAAACGTCATTGCGCTACTGATTGCCCTCTTAGCATGCCCTCTCGTGCATGCGGATGTGACCGGCACCGTCGTTGGCGTGAGCGATGGCGACACCATTACTGTTTTGGATGACTCCAGAAAGCAACACAAAATTCGATTGTCTGGGATCGACGCGCCGGAGAAGGGACAAGCCTTTGGACAGCGCGCAAAGGAGTACCTCTCTGATCGCGTGTACCGCAAGTCTGTCATCGTTGAGGGCGATAAGACGGATCGCTATGGTCGAACAGTTGGTAAGGTCGTGGTCGACGGGCGGGACGTCTGTCTAGAGCTGGTCGAAGCGGGTTATGCCTGGCATTTCAAGAAGTACCAGCGCGAACAATCGCGCTCGGATCGAGCACTTTACGCTGCAGCAGAGAACGCTTCCCGCGACGCGAAGCGCGGACTCTGGCGTGATGCGAATCCCATTGCGCCGTGGGATTGGCGTAAGGGTCAGCGAACTGAGTAGGGTGCGCCATGTATCCCGGGGATCCCGCGACTGAAGCTAACCAGAGCCGGTGGGGCAAGCTGCTTCGACGTCCGCTGTGGCAAAAGCTCTATCTTTCGGGCGTTCTGATGTTCGTGCTGCTCACTGTTTTGACCTATTCGGCGAGATTTTTGCCCCGAGCGGCCGTCGAAATCGCTCTAGGCACCCTCCTGATCGTAGGTGGTGTCCTGATCGCATCAGGATTCATCGCATGGTGTTGGCCTCTCATCGTGAGGCTCTGGCGGCTATGGATTGGTCGAGTCTTTCTGGTCATCCTCAACGCGCTCGTCTTGCTGCTTGCGACAGCGCTGGCGCGACTATCCGTATCGGCAAGTCTGCAGCTACCGCCGCAAGATTTTGATCTCACAGTCGCCCTGTTCGCGCTGCCGAACTATGTGTTTGTCTGGTACTTCTTGCTCTCGGTGGTCACTAGCGTTACAGGAGTGACACTGTTTCTGGTTGCAGGTGCCAAGGTGATCGCGGGGCCGCGTAACCAGCATCCAGGTTGGGACCTATTGCATGCCGTCGGCGCACTGGCCGTTACGGGCTTGATGATCGGACCATTTGAAATGGCGTCGAAGTATTTGCTCGATAGAGAATTTGTGCGTCTTGTTGCCTACGCCGTAGACTTCCATGAAGCCGCAAACTACCCGGGCGTCCTAGCAAAAGAACGCGTCCGACTCCACGAAAACGGTATCGTTTCGAGCGCAGTGCTCGTGTCGGGCAAGGTGATCATCACTACACAAAAGCGTAACTTCTGAACGCGCAGTTCTTCGAGGACTTGCTGCTGGGGAGGGGCTTTTGTAGACATTTCGCTCACTCAACGTGGGTCCGATGCCGCGCACTCAAGTCCGAGGCGGCGGCAGAGCTAGTCTGCATCGCAAAGGATTGACGTCTGACCGAGGCGAGTCAATTGCCTGCGCGACCGCGCGTAGCCTGTCGGATTTCTTCCAGTGTTGCAGTGATATGAGTTCGTTTCGAAAGCAATCCGATGAACTGATCAATACTTCCAGTCGCTCGCGCCTTGTCGAGCTTCACCCGCCCATACGGTAATAACTCGCATTCGATCACCTCACCTCGCTTCACACCGAGATGCTGCAAGATCTCGCCTGGAAGAGTGACTTGACCTTGTTCGTTGGTTGTGAGGACAGGCATGTGGGGTAATTCGCGATGGTGAAAGACGGGGCAGGAAGATCCGTTGATTTGGGCACACTTCGTCTTAGTGCCGCGACGTGAAGCCGATTAACGGCGCAATTTTCCGCTGAAGCGCCAGTGCGGTGTGGGCTTTAAATACCTCGCAGGTACTCACTACTCGCCGTTGACTATCGCCCAGGCGTGACAGTCCGTGATCGCCTTAGCTGCAGCATATTGCTGCGCAATTTCGCCTGAAACTTCTTGCGGTGAATCCGAAAACGTCACCGGAAAGCGATATCGACGTCTATTTGGGTCGAGATCGCGTTTCCGGTTAAATTCATGTCGTGTCAGATTCACTTGTCACCATCAGTAAATTTCTCAGCCTGATATTGCGCCATCAGCCCGAAAAGATCGGGCTCGCGCTCGATGCTGAAGGCTGGGCACTCGTCGATGAACTCATTGCATGTGCGGCAAATCACGGTACCGTACTGAGTAGTGAGCTTCTATTTGAAGCCGTCGACAAAAACAGCAAGAAGCGTTTTGCGCTCGACGCTTCTCGAACGCGCATTCGTGCCAATCAAGGGCACTCGATTGATGTCGACCTTCGACTTACCCCACTTGAACCGCCACCGATCTTGTTTCACGGTACGGCGACGCGTTTTGTGGATTCGATCCTCCGCGAAGGGTTACGACCCGGCAGTCGACAACATGTGCATCTCTCAGCTACTCGAGAAACTGCGATTGCCGTTGGCGCGCGACATGGTGTGCCCTTTGTGTTCGAAGTAGATGCATCGGCGATGCACCGCGACGGCTGTGCGTTCTTTCGGTCGGAGAATGGCGTGTGGCTTACTGCGCGCGTGCCGGCACCATACCTCATCAGCGGAAAGTAAGTTTCCAGGTCGGCAGCGGTTGTTCTGTATCCGATCATTCATTGGATTGACCCCGCGATACCGCGCGTCTCTGGCTCTACAAGACTGGTGAACTTCGCTTCTGCGCATTTACGCTCTCTCGTTGCCGTCGTTTTCCAGATTTGATGGACTCGTTGAAAGAAATCGTCGGTACGCCACAGGGTAACCGATCAAAGGCACGCAGGACTAACCCAGCCCTTACCTTCAACGTTAGTAGTCACACTTCCCTGGTCGACAAAACCCTCAAGAAAGGGAGCCACTCGTGGACCTAAAGAATGAAATTCTTCCGATCATTAACGCGCTTACGCCAGCAATCTTCGCCGCCAGCGCCTACTTCGCCTATAAAGCGCTTCAAAGCGCTCGCCGGAATATTCACGAGACAATAAAGATTAACCGCCGCAATAAACGAGCAGACACAATTCTTCATTGCAATAACCGATATGACGAACTCTACAAGCTGAGAATTTCGGTCAAGGATATGTCGCCCGAGGCACAGAAGACTGCCGTACACGCCTACTACGCTAGGTTTTGGGGTCTCAAAAGCGACCAATTTGACTACTGGCTCGCCGGTTTGATAGACGTCCATACGTTTTTTGACTGGGCCTTGTCTACTGTTAGGTCATTCAAGGATAAGCAGCCGCTAATTGGAAACGACCCGAGCAGTTCTTTCAAATCAGGTTGGCAAAACATTGGCGCGCAAGATAATGAAATCTCGAACCCCTGGTTTGTTGAGCTTGTGCGCGCCCTAATCGAATTGTCCGACAGCGATGGAATGGATAAGGCAATCCATGACGAACTACTGGAAGTGCTAACCATTGTCGACAAAAAATCGCGCCCATATCGAGATGCGCTTCAAGATGAGATGTCGATTGCCTTCTATGTGGCGTCTCGAGCAAAACTACCCAAACTTGGTCTACTCAGAGCAGAGCGGGAACAATCACGCCTCCATTGACGTCTAGCCGCACGCAGTTCGAACATTCGCGATTTCCAAATCGACTTTGGATCGATCTGTGTTTCACAATTTGTGTGACCTGCCCTTGAATGGCGTACCACTGATTCTTCCGAGACTCCGTGTGTGTTAACTGTTTGTGGGTTGCTGGGTTGTTGCGGGACTGCTTTGCACGGCATCGGCAGTTAACTGCCGATGCCGTGCGGCAAACGCCGCCGGTGGGATTCTGCCGCAACTGCTGTGCGGTCTGACTTCGTTGTAGTCTCGCCGCCATCGTGCGATCTCGATCCTCGCCTCGGCAAGGCTGGTTAACCATTGCTCATTCAAGCATTCGTCGCGAAACGTGCCGTTGAAACTCTCGATGTAGGCATTCTGCGTAGGAGAGCCCGGCTCGATCAGGATGTGCTTGATGTTGTGTTGCCTTGCCCAGTGGGCAACACCAAAGTTAAGCGAAAAAAACATCACAATTAACGCTTAACTTTGACAATTGCACAAACCCGGTGCGCGTACAGACCGCATGGCGCGATCAAGCTATCTCGAAAGTCTCAAATCGACCCAAAGTGGAACTTCAAGAATTGTGTTCAGTGCAATCGACAGCTCAGTGGCTCACCTAGCCAAGTGTTTTTTTCCCGATTCGATTTTTGGCACGATCTGAAAAGTTTCTTCCCTAGCGTGAAGAAACGTGTAGTGATTTTCTCGAAGCGACTTGATGATAAAGCCGTATGCAGTCTCTTTTGGAACTTCACTTCCGATATCTTGATGCACGGCACGTCCCATCCACGTGTCGCGCAATAAATAACGTTCGTCGTCTGTTAGCCACGCCAAAGCTGCCTTCGCCGCCAAATCGATCCTTATCGAGAGCCCCGGCCCGGGGCGTGCTTCTCGGCGGAGTCCAGCCCGTGTCGCTTCGATAACACCGTCTTCTCCGTCTGCGCGAACGACGAGGACCTGACCGTCGGTACGATTGCTTGCGGCGGCCGAAAGACATCGAGACAACATACTTCCAATCAAACGCGGACGAATGTTTGACAGCTCGTTAACCAAAGCGTGTTCACACGCCATAAGCAGCGCCAGTGTTGCACATCGCTTCGAACCAACCGCGATGCTCGTGAGTAACCAATCATCAAAATTGCTCGGTCGGTCTTTCTCATCCAAGTGATGCAAGCCGTACATGATCATCGCGGCCGCTGCATTATCGGAGCGCACATCAATCGACTTGATTGGATCGGCAGCTGTAACTGACGGGTGGTCTCCCATGAAGTAAGTGAAATAGTCAGCGTGAATCGGTCCTTTTGCAGCGTCGAGTGTTTCGTACCACTGCTGCCATATGCCCTGATCGGGCGCCTTCGACATGAAGCGAAAGACTTCATGATTCATCAACGTCGAATACTGCGCGTGCAACCCTGGTGTGATCGGAGTTTGCCCGATGTGTTGAGCAACAAGAAACTCTTGGTATGAACGATGCGCGAAGTAAAGTACACCCCCGGTTTTTTGCTCTGTCAGCGTTGACACGATGTATTCGTTCAGCAAACCACCGCTGTCATTCGACTTTCCCTCCGAAAGACCGTCCAACAAAGCATTGGGGATCTCCTCGCGATCGAAAAGTGTCTGTGATTGTCCTTCTCTGGTCCATGCCCACCATGCAAGCTTGCGCTGAAACCGCTTTCGATCATCCACGCTGATGTCACGCCTCGCCAGTTTGTTTTCCACATCGCGCTCAATCATTCTGTCGACAAAGTGATCATAAAGAGCATATTGATTGAACTTAGCAAACGAAAAATCAGGATTCGCGCCCAGTTCAGCGACTAAAGGAATGTGTACGGGGCGAGCAAGTAAGTCCTTATCCGCGACGCTGTCGAAAATTTCGTTTGCTCGTCGCGTAGCAAAAGTCTCAATGGATTCCTGCGCGTTGTAGCGGTGAGCATTGAGTGCCACCGAAAGACAACTCTCCAGCAAAATCTTTGACTCTTCGGAAGTGAACTTCGCAAGCTCGAATTCTTTCCACTCTTTGAATTCGCTTGACTGAATGGCCACCCCAGCAACTACGTTGCGACCGCGTAGGACAAGCTCATGGGACTCGGACGTGAACGCGTTCGGACGGCCTAAAAGCACAACCTTCGAATTGCCGGTAAGGAGTCTATTAAATTGCCGGAAATTAGCCTTGAAGTCATGCACTGTCATCGCATGCTTCATTTCATCGAACCCGTCGAGCACGATCAGTAGCCGTCCCTCGGCGTTCAGGTGCATGAACGTAGCAAAGGTAAAGCCGCGGCCCGGTGAGTGGGCAACGAATTCTTTTCCAAATAACCCCTCTAGTTCGGTTTCGTGAACTACTTGACCCAGCCGGATCAGTATGGGCAATCGTTCGGCTCGGTTCTCAAGATAGCGTTTAGCTTGATCTTGAATCAGTCTTCTCGCGAAGCTTGTTTTGCCTCGGCCATAACCAGCAACGATCGCTATCCCGTTCCCAACCCCGGCATCGATCCACTGCCGCACGACTTCAATTGCGCTACAGTCAGATCGCTCGAAGCGAGCCTCGATATAGTGACTCGATCCACCTACCTCGTCACGGGCCAATCCTTGTACGTAATCCCGCAGCCCGAGCAAATACTGGTCAAGCTGCTGAACTGTGTAGTGGACAAACCGCTTGTTTGCTCGGAACCACTCTTCCGCCTCACGGTTGAGCGCATGCTTGCTAACGACCATAACTTGGTCGACGCTGCCATTATCGATAAGTGACTGGTACTTTATCCATATCTGTTGTTCAACAAACGATTTTGTGATCGCGCCCTTCATATCCTTGCACTCAACTGCGAAGGTCATACGTCGACCATATATGTCTTCGTGGAAAACAATGTCGATCGCAGTCCCACCCAACACGTGCTCAGTAATGGCATTCGGATGCACTGTACGCAGAAGCGACGCAACCTCATCGCGAAAGCGATTACCTTTTTCGACGTTGCTCATTGTGGCTCCGGAGTTATTTTGTCCTTCGCGCAGTTTATCTTTCAACTAACACTGCTGGAGAGAGTTGGCGGCAAATTGCGGTAGAACTCGGCCTAACTCAAACAATGTCCACGCAACATAAACAAATGCCGCTATTGGCCGAACTGCGACCTTCGCGAACCATCGCCACCGGTCGATTCCTACGCTTGTCGCGCGCGCGATTGAGCTGCAAGAAGCGCCAGCCACAAGCACCTGATCCTAGGGCTTCCCATTGATCGCGAGGCTGTGCGAAGATTCTTCGTAAAACGAAGCGCTTGAGTGACGGTCAGCTGCAAGTCAAGGTTGACACTGTCCCGATAAATCAAATCGTTTAGTTACAGAATTTGCGGTGCGAGTTTTCAATCCTAAGAAAGGAACACATGCCATGACGAGAAGCAAGTTCAGCACTGGCTTTGAGATCTGCGCGAATGCAGATAGCACTCGCGCCAGGCAGCGCAACGCGGTCACCGCTAAACCAGCAACCGCGATTCCTTCGGCAAGTTAGCCCGCAGGAAATCCATCTGATCACCCACGATGTGCTCTGTACGTGCCTGAAGCAGCATGTCCTCCCAACGCGACGGCACGTACGGGACGTAAAGTAGTGGCATCCCCGCTTCTTCTGGCGTCTTCGCCCCTTTGAGTTGATTGCAGCTGCGGCACGACGACACCACATTTGTCCAATGATCGAGCCCGCCGCGACTGGTCGGCACCACGTGTTCGCGCTCCAATTCATCTTCTCGGAACTTGCCGCCGCAGTAGGCGCATGTGTAGCGATCGCGTTTGAAGAGCTTGTGATTGAAACGTGTCAATCGCGGCGTCGCACGTAAGAGGCGATCAGCCACAGAAACGCCGTTTACCGCGATGATCGGGTGAACCTCGATTTGCGAGCGGATACCTGCATGGTTATGCCCGCCACGAAGTGCACGCATCGGCTCACCCACCGTGTACGCAACCACGCCTTGCGCGTAGTAGCCCACGGCATGTTCGAGCGTGATCCACGATTCCGGTACGCCGCTGATGTCGAGTTTAAGCACTCGCACGATGAGTCTCCACACAAGAAGGATTGAAAGAAAAAAGGGAAAGCTTGAACGTGCGAGTCCGCCTGAACCCTCACGACAACCCGCGATCGCATACGTTGAATTGGCGGGGAGACCGACGCGATTCGAACGCGCAACGGCCAGATTCACAATCTAGGGCTCTACCAATTGAGCTACGGCCTCCATGGGAACAACGACTGGCCCGCCGTGTACGACTCGAACGTACACACGCTCGCTTAGAACGCGAGTGCTCTGAGTCCCATTGAGCTAACGGCGGAAAAGGATTGGTGCATCCGGTCGGACTCGAACCGACAACCTACTGGTTAAAAGCCAGGTGCTCTGCGCAATTGAGCTACGGATGCGTGACTGGTAGTCGTGGCTGGGATCGATCCAGCGACCCACGCCTTATGAGAGCGTTGCTCTGCCTCTGAGCTACACGACTGAGACGGTGGCGAATCGTTACGGGATCGAACCGCAAACCTTCGGTTTTGGAGACCGACGCTCTACCAGTTGAGCTAACGACTCATGAAGAGTGGAGCGGCCTGCGAGACTCGAACTCGCTTGCGCCTGATTGGAAGTCAGGAGAACAACCCATGTCCCAAGGCCGCTTTCATTCAATGATTGTTGGTGGAGAGAGCTGGATTCGAACCAGCGCGCCCAAGAGTCGAGATTTACAGTCTCGCGGTTTCAGCCACTCACCCATCTCTCCAAAAAACTGGCTCCCCGAGTACGGATCGAACGTACGATCTCCTGAGTAACAGTCAGGCGCCTTACCGCTTGGCTATCGAGGAATGTTGGCACGCACGGCAAGATTCGAACCTGCAACCTCCGGCTTCGTAGACCGGCGCTCTCAATCCGGTTGAGCTACGCGCGTAGTGTGTTGGTGCCCCCGGCGACGTCTCGAACGCGCGGCCGCTCGCTTACAAGGCGAGTGCTCTACCTGCTGAGCTACGAGGGCATGACTGGCGCAAGCGCGCCTAGTGCGCGCGCATGCAAAGTTACAAAATAGCGCTGCGCGCGCAGGTACTGCGCACGCGACATTCGTGGACGCGCGAGTCGGATTCGAACCGACGATAAAGCAGTTTTGCAGGCTGCCGCCTTGGACCACTCGGCCATCGCGCGAAGATATCAAATCAGTGACTCGAATATTTCGAGTACCTATTGATTTGTAAATGACACACCGCTGTTCGGCGGGTATCAACGACGATTCGGAAATTCCGAATCGTTGTTGATAGTCAGTCGTGTGGTCGTCGATCTTGGTATCGATCCAAGCGCCTCCCGGTTATCGGCCGGGTGCTCTTCCACTGAGCTAATCGACGATTCATAAAAAAAGGGGTGGTGCCCGCCCGGAGACTCGAACTCCGAAATTTCGGCTTCTAAAGCCGCTGCCTCTACCAAATTCGGCTAGGCGGGCATGGTGTCCGTAGCAGGACTCGAACCTGCAACATCGAGACTCTCGATCTCGCGCGTCTGCCAGATTGCGCCATACGGACGGCAGGCATGGAGTGGTGTCCCCGGCACGATTCGAACGTGCAAAGAAAACGAGGTTTAAGCTCGCCGCGGCTACCGATTACGCCACGAGGACAATACGGAAGTGGTGCACCGCCCGAGAGTCGAACTCGGAACATCCACGGTTTGAGCGCGGCGCGTCTGCCAGATTGCGCCAGCGGTGCGGTAAAAAGGCGTGGCGACGCGTGCGGGAATCGAACCCGCTTTGGCCTGCTAGACAGGCAGGTGCTCAGCCAATGAGCCAACGCGCCGGAAAGAGCATTTCGTCGTTCGCGCCTTGCACCACCATCGCTTGTGCGACGACCGCTAAGGCAATTCTTCGGATCTCCGAGCGCAGTTTTAGGGGCTACGCTCGGCGTGCTGGCATAACCTTCATGCGCGGCAACGAAATTCGGTGGCAGGGGATGCAGGGCTCGAACCTGCGGCATTCGCAGTCAAAGTGCGATGTTCTTCCTACTGAACTAATCCCCAACAAGAAAGCGTGATGGTGGATCCTGCGGGATTTGAACCCGCTGCCTCCTGCTTGCAAGGCAGGCGCTCTCCCAATTGAGCTAAGGACCCAAAGACGTGGCGTTGCGTACGGGGGTCGAACCCGTCTGGCCAGGTTGAAAGCCTGGAGATCTCACCGGAAATCGAACGCAACAATGAAAGGTGAAGGGATGGTGCAGCGAGTAGGCTTCGAACCTACGACGCCCTGGCCTTCAACCAGGCGCTCTACCGACTGAGCTATCGCTGCAAAAAGAAGTGGTTGCGGGAGCGCGACTTGAACGCGCGGCCTTCGGGTTATGAGCCCGACGATCTGCCAACTGATCTATCCCGCAAAAAACAATTGATGTGAATGGGTGGCGGAAGATGAGCGATTCGAACGCTCGTGCCGCGTTGCCGCGACCATCGGTTTAGCAAACCGTGCCGATAAGCCACTCCGGCAATCTTCCAAAAGACTGAAACTAAAAGCGGTGGCGGAAGGTAGAGGATTCGAACCTCTGCGCCCTGGTTCCCAGGACATCACGGTTTTCAGGACCGGTGCGATAAGCCGCTCTGCCAACCTTCCGTAAATGGTCAGGGCGGTTGGATTTGAACCAACGACCTCTCGGTTCCAAGCCGAGGACTCTGCGCAGACTGAGCTACACCCTGAGAAAAAATCATCCATACGCGAGCGCCATCGAGCGATGACGCTCGCGTATGGAGCGGCCTATCGGAATCGAACCGATTGCCTCGACGTTGGCAACGTCGCGCTCTACCAGGTGAGCTAAGGCCGCATGTGATCGCGAATTGTTAAAGAGCATGCTGGATTGCAGGGCTGTACCGTCGCTCGCCAGGTTTTGTCGACAAACGAGGTAGCACGGCTCGGGATACGCCCGACGCACTCGAGTGAACGCCGAGGGCGACCACACGGCAACGGCACAGCGCTGCAATCCAAAACAAAAGCCCGGAGGTTCTTTCGAATCATCCGGGCTTTTTGGGGAGCGTCGTGTAGGCGCTACACGGCGTTCTCCGAAATTCTCGGATGTGGGGGGCAATCGCTGGGCTTGTGGATCGAACAAAAACGCTCGGAGGATCCCGTTGATAAGCCTGTGGCGAGCTCTGCCCCTTGCTGATACGCAACCGACAGTCGATTCGCCCAGTCGCGCGCCATCATCGGCTTACTTGCCGATGACGCGGTGAGGGTGACTGTCCTGCGGTTCATGATTGAAAGTCTGCTCTAGGTATTTAGGGGTTCATTGAGGAAAGTAAATCCAGAAATCGAGCGTGCCGCCAAGGCAACGCTTGGCGACTCTCTTCGTTGACGCACACAGACGATGGTGCTGCTATGGGGCGACGAAGCGATCAATTTCTCGACTGATTAGAATTGTAAACACTGTTGATATTCATTGTCAACACCGTTGACATATTTCCTCCGTAAGCGTTGTATCGATGCCACACCCTCCCTCCGACCTACACACGATTCGACGAGAAAATCTGCATTCACTCATCCGTGAGTTTGTGCAAGCGCGGGTCGCAGCGGGTGAGCCAGCGAACGGCGCGGAGCGTGCATTCGCTGAACAGGTGCAGATGAGCAAGTCGCTACTGAGCCACTTGAAGTCTGCGCGGCCGATCAGCGATGCCAATGCTCGACAGATTGAGGCGTGCTGCAAACGCCCTGAAGGATGGTTGAGCCAGTCGCGCGCTGAGATCGAGAAGCGGGTCGCGCCCGGTGAAGAAGCTTTTGTCTCGTTGGCAAGGGCGCGCTACCGCGCCCTTGATCGCGCTCGTCGCGCGCAGCTACGCCAGATGGTTGAAGAGTTTCGCTGAGCGTGGATGGCGGAACATGGGTCCGAGTATCTGCTCCTACCTCGTTATCATCGAGAAACCAGAACACTTCCCTTTGCCAATTCCATGAAACAGACTCTTCCGAAGATCGTGCTTTGCCTCTTCGCGCTCAATGTGGCAGCAGCCCAGCCGTTACCAGCAGATCCTTTCCCCGGTACGTGGTCAGGCACTGCACAGTTCCAGAGAAACGTTGGGGGGTCGATCGATGCTGCGGCGCATTCTGTCTCCGACATGGTGCTCACACTCGATGCAAAAGGCAGAGTTACGGGTAATGCATCGGAGAACGGCTGTCGCTTCCTTGGCGTGACGACTCCCGGATTTGCAGGCGTCACAATTAACCTCGATGTGACGCTCTCGAGCTGCAAGCACCCGTCCTTCAATCGTCGGTTCAACGGAAGTATTTCCTACTCAAAAGCGACCAAGACGGGAGTGTTGAATCTGTCCTCCAACCTCATGGCCCCCGGTAAGGCGGAAATTTTCGACATCAAAGCGACGCTTTCTAAGTAAAGCGATCGCGCGTCATCCGACTTTCACGTTGCGCGGTAGTCAACTACAGAGTACCGAGGGCTATGCGAAGCCGCTCGCGGCGCGCGAAGTCCTGGACCACCCTACGCACAGGCGACCGTGACACATACCCCTCCTCGCCGATGACTGCACCTTCCACAAAAATGAAGTCATCGCTTACGAACAGAAAGGTGGCGAACCTTGATGCTGTCACGATCCGATGAGCATCTGCTCAACGATGCATTCTTAACGGGCGAAGCGCTTGCCGCGGCGATCCGCGACATGTTCCGCGCAAACGCCGAGGTACGCGCAGCAGTAGGTTTTGTTGGAAGTGAGATCCTCGAGCTCGTCAAGAGCCGCGGCGCAAACGCGCGCGCCGTCGTGCTCTATTGCGACTTGTCGATGGGCGGAACCAATCCGGCACCACTGCGTCAACTCCTAGCGGCTGAGCCGAAGAAGCTACGGCTCTACGCGTGCGCCGGACTTCACGCGAAGGTCATCTGGACAAAGACAGCCGCCATCCTCAGCTCAGCCAATCTGTCTGCCAATGCCCTAGGCCACGGCAGCGGCGCCCCGCCGCTGTTGATCGAGGCGGGTTGGCTCATCAGCAACCCGAAGACCCTTCAAGATATCCGTTCGTGGATCAACGCGCTGCCGAGCGAGGCAATTGACAGCCCGAAGCACCCTCGCCTTGCCTTCGCAGAGACGCTCTATCGAAGCTACCAAGAGGTTCCCCGCCTCGTGCTAACCGGACCCTCGGGCGTCGGTACATCGACGAAATCGAGTGATCCTGCTGGAGGATTATTCGATACTGCCAACCAACGGCAGCTGAAGCACGCAACCGTCGTGATCTCGCGAACCCACATCAGTCGCGATGTGGGAAAGACTGTCCGCCAAATGACATCGGCTGGCTATCCCGTGAACACGGATGATTTGTTTGAGGACTACGAGCCCTTCACGCCGGGCGCACTCATTGCGTACTTTGACCAGAAAAAGAGCGGCAAGATGGTCTTCGAAGGTTTCTACCGCATGCGACGCGACAAGTGGGCAACAATCAAGAAGCGTCCGACCCCCTCGTCCAGCACGGCGAGCGGTCGCTCCAAATTGGCGAGCAAGAAAGGAAGCACTTATTGGCTCCAATTTGTTGAAGCGGTCTCAACCATTGATGTGTCGGCATCGTTGCGTGTCCAACTCAACAACGCGGTGGCCCAATACTTAAAGCATCATCCGAAGGACGATCTAGGTGATCTGACAAGCCAGTTTGCATTTGCTGAGCTCAGGCGCTTTATGGCCCGATAGGACGACCCTGCCCCTCGCCTGTTTTTTTTGTCGCACCAACGGGGGGTAGTCTTGTTTTTGCACCAAAAACAAGACTAGCCCGGTTTCAACCGCCTGTAATCGGTTGCGTGGTTTTTGCGGGAAGAGTTGATCCAGACTAACCTGCGCTGATACTAGACGTTACCGGGGATAAGAATGCGTTGCAACTCGGCGGTTCGTGCGAACGGAGGATATTGGCGAACGATTCGCGTAAAAATTGGCGTTTTGCTAGCAGTGTTTGTGCTGCAATACGCCGATGCAATTCCGCTTAACGATACCGGCGTCGTAGGTTGCGCAAATGCAGCAGGAGCGAACGTAAGTTGTAGTGATCCAGCCGCCGTCTCTGGCCAAGACGCACGCTACGGTCGCGACGCTGCGGCGGCGACAGGCGGCCTTACAAAAACCGGAAGCGGCGTAAACGGATTTGATTTCACCAAAATATCCAACCAGGGGAGTCGGCTGCCTCCAAACGCCGTACTAGGTTCAGGTCCGAACGATTGGGCCTGCACGCTTGACGAAACGACTGGACTGATGTGGGAGGTTAAGAGCAACGCTGGCCTTCGTGACAAGGTACACACATACAGGTGGTTTGACAGCAATAGTTCTACGAACGGTGGACACGTCGGGGTCGGATCAGTCGCGACTGACTCTTTTTGTCACGTTGCAGGCAGATGCGACATGCAAAAGTTCCGGGATGACGTCAACACAACGCGGCTGTGTGGATTCTCCGACTGGACCGTTCCAACAGTGCGTCAATTGCTGTCGATCTTTCGCATGCGCGATACGCCGGACCCTTCCTTCTTTCCGGATGGTTCGACGCTTTTGTGGACTTCTAACACAATAGCGTGGTCCCCCTCGGAAGCATGGTGGATTGAACGAGGAGAGGCGTTTCCTCGGTATGGAAACGATAAAGCGATTCCGCGCTCCCTCCATTAACCACACGCTTGCATTGAATACAAACGCGCTTCTCATTTCTCGTGCCGTAGAACAAATCTATGCCGTGCTGTGCCTGTCCAGGTCGACCAAACTCCTTGAGATTAGTGTCGTTCCAAACCGCGGAATAAAGTGCAACGCAGAGTTTCTGGAAAACCTTGTCGTCTGTTGGCTTATTGAAAGGTAAGAAAGACATGACCGTTACGCCCTCAGTCGCTTGTTCGAATGCTCCAATCCGTTGCAAAGTTTAACCACCCGTCGTCAACGGTACGGGATCCTGTTTGGGCAAATGGCCTTGCGCGCAACTATGAATGTCGGGCTCGCAAGTTGTTGATTTTGCTAGTAGCTACTTTTAGGTAACTTTGGTGTTGCCCATTGAACTGAATCGTCGCATCACTAGAAGTTCACGCTTGTCAGCTTTACTGGTGTAGTCGTGGGAAACGCCGGCCGCTGATTCGACACTGCGAGTGTTGGTGGAGTTTGGTCTACGCTAGCGAGGTAATATCTGCTGTAGACCCGCCATGCCTGAAGATTCCGCCACGCGAGCATTAGGTCACTCACTAGCGCGTTGTCCGAGTTCCTCGCAATGATGTCTCGGACGTCGAGCGCGACTGCAACCGATGTGCCGTTCGGCCCTGGCAGTGATGCATTGACAGTGCCGAAATAGTCTGCAAGATAGACGAATAGTGCGTGTGAGTTGGTGGGTAGAGCTGTCAAGCTGGCGAGCGTAGCGCCGTTCGCACCGTTCCAGCTCGTAGAGATCGTTTGTGGGTTGAAGCAACTCGCCACAAGAGTTCTGCTAGCCGCAGCGCCGGTCACACAACTCGCGGGAACGACCTGACCCAAAAGCGTCTGATTCGCGTTCACCTCCGCACGAGTGTAGAGTCTCTGATTGACGAGAAGGTAATCGTATTCGTTTGTGTAGCGTAGCGGCGTCGGTGTCGACAGCCTCAGCGTATGTACCGCAACACCATCAGATTCTTGTCCAATTTGGCCCCGATAAACCACTTGCAGTTTTACATTCCACGCATTGATCGGAATCGGACTTGTGAAGTTAAACGTCAGACTGGCTTCCGCCCCCGCAGCGAGACTAAAAGACAGTGGTAGCGGATCCGCCATCACTTGTTCCTCGACCGGTTCTCCGTTTGCGTAGGCGAAGCAACTAGCGTTGAGTGGATAAAGTGAACCCGGGTCGCTTGCGAAATCGGAGGTGAAGCAAGTATTTCGAGAGAACTTTACAACGGCAGTAATAGCGCCTCCGGTGAAGTTTTGTGGCGTGCCGTTGATTGGTTGTGTGGTGTTTGTAACGCGCAGTTTGATTTTCTTGAAGCCGCAAGCGTCTTTGCAGTTCGACGCGGGATCACCTCCATCGATAAGTCCATAAATGCCCTCGGCAGGCGTGCGTACTTGCATCTCACCTCGAAAGAAATAGTCGATTAGCCCCGCGCTATACCGCGTGGTGAGCGGCACAAGGTCAGAGGCCGTCGCGGCATGCGTAAACGCGTTCTGCGAAAACTGATTCGGGTAGCCAACAACCGTTGCACCAACAACCTTTAAGTCCTGCCCAAAAATCGACGTAGACGATTTTCGTGTGTTGGGTTGATTCGTTGACCCCCAGAATTCGACACGACATTTCGCTAAGTCTGGGCACACGGTTTTAAGGCGGAACGGCGCATCAGCGTTGGTGTAACCCGTGAGTGCCCCAATATCGGTTACCTCGGTGGGCACGGAGGTCGGAATTGGATAATTGTGCCCTGGAGCTTGAACGGCCCCTCCAGCAGTTGATATGCGGAAGTCGGTTCCAGCGCTTACGAAGTTGGTCGACGAGTACGCCGCGATACCCTGCGATGAAGAGCCGTACGTATTGAGATTTTCCGTACCTGTCGCGTTCCAAAATTCTTTAGGCAGCCCGAACAGTATTGGCGTAGTAGCTGTCTGAGCCAACGCTCGAACGATTTGTACGAACGTGGGAGTAATCATCAGCTTCTCGTAGCTACTTGGGTTGTACTGCCCTGCGGCGAAGCAAAGCGCTGAGTCGCAGTGCGAGTCCTGTCGGACGTGTTGCGGCTGTGCCATATCTTGCAAGTGATGCATCACGTGCCCGAGCGACTGAAAAGTTAGCCCCCACTGCCTATTGCGTTCTGCGCGCGATGAATCAGTGACGGCTTTGTAGAACGAATTTCTCGCATCTTGGTACGAAAAGTGATTGACACCGGTTTGGGCAGTCGCGCCAGTTCCGCTCAGGGCCCAGGTGTACGATGGGGGCTGCTGCGGAAGGGCGGGAGGACTTAGGCCGATTCCTCCGTTTTTGGGGTCGTAGAAGTGAGAAAAGACTCTAACCCCGTTCTCAATGTCGTCCTCGTAGCATGCGCCATGGCGAAACAATTGAAGTATCTGATACTTTTCTGGCGCAAGCGGCGGCGTCGAATAGCAGACGGGGATTTCTGCTCCTGAGGCGGCGCGAGGAAACACTTGCAATGGACTCGCTACGTCGAGTTGACGTAACCCAAGACGAGCGAGTTTTCCCGAGTCGGTTTTAAGCTTCGAGATCTCCAAGGCGCGTTGCGTGATATCTGCGTGATTTCCGATTTCGTACGCAAAACATAAGTGAGTCGTAAGTGAGAAACAAACTGCGGCGAGACCGCCCCCGGTTCGGAATCGAAATGGCCGCAGTCTCACGTCACCTCTAATCGTCATGCGATAAAGCTTTCTGAAAGGGATTCATGTCTTTTTCTCGTCCTTTCGGACGAGTCGTGAAAGGAGTCGCACCGCGAAGTAGCTCACTCCAAATACAAACAGATAGGCAACAAAAAACGCCCAAAGCGTGAATAGTCCGGACGCCGTAACTCCCATCGCGAACAGCAGGTAGACGTATCCGCCAACCGCGCAGAAAGACAAGACGACAATTAGCGCGCCCCTCGAACCGTCCTTGAACGCGGCGGCTAACACGCCCGTGACCACTCCGAAAAGAAGAGCCAGCAGAACGACACGAACGAGAATGCCTTCGAGATACGCGCCTGTTCCGTCCGAAGCGAGCGCAACCGGCGAACAAAGCAGTAAGCCGAACACCGCAGCGTGCAGTATCGTCGAGCGGCTCGGGAGATGAAGACGTTGAATGCCCATATCTACATCGCGTCAATCAGCCAGTTACCGTTTGGACCGCGAAGAAATACGACGATAAAGACTTGGAGCTCACCTGTCGTGGATCCCGGAATCGGTCGCGAGACGACATACTCAGCGTAGTCATCCTCGACAAGCGAAGCGCCTAGGGCGCTGTAGCTTCCGACGATCTGCGCCATCCGAGAGGCGAGCGAGTCGATTGGCGGACCGAGATTTGCAAGCCCATTTTGCGTGAGATAGCTCTTTGCGAGTGCAGTGTTGCCAGCGACGAGCGCTGCGTTCATCGAGTTCCAAGTTGTCGCGCGCGGATCAGGTAGGTCATTTTGCCCAATGCAGCCATTGTCAATGTAGGTCTGTAGCGCAGCCCCACCGTACCGCGTGCCGAAATCAAACGTAGTTAATCCCGTAGAAAGTCGCTCACCTCGAAATCCGACCAAGTAACGAGCAATGACCTGCGAGTCGAAAACCGTAAATCGACCATCGCCATCCACGTCAAGCGCAGTCTTGTTCGAGTCGATAAAGGTTGCGACTTGTGTGGGCGTAAGCGAAGGATTCTCACTTGCGCTCGCGACTGGAGGCGAAGTTGAAGGAAGTCCTAGCGCATACCGAAGAAAAAGCAGCCCATCAGTGGTCGCTCTTGTGCTCGTCACCGAAGGGGATAAATCAACGTTGAACGGACACACTGCGTTAGCGTAGACCGGGGCTCCGAGAACGACCAGGACGAGGACATGTCGAAGGGCGCTAGAAATCACGCGTACGAGGGATTTACTCATTAGCGGAATGTACTCATTCTGGCGATGCGCGCATTGAGCAACGCATCGCGGAGAATTCGGAGATCGTGTAGTTGGACAGTGTTCATGATCGCGCTTACCCTTGAAGAACGCACAGTTGAAGGTCAGCCCATCCCGAAAACGCTAACCGGCCAGTGCCGCATCGATCAATTTGTTGATCATTGCGATATGCCCAGTGGTGAGCGTCACGAACAAGCTTTTGTCGACCGGACCGTGACCGAGGCTAATGGTCCCTTGCCCATGAATCAAGCCAATCGCGCTCGCCGTTTCGTTTGCGATCACTACAGGGCCGCCACTCATACCGGGTTGCGTCACATGCGGCACGCTGTAGGACACCGCACCATGTGTCGTGAGAATGGTCTCGGCGACCCAAATGGAATCGTTGCCTTTGATCACCTCCGCAGCAATTGCGCCGGACACTCCCACAT
>JAAFJO010000010.1 GCA_013298145.1 Betaproteobacteria bacterium
ATCTCATGCGCCTGAACAGTCATGTCACCGAAGCTCGTGCAGCGATCGAATCGCTCAAAGCGAAGAGCGTTCGGCACGGCAATATTGCAGCTTTGGTAGAGAAGCGGATTGAAGCTGGGCACTACACGCGAACGATTTAGGACCTGATCGCTTGCTGCGATCAAAGCAACCGCCTTCTTCGCCACAGCGATCACGCCTTCAAGGAAGCAATGCCGCAACGGGTTGAGCAGCGCATCGCCGCTCAACACCGACTGGGGCGACTCAAAGCAACTTAACAACGCTCATGCGTCGAATGCGTTTAACGCGTTGATAACAATCGGAGGAGGCCGTGCAAGTCGGGCGCAAATTGCCAGCGAGGTAGTCGGTAACCGTCGCGCAAGTGCAGAATCGCAATGCAATCTTCAAGTGGTATTCACTCAAGGATTGTGGCCCAAGTTGCGGGAAGTCGCTAACCCTCATCATCCGCCATGAAGCCCAGGTTGAAAACGAGATACTGACCATATGCGACCGATGCGTTCGACCGCCTCGCTTCGAAACTACTTCGTCAGCCACTCCCCATACGCGTTCACATCGATCATCGGAACAGTACCGCTGAACTGAAGCATCGATATCAACTTGAACAAGAACGCGGTTGCGGGTTTGCACTCCTTCGTGAACTCGTACTCGTGGTGCGCCTGATTCCATACGAAGTGGCCGTGTGCTGCCACGCAGCCGATGTTGAGTCGATCTTCCTCTCCGCTGCCGTCATTGAGGGCCTTCCAGAGCGGATCACCGCAGCATGGCGTCCAATCGCTCTCGAATGTCAAGATGCCGCCGAGGATCGGGATTAACGGCTTTGGTGGATGCGTACCCCCCGCGTGAGGAATCGGCAGACTTGTACGATGCAACTTGCGCACAGACGCAGCCTTTTTGCGCGCATAAGCCACATAGTTGGCGTTGATAGTTTGTTTAGCTTCGAAGATCGCATAAACGCTTTCGGCCGGCACAATCATTTCGCCCTCGTAGCGGAAGATGAATGGTGAATACTGTCGGTCATAGACCACGACATCGATCTGGTCGCTGAACGAACCTTGGCTATCAACGACATACGCCTTGTCCGCGCGGTAGCGCTCGGGCAAATAGGTTTTCAGCAGATCAAGCCATACCCCTTCACTCGAATCTCCTTTGGCGTCGGGGTGTCCGAAAGATTTTCTAGCCGTGTGCAAGCGGTGCTGAATGTCTTCATGCAGGCTAGCTAGCAACGCTGGAAGTGACCAATTGCTCACGATTTGTTCTCCTCGAACGGCGGTGTGGGTTGCATCTGCAAGGCGATCTCCGTAGCGCGAGTCGCCGTCACACTACGCGACGGATACGCATCAAGGACAATCGCGGGCAGCAGACGCTGAGTCAAATCGGAGAATGTAAAGCCATGATTTCCCTTCTTCTTCCCTGTGGCTGTGACCAGTTCATCAATTTGCTTAGCGTTGAAACCGAGCGCATGAAGCGCGCTATGGAGGACTGCGTGACGTTGCACATCATTCGGGCGCTCGAATGCGAGTATCTCGGCAGCTCGTCTCTTGACTGCAGGATCGAGCGCACCGAGACGGTTTGTGCACATGATTACTGCGCCCGGCAACTGCTCGGTGGCAAAGCGGTCAATACCACGGATGAAGGCGTTCACGCCTGCGCGGTCTTCGTGGTGCATTTGTGCCGATTCGCGTGACTGGGCCAGCGCATCGGCCTCGTCGACAAGGAGAATGACTGCGCCGCGCGCGCGTCCGTTACTGCCTTTTAGCTTCAATGCAGCCTCGACCGCATAGTCGAAGGCTGCAGACAGCAGTTGTGTCATCTCCCCCACGCGGCCTTGGCCCCGATTCGCAAGGCTCAATGGAAACAACGTGATCTCGATCTTCTGCTGCCGCGCGACGGCATCTCCGATGGTCTCGGCAAGCTCCGTCTTGCCGGAGCCAACATCGCCAGCAAGTATGACAAGTGGGGGGCGTCGCAGCACATGCTTGAGCAGCCCCTTTGCGTCAGGATGGTGCTTTTGCGCCCAGGCCTCGAGCCCGGCTGGATTTACCAGTAGCCCGAGAATTTTGCTAAGGCGGTCCTTGTGGTCATCAAGGCCGACCAGTCGTGCAAGTCGCTCTTGCGGAGCAAAATCGGGAAACGTCAAACGTCGCTCGAACAGTTCATCAAGTGCCGGTTTCGTCTGCATCAGTAGGCCTTCACGCTGGCGCGGCCTAGGGCTCGACCACCGGCAGAATAGGTTTTGTCGTCGATCAGGTAACCATTCACCGTCGGCGGTGTCGCGCTCCCACGGTAGAAAGGCATGCGAACATTAAATGCGTCTTGCTCGCTCGCCGACAGCGCGTACCATGTCGCAGAGTAGGTCAAGTAGTTGTAAAAGCTCGCATCCCTTGTATCTCGTCCTGGCAACACCCTGCCGGGATCGTCATCATTAGCAGGCATGCCGGCGAGATCGCGGGCCGTATAGCGCAGTGTTGGCTCAATCCACTGGCCATTACGTTTGAAACCGACGGTGAGGGTGCCAAGATACCCAGCCTTCAACAGTTCGATGGCCTCGCACTCGTAGTGGCCGATGTCGGTATCGCTCGGATAGCCGTAGAAGCGCTGCATCCGCTTCAGATCGGCGGAGATTTTTGCGGCTATGTGACGCGCATGCGTGACGGTAAAAGTAGTAGATTCGCTTATCGAATAGCTGGACATAGTTGCCTCTTACACTTGAAATGACGAGCCGAAGATCTTTTGCCAGTAGTAGACGGTCTCTTGCTTAGTAGGCGCCGAGAGCGCCGAGTCGATCGCATCTCCTGCGTCGATTGCAGCCTCGTAGATCGCCCTTGCGTTTGCGTCGGTGTAGAGGAGGCTTACGTTGTTTGCAGCGTTCACCGGATCGATGATCTGTACGCGCTGACTGAAGCATCCGACCGAAGATGCGGGGTAGTTGTCGGTAAAGAAGACCTTTTCTCGCAGATCGGTGCGCGCCAAGTATGTGAAAAAGTGCTGCAGCGCCTCCGAGTAGTCAGAAAATGACAAACCTTGGTCGGCGAGCTTGGCGAGGATCAGTTCAATCATGAATGATTTGAGCCGGAAGGTCTCGTCGCTTTTCAAGCGAGCGGCCCAGAACTTCACTAGGCGAACCACCTGCGAAAAGTGATCGGGTTGCATGCGCTTGCGCTTACGGATGAACTCCAGATGCAACGGGATGTTGGTCTTCAGAAACGAACCATCGTCCTGGCTCACAAGATTCCCAAACCAATTCGGGTCGCCGTCATAAAGTATGGGCACCACATCAACGTCGAGTCCGGAACCGCGAAACGACACGGTCACGCTGTACGTTTGTGGTTTAACCTGGTCTGCCGAGAAGTTCGGATACGCCTTGCGCAGCCGCTCAGCTAGGTACTCCAACAGCGCGGTTACCGACCTGGGCGCATCCGCACCGCTGATGTAGCAAGCCACGTCGATGTCGTTGAGGGATCGCAGAGCAGTACCCTTTGCAAGACTACCTGCGAGTAGCATCTTCTTGAGGCTGAAGTCTGGATGTTCGCCCAAGTAGGTCTCGAGTCGATCCCGAAGACCTTTTGCCTGCGCACGGAACTCGTCAGCCTTCTCCTTGGGTAGGTTGACCCTCTCCTGGGCGAAGCGTGCGATTTCGTTGTGACTTACGTGTTTTCGGCTCATTTTTGACGTTTCCAAAGACAAATGTCGAATTCGACATGTACTATATGGCTACTTTAACCGTAAACGTAAAACAAGTCAACTTTAATATGGCGAACTAGACATGGTCGATCAACCCACACCCTCTGAGCTCTTCCAGGAGCGACTACGTTCGGCCCGCGACCTTCGAAGGTGGAACCAAGGCGAACTTGCCGAAAAGGCAGGCATGCCGCCAAGCTCCATCGCGCACTTTGAATCCGGGTCGCGAAAACCATCATTCGACACACTTCGACGCCTGGCGAATACGCTGGAAGTGACGACAGATTATTTGTTGGGGAGAGTCGAAGACCCAACACTCTCACAGGCAGCGGACCCGCTGTTTCGCGACGTCGGCAAGTTGACTGGCAATGACCGGCAGCTGGCCAGAGACTTCCTGAAAATGCTCGCCGAGCGAAGCAAACAAGGGAAGTAGCCGATGACCAGCCGTCTGCTGCGCCTTAAGCTCGCAAAACAGCGAGGGGAGGCGCTCGCCATCGAGGAGGAATTCACAGAAGTGCCGATTGACCCTTTCGTTATCGCGAATAAGCGCGACATCGTCGTGCAGGCAAAACCCGACACGGAATCGGGCGTGTCCGGCATGCTGTTGCGACACGGTAACGAATTCGGCATTCTTTACGCTTCTGACGTTCCCAGCGAGGGTTTTCAGCGGTTCAGCGTGGCTCATGAGTTGGGCCACTATTTTCTAGAGGGTCACATCGACCATATCCTGCCCGAAGACGGAATGCATGCATCGCGCGCCGGATTCTTGTCGGGAGACCCTTATGAGCATGAGGCGGACAGCTTCGCGGTTGGTCTCCTCATGCCATCGAATTTGTTCAGAAGATTTGTTGGCCGGACGCGAATCGGACTCGCAGACATTGAGACGGCGAGCAAGGCCTGCAAGACGTCGCTGACGGCCGCCGCTATTCGCTACGCCGAGCTGACCGACGATGCTATTGCTATCATCCTGAGTACGGGGCGTACGATTGACTACTGCATCCTCTCAGAAGCCATGAAGTCGCTGCCGGACCTCGCATGGCTCAAGCGCGGTTCGCCTGTGCCCTCGAAGACCTTAACGGCGCGATTCAACCACGACGAGTGTCGAGTGCTCAAGGCAGAACGAGACGAGGACGAAATCGACGTGCTCGATTGGCTCGGCGGCAAGCGCTCGGCCAAGGTCAGTGAAGAAGTGGTTGGGCTCGGCAGGTACGGCAAAACACTGACCGTACTCGCTTCCCCAAAGATCGGCCAAGATGCTTATGGCGATGATGGAGACGATGAGATTGATCTGATCGATCAATGGACGCCAAGGTTCAGAAAATAACCGGCCTCGGCCCCAATATTTCATTGTCTCGAGCGGTATTCGTGCTCAGTCCCTTTTGCGAATGGGCTTCGTGGAGGCGTGCTTGTACTTCCCTCGCTGAGTGTTTGCACGTTTGATCACCGCTCCTGACCGATAACGACTGCCGAAATCGGCAGAAAGCGGCAGTTCGCCCGAGCGCTGCGTGCGCAGGCAGCAGCGTCATCGCTACCGGTATGCTTCCGACGGTCAGCTCCTTACAGACTTTGTTCGACCACTCCGCTCGCTTAAAGCAATGCCGTACCGTCTCTGCGAGTGTTCAGACCACTGGGCGGCGAACCTCTTAGCGATTTCCTATCCCAATTCCAATCCGGAACCACTTCCTTTCAGCGTTTAACAGTTCTCGCGCGGCAGAAGTGGCCAACGTTGCGGCGGCACGATCCGCCACTGCTCGTTCCGCGTGTTAAACAGATGCACCAAGCGGAGATTTGTCGTTCGAGTCCATAAAACCAAGTTCCACCAACGCGCAGCATTTGCTTGAGTGAGTAATTGGCTATTAGAGTCGCACCGAGGGTGCAGTGCCAGTGGACGGAATGTGATCGATGCCTTCGGCTTGAAACACTCTGTGCAATCCTAAAAATCAGCCGCCCTCTTTTCCCGGCGATCCTTGGGTGCTTAGAACACGCGCCGACCATCGTTCATAACGCTCGCACAAATGACGAGACCTACGGCTGGGACCTCGCTCGGCCGCATTAAAGTGTTGAGGCCAGTCCTGGAGTATCCAAAGCGCCAGCAACAGCTGAGGGATGCGATCTTTGATTCGTAGTGTTTCCAGGCACTGACTTCGGCGACTTGCGGGGGAGCGGAGCTCGCTCACCATCGCCGCCATTTCAGGCTCGGAAGGGATCAGGTAGCCGCGCGAAGAACGTAGCATGGAAGCAAATTGCCACCAGTCAAGAAATACATCTTCGGTGCTGAGCCCGTCGTCTCCTACCAGTACGGAATCGTGGAACCAGTGGAACGCGAGGAGGCTGCGCAGATCCACCGCTTGCTGCCAAGTTGCAAATTCGATCCGTATGCACTGCGCCTGCCTTAGGTCGAAATCACATGCATGACAGCACGTCATCGTAGTCCGCAACGTGGATCTCCGCTTACCCAGTTCTACACGGAATGGGACTACTGGTGCGTCACACCGGGGGCATGCATCCAACATCTGAACTTGATGCTCGCTACACTCAACGTAAAACGCGCACCGCCAGACAGTACGAAAGTATGGAACCGGGTCTAGTTGTAAACATACGGGGCAGTATTGAAGACCGTGTCGACGTCGCTTACGGTGGTAAACGCCATAGGCAAGTATCCAACGCGTGTTACCGTTCGTGCGCACCTCTTCCACAAATGTCCGCTCGAAAACCCGAAGCGTAGATGCCTCAATGCGATCAACGGGCTCGCCCGTAATCTCGGCGAAGCGTGCCAGGTGCGCTTTAGGCGCAAACCGGTCGTAGTCTCTCTGTAAGGTCGGCACACCGCTCCCGATTGCCACATCAAGCAACCGCTGGATTTTCATCCCGTTGGCTGTCGCTGTACGCGTCAACCAACTGGTCAGCAACTCATCGGGTAGGATCCTCGGGTGAATCGGTAACAAACGTCCGGACAATCCTGGCGTAGACTGTGTCATACATCGCGAATCAGGCGCTTGCGATCATCGAGCGGCACGAACGCACAATTGAGAATTGCGGCTTCATCGATGCGCTCTTTCCCGCTACTTATTGCCCACTTAGCGGCCGCGTTGAGTAGCTCCGAGACCGAGCCGATCGTGCCGTCGCTACGTGAGTGAATGAGACTTGCAAGCGCCTTGGTAGATAAGTGTGAGGGCTCGCGCAGCGGCAAGACCTGCTCAAAATTGGCCAGCAGAGTGCGAAACTCTGCATCCACCTTCCACAACGGCAGCGGTTCGATTTGGAACCTGGATGCGATTTGCGGGTCGGCATTGACGAGTTGGAGCGCCTTGTCGGTGCCCGCAAGAACGATCGAAATGCGGAGCTCGTTGGTAAGGTAACGCAGGCCGTTAAAAAACGACTCGCGGTGGCTCGGTGTACTGGCCATCGCGTAATTCACCTCGTCGAGCACGAGGACTTTGACACCAATATCTCGCAAGAGCTTGATCGCGTCGGTTCGCAGCTCTCCTCTATCTTTGCTGACCCGATGGTAGCGGTTGAGCATACGTAACAATTGGCGGTAGATTTCCACCTCATCGGGTCGAGGTGGCGTCTGCATCACCAACACACGGGCCTTGATGTTCGGCCCGTCAAGATTTTCTTCAGCGGGATACTTCTCCGCGAAGCGCTCCAAGATGTGTGACTTGCCGTTGTTACTGCGCCCGACGATAAGCAAACAGGGCATTCGATTTACTCGCGGCATTCGAACGAGATCATCAAGCCGTTGCGAGATGTCTATCGCCCGTCGATAAGGCAGCCAGCGGTCCAGTGCGATGTAGTCAAGTCGATCGCTGTCGCTTGAGCGCGCGACGTCGGCAGCATTCGGTAACAAATGCGAGAGAGTGCCGAATTCGGCTGTTATCGCGTTCATAACGGAGCGAGGGTAGGGACCGACGCCTCGACCGTACCGGACATTGGCGCGAGCGGTCCGTCATCTGGGTCGAGAGCACTCACGGGTGCTGCGGTTGGGTTATCTACGCTTGGCACAGACTTTCTGCGTTGAGCCTTCACAGAAAACTTTTCACTGTCGAGTCGACGTTGCTGTTCTCTTCTAGCACTTCTGGTGTTTTTGGCCGCAGTCGCGACCTGCTGTCGCATTTCATCCATGCCTTCAAAAATAGTGCGTTCGTTTACGGTACTACGGTTGTCGCGCCGCGTTGCTCGTGCAGCGGCCTCGCACTCCCACAGGGTCATGTGTTCCGTCTTGGCGGTAGAGGTGAGCGGGTAATAGCGCCCTACGATCGGATCTAAGAAATAGATCTCAGTGATGTCCCATGGGTCGTACTTAACCACGAATTGACGAGCGAGCCGTGGATTATCCGGGTCCTTCGAACCCACCCACTGGCGCAGGATGTCGCCTCGATAATCATGATGCGCGAAACGTACACCGTAGTTTTGCACGGTACGTGGCAGGCTTGGCAAGAAGTCAACGCGCAGCTTGAACTCATCAGAGACTTGGTCTGGAAGACCAATACCCTTTTGATCGCCTGACCCGAGAATGCCTCGCCGCCAAGCAACGATCGGTGGCAGTTCGTTCAGACCAGAATGTGGTTGCTGGTGGTAGTACTTCGTGATGAAGATTGTCATCCAGCGGCGGAATTCCCGAAGTGTCATTACGGGTCGGCCCTGAATGTCGTAGGCCATTGAACGCTGCCCTTTTCCAGGTTGCCGTCCCCCTTCCAGTTCGTGGATTTTGTTCAGGTAGGTTCGGAACGTGCTCTCAACGAGACCAGCGTAGTTAGGGGCTCCTTTAGGTCGCTTGCGCACTTCAGCGCCCCATTCATTACAGGCGCGAACAAAGTCAGGTGCTTCGAACTCCGAGGCGTTATCCGTGAGGATTACAGAAGGAATTCCGTAACACGGCCACTCGGCATTGATTTCTAACTCGCTCAGGAGTGTTTCCTTGCGTAGTGCGGCATTCACCATGCACTCTCCCGCGAGGCGAATGCTCGGCGCTTCGAGGGAAAGCGCGAAGCCGAGGACGCACCGTGTGTGAACGTCAATACAAATCGTAAAGGTTGGCGATCCATCCAATGGTTTGCGGTGAATCTCGTCAACGAGGCAATAGTCTGCCGGCGTGTGGTCGATTTGCGCGTGCGCAAGTGGATACTGCACCTCCGGGTACTGGCCACGCTGTAGCCCATATTTCTCGGTCGCGATCTTTTTGCCTTCGCGGCGGCTGGTGACGGTTTGCGGATTCAGGGCGGCAATGCGCCGCAAAATGGTCGACGTATGAGGTGGTGTGATTTCTAGGTCGTAGCACTTTTTCCGGACCTCTTCGGCCACCGTACTCGGAGACTTTTTGGCCTTTAGATACTCTTGCTCAATGGCTTCGGCAACGACGCTCTCAATGCTGTCGTCGATACGAGAAGAGCCACGATCCGTTCGATCAAGGCGCATGAGCGCACGGATTGATCCGGTAGTTTCATACCGTTCGAGCCAACGATATACAGTGGCGCGGCTCTTATTCAGCCGTTCAGCGGCTGCTTGGATTTGTGCAGGTGAACGGGTGTGCTTGGGCTGAAGGAGTAGCTCTCGCAACGCGTCTAGTCGTTCGCGTGCAGATTGCCAGCGTCGATCAGAAATCAACGGAAGAGCGACCTCTGACAAGCGCGCGAGTCGTTGCCCCTCCGCGCTGTCACGGGAAACGGTAGGGGGTAGGAGTTCGGTGATCTTCGCGGGATGAATCGAAGCATCGGCACCAAATTCAACGAGTACGGTTTCTAAATCGACAAAGTCGAGAATGATTGCGTCGCGATCGCGGAATCGCACAAGAGAGCCAGGTACGAGTTGCATCTTATTCATATCGCAATCTCATTCGGTTCGACGCACCATACTGCGCTATGCATAGTTAACTCGGAATCGAGATCAGCGCCGATGCGACGTGTTGCGATCAACGTCCACAATTCCGTGAGCAACCGAGCACGATTCTCGTGGTGTTGCTGACACATCTGCAGCAGCCCGTCGATACTCGCGGTTTCCACTTCTGAGAGCGCGGCTAAGGCAAGAGCCATGTATGCATCGTCCGGCGTTCTTTCTCGGTATCGGAGTAAAAATCGTGCGTTCGCGAGGCGACCTGCCGGTATGTCGTTTTCAGTGACTACGCGAAACACCCATCCCCGTTCGGAGGCGAAAGCGGCTGCTGCGTCAAAACGCATTCGTAGCTGCTCCTCGGGGTCGATTGCGAATTTCGCGGGTTTCACCTCGATGAGTTCTGGTGAACGGCATAAAGCCGCTTGGTAGTCCACGAACACATCGGGCGTATAGATGTGCGGTTTGTCGCCGTTACGGAAGGCGACTTGGCAAGGCTGGGTACGGTAACTTGCTACGGTGCAATCGAATCGAAGAAGCGTGAGAAAGTCGTTCTCCAGCATTGATTCGTACTGTTGGCCTTCTTGCGTCACTCCACGGACACCCGTCCAGCTCTTGGTGGTGATCTTTCTTGCAGGCTTTGTGGCAGACATAGTCTCAATTATTGTGAGAATGTAGCTACTTTCTCAAATAAATAGAAATTTGTCAGGGGGAAGCGATCCAAAACCCGGTGAAATTTCCCTCGCGCATCACGGCGTATTGTTTCTGGACGAATTTGCGGAATTTGATCGCCGCATTCTTGATGTGTTGCGCGAACCGCTGGAAACGCGATCAATTAATATTTCTCGAGCCGCGCGGCAGGTGACGTATCCGGCCAACTTTCAGCTCGTGGCAGCGATGAACCCCTGCGCCGATGGCTATCTCGGCGCTCAAATCGCGGCTAAACCGTGTCGTTGTACGCCGGATCAAATTGCGCGGTACCGCAATCGCATCTCCGGGCCGCTGCTTGATCGAATCGACTTGCACGTGATGGTGCCAATGCAGGGGCACGAGCTCACGCGTGCGCCGCTCGCGGGTGAGACGTCGGCGGAATCTTCATCGCGTGTGCGTGAGCGAGTCGTTGCGGCCCATGCGCGCGCGCTCGCGCGGCAAGGTGGCGCAAACGCGATGCTGGGCGTGGCGGAGCTTGCGACGCATTGCGCGCTCGACGCGTCTGGCGAGGGTTTGCTTGCCCAGGCCGCACAGCGCCTTGGTTTGTCGGTGCGAGCCCAGCATCGCGTGTTACGCGTGGCCCGCACTATTGCCGATCTTGAATCGAGCGACGTGCTGCGAACGAAGCATCTTGCGGAAGCGCTAGGGTATCGACAAATGACAGCGAATTAACTTAACGCCTTATCGAGCCAAGACAAGAAGACCTCTATTTTTATAGGCGGGAGTGAAATAAATTGTTTCAAGCCCCGATTGAATAAAGCGTATGTGAATTTTCCTTGTTTCCCTAGATGGGAAAGACAACACTTATTTTTGTCCAAGACACTTGACATGTGCTTGATACCCGAACAAAATTCGTCCTAGACGTTTCGTCTCCCGCTTCTCCTCCCTGAGCGGGTGTTCGTGGCAACTCCTTCTCGAGACGGCAACGAACATTAGCCTCTTAGCTGGCAACGGCTCGGGGGCTTTTCTTTTTGTTGCGTGCGCATCTGCGCAAGGTGGTTCGATCACGCAGTTGGTCGATTTGTCCATACGACACCCTGTTTTTTGTCGATCCCTGGGCGGATCGCTTTTGCGAAAGCAACGGGATCGTGCCGCGTGTTCAGTCGTTAAAAGCGCCTTACTCGCAAATCTGCGAGCCGCAGCCTAGGCGTCGACCGTGCCGAAAAAACTATCGCAAAATTTCATGCCAAGCCCTGAGCTCGCGGAAAAGAGGACGACGCTATCGGCGTCGGTCAAATACTCGCTTGCCTCCTGGCGAAGCGTGTTCTCCGCCCGCATTCGCTCGCTTTGAGTGAGTTTGTCGGCTTTGTTGAGCAGCCACAAAATCTGCGGGCGAGGCCGCGCGTCAGTCGGTAGCTGGTTAATCCAGTCGATAAATTCGAGGTCTAGCGCATGCGGCGCGTGTCGAATGTCGGAAACGATCACGATCGACTTGAGTGCGTCGCGATGTCGCAAATATTCCTCAATCACGCCGATCCACACTCGTTGTTTGTCGCGCGGAGTCTTCGCGAAGCCGTAGCCTGGTAGATCCACGAGGTAGCCGCCGCCGCGCAGCGTGAAAAAGTTCAGTTCACGAGTTCGACCCGGCAGTTTGCTCGCGTAGGCGAGCCTCGTTTGCCCGACAAACCGATTGATCGTGCTCGATTTGCCTGCATTTGAGCGACCAACGAATGCGATCTCCGCGCCGCTTTCAGGCGGGCAGCCTGCGTATTCCACCACTGACTTTTCGAATCGAGCGGCGGCAAACCGGGCGATTCGCTCGATTTTCGGCGACGCCTGAGGGGATTTCGCGGGCGCGGCGCGCGCCTGCGTGGGATCGGGTTTTGGCATGTTCGCTCGGTCGATACGGGGACAATATGCAGACAATACGGGAAGGCGAAGGTGAACACGAAAAGCTCGGTCTTTTCCCGATTCGCGCATTGCCTATAATTTTAGGTTGTCATTTGACTGCCTGGGCCGCTGGCTCGGCGCGCGATGGGCTTCATCACGAATCAACCGTGGACGCCTGTCTCTAGCTTCTCAAGAAATCATCATCATGTCTCGCACTCTATCGCGTTCACTCGTTGTATTCCTTAGCGCAGGATTGCTTTCGCTTTCCGCGTTCGCACAAGCCAACAAGGACCCAGATTTTGTGAAAGGGCAAGCGCTCGCGGGCGTGTGCGCGGGATGCCACGGGGCCGATGGACATTCCGGCGTGCCGACGCAGCCAAGTCTTGCTGGCATGGGCTGGCAGTACACCGCGCGTCAGCTGAAACATTTCAAGACCGGTCAGCGCGATAACGCCATCATGAAAGGCTTCGCGGCGAATCTTTCCGATGCAGACATGAAAGCCCTCGGCGTCTATTTCGCAGCGCAAGTGCCGCGTAGCGTGGGCACTAAAGACATGGCGCTTGCAAAAACGGCCGAGCGACTCTATCGCGGTGGCGATGCCGCACGCAGCATTCCATCCTGTGCGGGATGTCATTCGCCGAGTGGTGCTGGTATCCCCGGGCAGTATCCGCGAATTGGCGGACAACACGCGGAATATGTGCTCTCCTCGCTGATGGGATACAAGTCCGGCGCGCGCGGCAAAGCGACGAAGGAAGATCCGAACACCCAAGGCAAGATCATGATGCAAATTGCCGCGAAACTGACCGACGCCGAAATGAAAGCGCTGGCTGAATACAGCGCCGGTCTCGCTGCCAAGTAACTCGCTTCCGAGCACATCGCTTTGAGCGGCTCGAACGTGATTGAAACAAGCCCGTCTGACGTCCGCGTCGACGGGCTTTTTTGTTACCCGGTGAAATCGTTTCGTGCAGTGAGCCTGCACGCTGCGCATATCGCCATCACAGGCGTGTCGCATGACAGGCAGTGGATGGTGGTGGATACGCGCACGAGCCCGGAGCGGTTCGTGACACAACGTGAAGCGCCTGCGCTCGCCACGGTGAAGGCGATGATCGATGGCGATTTTCTCTTGCTATCCTGCGCGTCTTTGGCTGAGCTGCGCGTCAGCGCACCGCCGCCTCATGCGCTCCGTCGCGTCAAAGTCTGGGGCAGCGAGCTCATCGCGCTGGATGCGGGCGACGAGGCTGCAGCGTGGATCGGACGCGTATTAGACGCGCCCCCGCATCGATACCGGCTGGTGAAATTTCATCCTGAGCAACGTCGGGAGTGCTCCGCGCGCTACGCGGGCGATAGCGGCGCTCACACCTTTTTCGCAGACGGTTATCCCGTGTTGCTCGCCAATGTAAGCTCGCTCGACGCGCTGAATTCACGCATGGGCCGCACTGCTGAGAACGCGATGCCGATGAACCGCTTTCGCCCTAACCTCGTGCTGGCGGGACTACCCGCTTGGGACGAGGATCATGTGGAGACTGTCGCCATCGGCGAGGTGCTCCTGCGTCTCGTCAAACCTTGCGTTCGCTGCGAGATCACCACCACCCATCAAGATTCTGGCGCGCGCCTGTCCGATGAACCGTTAGCCACGCTCGCTCGTTTCCGTAACAACCCGGACCTCGGTGGCGTCACCTTTGGCTGGAACGCTGTAGTCGTACGCGAAGGCGCGGTGAAGCGCGGCGATGTTTGCGCGGTGGAATACCGTTTCTAGCCCTATTGCGCGTGCGGCGGAGACACACCTACCAACTCACTGAAAAAATTAGCCTCACCCACACTTAAAAAGGGGAGCGAGTTAGTTTATTGGGAGTTGATACGAGCAAGAAAATCGTACAAAGCCCATTTAAGTAGGCGCTAAAGAGTGGTTGTTAGCTCGCGGGCGCGCTTCCGAAAGCGAGCAAAAAAAAGGTGCGCGCTCTGGCAAAGAGTCGCGCACCGCAACTGACTTCCGCCTTGAGCGCTAAGGGCGCGCGCACATGTTGACGAATTCAGCATCCCAGCCTTGTTCGCCAACCATGTAGTTGTACATCCCAATCGAGTTCACGTAACGATGGTTCGGATCGTCTGGGAAGCGCGAGTTACCGCGGAACACCCGCCAAATTGAGCGCTCTCCCGCTGCGCAGCCAGCGGTCGCACCAACGCCGATCGGCGGGGCGACATACGAATCGGTTCCTTCGTTACAAAAGAATCCGTTGGGCATGCTGTTACATGCAGAGCCAGAGCGCTCACGTCCGGTGTTTGCGATCAGTTGTTTATCAGCATTGAGCGCCGTGTAGAAGTGCCCACCGCGCGTTTGATTGATTGCCGCGCCCGGAATGAAATAGCGCGTGAGCGAATTGGTGGTGGGCGAAGCGAAGGGATCGGTTTTGAACCAGTAGCCTGTGCGATACCAAAGCGCATCACCACCGCTTGATTTCACCGTGTCAAGCGCTGACTTCTCAGTCTCGCGCGAGGTCATGAAATAGTAGTCAAACTGCGGGTTGTAGAACTCCACCATCGCAGCTTGCGAACCTGTCGTCGACGGAATCTGCGCTGCAGGCGACAGAAACGGCGTGAGTCTGGTGAACAGCAGATCCATGCGTGAGTAATAGTCAGGACTATTGGGTGTCGCGCACGAAGCGCCGCCACCGAGAAGCGCGCCACGCAGTTCATAGCAAGAAACCCCAGAGCCGCAGTCGCTGCGGAAGGTGAAAATGCCTGAACCACTCGAACCCGCCTCGGTGGTTCCTTTGTTTGGTGTCCAGCGAATCTTGATGAAGTTATCGAGTGAGCTCACTTTCTCGTAGCCCTGCATGGTTCCCTCTGAAAACGCTTTCAGATCGCCTTGTGGGTGATGCACACCCACCACCACTGCATTGCGTGGAATAACACTTGCCTCCCACGCCGCGAAGACGGCGCCATTGGGCGGGCTGCTATTCATCTCCAACAGCGAAACGTCCATGTTTTCATCGACAACACGCGCTGACATGCCGGTGGTGAGCCGCTGATAAGGCGGCGTGGAAAGTGCGTTACACGCGACAGAATCGAAGAACCAGTAGCTCTCGATACTCGCTGCTTCACGCTGGTTCGCAACACAGTGTGCAGCGGTGAAGAAATACGGACGCCGCGGCGAAGTGTTGGAGTTCAGCAGCGTTCCGGTGCAAATGCGTGTGGTGCCTGTGGGGTCATCCACGTAGTAGTACTTCGCTGTAGCGCGGGAGGCATCAATCAAGGCTTGCGATGGATTTGAAACGCAAGAGAGATCGATGTTGCAGCTATCGGAGCAGCCTATCTGATCAGGGCTCGCGGCACAGGTGGCAGGTGCACGACGTTTTTCCTCGATTGCATCACGGCCCACCTTCGCGAGCTGCGAAATTTTCTCGACGGTCAGCGTGAAATCACTCGGCTTTGCACCGGGGGCGATTGCAAACTCCAACACGCCGCGCTCGCTCTCAATGGTGGGCGACCATGCGCGCTCGCTACTCACCAGCGGCGCGCCAATGAAGGCCTCGCTCGCATCTAATGATCCGGTGCGCACAACAAGTTTTTCGACTGGGCCTGCGACGCGGTAGCCCACGCGCATCCCGGCAGCTCCGGGGATGGCGAGCTCGATGCGCGCGACCTGCGCACCACCCGCAATCGTCTCCCAGTTGAGTGCTGAGAAATCCACGCGTTGCGAGTCTTCTGGAACGTCGCGCCCGATGCCTACCGCGGTCGGTTGGCGCTGCATTGTATTGCGCTGGGTTGCGGCGCTCTTTAGTTTGAGCGCAAACTGCTCCGCGCTGATCGCTTCGAGCGCGATGCGGTGTGAAGCTGCTGCGCGCCCCAAGAAGCGCTCGGGTGCCGCCGCCTTTTCATTCATCATCACCGCTTGCCCCATCGAGCGAGGGGCTTCATCTACGCGAGTTGCCGCGCCGCTATTGAGGTTCTCAGTGACAGTCGCAATCGCGGTTGAAGCCGCGAATGCCGACAGCACAAGAGTGCCGAGCATAGAAATCTTCATCATGCTTCCTTTTTGGAAATTGGGCGTTCGCGCGCTTTGTTTCGCGACGCAACGCCATGTTCAACGCGTAGCCCCGAATTTACGCCGACAAGCGGCGTTCGCCAAGACAGCGAGCGAGCCCGTCTCGCCAATGCGGAAGTAGGACGCCAAATGTCGCCGTGAAGCGACTGCTATCCAGCGCGCTCCACGCGGGGCGAGTGGCGGGTGTTGGGAATTCCGCTGTACTGATTGCTTCGACGACGGGCTTCGCGGGAAGTTGCGCGCGTTCGATAATTTCCGAGGCGAATTGATGCCACGACGCGGGCTCGCCCGTTGCGCTCAGGTGATAAACGCCAGGGTTTACAGCCAGCGCTTCAAGTCCGCTTTCTAGCGTGGACGCAATGGCATCGGCGAGATCGCCAGTGAAATTTGGAATGCCCCGCTGATCGTTCACCACGCGCAGACGGTCGCGCTCGCCCGCAAGGCGAAGCATTGTCTTGTAGAAGTTCGCGCCATCGTTTGCGTACACCCAAGACAGTCGAAACACCGCAAACCTCTCGGTTGCTTCGGCCACTGCAATTTCACCGGCAAGTTTGCTCGCGCCATAGACACCCAGCGGCGCGGTGGGGTCGGATTCCACGTAGGCACGCGGTGCGCCATTGTGAATGGGTGCAACCCCATCAAACACGTAGTCGGTGGAGAAATGCACGAGCAGTGATCTCGTTCGTGCCGATGCGCGAGCAAGATTTCGCGGACCTTCGCGATTGATTGCAAACGCTGCCTCGCGCTCCGTTTCAGCGCGGTCTACCGCTGTGTAAGCAGCGCAATTGAACACAACATCGGCGCGCGCCGCCGCAAGCGCTTCATTGCAGGCATTTTCGTTTCCGATATCGAGTTGTGTTCGGCTCAAGCAAATGACTTCGTGCGCACGATCCAAGCGGCGCGATAGCGCCAGACCGAGCTGGCCATTTGCGCCACAAATCAGAACTTTGAGCGGCTTGTTAGGCATACGTATCCGCTTCAGAAAGCGGTTTGCCGCGCAGGTCCTTCTCGCTCACCGTCGGTTCGCCAATGTCGGCGAGGGGCCAGGGAATCGCGAGACTTGGATCATTCCATGCGAGCGTACGGTCATGTGCGGGCGCGTAGTAGTCGGTTGTTTTGTAGAGAAACGTCGCGCGTTCGCTCGTCACCAAGAAACCGTGCGCGAAACCAGGTGGGATCCAAAATTGGCGGTGATTTTCTGCGGAGAGCGTTACGCCCACCCACTGCCGAAACGTAGGCGAGCTGCGTCGAAGATCAACCGCGACGTCGTAGACCTCCCCATCGATCACGCGAACGAGTTTTCCTTGCGGTTGCTCGATTTGATAGTGCAGACCGCGCAACACGCCGCGCTGCGAAACGCTTTGATTGTCTTGCACGAAGCTCACGTTCGCGGCGATCTTTTCTGCGAAAAGCTTCGCGTTCCAAGATTCCATGAATGAGCCGCGTGCATCGCCAAACACTTTGGGTTCGAGGACGAAACAACCCGCGAGCGCGGTTGGGATGACGTTCATTGTGCAAAGTTGCGTTGATCGCTTGCGCGATTAACGTCTGTAAGCTCCCCTCGCCTACGGGGAGAGGGGTTGGGGGTGAGGGAGCGCTCGCGCATTCAAAAGTTTATGTTCCCGCGAGCGCTAGAACACTCGTTCTTTGAGAACGTCTTGCAGGTATTTTCCGTAGCCACTCTTCGCGAGCGGCGCGGCCAATCGTTCCAATTGCGCCGCATCGATGAAGCCCATGCGATATGCGATTTCTTCAGGGCAACAAACTTTTAAGCCTTGTCGCCGCTCAATGGTTTGCACGAAATGCGAGGCTTCGAGCAGCGAATCGTGCGTACCCGTATCGAGCCACGCCATGCCCCGCCCCATGATCTCCACCGAGAGTTTGCCTGCCGCGAGATACGCCTTATTGACATCCGTGATTTCAAGCTCACCGCGTGGCGATGGCTTCAAGTTGGCGGCAATATCGACAACATCGTTGTCGTAAAAGTAGAGTCCGACCACGGCATAACGTGATCGCGGCTTTGTGGGCTTCTCTTCGAGTGAAATCGCTCTGCCCGCCGCATCGAATTCAACCACGCCGTAGCGTTCCGGATCGCTCACTGGATACGCGAATACGGTCGCGCCATTTTGACGTTCGTAAGCGTTGGTCAAAAGCGTTTGCAGCTCATGACCGTAGAACACGTTGTCACCCAAGACCAACGCCGCAGGATCGTTGCCGATGAAGTCGCGCCCGAGGATGAAGGCTTGCGCCAAACCGTCCGGGGAGGGCTGCACCTTGTATTGCAGATTTAACCCCCACTGCGAACCGTCGCCGAGCAGCTCGCGAAATCGCGGCGTGTCTTGTGGCGTTGAAATAATCAGAATGTCTTGCAATCCAGCGAGCATCAGCGCCGAGAGCGGGTAGTACACCATCGGCTTGTCGTAGATCGGCAGCAATTGCTTTGAGATCGCCTGTGTAACGGGGTGAAGACGCGTTCCCGAGCCCCCGGCGAGAATGATGCCTTTTCGCTTCATGTCCTGCTTCACGCTGGCGTTGCCGAGCGTTCCTTATAGTTTTTTTCGATCCACGTCTTGTACTCACCGGACTGAACGTGCGCCACCCATTCGGCGTTTTGCAAATACCAAAGTACGGTTTTTTCGATGCCAGTGGCGAAGTTTTCCGACGGACGCCAACCCAGCTCGCGCTCGATCTTTGAGAAGTCAATCGCATAGCGACGATCATGGCCGGGGCGGTCTGTTACGTGCGTGATTTGCTTTGTGTAATCAGTGCCCGGCCGGTGTTTCGCCAGCAGAGAACAAATCGTGTGCACGACATCACGGTTAGGCATTTCGGCATCACCGCCGATCAGATAGAGCTCGCCCGGCGCGCCCGACTCCAGCACGCGGCGAATTGCGCTGCAATGATCCGACACATAGAGCCAATCGCGAATCTGCATGCCGTCGCCGTAAATCGGCAGCGGTTTGCCTGCGATCGCATTCACGATCATGAGCGGAATCAATTTCTCAGGGAACTGACGCGGCCCGTAGTTATTCGAGCAATTGGTCACCATCACCGGCATGCCGTAGGTGTGGAAATACGCCCGTGCCAAGTGATCGGAACCCGCTTTCGAAGCGCTGTACGGCGAATTCGGTTCGTAGCGAGAATGCTCACTGAATTTAGGATCGTTCGCGCCGAGCGTGCCGAACACCTCGTCGGTCGATACGTGCACGAAGCGAAACTGCGCCGCAGCGTCGTCCCCGAGCGATTTCCAGTGGGCGCGCGCCGCTTCGAGCAGCGAGCCCGTGCCGAGCACATTCGTTCGCACAAAATCCATCGGCCCGTGAATCGAGCGATCCACGTGACTTTCCGCCGCGAAGTGAATCACCGCACGCGGTTGGTACTTCGCAAAGATCGCCTTCATCGCGGCTGTGTCGCAGATGTCGGCGCGCTCAAACGCGTAACGTTTATCGGCCGAAACGCTCGCGAGCGTTTCCGGATTTGCTGCGTAGGTGAGCAAATCGACGTTAACGACCGGCTCGCTATGTGTTGCTAGCCAATCAAGAATGAAA
The DNA here is from genome assembly GCA_013298145.1 of Betaproteobacteria bacterium. Lineage (GTDB taxonomy): Bacteria > Pseudomonadota > Gammaproteobacteria > Burkholderiales > Casimicrobiaceae > Casimicrobium. The sequence goes on from JAAFJO010000010.1 coordinate 19,660, forward strand.
TTGCTGCCGATGAAGCCACAGCCGCCAGTGACGAGAATCATGCGTTCGCTTTCGATGCTGGAGTCGCTCGCGCGCCCCAAATCCCCCAAACCGGTCATTTTAGGCGGGTAACATTGCGCTTCCACTCTTGGCCGCCGCTATGCCCCTCTGGTTTCGAATTGTTTATTCGCTGCTCTGGTGTGTGGCGTTGCCGTTTGCATTTCTGAGCCTGTGGCTGCGTGGCAAGAAAAATCCGCATTACCGCGAACACTGGCGTGAACGCGTGGCGTTACGCGGAACTCGGGTCGATGTCGATGTGTGGATTCATGCGGTGTCGGTCGGCGAAGCACGAGCTTCGGCCACGATCGTGCGTGAATTGCTGCGGCAAGACAAACGCATCCTCATCACCTGCACCACGCCAACAGGACGTGCCACCTTGCGGGAGCTTTTCGGCAATAAGGCGAGCATTCGATACCTGCCGTTTGACGCGCCGTTTCTCATCCGCAAAATGCTTCGCAACTCGCGTCCTAAATTGGGCATCTTGATGGAAACCGAGGTGTGGCCCGGCGTCTGTTCGGTCGCAACGCAAGAGCGAGTGCCGCTGTGGCTCGTCAATGCGCGCCTCTCGGAGCGCTCTGCGCGCGGCTACGCGCGAGCTGGATCGCTCACGAGATCAATGTTTGGTTTGCTTTCAGGCGTCGCCGCGCAAACCCAAGAGCACAGCACACGCTTCAGCGCGCTGGGCGCACACAACGTGCACGTATTGGGCAATCTCAAGTTCGACTTAGCGATTCCGGATTTCTTGCAGCCGCGCGCCGACCGACTGACCGAGCACATGACAAGTGGCAACGCGGCGCGCCCGTTTTGGGTGGCAGGCTCAACGCGTGAAGGTGAGGATGCCGCAATCTTGAACGCTTTGGTGACCCATCCGCTGCGCGAGCGTGCGATGGCCGTGATCGTCCCGCGTCATCAAGAGCGCTGGCAGAGCACGTATCAACTCGCAAAGAAACTCGGGTTCAGCGTCGCTCGGCGCAGTGACGCGGAAATCGCCCCCGACTCCGAGGTAATCATCGGCGACAGCATGGGCGAAATGCTCTCGTACTATGCAAACGCGAAAGTGGTGGTCATGGGCGGATCGCTTGGTGGAACCGGCAGCCAAAACTTAATTGAGCCTTGCGCGCTCGGTGTGCCCGTTGTGCTTGGCCCGTCAGTCTTCAATTTCAAAGAAGCGGCTGAAGCAGCACTCACGCTAGGTGCAGCGAAACCCGCGCGCGATTCACGCGAGGCGCTCACCGTCGTTCTTGAATTTCTTGACGATGAAATGCATCGCCGCCGCGTCGGAGCCCGCGCCAGAGAATTTGTCGCCGCTCATCGTGGGGCAACGGAAAAAACGCTTCGCTTACTCGGACTCTCTGATCGGCGATAGCGCCGTTCCGCGTAGCGCATTTGCCGCGCTATCGAGCGCCGAGGAGCGCATTCACCTGCTCGCGGCGTGCTCGCGCCGGATCGCTTTTTATCCAAGCGGCGACTACATCGTTGTAGTCTGGATGGAGCGCAAGCAAGCGTGCGCCGCCCTCGCGCATGAGCTCGTGCTTTTCGTCCGTGAAGGACTGGCTACCTTCGTGTGCGACATACGCATTCGTACACATCACGTTTCGAAAGCCCTTAAGCGTGGCGCGACGGCAAAAATCATTTTCTTCACCATAGCCGCGCGGGAAATTCGCCTCATCGAAATTTTCGACGGCATCGAGACAGCCGCGCGAGATCAGCATGCAAAAGCCGACGGCTGTGGGAATGTCGATTTCATCCGTCCGATGATTTGCGAGCGTTTTTGCGATGCGCTTGCGCTCTGCAACAGGCGGCACCGGCCACTCGCGCAAAAAATCGGGATATGAGCAAATCGTCGCGTTGTTCGAAAACGGCGTGACAGTGCCGATCTTCTCGTCGCGTGCGAGCGTTGCAAGCATCTGATCGAGCCAACCTTCGGTGACGATGGCGTCGGAATTCAGCAAAAGCAAATGCTCGTCGTTGCGGGTTGCCGTGATCGCTTGGTTTGCGTTCCAAGTGAATCCGCGGTTCACCCGGTTATGGCGAACTTCAATCGCACGCCTCGCGTGTTTTCGCGTGTATGCCTCAAGTAGCGGCGCAATACGCAAATCGCTCGACGCATCGTTAATCGCCACGATTCGATGCGCAGCTTCGATACGCTCATCGACCAGCGCTTGAAGACAGCGCTCCAGCGCGTCGTAGCCGTTGTAGATTGGAATCGCGATGAGAACGCGGTGTGTCATTCGATCAAATACCAAGCTTTCGCCCATATAAATTCGGGGCGAACGAATAAAAAAAGTAGTCTACCGAAAACTATTCAAATCAGCCCCTAGCCCGTATTCAATATCGGGCGACGAGACTCAGCTGATCAAATACGTTTACCTGTGTCGGCATGAAACCAGTGCACTCGCACAGGATCGAACGAAATGGGCAGGCGATCTCCCACGCGTGCATTCGAGCCAAAGCCTTCGCTCGGTAGGCGACAGATGATTCGATAGCTACCGAATTGACCGTAGGCATAGGCATCAGCGCCAACCCATTCGACCATTTGTACTGCGATTGAAAAGCGCGCCTGCGCTTCCGGCACGATCTGCAAATGTTCAGGGCGAACGCCAACGACGACACGTTGATTGTTTTCAACGCTGCGCGGGAATTCGCCGACATGAAACATGTCGCCATGTGTTTCCATCTTGAGCGATTGCGCAGCTCGCTCGCCCCAAATTTGGTTCATGGCAGGCGTGCCGATGAAGTTCGCAACGAAGAGCGAGGCAGGGCGCTCGTACACGTCTTTCGGTGTACCGACTTGCTCGATCACGCCTGAATTCATCACCAACATGCGATCCGAAAGCGTCATCGCCTCGATCTGATCGTGAGTCACGTACAGGCTCGTCACCTTGAGTTCTTGATGCAGCTTTTGAATTTCCAAGCGCATCTCAACGCGCAGCTTCGCATCCAGATTTGAAAGTGGCTCGTCAAACAAAAACACTTTGGGATTGCGCACAATCGCACGCCCCATCGCCACGCGCTGGCGCTGACCGCCGGAGAGCTGTTTCGGTTTTCGATCCAAAAGATGTGAAAGCTCAAGAATCTCCGCTGCTTTGGCAATGCGGGAATCGATATCAGCTTGCGGCATCTTTCGGATGCGAAGCCCGTAGCTCATATTCTCGCGAACATTCATGTGCGGATAAAGCGCGTAGTTCTGAAACACCATCGCGATATCACGATCCTTCGGCTCAAGCGCATTCACGACTTTGCCGTCAATCCAAATCTCACCGTGCGTGATCGGCTCAAGCCCTGCGACCATGCGCAACAAGGTGGACTTGCCGCATCCGGAAGGCCCAACGATGACGACGAATTCGCCGTCCGCAATGGAGAGGTCGACGCCGTGGATGACATCGACGTTGCCATAAGATTTTTTGACGTGTTTGAACTCAAGCTGTGCCATGCGGTGACTATATCAAGCCTTGTACTGAGGGAAACCCGCGTTTGCGCGTTTTTCTAAAAAGTGTCACATTCACACTCTACGATAGCGAACTTAATTTGCTGCGTTCGCACAAAAAACGATTCTTTTCAGGAGAGATCAATGATTTCGTTCAAAAAAGCGCTCACCGCGTTGGCGGTTGGCAGCGCGCTCGCGACGACCGGAGCTGTCGCGCAAAACAAACCCATCGAAATTCAAATGTGGATGGGCTTGACCGGCCTTGGCGGCGAGACGCTCACCAAATACGGCGAAGAATTCAACAAAATGCAAAACGAGTACAAGGTCACTGTCTCGTTCAAAGGCCAGTATCCCGAGCAGCGAGCTGCCGCAGTGGCAGCGTTCCGCGCGGGCAATCCGCCACACATCATGCAGATGTTTGATGCCGGCTCTGGCGACATGATGGGCGCAAGAAACGCGATCGTTCCGGTGTCTGACGTGTTCAAGCGCGCGAGCATTGCGTTTGATCCAAAAGACTTCATTGCACCTGCGCGCGGCTACTACGGCGTCAAGGATGGCTCTTTGTTGTCGATGCCGTTTAACGTGTCCACGTCGGTGCTCTTCTACAACAAAGACGCGTTCAAAAAAGCGGGCCTCGATCCAAACAAGCCGCCCGTGACGTGGCCAGATCTCATCGCCGCAGCAAAGAAAATTCGCAGCACTAATGCGGCCAATTGCGGCTTCACCACCACCTGGCTCGCCTGGATTCAGCTAGAGCAGTTCGGCGCTCGCCACAATCTTTCACTTGGCACCCAATCTAACGGACGCGGCGGCGTGAACGCCGAGTTGAACTTCGCTAGCAACCCAGCGTTTGTGAAGCAAGTGCAAACGCTCGTTGACATGCAAAAAGACAAGAGCTTCGACTACAAAGGTCGCAGCAACGATGCGTCCGCATCGTTCCAAAACGGCGAATGCGCGATGATCACGCAAAGCTCCGGCGCGATGGGCGGCTACGTGCGCGATGCGAAGTTTGATTGGGGCGTAGCGCCGCTGCCGTACTGGCCGGATGCAAAAGGCGCGCCTTACGCAACGACCGTGGGCGGCGCATCGCTCTGGGTGTTTAACGCACCGAATCGCTCGGCTGCTGAATTCCGCGGCGTCGCAAAATTTTTGGACTACCTTCGCTCCACGCCGGTGATGATCGATTGGGCGAAGACCACCGGCTTCCTGCCTGCAACCAATGCCGCGTTTGACTACTTGACGCGCGAAGGCTATTACGCACAAAACCCACGCGCAGCGGTTGCCATCGGCACGCTCGCGAACGGCAAGCAAGGCGAACATACAGGCGGCTACCGTTTCGGACGCTGGACTGAGATTCGCGACTTCTACCACGAGGAAGTCGAGAAGGCGCTGCAAGGAAAACAGACCGCGAAAGAAGCCATTGATAACGCGCAGAAACGCGGAAACGCAGCGCTGCGCGCGTTTGAGAAAACAGCTGTCGCGTCGAACTAAACTGACATCGCCGCAGTAAAAAAAGGGCGCGTCGTGCGCCCTTTTTCATTCACTTTTTTGTTAGATTCGGAGCATGCAACGCCGCGTCATCTTCAATAACAAGCTATTGCCGTATTTGCTGCTCGCACCGCAGCTTGCGGTGACGCTGGTGTTTTTTTTCTGGCCCGCGGGTCAGGCGATTCACATGTCGCTTTTGCAGCAGGATGCGTTCGGCCAATCCGTCACATTCGTGGGGCTCGACAACTTCAAGGAGGTGTTGAGCGATCCTGATTACCGTGCTACCTTGTGGCGTACGATTATTTTCTCCTCAGCTGTGGCGATCTTTGCGTTGGTGCCAGCGCTGTTGTTCGCGGTGATGGCAGAACGCGTGGTGCGCGGCGCAACGTTTTACCGAACCGTGCTTGTCTTGCCGTACGCGATTGCGCCCGCAGTGGCGGGCGTGCTCTGGCTCTTTATGTTCTCGCCGTCTATCGGGATCGTCGCTTACGGGCTCAAAAAACTCGGCGTTGATTGGAATCCAAAGTTGGATGGCGATGACGCGATGATCCTGGTCATCATTGCTGCGGCGTGGAAACAGATTAGTTATAACTTTTTGTTTTTCCTCGCAGGCCTGCAATCCATTCCGAAGGCGCTGCTTGAGGCCGCTTCGATTGACGGTGCGGGTGAATGGCGCAAATTCCGTACGATCATTTTCCCGCTCTTGTCGCCGACAACATTTTTCTTACTCGTCGTCAACATCGTCTACGCCTTTTTTGACACCTACGGCATCATCGATACGGTGACGAGTGGTGGGCCTGCAAAAGCGACCGAAATTCTTGTTTACAAGGTTTATTACGACGGCGTGATTGCGCTCAATCTCGGCTCATCGGCGGCGCAATCTGTGATCTTGATGGCGATTGTGATTGTGCTTACGGCGATTCAGTTCAGGTACGTCGAGAAAAAGGTGCACTACTGATGAACCCGCAAACGCTTGGCGCTCGAACCAATTGGTTGCCGCATGCAGTGCTCTGGATTGGCGTCTTCATTACTGCGTTCCCGCTCTGGGTGACCTTTGTCGCGTCAACGCTCACGCCGCGCGATATCGCACAGGCGCCCATGCAGCTCTACCCAGGTGGCGAGTTTTTAGCCAACTATGCCGAGGCCTGGTCAAAAGGGGCGACGGGTACGTATCTTTCGCCCCCGGCCTCCACGCTGCTACTGAATTCGCTCATCGTGGCGCTCATTGTCACGTTTGGCAAGATTGCCGTAAGTTTGATTTCGGCCTACGCGGTAGTGTTTTTTAAATTCCCGGGACGGATGTTTTTTTTCTGGATGATTTTCATCACGCTGATGCTTCCGGTGGAAGTACGGATCGTGCCCACGTATCAAGTCGTCACCGATTTGAAACTCATCAATACCTACACCGGGCTCACCTTGCCGCTGATCGCGTCGGCGACGGCAACGCTGCTGTTTCGGCAATTCTTTCTCACCATCCCCGACGAATTGGTCGAGGCCGCCAAAATTGATGGCGCGGGGCCGGTCCGCTTCTTCAGAGACGTGGTAGTGCCACTTTCCCGCACCAATATCGCAGCGCTATTCGTGATTCTTTTCATTTATGGCTGGAATCAATACCTCTGGCCGCTCTTGATCACCACATCGAACAGCCTCGATGTGATCGTCGTTGCGATCAAGAAAATGATTGGTACGGGCGCTGAGCCAACCGATTGGCACATCGTGATGTCAACTACGATCCTTGCGCTGATCCCGCCGGTGCTCGTCATTATCGTGATGCAGAAGAGCTTCGTGAAGGGGCTCACTGATACCGAAAAATAGCTGCTCAAGGCCGAGACTGGTCGGCAGGCATTCGACAGGTGGCAACCCTAGAATTCTGGAAAACCATTAAAACGATTACACATGGACTTTTCTTGGATTGCTCAGATTAACTGGGCGGCCATCGGCCAAATCATTTTGATCGACATCCTGCTCGGTGGCGACAACGCAGTCGTAATCGCTCTTGCATGCCGAAATCTTCCCGTTCATCAGCGCACGAAGGGGATCATCTGGGGAACAGCAGGCGCGATCGTGCTACGCGTGATCCTTATTGCTTTTGCTGTCACGATGTTGAAGATTCCATTCCTCAAACTGATTGGTGGCTTGCTGTTGTTCTGGATTGGCATCAAGCTGCTCGTTGGAGAGGACGACGGCGATCACAGCGTGGCCGGGTCTGCGTCGCTCTGGGGCGCAGTAAAGACAATCATCATCGCCGATTTCGTGATGAGTCTCGATAACGTAATCGCGATCGCGGGAGCGGCTGAAAGCACACCGGGTGATCATCAGTTTGCCTACATCGTGTTCGGCCTGCTGGTGAGCATCCCCATCATTGTGTGGGGATCGACGTTGGTTCTTAAACTGATAGATCGCTTTCCGCTGATCGTGACCGCAGGCGCAGCGCTCTTGGGCTGGATTGCTGGCGGCATGATCGTCACTGATGTGGCGTGGACCCAATACGTGGGCCCGGCCTCGTCTACGGTAAAGTATGCGGCCGCGATTGCTGGGGCGATTTTCGTCGCAGCTGTCGGCACGTACCTCGGGAAACGCAACGCCAAGGTAGCCTAACGGCTTGATCTTTGCCACTGGTTTTTATGGGTTCCGGGTGTGGTTGACAGCACATCTTGCACGGACCCCGCGTAGCCAGCCTAGGGAATTGCTGAACAGCCCCTCGCGTCCATCGCGTCGGCGGCCTTGCGCTCCAAATTCATCCCAATCTGCCGCGCGCCGAATCGGACAGACTCATCGAGCGCTTCCCCAGCGACTGAGCAATCGTACTTTTTGATCGTTGGGTGTTGGGATGCGTATCCTCGCACCCAGCAGTGCACGGCAGGGGTCTCGGTGTTGTATTGCCATCGTATTGCGGCTGCTAAGCGTGGTTCGCGCGGCTGCTAATTGTTCGCGCTCAGAACTGCGGCTACGCTGGTTTCCGGCGCTCAACTACAACGCCGACCATGGCAGCGTTTGCCACCGCGCCCGGCTTGCCGATCGTGACTTTCACGTACGGCGCATGGAATTCCTCGATAATCACACTCGCGATATGCGTTGCCAGACGCTCGACCGTTTTGTAGGAGAGCGTCAGAAGTATTTCGCTTAGGCGACGCGAGATACTGTCGTAGTTCATGAGGCCGACGGCGTTGTCATGCACGAACGCTTCCTCTTGATCCGCGCCTATTTCCAGGTCAATAACTACGGGCCGTAGCGCCACACGTTCCCATGCGTAGACGCCGAGAATGGTTTGGCACTTTAAGCCTTTGATGAAAACCAGATCCATAAAGAGTTTTTCGCGGTGTGCGTGCTGCTATTGACGGCTGCGGCGCCTCGGCTCGCAACAACGGCACGCATTTCAACATATTCTCTGGAATTGCCACCGCAGCATCGTCGGCGCATCAAATCGGCAAACTGGTGGTGCCTGAGACTTTCTACACTGCCAGTTTCCAGCGACTTCTCGCGTCCATTATGAGCCCGTGATTTCAAAGCGAGTTCGGTCCAACAGGCGGTTGTGAACAGGAGACGATTTCCAGACGCCCCGAGGTTTTCTTGCTTCCTGGCCGTTCTCCGCATGACTTTAAAGCCTAGTGCGATATCGCCTCTGTTGCGTGATCGCTACGAATAAGACGTCGATGGGTTTCCGCCGGATCATTCGGCCCTGATAGCCTTCACAATGCGCTCGCTTTGGCTTCCAATTAGGGGCGACTTTATTTCACTCGCCATGACGCTCGCCGACTTTTTTGCCTCTCTCTTCGCCTACCTGCTCGGCTCACTCTCGTTTGCCGTGATCGTTTCCAAGGCGATGGGTTTGGCTGACCCGAAAAGCTACGGCAGCGGCAACCCTGGCGCGACCAACGTGCTGCGCAGCGGCAGCAAAAAAGCGGCAGCGCTCACCTTGCTTGGCGATACCTTCAAAGGCGTCATCGCGGTATTGCTTGCCAAGCACTTAGCGGCTCAGTTCGGGATCACGGAAGTTGGCATCGCTTGTGTGGCCATCGCGGTCTTCTTGGGCCACGTTTATCCCGTATTTTTCGGATTCAAAGGCGGCAAAGGGGTGGCGACCGCAGCTGGTGTGCTGTGGGCGCTGGATTGGCGAATCGGGCTCGCGCTCACGCTGGTGTGGGCGATCATATTCGCTGTGTCTCGCGTATCTTCGCTCTCAGCAATTGTTGCGAGTCTTGCAGCGCCTGTGGCCGGATATTTCTTCTTCGGTCTCAGCCCCGTTTTTTGGGCAACGGTTGCGATGACGATTCTGTTGGTTTGGCGTCACCGCTCCAACGTGCAGCGACTTCTCTCTGGAGAAGAGGCGGCGTTCAAGAAGCGCTAGAGAAACGCTGAAGTAGTCTCCGCGATTCGGCGCCTGGCGGATTGGGCTTCCAGATCGCCCAAGCCAACTGCTGCGACGGACGCGAGCGACTTGCTCGGCGTTTCCTTACCTAGGGAAACGCTGAACAAGTCATGCGCGAGCATCGCATCGTCGGAGTTGGGCGATCTGAAACCCCAAAATTCTTCAACATAGCCCCGCTATGTCTCAGAATTTTGGGCTTCCAGCTCATCCCAATCCGCCGTGCGCTGCGTCACGCAGACTTATTCAGCGTTTCCCTAGGCTTCGTAAGCTCGGCTAGATTCCAGCGCGGGCGCACATTCACATCGTATTCATGCCGCGCCTCGGCCAAGCGCAGCGCGCCCACATGCGCGATCATCGCTCCGTTATCGGTACACAAGGCAAGCGGTGGATAGAACACGTCGGCGCCGCGTCGAGCCATCGCGGTCGTGAGCGATTCGCGAAGCTTTTGGTTGGCCCCCACCCCGCCCGCTACGACTAACTGCGAAAGCCCCGTTTCGTCGAGCGCTCTGAGCGACTTGCTCACAAGGCAATCAACGATTGCCGCCTCAACGCTCGCAGCCAGATCTGCGCGGCGTGGGTGATCGACGGGCAGCATCGGTTGCGGCGTTGAAATGGCCCCGCGCGCCGGGAGCGCCGTCCCGGTGAGATGCCGCACTTCATTGGCAACCGCGGTTTTGAGCCCCGCAAAACTGAAATTCAGATCACCCGAGTGAAGTAAGGGGCGCGGGATGGAAAACGCTTTCGGATCGCCCGATTGTGCAAGCTTCGCAAGAAGCGGCCCGCCCGGGTACGCAAGGCCGAGGAGCTTCGCCGATTTGTCAAACGCTTCACCCGCGGCGTCGTCGATGGTGTCACCTAAAAGTGAATAAGCTCCAACGCCGTCAGCCCGCATCAATTGGGTGTGACCGCCAGAAACAAGCAATACCAAGAATGGAAAATTCGGTCGTTCGTCCGCAAGTAACGGGGACAAGAGATGCGCTTCCATATGATGGGTGCGGATCGTTGGCTTTCCCCATGCGTACGCGAGCGCCGCCGCAAGCTGCGCCCCCACGAGCAGTGCGCCCGCTAAACCGGGCCCTTGTGTGTAAGCAATTGCTTCGATGCAATCGCCGGTTGCGTCTGCATCAGTTAATACTCGATCAACGAGGGAGAGCCCGTACTTGATGTGATCTCGGCTCGCTAGCTCGGGCACCACGCCGCCGTAGGGCGCGTGCAATGCAATCTGTGAATTGAGTGCCTCGGCAACGATTTCGTGACGGTCAAGATCAAACAGCGCCACGCCCGTTTCGTCGCACGAAGACTCGATCCCGAGCACTAATCTGCGCCTTGGAACGGGGTGGGGGCTTCCGGAAGTAATCATTTAGCGTTATATTATCGGACTACTCAGCAGATTCTTCGCTTCGAACATTCCGAAGCGGGCACGGCAAGGCACACATCCAACATGATTATTAAAGTCCGCGAAAACGAACCGTTTGAAGCCGCAATGCGCCGTTTCAAGCGCTCTATCGAAAAAACTGGTCTCCTGACCGATCTGCGCGCACGCGAGGCTTACGAAAAGCCAACCACCGAGCGTAAGCGCAAACACGCCGCCGCCTGCAAGCGCCACTATAAGCGCATTCGCAGCATGCAGCTGCCCCCGAAGCTTTACTAACCGAATACGCTAGCCTCGCTGGGTAGATTTGGTCGTTGCGGCTCCTGCGGGAGCCGCAGTCATTTGTACATTTGATTTTTCACGGAGCGCTTCGATGAGCCTCAAAGACACCATCACCAACGACATGAAATCCGCAATGAAAGCGGGCGAAAGCGCCAAGCTTGGCACGATTCGCATGTTGCTCGCGGCCATGAAGCAGCGCGAAGTGGATGAGCGCATCACGCTTTCCGACACCGACATCATTGCGCTGGTCGAGAAAGCAATCAAGCAACGCAAAGAATCGATCGCACAGTTCACAGCGGGCAATCGTGCTGATTTGGTTGAAAAAGAAGAGGCTGAGTTGAAGGTGCTCGCCGCCTACATGCCCGCACAGATGACTGACGCGGATATTGAAGTTGCGGTGAAAGCCGCAGTTGCCGAAGTCGCGGCAACCGGCGTTTCAGGCAATGCCGCGATGGGCAAAGTAATGGCGATCGTAAAGCCAAAACTTGCGGGAAAAGCCGACATGACTGTCGTCTCTGCGAAAGTGAGGGCGGCGCTCGCCTGACGTAACGCACACCTCGCCGATGCTTACTTATGCAGCGGTCGCGCTTGAAGACTGTGAAGCGCTCGCCGATTTGCGCGCAGCCGCGATGGAGGAAAGCCTTTCGCGGCTTGGTCGCTTTGATCGCAATCGCGCGCGTCAGCGCTTTATCAACGGATTCGACCCACCGAACTCGCGTCATCTGCTCTGGAATGGCGAGCGCGCCGGGCTTATTGTGGTCACGCGATCGGCTCACGCAATCACGCTCGAAAGTCTCTATCTTTATCCGCGATTTCATGGTCTGGGGATCGGCTCAACGGCGCTCCACGCGCTCTGTTCCGAGGCTGATCGCGCGCAGCTTCCTATCGCTGTGGTCGTGTTGAAAGATAGCGATGCCATTCGACTCTATGAGCGATTCGGATTTCGCTTTCAACGTATCGATGATGTGGATTGCAGCTACGTGCGAATGCCGCAGAGCGGGGCGCTCTAAACCCGTTGCGTTGACGCTGCAAACAGCGCTTAACATCCACACATGATGAATCGCTATCTAGCGTCGGGCTTCCTTCTCGTTTTGCTGACGGTTGGCTGCACCACGCTCATCACTCAGAGCACGAATGTGAATTACGACGCTTCGAAAAAGCATCACACGGCCGAAGGCTTTCGCAACAATTACCCGCATCCGACCGACCAGAACTTCTGGAAGTGGCAGTGGGAGCGGCTCACGCAAAACACGGTTGCGAAAGCGCCAGCGGCAGGGTGGGCGAGCGTGTTGCCAAGCGTGAAGCCAGACGTTACTTTCCTGAAAGCCAATCGCAGCGAACGCACGATCACCTGGCTCGGCCACGCGACGGTGTTGCTGCAAGTGGATGGGGTCAACATCATCACCGATCCGGTGTTTTCAGCGCGCACCGCACCTGTGCAATTTGCAGGGCCGAAGCGCGAAGTGCCGTTCATGGTGACGCCCGATGAGTTGCCGGAGATCGACGTCGTTTTTGTTTCGCACAATCACTACGATCATCTCGATGAAGGCAGCATTCTCGATTTCAAAACGCGCTTCCCCAAAGCCACCTATCTCATCCCGATCGGACTCAAGCCCTGGTTCACTGCGCGCGGCGTGACGAACGTGCGCGAACTCGATTGGTGGGATTCGATTGAGCTCGCCGGGCTTAAGTACACGTTCACGCCCGCGCAGCACTGGAGCAAACGCACTCTTAATGACACCAACCGTTCGTTGTGGGGAGGAATTGTGGTTGAGGCGCGGCGAAACAACTTCCCTCCCCTTCAAGGGGAGGGGCAGGGTGGGGATAGTTTTCGCCTACCCGGTAATCAACCGAACACCTTCCCCCACCCCGCCGCCCCCTTGAAGGAGGAGGAGCCAATGTGGCGCTTCATCTACACCGGCGACACCGGCTACAGCCAAGACTTCAAAGACATCGCGGCGCGATTCCCTGAAGGTTTCGATTGGGCAGCGATTCCGATTGGCGCGTACGAGCCCCGCTGGTTCATGCGCGCGCAGCACGTGAACCCCGATGAAAGCGTGCAAGTCTTCCAAGATTTGCGCGCAAAAGCAGCGCTTTCCGTGCACTGGGGCACCTGGATGCTGACCGACGAAGCGCTCGATCAGCCGCCCAAAGATTTGAGCATCGCGCTTAAAAAATATGGCGTTGATCCCGCCCGATTTCATGTGTTCAAAAACGGCGAGTCGCGAAAAATCTAACCGGTCACGTTGTGCGCGCAGCCCCTGTCTCATCGGGGCTAAAGCCAGATTTAACGCTAAGGTTTACTCTGCGCGTGCAGCTAGGCGCCGGGGATGTTCTTCAAACACCGCTCGCAACATCGCTGGATCGCTTGCGACCATAGCGCTCTTTACCGTTTCGTAATTACCGTTGCCGTCCACAAGGCGCTTGGCTGTAAAGACGTCTGTTGTTGTGCTTGACGAGGAGTATTGCCATGCCCCGTCCATCTCGTTGCCGTGCCATTTAACTAGCGCTATGAAGCGCGTTGATCCGGTTGACGTTATGGCGATGCATAGCACATAACCCGCAGCCGCACCGCTAGTTTGCAGCTCGCAGCCGTAACGACCGTCGGAACTTACGGCAATGCCGTTGCCACCTGAACTGGGGCTTAGCTTCGTCGTAAGCACTGTGTAATCAGCAAAGGCTGTACTGACTGAAGTAGCAACGCGCGTCCATACCCAAAGCCCGTAAAGCCCATCGGGTGCGGCGGGCCATGTCACAGGGCCTTTGAAAAACGCTTTCCGCGATTCTCCGGGCAAAGTCACAAAGCCCGTTGTGCTGCTCGTAAACTCAAAAAACGCTGTGCCTTTGTTTGCACGTTGCCGCCCACTCGTAGGCACGCAACCTAAACAGGTTCCGCCTTCTGGCTCAAGCAACGCGACGGAAGCCGTATTGTTAGCCGTCATCGGTGCAGCGCCTACATAGAAAGTAGGTGCGCCCGTGTTGGTGTATGCGTACATCGTGACCACCAAAAAGCCTTGGCTTGTTTCTAGATTAAACGCCCGACCAACGGCGAGATTTGTCTCTGCGTTAAGGCCCCATAGGCCGTTGACGGGCTTCGTCGTATTCGCGTGGGCTGCGCTTAAAAATGCAAGAAAGAGGGCCGCTAAACACCGCCATAGGTTCGAGATCACAAAACATCCTTTTGGATAAATTACAGAAGAGGGTAGAGCCCTATACCCGCGTGATTTCAAAGTCTCCCGATTCGTCGCTATTTAGTCACGGCAGCTACAGCCGTAAATCATTGTTTATTGGAATAGTAAGGTGTGCGCGATTCCAGGTCTTCAAAAGCGGCGAATCGCGAAAGATATCGCCAGTAACTTCGCTCAGTAAGTCCCGCTTAATTGTGGATAAGGGGCCAAAATAAACAAAATCAAGCGACCCTGTGAACACTGTTTAGCCCCAATTTAACCAGGGGTAAACAGATTTAATTGCTGAGAAAGTAGAGATCGTCATGCTGAACGCTATCGAATCCGTTGTCTTCTTTGTGAACGACATTCACGATGCGGCTCGCTGGTATGCGGCGCTGTTCGGGCTCACTGCAGATGACGTGCAATACGAAAACCCGAACTACGCGTTCATTCAAGCGCCGGGGCTGTTGATTGGATTTCATCCGGCGGATGCGAAATGCCCCGGCGGCATCGGCGGCACTACGAGCTATTGGTCAGTTGACGATTTGGAGCAAGTGAAAACTCACTTGATCGCCAATGGCGCAACGCTGCATCGAGGCCCGGGGAATACGGATTTGGGCGCTCGCGTGTGCATGCTGATTGATCCGTTTGGCAATACGCTCGGGCTGCACCAAGCGGCGAAGTAGACGCTAGGTGTTGAAGAATTTTGGGGTTTCAGCTCGCCCAAGCCCGCCGATGCGATGGACGCGAGAGACTTGTTCAGCGTTTCCCTAACTGTTGCGCTTGAAAAACACCTGCCGCGCCGCCCACGCAAGGATGCCGATGTCGTCGAGCCAACCGACGAGCGGAATCCAATCGGGCACCAGATCAAGCGGTGAGAGCACGTAGAGTAGCGCTAGCACGCCGATGACTACTCGTTTCCACGTGGGTCGGGAGCGTGCCGCGGCCGCGCCGCCTTTGCCGTGACCTGATTGCGAAGCTCCGGCGCGCTGCTCGGCGGACGCGCGCGCATCCCCGCGCACGTCTTCGCGCACGATGCGTTCGGGCACAGCATCGATGATGTGCGGTTCGCGGGCAGAGCTTGTCATATCTACGCTTTCCTACTTAACTGTGAGCGCCAACTGCGTGGGGACTTGTCCTGGCTTTACATTTTTTGCGGGGCTCGGCGCGGCGACACTAACGCGCGCCGAATCAAACTTGTTGACGCCGGTGAGCGTGTTCTGAATCGCTTGTCCGCGAAGCGTGGCGAGCGCTTCGAATGCAAACTCAGGCACTGTTTGCTTGGACTTCAACAGCGCAAATAGTTCCGGGTAGTAATTCGCGCGAGCCTCGGCCACCCCTGAACGTCCGCGCTCGGTCACTCGTTCGCGCGCGCTCTGAATCAAGCCGGTGATTGCGTTCGCAGGCGGCGGCAGAAATTTGGCGCGAAGCTTGGTTGCATCGTCTCCCGCGTTTGCGGCAAGTTCGTCGAGGGCAGCCTGCACCTTGGGATCGGTGAACGAAATGATCAAGGGCTCATTGGGGCCGGGTGGCTTCAGCCCCGCACGCTTTCCGATCTCGATCTTCAAAATGTTGTCAGCGAGCGCATCGCGATCCGCAGCTCGGTCAAAGCGCGGTTCAACCGAAAGTTTGAGCGCCGGGCGCTTCTCAAGCGCGGTGGCGAGCTTTGCGAGCTTTTCACGCTCAGGTGGTAAGAGCCGCGCTTCGCCGGGCTCGAAAATCACGGCCTCAAATTCTTCGCCGCTACCACCGAGCAGCGCCCCGAGCGCACGAAACGGCGCAGTCGCGATTTTGCTGAGCACATTCACAATCGCTTTCCACACCAGCGAGCCGTAGCTAAATTGCGGATCGTCGAGCGATCCTTGCACCGGAATCCCCAAATCGATCATGCCGTTGCTGTCGCGCAAAAGCGCAATCGCAAGATCGAGCGGAAGGTTCGTTGCATCGGGCGAATCAACGCGATCACCCAGCTTGATGTTGTCAATGATGACTTGGTTTTCACCCTTCAACCGACGCGCCTCCACGCGATAGTCCAAATCGAGCGAGAGCTTGCCCGATTCAATCGTGCGGCCTGCAAATTTTCCGGAGTACGGCGTGAGTTTCGCCATTTCGAGATTGCGAAACGTGGCCTTCAGATCGGTGTACTGGCTTGCGCGCGCGGGCGCGACCGTGCCTGTGAGGCGCGCTAAACCAAACTGATCGACTTTGCCCTCAAGCGACACCTCGGCGCGCGACGCAAGCTCTGTGGAGAGCCCGACAATCAAACCCGAAAGATCAGAGATCCGCGTGCCAAACTGGGGGCGAAGCGAGAGGTCCGCAAACTCAATGTCGCCGCCGGTCACTTGCACCCGAGCGATGCTGGACTTCAGGGTTGGCTCGGAGTCGCTGGGTAAAGGTGCGGGCGCTGGCGCTGGCGCAGCTGTAGCGGCGGACTCATTGGGTTTTGCTTCGCTACTTGCAGGCGCTGATTTAGCGCTGCCCGCTTTCGCGATTTGCGCGAGATTCACGCTGCGGTCTTCACCAATCACGATCTTGCCGCGCGGTTGATCGAGTAGCAAATCAGCAAGCGCAATGGTAAGGCCGCTGGGCGAGACCGAGAGTTTCGCGTCAGTGGTCGAAAGTTCAGCCCACTGCGCAAAGGATGCGTTGTTCGTTTCATCGAGCAAATCCACATCGCGCAATGCGATCGCTGACTGCACGCGAAGTGTCTCGTTGTTTCCCGTCGTTGGCGAGAAGACCAGCGTGCCGCGCGCTGCTGCTTCGCCCTTCGCGAGCTTGAGCTTCGTGTTTTGATTCAAATAGGCTGAGTACGCGGGCAATGCGACTTTTTCTAGCGTGTATTCGAGTTCGCCTGCGCCTTTTTGCTGATCGAAGCGAAGCTTCGTTTGCAGCGAGCCGCCGTTCGCAATCGTCGCGCTCGCATTTGCAACAATCGGTTGCGCGCTGCTCACGACAAACTTATCAACATTCACGCGCACGCTCTGCAGCGTATGCACCTGCGGCGTGGGAAGAGTCGTGTCGCTTAGTGTGATGCGGCCGTCGGTGAGTGTGATGCCCGCAAGCGTTGTAATGAATGCGTCCGCGCCCTTTACGGCAACGTCGCTCGGCGGAAGCGGTTTGTCCGCGGGCTTTTTAGCGCCTGCACTCGCGAACTTTTTGCCGAGATCAATGCCGCCTTGAGCGAGTGTGGCGTCGAGCTGCGCGGCTACGATTTCGAACCTCGGTAGATCGAGTTTGTTCTGTTCGCTTGAGTACGAAAACGGCGCTGCGTTCACCGATTTGATCGAGAGCCAAGCCGGCACGCTCGTTTCATCGCGAACGCTCACCTCACGCAATCGAACACGTTTCGCATCCACCGTGAATGCACTTTGTTTACCCAGGCGAATCTTTGCGCCAACCGCCACATCAATCAGCCCACTGGCTACCTGCGGCATGGCCAGACTCGCGTCGCTGAAGCTGAGTTTGGCGTCGTTAGTTTCGAGCTCACCTAATTCAAGCGTCCATATGGGCGATGGGCCGAGCTGTGCCGGTGCGGTTTTTTGCGCGGGTTGCGGCGCTTCATCCGTCGAAAACGGCAATACAACTCGTCCGTTTGACGCCCTATTTAATTGGGCGATGAGTGAATCCAATTTCAAACGCGGGATAACAATTTTACGTTCAGCTACCCCCAATAAAACGGGCGCTTCCGTCGTAAGGCTATTAAACGAAATGCTCTGCTTCGTAGCGCCGCGCGCGAGCACCGTGCCGTCGTTTAGCACGAGCTTGAGCGGCTCGACGGCGAACACGGTCTGCGGGGTGTTGGTGTGGGTCTCAGTGCGCGCGAACGATAGCGAAAGCGGCGTAACGCTCGCTCGCGCCAGCGTCAATTCGTCGCTGCCCTGTGTTGCTTTGAGCTGATCAACCGTGAGGGTGCCGCCGCCCATCCCGAGTGCGAAAAAATCAGTGCCAAATGCGGCGGTGTAGTTGGCTTGCAATGAGGCGGTGCCAGAAAGGGGGACGGGCAGCGCGATGCCCGTCATCGCAGAGAGTTTGGCCAGCGGCAACTGGCTAATCGACAAATCCCCAGAACTCTCAACCGGATTGCCACCGACGCGTCCTTTCCACTGCACGCGAGTTTGATCGTTCAACGTTGCATCCAACGCATATTCGCCGCGATCCCGCGGCAGGGTGGAAAGCTTGTCGAGTTTGAACGAGAGGGGGGCGAATTCAACGCGACGCTGCGCCTCTGTCGATGAACCTGCGCGTTCATCCGTGAGCCGCACTGCGCCCTCGGTCATCGAAATATTGCGGAGAATCAAGCGCGGAATCGAATCGCTCGCTGCGCTCGATTCGCGCTTTGGAAACGAATCAAGAAAGCGAGACCAATCGAGCGTGCCATCGCGCGCGGTGTGCGTCTGCACGACGGGACGCACCAGCGAGATTTCGTCGACTGTCCAGGCCGCGTTCGTAATACTCGACCACGCACCCTTGATGTTGAGTAAATCAAATGCAGCGAGGGTTCGCTCGCCGTCTTTCAACGAGAGCTTGGATACGTTGAGGCGAAGCGTGAACGGATTGAATGTTGCGTCACCAACGGTGAGCTGTCGCCCAGAAACTTCGTTGACCCATTTCGGTGCGTAAGTGCCGATTGCGTACGGCACCAGCCAAAAGAGTGAAAGCAAAAGCAACGCGCTGAGCGCGATCATTCCGCCGACGGTCAGTAGGGCGACGCGAGCAATGCGCGCGCGGAGCGGAAGGGACGGAGTTGCGTGCTTCATGGCCACAGATTGTGACTCAGCTCGACAATGTGTCGTTCAACCTGCGCAAACGCGTTTTGGGTACGGGAGGCGCAATTGTCGTCAGGCTCCCGAACATTTTGTTTGCGTTTGTCTAGCTTATTCGATAAAAATAAGAAGACTGTCAAACCTACTTGTCCAGCCTCGCGATGTGATGGCTATGAGATAACTGTGCGAAATTGCATGCGTGGCTTCATAGCGACAAGTTGAGCGCAGCAAAATCCCTCCTCGGAATTCGTTGTCATGCCTTCATACCTTTTTTCGTCGCGAGCAACATTGTTCGC
The DNA here is from genome assembly GCA_013298145.1 of Betaproteobacteria bacterium. GTDB lineage: Bacteria > Pseudomonadota > Gammaproteobacteria > Burkholderiales > Casimicrobiaceae > Casimicrobium. Next base: position 38,863 of record JAAFJO010000010.1, read on the forward strand.
GCGCACACTCTTTTTCATCGCGACCGCGAGCTTGATTGCCAGCTGCGGCCGAAATCCCGATGCAAACAAATCGGGCGGCCCACCGCCTGCGCCGAGCGTGAGCGTGGCTGCAGCCGTCGAGCGGCAGATTCAAGACTTCGATGAGTTCACGGGCCGACTCGAAGCCACCGAGACCGTCGATATTCGCCCGCGCGTTGGCGGCACGATTGAGCGCGTGCATTTCAAAGAAGGGCAGGGCATCCGGAAGGGCGAGCTACTTTTCAGTATCGATGCGCGCCCTTTTCGAGCCGAGCTTGCCCGCGCCGAAGCGCAACTTGCTGCCGCGCAAACACAACTCGAACTATCGAAAACTGAATTTGATCGCGCACAAAAACTTCTAGAGATCAAAGCGATTTCAAGGCAAGAGTTTGATCAGCTGCAATCAGCCACGCGCTCAAGCGATGCAAACATTCGCGCCGCGCAGGCGGCCTTACAAGCAGCGCGTTTGAACGTCGAGTTTGCGCAAATTCGCGCACCTATTTCGGGTCGAGTTTCACGTGCCAACGTGACGGCGGGAAATCTAGTGGGTAACGCCGAGCCTGTTCTCACCACCATCGTGTCGCAAGACAAAGTCTTCGCGTACTTTGATGCCAGCGAATCAACCTATTTGAAGTACGCGAAAGCGGCGCGGGAAAGCGTGCGCTCTGGCGTGCGCGCACCGGCGAACTCGGTTCTGATCGGGCTGGCCTCCGAACCGGGCTACCCGCACAAAGGCGCAATTGACTTCATCGACAATCGACTCAATCCGCTGACTGGCGCGATTCGCGCTCGTGCGGTGTTTGATAACAGCAGCGGCGAGTTCACGCCCGGATTGATTGCGCGCGTAAAGTTGCTTGGGAGCGGCAGCTATAGCGCCGTGATGGTCCCAGATCGGGCGATCGGCACGGATCAAGACAAGAAATTCGTCCTCGTTGTGGGGGGCGACAATCTTGCGGGATTTCGTGAAGTGAAACTGGGCGCCCTACAGGAGGGGATGCGGGTTGTCGCGAGCGGCGTGAAGGCCGGTGAGATGGTGATTGTGGACGGCTTGCAACGGGTGCGTCCGGGCATGCCGGTGACTGCGCAGAAAGTTGCGCTTGACCAAAACGGCGCGCCACTCGCGCCTGGGGGAGCGTCAGCGCCGCCAGCGGATCCACCAAAGAGCCCTGGCAAATCAAACGAAAAAGCGAACGAGAAAGAAAAACAAAAGAGCGGCGAATCGCCAAAGACGAGTTCAGCGCACGAATCCAAGAAGGCGTAGACGATGGACATCTCTCGCTTCTTCATTGATCGACCGCGATTCGCGGCGGTGCTCTCGATCTTCATCTTCTTGCTCGGCGCCCTGGCTATTTTTCGTCTCCCGGTGTCTGAATACCCTGAAGTAGCGCCACCACAAATCGTCGTGCGTGCGCAGTTTCCTGGCGCGAATCCAAGAGTGATTTCTGAGACCGTCGCCACGCCGCTCGAAGAGCAAATTAACGGCATTGAAAATCTTCTGTATTTCGATTCGCAAGGCACGGCTGATGGCGCGATGACGCTGACCGTTACCTTCAAGATTGGCACCGATCCTGAGGCCGCTGAAACCGCCGTTCAAAATCGCATCAATCGCGCGTTGCCACGCTTGCCAGAGATTGTTCGTCAGATCGGGGTGACCACCGAAAAGTCGAGCCCCAATCTCACCATGGTGGTGCATTTGGTGAGCCCGAACAACAGCCGCGATGCGCTGTATCTGCGCAACTATGGTCAGCTCAATATTCGTGACGAACTGTTGCGCATCCCCGGCGCAGGTTCTGTATTGATGTTCGGCGCGGGTGACTATGCCATGCGGATCTGGCTAGATCCGTCAAAGCTCTCGGCACGCAACATTGCAGCCAGTGAAGTGATCGCGGCGATTCGTGAGCAGAACGCGCAGGTTGCCGCCGGTGTCGTAGGCGCGCCGCCCGCGCCGCGAGGCACCGACTTTCAGCTTTCAATCAATACGCAAGGCAGACTCACCACGGAGGAAGAGTTCGCAAACATCATCGTGCGTACCGATCCGTCGACCGGTGCATTTCTGCGTCTGCGAGATCTGGGTCGCGTTGAGCTGAGTGGAAACACTTATGCGCTTCGAAGTCTGCTCAACAACAAAGAAGCAGCGGCAATCGCAATCTTCCAGGCCCCACAATCCAACGCGCTTAGGCTTTCCGAGAATGTTCGTGAAGCGATGGAGCGGCTCAAGCCCAGCTTCCCGCAAGGTGTGAGCTACAGCATCGTCTACGATCCAACGCGCTTCGTTCAGACCTCAATCAACAAAGTCATCGTTACTTTGTTTGAAGCGATCCTGCTCGTGGTGCTCGTCGTCATCGTGTTTCTCCAAACATGGCGGGCTTCGATCATTCCCTTGCTCGCGGTCCCAGTGTCGATTGTTGGAACCTTCGCGTTTTTGAGTTTGCTTGGCTATTCGATCAATACGCTGACGCTCTTCGGTCTGGTGCTTGCCATCGGTATTGTGGTGGACGATGCGATTGTCGTTGTCGAGAATGTAGAGCGAAATATTGAGAGCGGACTCTCACCGCACGACGCGACAGTCCGCGCGATGCGAGAGGTATCGGGGCCGATCATCGCCATCGCGCTCGTGCTCTGCGCTGTATTCGTTCCGCTTGCGTTTGTGCCTGGACTGACAGGCCAGTTCTACAAGCAATTCGCGGTGACGATTGCGATTTCCACGGTGATTTCCGCGTTTAACTCGCTCACGCTGTCGCCCGCGTTATCTGCGATTCTTCTGCGGCCGCATGATGCGCCGAAAGATCGACTCACGAAAATCATCGACAGCGTTTTTGGCAGATTCTTTCGCTGGTTTGATCGCATGTTCCGTCGAAGCTCGGAAGCGTACGGACGACGCGTTGGCGGCGTGATTCGGCACAAGTCAATGTCGATGTTGGTGTATGCGGTTCTGCTGGCAGCTACCGCGTTCTTGTTTACTCGGGTGCCTGCAGGCTTCGTGCCTGCGCCCGACAAACAATACTTGATTGGCATCGCTCAGTTGCCTGCAGGCGCGTCGCTCGATCGTACCGATGCCGTGATTAGAGAGATGAGCGATATCGCGCTTAAAGTGCCAGGCATTGTTGATTCGGTGGCATTCCCCGGTCTCTCGATTGCGGGATTCTCCGCGGCGCCCAATGAGGGCATCGTGTTCTTTGGGCTTGAAGATTTCGAAAAGCGCACCACGCCCGACAAATCGAAACTCGCGATCCTCGGCGCGGTGAATGGCGCAATCCAGCAAATCCAAGGGGCTCGCATGTTTGTGGTGCCGCCGCCCGCCGTTGACGGCCTGGGCAATGCGGGTGGATTCAAGCTGCAAGTTCAGGATCGTGCGGGGCTTGGCGAACAAGCGCTTTTCGGTGCAGCTTGGGGGGCGCTCGGTCAGATTTACGGCAACCCGAAGTCATCTGTTGGAACGCCCTTTTCAACCTACGACATCAATGTCCCGCAATTGTTCGCGAACGTTGATCGAACACGCGCGAAACAAATGGGCGTGCCGCTCAATGAAATCTACGACACGATGCAGGTTTATCTAGGCTCGCTCTACGTGAACGATTTCACGCGATTTGGGAAAACTTACCAAGTGATCGTGCAAGCAGATGCGCCATATCGGGCCGACGCTGATGCGATCACAAAGCTTAAAGCGCGTAACTCACGCGGCGAAATGGTGCCACTGGGCTCTGTCATGAAGGTCGAGCCAACCTTCGGGCCAACTCGGGTGACGCGCTACAACGGCTACCCGTCTGCTGACATTAACGGTGCGCCGAATCCAGGCTTTTCTTCCGGGCAGGCAGAGGCGGAAATCGAGAGCATTCTGCAACGCTCCTTGCCGCTGGGCATGAGTTATCAATGGACTGAGCTTTCGTATCAAGATCGTTTGACCCGCTCGATCACGCTGCCAGGTACCGGCATCCAAATGCCAATCCTGCTCGCCGTGTTGCTTATCTCGGTCGTGCTTGTGATCCTCGTGCTTGCCGCTCAGTACGAGAGCTGGAGCTTGCCACTCGCGATCATTTTGATCGTGCCGATGTGTATCTTGTCAGCGCTTTTTGGCGTGTGGCTATCGAGTTTTCCGCCGTTCATGCAGCCGGGTGATCTCAACATATTCACTCAGGTTGCGTTGGTCGTGTTGGTCGGTCTCGCCTGTAAAAACGCGATCCTGATTGTTGAATTTGCTAAAGAGCTCCAAGAGCGTGGCGAAGCGCTTCACGATGCCGTGATTCATGCCTGTCGGATGCGCTTGCGCCCGATCCTTATGACGTCGATTGCGTTTTGCGCGGGCGTGATTCCGCTTATTGTCGGGAGCAGTGCAGGGTCTGAAATGCGTCGGGCGATGGGCATCGCGGTGTTTAGCGGCATGGTGGGTGTGACCGTGTTTGGTATTTTTCTCACGCCAGTGTTTTACGTCTTGCTGCGTGCTCGCCGAGAGAAACGACGAGCCGCACTCAATGCGCCGGTGAACGCAGCCGCCAACCCCGCGAAGGAGGCTGGTCATGATTAAGGCTGTATGCGCCCTAGTTGCCATCGGCACGCTCGCAGGATGTGCCTCCGTCGGCCCCACCTACACGCCACCCAACGCCGCGCCGCCCTCGACATTCATCAATGCCGTGGGCCAGACCCAGGAGCCCGCGAGCGAATTCTGGAAAGCGTTCAATGATCCGACGCTAAACCGATTGGTCGATCAAGCGATGTCAGCCAATCTTGATCTGCGCGTCGCGCTTGCGAATCTGCGCGAGGCGCGCGCTAACCGCGAAGCGATTGATGCAGCGGCTTTGCCGGGGATCGGCGCATCCGCGTCTGCCGCCCGAAGCGTGAATCCGCAGACCCAAGCGGCGGGGTCGCGCAGCGCGCGCACCGGCAATAGTCTTAACTCTGGAATCGATGCCAATTGGGAGGTTAATTTTTTTGGTCGCGTTGATCGCGCTCGAGACGAAGCGGGCGCGTTTGTCGACGCAGCCGAAGCCGGAGTCCACGCTGCGCAAGTGATCGTAACTGGTGAACTTGCTTGTAATTATTTCGAGCTTCGCGGTCTACAGAGTGAGCTCTCGCTCTTGCGCCGAACGCTCGATAATCAAGCGGAAACCGTGAAACTGGTTGAATCGCGGTTGACCGCCGGGCGGGGCACGGAATTCGATGCGTCACGCGCACGCGCGCTGCTCGCCAACGTGCGGGCCGCTGTGCCGCCGCTTGAAGCATCGATTGCACGAACCGCGTATCGAATGGCTGTGCTCACTGGGCAAGCACCGCACGCCGTGGGCTATTTGACCAATGAACCTGCGCCGCTGCCTGCGTTGGGCCCCATCGCGGCGATCGGCACGCCGCAAACGCTGCTGCGTCGTCGCCCCGACATCAAGCTCGCCGAGCGGCAGCTCGCGGCCGCCGTCGCGCGTGTTGGGTTAACGCACACCGATCTTTTCCCGAAAGTGAATATCAACGGCTTGCTTGGACTCAACGCGGCGACCGTGAGCGGGCTGGTTGAGGGGGCTGCATTTCGTTACAGCCTGGGCGCATCCATCGTCTACAACTTGTTTGATTTCGGCCTCGTGAAGAAGCGCATTGAAGCCGCTGATGCACGATCAGCGGCTGCCCTCGCAACCTACGAGCGCACCGTGCTCGTTGCGCTCGAAGAAACCGAGTCAGCGCTCATTCACTACACGCGCACTGCGCAACAGACAGAGCAGTTAGCGCTCGCCTTGCGGCATTCCGAGCAAGCGGCATCGCTCGCGCGTGCTCGGTTTGATGCGGGCGTTTCGGATTTCCTCGCGGTCCTTGATGCGGATCGACAAGTGCTGGCCGATCGAAGCAATCTGGCGCAGGCACAGACCGCAAGCGCGACCTCGCTCGTGGGTGTCTACAAAGCGTTGGGCGGCGGCTGGATCGCCTCGGCATCGACGCGTTAGCGGGCAATCGCGGGGCGTGGGCCGTATGCGTGTCTTGTCGGGATGCATATTGGGTGCGCGCATCTGAAAAGGCGGCGCGCACGCTCAACGGCAACACGAAGGCTGTTAAGCATTTGTCGCGAAACCCATACTATATTGGGGCTAGCGGTGTTTCTACAACGGTATCGATGTGTAGGTAAGTTTGCCGTTTGTCCCAATGTTTCTTGGGGAAGCTGTGCATTTTTACCAATCAACTTGCCGACGTTGATTCGAGGCTCGACCCCATCTTCGCGCGATACCACTCGTGAAAATGCTGCATGCCGTCTTCCATCGGCGATTGGTACGGGCCAACTTCTACCTTGCCCTGCTCGAACAAAGCGCGGCGGCCTGCGTCCATCCGAACTGCGATCTCATCGTCTTCGACGCAAGTTTCCATGTAGGCCGCTTGCTGCGCTTCGATGAATTCCGGCTCAAAGAGCGCCACTTCTTCCGCGTAGTAGAACTCGACGACGTTACGCGTCTTGGTTGGCGTCACCGGCCAAAGCGAGGAGACGACCAAGGTATGCGGATACCACTCCACCGTGATGTTCGGGTAATACGTGAGCCAAATCGCGCCGTGTGGAGGCGCAACGCCTTCGCGGAACTTCATCACGGCGTCGTGCCAGCGCTTGTAAACGGGCGAACCCGGCCGATCAAAGCCTCGTGAGAGCCCCACGGTTTGCACGGAGAATTCTTTGCCGAATTCCCACGCCAGATCGTCGCAGGTGACGAAATTGCCGAGCCCCGGATGAAACGGGCCGACGTGGTAATCCTCGAGATAAACCTCAACGAAGGTTTTCCAGTTGTAATCGCATTCATGCACGACGGCTTTGTTAAACACGTAGCCATCGAAATCGAGCGCGCCTCGCGTTTGCGCCGTGAGCGATGCCAGATCAACGATCGGATCATTCACACCATCGAACAACATGCCGTTCCATGTTTTTAGCCCACGGTTTTCAAGCGAGAGCGCCGGGTTGCACGGAAAGTGTGGTGCGCCGATCAAATCGCCTTCCGCCGAATACGTCCAGCGATGTAGCGGGCAGACGACATTGCCGCCGTTGGCTTTGAGCGAACCGCGCCCGTCGAGCATGAGCGCTTGGCGGTGACGGCAGACGTTAGAAATCAAATTCACGCCGCGTTCGCCACGCGTAAGCGCTTTCGCGTTTTTCAGCGTTTCGAGCGCCACGAAATCGCCCACATTGGGCACCATCAATTCATGGCCGACGTAGCCCGGGCCGCGCTTGAACAAAAGCTCACGCTCACGAGCGAGCAGCGCTTCGTCAAAATACGCGGCGGGAACAAGTTGTGAAACCGGTGCAGACAATTCTGCAGCCGTGAATAGACGCGTCATGGCGACCACCCTTTTACGGAACAGAGGTGGGCTCGCGAGAGCCCGGATTAACCCAACACAATCGAGGTGCAATTACGGGTTGCACCCAACCGTTGCTAAGTCAACCTCTGCCCGTGGCTCGCGCCGGGTTAAGTACTGTCTTGCACGTACACGCACTGCAAGAATGTGCGCGCACTGCAAAAGGTCCGGAACCGGGCGCCGCTGGCGGGAGGCCGCGTCGTCAAACAGCTTAAATTATCCCACGAGTCGAACGGTTCCCTTGGAGGGGCACAAACCATCGGCTCAGCTGCAAGATATAGAAAAGAACGCGACAAGAAAACGCCGATATCGAGTGAACGCTCTCCATCGACGCTAAGCGCATCGAAAATGGGGCTTCCTTCACGCGCTTACGTCTCGGTTAATTGGATCAAAAAGGCGGCCCGCGTCCGCCGCAACGAGATTAGGCGAGGCGCTCGATTCGAAGTTCACGCTTACTTCACGCGGCTCGACTACGATTCGACGCATGAACAATGCGTTTCGTTTGAACTTGTTGCAAGTTATAGCGATTTCGGCCAAAGCTAGTATTTATATAGGCTCCGCCGCAATTATGCTATTTATCAACATAGCTGATTCAAAGCCGTCTCTTCCCGAAGGAATGTACCGTGTAGACTGGAATCGGCATGTCAGTGAGCTCTGTGTCGATCACTACACGAACGACGATTGGAGCGCTAAGGATTGGCAGGGTGTGCTCGCGGCGCAAGGCCCCATTTGCTCGCTTCACGACGTGCGAGAGACGAAGACTGAGCTGAGCTGGGTCGGCAAATGCAATCAGCCATGGGTGGGCCGCGTAATCGACGTAGAGCACCGGGTGCAAGCAAGGATGAACCGCGATGGAAGTTTTGAGATTTCGACCGAACTGTCAGGTGGGCTGAAGGCTTCCATTCCGATTCGCGGCACTCCGATCAAAGGCGCAAATGGCAAACCCAAGCCTTGCGAGCCTGGTGCGAAGCTGTTTCGCCCGTGGAATTAGCGGCTCAACGCGCCGCGGGCACGCGTGACGAAAATCAGCTGGGCGTCGCCGCGCCGAATCAATCCTTAAAATCCCGAACACACCACCTTATTGCCGAAACATGGCCAAGTCCGCCCCCAAAACCTTTGAAGCCGCCCTCGAAGAGCTCGAAAAACTCGTCGATTCGTTAGAAAGTGGCGAGCTTCCTCTCGCGGATTCGCTCGCGGCTTACAAGCGCGGCGCGGAGCTCCTCAAATATGCGCAGGCCGAGCTCGCGCAGGTGGAACAACAAGTGAAGGTACTCGAAGGCGATGTGCTGAAACCGTTTGTTCTTTCTGGCGCCAACGGCGCTAACGCCACTGACGAGTAAATTCACGTGAGCGAGATGTCTTTCGATGCGTGGTCGCACGCGCACCGCGCGCGGATCGAGGCGGCCCTGTGCGCTTTCCTGCCGAGCGATGAACTGAGCTCGGGAGATCTTTGTGCGGCGATGCGCTACAGCGTTTTGGGCGGAGGCAAGCGACTGCGTGCGCTCCTGTCCTACGCTGCCGCCGAGGCCATTGATGCCGATGCCGCAATCGCCGACCATGCTGCCGCAGCTGTCGAAATGATCCACGCGTACTCGCTGATCCATGACGATTTGCCGTGTATGGATAACGACGACATGCGTCGCGGCAAGCCGACCAATCACGTCAAGTTTGGCGAAGCTACGGCGATGCTCGCGGGCGATGCGTTGCAGCCACTCGCATTTCGCATTGTGCTGGACGCGGCGCAGAGTGGCGCGAGCGCGAATGGCATCGTTGCAGCAACGCGATTGCTTGCCGATGCATCGGGTGCGTTCGGCATGGCGGGCGGGCAAGCCATTGATCTTGCCAACGTGGGCAAACCGATGACGCAAGACGCGCTCGAAGAGATGCACGCGCTCAAGACCGGCGCGATGTTTAAGGCGGCAGTCGTGTTGCCTGCGCTTTTGTGCGAAGCGAGCAATGAGCGCGTCGAATCGCTCGAAGTCTTCGCGCAAAACATCGGTCTCGCGTTTCAGGTCGTCGATGATGTGCTCGATGCCACCGCCGATAGTGAAACGCTTGGCAAAACAGCGGGTAAAGATGCACAAAACGAGAAACCCACCTTCGTCTCGCTGATGGGCATTGACGCAGCGCACACCTATGCGCGGGCGCTCACACGCAACGCGATCGCTGCGCTCGAAAGCGGCGATATGCGCTGTTTGAGACTGATCGAAGTGGCCTTCGCGATGGCCGACAGAAAATCTTGAAACATGTTGGAACAGATTAATTTCCCATCGCAACTGCGCGAACAGCCGCTCACGAATTTGAAAGCGGTATGCGAAGAGCTTCGCACTTATCTGCTCGATTCAGTGGCGAAAACGGGCGGCCACCTTTCCTCAAATCTTGGTGTGGTCGAGCTCACCGTTGCGCTTCACTATTGCTACAACACACCGCATGATCGCTTGGTGTGGGATGTCGGTCATCAGTGCTACCCACACAAAATTTTGACAGGTCGGCGTGATCGCATGGCAAGCCTTCGCCAATGGCAAGGGCTCGCTGGATTTCCAAAGCGCGATGAAAGTGAATACGACACGTTTGGCGTCGCGCATTCGTCCACCAGTATTTCAGCCGCGCTCGGCATGGCGGTGGCCGCGAAAGCAAAAGGCGAAGATCGGCGCGTCGTCGCCATCATTGGCGATGGCTCGATGAGCGCTGGCATGGCGTTTGAGGCGCTCAACAATGCCGGTGCGATGGATGCCAACATGCTGGTGATCCTGAACGACAATGAAATGTCGATCAGTAATCCCGTGGGCGCGCTCAACAAATACCTCTCGCGCCTGCTCGCAAGCCGTACGTACGGCGCTGTGCGCAGCGCGGGCAAGAGCGTTCTGTCTGCCTTGCCGCCACCCGTGTCGCGATTTGCGCGGCGCTGGGAAGAGCACATGAAAGGCATGGTTCTTCCGGGCACGATGTGGGAGGAATTTGGCTTTAACTACATCGGCCCGATCGACGGCCACGATGTGGATTTGCTGGTGGATACGCTCAACAAAATCAAAGACAAACCCGGGCCGCAGTTTCTTCACGTGCTCACGCGCAAGGGCGCGGGCTACGAGCGTGCGGAGGACGATCCGATCCTCTATCACGGCGTACCGAAATTCGATCATTCGCAGGGAATCTCGCTGAAAGCCACTAAGCCGACCTATTCAGAAACGTTTGGCAGTTGGCTATGCGACGTCGCAAAGACCGATCCAACGCTCGTGGCTATCACGCCCGCGATGATCGAAGGCTCCGGCATGCAGCGCTTCGCAAAGGAATATCCTGATCGCTGCTTTGACGTGGGCATTGCAGAGCAACACAGCGTCACCTTTGCGGCGGGGCTCGCCTGCGAAGGCATGAAGCCCGTCGTTGCGATTTATTCGACCTTCTTGCAGCGCGCGTACGATCAACTGGTGCACGATGTCGTGTTGCAAAACCTGCCCGTCGTGTTCGCGATTGATCGCGCCGGGCTCGTGGGCGCAGATGGCCCCACGCATGCCGGTTCGTTCGATGTCGCGTTCATGCGTTGCCTGCCAAACATGACGATCCTCTCAGCAAGTTCAGCCGCAGAAACACGCGCGATGCTCAATTTCGCGCTCGAAATGAAATCACCTGTCGCGGTGCGCTATCCACGCGGCGCGGCACACGGCGAGCCTGACGCTGCGATCACGCCGATCCAGCTCGGCAAAGGCGAAGTGGTGCGCAAAGGCGAAAAAATTGCGATGCTCGCTTGGGGCTCGATGCTCCATCCGTCGCTCGTGGTCGCCGAAAAGCTGAACGCAACCGTTGCCAACATGCGCTTCGCAAAGCCAATCGACGAGGCGCTCATTCGCGAACTCGCGGCAACGCACGACGTATTGGTCACGCTTGAAGAGGCCAGCGTGCAAGGCAGCGCCGGAAGCGCCGTCGCAGAGTTCTTCGCCGCGAACGCGATCACGACGAAACTGCTCACACTGGGCTTGCCAGACAGTTTCACCGAACAGGGCGACCCCGTAATCATGCTCGGATCCGTCGGGTTGGATGTGTCTGGCATCGAAGCCGCAATTCGAAGCATTATCTAGTCGCTCCAACCGAGAAATCGGTAGTTCTCGATTTGTAGACGCGAAGAAACGCGTCTAGAGTGACGCGCAAACGAATCGAGTTTGTCGCCTATCGCCTTTGGCAAAGTTAAATGCCGATGCCGCTTCAACTCTACCTATCGAACTAACGATACATGTTGATCGCGGCCTGATCGAACCGACGATATAACTACGTATTCACTGTTCGGTTTCAGCAAATTGGGATCAGCGGGGATTACGGCAGCCCCGAGCCGAATCAGCGGTGAACTGACGCCGCTGAGAATGCTCCAACCAGCAAGTGATGCAGCGAAAGTTCTCGATGAAGAGTCGCCTATCGGTACCAGTTATTTTTCTTTGCGCGATGCTGCTAGGCGGTTGCGCTGCACTAGCAAACTTGAGGGACTCCGGGCTACGTGGCCTCAGATGCACGGCTATCAAAAACCTCGAGCAGTTAGGCGACCGCAATTTGATCGTCTTTGGCGAATTGCATGGAACGAACGAAGTACCGAAGTTTTTAGCGGATGTTGCCTGTAACTTCGCGGCGAATAAACGAATAGTGGTCGTTGCATTGGAACTCCCGTTTAATGCGCAGCGGATCGCGTCCGATATTGTGAGCGGTGATGCATCTGTCGATATGACGACGTTTGCGGAGCATGCGTACTGGGCTCGCAGCAAGGCGGACGGGAGGTCAAGTGAAGCCATGTGGCGACTTCTACTCGCGCTGCGAGAGATCAACGCCATTAAAGGAAAAACCATCACCGTTCGCTTCTTCGACGTAGGTTTTCCGGATTTGAATCAGTCGGGCGAGCCACGAGAGCAGCGTATGGCGGACAACCTGCGAGCGATCGTGAAAGACGCACCTGCCGAATCGGTGACCCTCGCGCTCACCGGCAACGTGCATTCGCTGCCGGAAGCGGGTGCGCCGTGGGACGCCTCATTTGCCTCAATGACTTATCGCTTGCGCGATCTACGCCCATTGTCGCTCGATCTGTCTCACGATGGGGGCGACGCGTGGTTTTGCGCCATCGACAAGTGTGGTCAGCGGAGCTTACTGCCAAGCTGGGATAGTGTCGGCCCATCGCAAGAACCACGTATTTTGATGGGCAAGGGGGCACACAATCACCACGGCGTCTACCATGTCGGAAAAATCTCGGCATCTCCGCCACTGATACCTTGGTGACTGAGATACAAGAGCTTACCCAACGTTTGATATGTCGCTTAGTCGTTCAAGCGGACAAGTCGTTCGATATCGTTTTGTAGGCACAAGCTTGATCTAGCTAAAGCGGTGGCGTTGTGAGGAGGCCGGAATCGTACGGCGCCGGGCGCCAACGCGTGAGCAAACTGAAGCCGACGCCGACAGTTGGTTTGATCGAACAAAAAATCTCCTCCATGATAGTAGCCCCTTCCGCAAGGGGGGTTTGGGTGGAAATAGCTATGTTTCGAAGGACGCCTTAACTCCGCTGTTGAGGAATGAAATCGTCGCTTAACGCGAAGCACCGTTTTGCTTCATCAGCAAATAGCGATCAAAGAAGAGTGTCGCCGTCGCGAACTGGTAATCCTGGTTGTCGCGTTTCGCGAAGCCGTGGCCTTCGTCTTCTGCGAGCAAATACCAGACCGGCGTGCCAGTCGCGCGTACTTTTTTTACGATTTGCTCCGCTTCGGAGTAGTTCACTCGGGGATCATTTTTGCCGTGGCTCACCAGGAGCGGCGTGCGTAATTTGTCGGCATGTGTGAGCGGTGAAATCAGTTCGAGATAACGCCGCGTCGCCGTATCCCGCTCATCGCCGTATTCGCTTCGGCGCAGATCGCGGCGGTAGGTTTCGGTGTTCTCCAGGAAGTTCACAAAATGTGAAATGCCGACCGAGCTGTACACCGCTGAGATTCGATCGCCATAGGTGATCCCCGCAGCCAGGGCGACATAGCCACCATAGCTGCCGCCCATGATCGCCACGCGCGATGCATCCAAGTCTGGCTGCGTCGAAATCCAGTCGAGGAGCGCTCCGATATCTCGCACCGCGCTTTCACGTTTAAACCCATTATCTGCATCGCGAAACTTCTTCCCAAATCCACTTGATCCGCGGATGTTCGGATAAATCATCGCGACGCCACGCTCGTTGATCCAAAAATTCATGCGACCGCGAAAGCCTGGGCGCGACTGCGCAACGGGGCCACCATGCACATTAATGATGACAGGAAATTTCGCTGCAGGCGGGCGCGGCAGTGAGCGAGGCGGTTTATGAACGAGTCCGGTAATCGTCATGCCATCGAAGCTCTTCCATGCGATTGGCGAGGCTTCCGCAAACGGGCGATCCACATCTGCCACGCTCGCATGCTGCGTCCAGCGCAACACTTGTTGAGTATCGACGTCGATGGAGAAAACTTCGCCGGGCGAATCAGCTGATTCGATCGCCAGGGCGAGATCGCGCCCATTACGGTGCCATGCCACGGATGTGATGAGCCCAGGCGGAAGTGTTGGCACGGCAAGCTGCGTTAAGTCCTCCGCGAAGAGCTTTAACTGAGCAAGCCCGTTCACATTCAACAGCACCGCGAGGCGACCATTTGATTTCGATACGCTCCAGGTATCCACATCATGCGGAAACTTTCGCGTAATCCATTCACGCTCACCCGTGCGCAGGTCCGTACGCGCGAGCTTTACATAATCATCATCTACCGTTCGCCGATGTACGAAGCGGTCTCCTGCTTGCTCGTCATCAAAAGCGAGTCCATCGTCGATTTTTCGGCGCTGGCCCGTTGCTAAATCGAGCGACCATGCGATGCTGCGGCCATCGTTTTGCGTTTCCGAGAGGATCAAGCGGTTCTCACGATCCAGCCACTTCAACACGCTCCAGCCGGCGCCTTGCAATGATGCCAAGCGAAAGCGCGCTTCCGGCTGCAGGGGATTCATCGCGTACACCGTGAGCGACGATTGCTCACGACGCGCGCCATTGACAGTGGTTCGGTCCAGCGGACTTGCAGTGATGATGAGCTTGTCGCGCGCACTATTCCACGGGCCAATCGCATGCAGTTCACCATTCGGCGTGATCTGTTTCTCTTCTAGCGTTCGCGGGTCAAGGCGATAGATTTGCGTCGCCTCATCGCCGCCGCGATCACGTGCGAACAGAATGTAGCTTCCACGCTTTGCTTCGAATATTGCATCGCGCACCGGCTCACGTCCGCGCGTGAGCTGAATCGGTTTTTCTTTGGGGTCGGTGAGCAAAAAGAGCTGCGCCGAGTTTGCGCCACGGCGTAACACCAGCATGTCCTGCTCAGTCGGATGCCAGGCGACAAAACGCGTCGGATAGAACTCACCATACGGCTCGATGTCGTCAGCCAGCGCTTGCGGAACAGGCGGTGCACCGTCGATCTTCATCGCCGGCGGCGGAATCATCGAAATGCCGTGATGGACGTGGGCATCGCGCGCGGCAAGCGGCGTGGTGTGGAACGTAGCGACTGACGCGAATAGCCAAGCCGCTAGCACGAGCGCGATCGGTGTCGCTCGCCCGCTAGCAGGATGTGCGCTCCTCCGCTCTTCCACCCGCCGCATACAATTTGGCGGGTGAACGCGACGCTCCCTAAAGAATCTTTTTCGCAAAGTTCTGTGATTGTGCCAGAGGCCGCGTCAAATGGCGCGTTGAGCGCTGCGGCCGTTGCCGAACGGCGACAAATCCGTGCCCTGCCCGACCATCTGGTGAACCAAATCGCGGCCGGCGAGGTGATCGAGCGGCCTGCCGCTGCGCTCAAAGAGCTGATCGAAAACTCGGTGGACGCGGGCGCGCGTTCGGTCGAAGTGGAGCTCAAAGCGGGCGGCACGGCGTTGTTGCAAGTCACCGACGATGGCGGCGGGATCGCGGGCGAGGATTTACCCCTTGCACTCGCGCGTCACGCCACATCAAAAATTGCGACGCTTGATGATTTAGAGTCAGTCGCTTCGTTTGGGTTTCGAGGCGAAGCGCTGGCATCCATTGCCTCCGTTTCGCGCCTCTCACTTACCAGCCGTACCGCCGATGGATTAAGTGCGCTTCGCGTGCGTGCGGAAGGCGGCAGCCTGCATCCGAGCGAACCTGTTTCTGCGCGGCAAGGCACTACGGTTTCGGTTGCCGAGCTTTTTTTCAATACCCCCGCACGCCGCCGTTTTCTGAAAACGGAAACGACCGAGTTTGCTCATTGTTTGGAAGCGGTCAAGCGTGCGGCGCTTGCTCGCTCAGACGTAGCGTTTCAGGTGAAACACAATGATCGCGTGGTGTTTCGTGCGCCCGCACAAGCGCGTGCAGATCGTGTCGCCGAGGTCTTGTCGCGCGACTGGTTCGCTGCGGCCAATCGCGTCGAAGTGATTGGTGGAATGTTGAGCGTTGAAGGCTATGTGCTGCGCCCGAACTCAAGCGTGCCGAATCGCGATGCGCAGCATCTCTTTGTGAATGGTCGCTGGGTGCGTGATCGTATCGTGTTGCATGCCATTCGCGATGCGCTGCGCGATCAGATGCATGGCGCAAGCGCGCCGTCATTCGTGCTCTCGCTCACGCTCGATCCGCGTGCGGTGGATGTAAACGTGCATCCCGCGAAAACCGAAGTGCGCTTTCGCGATTCGCAAGCCGTGCATCAGTTTGTGCGCCGTGCGGTGGAGCGTGCGCTCGCATCGGGTGTTTCGAGCGAAAGTGCCGCGTCGGCAGCGCAGAAGTTGTTTGGGCAACAGATTGATGTGAGCGCGCCGGTGCAAGCGCCGCGGGGGTTCACGTATCAGCCGCGCACCGAGTCGCTTGATTTGAAGGTGAGTGAACGGGCTACGTCGTTTTTGTTTGGAGCGGGGGCGAACTCCCTGCAACGGACAGAGAGCGCCGAGGAACCCCATCCCCGCCCCAACCCTCCCCTTGAAGGGGAGGGAGCAAGATTCGCTCCCCTTCAAGGGGAAGGGGCGGCCGTCGCACCGGAGAGTGCCGCGCCTGCGCAGGCAAATGCACGCGATGCGCTTTCGAACGCGATCGTAAATTCATCGGCGAACAAAGCCCCGCTCGGATTCGCGCTTGCGCAATTGCACGGCGTGTACATCCTCGCGCAAAACACGCAAGGTCTTGTGTTGATCGACATGCACGCCGCGCACGAGCGCATCGTGTTTGAGAAACTGCGCACCAGTGGCTTGGGCTCGGATACGAATATCGCAACACAACGCCTCTTGATCCCAAGCGTGATGCAGGCCAGCGCGAAGGAAATCGGAAACGTTGAGCAGCACCGCGATGCGCTATCGAACTTGGGTTTTGATGTGAGCGTTACCGGCCCGCAAACCTTGGCGATTCGCTCGGTGCCGAGTTTGCTTGCCGATGCGGGTGTCGAAGCGCTCGTGCGAAGCGTGCTCGCCGAATTCGATGAACTGGGCGTCAGCGCAACCATTGACAGCGCGCGCGATGAGCTTTTGTCCACCATGGCCTGCCATGCGGCCGTACGCGCCAATCGCGCGCTCACGGTCGCCGAGATGAACGCATTGCTTCGCGAGATGGAAGCGACCGAGCGCTCAGGACAATGCAATCACGGCCGCCCCACGTGGTATCAGCTCACGATGAAGGAGCTAGATTCGCTCTTCATGCGTGGGCGGTGATTTTTGCCACAGATGCACACAGATAACGTCGGCGCGAACTCGACCCTGCTTCCAATACGTGCGACTTATTTCGAAGATTTTTTTGACGCAGATTAACGCAGATTAAGTAAGTTGATTTACGCAGATTTTTTTACGAGTTACTTATGAAATATCTGTGTCCATCTGCGTGAATCTGTGGCAAAAAAAACGCAGGGAAGAATCTGCGCCAATCTGCGCGAAATCAGCGTTAATCTGCGTCGAAAAGTGTCCGTGTGAGTGGTTCGCCAACCCATTTCCTTGGCGCAGATTTACGCAGATTTTTACTAGTTACTTGTGAAACATCTGTGTCCATCTGTGTGAATCTGTGGCAAAAAACGCAGGGAAAAATCTGCGCCAATCTGCGCCAATCTGCGTGAAATCAGCGTTAATCTGCGTCAAAGAAATCGTTCGTGAAACCTCCCGTCATCCTCCTCATCGGCCCCACCGCCAGCGGCAAAACTGCGGCGGCGCTTCAGCTTGCCGAGCGGTTTAACGCGGAAATCGTGAGCGTGGATTCGGCGCTCGTTTATCGCGACATGAATATTGGCACTGCAAAGCCGAGCGCGGAAGAAAAGGCGCGCGTGCCGCATCACTTGATCGATTTGATCGACCCGACCGAGCGTTATTCGGTCGCGCAGTTTCTCCATGACGCGATGGCCGCCATTCGCGACATTCAATCGCGTGGGCGGATGCCGCTCCTGGTGGGCGGCACCATGCTCTACGCGAATGCGCTGCTCGTTGGCATGAGCGATGTGCCGCCAACGGATGACGTAATTCGCGCGCAGGTGAATGCAGAAATTGCAAGCCACGGCATCGAAGCGCTCCACGCAAAACTGCGAACCGTCGATCCCGAAACCGCACAACGCCTAGCGCCCGCTGATGCCCAAAGAATAGGGCGAGCCTACGAAGTTTTCTTGCAAACAGGTCAGCCACTTTCTAGCATGCAGTCCCAACGAAAATGTGCGTTAAGCGAAGTGGCGCATTTCGTGATTCGCTGGCAGCCGCAGGATCGCGCCTGGCTGCACGCGCGCTGCGAAGAGCGTCTGCGCACGATGTTCGACTCGGGATTCGTCGATGAAGTGAAGTCGCTCACGACGAAATATTCACTCACGCCAGACATGTCCTCCATGCGCTGCGTCGGTTATCGCCAAGTGCTCGACGTGCTGCGAGGGCGCGCCCCGGAAAACGAAATGTTCGACCGCGCCTTGTTCGCCACGCGGCAACTCGCGAAACGACAACTTACGTGGCTGCGCAGTTTGCCGGGGGAGATCGTTTATTGCGATGCGGTGGATGCGGTGGCGCGGGCGACTGTGTTGGTGCAGGAACGGCTAGGCCGCTGATCCTTGTAGGCGACGGCTTGACGTCGCTTCGTTGCACGGTTTGAGCGCGACTAAGCGCGGTCAAGCCCGCGCCTACACAGTCACGTAGGCTGGTTGGAGCGACGAAACCCAGCGCTAGTTGCCGTTCGCGGTGCGCTTGTCGAACCTTGAATGCTGGGTTTGGTAACCCAGCCTACGGCCCTTGGCGTCGAGGCTATCGTATGGGTTACGTATTGCCTAAATCGCGGTGCCGACTGAAGAGCAACAGATGCATTAGGGCGAAAAGGCGATGGAACAAGTAGTCGCAGTGCTCTGGTTGCTCTAGCTTGACTTTGTCAGTTTCAAAGTGCCGGATATGGAACGCGTTGCCAATCTCGGTAAGAGCGCGAGCCTCAGTCTCGAGAACGGCTCGAAAACTTTGTTCCGGTGACGTTTGATCTAGTAGCCTGGCTACGGAAAGTCGTTTGTTGCCATGAATCTCTATGGATTTGAGCCGCTCCCACGCATCCCAAAGCTTTTCGGTTGCCTCGGCGCGAGCTTTAGGCGCTGGATCGCGAAACTTTGCACATGCATCCTGAAGCAGCGCGTCGAGCGTGTGGTCACCGCTTGTTGGTAATCCACCCATAGCCTCAAAAAGAACCGGGGGCACAACGCGCGACTCGGTAAGTCTTGTGATGTCTCTATGAAGAGGATCAAGTAGTTTTGACGCAAATGCCTCTACATGGCCTGATAGTTGGTTGCCCGTGTAAAAGTAATCATGAACAAAACCTACGAAGCTAACTGTTTTCGCTGTGATTGCCCTGCACAGAGCAATTTGCATTGCGACGCGGGCAGGTCGTTCGATTGGCCACATAAGGGCGCCAGAACCAACCATCGAACCCACCGTGCCCCTTGCATTGGTTAGCCATGAATCGAAGTCTTGTACGGGAAGCATCGAGGCTAAGAATCCCGCAAGAGGTTCTTGGTCAAGTTGATAAATGAAGCGTAACAACACGCTTTCGCACGACTGAAATGAAGCGTTTCGGAAGTCCGAAATAGACTCAGCAAGGTCTTGAAGTGAAGGTGCGAGTACGGAAGATGGACTAGACATAAATGTGAAGGTTTATGAAACTTAACGAAAATCGCCAAATTCTGCAAATGATATCGGTCAATGCTCTAGTGACGAATACAAACCAACGCGCCAAACCCGCGACAATTCAGCCTTTGCTACTTTTCCCGTTAAGCGCTTAATGAGCGATTCCGTATTGTTTTCCCCGCGTCGTTGGTTCCCGACGCTTTTGCGCAAGGCCTTTGATGGTTGGGTGCGGGCGCAGGTGTTTCCGCAGCCGCTGACGATTGATCCGAGCAAGCTCACGTGTTACGTGCTGTCGCGTCCATCGATCACCGATCGCGCGATGCTGGATTCCTTGACGCGCCGCCTCGCGCTACCACCGTCGCATGCGCCGATGCCGGGAACCGAGAACACGGAACGCAATGCGCATTTTCATCTGCGCGATTCGATGTTTTTGCGGCCGGGCGGGAAGCTTCGCGCGGCGCCAGAGCGGCTTACGCGCCTGATTGATCGATTGAACGCCAACACGTTGGACGACGTGCAGCTCGTGCCCGTGAGCATCTTTTGGGGGCGTGCGCCGGAGCGTGAAGAGAGTCTGTTTAATCCGAGCACGCGGATGCGTTGGCTTCGTGTGTGGGCGGCGGAAGGCTGGGGCGGCCGTTCGCGTTTGCGGAAACTCTTTTCGATCGTTTTCTTTCGCAACGATGTGATTGTGAAGTTTGGCGAGCCGATGTCGCTGCGTGCGCAATTGATCGCCGCCGAAGGCGAGGATCTGAGCCAAGAGCGCACTGAGCGGCGCATCTCCCGCGTGTTGCGCACGCATTTCCGCCATGAGCGCGAAGCGGCGATTGGGCCTGATCTGTCGCATCGTCGCATTTTGATGGAAGCGATCTTGCGCGATGCTCGTGTGCGAAGCGCGATCAGCAACGAAGTGAGCGCGAAGAAGACCAGCGAAGAGAAGGTCGAGGCGCGCGCTGAAAAAATCGTCAAGGAAATCGCGGCGGATTATTCGTATCCGATTATTCGCGTGTTCGCACGAATTTTGAAGAGCGTGTGGAACCGCATTTACGACGGCGTGGAAGTGAAAGGCGCGGATGCGCTGCACACGCTCGCGAAGGATCACACGCTGGTTTACGTGCCTTGTCATCGCAGCCACATCGATTACCTGCTGCTCTCGTACGTCGTGCGCGAGGCGGGCCTCACCATTCCGCACATCGCGGCGGGCGCCAATTTGAATCTTCCCATCGTCGGGCGAATTTTGCGCGGCGGTGGTGCGTTCTTTATTCGGCGCTCGTTCAAAGACGACGAGCTGTATCAAGAGGTGTTCAGCTCGTATGTGCACGAGGTGTTGAAGCGCGGTTTTCCGGTGGAGTATTTCGTCGAAGGCGGCCGCTCGCGCACGGGGCGCATGTTGCCGCCGAAAGCCGGACTCATTTCCATGACGGTACAAAGTTTCTTGCGCGAACATGATCGCCCGCTTGCGTTTGTTCCGGTGTACATCGGCTACGAAAAACTGATCGAAGGCGGCAGCTACACACAAGAGCTTTCGGGCGCGGCGAAAAAGAAAGAATCGATTTGGGGGCTTGCGAGTGCGGTGCTCGAAATGCGAAAGCAGAAGTACGGTCGAGTCGGCGTCACCTTCGCGCGCCCGCTTTTCCTGCACGAATTGCTCGACGAATTCGGCAGCCCCGATTTCACGCAATGGCTCGACGATAAAAACTTGCGTCGCAACGCGCTCACCGAGCTTTCGCGTCGGATCGCGGAGCGGATCAATGGGGCGGCCCACATCAACCCGGTGTCTCTGGTTTCCACGGCGCTCCTGGCGACGCCGAGACATGCCGCCGACGTGGCCCAACTCACCGCAACCATTGAGCACTTGAAGCGAATCGTGCCGCGTACACAAACCATACAAGAATTGACGCTTACGCCCGAAAGCGCAGGGGCAACGATTGAATATTGTGAAAAGCTAGGATATTCAGAAAAACGCGCTCACCCCTTTGGGAATGTGGCGATCGCTAAAGAGGTTGAAGCGGTTCAGCTCACCTATTTCCGCAATAACGTGCTGCATTGTTTCGCGCTTCCGGGTTTGATCGCGTGCCTCGTGGTGCAACACGGCACCTTGGGGCGAATCAAGCTCGCAGCACTTTCGCGGGAGCTCTACGCGATGCTCGCCTTTGAGCTGTTTCTCCCGCCGTGGCCGCTTGAAAACGATAGCTTCACGCCGTTTGATGCAACGCTCGCCGCGATGATCGACGACGGCTGGCTGATGACGGAGAGCGACGCGAAGGTGATTTCCGCCGCGGCGCAGGGCACTGAAGGTGCGATGCAGCTTGAAACCTTGGCGGCGATCATGCGCCCAACGCTCACGCGCCACGCCCTCATGCTCGCGATCGTGATGCGTGAGTCCACGGGCGCGCGCTCGCGCGAAGCAGTTGAAACACTTTCCCAGCAGGCGGCGCAACATCTGGCGATGACGCATGTGTTCAACGCCCCGGAATTCAGCGACAAATCCCAATTCAAGAGCGCGTTTGATGCGCTGCTCAACGCGGGCTTAGTCAAGTTCGATTCGGCGCAAAGCGTGCATTACGACGAAGCGCTCACGAAACGCGCGAACGACGCGGCGTTTTTGCTGCCGCCCGATACCAGGGCAGCGGTGCTGCGCGCGGCGCGGGTACGAGAAATCAATTAGCCACAGATGCACACAGATAAACACAGATTTTCTTGAGCGACGTTTGTGTGTGTTCCCAGGCGTAAATAGTTGGCAAAAGCCATAGAACGCCCGCACGAAGTCGCTTTTCTCGCGCTGTCATAAACGTCGAACCTTTTGCTGGAGCGACGAATATCTGTGTGAATCTGTGTGAATCTGTGGCAAAAAACGAACCTGCCCGTTCGCCGATAAAATCAAGCAAAACCTAAGCTGTAAGCACCATGCCCGGCCAAACGCTCTACGACAAACTTTTTGATTCGCACGTTGTTCGCTCTGAAGATGACGGCTCGTCGCTAATCTATATCGATCGTCATCTCGTGCATGAGGTCACGAGTCCGCAGGCGTTCGAGGGCTTGAAGATTGCAGGGCGGCAACCGTGGCGTCGGCAATCGATGGTTGCGATGCCCGATCACAACACACCAACCACGCCCGGCTTCACGACGATCACCGATCCGGTATCTCGCGTGCAAGTGGAAACGCTTGATGCGAATGCGCGCGAACACGCGCTCACTTATTTCCGCATCGGCGACATGCGTCGCGGCATCGTTCACGTCGTGGGGCCAGAGCAGGGCGCAACGCTGCCGGGGATGACTGTTGTCTGCGGCGATTCACACACCTCCACGCATGGCGCTTTTGCCGCGCTCGCGTTCGGCATCGGCACGAGCGAAGTGGAACACGTGATGGCAACGCAATGTTTGCCGCAGAAGAAATCGAAATCGATGCTCGTGCGCTGCGATGGCCGCTTACCGACGGGCGTGACGGCGAAAGATTTGGTGCTCGCCATCATCGGCAAGATTGGCACGGCCGGTGGCACGGGTTACGCGATTGAATTCGGCGGTGAAGCGGTGCGTTCGCTTTCGATGGAAGGCCGCATGACGATCTGCAATATGGCGATCGAAGCAGGCGCGCGCGCGGGCATGATCGCGTACGACGAAGTCACCGAGGCGTATGTGAAGGGCCGCAACTTTGCGCCGAAAGAGGACACGTGGGACGCCGCAGTGAAATATTGGCGCACGCTCAAGAGCGATGACGATGCCGCGTTCGATCACACGGTCGTATTGAACGCCAACGAATTGATCCCGCATGTGACGTGGGGCACGTCGCCCGAGATGGTGTTGCCCGTGGACGGCCGCGTGCCCGATCCCGATAAAGAGCGCGATTCGACCAAGCGCGAGAGCATCGCTCGCGCATTGCAATACATGGGCTTAACGCCGAACACGCCTCTCGATCAAATCAAGATCGATAAAGTGTTTATCGGCTCATGCACCAATTCACGGATCGAAGACTTGCGCGCGGCTGCATCCGTCGTGAAAGGTCGTCGTCGTGCGGACAACGTGAAACTTGCCATGGTCGTTCCCGGCTCAGGGCTCGTGAAGGAGCAGGCTGAGCGCGAAGGGCTCGACAAGATCTTTGTGGCCGCAGGTTTCGAATGGCGCGAGCCGGGTTGTTCGATGTGTCTCGCGATGAATGATGATCGACTCGAACCGGGGGAACGTTGTGCGTCCACTTCGAATCGAAACTTCGAAGGCCGACAAGGCGCAGGCGGCAGAACCCATCTCGTCAGCCCCGCGATGGCGGCTGCGGCGGGGATTGCAGGGCATTTTGTTGATGTTCGAACGATGAACTAATTTTCGCCACAGATATTCACAGATGAACACAGATTTAGTTTCCTCCGCGCATGACCCTCGGAGCCTTTTCGTTAAGAGACGGCGTCAGCCTCCTGATTGGTTTTATCTGTGTGAATCTGTGTTCATCTGTGGCGAAAACAATTTGTAACGTTGGAGTGAAGCAATGAAAAAACTATCTCTCGTCCTCGCAACGATGGCAGCGTTAGCGCTCGCCGGATGCAACACGATGCAGGGCATCGGCAAAGATGTGCAAAAAGCCGGTGAAAAAATCGAAGACGCTGCGAAGAAAAAGTAAATGGAAAAGTTTGTTGTTCACACTGGACTCGTTGCGCCGCTGGATCGAGCGAACGTCGATACCGACGCGATCATTCCGAAGCAATTCTTGAAATCGATCAAGCGCACGGGTTACGGCCCGAATTGCTTCGATGAGTGGCGCTATCTCGATGTCGGCCAGCCCGGGATGGACAACAGCAAACGTCCGCTCAATTCGCAGTTCGTGTTGAACGAGCCGCGCTTTCAAGGCGCAACGATTCTTCTCGCGCGACAGAACTTTGGCTGCGGCTCCTCGCGCGAGCATGCTCCCTGGGCGCTCTTGCAAAACGGTTTTCGCGTGGTGATCGCGCCTTCGTTTGGCGACATCTTCTACAACAACTCACTCAACAACGGTCTCGTGGTGATTCGTTTGGACGATGCGAAGATGGATCGTTTGTTTGCTGACTGCGCAGCGTTCCCCGGCTTCAAACTCACCGTCGATTTAGAAAAGCAAACCGTGGCTGCAACCGACGCGTCGTACGTGTTTCCATTCGAGATCGCCGCTGGAAAACGCGAACGCATCGTGAATGGCTGGGACGATATTTCGCTCACGCTTAAACACAGCGAACAGATTCGCGCGTTCGAAGCTAAGCACCACGCGGCGCGGCCTTGGTTGCAGTAGACGCGACCTCTCTTCCCGCGTCATCCCGGCGAAGGCCGGGACCCACAGTTGCGTGCGCTTCTACTTTGTTCAAGGTGCATGCCTTGCAATCATGGGTCCCGGCCTTCGCCGGGATGACGCAATAAACAAAAATCGATCCAAAAACCTAAGTACGCACAGCGACGTAATCAACAATGAAAATCCTAGTTCTTTCCGGCGACGGCATTGGCTCAGAAATCGTTTCGCAAGCGGTACGAGTATTAGAAAAAATCCAAGCGCGTCCCGGTGAAATTGAGCTTACGCATGGTGTGCTAGGAGGCGCTGCGTACGACAAATACGGTCATCCCTACCCTGAAGAGACACAAAAGCAAACGCGCGCCGCTGATGCGATTTTGTTGGGCTGCGTCGGCGGACCGAAGTACGACACGCTGCCGCGCAACGTACGACCCGAGCAAGGGTTGCTCGGCATTCGGAAAGACTTGTCGCTCTTCGCGAATTTGCGTCCGGCGATGCTCTATCCTGAACTCGCCGCATCGTCGTCGTTGAAACCGGAGATCGTCGCGGGGCTCGACATCATGATCATTCGCGAATTGACGGGTGACATTTACTTCGGCCAGCCGCGCGGACGCCGTACCAATGCGAACGGCGAAGACGAAGGCTTCGACACGATGCATTACGCGAAGAGCGAAGTTGAGCGCATCGCGCGCGTCGGTTTTGAAACTGCGATGAAGCGCAACAAGAAATTGTGCAGCGTCGATAAGGCAAACGTGCTCGACACCTCGATTCTGTGGCGCGAAGTCGTTACCGAAATGGGGAAGTCGTATCCCGAAGTCGAGCTGTCTCACATGTATGTAGACAACGCTGCGATGCAGCTGGTGCGCGCGCCAAAACAGTTCGACGTGATCGTTACCGGCAACATTTTTGGCGACATCCTCTCCGACGAGGCTTCAATGCTCGCAGGCTCCATCGGCATGTTGCCGTCGGCCTCGCTGGATGCCAACAAAAAAGGCTTGTACGAGCCGATTCACGGCTCCGCGCCGGACATCGCGGGGCAAAACAAAGCCAACCCAATTGCCACCATCCTTTCACTGGCAATGATGATGCGCTACACATTCAATCGGAACGACCTGGCCGATCGCATTGAAACCGCTGTGCGCAAAGTTCTCGCGAACGGCCTGCGGACAGGGGATATCGCGCAGAAAGGTGAAACGGCCATCGGCACCCGCGAAATGGGCGATGCGATCGTTGCTGCGCTGTAGTCGGTTTCCTTGCAATCTGAACTAACTAGGTATTTGCGGCAAGGCGCCGTCGCGCCACCCATACCGCGCTCGGGCGCTGTTGCATGTCGTAGACACATCGTGCGGATGTGCGCAATTACAACATCTGGTGGCTGATCCGATTTTGGACCACAATATCTAGCGTAGACGAATCGCTTTTAGACGTTTACGTTAGTGTGCGCTCACCGTCATGCAAGTTAAAGTTAATTCTTAGCTTGCGGCGGCAAGTGCATGATGTTATTTTTCTTCCTGTTTATTCCGCATTCGAGGGCGGCATGCTTCGCCAAAAACCATTATTCATTTCGCTAGCGCTCGCGGGGTTGGTTGCGACCACCGACACAAGCGCACTGGGGTTAGGACGTTTGAACGTTTCAACAGCGTTGGGCCAGCCCTTCGTTGCTGAGATTGATTTGAGCATCGCCCCCGGCGACGACTTTGACTCCATCCGCGCCGCAATCGCGTCGCCATCCGTGTACCGCACGGCGAATGTCGAGTATCAAGGCATCCTACAAACCATGCGAGTGCAGTCACTGCGGCGCTCCAACGGTCAACCTTTTTTGCGTGTGACATCGAACCAAGCGATCAATGATCCCTATCTTGATCTGCTGATCGAAGTTAATTCGAACACTGGTCGCTTAGTGCGCGAATACGTTGTGTTGCTTGATCCTGCTGGCTCGGCTCAGCCGCAATCAGTGGAGGCAAGCGCGAATCCGCGCGCAACCATCACTGCGCCGATCCCTGCGGCCCCTGTGCCTGCTGCGGCGCCCGTGCCTGCGCCTACCGCTGCAGCGCCGGCGCAACCTGCGCGCGCGCCCGCCGCTGCCCCGGCAACAAGCCGAGCCCCTGCTGCGCCGAGCGCATCGGTTTCAGGTGGAAGCTATGTGGTGAAAGGCGGCGACACGTTGTTTAGTATCGCCACCCGCAACAATCCGGGTGTAAGCGTTGAACAGCTTATGATCGCGATCCAGCGCGCCAACCCAAGCGCATTTATTGGCGGAAACATTAACCGTCTGCGCGCAGGTGCAACGCTTTCTTTGCCGTCGGCGCCCGAAGCAAGCGCCATCGCGCAAACTGAAGCACAGTCGGAAGTGCGCGCGCAAACCGCGAGCTGGCGAAATTACGTCGGGCGCGTATCCGACAACGTGCCGACCGTTTCCTCGGAAACAGCACAAGCGCGTGCTTCTGGCCGTGTCAGCGGAGCGGTGACTGACTCCGCAAGCTCAGGACCGACCGGTGATCGCTTGCGGCTCTCGCAAGGCGAGCGCGCGAAGTCTGCTGCCGCCGAAAATAAGGTCGCCACAACAAAAGCGATTGCCGAAGAGAAATCGAAAGCGGCAGAACTCGCAAAGACAAAAGAGAATCTCGAAAAGGCGCTCTCGCTGAAGAGCCAGACGATGGCGGATGCGCAGAAGAAAGCGCAAGACGCTGCTAAACCGCCCGCGCCGCCCGCACCGGCCCCAGCCGTCGCTGCCCCGGCTCCAGCACCAGTAACGCCACCGCCGCCAGTCGCGGTTGCCGCAGCGCCTGCGCCCACGCCGCCTGCGCCAGCACCAGCTCCGGTGACAGCACCGCCTGCGCCGACACCAGCGCCTGCTGCTGCGACACCCCCTCCGCCACCTCCACCACCGCCGCCCCCGCCACCTCCGCCACCTGCTCCAGTCGCCGCACCTAAGCCCGCGCCAGCGCCAGCCGTTGCTGAGCCCGGCTTCATCGACACGCTGATGGAAAATCCGCTAGTGCCGCTAGGCGGCCTCGGCGCGCTTCTGGTCGGCGTCGGTGGACTGATGTGGGCCCGCAAGCGGAAGTCCGGTTCGGCAGCTGGCGTTGATTCGAAGCTCAGTGAACCCGTAGTCAATACAGTGAACCCAGACACGGTGTTTGGTACCTCGGGGCTCGGCGTCGTCAAAACCAATGATGCGCCGATTGCGAGCCAGTTCAGCCGCTCCGGCATGGGCACCATCGACGCCGGCGAAGTGGACCCAGTCGCCGAAGCTGAGGTCTACATTGCTTACGGTCGCGAGGCACAAGCGGAAGAAATTTTGCGCGAGGCACTTGCACGAGACCCTCAGCGCGCAGACGTCGCATCAAAGCTTGCTGAAATGGCGGCTACGAAAGGCGATCAAGCAGGCTTCGACAAATGGGTCGCGGAAGTCGGCAAGATGGACCGCGGCGCTGACTATGGAAGCCGCATGGCGGAACTTGCTGCCGCGCACTTCCCAGGGCACAGCCTTGCAGCAAGCGCTGGCACGGCGGCAGCGATCGTCTCCGGTAAGGTCGAAAGCGCCGCTGACTCTGTGAGGAATAGTGCCGCGGGCGCGCTTAATTTTGGTACGGGTGCTGTCGTTGCAGGGACGGCAGCAGTTGCCACGACTGCCGCTGCAGCCACGGACGAGTTGAAGAATTTCTTCACTGATCCAACGCCGACTAGTCCGCGGCCTTCGGCTGCGCCGGGCGCTAGTTCGAGCGCCGATAAAGGCAGTCTCGATTTCGTCCTCGACGGCATGACGATGACCGCTCCGAGCAGTGACAAAACTGATCGGACGCTGGATAAAGTTGTACCCACAGTGATCCCTACGATCAAGCCAAGCGTCGATGGCAAAAAGAAATCGCTGGAAGACGATCTGGCCGACCTAGAGGCGTCGCTGAAGAAGGCAACTTCTTCAGGGCAGCTGCCTGAGTCAAGCATGGACTTCACCGATTTCTCCACCGCCACGCCGACGAATCTTGGAACCGTTGGCCCGGCCATGCGCCCTGAAATGCTCGATCTTTCGTTCGACGCAAATCGATCGGGAACGATGGAACCCACACCGTCGATTCTCGATGGTCAATGGCATGACGCAGCCACTAAGCTCGATCTCGCTCGGGCGTATGAAGAAATGGGTGATCAAGAGGGCGCGCGCGAGATTCTTCGCGAGGTGCTCCACGATGGTGATGAATCGCAAAAGGCGGAAGCCCGCGCGTTGCTCGCTAAGCTTGGCGGCTAGTCATTAGCTATTAGCTGACTAACTTGGACCGCGATCGCGAGCCTCAACGCTGGGCGTTGGGGCTCGATTATTTTGGGGCTGCGTATTGCGGTTGGCAGCGGCAAGTGGGTCAGCCGTCCGTGCAGGCCGAACTCGAACGCGCACTCACTCAGATCGCGCAACAACCGATATCAGTCATCGCCGCAGGGCGCACTGATACCGGCGTACATGCTTCGCTGCAGGTCGTTCATTTCGATGTGCCACGCGACCTGCTACGCGAAGAAACGGCGTGGATTCGCGGTAGCAATCAGTTTTTGCCAAGCGATGTCTCCGTGCGCTGGGCCAAACGCGTCGATTCATCGTTTCATGCCCGTTTCGCTGCGACTTCGCGGCGCTACGTCTATCTGCTTGCATCCCAGCCTCAGCGTCCAGGCCTGATGCACGGGCGCGTTGGTTGGACGCATTGGCCGCAAGAGATTTCACGCGTTGTGACCGCCATGACATCGCTCGTTGGAACACACGATTTCACCTCATTTCGCGCCGCAGAATGCCAAGCGAAATCGCCAATCAAAACGATTCATTCCGCCACAGTGTGCGAGCAGAACGGCTTGTTGCGATTCGATTTCCACGCCGATGCGTTTCTGCATCACATGATTAGGAACATCGTTGGCGCAATGGTCTACATCGGTAGCGGTCGCCAGCCTGCTGAATGGGTTGATGCGTTGCTCGCGGCGAAAGATCGCACCAAAGCGGCGCCGACTTTTTCTGCGGCGGGCCTCTACCTTGCGGGGATTGAATACGACGCTAAGTTCGCGATTCCAGAGGCGTTCGTTGATCCGATTTTGTAGGCGCGGGCTTGACCGCGCTGTATGCGACGAAGCGCGGTCAAGCCCGCGCCTACAATCTTGCGCATGCGCACCCGAATCAAAATCTGCGGCCTGAAAACGTCTGAGCATGTTGATGCTGCGGTTGACGCGGGCGCGGATGCCATCGGGTTCGTGCTCTACCCACCTAGTGTTCGTGCCATCGATCTTGCGTTGCTTGCTTCGCTCACTCAGCGCGTGCCAGCGTTCGTGTCGACGGTAGCGCTGTTCGTGAACCCGTCGCCCGACGAGGTGCGCGATACGCTCGTGGCGGCACGGATCGATCTGTTGCAGTTCCACGGCGCCGCGCATTACGAAACGCCGGAATTTTGTGCGCAGTTCGGTCGCCCGTTCATGAAAGCGTTTGCGGTGGACAACCGCTTCGATTTACTAAAATCGCAGGAAACGTACGCCAACGCCGCCGCCCTTTTGCTCGACACACCGAGCGCGGGCCACGGCGGTAGCGGCCAAACTTTCGATTGGAATTTGATTCCGTGTCAGCAGCCCAACAACACAACAAATCCATCCGGCGCACCCGCGCCTCGGGTCGTTTTGTCTGGTGGCTTGACTGCTGCAAATGTGGCCGACGCGATTAACGCTATTCGCCCGTTTGCGGTGGATGTGAGCAGTGGCGTCGAGTCGGCGCGCGGCGTTAAAGACTCCGAATTGATTTATAAATTTTGTCGCGAAGTTGCCGAAAACTTCGGGCAAGATAGATAAAAGCATCACGCTCACTATCCTTCATTTTTCTCCCCTAGCCCCATTAAATTGGGGCTTATACGAGGATAGTTATGAATTTGTACGACCTACCTGACGCCCGTGGCCATTTCGGTCAATACGGCGGCACCTTCGTCGCCGAAACACTGATTCAAGCGCTCGACGATCTCAAAGCGCACTACGCGAAATATCAACACGACGCTGAATTTCGCCGCGAGTTCGAATACGAACTAAAACACTTCGTCGGTCGCCCTTCGCCGATCTATCACGCAAAGCGCTGGAGCGAACAGCTCGGCGGCGCGCAGATTTATTTGAAGCGCGAGGATTTGAACCACACCGGTGCGCACAAGGTGAACAACTGCATCGGCCAAGCGCTGCTTGCGAAACGCCTCGGCAAACCGCGCGTCATCGCGGAAACAGGCGCGGGGCAACATGGCGTGGCGACAGCCACCGTTGCCGCGCGCTACGGGCTCGAATGCGTGGTCTACATGGGGTCGGAGGACGTGAAGCGGCAAGCGCAAAACGTGTATCGCATGAAGTTGCTCGGTGCGACGGTCGTTCCCGTTGAGAGCGGGTCGAAAACACTCAAAGACGCGTTGAACGAAGCCCTTCGCGATTGGGTGACCAATGTTGACAACACCTTCTACATCATCGGCACCGTCGCCGGCCCGCATCCGTATCCGATGATGGTGCGCGATTTTCAGTCGATCATTGGTGAGGAGTGCATCGCGCAAATGCCCGAAATGGCGGGGCGACAGCCGGATGCCGTACTCGCCTGCGTCGGCGGCGGCAGCAACGCGATGGGGATTTTCTATCCCTACATCAATCACGAAAACGTGCGCCTCATTGGCGTCGAAGCGGCAGGTGAAGGGCTCGATTCCGGTAAACATTCGGCGTCCCTCACCAAAGGTGTGCCAGGCGTGTTGCACGGCAATCGAACATATCTGCTGCAAGACGAAAACGGACAAATTATCGAAACGCATTCGGTAAGCGCGGGGCTCGATTACCCCGGCGTCGGGCCCGAGCATGCGTATTTGAAAGACATCGGCCGCGCGGAATACGTGGGGATCACCGATGACGAAGCGCTCAAGGCTTTTCACGAATGTTGCCGTATCGAAGGCATCATTCCGGCACTTGAATCGAGTCACGCGATTGCATACGCAACGAAACTCGCGGCGACGATGAGTAAAGACAAAGTGCTACTCGTCAATCTCTCCGGTCGCGGTGATAAAGACATGCACACGGTGTCGATGAAATCGGGGCTTTCGTTTTATTGCCATCCCGAGTGCGAACTCGGGCGACATGCGGCGGCGTCGCCGAATAAAGAGCAGATCGTTCAGCTGCTCAAGCGCTGAGCGGAACTCCCTCCCCTTCAAGGGGAGGGTTAGGGTGGGGATGGGGTTCTTTACTTGTTTATTCAAACGAAACCCATCCCCCTCCTAGCCTCCCCCTTGAAGGGGGAGGAACCTTGGCGCAATCTGCGCCAAGAAAAGCACACGCAAACCAAATCACCACTGCATTCTTCGCACTGAACGCACCCAACAATTTTTTTGCCACAGATTGACACAGATGAACACAGATTTCGGTCTCGTGAGGAAACATTATCTGTGTGAATCTGTGTGCATCTGTGGCTAAAACATGAACCGCATCAATTCCACTTTCACTGCATTAAAAACCAACAAGCGCACCGCGCTCATCCCCTTCATCACCGCTGGCGATCCATCCATCGAATCGACCTTGCCAACCATGCACGCGCTCGCGAAAGCGGGCGCGGATGTGATCGAACTGGGTGTGCCTTTTTCCGACCCGATGGCCGATGGCCCGGTGATTCAGCGATCTTCCGAACGTGCGCTCGCGAAAGGCATGTCGCTCAAAAAAGTGCTTGCCGTCGTCGCCGAATTTCGTAAGACAAACGCAACCACCCCCGTCGTATTGATGGGCTACGCGAACCCGATTGAGGCGATGCAGCGCGAGCATTTTGTGAACGCCGCCGCTGACGCGGGCGTCGATGGCGTGTTGGTCGTCGACTATCCGCCTGAAGAGGCTGACGATTTCGCCGCGATGCTCGGCAAACGTGACCTCGCGCCGATTTTCTTGCTTGCGCCGACTTCAACCAGTGAGCGAATCGCCGCTGTCGGTCGCCTCGCACGCGGCTACGTGTACTACGTGAGCCTGCGCGGCGTCACGGGTGCAGGGCATCTCGACACCGTAGAAGTCGCCGCGAAAGTCGGCGAGATCAAGAAAATTGTTCCTGTGCCCGTCGGCGTAGGCTTCGGCATTCGTGACGGTGAAACTGCGCGGCGCGTGGGCAAAGTGGCGGATGCAGTTGTGATCGGCTCGGCGCTGGTGCAAGGTATGTTCGGCGCGTACGAGAAATCGGCTGGCGACGAAGCGAAATTCGCCGAGCAGTGGCTAAGTGCAGTACGCCGTTCGCTCGATGCGTAGCGCGAAGCCAGTGTGAAATGAGTGCGCTGGCCTAAACCTCCGACCGATCATCAAGTTTGTAGCCTATACCCCTCACTGTTTTGATCAAACCTGGCCCGTTGGTGTCATCACCAATTTTTTGTCGTAGTCGTTTGATGTAAACGTCCACTACATTTGTCAGCGGATCTTCGCTGACCCCCCACACATTCGAAAGAATCCGCTCCCGGCTGAAGACACGGCCCGGCGCGCTCATCAGTAGCTCAAGCAGCGCTAGCTCTTTTGCAGTGAGCGTGACTAGTTGGTTGTCACGGAGTACCCGCATTTCGCTGCGATCAAATACGAGCGATCCTACGCGCAACGTTCTGTCGAGAGGTTTCCACTCGGTAGGCCGACGCGCGAGCGCTTCGATGCGCGCAAGCAATTCTTCAAATGCAAAGGGCTTGGTGAGGTAGTCGTCAGCGCCACAGCGCAGGCCTTGCACGCGGTCAGCTAACGAATCCATCGCCGTCAGCATGAGGATCGGCAGAGCAATTCGTTCTGCGCGCAGCTTTTGCGTCAGTTCGATTCCATTCATCCCTGGCAGCATTACGTCGAGCAGCACCACCGAGAAGTTCTCCCGCGAGATCCACTCGTAGGCTACGTTCCCGTCGGTGCAAGTCGTAATGCGGTAGCCCTCAGCGCGCAGGCCTCGGCTCAAGAAATCCTGAACTCGCTGGTCATCTTCAACGATTAGTAGATTCATAGTGGAGTGGAACCTTAATGACAACTCGCGCGCCTACGTGGCGATCCGCATCGATATATATCTCTCCGCCATGGGAGGCTACGATGGCATGCGCAATGGTAAGTCCAAGGCCCATTCCGTCAGCTCTTAGTGCACGTGCGCGGTCCCCGCGAAAATGGCGTGTGAACACTTGTTCTCGATCCGATGCAGTGAATCCGATTCCTTGATCCTCGACCGACATGATGGCTTGATCATGGTCAACACTTCCGCGAACGCACACCGTGGTGTGGCTAGGGCTATAGCGGATCGCGTTATCCAGGACAATCATGATTGCCTGAGAGAGTTTTGGCGCATCGCAGCTGACGATCGCAGTCTCAAAATGATCGTCAATAACCAAAGCGAGGCCAATGCTGCGTGGCATCGCGATCGCCATAGCTTGGTCGACCGTACGCCGGAAGATAAGTGCGATAGGGCGAAGCACATGTTCAGGCTTGTGATCGGCGAATTCGGATCGTGCCAGCTCGATCAGCTCGTTGGAGCGCTGTGTCAGATTTTCGCTTGCGTCGATAATTCGAAGAAAACTATCGCGATAGTCGGATTCGTTGAGGGTGGTGCCACGCAGCGCGAGCTCCGCCTCGCCTCGAATCACGGTGATGGGCGTCCTTACCTCGTGGCCGATATCAGCGAAAAATTGCCTGCGCCGTGCGTCAACCTGCATTAACGCTTCGTAGCTTTCACTGAGGGCTCGCGTGCGTTCGGCGACTAACCGTTCTAGCGCAGACTGCACAGATTGGTCGCGCTCGCGAGCAACGACCAATTGCGCACGCATGGCCTCAAGGGCGCGCTCAAGGCGTCCGAACTCGTCTTTGGACGTCGATGTCGGCACCTCCGCGTAGTCCCCGTGTGCAAAGGCTTGCGTCCGCTCCACAACGCGCGATATGGGGCGTTGAATTCTCGCGATGAAGAAAAACGTAGCTATCACACTAAACGTGACCACTAGCAGCGCGAGGAAAAGTGCGGCATCGCGAATGCGAGAAATTTCGCTTGCAAGCGCCGCTGTGGCAGATTCGTTGGCGATTCGCTGTCTGTAAACCGCATCAGCCAACAGCAGGCGCATGTCGCGCCCCTCAAGGCGGTCAAATAGATCGATGGCATCGCGCCATGCCGCTGATTTTTCTGTGTCGGCTGCGAGCGGCGTCGTACGGCGTAGGGTGCCCATCAACGCATCGAAGTTATTCTTGAGCAAGGCAACTGTGCCGCGTTCAAGTTCGATCGCGGCTGTAGCAGCCTGGTCATTGTCGGCGCGTAAGCGCTCCGATTGCTCAAGCGCCACGTCGAGCGCGGCGAGTGATAAGCGCATCTGTGAAATCAATTGATCACGGTCGGCAGTAGCCGTGTCACCCGTGAGCATTTTCTGCGCGAACCAAACTTTCAGTCGTTGTTTGTTCGCGCCTACGTCGAGGTAGTGCGTAAGCAGCTGCGCTGTGACGTTACTTTTCTTTGATTGAAGCGTTGCTGCGCGGGTGGCCCACCATGTGAAGCCTAGCTGAACGAGCGCGACCACTACGAGCGCACCAAACGCAAGAATGAGCCGTGTTCGTAGCATGTTTACGTGATCAATTTTCTAGCGAACGGCTGAACGCGTTTCGCTTGCCGCTTGTCTTCGAGGCCTCAATCTGCCCAGCTCCAAAGATGCAATGCAAGCGAAACAATCGTTCAGCCTT
This sequence comes from Betaproteobacteria bacterium, assembly GCA_013298145.1. Classification (GTDB taxonomy): domain Bacteria; phylum Pseudomonadota; class Gammaproteobacteria; order Burkholderiales; family Casimicrobiaceae; genus Casimicrobium. The sequence continues at coordinate 74,171 of JAAFJO010000010.1, forward strand.
TCTCTCGTGCCTACTTAATTTACTGAGTAGGGCAGCGATGAATGATGCAGCACGATACGAACCGCGCCCATGTCATCCTTCTTGAATGCCCAAGTCTTGTCGACGGTCGTTACCTTGCCGTTTTTGTCGGTAATCATGACCTTACCCATGGATTTCGCGACGTCGCCATTAATGTGAATCGCTGCATTTTCGATATCGACTTTTTTCCATCCCTTTAGCGCGAACCCTGAGTCCGCTGGAAAGTTTTTATCATCCCCGACAAAGTATGCGAGCGCACCTGCTTTTGTTGTGCGAAACGTTTGCGGTGCAACCGTGAGCGTTGGCTTGAAGAGAACGGGTCCCATGTTGTACCCATACGCCGCATCGAGAACAGCGTTCGCGGTCGCTTTTGCTTTCGGTAAACCGCCGCTGGCGAAGTCATCACTAATTTTCACCAGTGCTGCACCCCACGCTTTTTGTGCGGCGAGTACGTCAGCCTCTGTGATGTTGGCGTTGTAAGTTTTCGCGTTAGCAATTCCTGCGACGCATGCGGCGCCAAGCGTGATTAAAAGTGTGATCGAACGTGATTTCATAGAAATTCCTAGGTGATTAAAAAAGAGGGCATCGCGAGGATCGTTAAATCGTGAGCATCGCGGGCTTACGTACCAGTCAGTAGATAGAATTTTTGTGCAGGACTGTGAACATGCCACGTTCAAACGCGTTAACGTCAACTGAACGGAAGATGAACAATTCATGAACTCCTCGAAAAGCTCTGTGCGTTGAGGGTTGCGCCGACGAAGTCGCGCTTGGCTGCCATATCGCCCAGCGCTGGCGACTTCGCCGCTTGCTGTTTCTCGATATCGCCGCGCCGTCGGTTGACGGTTGCAGAGCCCCGTGCGCCAAGTGGTTGTGTACCGCGTTGCTGAAACTTGTTGAGCGTTTCTCGACGTTGTTGGCGAAAATAGAAAATCCGCGACAATCACGCCTCACGAGAAAACTGCGGCCCGTCCAAAAGCGGGGTCGATACGATTCGAATGTCCTGGCTAGAAAAAATTATTCCTGCGGTTAAAGGCGATACCGTCGGTAAGCGCGGTGTACCTGAAGGTCTATGGCTCAAGTGTCCGAACTGCGATTCGGTGCTCTACACCGAAGACGTAGAGAAGAATCAGCATGTCTGCATGAAGTGCAGCCATCACATGCGCATCAACGCGCGCACTCGCTTGAATGCTCTGCTCGATGAGAGTGGCCGTAGGGAGATTGGCGCAGAAGTCACGCCGGTTGATTCGCTGAAGTTTAAAGACAGCAAAAAGTATCCTGATCGATTGAAGCAGGCGGCGGAGGCGACCGGGGAAACCGATGCGCTCATCGTGATGCAAGGCGCGATTGAGAAAGTACCCGCAGTGGTTGCCTGTTTCGAATTTGAATTTATGGGCGGCTCGATGGGCTCGGTTGTCGGCGAGCGCTTTGCGCGCGGCGTCGATGCGGCGATCAAGGCGAAGTGTGGCTTCGTTTCCTTCGCGGCGAGCGGCGGCGCGCGCATGCAAGAGGGCTTGGCGTCGCTCATGCAGATGGCGAAAACCAATGCGCGGCTCGCCGAGTTGGCGGAAAAAAAACTGCCGTATATCAGCGTGCTCACCGATCCAACGATGGGTGGTGTATCCGCAAGCTTCGCGTTCGTAGGCGATGTGGTGATTGCAGAACCGGGTGCGTTGGTCGGTTTTGCGGGACCTCGCGTAATCGAGCAGACGGTGCGTGAGAAATTGCCCGAAGGCTTTCAGCGCGCCGAATTTTTGCTCGAAAAGGGAGCAATTGACATGATCGTGGATCGACGCGAGATGCGTGCGACGCTGGCGAGATTACTTGGTGCGATGAAGGGATAGCTCCGCGACGCATCGAACGGTTTGTTAAGGGCTATCCGCGAATCACAAGGTCAATCAAAGTGCTAGTTGTTGAGCTCGTTTGCCCAAGTAAATTAGGCGATATTGCGAAAAGTTGACTTTTTTTGACGCAGATTTCGCTGATTTCGCAGATTGACACTGATTATTCGTTGTTCGCATCGCCGTTTGTGGCGCGAATTTAATGAATACTCACGTTCTTTGTTAAACGTCGACAGCGCTCATTAATACCAAAAAGCTAATCAGCGTTAATCCGCGAAATCAGCGTAATCCGCGTCAAGAAACTTAAACGATGACCTCGCTCGAATCCTGGCTTGATCGCATCTACACCATTCGCTCTGGCCCCGAAATTGAGATGGGCCTGGAGCGCATTCGCCCGGTGTTTGATGCGATGAACGTCAAGCCTGCGTGCCCCGTGTTTTTGGTAGCCGGGACGAACGGCAAGGGCTCGGTGTGCGCCTATCTGGATGCAATGCTGCGTGCGGCGGGTTACAAAACAGCGCGCTACACCTCGCCGCACATTCATCGTTTCAACGAACGCGTGTGCGTGAATGGTGTCGATGCAGACGACGATGAGTTGGTCGCCGCCTTCGAAGCGGTGGAAACGGCACGCGCTGCCTGCAACAACTTAGCGCTCACGTTTTTCGAATACACCACGCTGGCGGCATTCCGCATCTTCGCGAAGGCCAAGCTCGATGCCTGGGTGATCGAGGTCGGGCTCGGCGGCAGGCTCGATGCAACAAACATCCTCGAGCCCGATTGCAGTGTGATCGTCTCCATCGGGCTCGATCACATGGATTTCTTAGGCCCAACGCGCGAGCACATCGCGCGCGAGAAGGCCGGCGTGCTGCGCACAGGCAAGCCCGCGATCATCGCTGAGTCAGACCCGCCGAAGAGTTTGCTTGATGCAGTGAAAGAAAAGAAAGCGGCTGCGCTTTTCGTCGGCAAAGAATACGGCTGGCAGCGCTACGAACATATGCCCACGCAATGGGGTTTCTGGCTCGGCGCACAACGTCGCCACGGTTTGCCGATCCCCGCCTTGCGCGGAAACTATCAGTTGGCCAATGCGGCGGCAGCGCTTGCGGCGTTGCATGTGTTGTCTGATCGGCTCCCGGTTTCGCAGGGTGCGTTGCGGCAAGGATTGCTCGAAGTGGAATGGCCGGGGCGTTTTCAAGTGCTACCGGGCCGCCCGACCGTGGTGCTCGACGTTGCGCACAATGAACACGCAGCGAAGGCGCTTGAGCGTGCGCTCTCCGACATGGCGTTCTTTCCGGAAACCTACGCCGTGTTTGCGATGCTTAAGGATAAAGACATCGCCGCCGTCGTGTCAGCTGTCAAGGGACGTGTCGATCACTGGTACATCGCGCCCCTGCCAGGCGCGCGCGGCACCACCGTTGAAGCGATCCAAGACGCGCTCATCGCGAGCGGTGTCGCCCCTAGAGCGATTCACCCATTCGCGAGCGCAGCCGATGCGTATGCGCGCGCGCGGGAAAACGCGAATGAGGCCGATAGAATTGTGGTCTTTGGATCATTCCTGACGGTTGCTGCGTGCAGCGACCCGACGTAGCGCTCGCAACACCCGCTTGATCCAGCCCACGAATTCGGTCTCACGACTCACCGCTTGATGGCAAACGTCTCCGCAGCCACCGAAAACGCCGATCAATTGCGCCGCCGCGCCAATCGTCGCCTGCTCGGTGCATCGGTGTTGCTACTGGTCGCCATCATTTTGGTGCCGATTTTCTTGGAACGCGAACCGCCTCCCCTGCCCGACAGCGTGGACGTGAAGATCCCGCCCATCGATAGCGCCAAGTTCGATCCGAAATTGCCAGAGAGGAAGGGCGCACCGACCGAGATTCCCTCGGTGGCCGAGCCAAGTGGCGCGGCGGTCGCGGCACCGACGGCGGCCCCCTTGCCCACAGCGCCTGTAGCGCAACCTTCGCCTGTTAGCCCTGCAGTATCTGGGGCTTCACAGGCAAAAAAAGACGAAACAAGTAAGGCGATAACCGCTACCACGCCCTCAACGAACGCGGCTGCAGCAGTTAAGGCTGAACCGAAGGCGGCACCGACTACGCCAACAAGATCGCCCGAAAATGCGCCCGCGAAAGTGGCTGAGAAGCCCGCACTCAAAAGCGGGCAGTGGGTGATTCAACTGGTGGCTGTGCGCGATTCGGCATCGGCGAAACAAGTCTTTGATAAAGCAAAGGCGCTGAAAGTCCCGGTGTACACCGAGCAAATCACCGTGAGCAACGGCCAGGTCACACGAGTGCGTGTCGGACCCTTCGAAGACAAAAAGTCGGTCGAAGCGGCGCGCGCGAAGCTCGCAAAAGCGGGTTTCGAAGCGAAACTCATCACTCTGCCATGACGCATGCGCGTTCCGAATCCCCAGAACGCGATCACCCTGTGCCCGCTTTTTCAAACACTCACCACGCAAGCGCGCCCTAACAGCCCATGACCGCGTTTGACTACATCGTCATCACTGTGCTTTTGCTCTCTGGCGCGCTCGGTCTTTGGCGCGGCATCATTCGCGAGGTGTTCGCGCTCGGCGCCTGGATTCTCGCCATCGTTTGCATGATGCTTTTCGGGCAAGCGATGGCCAACGCGTTGCCGCTTGCGAATACACCGAGCTGGCTCAAACTACTCACCGGCTACATGTTGGTTTTCGTGCTCGTGTTTGTCGTTGTCAGCATCATCGGGTTTCTCTTCACCAAGCTCGTGCAAACAGCGGGGCTTACCTTCATTGATCGTGCCTTGGGCTTTGCGTTCGGCATGCTGCGTGGCGGCTTGATCGTTGTGCTCCTCGTGCTGCTGGGCGGCGCGGCAGGGCTTTCAAACAATGAATGGTGGAAGCAAAGCGCGAGCGCGAAACCATTGGAAACGTTCGCGGCGATCCTGCGAAACAAGTTTCCCGATGCCCTGGCAAGCAAACTGAAATTCGCGCGCCATGAGCGTGTCATCAAGGAAGTTGAACTATGTGCGGCGTAATCGGAATCGTCTCTCACGGCCCGGTGAATCAATTGATTTACGACGGCCTGATGACCCTGCAACATCGCGGTCAAGACGCCGCTGGCATCATGACGGCGGACGGCGCGGTATTTCATCTGCACAAAGGGCGCGGCATGGCGCGCGACATTTTCCGCACGCGAAACATGCGAGATCTCCTTGGTAGCGCGGGCATTGGCCACGTGCGCTACCCCACTGCAGGCAGCGCGATTTCGGAGCACGAATCGCAACCGTTCTATGTGAACTCACCCTTTGGTATTTCACTCGTCCACAACGGCAACTTAACCAATGGCGAAGAGCTGAAACGCGAGCTTTTCAAGATCGACGCGCGCCACATCAACACCAATAGCGATAGCGAAGTGTTGTTGAACGTCCTCGCACTTGAGCTCGAACGCGCCGCGAACGGCACTCGCACGCTCACGCCCGAAATGATTTTCAAAGCCGTCGCGGGTGTACACGTGCGCTGCAAAGGCGCGTATGCGGTGACTGCGATGATCGCGGGCTACGGCATGCTCGCATTCCGCGATCCGCATGGCATTCGCCCGATGGTGTACGGCCGTGCCGATACGATGGCCGGGCCCGAATACGCTGTGGCGTCTGAAACCGTTGCGCTTGACGTGCTCGGCTTCAAAGTCGAGCGCGACATTGAGCCGGGCGAAGCGCTCTTCATCGATTTCGCAGGCCACGTTCATGCGCAGCAGTGTGCGAAGAACCCGAAGTTAAATCCTTGCATCTTCGAATACGTCTATCTCGCACGGCCTGATTCCGTGATCGATGGCGTGTCGGTTTACGACGCACGGGTGCGCTTGGGCGAAGAGCTTGCGAACGTCGTCAAAGCGATGCCCGATTGGGAAACGATTGATGTCGTGATTCCGATTCCGGATTCGTCGCGCCCCGCCGCGCTTTCGCTCGCAACGATCATCGGTCGCCCGTATCGCGAAGGCTTTGTGAAAAACCGCTACGTCGGCCGCACCTTCATCATGCCCGGTCACGCGATGCGCAAGAAAAGCGTGCGCCAAAAACTAAATCCGATCGTGAGCGAATTTACGGGGAAAACCGTGCTCTTGGTGGATGACTCCATCGTGCGCGGAACGACCAGTCGCGAAATTGTGCAAATGGCTCGTGAAGCGGGCGCGAAACGCGTCATTTTCGCCAGCGCCGCGCCGCCGGTGATGTACCCGAATGTGTACGGCATCGATATGCCCACGCCAAATGAATTGATCGCCGTCGGCAAAACGCACGAGCAAATTGCTGAGGCGATCAACGCGGATCGCGTCGTCTATCAAACCGTTGAGGGTATGAAACGCGCGATCCTGCAAAGCCAGCGCGCAGACCATCCGACGCGGATTGTTGATTTCGATGCATCGTGCTTTGATGGCTGCTATGTGACGGGTGACATTACGAGCGAGTTTTTGCTCGGGCTCGCGAAATCGCGCGATGAGTCGCGGGGGGAAATGGTGGGGGCGGATCAGTGACTGCTCGGAAACAATCGGGGAGCGCTGAATGGCTGGTGCTGCTTTTAGTCGCTACACCAGCGATTGCGTTTGTGTGGTTTGTTGCGTTGCGAGAGTACGCTTGGGCAGGATTCCCGCTTGCTTTTGGCTTGGTTTTGTACGGATTTCCGATTGGTGAGCGAATTGCCCGAACATTCGGATCATCCCAACGTACGTTTCTCGCGGTTTTTACCGCTTGGTTTTTGTTTCTCGTGATAGTCGGATTGACTTACTTCGGTTGGACGCAAGGATTGCCGTTCGGAGATTGGACGCTTCCGAAACCAGTTCCGAAAAACTATTCGATTAAAACGACTGGCTGAATCAAAGAATAGCGCTGTAGGGTGCGATCCCATCGCACCTCCTAACCCTCCGATGCGAAGCGTCACTCTTCAATCCTCGACGGTTGGTATCAATTTGGGTGCGATAGGATCGCACCCTACGCCCGACACAACAAACGCGTGACGAAACGCACAACACAAAACGAATCCATGAATAACGACGACAAACTCCACCCCGACACCCTCGCCATCCGCGCGGGCGGGATGCGTACGTCGTTCAATGAGCATTCGGAGGCGTTGTTCCCGACGGTGAGTTTCGTGCATGAGTCCGCTGAGATGGCGGCGAAGCGCTTCACGGGAGAAGAGCCGGGCTACATCTATTCCCGCTTCACGAACCCGACGGTCGATATGTTCGAACAACGTCTCGCGGCGCTTGAAGGCGCGGAGGCGGCGATTGCCACATCCACCGGCATGGCCGCGATCACAACGCTCGCGATGAGCCTTTGTGCGCAGGGCGATCACATCGTGACGAGCGGTTCGGTGTTTGGCTCAACGTTGAACGTGTTCGGCCCGCCGGTGATGGGCAAATTCGGCGTGACAATGACGATTGTGAATAGCACCTCGCTCGATGCGTGGCGTGAGGCGATCAGCGCACATCCGAAAACGAAGCTCGTGTTTTTGGAGACACCATCGAACCCAACGTGCGAGGTGTTCGACATCGCCGCGATTGCAGAGATGTGTCGCAAAGCGGGCGCGACGTTCGTCGTCGACAACTGTTTCTGCACACCGATTCTGCAAAAGCCGATTGCGCTCGGCGCGGATGTCGTGATTCATTCGGCGTCGAAACACCTCGATGGCCAGGGCCGCGTAATGGGCGGCGCGATTGTTGGCACCAAGCAATTGTGCAAAGAGACCGTTTACAACTTTCTGCGCACGACGGGCGCGAGCCTTGCACCGTTTAACGCCTGGGTACTGCTCAAAGGCTTAGAAACGCTGCCGATTCGCATGCGCGCGCACAGTGAAAACGCGCTTCAATTGGCGGAATGGTTAAGCAGCCATCCAAAAATAACTAAAGTTAACTATCCGTTTTTGTCCACGCACGCCCAGAATGAATTGGCGCGCACGCAGCAAAGCGGTGGTGGTGGTGTGCTGTCATTTCATGTCAAAGGCACCAAAGCGGACGCTTGGAAAATCATTGATTCGACGAAAGTCATGTCGATTACCGGCAACTTGGGCGACGTGAAAACGACGATTACGCATCCTGCGAGTACGACGCATTCGCGAATGAGTGCTGCAGCGCGGGAAGCGGCAGGAATTACAGATACACTGATTCGAGTTGCCGTTGGTCTCGAAGCACAAGAAGATTTGAGGGCTGATTTGGCGCGGGGGTTGGATCAGATTTGATTTCCGAACACCCGCGTCGTAGCCGTGTCATCCCGGCGAAAGCCGGGACCCATCCGGGCGGCCCTTGCGGAGCCTAGACAGTAATCTTTGAGTTCTCGCGTGCTTCGGCTCATTCGGTCAAGTCTCCCGTCTACGCGGGAGTGACAGTTTTGTCGTCACACGTTGTTCATCATCGGTTTTAAATGCTCTACGCCTTCCACGAAATCCAGAAATCTCTCGCCTCACCGATGCGCTTCGCTGCGCAGATGGGCATGAATTGGGCGCAATCTAACGGTAATCCGTGGCGCGACACACCGCCAAATGATTGGCTCGCAGCGTCGAGCGAGATGACGATTCGCTTGACGCAGGATTACCCAAAGCGCCCGTTCAACATTCATAACGTGGTGGTTGATGGCCACACGCACATGGTTGAGGAATCGGTCGCATCATCGAGGGCATTTTGCGAACTGCGCCGCTTTGCGAAGGTCGGTAGTAAAGGCGAGCCACGTGTTTTGCTGGTTGCGCCGCTCTCGGGGCATTTCGCTACGCTACTGCGCGATACGGCGCAATCGCTCGTACAGCATCATGAGGTGTACATCACCGATTGGAAAAACGCGCGCGATGTCCCGCTCACCGATGGCATTTTTCATCTCGATGACTACGTGCAGTACGTCATCGACTACCTGCGCGAGCTCGGCCCGAACGTGCACGTAATATCAGTGTGTCAGCCGACGGTTCCAGTGATGTGCGCAGTGAGTTTGATGGCCGCGCAGAATGACCCAATGCGCCCGAAGAGCATGGTGATGATGGGCGGGCCAATCGATACACGAGTGCACGCGTCGAGCGTGAACGAATACGCCACTAAACACTCGCCCGAGTGGTTCGAGAAAAACGTGATCGCGCGCGTGCCCGCGAAATACGCAGGCTTTGGTCGCCGCGTGTATCCAGGCTTTTTGCAACATTACGGATTCGTTGCCATGAATCCAGGGCGCCACGCAAAATCGCACTGGGAATTTTTCCTAGATATGCTTAAAGGCGATACCGACGACGCCGAAGCACACCGCAAGTTCTACGACGAGTACAACGCGGTGCTCGATCTTGATGCGGCGTATTACCTTGAAACGGTGCGTCGCGTGTTCCAAGAGTTCCACTTGCCGCGCGGCGTCATGGAAGTGAAAGGCGAGCGCGTCGATCCGTCAAAGATTCGAGATATCGCCCTGATGACAGTCGAAGGCGAACTCGACGATATTTCGCTGCCAGGACAAACATACGCTGCACACGGGTTGTGCTCAAGCATTCCGCAATCAATGCAAAAGCATCTGCTGGTCGAAAAGTGTGGCCACTACGGCATCTTCTCCGGTAGCCGTTGGCGAAACATCATCTATCCCGAGATTCGCGGTTTCATCGCGGCGCAGGAAGCAAGCGCGCCAACAGTAAAAAAGGCGGGCGTCGTTGCGAAGAAGGCGCCTCGCGGCCCTGCAGGTGCCGCGACGAAGGTCGCCACCCAATCCACGGCGAAGAATGCAGTAGAAAAACACGCCACCCGCTCCCGCGCGCCCAGCGTGAGCCGACGCGGGCGCGATTGACACGATGACAAAACGCGCGGCGGCTACGATCTTATTGGGCTAAGCCCACGATTTATCGAATCTCATTAGTGCGTATCGGGTGACGCTAGCCCCGCGCCAGCGTGCCTTACGGGCACGAGTTAGCTTTATGCGGAACGCTAGAAGTGGCAATTTGCTGCAGCGCCACCAAAAACCTTGAATTTTTTTTGAGTGACCGCTCAAAATTTCGACGTTCACCCGCAACGCCTCGTCGAATAAAGCCTGCAGCTCGATAGTGCGAATCGAGATCGACCCGAATTGCTCAAAATTCGAGCGTCGAATGCCTAAAAATTATTCATTTTTTCTTATTTTTTTGTTGGTTGGAGTTGCGTGGATTAGAAAGTTGCTACATAATCTCGTTTCTCCGCTGAACAAACGTAACGAAGCGAACGCAGCCATCTAGGTTGTTGAAGAGTTTGACGAGGT
>JAAFJO010000011.1 GCA_013298145.1 Betaproteobacteria bacterium
GCGGCTTTACACATGCGCTGCAGGTCGGACGATTTTCATAGCTACCTGAAAACAGCTACGGCATGACATTGATCGCCGAATCCTAATTGAATAAGGGCTAGGCGAAAGCCAGCGAGTAAATCGCTTGGCCCGTTAAGGTAGCGCTCGCCCCCGTTTCTAGAGCGCTTCGTCTGCGAAGTTGCTTGGTTATTGAACGCCGTACTTGTTTGGCAGCCGGACGTTTTCTTTCATGTATTGGTTCATCGGCAGCTTGAATGCGCCGGACTCAAACCACTTTGCGTAGATCTTGAAGATCTCCCCCGAGGCGAAGAGCTTCGCAATCGCTTTGTCGACAACCGTCGCGAAAGCGGGGTCATCTCGGCGCAGCATGATCCCATAGGGTTCAACCGACAGGAATTTGCCCACGAAGTCGAATTGAGCCGGATTGGCCGAGCGGGCGGCTAAGCCGAGCAGCAGCGCGTCGTCATTGGCTACGGCATCCGCTTCGCCACTTTCCATCTTTTTGAAGCCTTCGGCATGATCCTTCGCGGTGATCACCTTCAGGCCTAGTGCGCGCTCATTGTTCACTTGATTGATCACACGTTCGGTCGTAGTCTTTTCTGTGACGACGACGGTTTTGCCGCGCATCCGATCAATATCGGCGAGTTTTGAATCCTTTTTTGCGAGAAGGCGCGCGCCAGCAACAAAGGTTGTGAAGCTGAACGCAACGTCTTTTTGGCGCGCCACCGTGTTTGTAGTTGAGCCGCACTCAACATCGATTCGCCCGTCCTTCACAGCGCCAATACGATCCGCCGGCTTGACCGCCGTGTATTTGAGTTTGAGATCACGCATCTTCAGATCCTCTTTGACCTGTTCGAAGATCTTCAAGCAAATATCGACCGAATAGCCGGCACCCGTGTTGTTTTCGCCGATAAAGGAAAACGGAGAGGAGCTTTCGCGATGCCCAAGCACGAACTCGCCCGACTGCCGAATTTTTGCCAACGTGTCGGCATACGTCGATGCCGAAAGTAAACCCACCGCCAGCGCGAGCGCCACGGCGGCACCTGTGAACTGTTTCGATCTCATCCCAACCTCCGGTAAATACAGTGCAACGATGATTGATTTTTTGAGCTGTCTGTAGCGAGAACGCGCCCACTCGAAGTACACGTCTGTCTCTCTCGCGATTTTCAAAATGTAAATGCACGAACTATGCCGATCATCGCAATTTTGCATAGCCTTGCTCCGTAAAAAGCATTAGCACGGGCAGGCGAAACTGCCTACATTGCACGCTTCTCTCAACCTAAGGCGCACCCATAAGGTCGCCCAGCCTCGAAATGACGTCCACAACGTTGTCATACGTACCCAACGATCCGTCCAGCCCCTGGCAGGTATACCTGCAGCAAGTCGACCGCGTCGCGCCACACCTCGGTCACCTCGCGAAGTGGATTGAAACACTAAAGCGCTGCAAACGCATCCTCGCTGTCGATATTCCGATCAATCGTGACGATGGAACAGTGGCCCATTTCGAGGGTTTCCGCGCACAACACAACCTGTCACGCGGGCCGGGCAAAGGCGGCGTGCGCTACCACCCAGACGTCACCATCGACGAAGTCATGGCGCTCTCAGCGTGGATGACAGTCAAAAATGCAGCGCTGAATCTGCCCTATGGCGGCGCTAAAGGAGGCATTCGCGTCGACCCGAAAACGCTCACACGCCCCGAGTTGGAGCGTTTGACACGCCGCTACACGAGCGAAATCGGCCTCATCATTGGCCCGGACAAAGACATTCCCGCGCCGGATGTGAACACCAACGACCAGATCATGGCGTGGATGATGGACACGTATTCGATGAACGTGGGCGCAACCGCGACCGGCGTTGTCACCGGAAAGCCGATCACGCTGGGCGGCTCACTTGGGCGCAAAGAAGCGACCGGGCGCGGCGTGTACATCGCTGCGCGCGAGACCGCACGCGCAATGGGTTTCGATGTGTCGGGCGCACGCGTCGTGGTGCAGGGGTTCGGTAACGTCGGCGGGATCGGCGCGCGTTTGTTCCGTGACGCGGGCGCGAAGATTATCGGCTTGCAAGACGTAAGCGGCTCCGTTACCAACGAGCAAGGCATCGACATCGACGCCGCCCTCGCTCACGTGGCGGCTGGTGGCAAACTCACAGAGTTCAGCGGCGTAACCGCGATCAGCGAAACAGAATTCTGGGCACTGAAGAGCGATATCTTCCTGCCTGCGGCCCTCGAAAACCAAATCACCGCTGCACGTGCGCAAACGCTCAACACGCGACTTGTCGTCGAAGGTGCGAATGGTCCCACCACCCCGCAAGCCGACGACATCCTGCATGATCGCGGCATCCGCGTCGTGCCCGATGTGATCGCAAACGCGGGCGGCGTAACGGTAAGCTACTTCGAATGGGTGCAAGATTTCTCAAGCTTCTTCTGGACTGAGTCGGAGATCAATGATCGTCTTGAGCGAATCATGGTCGAAGCGCTCAAAGCCGTGGTCCACACCGCCGAGAAAAACAAAGTGTCACTCCGCACGGCTGCGTTCATCATCGCATGCACACGTGTGCTTGCGGCGCGCGAGCTGCGTGGGTTGTATCCGTAACTCAAACAGGCTATCCCGAACACACGTATCGCACATTGATCGCGAGATCAGTACACCAGACTCCAACGCGAGTCTGGTGACAGTTTTTTCGCATACGCTTGCTAATTGCCGAGAGTTCAGATCCATCGTGTGTCGGCGCACACAAGCGTTTCGGAGATACGTCATGTTGAGTTCGGGTCAGTTTCAGCTTCGCCACGTTGCTAGCTTTATCGTGGCTCTCGCCTTCGCAGAAGGGGCGATTGCGCAGGCAGCGCCGGCGTTCCCGACGGGTGAGATCAAGGGCAGCGCAACCATCCACACCGACGCATCGCGTAAGGCGCTTGTTGAAAACGCCGACGTTGTGCTTCCATCCACTGCCGGGAGCGCTTTTTCGGGCAAATTCAAAGACGCCCCAAAGACGGCTTCCACACGTGTGCCCGTCGTGCTTTTCCTTCATGGCTCCTCTGGCCTTGGCCTCAAAGCGATAGGTGAGTGGCAAACTTGGCTCGCGACACTAGGCATCGCAAGTGTTGCCCCGGACTCCTTCGCACTTCCGGATCGCGTGACGTACAAATCGCCAATTGATAAGGACATGTACGAGCGCATTCATGCCTTGCGCCTATCCGAAATTCAGCCGACGCTTGCAGCAATTAAGGCGCAACCGTGGGCGGACACAATGCGTCTTGTCCTCGCGGGCACGAGCGAAGGTGCGGTGCCCGTTGCTCGCTACGGCGGGACAGATTTCGCGGCGCGCATTCTCTTTGCGTGGAGTTGCGACAACAACTACTTTGTTTCCGAGCCTAGAAATTCTTTTGAGCCGTCGAAACCGGTTTTGAACGTGATTAGCGTTGTAGACCCGTTTTTCTCAAAAGCAAATGCTTGGCTCGGAAATGCAGAGTCGAGCGGTCATTGCGGCGCGGCACTCAAAGACAACGCGAACGCTTCGGTGGTGCTCGTTCCGGATGCACCACACACGCTCCTCAACATGCCCGCAACGAGAGCCGCCACTCGCGGGTTCTTGGCGCAACACTTAAGCCTGCGATAGCGCCGGGTCGCTTTGGCGCGATGGAGTCAGCGCCAAGCACAGAGGCGCGATTCAAATTTGCAACCGCCGCTCACCGAGCGGCAATTCCGCCGCATGCACCAGCTGCAACACTTCTCTCTCACATCCAAATCGCCCCACGATTTGCATGCCCACAGGCAAGCCTGACTTCGTAAACGCTACCGGTGCGCTGGCGGCGGGGTGCGAGGTCATGGTGATGCGAAACGCGCTCTTCATCCAATCGAGATAAGTGTCGAGTTTTACCCCGTCGATCTCCATCGGGTAGGGCGTGTTCACGTCGAACGGTTGCACTTGGTTGACCGGGCAAATCAAGTACTCGTATTTGGTAAGGAAGCGGCGCATGCGTTCGAAACACATCGATTGCTGGAGCTGCGCTTCTGAGATTTGCTCGGCGCTGAGTTTGAGCCCCTGCTCCACGTTCCACACCGCCGTGTCCTTCATGAGGTTCTTGTGCTTTTTGTAATGCGGCAAAAGCGAGCCCAGCAAGTGAAGTGCGCGCAGCACTTGGAATGCGTTATCCGCGATTGCGAGATCGGGTTCGGCTTCTTCAACGATGGCACCCAGCGCTTCGAAACGCTTGATCGATTGGTCGAGCGCGTCGCGTATTTCGCGTTCAACGGGGAGCCCGCCAAGCGTTGGCGAGTATGCGATTTTCACGCCTTTGAAATCACGGGCGAGCGATTCGCGATAGACGCCCGGATCGCCGCAGCAACCCATGGTTACACGCGGATCATCGCCCGCCTGAACGGAAAGCAACCAACCTGCATCTTCGGCCGTGCGCGCAATCGGGCCGTGTACGCCGAGCGTGCTCCAGTGATTGAGCGCGGGATAAGTTGGCACGCGGCCCGGCGAGGGGCGTATTCCGACGATACCGCAGAAGTTCGCCGGATTTCTTAGGCTGCCTCCCATGTCGGAGCCATCCGCAAACGCGATCATCCCGGTGGCGGCTGCGACTGCTGCGCCGCCGCTTGAGCCGCCGCAGGTTTTCGTAAGGTTCCACGGATTTTTAGTCGCACCAAAGAGCGTGTTGAAGGTTTGCGAGCCAAGCGCGAATTCAGGCGTATTGGTTTTGCCGATGATGGTTAAACCGTGCGCTCGAAAACGCTCCACCATCATCGTGTCGTACTCGGGAATCCAGTCTTTCAGAATCGGCGAGCCCATCGTCGTGCGCATGCCTTTAACAGGCTCCATATCCTTGATCGCAATCGGTAATCCAGCGAGCGGCGAAGTGGGTTGGCTGTTTGCACGCCGCGCATCGGTCGCACGCGCTTGCACGTACGCGGCTTCGCGATCAAACGTGACGATGGCATTCAAGCTTGGGTTGAGCCGATCAATTTGCACGAAAGACGCATCGAGCAATTCCACGGCAGAAAGCTCACGGGCGACGAGTTTGTGCGAGAGCTCACGCACGCTTTCAAACAAAATATCTTGACTCACGTTGACAATCACCCATTAAAAGAAAACGCCCAATCAGATTGGGCGTTCGTGATTTTTATCTACTAATCGATGTTAACTATTTTCATCTTCTTGCCCCAATTAAATGGGGGCTAGCACTTGAGCGCTAATTCTTCGAGATATTCCAATAAACGTTCGCGCCCGACTTCACGATGCCAGAGATGTTTTTGCGCACCGCTGCTGGGTTTTTGTATTCGCCAAGAATCGCATGGGTGCCCACTTGCATCGCGCGAACTTGAACCGCTTCGGCGACGCGCTTCTTATCTGCCTCAGTCTCGGCGCGCGCGTATTGGTCGCGAAGTTTCTCTAGCTCGTCGTCTTTCGACCAACCAGCCCATGCGCGATCACCTGCGCCCGAAAGCGGCGCGCTGGTGAGGGGGTTCATGATGTCCGCGCCTACCCAGGCGGTGAGGAAAATGTTCCAGCCGCCTTGGTCGGCCGGATCTTTCTTCGCGCGCCGCGCCACCAGGGTGCCCCAATCCATCGTAATCAAATCCACTTTGAAGCCCGCTTGACGCAGCAGTTGCGTCGCAACGAGTGGCAGCTTGTGGATCGATTGCAAATCGGTGGGGCGCATGATGACGATGGGTTTGCCGTCATAGCCACTATCTTTCAAAAGTTGCTGCGCTTTTGCCATATTGCCGTTGACCATGAACTCGCTGCCCTTCGGGGACGAGAGCGGCGTGCCACACGGATAGACGCTTGGGCAGGTGAAGAACATGCCTTCATTTTCCGGGCCTACCTGCGCGCGCAAAAAGGCGTTTTGATTCATCGCCCACATCGCCGCTTCACGCACCTTCGGATTATTAAACGGTGGCACCACGTGATTGAAACGAAGCACGTATTGGAAGTTGACCGTACCCATATCGACCACGTTCACGCGAGCGTCTTTGCGAAGCGCGGGATACTGCTCAAACGCCGGCTGCTCGATCATGTCGATTTCGCCTGCAAGCAGCGCGTTCAATTGCGTTTGCGCGTCTTTGAGCGCAAGCCACTCCACACGATCCACCTTCGCGACCTTACCGCCGGTGGTGCCGTTGGGCGGTTCACTGCGTGGCACATATTTCGGATTCTTCACGTACACCGCCTGGACGCCAGGCTTGTACTCATCCTTTTTCAGAATGAACGGGCCGGAACCCGTGTTGTCGTCTATCACTTTGAATGGGTCGGTCTCTGCCACGCGCTTCGGCATGATGAACGGCACATTCGAGGATGGCTTTCCAAGCGCATCCAACACGATGCCGGTCGGCTCTTTCAGAAGAATGCGAAAGGTTTTCGCATCGGGTGAATCCATACGATCGACGAAGGTCATTAGCTTTTGGCCGAAGACGTCACGCGCGCCCCAGCGCTTGAGTGACGCCACCACATCCTCGCCCGTCACCGGTTTGCCGTCATGAAATTCGAGTTTGTCGCGCAGCGTGAAGGTGTAGGTTTTCTTATCCGTGCTCACCGTCCACTTATCCACCATTTGCGGCTTGATCACGCCCTTCTCGTCGGTACCGAAAAGCGTGTCGTACACCATGTAGCCGTGGTTACGCGTGATGTAGGCCGTGACATTGAAGGGATCAAGATTAGCCGGGAACGCATGCGGCGCGACTTTGAGCACCTTTTGCTGTGCAAACGCAGCAGGTGTGCCGGTGGCCGTCAGCGCAACGGCCAAAAGCGCTGCTGCTAGTTTTAAATGTTTCATGAATCGCCTCTCAATTTGAGTGAATGTGCGCGCCTGGAGGTGAGGCTCAGCTACGCATTCCGCTGCCTGCCGACATCCCCTCGTTTTCTACCAATAATCGTAGCGTAAGCCAGCACGCGCGTCGCGCTATTGAAACGCTACACGGCACTTTTCGAAATTCCCCTGCCAGCACCGCCTCCGTAGATGCGGCTCACGTACCGCGTTGATCCAGACGGACTAGTTTTTCGCGCGGCCCGCTTTATCGAGTCCGTCCACTTTATCGCCCGCTTTGATGCCGCGCTCTTTGAACCATCCTTGCTTCATCTCAACGGCGTACATCGCAGGCCCTTTGGAAGGGTGCGTGCTCTCATCTTGGGGCTTCATATCGGCGATATTGAGAATCACGCCTTTGGCATCCAGGTAGGCGATCGAGAGCGGGATGAAGGTGTTCTTCATCCAAAACCCGAGCTGCTCGCTCTGCGGGAAAACAAAAAGCATGCCGCTATCGGGCGCGAGCGAGAACCGATTCATCAAGCCCACAGTGCGCGAATTGGCGTCGGCCGCTACCTCTGCCTTGAGTTTGTGTGCGCCGATTTTGAGCTCGATCACTGGCAAGTTTTTGTTTACGGGCACGTTTTGCGCGACCGCCGTCTGTGCCGTCAACGTCATCGCAAACGCAACCGCTGAGAGCAGCAGAGCGTGAATCCACAAACGTCGTTTCATAGAGTTCCTTCGTTATTGACTTGAGCGCTCACATCCGACTCGCTGGGAATCGCTTCATTACCGTAAATTTTCAAATAGGTTCGCCAGATTGCGAAGCCAATCGCGGGCGTGACCGCCATTACAACGGCAAAGCCCAGCAAGCTTTTTTGCGCAGGCGCGACGATGACTGCAGTAACCACAGCCATCATTGCCACATGACACGACGACTGAAGCGCCGACACGCTGCCGCGCGCCCATGCGAACGCATCGAGCAGCGCAACCGTGATCGGTGGAGTAATGAAGGCCATGCCAAACGCGTAAACGAAAAACGGGAATACGTGCACCCAAACGTTCGGGGCAACCCAAACGCTGACAATCAGATTGAGCACCGCTGCACAGGCGATCACGGCAAATCCGATCGAGATTTGTTTCGCCATCGAAATTCGACCGGCCATCCGCCCCGAAAGAAACGCAGCGACCGTAATACCTGCAATGCCCGGCACAAAGAGCACCCAAAAGTCTTTCGTACTGAGCTGCATGTGATTGATCACAAACGCGGGAGCACCCGCGATGTAGATGAAAAATCCCATGAAATTAATGCCAGGAATCGCCGCGAGCAATTGGAAGCGCGCGTTAAAGAAGATACTGCTATAGGTTTTAACCAGAGGCCCAATAGAAAGCGGGAGGCGCTTCGATTTTGGATGCGACTCGGGAAGGCTGATTTTTGCCCAGAATGCGAGTGTGAGCGCGAAGCTCGCCAGAAACCAAAAGATCGAAGACCAGTGCAGATGCGCCACCAGCCACCCACCCAAAATCGGCGCAACGATTGGGGCAATCGCAAAAAGCATTTGAATCCGCGAGAGCTGACGTTGCGCTTCCGGGCCATCGAACAAGTCGCGCACTACCGCTCGCCCAACGACAAAACCCGCGCCCGCGAACATGCCTTGCAATAGCCGAAATGCGAGTAGTCCGGTGATCGAACCCGCAAGGGCACAACCAATCGAGCCAACAGCGTGCATAAGCAGCGTGCCGACGATCACGGGCTTTCTGCCAATCGCGTCGCTCACCGCACCGTGAAAGAGCGTGAACAGTGCGAAGCCCACGAAATAGAGCGTGAGCGAAAGCTGCATCTGAACTTCGGTGGCCGGAAGCGCCGCCTGCATCGTGGGAAACGCAGGTAAATACGTGTCAATCGAGAACGGCCCGAGCATCGTCAAACATGCGAGCAAGACGGTGAGTTTTGCTTTGCGCCGCTTATCCGAGACAAGCGCTAGTTTTTCGGCGTCAACCGCCGCTTGCGAAGCGTGGTGAGATGCCTCCATTCTCGGTTCGCGGCTACTTTCCAAACACGGCCTCTTCGATCTCACGGCGCTTGAGCGACGGTGCGAAGAGCACGATAAAGTCATAAGCAAATCGGCGCAAAAATGCGCCTTTACGCAAACCTACACGGGTGACTGACGCTGCAAAGAGGTGCGAGGCATCAATCCGCTTCAGATCGGTATCAAGTTTGGGTTCATACGCCATTTCAGCCAAAATTCCAACGCCTACGTTGAGCCGCACGTAGGTTTTAATCACATCAGAATCGAGCGCAGTTAAAGCCACATTCGGCGCTACCCCCGCACTTGCGAACGCGCGGTCAATCTGTGAGCGCCCGGTGAAGGAATTGTCGTACGTAATCAGTGGATACTTCGACAGCGATTCGATCGAAAGCACCTTTTCTTTAGCAAGCGGATGCTTAGGCGGCGCAATCACGCAGCGGTTCCAGCGGTAGCACGGAAGCGTCACTAAGAGCGGCTCTTGCGCAAGCGCCTCGGTTGCGATTGCGATGTCGGCTTCGCTGCTCGCCACCCAATCCGCGCACTGCTTTGGATTGCCTTGCTTGAGCTTCAATTTCACATCCGGGTACTTCGCGCCAAACTGCATGATCACACGCGGCAGTACGTAGCGCGCCTGGGTGTGCGTGGTGGCGATGGTGAGCACACCCGCTTTCGCGTTGGTCATGTCTGAGGCGAGCGCTTTGAGACTTTGCGCGTCGGCGTTGAGGCGCTTCGCAATGGCGTACGCTTCTTCGCCAGCGCGTGTGAGGCCCGTAAGACGCTTCCCGCGCCGCTCAAAAATCTGAACGCCAAGTTCACCTTCGAGCGCTTTGATGTGTTTACTGACGACAGGTTGCGCGGTGTAAGAGGCGACCGCGGCCTCGGAAACGCTGTAGCCGTTGTCGACAATTGCGCAGAGGTATTTAATCTGTAGGAGGTTCATGGGTAGTTCGTCGCAAGCGACGCGTCATGGCGTGCGGAGCTGCCGAATCGCAGCCACACTCTGAATCGCCATATACGAAGTTAGAATACGCTTATTATGCAACGCTTTCATATTCACCCCGAGAACCCACAACCGCGGTTGATCAAACAAGCGGCGCAGTTACTGCGCGCCGGTGCCGTGATGGCGTATCCGACCGATAGTTCGTATGCGTTGGGCTGCCATCTTGGAGACGCCGAGGCGCTGCGCACACTGCGCCAACTCCGCGGCGTCGATGACAAACATCATCTCACGCTCGTGTGTGCCGACTTAAGCGAACTTGGCAAGTACGCGCGAGTTGACAACGTTGCATTTCGTATCCTGAAACAAGGAACACCTGGCCCCTACACATTTATTCTTGAGGGTACACGCGAAGTACCCAAGCGGCTGTTGCACCCGAAGCGCGCCACCATTGGTTTGCGCGTGCCTGATCATCCCGTGGTTCGAGCGCTCCTGATCGAGTTGGGAGAGCCCATACTCTCGACGACCTTGATCCCGCCAGGCGAGGAACACCCGCTCAACGATCCCGAGCAAATTGAGTCGTCGTTTGGCAAACATCTTGCGTTATTGATCGACGCGGGGACCGCGCCAGAAGCTGCAACAACGGTGGTGAACCTAAGCGAAGGCACGGCAGAAGTGATTCGACGCGGAAATGGCTCGCTAGCGCGTCTCGGTCTCGCGGATTGATTCCACTATTTCGGTACAAAACTCGCGAAGCTTGATGCAATACGGTACTCTGCGTGCAGGAGTTTTAGAAGGCTACAGCGCAACTAACGAGCACAGACTCGACTCAAAACGACCTAGGAGGATTTAAATGTTTAAGCAGCTATCTAACCAGAAACACTGGTTTTTAAAGGCTATAGCGTTACCGGCACTATTTTCGATATCTCTCGCCTTCCCTCTGCACGCCGCAGAAGTTGCGGGGGTGAAGGTTGATGATCGTATACGGGTGGCCAACACCGACCTGCAGCTCAATGGGTCCGGAATACGTTACGCGGCGGCCGGCCTTGTGCGCGTCTATGTCGTGTCGCTCTACCTGCCGCAAAAGCGCACCACGCCTGTCGAAATTGGCGCGCAGCGCGGCCCGAAACGAATCCACATCAACCTTTTGCGCGAAATCAATTCAAACGACTTCTCGAAAGGTTTGCGGGATGGGATGAGAAACAATTTGTCGCAGGCCGATCAACAGAAGCACTTCGACGGCCTGCTGCGCTTGGGCAACATCTTTGGCCAAATCCCGATCCTGAAAAAGGGCGAAACCATCACGGTTGACCAGCTGCCTGGAACCGGCACTGTGATCCTAGTCAACGGCAAACGCGTCGGAGAGCCCTTCCCCGATGAGGCATTTTTCAATGCGCTCTTGCAAATCTGGGTCGGTCCGAAGCCAATCGACGAATCACTGAAGCCCGTCTTACTCGGTATGAAAGAAAGCAACGACAATACTCGTCGGGACGAGAATCGTTTCTAAGTCAAGATGCGCCGATGCGGCGCTAGTGCCATAAAAAAGCCGGTGGATACCGGCTTTTCTTTTTAGTGAAACGGCCCCTCACGCATCCATTTCGTGGCGACGTATTTTTCGCCGAGGGTGACGGGCGTTCCGCCGTGCAGTGTTTTGGTGTCGGGGTGCGGTCGGTCGTAGCTGAAAAACACCGCTGAACCTTTGATCGGCGCGACCTCAAGCCCGATATCGGGGAAGACCGTCGAGCCGCCTCGCTCCGGGGTACGCAGATACATGACGATCGTGCCGACTCTCTGCCCGCCACGCTGCAAGATTTTGGGCGTTCCGGGCTGTGCTGGATCGAAGTAGTCGTAGTGCGGCACATACTGCGCACCGTGTTTATAACGAAGCACTTGAAGGCCCTCACCGTGTTCGTAAGGCCAGTTAACGAGTTCGGCCAAGCGGCGCTCAATGCGTTCGCAAAGCGGGTTTTCGCCCCGAACAAAGAACATCCCATCGCTTGTACGGGCGGGGTTGACCTCATCGCCGCCGGTTTGGTTATCCACCGTGAGCGAGCGTGAAAGCTTGGGCTGCGCGAGCAAAATCAGCTCGTCACACTCATCGTGAGACAAAACGTTTCCAAACACCACCACACGCGGGTGCTTCACAACCGTCCACACATCGATACGACGGTCTGAGGTTTGGATGGAAACGGGGGATTGGGCAATCGAGGGCTCAGGCACCGATTTTGTGGCGGCGGGCAAGGAAGGTTGCGCACGCAATTCTTTGCCAAGCGCTTCGGCGATTGCGAGCCGCGCCATTTCCTGCGACCAGCCCGATTGCAGCATCGAGGTCGTGAGGCTCTCAGGCGAATGCCCCCGCGCGAGGCACTCGTTTAACCACTTCATTAAGTTCGCGTCGATTTGCATAGTTACAGCGAGGTTACGTATTCGGCCCGATTGACGGCGTCGCGCGTTCCCAGTGCTGCCCTTTAAGCCAGACGCAGCTCGCGCGACAACGTCTTCCCGCTATTGTTGCGCAAGTGCGCTGCGGATCTGTTGGAGCGCGGCCGGATCTTCGATCGTCGTCAAATCCCCCGGATCACGGCCTTCTGCGAGCGCCTGAATTGATCGGCGAAGAAGCTTTCCAGATCGCGTCTTCGGCAGAAGCGTCACGAAATGCACCGCAGAGGGTCTAGCAATCGCGCCGATTGCCTCAACGATTTGGGAGATGACAGCATTTTTGCTTTCAATTGAATCCTTCTTTTGATCCCTCAGTACCGCAAATACAACAGGTGTCTGGCCCTTAAGTTGATCGGCAACGCCGACGACGGCGCACTCGGCGACGAGCGGACTCATCTGCACTGCCTCTTCAATCTCGCGCGTGCCCAAGCGGTGGCCCGCGACGTTGATCACGTCATCGGTGCGGCCCAGGATGAAGTAATAGCCTTCCGCATCGCGCGTAGCCCAGTCGAAACTTGAGTAGACCTGCTCGTCTTTGAACGTAGAAAAATACGTGTTCACGAAACGTTTGTCATCGCCCCACACCGTGGTCATCGCCCCGGGCGGTAGCGGCGGCACGATGGTGAGCACGCCCTTTTCATCGTCGCCCACTGGCTCTCCAATCGCCTCGTGTTTTAGCTTCACATCAAAGCCGTACACCGGAAACGATGGCGAGCCGAACTTGCGAGGTGTGTCAGCCACGCCAACTTGCGTCGACAAAATGGGCCATCCCGTCTCGGTTTGCCAGTAGTTATCAATGATTGAAACGCCGCCCAGGGCATCACTCACCCACCGCGCCGTCGGCTCATCCAACGGTTCGCCCGCGAGGAACAGATACTTGAGCGCGGGCAGCGCGTGTTGCTGCATAAATTTTGGA
The DNA here is from genome assembly GCA_013298145.1 of Betaproteobacteria bacterium. Lineage (GTDB taxonomy): Bacteria > Pseudomonadota > Gammaproteobacteria > Burkholderiales > Casimicrobiaceae > Casimicrobium. The sequence continues at coordinate 13,071 of JAAFJO010000011.1, forward strand.
TCTTGCTTTTTGAGCACACGAACCGCGGTCGGCGACGAGAACATGGTTTTCACATTGTTTTCAGCGCAAATCTTCCACCAGATCGCAGGGTCAGGCAACGTGGGAACGCCTTCGTACATGATCGTCGTATTGCCATTGATCAGCGGACCGTAGACGATATAGCTGTGGCCGACCACCCAGCCAATATCGCTTGTCGTGAACATGGTTTCGCCGGGTTGCAGGCCAAAAATTTTCTGCATGCTCGACGCGAGCGCCACCGTATAACCACCGGTATCTCGCTGCACGCCTTTGGGCTTACCGGTGGTGCCGCTCGTGTAGAGGATATAGCTTGGGTGGGACGATTCCACCCATTCGCACGGCACTTCCTTTTTCATGTGGGAGAGTCGGAAGTTTGTGTAGTCGATGTCTCGCTCGGGCGTGGTCGCCATTTCGGCGAGCCCACGATCAACGAGTAACACTTTCTCTGGCTTGTGCGCGGAGAGATCAATTGCGGCATCGAGCAAACCCTTGTACGGGATCACTTTGCCCATGCGCAAACCGGCATCGGCCGATACGATGAGCTTCGGTTTCGCATCTTCAATCCTTGTTGCAAGTGACGCCGATGCGAAACCACCGAATACCACGGAGTGAACCGCGCCAATCCGCACCGTGGCGAGCATTGCGAAAACTGCCTCGGGGATCATTGGCATGTAAATCAGAACACGATCGCCCTTGGTCACGCCGAGCGATTGCAGCATCGCGGCGACGCGATTTACCTCCGCGTGTAGCGATGCGTAGGTGAAGTCGCGCGTGCTGTTAGTTTCCGAAGAGATGAAACGCAGCGCGACTTGCTCTGCGCGAGTGGCTAAGTGTCGATCAACCGCGTTATGACAAAGGTTAGTGGTGCCTCCGACAAACCATTTCGCAAACGGTGGCTTAGAGAAATCACATACCTGCGTGAACGGCGTCTGCCACTCAATCTGATCCGCCTCAGCGCTCCAGAAGCTATCGCGATCTGAGAGAGAACGCGCGTAGTGCGTTTGGTATTGCGAGCGAGCAGACATTAAACAATCCTCCATTTTCCGGCGGATTTTGCCAGAGGAGAACTGACGTGCCGCTGAATCCAGGAATGCCCACAGGCTTTGGTTGGGACGCGCGCAAATCGCGAATGCGCATCAGCCGAAAACGCAGGGCAAGCGCGATCACAATCGATGCAAACAAGGTCGCCCGAGGCGTAAACGTGCGAGCTCATCTGAGGCAACGCGGTCGCCCCGAACGAGTAGTCGCGCTAGGTCGCGAACCGTGGGCCCGGCGGTGCTTCCGCAATTTCCAAAGGCGCGCGAGGTAACTACTAGCAACTAAATTGATTACATCCTTATTTAGCAACGGCTAGCGAATCATCGAGCATAAAGTCGATTTCCTGCAATAACGACCACCCACCCGAAGCTTTTAAACGATAAGACACACGAATTTGAGCTCGTGATGCCCCCTCTGCTCCTCAGAACAACGAGGGGGACAAAATTCCGCCTAGCCGCGTTGAGGTTCTGCTTTTCTTCGGCTGACCACGCCGCCGATGCGGCGACGTAGGCGACCGAGCAGATGCTCGAGATCATCCATGATGGTGAAAACTGGAGGAATCACAATTAAGCTCAGAATCGTAGACGTCACCAGCCCGCCGATTACCGCAACTGCCATCGGCGAGCGGAATGATGCGTCGGCACTTCCCCAGCCAATCGCGATCGGGAGCATTCCCGCGCCCATCGCAATGGTGGTCATGATGATCGGGCGCGCGCGCTTGTGACATGCATCCATCAACGCTTCGAAACGGGACATGCCGAGATCACGTCGCGCGACGATCGCGTACTCGACGAGCAAGATTGAGTTTTTGGTTGCGACGCCCATCAACATAATGATGCCGATACCAGAAGGCATTGACAAAAGTTTGTTGGCCATAAGCAAGCCGACAAACGCGCCCCCGAACGACAACGGAAGCGCCATCAAAATCGTGACCGGGTGCAAAAAATCCTCAAACAACAGCACCAAGACGATATAGATACACAAAATGCCGGCACCCATGGCGAGCAAAAAGCTCATCAAGAATTCGACCATGATTTCGGCATCGCCGACTTCGATCACTTGCACGCCGGCCGGAAGGTTTTTCACTGCAGGTAGGTTTTTCACCGCCTCTGTCACTTCGCCGAGCGGCTGGCTTCCGAGCTCCACATCGAACGTGATACTGCGTGCGCGGTTATAGCGATCAATCACGGCTGGACCACTTCCCAGCTCAATCGACGCAACACTCCCAAGCATCACGGGCGGCTTACCCGGCGTCGAGCTGGGCAGTAACAACCGCTCCACTTGCGCCAAATCAGTGCGCGCGACCGGATCGAGTTGAACCAGTACCGGAACTTGCCTCTGCGACAGATTGAGTTTGGGCAGCGATTGCTCATAGTCGCCTACGGTCGCCACGCGCAGCGTTTCCGCGATTGCAGCGGTGGATACGCCGAGATCCGCGGCGCGCGCCGTATCTGGTTTCACCAGTACCTCCTGGCGCACCAAGCTCGCAGACGAGCTCACGTTGCCGAGTCCCGGAATCGTGCGCAAATCGCGCTCAATGGCGACTGCTGCGCTCGCAAGCGCATTCGGATCATCGCCCGTTAATACGAGCACGTACTTCTCGCCGGAGGCCCCCAGGCCGACGGTACTCCGCGCGCCTGGGATTGCCTGCAACGCTTGCCGCATCTCAGCTTCAATCGGCTGCTTACGCAGTGATCGATCTCGACGAGAATCAAGAATGATCGTCAAGGTCGCCTTGCGCGTTTCTGCCGTTCCGGGCGGCGCGAACGGGTCGGAGCCCGCTGCTCCACCGCCAATCGTCGTGTACACCGATTTGACATGCTTTACACCCATCACCAATTCGCGCGCACGCTCCGCAGCCGCCGTGGTCTCAGCCAGCGTCGCCCCTGGCGGTAATTCAAGCCGAACTTGCGTCTGCGAGTTATCGTCCGGCGGGATGAAACCGGCTTGCAACTTCGTTGCAAGAAAAATCGAACCCACAAAAAAGAGTAACGCAAAAAACGACGTGATCCAGCGATGTTTGGTACACCAGCGTGCCCAGCCCATGTACCAGGTTAGCCACTTCGGATCTTTATGCTCTTTGTCCACGATGGGCTTGAGCAGGTAAGCCGCCATCATCGGGGTCAACATCCGCGCAACCACAAGCGAGGCGAACACAGCAAGCGAAGCCGTCCAGCCAAATTGTTTGAAAAACTTGCCTGGGATACCGGCCATGAATGCGGTGGGTAGAAAAACTGCAATGAGCGTGAACGTCGTCGCGATCACCGCGAGGCCGATCTCATCAGCGGCTTCCATCGCGGCTTGGTAGGGCGATTTACCCATCCGCAAATGACGAACGATGTTTTCCACCTCAACGATCGCATCGTCCACCAAGATACCGATCACTAGCGACAGCGCAAGCAAGGTCACCACGTTTAAGGTGAAACCTAGATAGTGCATTCCAATAAATGTGGGGATTACCGAAAGCGGCAGCGCGACGGCTGACACAAACGTCGCTCGAAAATCCCGGAGAAACAAGAACACCACCAGCACAGCGAGGATCGCGCCCTCGAAGAGCAACGTCATCGACGCATCGAATTCCTCTTGCACGGGTTCAACGAAGTTAAATGCCTCGGTAAACACGAGATCAGGACGAGCGAGTTTCAACTCGTTAATGACCTTGTAAACACCGTTGCCAACCTCAATTTCGCCCGCGCCTTTGCTGCGAGAAATTTCAAAGCCAACGACGGGCGCGCCGTTTAGCAGCGCAACTGCGCGCGGCTCAGCAATGGTATCGGTCACCGTCGCGATTTGGTCGAGACGAATACGTTGCCCCGACTGCAGCGCTACTTCAACTTTGCCGAATTCGGCGGCGTTTTGCACATTGCCAACAATGCGAATCGGCTGCTCGCTCCCCCCCAGGTCGGTGCGGCCGCCTGCTGCATCAAGTTGCATGCTGCGCAGTTGACGCGAAACGTCAATCGCAGTCGCGCCCAACGCTTGCATACGCGCGGGATCGAGAAGCACCTGGACTTGCCGATTCACACCGCCTACGCGCGTGACTTTGCCCACGCCTTTCACGCCGAGTAAGCGCTTGGTTAGCGCGTCATCCACGAACCATGACAGCGCCTCTGGATCCATGCGATCCGACTTCAGCGTGAAGGCAAGAATCGGCGCGCCAGAAAGGTTTACTTTGTCAACGATTGGATCGCGCAGATCTGCAGGAAGGTCGGCCCGTACGGCGGAGACCGCAGAGCGAACCTCGTCAAGCGCCTCCTGCGTAGGCTTTTCAAGGCGGAACTCCGCGGTGATGGTGACCGCGCCATCAGCGGCTTTTGTGTAGATATTTTTAAGCCCTTGAATCGTAGCGATCGAGTTCTCAAGCTTGCGAGCGACCTCACTTTCCATCTGCGCTGGGGCCGCGCCCGGGAGCGAGGCGGTCACATTGATGGTCGGTAATTCAAGATCGGGGAAGTTTTGCACTTGCATCGTTTTGTACGAGTACACGCCTGCGAGCGTGAGCAGCACAAAAAACATGAGCGCAGGAATCGGGTTACGGATACACCAAGCGGATACGTTCATCGTCAATCTCCCTTGATGATTACTTCGACGTCGCAGCAGGTTTTACCGGCGCTGCGTTCGGTGCGGGCTTCGCAGGGCTCGCGCTGGCTTCAAGCACGCGCACCGTATCGCCCTCGGTAAGGAACGCAGCACCACTCACCACCACCGCGTCGCTTTCTTTCAAGCCATCGCGGATCTCTAAGCGATCACCATTGCGCCGCCCCGTGGTGACCTTCACCTGCGTCACTTTATTGTTTGGCTCAAGCCGCATCACGAACGTGAAGCCATCCCGCGAGACCACTGCCGACTGCGGTACATGCAGCGCCTTACTCAAGGCCAGATCAAATTCGCCTTTCGCAAACATGCCGGGCTTGGCTGCTGGGCTTCGCTCGAGATCGATATAGGCCATTGCAGCGCGCGTTTGCGGATCAACGGTTGGCGCAAGCGTGCGCACCTTGCCACTAACCACCTGCCCGCTTGGTGTGGTGATCGCGACTTTTTGTCCTGGCGATACTTTTGGAAGCTCGGCTGCGGTGACTTCGCCACGCCACTCCAACCGATTCTGCCGAATCAAGCGAAATAGCTCTTGCCCCGGCGCGACTACCGAACCCACCGTTGCAGTACGCGCAGAAATAACTCCATCATCCGGCGCAACAACGCGCGTGAAACCCAACCGAATCTGCCCCGACTGCGCCTGAGCGCGCGCCGCAGCAACACGCGCCGCAGCGGTCTTCTCAGCCGTGAGGAACTGGTTGATCTGCTGTGCGGAGAGTGCGCCTGAATCTTGAAGTTGTCGAGCGCGTGCAGCGTTTGCTTGGGCCTCTGCGAGCGCCGCTTCAGCCTCAGCCACATTTGCCTGAAGCAGCGCGACATCGGCGCGCGAGGTATCTGCGGAGAGTGTTGCAAGAACTTGGCCTCGCTTCACTTGATCGCCAATGTTCACGCGCAACTCGGTTAAACGCAAACCATTAGCTTCTGCGCCAATGATCGCCTCTTGCCAAGCCACGATGTTTCCGTTGGCGCTCAGTCGCACGGGCCAATCCGCGACTTGCGGCTTAGTCACGTTCACGCTCAACACCGGTCGCGCGCCACCCTCGGCTTTAGCGGCTGGCTTCGCTGCTGCGTTGCCATCTGCGGCTGGTTTGGACGCGTCCGACTTACCGCCACACGCTGCGAGCACGGCGGCCGCCAGCACCGCCAATGCAAATAAACGTGCGCTCTGGAGGCGAGGATTCAGATTGCTATTTCGTAGCGAGGAGGAGGAGAAGTTTGAGTTCATGATGTTTATAAGGTGAAAATCGGAATGGAATTTGCCGGGTCGGCATTACGTTCCATACAACGTTGATATTTCGTGCGAAGTTATGGGCGCGCTTTTTGAGAGATTTGTTGCCAGCACGGCAGCACGCTCGGCCTACGTTTTAGGATCGCTACTGAACTGGCTGGACCAAAGCAACGCGCGAGGCGGTCCCAGCTACTTGTTGCCAATCGCCCCCCACGGCGCGAAATAGCGCTACCCACGCAGTCGCGCGCTCGCGCTCGAGTGAAAGCACGTTGACCTGTGCGGCGAGCACTGCGCGTCGTGCGTCTTCGAGTTCGAGCACGCTGCCCACACCCGCGAGAAGCCGCGCTTGTGCTGCTTTCTCAAACGCTTCGTAGTTCGCTAAGGCGCTTCGTTGATCACTCTCGCGCTCTTTCACGCTTTCGATTCGTGTCAGCGCCTCTTCCACCTCACGCACCGCACGCAGCGCAGTTGCGCGATAGTTTGCAGTGAGCTCCGCATGCCGCGCTTTGGCGAGCTCCACATTGGCCGCACGGCGCCCCGCGTCAAACAGCGGAATCGAAACTAAAGGGCCGAATCCCCAAGTTACGCCGTCACTGGTTGCGCCGAACGCACGCGAGGCGCTGTAGCCAATCGAGCCGGTGAGCGAAATTTTTGGATAGCGATCTGCCTCCGCCGCTCCGATCTCTGCAATCGCTGCCGCGAGCTCGCGCTCGATCGATCGCAAGTCCGCCCGATCCGCGAGAAGCGATGCAGGTACGCTCGGAAGCACCAGACTGGGAGCGATTGCGAGTCGACCGGAAGCACTCGCGAGCCTAGCGCGAACATCTTTCTCGCTGAGCGCCGTGAGCGCGACGAGCGCTTTAACGCTTACATCGTTTTCCGCGCGCTGGGTCGTGACGCGTGTTCTGGCCTCAGCGGCGGCTGCGGCGGCAAGTGCTGCGTTTGCGGGTGCTTCGAATCCTGCTTTGGCTTTAAGCTGCGTGAGACGATCAGTCTCCAAGCGGCTTGTGGCATCACGCTCGAAACCGGCTAACAGCGCTTCACTGACTCGAAGGTTTACATACACCGTTGCAATATCAGCGGCGAGTGAAACGCGGATGTCGTCCAAGTCTCGCTCGCGCGCTTCCAGGCGTGCGGCAGCCGCCTCGCGGCCTCGTCGATTTCCGCCGAACAAATCGAGTTCCCACGCAGCTTGTGCAGCCCCCGAAAACACGCTTGCCGCTCCCTGACCTTGGTCAGCACGCGTGGCGGAAGTTTCCGCGCTTGCAACCGGCAGCATCGCGCTTCGCGCCACGCCAACACCTGCGCGAGCCTGTGCGATGCGCGCCTGCGCGGCTTCCACGCTGGCTGCGCTCGTCATTGCTGAATCGATCAGCGATTGCAGCGACGGATCGTTCCATCGTGCCCAGAACTCAGTGGCACGAACATTTTCGAGCTGCGGTTTCGCGAGCGCCGTGCCCGCCTGCCATTGCGGCGCCGTTGCCGCAATGACGCTTTCAGCGGGCGCGAGATGGGTCGGGCCGACTGCACATCCCGCGACCAGAAGCGCGGTTACGAGCCCCGATAGCGCAACGGCTATTCGATTCGAATTTCTCATGGGTTTATTGACCTTTTCTTTTTCGATTGCCCGGATCGGGCCGAGGAGGAGAGGGCACTGTTCTTTGCAATGCCGCCTTCGTAGTCTTGGGCGCGTTTTGACTCACGCGACGCCGAACGTGTGCTGCTACAAGCGCATCTATTGCACGCCCGACGATCTCTCGCGCACGCAGCTGTGACGCCTCAGTCATCGCTTGCATATCGAGCGTGAGAGCGCCGATGTAGGTCGCATGCAGAAATTCCGCATCCAAATCGGTGAGCGAGATGTGAAACGCACTGAAGCCTTCCCGCAAGCGCGCCTGCAGTTGTCGCTCAAATTCCACAATCCAGCCCCGAATCGATTCGCTCTCAGCGCAAGCAGAAACAAGCGCAATCATCAGCCGCCACCAATTGCGATCGGTCTCGTCTGGCATCAAGAGGTCTCTAAATTGTTCGAAGCTGATCTTGCCCGCCAATGCAGCGTTTGAGATTTGCGACATCATCGCTTCCGCGCCAAATTGCGCAGTGGCCTGCAGCAGATCCAGACGGGTCGGAAAGTAATACGTGATATGACTTTGGCGAACGCCTGCCTTCACAGCCACCGCTTGCTGCGTGAGCGCAGCAAATCCTTCGGTGTGGAGAACCTCAACGCCTGCAGTGAGGATTCGCACACGCGTGCTCGCATCCGCAGGTAGCGCATCGACGGACGGAAGCGATAAATTGATTGCCATTTGGTTAATATACCAAATAAATTGGTTGAAGCACCAAATAATTGGTTATCCTACCAACTTAACTACTCTTGTCAACGACAGCGCGAGTAAAAAGGGCTACGCGTCTTTTTGCTAAACACTCAGTTTTTAGGGTTTTTACGTTCTAGCCGCTACTAGATGGGATTCCATTTTTGGTACTGTAACGGTCTGAATCGAATTTACGCGTTCGTTACTGCGCGTATTCTTATCCTGTGTCAACATTTTTATCCCACCACGTCTGCGTGACATTCGCGCCGCACCTGCGCCGCCACGTAGATTGCCCGCCGCAAGTCGTTGCTGCGGCAACACTCAGATCAGCGCTTGAGAGCGCACTGATCGCTGCGCCCGCACTCCGACACTATGTCTTCGATGAACAACACCACATCCGAAAACACGTCGCGGTGTTTTTAAATGGTGTGCTCATACGTGATCGGATTCGACTCGATGTGCCACTCAGCGATGGCGACAAAATTGATGTGATTCAAGCGCTTAGCGGCGGATAGCACGCTGCCCCGGAGATAAAAAGCATATGAACCCAATCCTCTTTGCATGCACCCGAAAAGGGCTCTTCGTATTACGAAAAACAGATGGTATTTATGCCATCGCAGAGCATCACTTTCATGGTGAACCGGTGACTCAGTTTCTAGTTGATCCTCGTGACGGTGCTTGGTATGCAGCGCTGCGCATGGGCCATTTCGGCGTCAAGCTCAGAAAGAGCGTGGATCAGGGCGCAACTTGGATAGAGCTCAGCTGCCCTGCGCTGCCGAAGAAGCCCGAGATCGCGCCATGGGCCGAGGATTCGACACCGTGGAGCGTTGATCTCATCTGGGCGTTTTCGCTTGCAGGCACAGAGGCGGGGGAACTTTGGGCGGGTACTATGCCCGCCGCGATGTTTCGCTCGCGAGACGGCGGCCATTCATGGCGGCTCTGCGATTCGCTCTGGTGGAACGAAAAGCGCTTGGGCTGGTTTGGCGGCGGCAACGATCATCCCGGTCTGCATTCCATCGTTGTTGATCCGCGCGATCCGAGGCACGTGACCGTTGCGATTTCATGCGGCGGCGTATGGTCGACACGTGACGACGGCGCGCACTGGTCCCTGATCGGCAGCGGCATGCATGCGCCCTTCATGCCCGAGAGTGAGCAATTTAATCCGAACACCCAAGATGCACACTCGCTTTCGCAGTGCGCCGCCGCACCCGACACGATGTGGGTTCAACATCATCATGGCTGCTACCGATCAAACGACGGTGCGCAAACGTTCACTCGATTGACCGCACCAACCGAAACCGATTTCGGATTCCCCATCGTCGCTGATCCCGCTAACCCACTCCGCGCCTGGGTCGTGCCCGCGCGTGCAGACACGTATCGCTATGCGACCGATGGCGCGATGCACGTCGCGCGCACCGACGACGGCGGAATAAGCTGGCAAGTGTTCCGCAAAGGCCTCCCACAAACGCACGCCTACGATCTTGTTTATCGCCACGGCATCGCGATCACCAAAGATGGCAAGACGCTTGCAATGGGCTCGACCACGGGCGGGCTATGGGTGAGCGAGGATGCGGGGGAGTCTTGGGATGAAATCGATGCAAGATTGCCGCCGGTGGCGGCGGTGGGGTTTGGTTAACAATGATTCCGCACCATATTCGTGGCGAGATACTGAACCGCGTCCGGAAAGCCGAGATAGAACACGACGTTAGTGTGCTTCTTGCTGTTGAGTCCGGAAGCCGCGCGTGGGGATTCGCTTCGCCGAATAGCGATTTCGATGCGCGCTTCATCTATGTGCATCGTCGCGACTGGTACCTCACTATCGACTTGGAAGAGAAGCGCGATGTTATAGAGTACGAGATCGTCGATGACATCGACTTGAACGGTTGGGATATTCGCAAAGCTCTTCGGCTCTTTGCAAAGTCGAATCCTGCTTTCGTTGAATGGATTCAATCGCCACTTATCTACATCGAGCGCGGCGATTTCGCATCACAATGTCGCGCGATGCTGCGCGATGTTTATAACTGCGAGCGAGGAACTCACCACTATCGCAGCATGGCGAAAACAAACTATCGCGGCTATCTCAGAGCCGCTTTGGTGCCGCTCAAGAAATACTTTTATGTGCTTCGCCCTCTGTTATCTGTTCGCTGGATCGAGGCGTATCAGGCTGCACCACCGATAGAGTTTCAAAAGCTACTTCACCTCATCGAGGGCGAAAAAGACCTCATCGTTGCAATTGAAAAATTACTCGAACGCAAAAAAAATGCGCCCGAAATGGGACTAGCGCCGCAAGTCCCTTCGATTCATCATTTCATTGAACATGAACTCGATCGATTGGAAAATTTGCCCGTTAACAAAGCACCCACAACAAGCAGATTGAACTCGCTAAACGCATTGTTCACCGAATCTCTTTCGACAGACGTCGGCCTGTAGCCGCGATGCAATGAAGCGGAATCGAGGATCCTGCCCACCACACTCCTCGGATGTCGGAAACGTTGCTTCGATTCAATACGCTTCTATACCGGCCTCGATTCCGCTTCGCTGCATCGCGGCTACGGTAATCACATTGGCGCAATGAGATTGCGCCCTACTCCGAATCACCAACGCAGGTTGGCCGAAACTTTCCGCTGTGCACCAGCCGGATATTTTCAACATTTCTGTAGGGCTAGAAGCAAAAAATAGCAGTAGCCGATAAACAAACTTTCTCGCGTTTTACCCACCTTAATTAGGGGATCACGCCGAATAGTTAGTTCAGCGCAAACTGCCTGATTCTTACGCAACTTCATCGATCCAGGCTTGTTGAATCGCTTCGAGAATTCGCTCGCCGCAGCGATTCGGATCATCATCAAAATCGGGAAGCGCCATCACCTTGGCCATGAGATCGGTGAAGCGAATCGTTTTGGGATCAACATCAGGATGCGTCTCAGCGAGCTCGATGGCGATATCTAGTGTGTCGGTCCATTTCATCTAGTGATTCTCCCGCGCATGATTGATCGTGTACTTCGGCAGCTCGATCGTGAGCGGTGTATCAGCCACTGTCACTTGACACGATAAGCGCGACACACTAGTGAGCCCCCAAGCGCGATCAAGAAGATCTTCTTCTTTCTCGTCCAATTCGCCGGTCGAATTGAACCCTTCGCGCACGATCACGTGACATGTGGTGCATGCAAGCGACTGGTCACAGGCGTGCTCAATATCGACATCCGCATCAAGGAGTGCGGTGCAAAGCGTCACGCCCTGCTTCGCGTCAAACGTTTTGCCGTCAGGGCAAAGATCACTGTGAGGAAGAATTTTTATCGTGGTCATGCAATCTGGTCCAAGGTCTTTCCCGCTAGCGCCCGCTGCACTGCTTTATCCATCCGTCGCCCCGCGAATTCAGTGCTCGCGCGATTCAGGTCTTCGCTCGCGCGCACGATCGCGCGGTGATCGTTGCCTTGTGCGAGTTGTTTGAGATAGCCCATTTGCGACGTGAGCGTGGCGTGTTCCGCATCGCTCAAAAGCGCACGGTCCTCCTCAAACGCTTTTTGCATGGATTCGAGAAGCGACTGTGCGTCCACGCGCGCCTCCGCTAACGCACGTGCCTGCATGTCGTCATTGGCATTGGTAAATGCGCTCTGCAGCATGCTGGCGATTTCGCCATCGGCCAGGCCATAGCTTGGTTTCACCGCAACTTCAGCGCGCACACCGCTCGTAATTTCGCTTGCGCTCACCGAAAGTAAGCCATCCGCATCCACTTGGAAGGTCACCCGGATTCGCGCCGCGCCTGCCACCATCGGCGGGATGCCGCGCAATTCGAATTTTGCAAGCGAACGACAATCCGAAACGAGTTCACGCTCACCCTGGACGACGTGAAACGCCATCGCGGTTTGACCGTCCTTAAAGGTCGTGAATTCTTGCGCTTTCGCGATCGGGATGGTTGAGTTACGCGGAATTACTTTTTCAACGAGATTGCCCATCGTCTCAATCCCGAGCGAGAGCGGAATCACATCGAGCAGCAGATGCTGTTCGCCGGGTTTTGCGTTGCCCGCGAGCTGATCGGCTTGAATAGCGGCGCCCAGCGCAACCACTTCGTCCGGGTTCATAGTTGCGAGCGGGGGCTTGCCGAAATGCGTTTCGAGTGCTGCGCGAACATGCGGCATACGTGTTGCGCCGCCGACGAGTACGACGCCATCGATCTGATCCACCTTCAATTTCGCATCGCGCAACGATTTCTTCACAGCGCTCAATGTGCGCTCCACCAGCGGTTGCGTAATCGCAAAGAAAGTCTCACGAGTTACATCGACGCTGCTATCAAAACCGCATCCCCAGTTCACTTTGATCGTTGCGGTTTCGCTCTCGGTGAGCGACTCTTTTGCAGCACGAGCAGCCGCAAGCAAATTCGCCTGTCCTGCGGGAGAGAGCGCGCGAGTCAGCTGCCACGTATCGAACGCGTATTTGGCAAGCGCTTCATCAAAATCGTCACCGCCCAAATGCGTGTCGCCCGCTGTCGCGAGCACTTCGAACACGCCACGCGTCAAGCGAAGGATCGACACGTCGAACGTGCCGCCGCCCAAGTCGTAGATCAGGTAGGCACCCTCAACCTTTTGATCCAGCCCATAGGCCACTGCCGCAGCAGTCGGTTCATTCAGCAAACGCAGAACGTTGAGCCCGGCGAGCTGCGCGGCGTCCTTCGTGGCCTGACGTTGCGCATCATCGAAATAGGCAGGCACAGTGATCACTGCGCCATAAAGCTCACCGCCGAGCGATTCTTCGGCGCGCGCCTTGAGTGCGCGCAAAATCTCGGCGGACACGTCAATGGGCGATACAGAACCTCGACGCGTGGTGATCTTTAGCTGACCCTTGCCATCGCCGCTAGGCGTAGTAAATTGATACCGTGCTTTCGATTCGTCGCGAAGATCGGCGACGCTGCGCCCCATGAATCGCTTCACCGACGTAATAGTGTTCAACGCATCGTCGCCGCGATGTGCGAGTGCGTGATGCCCCACCTGGATTTCATCTTCCGCATAGCGAACTGCTGAGGGCAGCATCGCTCGCCCTTGCCCATCCGGCAGACATTCAGGAACGGCGTTCCGAAGCGTGGCGACAAGTGAATTGGTAGTGCCAAGATCGATGCCAACCGCCAAGCGACGGGTGTGCGGTTCAGGGCTCTCGCCCGGTTCTGAGATTTGTAGAAGCGCCATGGTTAGCTCGAAAGCGCGGTCAAGCCCGCACACACAAAGCTTGCCGTAGGCGCGGGCTTGGCCGCGCGTCGTATATCAATCATTCCAACCCCGCAATCGCTTGATCGACTTCTTCCGTTAACTTTTGCATGAAGCGCATTTTTCGCGCGAGCGTCGTCGCGGTCGCGATATGGCCGCCTTCATACACGGCGGAAAAAGTCGATCCCATTGAGTCGATGATGTTTTGCAGCTCGGTGATCATTTCATCCAAGCGGTCAACGTCCTCTTTGAGCTTTGCATCAGCGATGGCTTCACGCCATTCGATCTGTTCCACCAAAAAATCGTGTGGCATCGACGTGTTTTTCTCGTCCATGCCGTTCACATCTTTGAGCCATAGCAAATACATCGCACGCTTCACCGGATCGCGAAGCGTGTTGTAGGCATCGTTGACGATTACCGCTTGATCCATCGCCGCCCGCTTTTCAGCATCAGGCGCGTTTGCGAAACGATCAGGATGGACGGCGGACTGCAGATCTCGATACGCTGCTGCGAGTGCGTCTAGATCAAGCGCGAAGGCACGTTCCACGCGAAGGATCGAGAAATGATCAACGATGTTGTTCATAAAATTTCGACTTCGGCGAAGCTTCTTGTCATTGCCTGATCAATGGCTGCCACCACGAGCTCTTGCGACGCTTTGATTCGTGGCCAACTGGTGGTCGAGAGTACAACGATGGCGATCATGCGTGCGGGAAGATTTTGCTGATACCGCAAGTTTTGGTCGGTAGTTACGAATTCCTCGTAACCTGCCGCCTCAGCGTGCGCAAGAAGTTCACCGTTTTTCAGCTGAGACCAACCCAACTCAAACGCGGTTTCTACCGAGTGTTGATCCAAGAATTTACGCAGCGGCACAGGCGTGCCCTGATCGAACAGAACCCGCATTTTTCTATGCGGCTGCGAGTGTGCGGTGAGCGCACTCCAGTACCTGCCGCGTCTGTTCGCGTGTTACGCCAGGAAACCAAGACAGAAAATCGTTGATGGATGCGCCGTCCTCAAGGTTTTCAAACAATGCCGCAACGGGCACCCGCGTCCCTTTGAATACCCAAACGCCACTGACGCGATCTGGATCGCGTTCGACGCTCGGACAGGTGCTCCAAGTATTCATGGCTCAAACTGTAAACGACTCGCCACACCCGCAGCGCGCTTTCTCACGTGGGTTATTGAATTTGAAGCCTTCGTTGAGACCTTCGCGCTGGAAATCAAGCTCGGTGCCATCAAGCACGGCATGGCTCTTGGGATCGATCAATACCTTCGTACCGAAACTCTCGAACACCAAGTCTTCGGGAAGAGAATCATCCGCGTACTCAAGTTTGTACGCGAGCCCGGAACAGCCCGTTGTTTTGACGCCGAGGCGGATGCCAATGCCTTTGCCGCGCTTGGCAATGTATTTTTGAACGTGGTTGGCAGCAGCTTGGGTGAGGGTGACAGACATTTTGTTTCGTGAATCGGGATGACAAAAACGTTCGGTAAGGTTCCCTCCCCTTCAAGGGGAGGGTTAGGGTGGGGATGGGGATCTCGTCCTTCTATCGATCCGAACCCCATCCCCCTCCCAGCCTCCCCCTTGAGGGGGGAGGGGGAAATTAAGCAGCCTTCTTCTCCGCTGACGCGGCGTGCTTCGCTTTGTAATCTTCCACCGCCGCTTTGATCGCATCTTCTGCGAGGATAGAGCAGTGTATTTTTACAGGCGGCAGCGCAAGCTCTTCGGCGATCTGCGTGTTTTTCAGGTTCATTGCTTCATCAAGCGTTTTGCCCTTCACCCATTCAGTCACGAGTGAGCTTGATGCAATTGCAGAACCGCAGCCGTAGGTTTTGAACTTTGCATCTTCGATGATGCCGTTGGCACCGACTTTGATCTGCAACTTCATTACGTCGCCGCACGCAGGCGCGCCCACCATGCCGGTGCCAACGCCATCGTCCTCCTTTGCGAAGGAACCTACATTGCGTGGGTTTTCGTAATGATCAACAACTTTTTCACTGTATGCCATGTTTCAACCTTTTAACCTTTGGTGGGCACGGGGTGCCCCCCTACGAATCTCGTCTATTAAATCGATTCGAAAACTTCGATCACGCGATGCGATGCAAGGCGCTTGTCGTCGACGTGTGCTTCTGCACACGAGGCGACAAGCAACGCCGCAGCGCGCCCGTCAGCGAAGTTTTCAGTGAGCCGCCCACTGCACCTTAGAAATATCCACGCCTTCAAGATGCATATCCCACAGCGGACTCATCGCGCGCAGCTTCTCCACCGTGCGCTTCATTGAAGCGATGGTGCGATCAACATCCTCTTCCGTAGTGAAACGGCCTACCGTCATGCGGATCGAACTATGCGCCAACTCGTCACTGCGACCCAGCGCACGCAACACGTATGACGGCTCAAGCGATGCACTCGTGCAAGCAGAGCCAGACGAAACCGCAACATCTTTCACGCCCATGATGAGCGATTCGCCTTCAACATAGTTGAAGCTCACGTTCAAGTTGTGTGGAACGCGCTGCTCCATGTCGCCGTTGATAAAAATTTCCGGAATATCTTTCAACCCGTTGTAGAGGCGGTCACGAAGCATGCGAATGCGTTCGTTTTCTGCGCCCATTTCGAGCTTCGCCAATCGGAACGCTTCGCCCATGCCAACAATTTGATGCGTCGCGAGCGTGCCCGATCGGAAGCCGCGCTCATGACCGCCGCCATGAATTTGCGCCTCAAGACGAATACGCGGTTTCTTGCGAACAAACAAAGCACCCATGCCCTTCGGGCCGTAAGATTTGTGGGCGCTCATGCTCAAAAGATCAATTTTCAACTCGGCCAGGTTTATTTCAACCTTCCCCGTTGCTTGCGCGGCGTCAACGTGAAAGATGATGCCTTTTTCGCGCGTGATTTCGCCGATTTCCTTGATCGGTTGGATCACGCCAATCTCGTTATTCACAAACATGACAGAGACGAGGATCGTGTCGGGGCGCAGCGTCGCCTTGAACACATCCATGTCGATCAAGCCATTCTCTTTCACATCGAGATAAGTGACTTCAAAGCCCTGCCGCTCAAGATCACGCATGGTGTCGAGCGTCGCTTTGTGCTCAGTCTTCACCGTGATGAGATGCTTGCCTTCGTCTTTGTAGAAATTTGCTGCACCTTTAAGCGCGAGATTGATCGATTCAGTGGCGCCACTCGTCCACACGATCTCTTTCGCATCCGCGTTGATGAGCGCCGCGACCTGTTCGCGCGCCTCTTCCACCGCATCCTCGGTTTCCCAGCCGTACGCGTGCGAGCGCGACGCAGGATTGCCGAAATGCTCGGTAAGGAAGGGAATCATTTTTGCGGCCACACGCGGATCAACCGGTGTTGTCGCGCTGTAGTCCATATAGATGGGAAGGCTCATAAGGTGACCAGTGAAAAGTGAGCAGTTAGTTGAGTTAAGCGGAGAAGTTCACGACTGAGGTAGCGTGTGTATTCAAATTCATGCGCTCGGTGTCCATTTGCTTGCGCAAATCTTTCACCACATGGATCGACGGGCTTTTGCGCTCGCGCGCGTCGTCCACGAGGGATTGCAAGCTCACGCCCTGTAGGTAGGTGAAGATGTGCGCATTCAAGCTCGCCCACAAGTGATGCGTTAGGCATTGCGTTTCTTCGAAGCAGTTTTTTTCGCCACCGCAGCTCGTGGTGTCAATCGGCTCATCCACCGCGAGGATTACATCCGAGACGCAGATGGTCGTGGCAGGCTTTGCGATGTTGTAACCGCCGCCCGGCCCACGCACGCTTTCCACCAAACCATGCCGACGCAGCTTGCCAAAAAGCTGCTCAAGGTAGGAGAGCGAGATCTTCTGCCGCTCCGACACCTCAGCAAGCGTTACCGGGCCCTCATGATTATTGAGCGCCACATCGATCATCGCGGTGACCGCAAAGCGGCCTTTGGTTGTGAGCTTCATATATGCCTGACTGATTTAGTCGGAATTATAAATGCCCGAGTGTTTTTGTCAAGTTAAAAAGATCAAACGAACTACAACAATGGCCGCTGAGTGACCTAATTACAAGGCTTAGGCTATGAATATCTGTTTTTCAAGAAGTGTATAAAAAACTCGCTTAGCCTTTTCTCTATTGCACGTAAAACTCATGTTGCATAATCAACCGACGAATCGTCAATTTCCGGAAGAAAATTCTGTCTGGATGCCGTGAGCCGCCTGCGCTCGATAGGCGCTAGGCAAATAGTCTCTAATCTTGGTACGCACTTCATGCACCTAGCCTCTAATTTCGCCGCGTTCACAACGCGTGCACGATGCTTTGTACTTTGCGCGACGGCACTTAGCTTGGTTCTCGTATGTTCAAACGCGTCGGCCACAAGCGGCCCCTTCGACACGCCAGGCACCGCGCTGATGCTCGACGCGCTTATACGCTCGGGCTACACCATCGGCTTTACCCGAAGCGCGCTCACTGCGACTTACAGAATCGCCACGACTGACGCGCTCATCATTTGATCGAACTTCGTTACCGTCACCAATCAGCTCGACATCAATCGCAACGGCAGCTTCGAGACCACCGATGCAACGATTGCGCTGCCCCCGTGAATCTCCACTGGCCGTAACTTGTCAATCAACCCTCACTGTGGATCGGCCTATTCAGGCGGATGGGTTGTTTGCTTGGTGCGCGCCGCGCAGGCGATGAGTTTGTGGGGTTAGTCTGTGGACTGGCCTCCGCGTTAATGGCGCTCGTGTCCGCGATTGCTCAACAACACAGCGATTTAGGTGCGGTCGTAGCCGCGCACTAGGTGATCGACACCTAGTGCGGATTCACGGCATTCGCGTTGCAAATACTGGTTGCGATTGCACGAACGTCTGAGCGGTAGAAAGTTGCCCACGAACAGCGAAAAATAATTGGTGCGCCGACCGCAGGGTTCGCTCGGTTGTTTGCGTGTGTAGCGTGTATCGCGTCGATTTCATTTGACGCAACCGTGGCCGGGTATTCGACCGAATTCTCTTCTGTGCGCGCTACGTTTTTGCCGCACTTTCCGTGTGTAACGTTCATACCGAGATCCATAACCACTATCTATCTTGCTGCGTCACCTATGCGGTTACTTCATGCTTTTCGCGTGTCGCTCGTGGCAACGTCCAGGCTGAAATTGCTGGAGCGCAGCATCACTATCTACTTCACGAGAACCACAGCGTATTCAGTGCGCCGTCAAGCTCGAGGCCATAAATCACTCTCTCCAAAAAAGCTGGTGCGCACGCGATGCCTGACGTCGCGCTCGCGTTGGCGAATTCGCCAAAGCGAGCGATCATCTTTAGATCCATTACGCGGAAC
Organism: Betaproteobacteria bacterium; assembly: GCA_013298145.1. Taxonomy (GTDB): domain Bacteria; phylum Pseudomonadota; class Gammaproteobacteria; order Burkholderiales; family Casimicrobiaceae; genus Casimicrobium. The sequence continues at coordinate 31,755 of JAAFJO010000011.1, forward strand.
GAATCGAAGCGGAGGCGTCGCCTCCTCGTAAGACGACTCTCTTTTCTTTCGCATGACGACACGAAGAGACTGTGCCCATCGCGCCAACTGCACGCATCGATCTCAAAAGAACCTACCTGGCTTAAGCGCCACGCGCACGACCGCCTCGGTTCTGGCGCGAAGCCGCGAGCTCGACATGTCGGCTGTCGCGTTCCGTTGATTTGCGACATGGCGTACAGAATCGTCTTAAAGCTAAATCGGTTGACGACACTCGCCATCGACAAGTACTATCGTCGAAGAGTACGGGAAGCCTGCTGAGCAAGCTAGCTGACTCGCCTACGCACTCGGCGCGATGAAGTCTTGTGTAGCAAAGTAGTACCAATCTCGGCTTTCTTGCGAAGTTGCTTATGAATCCATTCGAAGGTTGTGACGCCGACTACACGGAATCAAACGCCGCCGCGTTGAACAAGAGATTCAGCGCCGACTATCCGGATTTGCGGCGGATTGCGCAATCAAGGCTGCGCCGCGATGGTGGCAGTGTCGCACTGGAAACCACGGCGCTCGTCAACGAGTGTTATCTAAAACTGCGTTCTTCGAACCAGACTCTCGGAGAAGATCGCCTTGCGTTCCTGGCCTACGCTTCGCGCACGATGCGTTCCATCATCATCGACCTTGTTCGCGAATCGCAAGCGCAACGCCGTGGTGGCGAGTACGATGTGGTCACGCTCAATACTGCGTTGATCGATTCAACACCTGACGCCACGTCAGAGACGCTCGATTTGTTTGTGTTGAACAGCGCGCTTGATGCGCTCGCGGTCGCTGAGCCGAGACTGGCGCAAGTGGTTGAAATGCGGTATTTCGGTGGCTTAGAACTTACCGAAATTGCTGAGCTTTTCGATTGCAGTGAGCGCACGGTTAGACGCGATTGGGATAAAGCAAAGCTTCTGCTCGCGGCAATCCTCGCCTAAAAATCGGGGGAAGGCTACCCTGTCCGCCCTCCGATGAGGGTGCGATTGTGCCGACGTGTCCGATTCAATGTGGATATCTCGTCTTTGCCATTGATGAGTCTTTCTACAGAACAAATTAAGAAGCTTTCGGGTCAGTTGGACGAAATGCTTTCGCTGCCAAAAAGCGCGTGGCAGGCGTGGGTTCGCGCTAAGGACGAGTTGGACGAGCGGGATGATCCCGTGCAGGGCCGACTTCGCGCGCTGCTTGAGTCTGGAGAATTTGAGCGCACACTTGCGGCCCATTCGCTCGAACGCTCATTTCCCATGCCATCGCTCGCAGAGCGCGGCAGCGTCGCTCGTCCTCGCAGCATCGTTACACCCGGCGCAATGGTTGGCACCTATCGTTTGATTGAGCGAGTTAGCGAAGGCGGTATGGGCAGCGTCTGGCTCGCTGAACGTGCTGACGGTGCCTACAAACGCCGCGTCGCGCTCAAGCTCCCCCTTGCGGGCATCCATGCAGACGCGCTGTCAAAGCGCTTTGAGCTCGAGCGCGACATCTTGGCCCTGCTTGAACATCGCAACATCGCCCGCCTCTACGATGCGGGCAGCGCCAGCGGCATGCCGTTCATCGCGCTCGAATTTGTTTCTGGGAGCTCCATCACATCGTATTGCGACGATAAAAAACTCGACCTACGATCGCGCGTTCAGTTGTTTCGGCAAGTGCTACACGCGGTTCAATACGCGCACTCGCATCTTGTGATTCACCGTGATTTGAAACCTAGCAATGTGCTGGTGACGGCCGATGGTGACGTGAAGCTCCTCGACTTCGGTATAGCGCAATTGCTTGGCGCGGAAGACAGCGCGACGCATCCACTTCACGCTGCGCACGAACCGGTGTCCATATCTGCGTCGGCGAGCGGCGCGGACACGTCAACCCAAGGCGAGCTGACCCGCGCATTTGGGCATGTGATGACGCCCCGCTACGCAAGCCCAGAGCAAATGCTGGGCGAACCGATCACCACCGCTACTGACATTTATTCGCTCGGTGTACTGTTGTATCGGCTGCTCACACTGCACTCACCGTACGACGTTGAGAGTGAGGTACCGAGCAAAGAGTTAGTGCAGATTCGCGACAAGATCGTCCTTGGCGATTTGCGTCCGGTTGATTCGCACCGCCTCCATGGCCGCGCGATCGATAGCGAGCTCGCTGCGATTGTGGCTAAACCACTTTCGCGCCGCCCGAATGATCGCTACGGAAGTGCAAGCGAATTTGATGCCGATCTCGCGCGCTATCTTGCGCATGTGCCTGTGCGTTCTCGTGAGCAGACCGCCGCAAATCGAGCGCGGCTTTTCTTTCGCCGCACATGGCTACCGACGAGTGCGGTCGCGCTTTCGTTTGCGAGCCTCACAACATTCGCGGGCTACGTGTATTTCGAGAGTGAAGTACAGCGGCGCACCAAAGAATTCCTGCTACAAGCGCTTACGCCGACCTCGTACTACAACGATGGCGGTAAGGTGCTGACACATGCCGAAATGCTGAACCGAGCCGCCCTCGGTGTCGATCAAAAGTTTGCTGATCAGCCACGGGTGCAAACCGAGCTTTATCAGGCGATTGGCGAGAGCCTCTTTAATCTCGGCGAACATGAGGATGCGTTCCGAGTGCGAACTCGTGCGCAACCGCTCATCGATGCAACGTTCGGCCGCACCTCGCGCGAGGCCATTCGTAACGCCAATCGAGCAGCCTACATGCATCTCACACAGCGTCGCTTGCCCGAATTTCAAACGAGCTTGCAAGATTTGTTGAATCGCTGTCCAAGTATTCAAACCGTTGCCGAAGACAAGTGTTACGGAACGATCTGGCTACAAACGCAGTATTACGCGTACACCGGAGAAGGTGCAAAACGCAAAGCGCTTTGGGACGACTACGATGCCCGCATCTCCACGAGTGTCGCCGCAGATAGCCGTTGGCACACGATCGCGAACTACTGGGGCGCGAGCGCCGCGCGACAAACCGGTGACATGATCGCCGCAAAAACACGTTGGGACAAGCTACTCGCACTCAAAGCAACGCAAGACGGCGCGAAGGGAGACCATATGACGGCGCTCTCCGCAGTCGCGATGCTCCGAGCGACGGGTTTTCATGAAGATGCAGCAACGCTTGGCGCAGCGATCTACACGCAGGCCGAGCGCTACATGGGTGAGGCGTTCGATCAGCGGTTGTTCTACATGCCGAGTGTGGCCGAAGCGCAGGCAACCACAGGCGTCGATTTAGGAGGCGAAGCGTTGTTGCGTAAGGGCATCGCAAGCGTGGAGGCGAGAGCGAGAGAACGTGACGACCCCAAGGTTCATCGTGAAAGCGCTGATGCGCACGCTGCGCTTGCGCTCGTGCTCTTGTCCAAGGGGCGCATCGTAGACGCGATCACAGTGCAGGATCGCGCAATCGCGTTGCAATCTGAGTTCAGCGTGCCGCACGATCAGCATTTAGTCGAAATGAAAGTGATTCGCCTGGCGCTCCCGTATTTGGCAAACGCGTCAAGAGCCGCTGAGCGCACTCAACGCGATATCCAAACGCTCAACGAATGGCGCGCCCTAGCGCTAGTCCACGGTGATCGCTCGTTGACGCCGCGGATCGACGGTTTACTCTCTGTGATTGATGCCGAGCGCTCAGATGAGCATTGGAATCGCGCCGTTCAAGCAATGTTCGCCACTCACGCGCGGCCGCCTGAGCTGACGCTCCTGTTACGAGCGTTTAACTCGCCACGCGCGATGCCCCCTCCCGTTGAAGACAAAACTATCGCAGCGATTCGCCAATACGCTCGCAAAGTGCTCGCTGTAACGGAGAGCTCGCCTGCAAAGCGCTGACATTTCGGGTGACGAGTCGGAACCCAAGTGCGGCATTCATTAGCGAGTAGTGCAACAGGCTGCGAAAAACCAACAACGTCGTTTTGCACGCTCTACACCACGCTGGGAGGCGAAACGCGTGAGCCTGTAAACGTAGCAGGTATTGATGCGCGCGGTGACTGCGCCACAAAAGATACCGCTGATCGAAAAACGATCACGGCTCGATAGTAACCAATTTCTCTACGCGGCAATAATTCAGCTTTGCAGACCAATATTGATACGGATCGATAGCTATGTTCGATTCACGCTAGCCCGCGTAATTTATTGCTTTTAATAATAATGTTGTTATTCCTGAGCCGCCCGGGCACCGCTCTCGTTGCTGTCGCGACGCCGCTCTCTTCGTCGTCTTTCCCCCATAGCCCCGGCTAAGCGAGGTACGCATTGAACCCGCCCACCGACGTGATCGACTCACAAACCGTTCGCAGGGGCGCGTTGCCCGCTAACCATCAACTAAGGAAAACAACATGTTATTCGTCGCCGGAAGTTCGCTTCGTCCGATCCCACTCGCCTTTGTTTACGCAATCACAGCCGTAGCGTTTAGCTTTGGTGTCACCGCGCATGCGCAAGGAAGCGCGCCGAGCCCCGTGCTGCCAAAAGGCGGAACGGTCATCGCTCTTAAGAATCCAGAGATAAACAAAATCGCGAGCGTGAAGCTCGAAACGGAAGCAGAGGCGCCGCTTACCTGCGCAAAGATCGATAACGGCGGTGCGGCGATTACAGTGAAACTCACGAATTCAGGCAACACCACGTTCGCTCCGGGTGATGTCATGATCGACGTTGCGCTTTCCGCCGCCAGCGAATCAAAATCGATGAGCCTGACGCAGAACACCAACATCGCCCCTGGCGTCGTATTCCACGGCATCATCGGCGGCCAACCCACTAACCGCTACATCCTGAGCGCGAAGACGGTGGCCGACTACATGAAAACATACAACATGACGACGCCCCCTTCCCACATCCGTGCGACGCTTCGCTTCGCGCCAATGCCGTCATCGAAAGTAAAAGTAGTGAGCCCGAGCTCGCCATTGCACGTCTTGGTGCCCGTCGTGAACGATCCGAAACTTTGCGGTTACTTGAAGTAAACAACACCGCCGCCCGCCGCGCCGTAAAGGCGAATCATGAGCGGGCTTGATTGAGCGACAAGAGCCTCGAAAGAATCTCTTGATCGCTCACTGCCAGCGGCGTAGAAGCATCAACGATTGGGTCCGTCAGGCCCGTATCGACGCAATCGACGCTTTTGCGCTAAATCTTCGGGTCACCAAAACTCTTTGCAGACTTGATAGATGCGTCTGTTGTGAGCTTAGGCATCGACACCATGTCTGCAACGGTTTGCGCGATGCCCGTGAGCGACGGATTGGCGAGACCCGCATCCTTCATGATCGCATCGACAATCGGTTTGGCGACCTGATAGTGAAGCGCGGAATTAACGACCTGCTCAGGCAACGTTCCTTGCCCGCCGCCGCTTGTTGCCCCTTCGCCGCCTTCGCTTGTGGCCATTGAGGTGCCAGGCATCCCATTCACTTGAAACAAGCGAATCGAATCGATCTTTTCTAGCGGCTTCGATGCTTGCTGAATGATGAGTGGCAAAGACTGAATGAGCTGCATGCGTACTGCAAGATCGATTTGTGCTGCGCCTAGTTTGTTCTTCGCCTCATTGATTGCCGCGATACCTTCGGCTTCAGCTAGCGAGGCTGCTTTCTTCGCGTCGGCCTCGACTTTCACCGCAAGCGCTCGGTTCTCTGCCGCCTCGCGCTCAGCTTCAGCAGCTACTTTCACTGAAATCGCTTGCTGCTCCGCATCCTGCGCGGCTTCGATCAACTGAATAGATTTCTTACGTTCGGCAATCGAGATTTCACGCGCAGTATTGACGCCCTCTTCCGCTTTTACAGCGGCCGAGCGTGCAGCGTTTGCAGCAGCGTCTGCTTGGGATTGTTCTTCCGATTTCTTTGCAATTGCGATCGCGGCGTCTTGGTTCGCGAGCTCGACGGATTGGCGTTGCTCCGCTTGCTTCACTTTGGTTTCGCGGTCTGCCTCAATCTGCTTTTTCTGAACGGCGAGGTTCTTATCAATCTCAGCGCTATTCACCGTGCGATCAGCTTCGATTCGACGCTCTTTCACGAGGCGATCCGCATTGATTCGAACCTCCTCAGCTTCGCGGTGGCGCTCTGCTTCGATCTTCGCGATGACAGCGGTTTGATCTGCTTTCGCGTTGGAAATTTCTTGTTGTTGCGTGAGGGTCGCAAACTCCTGCTGCTTCGTAATGTCCAGTTTCAGGCGCTCTGCTTCAAGATTTTTTGTGCGGACTTGCACCTCTGTATCTTGCTCAATATCGTTACGGCGTTTGCGGCGTGACTCCGTCTCTTCGGTAAGGCGAGTGAGACCTTCGGCGTCGAACGCGTTGTTCGGATTGAAGAAGTTTTTCGCGGTTTGATCAAGGCTGGTGAGTGATACGGATTCGAGCTCCAAGCCATTTTTCTCGAGATCCTCTGCAACGACGTTTTGCACCGCCTGCACAAACTCGCGGCGTTTATCTTGCAGCTCTTGCATCGTCATCGTGGCTGCGGTTGCGCGCAACGCGTCCACGAATTTGTCCTCGACAAGTGCGCGGAGTTCAGAAGGCTCCATCGTTTTGCGGCCCAATGTCTGAGCGGCGGTGCTCACAGATTCCGCCACTTGCTTTACGCGCACGAAAAAGGCAGCCGCCACGTCTACTCGCATACGATCAAGCGCAATCAAACTTTGCTCATCCTTCCTCGACACTTCCAGCCGCAAGGTGTTCATGTTGACCGGAATCACTTCATGAAAGATTGGAAGCACGATTGCGCCACCATCCATGATCACCTTCTGCCCGCCCAACCCGGTGCGTACAAAGGCCGTTTCTTTGGTGGCGCGGTGATAGAGCCGCGCGAACACAATGCCGATTAGCAGGAGCGCAAACAAGACGATTGCGGCGGGTACACCAACGTTGATGAGCATGTCGATCATGTGATCCTCGGAGGAAGAAATTGTGATTGTTTATTTAAAGAAGTTCAGGATGCGGGTTTCGAATACAGCGAAACCGTGCGCCTACCTTTTTCACGAGCAGCACATCGCTACCTTCGTTGAAAACGTCAGTTTCAACGTCGGGCTCCACCATGACGTAATGCGATCGTCCGTAGGAATCGCGCACCTTCGCCTCGGCAGCGAGCCCGGCTTTGGCGTGCCCTTTCACAATCACGCCCGCGCGCCCGATCAGCGTCATTTCGCTCACTGCACTTGTTTCATCTTTCGGCATCACATGCTCCAAGAGCGAACCCACGCCGCTGACCGTTGCGAAGCCCGCGAGCACAGCTGGGATACTCGCCGCCCACGCGGGCCACATGCTCCCCACCATTTTGTAGGTGAAACCTTGGATGACGTATCCCGCCACCGCAAACCCGGCAAGAAACAGAATCAGCAGCACGAGCGCCGGTACTTTGCCCAGGTGTAGCCATCCCAGCGGCGATTCAACACCATCGGGAATTTCGGGCAACAAACTATCAATTGCGCTCGACGGGCTGTGAGCAAAGAGAAGCCCCAAGCCCTCAAGCACCGCGAGCCCCACCATGATGGCGAGTGCGGAAGCAAACGGCCACGTTTCAGTCATCGTTAACACGGACTCCCCCTGCCTTAAAGGCGACGAAATCAATAATCTAGCGCTACTTTTGCTGGGCTTTTAATGCGGCCAAGCGCTCTGCGATTTTGTTATCGCGCACCAATTCGTTCAATTCCTTGAGTTTTGCAGCTTGCTGCATTGTTGCGCTTTGCGCGGCCGGGTCAAGCCCGGTTTGGCGCCGGTAGGTGCGATCAAACGCACTCTGTGCCGCGCTCGCTTTAGAGGCCGCGTTGCTGCCAGATCCGCCATGCGTCGCAAGCGCACTCGCAGCCGTCGCCCGTGAACGCTCGAACTCGGTGATTGCACGTTCCATCTCGCGCTTTTTGCCCATCAATGCATCGACAAAACCGGAAAGCTCTTTCTCTTCGGACGCGAGCTGCGCGAGACTTGATTCAAGTACGGGCAACTGCGCTTCGATATCCAACTGTCGCGAAATCGCAGGCGTGGCAAGATCATCGCGACCGTCATCGAGCGCGGTCGAGAGAGACGCGGAAAGCGCTTCGTGTTCTTTGTTCAGGTGCAAGTGCTGCTGTTGCGCAAGGTGGCGATTTGCAGCCGCACGCCCCAGCTCTGCACGCACCTCGTCGATAACTTGATCAATTTCGCGTACGGATTGTTCGAGCATCGCAACGGGCGCGGCATCCTCAATCTTGTCAATCAGTGCATGTGCCCCGCCCGCAATCACACGAGCCACGCGGGTTTTCAAAGTGTCAGCCATGATGAGATTTCCTTTCAGGGGCGCGATGGTGATGTGAGTTCCGCGAGCTCGCGCACTTGCGAAACGTGTTTCCTGATAACGCCCCCGTCGAAGGCGGCGGCTTGTACGGTCACGCTCTGGCGCATCAAGGTTTCCGTAAGCTGCATTGCGCGGCGCACGAGATGAGCCTCCAACTGCTTCGCCTGCTCCACGGTCTCCACTTGCGCTGAATTTAGCGTAGCGATCAGCGCCGGTAAATGCTCAAAAAATGCAGCTAGCACTTCCGAATGCTTCTGCTCCGCAACTTCGAGCGACGCGATCGCCTCGCGGGTTGATCGCCCAAGGTCGCGATACAAGTTAAGTGCGCTCAGATATTCGGAATCGCCCTCGTAGGTGCGCCTTAGATGCGAAACCGCCACACGCACTTTATCGCTGACGGTCGCCGCTTCTTCCATGCGGGTGGTCGCAAGCCATTCATAAAGGTCATCCGGGAGCCGGCCTGAGATGGGAACCATATCGATTTGCACTCAATCGCGTTCGAATGCATGCATTTGTATACGAATAAATTCATCGCGTCAAGCAGCGCCTCGTCTTTGGGCCGTACATGCTGTCTCAGTTATTTCTGGTTCTCGCTATTCGCCTAGGCAAAAGCGCAGAGGGCACCATTTCAGTGCCAAAATCGGCCCGGGAGATAAGACTATGCCATTGTGCGATTGGGGATTTCGGCTGTTTAACTTGCGTTCCTTCGCAACAGCCGCGCTCGCGCTTTCAGCGCTGTTTTCGAGCCATGGCTTCGCGCAAGACGGCGTTCGCTTTCTTAACGATTGGCGCTGGGAAGGTCAGGCTTCGCCGCTTGCGGTGGCAATGCAGGGCGGCTTTAAAAAGGCGAAGCTTGATGTCACGGTGACGCCGGGGACGGGTTCAGCGGCGACGGTGCAGAAGGTCGCGTCTGGCGAATTTGACATCGGACTGGGCGATTTCAGCGCGCTCGTTGAGTTTGCAGCGCGCAATCCAAACGTGGCACCGCCAGTTGCGGTGTATGTTCTTTATGAACGTACTCCCGCTGCTTTGTTCGTACGCAGCAAATTTGATTTGAAATCGATTGAAGGCAAATCCATCGCTGCGCCCCAATTCGATGGGGGCCGAAAGCTCTGGCCTGCTTTCTCAAAGTCGGAAGATATTAAGGCGGTTGCTTGGCAAAACGTGGACGCGGTGGCGCGCGAGAAAAATTTCGCGTCGGGTCAATACGATGCGATCACGGGCTTTTATTTCACGACCATGCTTAACCTTGAACGCGAAGGCATGTCGGGCACGCTCTACAAGGTGTTTCCGTTTTACGAATCGGGTGTGCGTTTGTATGGCAATGTGCTGATCGTGAATCCGAAGTTCATGGCGGCGAATCCGAAGGCCGTGAAAACGTTCGTGCGGGCTTATCACGATGCGGTGAAGTTCGCCGTGAAAGACACCGATGCCGCGATTGAATTTCTCAAGGAAGTCGATCCGAAGATCGACACGAAGCTTGAATGGCGACGCGCCCGACTCGCGTTTGATCGATTCGTGGATACGCCGACGGTGCGCGCAACGGGCTTGGGCACGTTGGACATGGCGCGGGTGCAAGCTGGCATCGATGTGGTTGCCGACGCATTCAAGCTGCCGATGAAGCCCAGCGCGGCAACCCTCGCGACCACTGAATTTTTGCCGCCGCGTTCAGAGCGTTCACTGTATTAGAAATAACGACGAGGTTCATGCAAGCTGGCCAGCTTGCGCGAATTGATTGCCGAGTAGCGCAAACGGTTAACGCGCTCACAGATTCAACGGGCGTCGCCGCGAGTTGCTTGGCGAGCGCCCCTCACTCATGTGTTGTCTAGGTTGATTTCAAGACGTTTTTGGCGAGCACTTTGAAACGCTCGCCGTTGGGCTGCACGAGGGTGAGTGTCAGGTTGCCGCCTTTGCTGAGATTAAGGTCCCGTACAACGCCCGACTTGCCTTTGTGCGTGCCCGCAACTACCTGACAGAAATCCCCGTCCTTCAGTGCCAAGCGCTCCGTCGGAAACATTATTTTGCAGCGGGCGGGCGATAGAGCGCACAGAGTTTGTTGCCATCCGGATCGCGGACATAGGCGAGGTAGAGTGCGCCCATCTTTCCTTCGCGCAAACCGGGAGGCGCCTCGATCGACGTTCCACCGTTGGCTACCGCGACGTCATGAAACGCTTTCGCCTGCTCTGGCGAATCGCATTTGAATCCGATGGTGCCTCCATTTGCGAATGTTGCTGGCTCATTGTTGATCGGCTCAGAGACACCAAAGCTGCTGCCCGCATGGCGATAGAAAAGCCGCGCGTGTCCAGTTCCAGCCTCATTGCGAAACGCCTCACCGGCGCCGAGCACCCCAAGTACCGCGTCGTAAAACTTCTTTGCACGTTCGATATCGCTCGTGCCCACCATCACATGACTAAACATTTTTCGTTTCCTCCAAATTGTTGACTTGAACGCCGCGTCAAGCCGCGTCGCTAGCCCGTGAGTGTGCCTCACTTTGGACGTGAGGCGACGTTTTGAACTCGTTCTCACAGCGCGAAATCGCCCGCGTCTTCCGCAAATCGTATTCGCTTCGTGTAATCTGCTGTTTTTGGAAATTGCCCGCGGGCGCTTATGGACAATCTTGATCTCGACGTGCTGAAAACCGCTCTCGTCTGGACTGAAGCGGGCCGCAAAGCCACGCTCGGCACGGTGGTGCGCACGTGGGGCAGCGCGCCGCGACCGATTGGCGCGATGATGGCCATTCGCGATGACGGACAGGTGATCGGTTCAGTCTCGGGCGGCTGCATTGAAGATGATTTGATCGCGCAGGTGAAAGACGGGAAGCTCGCCGCAACGCGACCGGAAAGCGTGCGCTACGGTGTGGCGGCCGATCAAGCGCGGCAATTCGGCTTGCCTTGCGGGGGCACAGTCGAAATGGTCTTGGAGCCGCTAACCCCGCTGTCTGACATTCGCGGCCTGCTCTCTGATCTTGAGGCTCACAAAATTGTGAAGCGAACGCTTGATATCGAGACAGGCGTTTCGCGACGTGGTTTGGCCGAGGGCGCCGACGTGCTCTCGTTTGATGGCCAAAAACTCGTCACCATTCACGGCCCAAAATATCGTTTGCTCATTATCGGGGCGGGGCAGCTTTCCAAGTATCTGGCCAGCATGGCGATCCTGCTCGACTATCAGGTCACCGTGTGCGATCCACGCGACGAATATCAAGAGCAGTGGCATGATCTGCCGCAGGTGACAATGACTAAAGAAATGCCAGACGACAGAGTGATCGCGATGAACCTAGACCGCAACAGCGCGGTGGTGGCGCTCACTCACGATCCGAAGCTTGATGATTTGGCGCTGATGGAGGCGCTACGCTCACCAGCGTTTTACGTGGGCGCGTTAGGCTCTAAAGCGAACAATGATAAAAGACGCGGGCGACTGCTAGAATTTGACGTTTCTCAAGATGAGATAAATCGTCTTCGTGGCCCTGTTGGACTGGACATTGGCGCGAAAACGCCGTCAGAAATTGCGATCTCGATCTTGGCTGAAATGACCGCGACCAAACGCGGCGTAACGATGACGCGCAGCAAGTCCGAAGCCGCAGCAAGCGAGGCGTCGAGCGCAGGCTGCGTGCTTGCTGAACCGTAGATGTGTACGTGGAAAGCGCGGCTAAGCGGTGTAGCCCATGCTGCGCTTATCGAAGGCGATCGCTTTCACCAAGAGGTAAACCTGCTGCCCGGTGGTAAGCTGTAATTCATCGCGGCTTTGTCGCGAGATGCGCGACGGCATATCGCGCGAGCCGATGCGAACAATCACCTCAACGATTGCGCCCCCCCGGTCATCCATTGACACGATTGATCCCGTCAGGATATTGCGAATGCTGATGCCGCGTGGCCGTTCGGTGGCGAGCGTTACGTCGCGCGCACGAATGCGAAGGCGCACCCGCGAACCGAGCGGAACTTCAAGTCCAGGGGCCACCACGTCGCCACCTTCGAACGAAAAGCGTGTGAGGAAATATTCGTGATCGTGCGCGACGGCGGTGGCCTCAATCAGCGCGCCGCCTTCGTAGCGCCCAGTGAAGGGTCGCAGATCAGCGCGATTAAAAATCGTCTCGGTGTGATCACAGGCAATGACGTGCCCTTCATTCAAAATCGCAACGTCATCCGCAAGGCGCGTGACCTCGCCAATCGAATGGCTCACGTAAATAATGCGCACGCCCAGTTCGTCTCGCACGCGCTCGATGAGTCGTAGCGTTTCAGCGCGTCGCGCCGCATCGAGCGATGCCAGCGGCTCATCCATCAAGAGCACGCGCGGATTCGAGAGCAGCGCGCGGCCAATTGCAACGCGTTGCTTTTCTCCGCCTGAAAGCGTTGGCGATGCGCGCGATAGCAGCTTGTCGATACCCAGCAATTCAGTCACTTGCTCGACGGGAACGGAGCTTCGTCCTGCGAAGGCGCGATTCGCGCCGTAAAGCAGGTTTTGCTTCACCGTAAGATGCGGAAACAATAGGCCGTCTTGAAACACATAACCAATGCCGCGCGATTCAACGCTGCGATTGAGCGCTCCGCTGCTGTCAAACAGCACTTCGTGATCAATTGCGATGCGACCCCGATCAGGCGTAACAAGCCCGGCAATCGCGTTAACTATGGTTGTTTTTCCTGAGCCCGATTTACCAAACAGCGCGATGATTCGCGCGTCGCTTTTGAATTTGGCGACGATGCGACGCGATGAAGCGTCCGCTTCGCCCCGTCGCGCAGGAAATGATTTTTCGATGTCAACGTCAATCATGCGAGTGCGCCACCGCCTGAGAGTTGCGCGCGCGTTTGCATGCGTCGGGCGATCCATTCAGAGGCGATGAGCGAGATGAGCGACAACGCCACCGAGATCGCGCAGAGCCGAAGGATTGCCGCGTCGCCGCCCGGCGTTTGGGTGAGCCCGTAAATTGCGAGCGGTAAGGTTTGCGTTTCTCCAGGAATGTTCGACACGAAGGTAATCGTCGCGCCGAATTCGCCGAGTGATCGCGCGAATGCAAGCAAGAGGCCGACAACCACCCCCGGCAAGGCAAGCGGCAGCGTGATCGTTAGGAACACGCGAATCCGGCTTGCGCCAAGCGTTCGCGCTGCCATTTCTAGCTTCGGAGACACCGCCTCCAGCGACAAACGCATCGCGCGCACCATGAGCGGAAATCCCATCACCGCCGCCGCCAGTGCCGCCCCCGTCCAACGAAACGCGAAAGTGATGCCGAACCCGTCATTGAGGAGCCGCCCCATCGGGCCTTGCGTGCCAAACAAAAGTAACAGCGCATAGCCGATCACGACCGGCGGCAAGACGAGCGGCAGATGAAGCAACGCGTCGAACACAGATTTACCGAAAAAGTCAGTGCGGGCAAGGAGGTACGCACAAGCGAGCGCGAGCGGCGCGCTCAAGATCACGCTTGCCATCGCAACGCGCAGGCTCAGCGAGACGATTTCGATTTCTTCGGCAGTCAACATGGCCCAATTATCGCGGCAAGCGCCTACGCGACGCGATACGCCATCGTTCAACGCAGCGCAGTCGCTACTTCGCGATAAATCCGTGCTTTCGCCAGACGGGTTCGGCTGCCCTGCTCGCGAGATATGTCAGCAATGCTCGAGCCGTCGCCGTGTCGTTTTCTGAAATGATCGCTGCAGAATAAATAATCGGCGGGTGTGTGCTCGTTGGAATACGAGCAACGATTCGCACCCGCGGCTCCGCCATCGCATCGGTACGATAGACGATCCCGAGCGGCGCTTCACCGCGTGCGACGAAGGCAAGTGCCGAGCGCACGTTATCGGTATTCGCCACACGTGTAGCAACGCTATCCCACAGGCCGAGCGCACGAAGCGCCGCTTGCGCATATTTCCCCGCAGGAACTGCACGCGGATCGGCCATCGCGAATCGCCCGGTGCCGAGTGCCGCCGAGATCAGTGATTTCGCGCGTTCGTGGTTTGCAAAGTCAATCGTGGAGAGGGTCGCACTCGCGGCATCCTTTGCAGCCGCTGGCGCAATCAGCACCAATTCGTTGCCAAGTAGGGCGCGGCGCGTGCCATCAGCGGTGAGCCGCTTGCTCGCCAAGTAATCCATCCAATCTTCGTCGGCCGAAACAAAAACCGCAGCCGGTGCGCCGCTCTCGATTTGTTTGGCGAGCGCATTGGAGCCGGCGTAGGAGACGCGGACGCGTTGGGCGTGGGCCGTTTGAAATTGCGCGACTTGTTCATCGAGCGCCTCTTTGAGCGAGGCTGCCGCGAACACCAGAACCACGCCGCGCGTTGAGCCTGATTCGCTTGGCGTGTTCGCTGCAGGCGTTGACGCCAATGCGCTCACGCCAGCCAACACAAACAATGCGACACACGTTTGGCGGAATAGCAAAGAGCAAAACTTATCGAGAGTCATGACTCAACTTTCAGAGCGAGGCCTTCGCAGAAATTCGTCTAGCAACTTTCTTCGCCTACTGCCCATTTAAGAAGGGGATACGGGTCATTTATAAATTTTTTGAGTTATAACTAAACTGATCTCTAGCCCATATTAAATGTGGATTATTTTTATAAAGTTCTAACGCGCCAGAACGCTCAATGCGGTAAGTTTTGGTTGGCTACAGGCGAATCCTGGCTGTCGCAGTCGCACGTCCCAGCGTGAGCAGCAGGGCATCAACGGCGGGCGCCTGGGCGCTGCCCGTCAACATCACGCGCAGCGGCATCATTACTTGCGGCGTCTTTACGCTGAACTTCGTTTGCGCCTCTTTAAGCATTGCTGCGAGCGCCGTTTTGCTCCATTCGATCGCACTCAATTGCTCGCTGACCCAAGCGATGGCCGCTCGGTTCGCGTCGTTTAAGTGCTGTGCGAGGAGCGCGTTGTCGATCTGAGGCGCGATGAAGCAATAGCGCGCCATTTGCGCCATTTTCTTGAGCGTCGGGGCGCGTTCGCGAAGCAGTTCTGCAACGGCAAGCGATGTTGGCGCAGGAACGCCGTCCGTACCCGCCCGTTCGGCGCTCGCGCCTGTTGCGAGTGAGGTTGTGTATCCCTCTTCTTTCAAAAACGGTTCGAGTCGTTTTGCAAGTTCATCGATCGGCAGTCGCTTGATATGTTCGCCGTTGAGCCACTCGAATTTCTCCGCGTCAAAACGCGCAGGAGACGGTGTGAGCGATTCGAGGTTGAACCATTCGACGAGTTGTTGCGGCGAAAAAATCTCGTCATTGCCGTGCGACCAGCCAAGCCGCGCAAGACCATTGATCACCGCTTCTGGCAAAAATCCCGCGGCAGCGTACTCGTTGAGCCCCGTTGCGCCATGCCGCTTGGAAAGCTTTTCGCCATCGTTCCCGAGCACGGTCGGCGTATGTCCGAAAACCGGTGGCGCAACTCCCATTGCATGAAAAATGTTGATCTGACGCGGCGTGTTCATCACATGACCATCGCCGCGAATCACGTGCGTAATCTGCATGTCGATATCGTCAACAACCACGCAGAAGTTATACGTTGGCACGCCCACCTGCCCCACCGGTGCGGGACGCGCGATCACCAAATCATCGAGCTCGCTGTTAGCAATTTCGATCTTTCCCTTCACTGCGTCTTGCCACGTCACCGCGCCCGCGTCGGGATTGCGAAAGCGCACCACGGGGTCAACGCCCGCGGGAATCTTGAGCCCGAACTTGGTGATGTTTTCGGGCCGCCAACGACCATCGTAACGAGGCTTCTCGCCCTTTGCTTTTTGCGCGTCGCGAAGTTGATCGAGCTCTTCCACGCTCATGTAGCAGTGATAGGCGCGCCCATCGGCGAGCATCTGTGCAATCACTTCACGATAGCGATCCATCCGCTGCATTTGGAAAAACGGGCCTTCATCGATATCAAGCCCGAGCCAGGCCATGTCACGCAAGATGCCTTCGGCGCTCGCGTCGCTAGAGCGTTCGAGATCGGTGTCTTCGATGCGCAATACGAATTGCCCCTTCTGGTGGCGTGCGTAGGCCCACGCAAACAGCGCAGTGCGGATATTGCCAAGATGGAGCGTGCCGGTGGGCGAAGGAGCGAAGCGAGTACGGACCACGAGATGCGTTCTTTTTGTTACCAAGCCCTCAATTTTAGGGCGCACGAAGATGGGAACGCTCCGACTTCTACAATTCGGACATGAATCCTGGCTTGACGTTTTTGCTGCTCATCGTTTTTTCGGTCGCCGCTGTGACCTGGTGGCTCCTTCGCGCTTTAAAGAAAGATCGACAACGCGCGAGCGCAGATCTGCGCACCACGAACGTAGAGGCGCTTCGAATCGAGCGCGCGGAGCTGGATCGTGATCGAAAGCTTGGGCTGCTTACGGATCCTGCGCATGCGGAAGCGGTTTCTGAGCTAGAAGTGCGCGTACTTCGTGAGGCCGAACTCGATCGCGCAACGCCCGCAGTGAATCCGGTGAAGCGGTCCCTTTGGGCAAGCGGCAGCTTCGCGTTGTTTCTACCGCTTGCCGCCATTGGCATGTATTTCGTGCTCGGCGCGCCGCAAGCGGTGATCCCGGAAGTCGTGCGCCCCGATACGGCGAAACAAGAAAGCCAAATGGACGAGCTTTTCAGAGTTGCCGAAGAGCGCCTGAAAGCCGAGCCGAACGATTCGAAGGGTTGGTATCTGCTGGCCCGCGCGAAAGCCTCGGTGGGGCGGTTCGATGATGCCATGAAGGATTACGAAAAGCTCGTTGCCTTGACACCGAAGGATGCAGATGCCTGGGCAGACTACGCCGATGCCGCAGCAGGCGCGGCGCAAGGAAAAATGGAAGGTAAGCCGATTGAGCTGATCGGTAAGGCGCTCGCAATCGATGCCAAGCAACCCAAAGCCTTGCTGCTGAAGGGGACCTATGAAATTCAGCGCAATGACTTGGCGGCGGCCGAAAAAACCTTCACGCTCGCAAAATCGGTGAGCGAGCCCTCCACTGCGTTTGCGCAAATCGCGGAAAACGCGCTCAAGGACATCGCCGCGCGGCGCGCTGGGGTCATTCCATCCGCCACAACAGCCGCCAGCGATGCCGCAGCAACACCTTCGCCGTCTGCCGCCTCACCCGTTGCCCTTGCCGCAATCTCGGTCACGCTTTCGGATGATGCAAAACGCGCAGCCGCCAGTGCGTCCAACGCTGCGGTCTTCATCATCGTTCGCGCACCCGATCGGGATACAGGTCCGCCGCTCGCCGCGAAAAAAGTTGCCGCGAACGCGCTCAGTGGCCCGGTGATGCTCACCGCGAACGATTCGATGATCGGTGGCAGCGGACTCAGCGCAGGGACAGACGTTGTGATCGAGGCGAGGCTCTCGCTCGCGGGCCAGCCGCTCGCACAACCCGGTGATTTCCGCAGCGCGAAGCAAAAGGTGAAGCTGGGCGACGCAGCCAAGGCGACGCTCGCGATCACCGAGCGCACTCAGTAGCGGCCTTTTCGAGCTATCTCCTATTTATTCACGGCTATCGCTGGATAATCTTTATCTTGCTTTAGCTTCTTTCGACCCGACGGCCCCTATTCGCAAAAGTCTTAGAGAAAAGAGCTGCCAGCGTGTACGAGTGTGCATCTCTGTTGCGCAAGACTGACGGCGCGCACTGATCTTGTTCAAACCGACACGGCGTAACGTCGTTGTCCTTGCCGCCTGCGCATATCGCCTTGAAAATGGCGGGATTAGTTTTTCAAAACATGTATCCGGGGGCAAACGTGGGTTTTCTTTTTTGTTCAAAACGAGCGGGGCGTTCGCTGGGTGTCGGGCTTGCGTTAACGCTGCTCGCAGCCTCGCAGCTCGCGAGCGCGCAATGGGTCGCGCGTGGCTGGGCCGGACCTGAGCCGACAACGCAGTCGACGAATGTTCACGCCGCCGACGGCGTGCCACGCGCCGAATATGCGCAGATCGACTCGATCATGAAGCAGTTCATGCAGCGAGTGAATGCGCCGAATGCGCAGCTCGCAGTTGCTTATCAAGGCAAGGTGATCTACAGCCGCGCCTACCAGCACACCTATGATCTCGCCAGCAACCCAAGCGGACGCCAATTGCAAACAGCAATCGGCGCAAGCGCACCGCCGACCGCGTGCACGCCCCCCGATTGTTACGACGAGCCCGCGTACGCGCCAAGTTATGTTGATACCCGTTTTCGTATCGCGAGTCTCTCGAAATTTTTGACTGGGCTTGCCATTTCGCAGCTTATTCTTGATGGGCAACTGCAGGCTGATTTGAGCGATACGGCGTACAGCATTTTGCGTAGCGATGCTGGGTCAACCGCCTACAACGGCGCGCCGAGCGACGCGCGAATGCTCAACGTAACGGTAAAGCACCTCCTGCAGCATGAGTGGGGCTTTGATCGCAGTTGCATTCTGCTGCCCACACCTTGTGCGTCTCCCACATGGGGCCATCCCGTTGGACAAGCCCAACATATCGCCGACTACAACGACACAACGTCGGGCAGTGTGATTCCCTGGCCTTACCCCTACAACAGCGCAAATCCGGACCCGAATACGGTCTACAAGCGAAGCTGCCGCGACTTGCTCGAGATCGACCTGCCCAATCGCAAACTGCATTTCACACCCGGCTCGCCGCCGCCAATTCCGAATACCACCAGCTACTACCAGTACTACAACAACGTCGGTTACTGCTGGCTCTCGCGAATCATCGAGATCAAGTCAGGCATGAGCTATGAAGCGTATGTGCGCCAAAAAGTGATGAATCCTGCAGGCGTCGATTGGCCGCGAATTGGAATGGCCGACGTACGCGACCGCGTCGACTTTGGCGGCACCACGGCAGATGAGATTAACTCTTACTACGACCAACCAATTAGTCTCGACGCGGGCGCTCGCATGTACAGCTATTGGTGCGCCGTGTTCACTCGCACACCTTACACACCGTTTTCAAATAACTGCCAGTTGCCACGCCCCATCGGGCGTTTGGTGGCGGAGACCGCGGGCGCAGGTGCGTGGGTGATGTCAGCGCAAGAATACCTTCGCATCTTGCTCTCGTCACGTGAACGGGTGCGCGCGCCGCATCTGCTTGACTTCCCGGCGGCGAGCGCGAGCGGTTCCGACTGGATCATCAAGCCCAATTCTCAAACGGGCGCGCAATCGAGCTTCACCTACACGCCTGCGCCGAGCGACGGCTACCACTTCGGTATCTATTCGTTTCAAGGCACGAGTCCGGCAGGCTGGGGGTTCAATCACCTCGGCAGCTTCCCCGGCACGCGGGCCCTGTTCCAAAGTGATCGCCGGGGCTGGACCGTCGTCCTGTTGATGAACACCAATCCAGAATGGGGCGTCAGCAGCGCATCGCTGAACTGCGGAACTACAACGCTAGATCGCATCCGTGCGTGGTGCGAATTGCGCGGCTTTACCACCACTACCGCACCAGTGCAGACAACTGCCACATCACTTTTCACGCAGCTCAACACGATGTACAACGACACCACCATGCGCACCCGCATGGAGAACGCACAAGATCTCTGGGCAAACCAGATCGCCCTGCCTTGCCGCACCGATGTTGATGCGAGTGGTTCGCGCGTAGCGCCGAGCGATGGCATGATGTTGTTGCGCGCGATGTTTGGCCT
Organism: Betaproteobacteria bacterium; assembly: GCA_013298145.1. Taxonomy (GTDB): domain Bacteria; phylum Pseudomonadota; class Gammaproteobacteria; order Burkholderiales; family Casimicrobiaceae; genus Casimicrobium. The sequence goes on from JAAFJO010000011.1 coordinate 51,482, forward strand.
TCGCGGCACGGCGATCACTAGCGGTAACGGAGTATCAACGGCAAACCAAACCCACGATCGAACCGACCGTAGCGCCCGCGACTACGTAGGCACTGGCATACTGGACATCGACGGCGATGGCGTGGTGAGCGCGGATCGAGACGGCGTAATCCTCCTGCGCGCCATGTTGGGCTTCACCGGTTCAAGCGTTACCGACGGCGTGAACCAGGCGGGCGCAACACGCACCACCTGGAACACAGGTGCAGCGAATCAGCAGATCAAGACCTACCTCAACGCGAGCTGCGCTGCTGCGCTCTAGATGGTGCGCATCCACTTAAATCTTAAGCGGTAAACGCGAGCAGAGATTGGGCGGGGCGCTTCCTTGCTCCCTAGCCCAGCTCAAAAACCAGTGGCACATTGACCCACATCGCCTCGGGATTCCCGTTGCGCTTGCCGGGAACGAATTTCCATTTCTTGACTGTTTCGAGTGCGATTTGATCGAGTCGCTCGAAACCGCTTGATTGGCGTATCTCCACTTTCTCAGCCGCGCCGGTTGCGCTCACAAAGACGTGTAGCAAGAGCTTCCCCTGCTCACCGAGGCGTTTGCTTTGCGCGGGATAGGGTGGGGCGGGATTGTTTAAGTAATCAGCGTTCGAAGACGGCAGTTCGATGCGCGGTGGCGCGGGCGGCGGTGCCGAAGGGGCGTTTTCTTTCGAACTCGTCGATTGGCTCGCGACGGTGGATGTAGCGCTTTGCGCAGACGTTGTAATGGTCGCGCTTTCGCGGCTCGTGGGTGCCGCGCTCTCGGGCGCGCTAACCGGTACGAGCTCGGCGAGAGGAACCGGCGGCAGCGGCGGCGTGCGCGCGGTGGCCGGTGGTTCTTGGGCTTTGCTTGTATCTTTTGGCGTAGGAGTGGGCTTTACCGGATTCGTACGCTGCGGCTCAACTGCGACCGGAAGGTTGAGCGAAATGATTTCCGCTGTGATCACCCGCTCAATTCGCGCCTGTACTTTGTCATGCATCAACCCAAAAAACACCAGCGCATGCAGCACTACGATCGCAGCAATCTTTAGCGAACGTAGGCGATCAGTCGTAGCGCTGTAGCGCGGTGCTCTCACATCAAATGCGCTGTCACACGTGGTCATGTGTCACACCATTGACGAAGCAGATTGTGATACGTCCCCGTGAGTGCGACGCTGTGCTCATTGTCGCCGTAAGCTTCGCGAAGGCGCACGATACTTCGATCAAGTTCGAACAAAAGCTGCCGTCGATCGTTTTCGCGCACCATGCTCTCGACCCAGAAAAAGCATGCAAGCCGATACCCTCGCGTAACTGGTGCGACGCGGTGCAGAGTAGTGCCCGGATAAATGATCGCGTCCCCCGCCGGCAGCTTTACGTGCCGCTGCGTGTTCGACTCTTGGAAAATCAGCTCCCCCCCCTCGTACGCGCTCGGTTCTGCCAAAAAAAGCGTGCATGAGATATCAGTTCGTACGCGCAATCCTGTGTCAGGCGCAAAGCGGATGGCATTGTCTACATGGTTGCCAAAAAAATTGCTCTCACCGCCGTAGCGATTCACGCGCGGCGGGAACACACGTCGCGGCAGCGTTGCAGAAAAAAACTCCGGATGGCGGTCGAGCGCTGCAAGGACGCGCTGCCTGATGTCAATCATCGGTCCGCTTTGGTGAGATAGCTGCTCGTTGTTTTTTATCGACGCAGCTTGCGCTCCAGCAGAGTCACGTCCGGCCTGCCATTCGGCGCCTCGTAGCACCTCATGAATCGATGACAGTTCAGCCGGCGTGAGAACCTGCTTCAGATGAAGGATCATTTCTAAAAGTTTGCGCTTAGGTTCAACTGAACCAGTCGGCCTGCGCCAGGGACATAGTGGCCGCGATAGAGCGAGTCTGCGTAATATTTGTCAGTGACGTTTGTCACATTGCCACGCACCATCCAGCGATCGCTAACTTTGTATTCGCCCATCAGGTCAAGGGTGGCATAGCTTGGCGCTTCCCAGGCGGGCGCGGTGACATCGGCCGGGGCTTGCCGTGAGCGGAAATTCACACCCACACCAGTTCGCAACGTACTGCTCCACTGATACGTACTCCACACGCTACCGCTGTGCTTCGGGGACAAGCCAGGCCGATCACCGACGCGGTTACCGACTGTCGTCACTGTGCTAGCGGCAATGTCGACCCGCGCGACCGGCATCCACATGTAGGACAGGTAGGCTTCCCATTTAGGCGTCAAGCGACCGCTCAAATCGAGCTCGACGCCAGCCGTGTGTCGCTTGCCAGAAAGCAGAAGCCGGGTAGCCGCCGTGTCCGGATCAGTGTTACGCTCGTTAGTTTTTTCTGACCGGAAGATGGCAAGTCGGGTTGAGAATTGGCGATTGGCCGAGTCGAGCTTCGCTCCGATCTCAAAGTTTTTACTTTGCTCGGGCGGCGTGTTTGCAGACAACGCGTTGTACGAATAGGTGTCGCCTGACGTGTTAAAGGACGTACCGTAGCTGACGTGAAACGAATGCCGATCTGTCGGCTGAAAGAGGACACCGACGCGATGGCTAACCTCCGAAATTGCTTGCCGGTAGCTTGTCTTTGTTTCGGGGCCTGCTGCGTTGTTCGGGATTGCGTATTGGTTGTAGCCACCGTCCATCCGATCGTAGCGAAGTCCAGCAATGACCTTCCACGCTGAACTCAGCTCAGCCGTGTTTTGTACGTAGACCCCGAGTGCCTCACTGGCGAAATCGTTGGCGATGCGGAGCACTCGCGATGCTTCATCCACGCTTGCGCCATCGTTGGGCGTGCCCAGTGTGGTGGTGGGCTTCACGAGTGTCACACCGCCCTGCGTCGCTGATCGCGCAGCGAAGACATCGCGCTCATCTCGGGCAACGTCGACGCCGGCAAGTAGATGTTGCTTCAGGCCAAGCGCCGTGAACTTTGCGCTCAGGTCAGACTGCGCTTGCAGTGTTTGCAAGTCTTGAATCTTCAAATTTGTGCCGCGTGTGAATGGCGTGCTGCTGCTGAGCGTCGCGATGTCCGCGAGCGGTAGCGCTGGAGTGCCCGCAGGCGGCGGCACGTACCCAATCGGCGTGCCGAAACGAATAGCGCTTGCGCGTTGATCGCGAACATAATCACCGAATCGAACCTGGGTTTTGAGCTCCGTATTGGAGGCAAAGCGGTGAATGTGGGCGAGCGTTCCGATCGTGGCACGCCCCGCGTTGTAGTCACTCTTCATCCCATAGTACGCGTCGGGCGAAAGATCAGGAATCACAGTGTTTGTAGCGCCTGAATCGGTTTTTTTGGGACGTATCCACGGCAAGCCATAGTTAATGCCGTTATCGTTGTCGAGAAAGTAGAAGCTCGCCTGGAACTCATCGGTATGGCCGATCCCGTAGCGAAAACTCGCCGCGACTCCTTTTTTGTCGATTGCGCTCCCCGCGCCGTTGTTGTCCGCCTTGGTGTGCATAGCAACGAGCCTTAATGCGGCATCGGCGCCCACACGCTCATTCAAATCAGCGACCACTCGCCGATAGTTGTAGTTACCCGCGGTGAGCGAAACCTCTCGCTCGCTCACGGTATGAGCCTGTTTACTGACCTGATTGACGACGCCGCCTGTGGAGCCGCGACCGAACAACATCGACGCAGAACCACGCAAAATATCGGCGCGGTCTAAGTTGAAGGTGTCACGGTCATAAAACGCTGCATCACGCAGGCCGTCAAGAAAAATGTCGCCGGTTGTGGCCAGTGAGAACCCACGCAGGCGGATGTCTTCTTCGCCGCCTTCTGCTGCGAGAAAGGTTGCGCCAGCTGCGCTATGGAGTACATCGCGCAACGTATCAAGATTACGGTCGTCAATCAGTTTTTCTGTAACGACCGTCAGCGATTGTGGGACGTCACGGATCGCCTGCGTTCCACGCCCCACAGTGGTTGAAGTGGCGCGAATTGCGTCTTTACCGAGGGGAGCGCCAGCGGCCTCCTTCACCACTACGGGTCGCAGTGTTGTTTCGCTGCCGCCGGGCGCTGAGCCAGAGGCAACACCGCCAGCTTGCGGGGTGGCGCCGGCTGCCGACTTGGCGGGCGGGTCAGCGTTTGGCTGCTTTGCGTCGGAAACGTTCGAAGGCTGGGCGTGCGAAAGCGACGCGGCAATGACGACGGCACTCGTCACTGCTGCCGACAGGATTCGACGAGGAAACGCGGCGAGATCGGCGCCCTGGCCGCGAAGTGCGCACGCTCCAGTAGACGCCCTTAACTCGACACACTGGTGCACGCTTTCTACCTTCACGGCCCGTCCCTGTTGTTTCGACACGATATGAACTCCCAAAAAACTTTACGAATCCGAGACTATAGCCGAAATGCGAATTGTTCGCATTAAATTACGTAATCGTATGTTTATCTCAAATCTTTACTGGGAAGTTCACAACACGGCCGTTCCGCGTCTCGACACGCTTGCCAAGGCCCGCCACAACACACGCTCGAGACGCCTTTGCCTCATGGATCGCTGCGCAGCGGATTCATGGATCGCTACGCAGCGGATGTTTGCTCGATGAGAATACGAGGCGAGATTGCTCCGCTGCGAATCAAGGCGGTTCTCATTGGGTCATTAACTTTGTTGAGTTTCTGGCGTAGATATTGATCCGCTGACAATCGACTGCCGTTTCCGAAAATGCATATTTCTTGCTCTGCCTCTCAATTAAACAAGGGGCTCGTACACGTATTTGTACGGGTACGTTTGATGGGTTGAAAGACGAGCCCTTCGTTTCGCTGGCTCGTATCAAAAGCATGCTCAGCCAGGCGCCGTCTTAGACCGCGTTTATTTGGTGCACTATTTCACGAGCAGACTAGCAACAGAACAAGTTTGGTGCATTTAACCCTGAGTGCTTTATTTTGGTGCAATCCGTTTGGGGCCTTATCGACGCGGCGGAAGCGCCGGCGTAGGCCCTGTCGCGGGGAGCTTCCACTCGACATGAGGATTATTCATCCACGCAGCGCTTACCCAGGCCCTGTTTTAGGCCCAACCAACGCGTCATACCGAACGCTCGCATCCACCCGCGTGGAAACGCCGCGGGCGAAATGAAACGCTGTGAACGCGCCGCAGCGCGCCGCTCCAGCGGAGGATTGCAGCGATTCGGCGAAAGGCGCGGCCCCGTGTCACTAAGGACCGCTCGGCGGCCGGAACGTCGGGCGGGGGAAAAGCGAAACGCCACTACGCAACGATTTCCGAATGCGGTAAGGCTGCAAAGCAGCTTCGCTAGTCCCTCCCGTGGCGAAGTGATTCGCACGCCCGCCCTCGAGGTCCGCTTTTTCGGCAATACGCAAAACATCCCCGCTAACATGACGAAAGAGACACGCTCACGTTTCCTCGTGGCATGTTTTCTGCATTTACACGCGAGTTCGGCGCGGCAACTTCGTCCCTTGGGCGGCTCCGCGTTGCAAAGTTACCGTTCGCCGTAAGCGCGATTACGGCTCGAGACACGTCAATAACAGCTAGGAGATATCGATATGGCCACCGGCGCCGACGTACTGAAGAAGATTAAAGATTCCGAAGCAAAGTTCGTAGACCTTCGCTTCACCGATTTCCGCGGCAAAGAGCAGCACGTGCAAGTGCCGGTCGACATGTTCGACGCCGATAAATTCACCGAAGGCCACGCGTTTGACGGCTCTTCAATTGCCGGTTGGAAAGGCATCGAAGCCTCCGACATGCTGCTGATGCCGGATCCGAACACCGCCGTGCTAGATCCGTTCATCGAAGAGACGACGCTGAACATCACCTGCGACGTGATTGAGCCATCAACGGGCAAAGGCTATGACCGCGATCCGCGCTCGCTCGCAAAGCGCGCTGAGGCATATCTCAAGTCCTCTGGTATCGGCGACGCCGCGTACTTCGGGCCTGAGCCAGAGTTTTTCATTTTCGACTCAGTCGAGTGGAAAGTTGACATGAGCGGCGCTTACTCGAAGATCTTCTCTGAAGAGGCCGCGTGGGAAACCGACGCTAAACACGAAGGTGGCAACAAAGGCCATCGCCCGACCGTTAAGGGCGGTTACTTCCCTGTGCCTCCCGTCGATCAACTGCAAGACCTGCGCAATGCGATGGTGCTCGCGGTCAAAGAAATGGGCGTGCCGGTTGAAGTGTTCCATCATGAAGTTGCGAACGCAGGCCAGTGCGAAATCGGCACCAAGTTCAGCTCGCTCGTACAGCGCGCTGACTGGACCCAAATCCTCAAATACGCGATTTGGAACACCGCAGCGATGTACGGCAAAACGGCGACCTTCATGCCGAAGCCGATCGTTGGCGATAACGGCTCGGGCATGCACGTTCACCAATCTGTGTGGAGAGACGGCAAGAACCTCTTCGCGGGCAATGGCTACGCAGGCCTCAGCGAATTCGCGCTCTACTACATCGGCGGCATCATCAAACATGCGCGCGCGCTGAACGCGATCACGAACCCAGGCACCAACTCGTACAAGCGTTTGGTTCCAGGCTTCGAAGCACCGGTCAAATTGGCATACTCGGCACGTAACCGCTCAGCATCGATCCGTATTCCTTACGTTCAATCGGATAAGGCACGTCGTATCGAAGTTCGCTTCCCAGATCCAATGGCAAACAGCTACCTCGCGTTCTCAGCGTTGCTGATGGCAGGTTTGGATGGTGTGCAGAACAAAATTCACCCAGGCGATCCATCGGACAAAAACCTCTACGACTTGTCGCCAGAGGAAGATGCCAAGATCCCAACGGTGTGCTCGT
>JAAFJO010000012.1 GCA_013298145.1 Betaproteobacteria bacterium
CAGCGGCGTCATACGATCGCCACGCTGTGGGGCAATGGCGAGCGCGCTTCCGCCGACATGATGGCACTTGACGCTTCGCGTCATTTGTTCAATGCACGCACCGATCCGCGTCGTCGCACGTTTGCGGTCGGACTCTACACCCATATCCTCGACGCCTATGGCGTGATTTACGACCAACCCATTGTGCTCAACGAACGGCAAGCCGCCGCAGCGGTGGAGGGCATTGAGCAGTTCAACATGAACAACGATGATGCAGTACGCGTTTCGTTGCTGGCGGTTGATACCCACGGCTACACCTACCCTGCGATGAGCATTGCCAAGCTGCTCGGTTTCGATTTGTGCCCGCGACTCAGTGATTTAAGTGAACGAAAACTGTTTGTGCCGCGCGGGACAGCGCTTCCGGAGAATCTGGCATCGATCGTCGCCAGCCCAGTTTCACGCGACCCGACCGTTGCCGGATGGGATGAGCTGCTGCGCCTCGTAGCGTCGATTCGCAGTGGCCGTCTGACCGCCAAACAAGCCCTCGAACGTCTGGGGAGCGCCGCGCACGGCGGCGGCGTTCACCGCGCGGCCAAATCGCTCGGGCAATTGCTGCGAACGCTGTTTCTTTGCGATTACTTCAGTAACGAGGACTTCCGGCGCGAGATGACGACGCTGCTGAACCGCGGCGAGTCGGTGCATCAGCTTCAACGCGCGATCTATCTGGGCAAACTCGCCCATGATCGAGGTCGTCGCGCCGTCGAGATGCGAACGATTTCCGGCTCGCACGCGCTGCTCACCAATATTGTGATTGCCTGGAACACGATGCAGATGCAAACGGTCGTCGATCGCTGGAGGCGCGACAAAATTCGCGTCGATGACAACTGGTTGCGGCGCATGGGGCCGGTGCATTTCGGGCACGTGAACTTTAGAGGGACGATGAGTTTTGCGGTGGAGCGCTACGCCGAGGCGCTACTGGAGCGCCCGAGTGCGTCGCGCCGCGTGAGTCCCCTTCGATCGTGACATCGAATTGATCGGCTCGGAGATTTTGGTGCAAAAAGTCCCGGTCTCGACTTGCGATTCTTAGGTAAATCAATGACTTACCAAAATCGTGCGAATCAAGAGTTCGCAGAGTTCCGTGCAAAAAATAGCGCTCAATGGGAATGAATAGCAATCTACGCAAAGCGCTTTGGCGGGGCGCTTGCTCAGTGACTGCTTTGGGAAGTTTCTTTTCTACTGAACTGGAGATCTCGGCCAAAAGCCGTCGGTCAATCCTCGTGTAACTCAAACCGCTCGTTCTCCGGGCAATCTAGGGTGGCTCAGGTAACCGCTCCTAGGCGATGCAACAAATCTGTAACAAGTATGATGCATAATGAAAACGTTTACATTTTCCTGGGCTTCATGAGTACGATGAATCGTCGCGCCACAATTCGAGACGTAGCTGAGCTGGCGGCGGTTTCCGTGGCGACGGTGTCGCGCGTGCTCAACGGCTCCGAACTTGTTACAGGAATAACCGCTGATTCCGTGCGCTTGGCAGCGGAACGACTGGGATTCAGACTCAACTCGATTGGTCGCAATCTTCGGTCGACAAAAACTCAGACGATTGGCGTCATACTGCCCACGCTGACCCATCCCGTATTCGCCGATTGCCTGCAGGCAATAGAGATCAAAGCGGCGGACTCCGGTTACGGGTTGGTGATCGCCACTACGAGCTACGATCCGGCCAATGAGGAGCGAGCTAGCGAGCTCCTGTTGCGCAATCGGGTGGATGGACTCATCCTTACCGTCGCCAACGCGAACAAAAGTAGGCTCTTAGAAAAGCTTGACCGCGAGGCAAAGCCGTACGTGCTGGTCTACAACCAACCCACGGGGGCGGCTAAGCACCGCGCGAGTGTGGGTGTTGACAATCGATTAGCGGCAAAGCAGGTCACCGAACATATCATCGCCAATGGCCATCGACACCTTTGCATGGTGTCAGGACCATTCGCACAATCGGATAGGGCGCGCGCGCGCGCGCGGGGTTTCGCCGATGCGCTGGAACACGCAAACTTACCGGCCACCGCTCCTCTGCAAGTTGATTTCATGCGCACCGATATTCGAGCGCAGCTGTTTGAGGTCACGAGCACGCGACCCACGCCGACGGCTTTTTTTTGTTCGAGCGATCAGTTGGCGATACGTGTGATGCATAGCCTACGATCTTTGGGACTACGCATCCCCGAGGACGTGAGCGTAGCGGGCTTTGACGGCATTACGCTCGGCGATTGGTTGACGCCAGCTTTAACCACAGTCGTGCAACCCACCAACGAAATCGCCGAGTCAGCGTTCACCTTGCTCAAGAGCATTATCGACGGCGAACGCTACCTCGGCTCGGCAAGACTACATCACACGCTTCGTACCGGTGGCACCGTCGCGAAACCTCCCGATCATCCCGCCCAATCACCCAAGAAAGGTACTTTATGAAACGACGCACCTTCATTACCGTTGCCGCCGCCTCTTCTGGCGTCGCCTTACTACCGTTTTCGTACGCCCAAGCACAGCAACGCGCCATTTGTTACAACTGTCCGCCGGAATGGGCCGACTGGGGCGGCATGCTGCGAAACATTGGGCAAAAGCTCAATATTCAAGTTCCGCCGGACAACAAAAACTCCGGACAGGCGCTGGCGGCGCTGGTCGCGGAGAAAGCAAAGCCCGTTGCAGATGTTGTCTACCTAGGCGGTCAGGTCGGGCCGCAAGCGCGCGCACAGGATGTGCTCGCTACGCACCGTCCCGCGCGGTTCGCAGAAATCCCCGCTGATCTGAAAGATGCGGATGGTTTTTGGTTCACTATTCACTCGGGTACCCTGGGCTTCTTCGTCAACGTCGCCGCATTACGCGGTAAGCCCGTGCCGCGTTCGTGGCGCGATCTGTTGAAACCTGAGTACAAAGGACTGATCGGCTATCTGAATCCCGCCAGCGCAGCGGTCGGTCAAGTCGGCGTGATCGCGGCAAACTTGGCGCTCGGCGGTACGTACGAAAATCTTGACCCAGGCATTGCTTTTTTCAAGCAGTTGCAATCAAACGCGCCGATCGTTCCAACGCAAACCGCCTACCCGCGCGTGTTGTCGGGCGAAATTCCAATCCTGCTTGATTACGATTTCAACGCGTATCGCGGCAAGTACGGCGACAAGGCGCAAGTAGAGTTTGTGATTCCACAAGAAGGAACGCAACAGCTGCCCTACGTGATGGGTCTGGTCAAAAACGGCCCCAACCCCGAACTCGGCAAGAAAATTCTCGACTTCGTGCTCTCTGACGAAGGACAACGGCACTGGGCAAACGCATACCTCCGCCCTGTGTTCGCTAGCGCAATGTCGAGCGAAATCAAAGCAAAATTCCTTCCCGAAACCGAGTATCAACGAGCCAAACCTCTCGACGTGCTGCGACTCGCAGCGGCAACACGTAGCATCGCTGAGCGCTACCAAAAGGAAGTGCTCTAAGCATCGCCTCAACAGCGCGCTGCCTCACCAACGCAATGCTACGTAAAGACAACAAGCTTCACCTACTGCTGATCGCGCCTGTGGCGATCAGCTTTCTCGCGTTCTTCTTAATACCGCTGGCGAGACTTTTTCTCATCGGCGGGAGCGGAGAAAACGGCTGGCTTGCTTATTTGTCGGCATTTACAGAGCCGCGCTACATCGAAAGTATGCTCACCACTTTACTGCTGTCAACACTGGTGACGGCAGTCACGCTCGCCATCTCTGGTGTCGCTGGCGTCTTTTTGGCGCGCAATCAGTTTAAGGGGCATGCGGCGCTGACCGCAATGCTCACGCTACCGCTTGCCTTTCCGGGCGTAGTCATCGGGTTCATGATCATCATGCTCGGTGGACGTCAGGGACTTGTTCCCACCGTCACCGATTGGATCAGTGGCGAGCGAATCGTGTTCGCGTATTCATTGGTGGGGCTATTCATCGGATATGTTTACTTCTCCATTCCCCGCACCATTTTGACAGTGATGGCGGCCGCAGAAAAACTTGATCCACGACTTGAAGAGGCAGCACGATCACTGGGCGCAAAACCACTTCAAGTAGTAGCTCATGTTGTCGTTCCCGCGTTGTACCCAGCGTTCTTGGCCGCCGGCGCGATTTGTTTTGCAACGGCGATGGGTGCGTTCGGAACCGCATTCACCTTGGCAACCAAGATCAATGTACTACCGATGGTGATCTACACCGAGTTCACCATGCAAGCCAACATTGCGATGGCAGCGGCGCTTTCATTCGTGCTCGGGCTCATTACCTGGCTCGCCCTCGCCTTGGCTCGTTCACTTACCGGGGCCGGTGTTGCGGCTGCTGCATGATGAGGCGATCAAAGAATTTCTGGTTGCTGCTCGCCTTTACCGCGAGCGTTTCCATTTTTCTCATTTTGCCGGTGGTGCTGTCGGTACTTGCCGGGCTGACGAAAGACTACTTCGTCGGCTTATCCAGCGGCCTCACCCTCGATTGGGTCATCAAAGTGTGGACTGAGTACCAGCGCAGCATCCTGCTGAGCGTGGGTATCGCGCTCGCCTGCTTGGTCTGCAGCTTACTTCTGGGCGTGCCTGCTGCGTACGTGCTCTTTAAGCGCAACAGCGGTTGGAGCAGAGCTGCTGAGGAGCTAATGATGATGCCTGTCGCTTTGCCGGGCATCGCAACCGCGCTGGCCTTGATCGCGACCTACGGCGCAGTGGGAGAGTTTCGAACGCACTGGACGTTCATTCTCGTAGGGCATGTTTTGTTCACGTTGCCGTTTATGGTTCGATCCGTGTTAGCAGTGATGCATTCAATCGAGCTCAATGTACTGGAGGAAGGTGCGCGAAGCTTAGGCGCTTCATTTACGCAACGTTTCTTCAGCGTTACCTTGCCCAATTGCGCGCCCGGCATTCTTGCCGGCTCGCTGATGGTACTCACGCTCTCCATGGGAGAGTTCAACATGACGCTTTTGCTGCACACGCCTTTCACACAAACGTTGCCGGTGGGGCTTGCAGACGCCTATGCGTCGCTTCGAATCGAAGTTGCTAGCGCATACACCGTGATTTTCTTCTTGATTATCGTGCCGTTGCTCATTGCGATGCAGGCAGCAAAAAGACTGACTCGAACGAGCTAATTCTGCCTGGAAAGCCATGTCAACCGCTCTCACGCAAAAAACCGCTGCTGCTGGCGCTCAGATCACGCTGACGCGCTGCGCGAAGTCGTTTCGCACACACAAAGCGCTTCAACCGCTCGACCTCCAAATCAACGCAGGAGAGACGCTCGCCCTACTTGGTCCCTCCGGCTGCGGCAAGACCACCACGCTGCGAATCATCGCGGGCTTGGAGACGCCCGACGATGGCGGCACAGTTATGTACGACGGGGTCGACGTCACGAATGTTCCAATCGAGCGAAGAAACGTCGGAATGGTATTTCAAAGCTATGCCTTGTTTCCTAACATGAATGTCCTCGAAAACGTCAAGTACGGACTTCGGGTACGCGACTATTCGGCATCCAACGCGAACTCACGCGCCTCGGAAATGTTGGCGATGATGCGTATCGAAGATCTCGCTCAGCGTCGCATCAACGAGCTGTCGGGTGGACAGCGACAGCGCGTGGCGCTGGCACGCGCCTTGGCTCCGCAGCCGCGAGTGTTGCTGCTTGATGAACCCCTCGCGGCGCTTGATGCACGACTGCGCGATGTGCTTCGAGTTGAAATTGACCGTCTGCTCCGCTCGCTCGGAATCACCGCAATCTATGTCACCCACGATCAATCAGAAGCGATGGCACTCGGCGATAGGATCGCGGTCATGAACAACGGCGTCATCGCACAGATCGGCACGCCAGAGGAAATCTACTTCCACCCGGCCGATGCATTCGTCGGTGACTTTGTGGGAACGATGAACTCCATCGAGCACAACGGCAAGCGTTTCACTTTTCGTCCAGAAGACATCGATTTGGTTGATCCTACATCAGCGACGTTTACGGGTACTGTCACCCAGCGCTTGTTTCTCGGCGATCACGTGCAGTTGGCCGTGTCAATCGACGGCGCAAGCAGCGACGCACCCGTAACAATTCGTGTCAGAGCGCGCAACTCACCGTCGCTGAACGACAAAATTGGTCTCAAACTACAACCGCTAACTCGCCTAGCGCGCGACACACACTGAATCGTATGCTCATCGCACAACTCAGCGACCTACACATCAAGGCCGGACGCCGTAAGGCTTATGGCGTTGTAGACACCGCAGCACATCTCGAAACAGCGATCGCACATTTACTCTCTCAACCGGTTCCGCCCGACGCAGTGGTTTTGACGGGTGATTTGGTAGACCATGGCTCACGCGAAGACTACGGTCTGCTGAGACAGCTTCTCAAGCCGCTTTTGGATCAGTCGTCAACGCTGCCTTGCTACTTGCTCGCGGGCAATCACGATGAAACGAATGAGCTGCGCGAAGCATTTCCCGAGCACGGCTATCTGCGATCTACAACTGCACTACCCCACTATGCGGTAACCCTCGGCGGAGGTGCACTCCGACTTATTGGTCTAAACACAACAATTCCAGGTCAGAGCGCCGGCCAGCTTAACGCTGAGAGCCTTACTTGGCTAAATGAGCAATTAAGCTCAGACCCAACACCAGCAATCATTGCAATGCACCATCCGCCATTCGCGACCGGCATATCGCACATGGATGAAATTGGCCTGGCGAACCGCGAAGCATTTGAAGCGCTTACCCTAAGTCATTCGCACGTCAAACGCATCATTTGCGGACACCTTCACCGCGCCATCGAAACGCTATTCGGCGGTGTGATCGCATCGAGCTGTCCGAGCACAGCGCATCAAGTAGTCCTCGATTTGCGAGCCGGCGCGCCCGATCAGTTCATCATGGAGCCGCCCGGCTATCAACTCCATCGCTGGGACGGCGTGAGGTTTTTGACCCATACCGTTGTCGTTGGTAAGTTCAATGGGCCATATCGTTTCCGAAACACTCGCGGACTCATTGACTAGACAGCGCGCTTGCAGCCGATGCATCGGTCGGCATCTTCTCTGTCTCTCTTTTCGTATTCGGCAAAAACATGGGTCGAGAGGCTAGCGTTATCATGATCTGCGCGCTGCTCCCGCCTAACGCCGCTTTTGTTCCTGATCTCAAATTCCGCCTACACTCCATCTGAGATGTCGGTAGTCCATCGCGCAAAGTTCTTCAAACGTACCCCTGACTCACTAGATCGGATCGTTTCGTTGCACGCTAAACCGCTCCGGGTATGAACTGACCCCCAGAAGTTGGACAAACTTTATGGGGCACTGTGAAGAAGCACGTAACAGCATTCAAACTCAAAGTAGTCAAGATTTTTTTGGCAGGCGAAGGTGGCGCGAAGCTGCTTGCGCGCAAGTAGTCAGCGCCCGCACATCAGGTGTCGCTCGATCTCACCGACAGGGTCGCGTCACAATTTGAGTTAGAACCGCCTGGTTTCAAAGTTCACGTGTATACAAAAGATACGGGAATCGTCAATCGCACTGCGCACATCAGCGCCTGGGAAGGACCATTCCGCTTTTATGAGAGCGGCGAGCTGATTGATTGACGCGAGAAAGCGCGCACGTTGGGCGCTGTGTGGTCTGATGCATAGATAAATGCGGCAATGAAATGCTCATGCCACAACTCGCGCCCGAAAGCTTACAAATGCCCAAGCGTTCGAAATTTGCGCGCCTAGAGGTTGGGTACGACGCTGGAAATTCGATAGTTCGTATTGGCTTGCAGGAATGCATTGAACTGCGCTTGCGAGGTTCCAGCATACACGACATGAAAATCGGTATCAGCGTAGTAGGCGGGCCGCCCAGGGTACCGCCGATATTGTCGTGTGTAGCAGCTCGCGTATCCACTTAGGTAAGGGTAGTGAGGGTCGTGCCATGCAAAGTAATTGACGAATTGCACCCCGCCGCCAAGTTCGGAGACTGTTCGGCCAGTGCACTGGGCTTGCGATCTGCTTGAGCTCTCTTGCGTTTGAACCAATATTGCATACCCGTTACGGTCCGTGCTCAGCGCTACTTCACTTGGGCTCGTAGCGGCATAGAGAACACGTACTTTCAGCTTACATCCAACTAACTTGTTAACGTCGTACCCAACGACCACGTCGGAAGGATTCACCGAGTTGCAAGTCGAAAACGTGTGACTTGGCTCGGTACCGCCCGGTGCAAATAGTCTCACCGCAAAGTTAAAAAAATCCGAGAAGTAAACGTTGTCATCGGCATCCACGTGCAATGCCGTTGGTTGATTGAAGGAAGTCTGTGCTAAGCGCAGCCCACCGTACTTACTATTCGCGCCGTTAAACGCTCCATCACCAGTGTAACCACGCTCGCCGTTACCTGCATATGTTTCTATCTGATAACCCGGTGCGATTCGACGAATGTTACTGTTGGCGCGATCAGATACCAACACGCTTCCGTCTGACAGTACTACGACGCCCGAAAGCGCTCCGATGTCTTGAGTAACACCGTTCGCCGCGATCCAGGGCCCACCGAGGGATGCGGTTGTTGCCCAACCGCCATCACCTGTAGAACCGGGCGATCCGTTACCTGCAAAGGTATAGATCCTACTATTGCCAAGATTGATTGCGCGCACGCGATATTGCTCCGTGACGTAGAGTACATTGCCGTCAAGACTAATTGCGATTGCGCGTGGGTGATTAAGCTGCGCCGCGTTAGCGGGTCCATCGTCTCCGCTGTAGCCCGGCACACCGGTGCCAGCGATGGTGGTGATGATTCCGTTCGGGCTGATGCGTCGCACTTTGTGGCCAAGGCCTTCGACGACGTAAAGCGATCCATCCTTGCCATACACGCCGCTTGTCGGGAAATTAAAGCCTGCGCTGGCGGCGGGGCCATTGTCACCCGCCGAATTGGGTTGCCCGTTCCCGTAGAGCGTGTACACGTTGGTGGCATCTATCCGGCGAATACGGTTGTTTCCTGAATCGAATACGATCAGACTGCTATCGGGTGCCAGAATGATCGAATTCGGGCCGCTGAAACGCGCGTTCTCCTTCGGACCGCCGTCGCCACCAAAACCCGGAGGGCCACCCGCGACCATAGTGGTGACAATGCCGTCATCGCCAATCCAGCGGATGCGGTTAGTGCTGAACTCAGTAACGAAGACACCATTCCACGGTGTGCGCAAAATGGAAGTTACGCCGCTAAATTGCGCATCGGTGTGAAACGCCGTAGCGTCGCCAAGGCCGCGCGTGCCGCTGCCGGCGAGGGTGACAAGCGACTGCGATTGCGCATGCGCAGTGAATAGCGTGCTTACCGACAGCACTAAAGCCGATGATATAAAACGAAATTTTTGTAGTGAGAAATTCACGAAAGTACTCCAAGGATGTGGGTTCTGGGGAGAGCAAGTAAAGCGACACGCTTCAACTTCGAAGCTGTAGCGGCGCTGAATTCGGTTAGGTAATTCATCTATTTCCACGCCGGAAAACGCGTGCGAAAATCGCTAATGCTGTCGGTGATGTAGATATCCAAATCCATGTCATTCGCCGCAAAATTGGCCTGTTCATTGGTGGGGCCTGAATTCAAGTGTCCCCAGTGCCATGCGCCCACATACAGCCCAATGCTCTTTGCGTAGACTACGTCCTCTTTGTAGAGGGTCTGAATGTTCGGCGACGCGTACTTGAAACCGTTAGCCTTGACCTTGTCGAAATCCGCTTTCACTGGCTTGTAGAACATGGGAAAAATCTTCATCAGAGGCAGCGTGCAGCCTGTCGTTGGATGGCAGGGCGGTTGACGATCCGCGCGGCCTTTGTCTCGCAGCTGCAACAGCATGGAGTCCTCCATTGAGGAAACAATGTTGATCGTTCGCTCGCCGCGCTGCTTCAGCATCGTGTACATTGCATCAACCAAAAGCGTATTTGCCTCGGCGCTGCCCTGATCTTTCATTTCAATCAGAAAGCGCGTACTCCTGAAGGTATGTTGCGGGAACCTAGCCAGTAGATTTTCTATGCGCTCTGCGCAGAAACGCACAGCGCGATCCGGCCCGCTTCGAATGTCCAGCGTACTGCCGATTGGCTGCCCACTGACGTTGATCACTTGGCATGTGGCGTTGTGGTGGGCGTACAGTTTGCCGCTATCTCGGTTGAGTTGCGCATCAATTTCGACCCAGCGAGGTGCCTTCACGAACGCTCGCATGATCGCTTGAATGCTGTTTTCCCATTCGTTCTCGTTCCAACCACTGGGGATGGATTCCCAATCGCCAGCATGCGCGGCGATTTCCTTGTTTCCCGCACGCTGCGCCCAGGCGGGCGAGGCGGTGATAGTGGCAATACAGCAGAGGACGGCAAACTTTGCCAGCAACTTGGCTGGCAGTATTTCACCGAGATTTACGTTTCTCATCGGTTGCTCCTAAAGAGGTTGGAAGTCGGGTACGCGGCTATGGCTTACATCTGGGTAAGTAAAAAACCCGTTCATGTAAACGTTTACATTAGAACGAAGAGAAATGACATATTGATGACTGAGCCGCCCCCGGGTGTTGCGGAGTCACTAAACATTGAAGGATGGAGCCCTTCCGTGAAAAAGCCGTCGCAATGAACGAATCACGAAAGACCGCTTTGGGTCGAACAATGACTGGTCGGCAGTGTCTGGTTTCTCGTCAAACGGTCAAATTATTGTTTAGTCGTAATTGGCTATCAAGATAATTTTTCTTATCACGATAGTGTTGCCACTGCACTAAACATGCTTTCCGTAAAATATCGGTGTGAGCCCGGCTACCCCACCTTCCGCAGCGATAAAAAGCGACGTACCAGACGCGAATCGGATAGCGGCGTTCCGCGCCTACCTCGAAGGCATCGCGCCGCGCGCTTGCGTCGAGCGGTATGCGCCCCATGAGCTGACGCCTGAGCGAAGCGCGCGCGGTGTACTCGGGATGATTCGTCGGGAGCTCGTCGCGGCCGCACGTGATCGACATCGCGACGATTGGGCGACGCTCTTCGGGCGTGTGCAACCTGTGTCGGGCAGGCCCACGCGCCGCAAGGCGATTGAAGCCCTACGTGCGCTGCCTTCAATCCCCGTGCCATCGCCGCAGCTCGATGACGCGGTTTCGCGCTGGTTACCCGCGCCGATCGCCGTGCCGCTGAGCGAAGCAGGGATTCACACCTGGGCCGAGCTCGCCGCGCGTATGTGGCGCAAGGTCGGCTGGTGGCGCGACTTTGAGGGCATCGGTTCGAAGTCTTCGAAACATATCGCGGGTTTCATCGCCGCTCACGACGCACTACAAAAACAGATTGAGTTTTTTCTCGCGCGATTACAGGCATCACGCCCACTGCTGTGGGAACCGCAAACGCAGGAGATTGCGGCCGACGTCAGCGCGGTGCGCATGAACCGCCCTGTCGCGCTTAAGCACAATGCCAAGGCGCTTGACGGCTCTCACGGCAAACTTCGCGCGCCGCGTCGCGGGTGTTTGTTGGACGCCGTCAACGACCGCCAAGCGGTCGAAGCCTGGCTCGGTTTACAAGAAAGCGAGGCGACAAAACGCGCGTATCGAAAGGAAGCGGAGCGCTTGATGCTCTGGGCGATCATTGAGCGTGAGAAGCCACTGTCGTCGTTGACGCACGAGGATGCGGTTGCTTACCGCGCATTCATGCGCCGTCCCGCACCGGTAAGCCGCTGGGTCGGCCCGGTGGTGGCTCGGCACGCTCGCGGCTGGAAACCGTTTCAAGGAGCACTGTCGCCGCGATCACTAGCCTATGCGTTGTCGGTCCTGTCGTCGCTGTTTCGATGGCTCACCGAACAACGCTACTTGATCGGCAACCCCTTTGCGGGGGTGAATGCCAAGGCGGCGAAAGCGGCAAAAGGCAATCCTGGCACCGACGCGCGTTTCAGTTACCCGCAACAGCGGGTGTTTACGGCGAAAGCGCACCCCGCCTATATCGCTGCGCAGGTTGATGTTTGGCGTTGTTTTGTTGGCCACGCCTTGATGCACCGCTTGCAACACGGCACGATCCTCTTCGAACGCGGCTCGCACCGACGTGGCACAGCGCTGCGACACCTCGCCGTCGTGGGGTGAAAAGTTGCGCATTTGAAACCAAAAATATTGACTAGTGTTTTCGTCGATGGGGGTCAAGAAGTTGTAGCTGTCCATGACAAAAGTTTCGGGTGGCAAGGTGCGATCTTCGCCCCCCGTTCCGCCGGGCGAAAAGATCGCCTTGATTGCGGCGTGGCTTGGGTAGCGCACCTCGTATTGCTGCTTGCGGTCGCAGCGCCCGGAAAACTTTAAAAACGACGTGTAGAACGGCGCGGGTTCCACGTCGTGCATCCAGCGCCACACCGTAACGCCAAGCTCGTTAACGGCCATTTCGAGCGGCGTGTCTTCGACCGCGCTCCTAACAAACGAGCCTCGGTGTACCCAGTTCACATGGGTCGGGTCGAGCAGGTTGTCGGTCAGGTAGAGATAGTTGCAGGCGATCTGCATCGCGTCGCCTTAATTGAGCCCCCACGCCGGGTCGCCCCAGTGTTCAACGGTGAAAATCGTGCTGGCATCCGCAAGCGCCGGGTTGCCCATCCACACCCACAGCAAGCCGTAGCGCGACTCGACCGGGTAGGCTCGCACCCGTGCGCCGCGCGGCGGTTTTTCAAGCCTTGGCGCAAGGGTGCAGACCCCCGAGCAATCAAAGGTTAAGCCGTGGTAACCGCACTCGATCTGATCGCCAACAATTCGCCCCATAGATAGCTGCGGTTTTCGGTGAGCGCAGGCGTCTTCGAGAGCCGCCACGCTGCCATCGGTTTTACGAGAGAGCACGACGCGCACGCCCAGCATCGTCAAGGCGACCGGACGATCCCCCAGGTCGCGTTCCCAAGCGGCGACGTACCAAGCGTTGTGCAAGTACGTGTCGACTTTTCTGGTATCTAAGCACCGTGCACATTAGTTCAAAATTTTCATCCACCGACAATTTTTGAAAAAGATGAACGCTGGTGCATATAGCTGCGTCGGGCGCGATGCAAGCGCATATGTGCTTGTCCGAAATTTCTCATTTACCGTCTCAGTTTGATACTGAAGCCCGGGGAAACTGGCTACGCTGCTTGACGGGTTAAGGTGGGATTAAAGCTACGGAACAGACGATCGCTTGCTTGCCAATCTTGGCGTGCAGTCGCTTCAAGTCAGCGCTCTCGCTTGAGTTCGCCGCCCCACGGCAGAACGCACCTGCAGCACGCTCCAAGAGCCGCCTCTTCCCCTCCATGATTTGGTTGGCGTGAACGTCGAAACGCTTGCTCAACTCGGCAATCGTTGCGTCCTGCCGCAACGCCGCCAGCGCGACCTTCGCCTTGAACTCTGGCGACAATTTGCGTCGCTGACGACCCACTGCACTCGCACTCTTAGTTGACATCAGATAACTCCTCTCGCAGCATTCCATCCGCGTCAAAATTACCCTAGCTTCACACTTAGCGCACCGTCTTGAGAAGTAGGGCCAATTCTCTTCTTGATCCGTCGCTCGGGTATCGGGTGCGGAGATACTCCCGCGCAAAGCTCAATAAAAAAGCCCGACGCACATGATGCGCCGGGCTTTTACTCAGTCGCTTGGATGCTCTTTCGTTCAGTGTGCAACTCCAGCACTACGGCGACGAACAACAAATACAGCCGCCCCAATGATAGATAACACCGTCAGCAACAACAGCCACGCCTGGTTGACCGGAACATTGGCAGGCGGCGTGATCGATGCTTCCGCACAAACGGTTGCCGCTGGCGCCACAGCGTTGGCCACGCAGGCGGTGTTTCTTACTGTGGGCGCGTTGACTGCCACGGTACCGCGGAACACGATGGTCACACGCTCCGGCGCCGTCGCTGCATTGGCACTGGCGGCGCTGGTGTAGGCGAGTTGCCCTGCGCTCTCAATGCGGTTGTTACCCGAATTGAACAGGCAGGTGCTCACCGTCGTGGTGGCTGCGACGCTGGTTGGCGTACAGGCCACCGAGCCGCCGATAAAGGTAAAACCTGCGGGCAGCGGGTCGGTCAACACAAAGCCGATGGGCGGTTGTGCGGCGTTGCGCGGCGCGTTGTTGATCACCGTGATCGTCCATTCGGCTGTCGTTGAATCCACCATCCGGCCCGATTTCACGATAAACGGTGGGTCAAGCGGCGTCACAGCGTTAGTCACTGCGGCGGTAATGTTTCCCGCTGCGATGATCGGCCCGGTCGCCTGCACATAGGTCGGTGCGCTCCAACCAAAGCCAACGGGTGGTGCCGGAAGTGCCGTCGTGTCCTCGGTCACCACACAGCTTGCGCCAGCCGGGATGCTGCCGATCACTGCCGGTGTGGTGGTTGTCAGCGCCACGGTGCCCGTCGTCGGGAAGCGTGTGCCCGCTGCGGGTAGGCTGCAAGTCGCAAATACACCAAAGCTCGAAGCGGGGGTGTAACCCTGCGGCGCGCCGGTGATGGTTTTAGTCACCGTGAGCGTGCCGTTGAGCGGGGTCAGTGGGTTAGTCACTGATGCGTTCACGTTGCCGCCCGCGATGATGTTGACCGTGGGTTGCACATAGGTCGGCGCGCTCCAGCCGAAGCCAGTTGGCGGTGTGGGGCGCGTTGTGGTGTCCTCGGTCACGGTGCAAGATGCGCCGTTCGGGATGCCAGTGATGACCGCTGGCGTGGTGACGCTGAGCGGCACCGTGCCCGTAGTCGGGTAGCGGGTGTTCGCCGCCGGCAAGTTACACGTCGCAAACACGCCAAAGGTGGCGGCTGCGGGGTTGAAGCCCATTGGCGCGCCGGTGATGATTTTGCTCACGGTGAGCGTGCCGTTGCTGGTGAGCGGATTGACCACTTCAACAGAGTTTCCGCTCGCTGTCACCGCAAACACGATTGCAGCAGGGAATCCGGCTGGATTCCACGCAAAGCCTGCGGGCGCGGCAGGGCGGGCGGTTTCGGCCACGCTGCAGCTAGCATCCACGGGTGGCATGCCGCTGACGGTGGCTACACCGGTCGTGCTGTTAGCGGCTAGCGTCACGGTTGCCGTCAAGTTCACCACCGGGTTGCCCGAACAGCTAACACTAAAGTTGTAGGTGCCCGGGACCCCGCCTGCGGGCGCGCCGGTGAGCGTTTTGGTGATCTGCAGCTCGCCCACAGCGGCGGGGCGGTTTTCGAATACGATGTAGACCAACTGGCCGGTCGCCAGCGCTAAATCGATGTTGCTCGTGTCGTTGCCGGTGCCAGTTTGGGCCACCACCGGAGCACCCGACGCATTGGTTCCATACAGGGTCCATTTCGGAAAGCCCGCGGCGCTACCACGCCAGTCCGGTGACGATACCGGTGGCGTTTGCACGCCGCGCACGGTTTCGCTCGGGGTGGGGATGTCAGCAATCGTGGTGCACAAGCTGCCCAATGGCCCCGTGTCGGGCGCGCTGTTTTCGCGACGCTCCAGCGGGAGTGGCGTTGCAAACGAGCCTGACGACGCGAAACCCTCTAAGCCAAACGCGCCGCCCGAATTCACGGGGCCGGTGCTGTTGCTCTCCACTTTCGTGCACATCGAGAGACGGCGCGCCTCACCGGTGCGGTTGAAAAAGGTCAAGGTGGTCGGCTGTGAGCCGCTGCGGGGATAGCTCGCCCGGGTGCCGGTACCCGTTGCGACCACGGCATTGGTCACGTCATTTCGAACTTCCCAGCGCGGGTATCCGGAACTGTTGATCCAGTCGGTGGTGAGAATTTCTTGCGCTTCCCAATTGGCTGGTACCGACAGCGCTCCGGTGGTGCCCGCGGTGCCGTCCCAGGTGAAGCGTTCGGACGTTGCGTTTCGGCACACCGCAGGGCCGCCTTCAACGACAGCGACACCAACGGGCCTAAATAGCGTTTGTCCGGACACGGCGGGGTCGGTCAGCGCAATCGGGAACGTGCCGTTATCTGCAACGAAATCACCGTTCGATACGATTTTTTTGCACACTCTGGACGGCAGTTCTTTCAGTACAAAATTGATTGTAATGTCGCTGTCTGTTGGGAAGTTGCTCAAATTTACGTCGTAAGTGACTAGGTTTGTGCTAATCAGCGGCGCCATGGCCCCGGGCACCAATGTCGATCCCACAGGGGCATTGATGGTGCTGTTGGTGCCAGTTACAAAAAACCGCGACCCTTCTGGATCGTGGCCCATCCAATCCGGCGGCAGACCGATGTAGCCCGAGTTGCGGGCGACCCTCGGATCAAGATGACGGAAGGGGGTACAAACGGTGGCGCCGCCTTCGGTCAGGGTACCCGCGTTGTCAAAGATACCACCGTTGACACCGCCACCCGCAAAAGACCTGCTTGGGGCGATGCCATTATCGAGGAGTTGCGTGCAGAGCCGAGTTCTGCGGCCGGGGCCGGGATTATTCAGGAAGGTCGCTGTGTAATCACCATCGGTTAGCTGGGGGATGACGGTGTCTGAGGGATGTTGGTGCACCCAATGACCGGCCGTCGCATCGAGATTTGCTGGCAGGACAAGTGCCACGTTTGTTTGCCCGGAAACCGCTCCCCCACTGCTATTTGTAATCGACACCGTGGGCAACGTTGCCCAGCCGGGCCACGTGGTGGCGCCTGCTAGGTCTTCCCGGATTGTTGCTCGGTCGTACCCGATATATCGCGAATAGACTTTGCAGACGGTTTGGCCTTCGGACATGAGCCCTGTAGATCGACCTACCGCTTGAACTGAAAAGGTCCCAGCAGTCGGGAAAATCGAGTAGGTAAGCAGGAAATTGCCTTGCGCAACGGCTGAGGTATTGACGTCAGTACCAACCGTTTTGCACATCCGCAAAATGTCGCCAGTCGTCGTGCTGCCGTCGTTCTGGCCAAAGGGAGCCATGCGATTAGTCACGCTCACTTGGAAATCGGTGATGCCCTGCCAAGCGGCGGACGTGAAGTCAATGTCGCGCCAAGTGCTCGACACGTCGCCGCTGATGGCCGCGTTGGTCGTTCCGTCGTAGTTCAAGAAATTGATTTTCGGAAAGCCCAGCGCGTTACCCGTCCAGTTATCGGGGAACGAGGTTTCAGCGAAACGCACCTGTGCTACCACATCAGATAGGGTCTGCTCATCGCATTGCTTGGTACCGACCGTGGTGTAGTTAAAGCCACTATTAGACCCGCCGTTGAACACATCACCCGTCAGATGTCGGCGCACCACGTTGAATTCGCCGGTGACACCAGCCTCGACGGTTTTACACACGCGAACCCTGCGGACGGTTTCATTGCGGTGGATCGTGGTTGAGCGCAAATCACCGGCGACGGTGGTGATGTTGACGGGAGGTATTTGCCGCTCGCCGCCGTTATTGATCCAAAAGCCCAGAGAACCCGGCAACAGCTCGGTGTTGCTGGCCGTCGCCAACATAGAAAAGCGAGGGTAGTTGACCGCGACTGACGTTGCGCCAGCCGTACGTTGTCGCACCGCTATGGTCGTGACTCCGAGGTGAAGATCGAGCAATTGGGGGGCGCAGACGGGCGGCCCGCCTTCGTTAACGTTGTAAGTAAATTCGGTCGACCCACCCACGTTGGGTATCAACAGATGAGCGAATAGAATGTTGGCATGCAACGGCAATTGCGAGTTATCTTCAAAAATGCTGCACGCTTCAATGCGGCGCCCGGAGCCGTTAAAGACATCGAAGATGGCCGTGCCGGTGGCGCCGGACGGCAGATTAATGGTGCCCGTGTCGCCATTGGTGGCGCTGAATTCCGCCACAGTGAGCGCGTTTGACACGGCGACCCGTGGATAGGCAAACGGCACCACCGCATCGCGCAACCAGTTCATGCCGGTGCGGGCGGTGTTTTGCACGATGCGGATGCTGGTGCTGCCGTTGGGCACGTTGACGTTGGTTGCGCACACGCGGCCGCTGGCCTCGGTGGACACAACCGTGGTGGACACGGTGCCCGAGGGCGCAAAAGTGATGTCAAAGCGCCACGGGTTGGCAGCCGTCGAGCCTTCGGTCAGGTTGCTGTCGTTGTTGGTGTGCACGGTGGTGCAGATTTGCGCCGCCAGATTGTTGGACTGGGCAGCGGCCCACGGGCTGTAGAGCGCAGTGAAAACAAGCGCGAGGGCTAGCAGAAACCCTGTGATCCCGCTGGAGCCGGTGTGTGGGATGGGGGGGGGGGAAGTCCGCCCGTGTTGTGCATCAGCATTAGTCTCATCAGTTATTCCCTCGTTAGTTGTTTAGTACCTACCGATTTTTACATAAAAAGAGACGTAATAACAACTCCCAAACGGCAACGTAGTCGCAGGTAAATCTTTTCCAATAGAGTTTGATACAGAAGTGGCCCCACTTTTCAAGACGGTGAGGTAAGTGTGATGCTAGGCACGCGCAGGAGATCGCGGGGACGCGAACATAGCGTGTATCCTTACCTGCCGCGAAACATGAGCATTAGCGAGGCAGACCGGGTTTGGGCGATGGACACCACCTACATTCCCACGTGTCACCGTTTCGTTTGCCTAATCGGCTTGATAGATGTTGCCTCACGCCGCGTGCTCACGCATAAGCTTTGCACCACACTCGGAGCCCACCACGCGGTGGAAATTGTCGAGCAGGCAATTGCCCGTTTCGGCACGCCCGAGATCGTCAACACCGATCAGGGCAGTCAATTCACCGCCTTCGAGTTCGCCGAGGCAATCAAGAAACGCGGCATCAAGCTTTCGATGGGTGGCAAGGGCGCGCGGAAAGATAACGTGTTCGTCGAGCGCGTCTGGCGAACCGTGAAGTACGAGCGCATTTACAAACGTGCCAACAACACGGTGAGCCAGGCAAGAGCCGACATCGCCCAATACATTGATAGTGCAACGACAAACGGCCTCGAACGAGCCTAGATGCTCGAACGCCCATGCGCGGCTACAACGAGTCACATACCGAGCAAGCGACCACAACGATGAGAGTGGCTACGTAGAATGAATCTAACCGGCGCGCCCCGCTTCCACCCACGGCGCGCGCAAAAAGTGCGTCATAAAGGAAGCTTTTGCGCGCGCCGTGGCTAACGCTATGACTTCAACCCCATACCCAGCTTTCACTTATCCATCGGGGAAAACTGTTTAGACGAATGGAGCCACTTCTGCTCCTGTACATCGCACTCCGCGCGAGCACTGCGCTTTGAGTCGCAAGCCTATGACGGCTTGCCTCGGGTTACAACTATGGATTACGGTCACTCAACAGTTGCATGACCGCTACAGGGAATGAGCCAAGTCGTGAGCGGGCGCCGTGCGTTGACAGCCAATTTCCACCCCACTATCGTTCGACCGCACCAATCGTACAGGCGCTGTTGGAACGGACATTTCCAATTTGATCGATCAATGGGCAGTCTCGGCCTGCACCAATCAGCGGGCTGTTTGCAGCCGGTAGTAACGTGGCCGTGGGGCCGCCGTTTGCGCCAAGTGCGCCGAGCAATGGGTTGGCGAACACAATGGCTTGCACGCAGGGGTTATCGAGCTCGTTACTTGCGCCACGGTTGCGCGGCCACTGCATGTTGTTGGTACCCGACGCGGGTTGGAACCAGCACTGGGTGGGGTTATAGATATCGTTGGTTGTGTTGTTCGAAAACACTGTGTTGCGGATGGGAAAGTTAATGCCACCCGCGATAGCCGCGCTAAATAAACCACCGCCGCCGGAAATACGGTTGTTAGCGAAGGTTGCATTTCGAATGACGCTGTCGCTCGCGCTGTCGTTTTGGAAAATCGCACCGCCCAGGCTGTTGGATGCGACGTTACCCGCGAAGGTGGTGTTTTCAATGTTCAGCTGGCTGCGCTCAAAGTGGGCACCGCCAAACGTTTCTGCCGAATTGTTGCTGACGGTACTGCGCACGATGTTGAGTGGCACCGAGTTGGAGATGAAAAATGCGCCACCCTGTTTTGCAGTATTTCCGCTAATTTCGGAGCGGTCAATCGTGGTCAAGCGGCTGCCAAAATTTGCAGTGCGGAATATGGCACCGGCCAGCGCGCCCGCCGTGTTGTTCAGAATTCGTGTGCCGCAGAAAATCTGGTCGGTGTCGTCGCTGCCATCGATCGCAATCGCGCCGCCATTACCGCCCGCGCCGCCCTGTTCGGGGTGGCCTACCCCTGTGCAGCCTGCCGCCGCGCCGCCGGCATAGTTTTGCCCCGTGCCCGTTGCTTCGTTGTTTTGAAACAGACTGTTGAAAAAGCGGCCGTTGGTTTGCAGCAAGCCCATAGCGCCGGAGTTAGAGCCGCTGTTGCCAATGAATCGACTGCCTACTATTGTTAAGTCGAGCGAGCCTGCGGCATAGATCGCGCCACCGCCCACATCGGGGCCTGGCGTGGCGGCGGTGTTGTTCAGGAAGCTGACGTCAATGACATGCAGCCGAGCGTCACCGACCTCAATAGCGCCGCCCGATCCGTCAGCGTAGCCATAGGCGCAGGCCGGGTTATTGGGGTTGGGGGGGGTGTAGCGGGTGCCAACGGCTTTGCCGTTAGCAAGCGTTATGCGTTGCAGCGTGAGACCCCTGCTATTGGTGCGGTAGTTGGAGTGTTTCAGCGACATGATTCGTGTGGTGCCACCACCGTCGAGGGTGACTTTGCCGCCGCCGTCGATGACGGTGTCAACAAGCGGCGGCACAACCAACGTGTTCCCAATGTTGATAGTCACCGGGTCGCTTCCGCAGTTAAACGTCACCACCCCACCGTTGTTGACCGCGCTTTGAAGTGCGGCATTCGTGCAGCTTACGGGCGTTCCATTGCCTACGCGCGGCGAAGCAGCGCCGGTGTTAACAAGCGAAATGGGGGGGGCACAGGTGGGTGCCGCCGCCGCGGCAGGGCATCCTTGCGCAATCAGCGCTTCAACTTCGGAAAATGGTCGGCCGGGTTTATCAGGGCCCACAATGCCAGCGGTGAGGCTTTCGCCGCGAAACCCAAACAGGTAGCGTGCCATGATGACCCCATCGGACGCGGCATCCACCACACCATCGCCATTGAAATCCCAGCGCGCTTTGTTAGCGTCGATGTGTTGCGCAATGGCGTCGGCGTTGTTGCCCGCGCTGGGGCCTATGGCGCCGTTGATTAGTGGGCTGCCGCTCCTATTTTGCTGGCGCCTGATAATCATCAGCCCGTCGGTGAGCGCGGTGGTGGGGGAATTGGCGTCCACGTTCCAGTTGCAAGCAGCATGCACCATTGGCGCAGTTGTTGCGACAGCGAAACCTAGCGTAGTTGGCAAAACTGCGAGAAGCAGGCGAAAACTGCGCATTGTTAACGTTCCTCTGTTTGTGTGTATCCCCCGATACTTCGCATCCGAGCCCGCTGAAACGCACCTTTTGCTCGGGACTCAGAGCGTCTTCACCCGATAATATGCCAGGAGCATACACCAAAATGCACGGCTATATGCCCATCAACCCAGTGGTTCCCGAGAAAGAATGTGCATTCAGATCAATACCTTTGCCCGCGGCGAAGCCCCATCGCCGATTCGCGCTGCGTACATTGAGCGTGTCAGGTGAGCCGTTTTTGGGCGGTGTGACTGGCACGAGCTACGCTTGCCACACCAAATGCGGCGACATCCGTTCGCCAGGGAAATCAACATCGGCATAACCAATGCCGGGGCGCAGCAGCGTCGCAGGGCCGACCGACACGTTGGGTCGCTCGCGAGTAACGGTCGCCGTCAGGTCGCCCACGCCGCTGCTGGCGTTGAGCGCAAAATAGAACCGAAACTTATTGCTAGCGACGATGCGCGCAGGCCACCGCAAACGGTTACCGATCTTAGCTCGATCGAGACGTGGGTACTTGAATTGATGACCCTGCACGCCTCGGCAAAAAATTCTCGGTCCGTGGTGGCCCAATCGGTCGAAGGTTGCGCAGATTGGAGCCGGGTGTCGGGAGGAACGAATCAGTCGCAACTGGAAGGAGCCTGTTAAACCGGACGCCATAGATTTGGTATTTTTCGCTAAATCAAGGAGTCAGAAATGTTCAATGTCCCGAGCGAGTGTTTAGGCACGAGTACCGCGCAGAGGCGGTCAAATCAGTTATCGATCAAGGCATGATCGTCGCGCAAGCGGCGCGAAAGCTCGGGTTGTCGGTCAAGACTCATCCGCGCGGGATTCGCGATGCGCGCTCTGGCCCGCTCGCGCAGGTGGATAGCTACCGCGCACGGCCGGTCTCGGATTTGCGGGCCGAGGTCAGTCGACTCAAGCGAGAGCTGGCCATTGCCTGTTAGGAGCGTGACATCTTAAAAAAAGTCTACAGCGTACTTTGCCACAGTAGCCAGGTGAGCTACGGAAACACTGATCAAGTGGTCGCCTCTATGGGTTTAATATCTATCGAGACGAGCTCATTGAGAGATTGCATTTGAAGCAGAGAAGTTTTGCCAGTGTGGGGATGAACATAAATTCAATCAGGCCAGTGCTCCCAATCAAATCTGGGTGACCGATATCACCTACATCGACACCGATGTCGGCTGGCTCCACCTTGCACCGATCATAGATTTGTTCAGCAAAAAGATAGTCTGGTGGTCGATGGCCGAACACAAGCGAACGAGCCTGGTTTCACAGGCGTTGTGGATGGGCGCCAAACAGGTGCGTCCCGCGTCGGAGCCGATGGCACATAGCGACCGTCGCGTTCAATCCGCAGGTGCTGCGTATCGAAATCTCCTCGATCCGTTTGCCATGAAAGCCACGATGGGTCGACGCGGTAACTGCTACAAAAAACGAAGTTTCAGTGAACGGACACTAGATACATAGACGGAAGAAACGAGATAAATGCCGGGAATAAGCGGGAAAAAACGGGATGAGTTGGGATGCGCTATGCAGCGCTAGTGCGCATTGTGCAGTAGTAACACTTCGGCGCTTCGGTGGCGCTAGCCGCCCGGCTTTCCGCCAAGCTGAAGCGCGAACCACCTTTCACCCGTTTTCAAAAGCGCCGCGATGTCGTCGTCCGATAGCTTCCCGGCTTCAGGATCGGCAAACACAAGACCGCGGCGCGGCATTCGGCGAGTGCCAAATTCATGAAACACGGCGTACGGTCGGGCAAAACCCACCAGCACATCTCGGGCAGTACGCTCACGTGTAAGGCTAGCTCGCATTAGACCGGTACGAATGAGTAACGAGCCGCGACCCCGACGATTCCCGATTCGGGCGTCTTCTGCGGCATAGCGAGCTGTCGTCGATGGTTCGTGATCCTTCCACTTCGTTCCTGTCGGATCCGTTTTGGTTTCAAAACGCAGCGCCATGCGCTCCGATAGGCTCTGCGCAAGTGCGTCTAGAAGCTCTGTGCCGCGGCCAGCTGATCGGGCGCGAGCAATCATTGTTCTCAGCTCTCGAACACCAGAGGTTGCGACACCAGCCATTACGGTTTTCTCGCTTGTTTCGCGGGTAGTTTTTCGGCCGCGTCGCGAATCGCTTTCGGAAGTGCGGCGCGTTGTCGTGTCTGCGCGTCTGCGAGCGATTGGCCACGCGCTTTGCCAGCGTTGTAGCCGAAGCCCGGGTCAATACCCGCTGGAACTTTGATCCGCTGCCCATCTTTTTCGTATTCGACATAGGTGATCTTAGGTCGCCGGGTAATCACCTTGAACCCTGCGTCTTTCAAATCCTGAATGCCGTCGTCACTGATGGGCTCGGCGATACAGCGGCAGCGGTAGCCGTTTGGCGGGTAGTGAGTGTCCCAGAAGGGATCATCCATCGGTAGCACCAGCGCGTCCCACGCGGCGTGGCTTTTCCTCACGCGTTCATCGCGCATGGTCACGTAGCGCATGTACGGCGCGGTTGCTTTCGTGCGCTGTGCCTGTTCCCAGCGGCCAGCCGCGTACGCCTGCCGCACGTTCACGTCGTAAATGAGTGCGAGTCGCGTGGGAGACCCAAGTTGGGCGCTACGCACCTCACCGGAATCCGAATCGGCAATGTCCTGCCGCCCCCACCATCCAGCCTGCTGAAGGATCGGAGTTAGCTCTTCCTCGAACCACTTGGCGTCGCGGCCTTCCTCAATTGCAACTTGAAGCTTGCCGTGCACGGTGGCGAGTAAGTCCTCTTTGAGCATGCCAGCGACCGTGAACGCTGTGGAGTGCTCGCTCTCCCATACCTCTGACCACCGAAACGAGTGCACAAGCCGTTTGGCGGAAAACCACGCGTAGGCCTCCTGCGGTGTCAGTGCACCGAGCTTTGCCCACGGAGGTGTTGCTTTTTTGTCATCCACGGACGCATGCTCCTCGTTTTATAATGCGACTGCCGGGTAAATGCGCTAACAGGATCAGCTTCGGCCCCTGCCGGACGTGTTGCGCTACGTCCGACCGGCACCCTTCTTTCTGCGCTTGGCGACCCATTTCGGGTTCACGTAGCGCAGCGACACCAGGTAGACCTCCGCGTCGTCTTGCGTTCGCTTAGCAACTACCTCTAAATTTCGACGCCCTACCTTCAGAACGGCCACGTGGTTTTCGCGGTCTCGGTACACCTCACCCACGTCGAGTACGCGCTGCACCATTCGGTATTCTGAAGCTCCAATTTCGGGGTGACGCCGAAGCTGCTTAAGCACCGTGTGCGTGGACAGTTTGAGTTCGGTTGCATCGGTACCCAGGGCCTCGGCCACGCGCTGCGGAATGACCGCCACTGACTGCGCCCCCCTCCATACGCCCCGCAACAAATCGAGAAAAGGCAGCTGACCGAACCCGGTCGCGTAGCTCGGTGCGACGTTCTGCCTGCGTAGCGCCAGTTGGCGCGAATCGACCACGGTCATCGCGAATGTACTGCCGCGTCAGCTCGGCTGCGATGATCGATACTCGACTATTGCGCCTTGAATTCGAAAATAGCCGGGAGGTTAGCGGTCTTTCAAGCCAGCAATTGCCAGAACACCCGCCGCACGATTCACATGCAGATCCTGGTTCGTTCGCACAGAAACCAAATTTTGCGAGCGGAGATAACGTCACGCGCCATAAATCGCTGGGACGTGCAAAGGCGAGGTATGTGGTCGTCGGCTGTCACCAAATTTGCCCAGGAAGTATCCCCGCCGATTGACGAATAAACCGCGTGTTTTAGCGTGTGTGTAGTTGCCCTACCAAGACGGACACAGCAGGACGTCTGACGCGAGGTGGATGTAGCATCAGGTTTTCGATGATTGCTTAACTACCAACGGTAATGGATGACATCCACGCCTCGGATCTCAAGTCCATAATTCACTCCAAGCGTGCAAATCTCTACTATCTCGAACATTGCCGCGTTCTAGTAAATGGTGGGCGTGTTGAATACGTCACTGACGAAGGTAAGCGCAGCCTTTACTGGAATATTCCAATCGCGAACACAACGAGCTTGTTGCTTGGCACTGGCACCTCAATCACGCAAGCGGCAATGCGTGAACTCGCTAAGGCAGGAGTGTTGGTAGGCTTTTGTGGTGGTGGCGCGACACCACTCTTCAGCGCGAGGGAAGTCGAGATAGAAGTCGCATGGCTTACACCCCAGAGCGAGTACCGCCCTACCGAGTATCTGCAGGCATGGGTTCGCTTCTGGTTCGACGACGAGTTGCGGTTACGCGCAGCAAAGCAAATTCAACGACTGCGTCTGAAATGTCTAACGACAGAGTGGAAGAAAACAGTACTGCGTTCCGACGGGTTCTCGGTTGACGTCGACCGACTTCACGCAGTGGTGAATCAGTTTGAGGGCCTAATCGACCACGCGCCAGACGTAACGGCATTGTTAACTGACGAGGCGCGATTAACTAAGACGCTTTTCAAGTTGGCAGTTGATGGCGTTGGATACGGCGACTTCACCCGCGCAAAGCGTGGCACTGGCACCGACGCAGCGAATCGTTTCTTGGATCACGGAAACTATCTTGCGTATGGCATCGGAGCCACTGCAACCTGGGTACTTGGTCTCCAGCACGGTTTGGCTGTTCTTCACGGAAAGACTCGCAGGGGCGGTCTTGTCTTTGACGCAGCGGACTTGATCAAGGACGCAGTCATCTTGCCTCAAGCCTTTCTATCCGCCTTCAGAGGAGACGACGAACAGCAGTTTCGTCGGCAGTGCATCGACGCGCTAACGCGAAGTGAGTCACTCGACTTTGTGATCGACAGCTTGAAACACGTCGCCACGAGTACCGCGCAACTCGCATCCCGATCGAGCCAAAACCGATGAACGTTTTGTTTGTTTCCCAATGCACGAAGCGCGCCTTGGCCGAATCACGACGATTGCTCGACCAATTTGCAGAACGCAAGGGTGAACGCACCTGGCAGACCGCCATTACGCAAACTGGCGCCGACACGGTGCGCAAGCTGCTGCGTCAGTCTGCACGCAAAAACACTGCAGTTGCCTGCCACTGGATACGCGGGGCGGGCCAGACCGAGCTGCTGTGGATCGTCGGCGACGTCCGACAATTCAACGAGCAAGGTACGGTACCGACAAACACGACAACAAACGACATCCTTCGCGAGAAAGACGAAAACGCGTGGCATCATCTTCCGATGATGACAGCGCTGACAGCGCTGGCGGCCCTTATGCATGACTTGGGCAAAGCCACCGATGCGTTTCAGGCCAAACTCAAGAATCCCATCTCACGGGAAAAGAATCACTACCGTCATGAGTGGGTCTCGGTACGGCTGTTTCAGGCTTTTGTGGGAACTGATGATGACAACGGTTGGCTGAACCGACTTGCCGAATGCGCCGAAGCCGACGTGGATAGCCGGGCGTTTGGAGAGCTTTGGCTGGATCACCTACATGGACGTTTGCTGCGCGATGGTCTGGATACCGACGCAAGCCAAGATGGGCCGACTACGCTACATAACCCGTTCCGCTGTTTGCCCCAATTCGCCCAAGTGATTGCCTGGCTGGTGCTCACGCACCACCGGTTACCGTGCAAACCTGTTCAGAATATGCGCCACGATGCCGATGCCACAGACCGCGGTATGGCGTTTCGGCCCTTCGGCTCGAGGCCCGCGTTTGTAAACGCAAAGGAGTTAGATGGTTTGTTGGCACAGGTGAACGCCGACTGGAACGAGCCGCGCGAACACGCCGACAACCGAACTGTGGACGCCCATTGGCGCTTCTCGCACGGGCTCCCGGTCACGACGCTTGCGTGGCGCAAGAACGCCGCCCGCTACGCACGCAAACTGTTGGAAGTCGCACACGCGCCTTGTCAGACACCAGTGCTGCACGACCCCTTTTCCATGCACGTGTCGCGTCTTTGTCTGATGCTAGCCGATCATCATTACTCGAGCATTTGCGACGAAACCCGGCGTGCGCCCTACCGAAATGCGGGTTACCCGCTGTATGCCAACACCCGTCGTGAGGATGCCGAATCCAACAGCCACCCGAACCCGCTGGACAAGCTTCGCGCACCACTTTTCAATCAAACACTTGATGAACATCTGCTCGGTGTACAAGCGCACGCGACGTTAATTGCACGCTCATTGCCCGATTTGAACCGCAGTTTGCCCGCCCTGAAAAGCCATAAGCCCCTCAAGAAGCGCAGCGCAGACCACCGTTTCGCCTGGCAGGATAAAGCCGCAGATTTGACCGCCAGCGTACGCACGCGTGCAGCGCAGCAAGGTGCGTTCATCGTCAGCATGGCCTCCACGGGCTGCGGGAAAACACTGGGCAACGCACGGGTGATGAATGCGCTCGCAGACCCAGCGACCGGCATGCGCTGTGCCTTTGCGATGGGGCTTCGCACGCTCACGTTGCAAACCGGGCGCGTGTTCCAGAACGACCTGCAACTGAGTGATGAGAAATTGGCCGTCCAGGTCGGTGGCGCAGCGAGTAGGGCATTATTTGAATACTGGGAACAAAAGGCCGAAGCCACCGGCTCGGCATCCAGCCAGGCGTTGCTGGACGAGGCGGGCAGCGTGATCTACGAAGGCAACGACCAGCACCCACTGCTGCAGCGGCTGACCGACGACGCCAAAGCCCGCGCGTTGATTGCCGCGCCGCTGTTGGTGTGTACCGTAGATCACCTTACCCCCGCCACCGAAAGCCTGCGCGGGGGGCGCCAGATTGCGCCAATGCTGCGCCTGCTGACGAGCGACCTTGTGCTGGACGAACCCGACGACTTTGATATGGCCGACCTGCCCGCCCTTACGCGGCTGGTGCACTGGGCAGGAATGCTGGGCAGCCGCATGCTACTGTCCTCGGCCACGCTGCCTCCTGCACTGGTAGAAGGGCTTTTCTTGTCCTATCGAGCCGGGCGGGCCGTGTACCAGCGACACCGCAGCGAGCGGCCTAGCGAGCCTGTCAATATTTGCTGCATATGGATCGACGAATTCTTGCAGAGCACACATGACTGTGCGGATGGCACAACCTTCCGTCAAGCGCACACAGAGTACGTACGCAAACGTGTTGTCAAACTCAAGCATGCTGAGGTCCGCCGCCTGGCGCAGATTGCGCTACTGCCTGAAAACTGGACCGGGATGGAGGAAGCGGAGCGGCGAAAGGACTTTGCCCGCGTGGTGCTCGAGCAAGCATGGCAACTGCACCAGCAGCCCCAAAACCATAGCACCGATGCTGCCAGTGGAAAGCGCGTGAGCCTCGGTCTCATCCGCATGGCCAATATTGCTCCACTGTACGACGTGGCGCTCGCCATGTACGCGCCAGAAGCACTGCCACCCGCGCTGCAAGGTCAAGTGCGCATCCACCTGTGCGTCTATCACTCGCAGTTCCCTTTGCTGCTGCGCTCGGCCATGGAGCGGCAGCTCGACGCCGTGCTCAACCGCCGTGGCGCGAAAGACGGCTGCGAACCTGCACTGGAACGACCTGCCCTGCGTGCCTTGATCGACGCACACCGGGAGCCCCACCACCTATTTATCGTGTTGGGCAGCCCTGTCACCGAAGTGGGCCGCGACCACGACTACGACTGGGCCGTGGTCGAGCCCTCGTCGATGCGCTCACTCATCCAACTGGCTGGCCGCGTGCGGCGGCATCGGCCTGGCGCAGTAGCTCGCGTGAACATGGTAGTGCTGGACAGTAACCTGCGGCACTACAAAAAGCCTGGTAAGCCCGCATATGAGAAACCGGGGTTTGAGACAGCCCATGCCCCGTTCCAGCTCAAGTCGCACTATTTGCACGACCTGATCGCGCGCGAAGTGGGCGAAGCCACAGCCTGGGCGGTGGATGCAAAGCCGCGCATTGCCATGCCATCCGACAAGCTGCTGCCCAGCCGCCGCTGGACGGACCTGGAGCACGCCCGCATGCACGACAGCTTGCTGCCCAAGCCCCAAGGTACCGAAACGCCCACCCACGCGGCGTGCCTGCAGTGGCATGAGCCCCAGCCCAACACGCCCCGATCCCTATGGCTTACCGGTGTGCTGCCGCAGTTCCAGCGGTTCCGCCGGGACGATCAGAAACGCGACGACGTGGCCCTGCTCCCAGATGAGGAAGAAGAGACGCTGCTGCTGCACCGCGTGCAAGACGGGCAGCGGAGGTACGAGAAGCTTTACGTTCCCGTCCACCAAAGCCTGTGCCACCCTGTGCCGACCGCGGAACTGGTATCACCCAGCGTATCGCATTGGCCGCAGCTGGATTTGATGGAGGAACTGGCTGCCCTGGCAGAGGCGCGGGACTTGTCGCTGGAGCACTGCGCGGAACGCTATGCAACCGCCAGCCTGCCTGCGTCTCAGGCGGGATGGCGGTGGCATGAGCGCTTGGGCTTTACCAAGTAAAACCAAGCTGCCTGTGCGGCAGTTAGTGTCAGCAAATCATTGACTTTTCTGAGCTATCTAGTCGACAGTGAGGGGATGGTACAGCTCAATCGGATATAAAAATGCCAAGGTAAGTCTTATTTCAGCTAATCATTGACTGGATTTGTTTTTTTGGCATAATAAAAACCGAATGTTGGTTCCAGCTGCATTCGGAATTCATCAACAACGTGCCGACCAAGCACCAAAAGAAAGGAGGCGTTGTGCATTACAACCACATGATCTTATTAGTCCTGTGACGGTTTGCCGTCCACACTCATTCCCCAGTTAGTTTCGTACTGACCGAGGGATCTTAGCGTCCAACCCTTCTGAAAAGGTTTCCTTATGTCCGAAGCCTATGAAACAGGTGGTGAGGCAGGCTACCGAGCGGCCATCAGCGCCTTCTTGCAAGAACGACTGCAAGCCAAGCTCGACAAGCTCAAGCCTGACGATCCCCAACGCGATGAGGTGATTGCCTCGTTCGCCCATGATGTGTGGCTTGCCAGCGCTGCAAAGCGAGTGGAACAAATACAGGCCGTCACCCACTCCCTCAAACCCATCCACCCCGATGCGCGTGGCACGAACATATATGTAGAGCCGTGCACCCTGGCCCCGCTAGCCGAAGTGGGCAGCCATGCGCTGGGTGAACGCTTTATGGGCGACGTAGTAGGCAACGCTGCGGCACTAGACGTGAACAAACTGCTCAAGCTGGAGGTGAACGGACGCAGCCTGCTCACCGCCCTACTTGCGCAGGACGCTGAGGCATTGGCTGCGCTGCACACTGACCCAACACAAGTGCAGGCGCTGCGCGATGCCTTCGTGTCGCTAACCCAACCCCGTGCCGAAGGCCCTGGCAGCCACACCCTGGCCAAGCAGCTTTACTGGCTAACAGGCCCCGACGCCTGCGTCGACGCCCACTACACCCTGCTGGCCCCGCTGTACGCCACATCGCTGGCGCATGCGGTGCATACCCAGGTGCAGGAAGATCGCTTTGGCGAGGCCAACAAGGCCGCCCGCCAGGCGCGGCGCGAGCGCAAGGCGCATAGCGGCGTGTTCCACAACTACCCCGGCCTGGCCGTGCAGAACATGGGTGGGACTAAACCACAAAACATCAGCCAACTCAACAGTGAACGACGAGGTGTGAACTACCTGCTGTCGTCGCTGCCGCCGCAGTGGAAGCCCAGCGCAGTGCGGCTGCCGGTGCATGCCACCTCAGTCTTCGACCGACTGTTCATCGCCCAGCCCGAGGTGCGCCGCACTGTGCGAGCGCTACGGCTGTTTTTGGAGTCCAACCCCGACGCCAATCTGGCCACCCGCGAGCGGCGGGAGGAACTGCTCGACGCGCTGGTGGATGAGCTGGTGTCGCTGGCGGCCGAGTTGCAACAGATCCAGCCGCCGGGCTGGAGCCGGGATGACGAGCGCTTTGCAGAGCTGCACCGCAGCGAACAACTTTGGCTGGACCCGTTGCGAGCCGAGCAACGCGATGAGGCCGAGTTCGCCCACGAGTGGTTGCAGATGGATTGGCCTGCCACCGTGGGCCAACGCTTTGCCAACTGGCTCAACGCGCAGCTCCGCGGCAAGCTACCCGTGGGCGATGCGGGAGCACGTGCATGGCAAAAAGAGTTGCTGATCGATGAGGACGGCTTTCAACAGCAACTGCGAGCACTGCGCCAGCGGCTGGAACGCACGGTGACGGAGGCCACGCCATGAAGCAACCCCAAGCTATCCTCGTGCTGCCCCACCTGCGCATTCAAAACGCCAACGCCATCGGCAGCCCGGTCACGCACGGCTTCCCATCCATCACCGCTTTTACGGGCGTGATGTGGGCGCTACAGCGCAAGCTGGCCCAGGCCGGTGTGCCACTTCAACTGCACGCCGTGGGCGTGGTATGCCACCACCACCAGGAGCAGGTCACGCAGGGCTACGTGCGCAGCTTTAACCTCACCCGCAACCCAGTGGACAAAAACGGCAGCACCGCCGCCATCGTGGAAGAAGGCCGCATACACCTACAGATCACGCTGGTGCTGGCCGTGTCAGAAAAGCGCACGCTCGGCACCCCGGCAGCGCTGTTGCAAAGCAACCAGGCGCAGCTGGACGACTGGGCCGCGCAAGCGGGCTACATCCTGGCGGGCATGCGCGTGGCGGGGGGCAGCGTGCTGCCATCGCGCCCCGTGCCGGGCAAGCGCGTGTGGCCCTGGATAGCCATCGTGCCCGAAGACCCTGTGGCAGCAGAGAAGGAGTTCCGCCAATGGAGGCGGCAGTGGCTGCCGGGTTTTGCGCTGGTGGGGCGTGATGATCTGCTTGCCGATTGCCTGCGAGAGCTGCGCGCCACCCAACCCGACGCCACGCTACTGGACGCCTGGCTGCATGCTGCCCGGTTTAACTACGAGCCCGTCGTTTCTGAAAGCGGTAACGCTGCGCCAGAGGGGCCGGTGAAATGGGCAGACCCGCGGCGTCCCAAAGGCAGCGGCTGGGTGGTACCTATCTCTGTGGGCTACGCCGCGCTAACGCAAACCCATGCCCCAGGCACCGTACGCAATGCGCGGGATGCCACGGTGCCCATGCGGTTTGTGGAATCGGTCTATGCACTGGGCGAGTGGATCAGCCCGCACCGCCTGACGCACCTAATCCAGCTGTTGTGGCACGCCGAAGCCGACGAAGCGCTAGGCCTGTACCGCTGCCGCAACGGCTACCAACCCGCGAAGGAAGAAGACGCTGTCGCAGACGGCAGCCCCACAACCGACACGCTGGATGAATCGGACGACGACGAAGCCTATGCGTACACCTGAACGCTTCAAATCCCCCCTTCGCATTCAACACGTATCCTATTTTTGAAAGATTGACACCATGGCCGATAACCTTGTCACTGCCTCCGTCCTGGCTTTTGAACGCAAGCTAGACCCATCCGATGCCGTATTCCACGCAGGCCGCTGGGACGACCGCTCGCAGTCGCACGCTTGGCAGCCCGTAGCGGTGCGACCAAAGTCCGTGCGCGGCACCATCAGCAACCGGCTCAAGGCTAAAGATCAAGACCCTGCCAAGCTAGATGCGCAAATTGAGAAACCCAACCTGCAAACTGTGGATGTTGCCGCCCTACCCGCGCAGGCCGATACCCTCAAGGTGCAGTTCACGCTGCGCGTGCTGGGCGGGGCAGGTACGCCATCAGCCTGCAACAGCGCGGCCTACCAGGCCAAGCTGCTGGCTACCGTGCAGGGCTATGTGCAGCAGCATGGCTTTGGCGAACTAGCTCGGCGCTACGCAGCCAACTTGGCCAACGGCCGCTTCTTGTGGCGCAACCGCGCGGGAGCCGAACAAGTAGAAGTGACTGTAGAGCAGATGCACAACGGTCAAGCCGAAAAATCGTGGCATTTTGATGCGCTATCGCTTAATACACGTGCAGTTGACGCTATCAACACCGAAGTAAAAGGACTGGACGAATTAGGGCAAGCTATAGCAACCGGGCTGACCGGATCGCAACATGTTCTGCTGCGGGTAACGGCCTTTGTGCGACAGGGTGCTGGGCAAGAGGTGTTTCCATCGCAGGAGCTGATTTTGGACAAAGAGAGGACAGGCAAGAGCAAAACCCTCTACCACGTAGACGGCGTCGCCGCCATCCACTCGCAAAAAATCGGCAATGCCATCCGCACCATAGACACTTGGTATGAAGTTGCTGAAGAACTCGGGCCCATCGCGGTGGAGCCCTACGGCTCTGTCACCACCCAAGGCAAAGCCCACCGCCAGCCCAAGCAAAAGCGGGACTTCTACACCCTGCTG
The DNA here is from genome assembly GCA_013298145.1 of Betaproteobacteria bacterium. GTDB lineage: Bacteria > Pseudomonadota > Gammaproteobacteria > Burkholderiales > Casimicrobiaceae > Casimicrobium. The sequence goes on from JAAFJO010000012.1 coordinate 33,277, forward strand.
GACAACTGGCTGCTGAAAGACCAAGCGCCACCTGCAGAGCAACAACACTTTGTGATGGCCGTGCTGATCCGTGGTGGTGTGTTTGGCGATGCCAACTAATGCGCGAGACGCACCATGACAACGCACTACATCAACATCACCCTGCTCCCTGACCCGGAGTTCAGCCACGCGCACCTGCTGGGGGCGCTGGTGGCCAAGCTGCACCGGGCGCTAGTGCAAGGGCAAACCGCCGACATTGGCGTAAGCTACCCACAGCACATCGGCCAGCCAATGACAAAGCGAACGCTAGGCGCAGTTCTGCGCCTGCACGGCACGCCCCATGCGCTACAGCTACTGATGGGGCAAGACTGGCTCAAAGGCATGCGCGACCACACGCAAGTGGGCGAGCTTCTGCCGGTGCCTGCCAACGCGCAGCACCGCGCTGTGCGCCGCCGCCAGTTCAAAACCAACGTAGACCGCCTACGCCGCCGCCGCATGCTGCGCAAAGGCGAGACTACTGAACAGGCGGTCGTCGCTATTCCAGACTCTGTTGAACGCCGCTCATACTTGCCGTTCGTTCAGCTGCGCAGCGCAAGCACGGGACAGCCTTTTTGCTTGTACATAGAACACGGACCGCTTCAGCCACAATCGGTATCAGGCCCATTCAACTGCTACGGATTGGGAACCGGACCGACGGTTCCCTGGTTTTGACCCTTTTTTTGACTTGAATAACTAATCTCGCAAATTCAATAACTTACCCTTCCGTAGTCAAAATTAGGTTGCGATCTTCTCAGCCAGATTTCGGCTTTGTTATCAGCGACTTGTTTGCACTAAAGATCAGTTCACTGCCGCGCAGGCAGCTCAGAAAATGAACGAATGCGCCGACCTGGGCGCACCACGGTTCACTGCCGCGCAGGCAGCTCAGAAAGATTGGTTAGTAGAGGCAATATTGCGTAATGCGTTCACTGCCGCGCAGGCAGCTCAGAAACGGCGACGACGCGCAGGCGCGTGCGTCCGGTGGTTCACTGCCGCGCAGGCAGCTCAGAAAGTGACAGAGCGTGCCAAACGCCATGAGCCGCCGTTCACTGCCGCGCAGGCAGCTCAGAAATACGCTGCGCCTTCGTTTCGGTGAGGTGGTGCGTTCACTGCCGCGCAGGCAGCTCAGAAAGTACAGGAAGCTGTGCGCGCTATGGGATGGGTGTTCACTGCCGCGCAGGCAGCTCAGAAA
>JAAFJO010000013.1 GCA_013298145.1 Betaproteobacteria bacterium
GCTGTCTATTCGCGAGCATTCACATGACGGAAAACGAAGTTATGCAGGATACTGAATAGCTAGTGGACCGACATGGGTTTCGCCGTGGCCGACCGGCTCGATCAAAATGAAGCGACCTGGGTATGAACTGACTCCCAGAACTTGGACAGTCATTATCCAGGGGATTAGGCGGTGTTTCTCAATCGGTATTTCACCGGACTGAGTGCTTGTGGACCGAGCTTGATGCGCTTGTGGTTGTAGCAGTGCATGTAATCGTGAATGCCTCGTTTGATCGTCTCAATGTTTCCAGGCGTCGATAGATGGAAATAGTCGGCCGTCAGCGTGCCAAAGAAGCTCTCGATGACCGCATTGTCGAAGCAGTTGCCTTTACGGGTCATGCGTTGCGTGACGCCCAGACGCGCGGACATCGCTCGAAGCGACTTCATCTTGTACTGCCATCGCTGATCCGACTGTACCGTCAGCTCTGTGCTCGACTTTGATCGCACAAGTGCTGTCCGAGACGTCTTGGAAACCAGCTCGAATACTGGCCGCCGTGCCATCTAGTGCGAAATGATCTCGCCGTTGTAGAGGTCCATGCAGGCCAATAAGTACAGCTTATGCCCTTTCACGTTGAATTCGTTGACGTCGGTCACCCACTTCTGGTTTGGGGCAGTCGCGCTGAAGTCGCGCTTCAGGATGTTCGGTAAATGCGCATCACTCGCGCCCGCGGGGTGTCGCAGTCTTTTCTTCGCACGGATCAGCGCTCGCAAGCCCATCGATTGCATCATGCGCAGGACACACTTGTGATTAACCGATTGCGCCATCGAATTACGCAGCGCTGCTGTGATTCGCCCACATCTATAGCGCCCCTTGTGCTCGTCATAGATAGCGCGAATTCTGGTTCGCATGTCGCCCTGCAATTGAGTCCGTTGGATCGCCTAGCGTTGATAGTAGAACGTGCCATAAGCAAGGCCTGCGACTTGCAACAAATTAACCAGCTCATCATGATGCCTCAACCCGGCTATCAGGCGCGCTTTGTCTACACAGGTGATCGCTTTGACCGGATCAACGACTGTAGCTACTTTAGACATGACCTGCCCCTGCCACCGGACCAATGATTCATCCGAGAATCCGGTCGCTGATCCTGCACCGATTCCTGTACCGCTTACAAGTTACAAATATCGGCTTCTTTGTTGCCAAGCAGCGCTAGCTTAAGCCCGTGCTACTTGGCAAATTCACATGGTGTGCGCCAGGCTAGCGCAGAGTGGGGGCAGCTCTCGTTATGCTGCCCTCCCCACGTCTCGATTTTGCTTCGGACGTCGTTAAGGCTCATGAACCAGTGCTCGTTCAGACATTCCTGGCGAAGCCGCCCGTTAAAGCGCTCAATCGTTGCGTTGTCCGTCGGCGTACTAGGTCTGCTGAACTCAATTTCGATCCCGCGCTCGTACGCCCATTTGTCCATCGCCTTACTGATGAACTCTCTGCCGTTATCTGTCTTCACCGTGTTCGGTGCGCCACGTTACTCCGCTATTGCATCAACAACCTTGACCACGTCTTCTCCCTTCAGGCTCTGACCGACATGGATCGATAGACATTCGCGCGTGAAGCAATCGACCGCGGTGAGCATGCGCAACTTTTATCCGTCAAACAGGTTGTCAGCTACGAAATCCATGCCCCACACTTGATTGGCGTACGCAGCAATTGCGTTGGGCTGCCCCGGCTGCGCCGCTTTTTTTCGCTTCGGACGCTTCAGCAGCAGCAATAGTCCTTGCTCGAGATAGAGTCGACACACCCGCTTGTGATCATCAGTAAAGCCCTCGCGCCACAACAGCACGTGCACTCGGCGAGAACCGTAGTACACGCGAGTTGCCGCAATCTCGCTAGTACGCGCTTTTAGCTGCGAGCTGTCGCGCGCTGTCGAGTAGAACTAGACACGCTTCGCGACAGCCGCAGCGCTTCGCAAACCTGGCGTATCCCCGCCCGATAACGTGCAATCAAGTCGTCGGCTAACTCGCGCTTGCGTGAGCGCCTCAAAGCTTTTCTGACAGCACGTGCTGCAACATGATCTTGTCGAGACTCAGATCAGCAACGAGACGCTTCAACTTGCCGTTCTCCTCCTCTAGCTGCTTTATTTTGCGAAGCTCGCTCGGCCCCATGCCGCCGTCCTTCTACCGCCATGTGTAGAGCGTCGCATCACTGATACCCATCTTGCGACAAATTTCTTCAACCCGCCTGTCCAGCTCCAACTGCTTCAACGCGTGCGCAATCTGCGCTTCAGTAAACCGACCCTTCTTCATGGCATCTACTCCTTCAAGAGACGTGAATCATGCCGAAATCTCTACCTTTGAAGTTTCCATAACTCTGGTGTGGGGTCGCAATGAGCGGAGACAAGTTTGTCATTACCTTTGCGGTGAGTACTTGCACAACGGTCATTGCACTGAACCTAGCTAAACTATCTCGCCGTAGAGCACAAATGCGTCCATTCTTATCCTAATCGTACGACCACTTGCCTCACGAAGCGCGTACTCGAGAAGTCTGATCGTTTGGCGTAAACCATCGTCTGGTTGGCCGCGATCTGAAACCCCGGGGAACGGACGATAAGGGACTACGGTTCGCGCACTCGAGCCGACGAGCTCTTCTGAAAGTAGTACTACCGCCAATTCCAGCATTCGCAACGTAATTACTACCCCCCCATTTGGACCGATAAGTCGGGGAGGCATCGCCGTAGCTGTGACCCCAATAACCTCGGCAAGCGATTCGATATTGTTCTGAATTGGGTGCTGCGCAGAACCCGCAAAGCGGGGCGAGGGCAAACGATGAACCGCCGTTGAAGCAAGGCAAACCATCTCACGCTGTGAATTCGGTCTGTGCTGTGGATTCTGCAGGTCTTCCCCGCGGAAGAAGATACGAAGTAGATAGGAGCTAAGTTTCATCCACCCAGTGTTCCGCTAATGCCATGCTAAGGCAAATGACCGCAGCATGTCATTCTGTTGAGAATGTTGCGCTGCGGATTCCTCGATACCCGCGGTCTGCAAAGGACGACCACATCTCACTCAAGCCCTAGGCGAAGGGCGTCGCGGGCCTGATAGGGGGTCCAGCCCCGAATTGGGTACCAAACTTCTCACGCGAGGTGCGAATAATCAGCTGGAATTTGCCGAGGTCGCGATGACGTCCCAAACTGCTACTCCGGTACACGAGTGTGCAGAGCATAGATCGACCCTCACCTTTTTCCTTGTGGAGCGGTGTGTACGAGTTAGCGTGGCGCGTTCTCTAGCATGGACTAACCCCGATTTCCCAGACACTTCACGTGTATCGAAATTGAATGAGTCAGACGATGAGTGGAAAGACAAAGTCGCCGTACCCGGAGGCGTTTCGACAGTAGATCGTTGAATTAGTGGCCAGCGGTCGGGAGGTGGGCGAATTGGAGCGCGAGTTCAATGCGAACTCGCAAAGCATTCACAAAGGGGAGAAGAAGGCAGGACGGCTGGCCGACCTGCCACGCGGCACGGAAATCATCAAGGCACATCGTGCGGTGAAGGCAGCCGTGGAGCGAAACGCGCTCATAGGAGCGGAGCGCGAAAAGTTGTAACGCCTGCGGCGCGAGAATCGGAAGCTCAACCTCGAACGCGATATCTTGTCAAAGGCTACGGCCTGGTTTCCACACAAAAGCGAGAAGACGTCGCTGGGATATAACGGCTAATGGATCGGATCGTGGCGAACCAGGCCGACGCGGAGGTACGGCTGCGCGTCATCGCCGCTGACGCGCGCTCGCTGGGAGTATCGCGAAGCGGCTACTCCGACTGGAAACGGCGGATATCATCGCCGCGTGCTGTCGAGAACGCTGCATTCGCAGAGGCGATCACGCGCGTATGCGCCCAGAGCGATGAAATCTACGGAGCGAAGAAGGTGCAGGCCCAGCTCCGCGACGCCGGAGTTGAGAGCCACGAGGTGGGCTGGGCGACGGTAGGCAAGAACCGCGTGGCTCACCTGATGCGGGCACAGCGACTGCGTGGCATCAGCCGCCGTCGAGCCTTCACCGTGACCACCGAACGCACCAAGCGTACCCGGGAGCGACCGGTCCCCGATTTGGTGGGTCGGCGATTCATCGCCGATGCGCTCAATCAACTGTGGGTGGCCGACATCACCTATGTTCCGACGTGGGCCGGGTTTGTGTATCTGGAAATCGTACTCGATGCGTGGAGCGGTCGGATCGTGGGCTAGCAGATTAGCAAGAGCTTGCACACGCAGCCCGTGCTCGATGCGCTCAACATGGCGCTGTTGACGCGAAAGCCCGACGTGGTGATCCATCACAGCGATCAGGGCTGTCAATACACAAGTCTGGCCATCGCTGTGGCGAATTCGGTGTTCGGCCCTTGATGGAAACCGTGGGCGAAGCCTACGACAACGCGATGGCGGAGAGTTTCTTCGCGAGTCTCGAGCACGAACTGCTTGCGCGGCGCAGCTTCAAGAGCAAGGTATGGGCGAAGGCCGCGCTCTTTACGTACATCGAAGCCTGGTACGCCCCCCGGCGGCGTCACTCGGGCGTTGACTATTTATCGCCGACGAAATTTGAAGTAAAAACGCGAAACACTTAGAGCAACGGATTATCCATAGCGCCGCGCCCGTCAGACCGAAGGGCCAGCACGAGCGCGGCAACATGGATATCCCTGCGCATAGAAAACGAGGCATCGGAGATTAAAAACGTTGCCTCGCGATCACTGGAGAATCTCCAGCCCTTCACTGTCCGTTGAAACGGCGTCAGTCCAAGTCCAATCGCGGGTGTCATCACTGATCCGATACCCGCTTGGATGACCTTTGTCGCTGGATCGGTTGCATGCACGCTTGCAAGTACGGGGTAGCTATGATCGCGAGTGCCTGCGAGTTCGATGCCGCAAACGTGGCGTAAAGCGTTACTGGAGCAATCGCCTACGGTACTGCTTTAGGGACAAGTGTCGAGAGCGCACCCGAGCGCATCAAGATTGTGTTTCGTGTGGGCGCAGCACGGGGAACGGCAGTCACGGGTACTGCAGCAGCAGGAAGTGCGGCGGCACCTGCTTCGGTTGCCTTAGCCTCAGCGGTCGACTGCACTGGTGCACAACCAGTTCTTATCAATGGCTCATGGGGATTGGCCTTATTGCTCGCGTGCTTACTTGCTTCGGGTTACGTGGCGCACCATCGAGTATTCAACGCGTCGGCGAGGGAGACGTTTGTTGATTTTCCGTAGTTGACATGACGTCTTAGTTTGCGCTCATAACGCGCAAGCAGTGACTTGACGATACCAAGAAACCCTTCAAAAGCTAGCTTCGAAGGACTTGCATCAAGGAACTAACGAGTTCGCGAACTCTCCCTCCCTCGGACTGTTCTTGACGCATGTTCGCAAAAACACAGCGTCTAGGATGCTCAACGGCCCTGGCTAACCCCGTCGAGTTGCCTGCGTTATTGCGATACCCCACAACCAAGCAACAGAACTTTGCTTGACCAGAGCCGGGGGGATTTTGACGTCCTGCCGCCTAGGTTGACTCCCGCGCCAGACACTTGGTAACCGCGGCGTGATTCGCACTACTCAAAGTTACTTGTGCCCAGACGCTGATTCGACGCTACATTATGTCAACGGCATGTGCGTAGTGGATATTCCCACTCAAAATCACTCGAATTAACCTGCTGCCTGTTTGAGTCAAGAGGCACGAACGTGGTGTACCGACGAGACGGCACAGCCCAGAGGATTCGACGATGGAAATTTCCGATCTCAACCAAAAATTTTGTGTGTATGCGGCGCATCTGCCGCTAGAGATCATTCGCCTCCTTGAACGAAGGTTAGAGCTAGCGACACGCGCCCTTACGTCCAATCGTACCGACTCAGCGGACTTGTTACTTTCGCTAGCCGAACAGCATGCGTTGATCGGCAACTATTTCTGTGCACAGTACTGCGCCCAGCTTTCTCTGATTGACTGCGAGAAGCGCACGATGTCATGTGTGCTCGCCTTCCTCTCGTCGTTGTTCGCATCTTGCGCTCAACCCGAATTAGCGGACGAGTACCGGCGACGTACTCTTTTTTCTGGTTTCAATTCAACCTCGCTGGAACATACGATACGGGTAGCTGCGTACCTCGCCAGCAGCTATCTAGAGTCTAAGCTGTATTCTCAAGCGAGAAAAATATGTATCGAAGCGCGTACAGAAGGATCAGCGCAGAGAGATGATTTGCACGTAGCGTCACGCAGGTTACAGCTTACGCTAATCGAAATTCGCGCTTGTGTGCTCGAAGGCGATACCGAGGGCGCATCGCACATCCTTGAAATGGCAAGAACGCTGTGCGCAAGAGTTGAGTCACCGGTTGCGAAAGCCGAGCTGGAGGGAACTGCCCTCATGCTAGAGGTGTCGCGTGCCGCCCCAAGTACTAGCCTACCTCTTGCAAAATTCCGAACTCGAAGTGCGCTTTTGGCCGCAACGCAACAGCATTTGAAGCGAAGGCAGTTATGTGAATGGATGCTTAGCGCCGTCAGCTCGTCACACTGCGTCGTCTCCCAGGCTGTCGTAGTGTCTGAAATGATACGAGCAGATTTGGATTTACTACGATTGCGAACTTCTGAGGAGCTAGCTATGGCCAGACGGCTGCTCCAGGGAAAAGGCGAGGAACGCGCGCGTATCGACGTACAGCAGAGCGTGCTTCGAGCTGAACTAAATGCGCTTGAAGGGAAGCTCAATCAACGACCTCGTGTGCGAAAACATGCCCTCGCCGAAAACTCAAAGGCCGCTGTCGACTTCGCTCAGGCGGGCATAGACGCGGCGACACGCTCACTTTCAGCTAGTCTAAACACTATTCGCGGCGGAAGATCTGTCGTAGCCATACGCTGCACGACTCAAGATAATGAGCTTGCTTGGCAAGTGGTATCCTTTCTCCGAAGAGTCTCAGAGTTTCAGGTGGTCGAGCAGCTTGGTCGCGACCTAATCGTTTGCGTTTCTGGACTCGGGGCGGGAAGGCTGCGACATTTAATGGAAAGGGTTCGATTTAAATTGGCTCGCTCACCGCAATTGTCTACGCTCTTTGTCGATGTCATTAAGTGCGGCGTGGTTAGTCGAAATCAGACGGCCAACCTCTCGGAGTTGCTAACGTGGTTACTCAAGCTGCAACCGCTTAAATCTAACAACAGGTACGGCTATCTTGTGCGATCATATCCGGGGGGCCGGAGGAATGAGGGGTCGGGCGGTTCTGCAGGTGAAGCATGCAAAGCAGCAGAACCGATTACTTTGCAACCAATTGACCCGAGAGAAGATGAGCGGGTTAGTCGAGTGCTAGCAGCATGAGGATATCTTGCTGTTTACTCGCTCTAGGGTAATCTCGGCGACTAATCTCTCTTATCAATGGATTTCATGATTGCTTCGCTCACGATGCTTTGCTTATTGATGGCGAGCGCCAAAATGTTCTAGTTAGCGCCACCAGTGAGAACCGGACGTTACTTGGCGGAGTGAGCAACTGACTTGCACTAGTCGCCGTACCGCACACAAGTGGAGAACTTCAGCTTCTTCGTTGCTCTGCAGCACGGGCTCAGGCCCGTGCTGCAAAGCAAATTCGCGTGGCATACGCCAGGCTCGCGCAGCGTACGGACGACTCTCGTTGTAGTGGGTTCGCCAAGCCTCGATTTTGCGCTTCGCATCGTCGAGGCTCATAAACCAAAGTTCGTACAAACGCTCCTGGTGCCGTCGCCCGTTGAAGCTCTCGATTGTGGGTTTAGCGGTTGGCTTCCCTGGGCGGCTAAAGTCGACCTTAACGCCACATTCATACGCCCAATTGTCCATCGCTTTGCTGATGAATTCACTGCCGTTGTAGTTTCGGCCGCTTCGCTTAACTTGCTGCGCGAGTTAGCCTTCACTTAAATTTCATTTTCTGTCTTCACCGTCTTCGGCGCACCGCGTCGCTCAGCAACAGCCTCAATGACATTGACCACATCATCCCCCATCAGGATCTGGCCTACAAGGTTTGATTAGACGAGCTAATTAGCGTTGACCAGGACGCAGCAGGGTGCCATCGAGTTTGACCCTGCGTTGCGCAGGGGTGTTGATCCAACCTTGCACGACGAGCAACTCCGTAGCACCCGCAGGAAAGCGGCCGTAGTGCGGCACCTCGCCGCGATAAGTCATAGAGTCGCCCGCACATAGGTGATACTCGCGCTCGCCGATGCACATCACGAGTTCGCCCTGGATAACATGGTCAATCCAGAAACCATCAAACTGCACCGGCTTCATCTGCTTACAGCCTTCGGGAGCGCGCATGCGCAACAGGCGAACCTGTAATTCCGGCAGCTCCATCACGCCAAGTTGCTCGATCTGAACATGCGGGTTTTCATGATGAGCTAGCACAGCTTCAGGATGATTACGGCGAACCACCACCGGATCGCTCAGGCCGGCCGAGCTGCCGAACAGATCACCTACTTCCATCCCCAGGGCGGACGCTAGCGCAGCTAGCACTGGCAATGACGGGATGCGTTCAGCCGACTCAATCTTCGACAACATCGCACCCGAGATTCCAGCCGCTCTCGCCAACTCGACGCCACTCATATCTCGGTGGATACGGTGGCCTCGCAGCCTCGCCCCAAGCACCTTGCTGATTGTGGCCGCAAATACGGCACTTGTATCGTCCACCACCTCTTCCAGCGGTTCGGTACGGCCTGAAGTTGACATAGGGAACCGCGCGCGGGGCTCAGAACTGATAAGAAGCAACAATTCCCATTGTACGCGGGCGGATCGAGCCTACAGTTTCCGGCGGTAGCGTGTTCTGTACCACGTAAGGCCGAGCGTTAGTCGCGTTGTTCACATACAGCGTAAAGCTCACGTCTTTGATGTCCAAGCCAGCGCGAAGATCGAGCGCGGTGTAGTCTCCCAGCACGCGGTTGCTGCCGGGGCTAGTACGGAAGTCGCTGTTGTACTTGCCCACATGCTGAACACTGGCGCCCACAAAGGCCGGCCAGTGACCGACACTGAAGGAGTAGCGCGCCGTGGCGTTCGCCGTAACTCTCGGGATACCCACCACCCTCGTCCCTTTTGGCGTGACACGTTCTTCAACAGCAAAGGTCAGCGGGTTTGTCACCGTATCGAGGCCGATCACGTCTCTATTGATCCTTGAATCAACGTAGCCCAACCCCGCCGACACCTGAAGCGCCGAGGTAGGGCGCGCAACGATGTCGAGCTCAAATCCTCGTACGTCAATGCCAGCCCCAGGGTTGCGGCGGCCAAGAGAATCAACGTAAGTGAAACCGGTGGGCGCGAATACTGTCAGCTGTGGATTCTTCCAGCGTGTGGCATAAGCCGCCAGATTGAGATTTACGCGGTTGGCAAGCCAACTCGTCTTGGCGCCTACCTCGTAAGTCCAAAGGCTATCGCTGCCAGCGAACGCCGGCTGCACAAAATTCAGCCCCGGTGGAATGAAGAGAGGAAAGTTGGTTTTGCCAAGGCGAAATCCCTGGCTAGCCTGCGCGTAGTACGTATCCTTGCCGAGAGCGTAGGATGCTGAAACGTGGGGGGTCAATGGCTTCTCATTCAAACGAGCAAGTGCCGGCTGAGGACGTCCGAACTGAGTCAGCGTGTTGCTGTCGTCGGAGGTGTATTGCGTGTAGCGCAACCCAGAATTTACAGTCAAGCCGTTCTCGAACTTGTACCCCAGTTCGCCGAAAACAGCCGTCTGCCTGCGATCCGTGCTGCTGTCAGAACCGAAGAAATTGCCGATCACGGGCACCGGGGTGCCGCCAGTGTTGATCGACTTCTCGGTTGAATAGAACAACCCCGCAGACCAAGTGAGCCCGTTTTTTGCGTCTGGCGATAGGAAGCGGAACTCCTGAGCAAAAACCTTGGAGCTGAATTCGCCGATCGTGCGATAAATCTGGCTGGCTGGCAGGCCAAAAGCGGGGCCGAAAGGGCCAAAAAAGCCGGTGTTGTCAGTGTCGTACTTAGCGATCTTGTCGAAGTACGAAGTGGCTGAAACAAATTGAAAAGCGGAGCCGTCGTATTTCAAAGCCACGCTACCGGCACCGAGCTTGTCGCTCCAGGGCTCCAGAATAGCCGTTGGTTTGGTTCGCAGGTCGGTACCAGGCAGAAACAATGAGCCATTGCCGGCCTTGATCTCTTGGGCATACAGCCGTCCCGACACGCTCCACTGCGGCGTGAGCTGGCCGAAGAGCGCGACCCGGACACCTTCAGTAGCAACCTCGTTGACGTCGTTACCCAACGTCGGATGATCAACGTAGCCGGCCTGTTTGTTGCGGTACGCCGTGATCCCCACCGCCACCTGGTCCTTCACCAGCGGGGATGAGACGCTCGCTACCAGCTCCTGGTTCCAACCTCCGGCACCCTGCGTCTTCGATAGACCGAGCCGAACCGACCCTTCCGTACTCCTCAGACTCGGGTTGCGCGTTTCGATCTTGATCGTGCCGCCCAATGAAGCCGAGCCGTAAAGCGTGCTGCGCGGGCCGCGGATCAAAATAACCTTGTCAATATCGTAAAGAGCCAGGTCGACGTTACCTGAGGATTGCACGACACTGGTGGGCAGCTCATCTATGTAAATCGCCACCGTCGACTGTGTCAGCGCAAATGCGGTATCGGTGACGCCGCGGATCGCGACGTTCCGGCTAACTGCGGTGGTGCCTTTGTTAATGACCACGCCTGGCTCCCCGGGCAGCGCGTCTTCCAGTGTGGTGACGCCTCGCTCCTGTAACTGCTCGCCGGTCAGCGCCTTCACCGACATTGGCACTTTCTGGATTGGCTCTGCGCGTTTGGTGGCGCTCACCACTACCGTCTCAACTACCTCCTGAGCGAAGAGCGGCAAGCAAGCTCCGACCGACAGCAACCCAATGATTGCCCGCGACAAAGGCGTGCACTGCGGACGCCACGACGGGCGCATTGCGGGCGTACACCCGCTAACCAAGACTGTGCGGAGCTTTTTCGCCATAGCGGGATCGTCTTTCTAGAAAAAATTGAAGGGTCTACCTCTCCCCGTATTATTAGGCGGATATTATCTCTAAGTCAAGCTTTATTATCGAAGGTAACTTGATGATAACTACGACGAGAGTTCATATCGACCTAGGATATACAGCAAAATATCCCCGTAATTTCGGAGATATAGCGGTACCGTGCTGCTAACCGGGCGTTTTTACCCCGCCCCGAAACCTAACCTAAGGTCATAAAAATAATTGACTCTAGGACAATCACTGATATAGTTCACCGTATAGCGTTGTTTGATCGAGTGCGGTGCCTTAGGACTAGCGCAGCGTATGCGGGCCGGTAAGCCCCGATTCGCCAACACCCACCCAACCCCCAGGAGATGATCGTGTCGCTATTTCAGCCCGATGGTCAAACGACTCATATGCCGCGCCGCGCCGCAAATGGCTGGCGCATGCTGTGCTGCCCAATGCACATGGCCGCCATGATGCCGATGGGTATGGGTGCTGCGGTTGCAGTGCCGCCGCCTAGCGAGCCGCCTCCGAGCTTTGTCGACGGCACTGCGCCCGAAGCGTCGTTATGGGCTTCGCGGGGCGACGAACATACTTGGGATTTGTTCCAGGTGGCCGCACCCGGCCGCTGGGTTGTAATTCGCGGCGCGACGGTATGGCCGATGACGGGCGACCAGCCGCTGCCGAACCACGACATCCTTGTTCAAGATGGCGTGATCCGCGCGGTTCAGCCCAGCGGTGCGGCACTGCCCGATGCTGCGCTCGTGATCGATGGCGCGGGAAAACATATCATCCCTGGGCTAGCTGATAACCACGTCCATCCGCCGCTGATGCACGTGTCAACCATGTTTGCCAGTATGTTCGGCCCGCAAGTTACAGGCGAAGACCTGCAGCTGCCCTACGACTTGCACATGTTCCTGTACCTGACCGGCGGCATCACGCGCATTCAGGCCATGGCCGGCTCCTCTGAAGACCTGGCGCTGCGCGAAAGCATCCGCCAAGGGCGGCTGCGCGGGCCGTCCATGCGCGTGGCGTCGCCCGTGATCGACGGTTATCCCTTGGTTTGGGGAGCACACATCAGCTATGGTGTTGGCACGCCTGAAGGCGGTCGCGCTGCGGCGCGGCGATTGAAGGACCGCGGCTTCAACTTCGCCAAGCCCTACACCCGGCTCAGCCTGGCCGCCTATGACCAGCTGCTGGAGGAATGTCAGGCACTAGGTATCGAGGTTACCGGCCACATTCCTGCGGCGGTGCCAGTGGAACACGCCTTGCGCAAGGGCCAGCGCGGCGTGGCGCATGTCTTCGAGTACTTCTACAACGACACTGAATCCGAGCGCCAGAACCTTGACATGATGGCGCGGCGCGCGCGCTTAAGCGCCGAGCTGGACGTGACGGTGCAGAGCACGCTTACGGTCTCGATGATGTTCGAGTACGACATCGGCCATCGGCCCGATGGCTTCCAGGCCGCCGGTGTCTTCGATCCCGTATTGCGCCACCTGATGCGGCCGGGCGGGCCTATCGTGCAGATGTTCAGCGGCAACCCGCAGTTCGTCGCCCAGGGAACCGATTGCCTGCGGCACTCTATTCACATGATGAAAGCGCTCAAGGCCGAGGGCGTGCGCATCGTCACCGGTACTGACACGGGCACCTGCAACGGCACCGGCCCGCACACCATCCACGATGAACTGGAGTGGTTCGTCAAGGACGTAGGGATGACGCCGCTGGAGGCGCTGCGCTGCGCCACTGTCTATTCGGCTGAGCACCATGGCGAGTCGGCGGTGTCCGGTACGCTGGAAGCGGGCAAGCGCAGCGACCTCGTACTACTCGAGGCTGACCCGAGCCGCGATATCGCCGCTACGCGCCGGATAAAGGGCGTGATGCTCGGCAATGCCTACATCCATCGTGAGGCGATGGACCGCGGCCTGGAGCGGGCCAAAGCGATCTTTGCGGCCATGCCGGTGCCAGCGGCCTGAGCCTCCACCGTGTCTCAATTGTTCGTCCTCAGTCGACGAATCGTGTTCGGCACATGGTGTGCAAGGAAGTTTTTGGCCCAGAGCCCGCAACGTACATAGCCCTCATGAACAACCCCCGCCTAGCGTTAGTCAATCCAGCCGCGATGGCCCCGCCCATCAACAACAGTTACTCCAACGGCGTGAAGGTGGCGGCTGGCAACTTGCTGTTCGTCGCCGGTCAGGTGGCACTGGATGTCGACGGCCGCATGGTCGGTGTGGGCGACCCTGCCGCGCAAATGGAGCAAGCGTCGAAGAACATCCAGGCGGTGTGCGAGGCCATTGGCGCCACGCTGCAATACGTAGTCAAGCTCACCGTGTACGTCACCGACATGCGCTTGTTGGCCCTGATGGGGCCGGCGCGCAAGCGCTTCTTTGGCGAGCACCGACCCGCCAGCCTGGCGCTGCAGGTGGCGGGCTTGTTTTCACCCGACATGGTGGTCGAAGTCGAGGCGGTTGTCGCCGTTCCTTAGGAGTTTTCAATGAATCCGTTACTTGTCACAGTGTCAACGTCGCACCAGGTATCCCACACAACCCAGACGCGGCGGCGCTGGAACCGATGGTGTTGCCCGATGCACTTCATCGGGGGGGCTTTTTCGCCGGATCGCTCGCCGTGGCTGGCCGCCGGCGACGCACTAACGAGCCCACCGCCGTCGTTTTCCGACAGCACGCCCAAGCAGAGAAGCGGCCTGTGCCGCGCCGATGCGGCGCTCACCGGTGGGCTATACGAAACGATGGACCGCGACCGTGCGCTTGTGTTCCGCAATGCGCGTGTGATTACCATGTTGGGCGCTGAGGTACTGGCCGCGCACGACGTCATTGTGCGAAACGCCCGCATCGAGGCGGTGCAGCCCGCAGGCCTGGCACTGCCGGCCGACGCTGTGGTGCTCGATGCCAGCGGCCGCACCTTGATGCCGGGCCTGTCGGACATGCACGCCCACCCTATGGTAGCCGGCTGGGCGCAGGCCTTCGCCGGGCTGGTGAAGGACGGCGGTGACGGCAGCCAGTTTGTGCTGCCCTACGAACTGCAGCTCTTCGAGCTGCTGGCCTGCGGCATCACGCGTACCGAGGTTATGGCCGGCTGCCCCGACGCGCTGTGGATGCGCGATGGCATCAACGCCGGCTCCCTGGTCGGCCCCTCGATGACGGTGGGCAGCCCCCTGATCGACGGTGCGCCGATCATCCACTCGCCATTGATGACCTACGGCGTGGGCGATCTCGAAGGTGGCCGCCGCGCAGGTGAACAGCTGGCCGACATGGGCTTCGATTTCGCCAAGCCCTACTCCAATCTCCCGGCCGCAGGCTATGAAGGCTTGATTGAGGTGTGCCGGCGCCGCGGCGTGCGCTTGATGGGCCACGTTCCCAACGCCGTGGGTCTGGAAGCCGCGATCCGCCGTGGCCAGCAGGGCATCGCGCACTCCGCCGAGCTTTTCTATAACGAACGTGGCCCAGAGCGCCGTGACGTGGCGCGCCGCGAACGCCTAGTGAGGATGATGGCCGAGCACGGCGTTTGGCTGCACGGTACGGCGGCCGTTTCGCATCGCGTTGAAGTCATCGGCGGGCGGCGGCCTATGGAGGCACCCGACTGGCACCACATGAGTCCGTTGCACCAAGCGCTGTTCGCCCCCGACAGCCCCCTTTTGGCTATGTACCGCAACAACACCGACAAGCAGTATCTCTACGACGACACCTATGCACTGAGCTGCCAAGCTATTGCGGCGGCGCACCGCACCGGGGTGCGCGTACTCACCGGCACCGACTACCCGAACCCGACCTTGGTTGCCGGATATTCGCTGCACGAAGAGCTCGTGCGTCTAACCCAACACTGCGGACTGACGCCACATGAGGCACTACACAACAGCACGCGCCTCGCCGCGGAATATCACGGCGCAGGCCCAGCCGACGGCACCGTAAGCGTGGGTGGCCGCGCTGACCTACTGTTGCTCGACGCTGATCCGTTGCAAGACATCCACGCGACGCGTCGCATCCACAGCGTGCTCGCGGGTAGACACCTTTTGCGCGAGCCAGCCCTGCGCGAAGGCGTCGCGCGCATCAAGGCAGCCTACGCCGCCATGCCCGCCGTCGTCGTGCATATGCCCTCAGCACCTTGAGCCAGGACACACACCATTCTTACCCAAGGTCCATCCCATGCCCATCAGAACCCTTGACCATTTCTTGATTCTCGTCGAACCGCTGGAGCTTGCCGTTGCCACCTACGCGCAGCTAGGCTTTCATGTGCGTCCGATCGCCAAGCACGAGGCCCTAGGGTCGGCCAACTCGGTGATCCATCTGAAAAATACCTACCTCGAGCTATTTTTCCTGGGCGATTCGCCGCCGGCTATCGCTGAACAATATCGGCCGCGCTTCGCGGCCGGTCAGGGTCTTGCCAACGTAAGCCTGCAAAGCAACAGCCTTGAGGCAGACACCGAGCGATTGAAGGCTGCTGGCCTCACGACCTACCCCATCCTGAACGCACGCCGCAAGATCGTGCGCCCTGACGGCACGCCCGACTACACCGCGAGCTCGTCGTTTTACCTCTGGCGCGAAGAGCATTGCTACATGTCGCTCTTTCATTCGGTGCACGACAAGCCCGACACCATCTTCATCGAGGCCTACACGCACCACGCTAATACCGTCCACGACGTGACGAGGCTGGTCTACATGTCTGACGATCCGGGCAGGGACCTGGGCTACTTCACCACCGTCTACGAAGGCCCGCCGGCTAGCAACAGCCCAGAGGGATTCACTTTCGTTGGGCCGCGCGGTGAGGTAACCGAGGTGACGACGGTAGAACGCGCAACAGCTCGCTACGGCAGGCAGCTGCCCAACGGGGGGGTACGTGATTTGGGGGGGCTACCCGTAGCGCTGCATTATTCGACGGATTCCATAGACGCATGCGCCGCACACCTGAAGAGCCATAACGTCACCTATATCCAGTTTGGCGAAGGCTTGATCGTGCCTGCCGACCAAGCTTGCGGCGTCACAACCGTTTTTGAGCCTGTTAACCATACCAACTAGGAAAACACCGTCATGAAAATCGTATCCCGCGAAAAAAGCAACACTTTGCTGCGCACCGAGGTCTGGACCGTGCAGGCGGACCACATTGGCTACCCGTTTCTCGTCACCGTCACCCAACCGGCGATGAAGAGCCCCGATGCGCCCTTGCATGGCCTGCTCACCTTGGACGGCAACTACGCAGCAGGTACCGCGTACCAGTTAGCCAGCTTCCTCGAGATGAACGGTAACCTCCCGCCTGCCGTGGTGGTTTCGGTCGGCTATGTGCTGGACTCCGCGGTGCCAGCCATCGTGGCGCGCAATACCGATCTCACACCCGTCGCGTGGCCCGAATGGGATTCGCCCTATGGCGAGATTCTCGGCGCGCCGGCGCCGCCTTCGGGCCAAGCAGATCGCTTTCTCGCTTTCCTGAACCATGAACTGAAACCCGCTATCGAAGCGGAATACGGCGTAGACGCAGGTCAGTGGACCTTGTCGGGCCACTCGCTCGGTGGCCTTTTCACCCTCCACGCGTTGCTGAGCGACCCGGCCCGATTCAAGCGCTATTTTGCGGTCGGCTCTTCGCTGTGGTGGAAGAAGCCCCTGATGTTCAACCGCGCTGAGGCTTTCATCCGTGAGACCGATCCGATCGATGTCTCGGTGTACATCGCTGCTGGCGCTTTGGAAGAGCCAGTCGCGATAGCCAAGGACTGGGCCGCTTTCATCGATCAACCGGTGTGGAAGCACTACCTTGGTGTGATGGGCGGCATTCCTGACATCGTGGCCGACTTGCACGCCATGGGCGCGCTGCTGGCAAGGCGAAAGGGCTGCCGGGTCACGAGCGTTGCTTTCGACAACGAGAACCACAGCTCCGCTCCCTTCGTGGCCCTGAGCCATGGATTGCGCTGGTTGCAAGGCAAATGATGAGTCGCTCCGAAACAAACAAAACGATGAATCGCATTCAGAGCCTCACGGCTGCACCGGGCGAAGCGTTGCAGCCCACCGCTATCCGCATCACGGCGGCTGGCTTCGCAGCGGGCGAAGCGGTACGCATCGCATCGCGCCGAATCGACGATGCAGGCGTAACCTGGGCCGCACATGGCAACTTCATCGCCGATCACCACGGCACTATTGACCTTGACACCGCACCCAGTGAGAGTGGTACCTACACAGGTACCGACCGGGCTGGCTTGTTTTGGTCAATGCTGCCAACGCCCGTGGCCGACCGCAGCTTCATGATCAATGCCGCCGAACGCTCGCACAAGTTGGGCGTACCGCACTTCGACCCGATCAAGACCATCGAGATCGAGCTCACGGCACACAGCGGCGACACAGTTCGAGCGAGCACCACAGTTCGACTGACGCGTTTGGCAGACGGGGTAGAGCTATTGCCTGTGCGCGATGGTCGCTTGCGCGGCATGCTACTGCGCTGGAAAGACCGCAGCCGGCAGCGCGGCGCCATCATGAGCCTTACCGGATCAGGCGGTGGTGTGGAAATGGGCTACGCACCGCTGCTTGCCTCTTTGGGCTACGACGTGCTGAGTCTGGCTTACTTCGCCTATGAAGACCTGCCTAGCGGCATCGCGTCGATCCCGCTCGAGTACTTCGAGGAAGGTTTCCAGTGGATGCAGCGCGAGCTGAAACCTACGTGCATTGCCATCCAGGGCGCATCGCGCGGTGGCGAGCTGACGGTGGCGCTGGCTTCCTACCTACCGCAGTACGTGAAGGGTGCGATCGCGATCGTGCCAATGTATGCATCCAGCGCGGGCTGGGATCCCGAACAAGGTGTTGCCGGACCGAGCTGGACATTTCGCGGAGAAAACATTCCGTTTGCGCCATCGACGAACCTGCGCTCGCTGGAAGATATGAAGCGTCTAGGCGACGAGGCGCTTTATGGCTACGCTGCCACGCCCGACTATCGGGCGGACCTCGATCGGCCCGAGGTACGCGCTAACGCCGCACTGCCTATTGAGCGCGCTGGCGGCCCGCTGTTGTTGATTTCAGGCAAAGACGACCAAATGTGGCCTTGCGCCTGGGGGGCTGATCGCATCGTCGACAGGCTGCGCGCCAAGGGGTTTGCGCATCCTTACCGTCACTTGGCGCTCGACGACACAGGACACATCACGCCCACGCCCAACATGGTGACCAGCTTATCGCGAGCCGTCTATCACTCGCTGGCCAACGTCTTTCTGGCCTGTGGCGGCTCGCCGGCGGGTGCGGCGCTAGCAAGCCGGCAAACGTGGGACGCGATGGTTGAGCACTACCAACTCGTATTCGGCGACGCGCATACCGTGGGAGAAGCTGCATGATCCAAACCACACTCACCGCGACGCCCAGCGACGCGCTACAGCCCACCGCGATCGCCATCACTGGGGCCGGCTTTGCACCTGGCGAAATCGTGCGAATCGCAAGCACACTGGTGGACGATGCAGGCGTCACCTGGTCAGCCCACGGCCACTTTATGGCTGATGCTCGCGGCGAGATAGACCTGGCCACTGCGCCCAGCGACAACGGCACCTACGAAGGCGTTGATGTCGGCGGCCTGCTCTGGTCAATGCAGCCTCCCGGCGGTATCAGCCGTCAATTCATGCTCGACGCCACTGAGCGCGCGCGCAAGCTGGGCTCGCCGCACGTCGACCCAGTGAAGCCGCATGTGATTGAGCTGAGCGCATCTACCGATGGTCAGCTGCGCGCACGCACCACGCTCACACTGCGCCGCTTAGCCGAAGGCATTGAACAAGCGCCGTTGCGCGACGGCCGCCTGCGCGGCCATGTGTTTCGCTGGAAAGAACGCCTACTAGCCGATGGCCGCCCGCGTGGCTGCATATTTACGTTCACTGGCTCCGGCGGCGGCCTGGAGATGGGCTACGCGCCGGTGTTAGCGTCGCTTGGCTACGACGTGGTGTGCCTGGCCTACTTTGCCTACGAGGACTTGCCAAAGTTCATAGCAGCGATTCCACTGGAATACTTCGAAGAAGGCTTCCAGTGGGCACAGCGCGAACTAGGTGCCGAGACTATCGCCGTACAAGGCGCATCGCGCGGAGGCGAGCTAGCGATCGCGCTGGCCTCCTTCCTGCCACAGTACATCAAGGGCGTGATCGGTATCGTGCCCATGTACACCACGAGCGTCGGCTGGGACCCAGCCAAAGGCTTCGGTGGCCCGAGCTTCACCTTCCGCGGCGAGCCCATCCCGCACTGCGGTGCCGGTGACGACCCCGACTGGGACCGCGTGCGCCTCATAGGTCTGGCCGACCCCAAGGGCTACGCCTCTACGCCGGAGTACCGGAAGACGTTGGAACAACCCGAGACCCGCGCCAGCCCGCTACCTATAGAACGCGCAACCGGCCCCGTGCTTTTGATCAGCGGCGTAGACGACCAGATGTGGCCCAGCGCCTGGGGCTCAGACCTCATCATTAACCGGCTGCGCGCCCAGGGCTTCACGCACCCCTACCGGCATCTCTGCCTGCAAGAAACCGGACACATCACGCCGTTTCCAAACACCGTCACCACCTTTACCCCGGCAGTGCTGCATTCGCTGCTGGGCATCTTCCTGGCTTGCGGTGGCACGCCGGCAGGCACCGCACGCGCTAGCCGCCAAACCTGGGATGCGACAGCGGCACACTATCGTACAGTCTTCGGGCACTAAAGGCAGAGATCGTCACCATGCCCCTTACACCCGCCCAAGCCCTGGATGAGCGCGTTAGCTTGGAACTGGAGTCTGTTCGCGCAGCCGGAGCGTACAAAACCGAACGCGTCATTGGCAGCACCCAAGGCGCACGGGTGCGCCTGGTTGACGGTCGCGAACTGGTTAACCTATGCGCCAATAACTATCTGGGCCTTGCCAATGACACTCGTTTAGTCGAGGCTGCAGCCGAAGCACTACGCAGCCATGGCCTAGGCTTGGCCTCGGCGCGCTTCATCTGCGGCACACAAGACCTGCACAAGACGCTGGAAACCTCCGTTGCAGAGTTCCTCGGCACGGAAGACGCCGTTCTCTACGCTGCTGCATTTGATGCTAACGGCGGACTGTTCGAGCCGTTGCTGGGCGAACCTGACGCGGTGATCTCGGACGAGCTGAACCACGCCTCAATCATCGACGGTATTCGCCTGTGTAAGGCGCGACGCTGGCGCTACCGGCACAACGATATGGCTGACTTAGAACGCTGCCTGAAGGAAGCGCGGCAAGGCGGCGCACGCAGCACACTGGTTTTCACCGACGGCGTCTTTTCGATGGACGGGACCATCGCCCAGCTCGACCGTATCAAGACACTGTGCGACAGCCATGGCGCGCTTATGGGTATCGACGAGTGCCATGCCACTGGCGTACTCGGACCACAGGGCCGTGGCACCCATGCGCATTTCGGCTTGGTGGGTCAGGTCGATCTGATTACCGGCACCTTCGGGAAGGCGCTGGGCGGTGCGAGCGGCGGCTTTACGGCTTGCAGCTACCGCGTGGCTGACTTGCTACGGCAGCGCTCGCGGCCCTATCTGTTTTCCAACACACTGGCCCCGCCTATCGTCGGTGCGAGCTTGTGCGCCCTGCAAATGCTGCGCGAGGACGGTGCCCGCGTAAAGCGCCTCGCTGCGCATGCGCTGCGATTTCGAGCCGCGCTTGAAGGTCTCGGCTACACGCTCAAACCGGGCAGTCCCCCCATCGTACCAGTGATGCTCGGCGACGAGCATATGGCCAAAAAACTGGCGGCGCGGCTATTGGCGCTGGGCCTTTATGTGGTGAGCTTTTCTCACCCCGTGGTGCCTCGAGGCCAGGCCCGCATCCGGGTCCAGCTCAGCGACGCACACAGTGAGGCCGACCTGCAACTGGCTATTGCAGCCTTCGCGCAGGCCGGGCACGAGCTGGGCATCGGCGCGAGTCGGGTTCCACAACACATTAATTAGGATCAGAACTGATGAACACCCGACGTAGCCTGGATCATTTTGTAATTGCCGTCGACGACTTACCAAAGGCCGAGCAGGTTTATCGCAAGCTAGGCTTTTCAGTCATGCCGAAGGCGCGCCACGCCGCCATTGGAACCGCTAACCACGTCATCCAACTTCACAGCACGTACGTAGAGCTGCTGGGCGACCTAGACCTCTGCATCTTTGAGCCGCTCAAGCAACGCTTCGCGAGCCGGCGTGCCGCAGGCGACGGCTTCTACATCAACTGCCTGGACTCTCGCGATCTACAAGCGGACCGTGACGCCTTGCTAGCCAAAGGCTACGCATGCGGCGAAATCATTAGTGCGCGCCGAAAAGTCGCCATGCCCGACGGTTCGTTAGACGAGACTGCGAGCGACTGTTTCTACGTCTGGCGCGACGACGCACGGCTGACCTCGACCCTGTTCTACGCAGCACACGCGAAGCCTCATGTGATCTGGTTCGAACCCTGGCAGAGCCACCCTAATACGGCGATGACGACCTTGTCGCTGACCTACGCGAGCGACAACTTGCAGGCCGACGAGCCTTACTTCACCGATCTGTTCGGCACGGAACCCGCGCAGCGAAACGTCGCTTGCCTAATTTACTTGACCGCACGCGGCGAGCGTTTCGAGGTCTTTACTCATGACACGCTGCGCACACGCTATGGGCGCCAGACACCAGCGCGCAACGGGTTGGCCACGTTGGGCGTGGGCATTCGCTACGGTGTGGCGAGCCTTCACGTCTGCCGTGCCGCGCTACAGGGCACCGGCGTGCCCTTCGCGGAAGAAGCGGGCGTCATTACCGTGGCGGCCAACGACGCCTGCGGCGTGGTGACGGAATTTGCCCAACTGCCGACGAGCCGCTGATGAACCAAACGCCCTCCCAGAAGCCGATGATGCCGAACCGGCCGTGGGTCTACGGACTATTTGTACTGTGTACGGTCATGGTGCTGGGCATCGCTGCCAGTCAGTTACTTACCTTGCTGGTTCAGCCACTGCGGGCCGACCTAAAGCTGACTGATTCGCAGATCGGACATCTGCACGGTTCGGTGATCGCCGTAGCAGCCGCCTTGGCGGCCTTTCCAATCGGATGGCTCTCTGATCGGATTGATCGGCGTTGGGTGCTCGCAGGTTGTGTCCTGGTGTGGTCGGTGGCGACGTATGCGGCAGGCCTATCGCGAAACTTTGAAGGGCTAATGTGGGCAATGGTGGTGTTGTCGGTGGGCGAGGCCGCGCTCATGCCAATTATCTACGCCATCACCCCGCGGGTAGTGCCCGCGCGACGGCTAGCCACGGCTAACCTCCTCGTGTACTCCACGATTGTGCTGAGCAGCGGTGCAGCGCTCGCATTGGGCGGCACGCTTTACGATTGGATCTCTTCGAATCGGGGTGTATTGCCATGGCGCGATGCGGGTGAGTCTTGGCGGTTAGTGTTTTTTATCGCCGGCATTGCAGGACCCGTGGTCGCCTTAATGTTGTTTATGGTCAAACTGACTCCCGCACCAGCCGATGCGGTGACCGACGCGTCGCTCTTGAAGCATTCGTACTTTGCCCGTGTAGCAGTTCCTACTGCGCAGACCTATACGCAGTTCCTGCGCACCCATGGTGTGTCGATTGTGCTGATCTTCACCGCTCTGGGCGCCATGAATATGGGTTGGTTCACCTTGGCAATCTGGATGCCCGCTGTCCTCAGCCGCAGCTTTGGCACCGAAGTAAGCGCCGCTGGTGTCGCATTCGGCGGTGCGAGCATGGCCGCTAGCGTCGTGGGTATTGCGGTAGGACTTTGGTGGGCGTCCCGCTCCCAAGGTGCGCCCGATCCTGTCGCGGGTCTGCGTATGGTTCGTCACGGCTCGTTAGCCGCGATCCCTGTGGTGATGTTGATGGCTTGGGTGCCTAGCCAAACGGCGCTCCTAGCTCTGACCGGAGTGGCCATTGCCATTCTGGTCATAGCTGCTGCCCAGGCTCCTACGATCATGCAGAACATGGCGCCGACCTCTTTTGTGGGCCGCACAATCGCGCTATGCGTCCTCGTGATTCTTCCTATCCGTGCTGGGGCTCCCGTTGCGGTAGGCTGGCTGTCGGATCGTTTCGGCGCAGATACGCCCACCGGCTTGCTGCATGCCATGGTGATGGTGGGCGTGGCGATGCTGGTATTCGCGGTGGTCTTGCTCTACCTGTGCGAGCAGCGCTATCGGCGGCTGGTGGCGTCGAACCGACGGGCTGATGGGTTAGAGCCGTTGCCGGCAGCGGTGCCGGTACCCGCAGCAAAAGCGCAGTTTGATCACCATGAATAAGATGCGCATGAAAAACGAAAACAATCGTCAGGCTTGGATCCGCGACGCAGTCCGGCGCATCGAGGCCGACTTCCAGCGCTCGGCCGACACCCACCTGCTGCCGGTGGCACTACCCGGCCTGCAAGGTATCTCGCTTTACCTGAAGGACGAGAGCAGCCACCCGACTGGAAGCCTCAAGCATCGGCTAGCACGCAGCCTGTTCCTACACGCGCTATGTAACGGCTGGTTGACGAAAGACTCGACCGTAGTTGAGTCGTCGAGCGGTAGCACCGCAATCAGCGAGGCCTACTTCGCGCGCCTGCTCGGCTTGCCTTTTATTGCCGTGATGCCACGCAGCACAAGCAGCGCTAAAGTGGCAGCCATCGAGTTCCATGGCGGACGCTGCCACTTGGTGGACGATCCAAAGACCGTGTACGCCGAGAGCGAACGCTTAGCGCGTGAATGCGGCGGCCACTACATGGATCAGTTCACGCACGCCGAACGTGCCACCGACTGGCGCGCGAACAACAATATCGCGGACAGCATCTTCCAGCAGATGAAGCTAGAGCCGCATCCTGTGCCGCACTGGTTGGTAGCAAGCGCCGGCACTGGTGGCACGTTGGCCACGCTGGGTCGCTATGTGCGCTACTGTCGGCATAACACTCTCGTATGCGGCGCGGACGCCGAGCGCAGTGTCCTGTTTGAGCATTACTTGAACCGAGATCCCGGTCTCACCCTTAAACAGGGCTCGCGCATCGAGGGCATCGGCCGACCGCGTGTCGAGCCGTCGTTTCTACCCGACACGATGGACGCCATGGTGAAAGTGCCCGACCGTTGGAGCTTGGCGGCCATGCTGGCCCTGAGCGAGCAGCTCGGCCGTCCCGTCGGCGGGTCGACCGGCACGAACCTTGTCGCCGCACTGAGCTGCGCCTCTGCCATGCGGCAACAGGGGGTAACAGGCGCCATCGTCACCCTATTGTGCGACGACGGCCAGCGCTACTGGCAGACCTGCTTCGATGCAGACTGGCGGGCGCACCACGACTTGACTTGTGACGAGGAGCTGACGCAGATACGGCGATGGCTGGAACACGGCCAATCGCCGGGGGATTTGTTAAACACCCTGCCTCACGCAGGGGCGCTAAATCTGAGACCAGAGAGACAGGTTCAATGAGCCTAGGAATCATAGGAGCCTCGGCCGTACACGAAGACGGCGGCGTCAACGCGACGGTCTTTGAGCGACTACTCGCGCCCTTCAGCGAAAACTGACTGCGCGCTATTGAAATTTTTTAAATAAACATAACCACTAAGGAACCATCATGCCCCTTTCCATGCGCGCCGCCGTCGTACACGCCCACGGCGGCCCCAACGCGACCGTCTTTGAGCGCGACTATCCGCGCCCTTTAGTCAAGCCCGGCTGCGTTCTACTGCGTGTGCGCGCCTGCTCGCTCAACTACCACGACATCTTCACGCGGCGCAGCATGCCCGGCATCAAGGTGCCGCTGCCTATCATCGTCGGCTCGGATATTGCCGGCGAAATCCTCGAAATCGGCGTAGGCGTCGTTGGCTTTGCAATCGGCGAGCGGGTGATGGTCGATCCGCTGCCGCTGAGCGGCGTGGACGCGCCGAAAGGCATGATCGGCGAGATGTACGACGGCGGCCGCGCCGAGTACTGCGTGGTCTATGCGCCGCAGTTAGTGAAGCTTCCCGACGACGTGAGCTTCGAAGTGGCAGCCAGCCTGCCGCTGGCCTATGCAACCGCACACCGCATGATGGTCACCATCGGACAGGTTAAGGCTGGCGAAACGGTTCTGATCCTCGGTGCGAGCGGCGGCGTCGGTACCGCCTGCGTAATGCTGGCTAAGCTGGCCGGCGCCAGTGTGATTGCTTGCGCTGGTAGCGACGACAAGGCCGCACGGCTCCATGCGCTTGGTGCTGACCACGTCATCAATTACAAGACAACTACTGTCATGGAGGCTACGCACGCGCTGGTGGGTAAGCCCCGCATTACGGGCACCGGCGGCGTGGACGTCGTGGTTAACTTCACGGGCGGCAACTCCTGGCAGGAAAATATCCGCTGCCTGAAAGTGGGTGGCCGGTTGCTAACCTGTGGGGCTACCGCCGGCTACGACGAGCAAATTGACGTGCGATACATCTGGACTTTCGAACTGAAACTAATGGGTAGCAACGGCTGGCGACGTGAAGACATCACTGCCTTGATTGAGCTGGCGCGCAGCAAGCGCATGGTGCCGATGATCGACAGGGTCCTTCCGCTCGAGGACATCCGCGAGGCAGAGCGCCTGATGGAAGAGCGCGAGGTCTTTGGCAAGATTGTGGTGACGCCATGAGCAGTGATCTCAACATCGATTTTATTGCGGCATTACAAGCGCTGTGCAACGAGTCACCCTTTATTAATTTCGCAGGCGTGCAGGTGACCGATTTGGACAGCGATGAGATGCGCGTCGGTTTTCGCATGCCGTTTCGGCCCGAATTCGAACGCGGCGCCGGCACTGGGCAATGGCATGGCGGGCCTATCGCGTCGTTGATTGACACAGCAGGCTGCATGGCACTGATTGCGATGGCAAGGCGCAGCGCTGGAACCGTTGACCTGCGCATCGATTACCTTCGCCCGGCGGGTGGGGCCTACCTCGACGCCGTCGGCAAGGTGCGCCGCGTTGGCCGCACCACGGGTGTCGCAGATGTGGACGTGCTAGACAGTGCAGGTAAGCTAATCGCAATCGGGCGAGGCAGTTTCTACATCGAGATTCCAAAGTGACGAACGACTTGCCCCTCGACCAACGCATTGACCTACCGGCCAACCTAGGGATGACGCTAGATGCGTCGCGCGGCCCGTGCGCCACCGCGCTGATTGACTTACTCGATCCCGCTGAACCGCGCCACTGGAGCTACGGCGAACTCGATGCGCTGTGCAACGCTGTGGCGCGCGGCCTGGTAGCGGCTGGCTTGCCACGCGGCGCGAGCGTAGGCGTGATGGCCGCAAACTCGGCGCATGCAATTGCAGTGATGCTGGGGACTATGCGAGCCGGTTTTGTGAGTGTGCCGCTGAATCCTCGTGCCGGCAGAGAAACGCTGGCGTACATGGTGGCCAACTCGGCAGTGAAACTCGTGTTTGCCGACATGGCGGCGTTACCCGTGGCCACTGCCCTGCCCGGCCTCGACAGATTTGTGTCGCTGCACGGCTCGGAGTTCACGGCCTTCACGCAGCCTGGTCCGTTTATGCCGGTGGTACCCGCCGCAGACGAGACGGCACTCGTGCTCTACACCTCGGGCTCCACCGGCCGGCCCAAGGGCGTGCTACTGTCGCACCGTAGCCAAGTGCTCATCGCTGCAGGCTATGCGACGCCCTTCATGGCCGAGTGCTTCGTCGTCGGACCTACCATCGTGGCCGCGCCGCTGTTCCACATGAACGCTACCGTCAGCACGACTTATGCATTCATGCTGCACGCGGCCATCGTACTCATGCCACGCTTCGAGGTGAAGGGCTTCATCGACGCGGTGTCACGCTACCGGGTAAGCGTGCTGTCGGGCGTGCCTACGATGACGGCCATGATGGCGCAGGAGCAAGCCGCACTGGCTGAGGCGGACTTCAGCAATGTCAAGCTGGTGGTCATCGGTTCAGCACCACTGTCTGCCTCGGTGCTGGCGCAGGTGCAACAGCTGTTCTCGAAGGCCTCTGTCATTAATAGCTACGGCACCACGGAAACCGGTGCCGGCTATTTCGGTGCCCACCCGCAGGGAAACACGCGTCCCTTCATGTCGGTCGGGCACGCACAGCCGCACGCCAGACTCCGACTCGTGAACGGCCAGGGTCAAGAGGTCGGCGATCAAGGTGTGCTCGAAGTGCACTGCGCCACGCGTATGAGCGGCTACCAGAATTTGCCCGCGCTCACTGCGCAGCGGCTGCGAGAGGGCTGGATTCACACCGGCGATATTATGCGGCGCGACGCCGAGGGTTGGTACTACTTCGTCGGGCGCGACGACGATATGTTTGTCTGTGCTGGCGAGAACATCTACCCGGGCCAGGTCGAGCGCCTGCTCGAGCGGCATCCCGATGTTCTAGAGGTATGCGTGGTACCGCTCGCTGACGAATTGCGAGGCCACATGCCGGTGGCCTTTGTCGTGTCTCGGCCCGGCTCGGCTCCCACCGAGCAGCAACTGAAGGACCACGTGCTTGCGCTTGCCGCGCCCTACATGCACCCGAGACGCGTGTGGTTCATCGGACAGATGCCGCTGGCCGGAACTAACAAGATCGACCGACATGTACTCAAAGCGCAAGCTGTCGCGCTTGCGACAGATGCCTCACTCCCAGCCGCGCGACCCCGTTGACATGAATACGACACTTACGCCGCTAGCGATTGAACACACACGCGTCGCCACTCTGCGAGGCGACGAGGTTCTACACGACCACACGGTGCTAGTGCGAAATGGCCGTATCGAGCGCGTGGGGCCGAGCGCGTACTTGTTTGCGCCTGAGGACACGACGCGCATCGACGGCAGCGGCTGCACGTTGCTGCCTGGCCTCTGCGATATGCATGTGCACTTACTGCCCAGCCGCATTGATGCAGCCGATGGAGTACCGGATGAAGCAACGGCTTGGTTGCAAGCAGAGGCTTATCTCAAACGCCTTCTCGACGCTGGTCTGACCACTGTTCGCAACATGGCGGGCACGCCCTGGCACCTGTTGGTGCGTGACGCGGTGAACACGGGCCGCATTGCCGGGCCGCGCATCGTCACCTCCGGTCCGATTCTGGAGACGCGGTTTACCTTCCCCGCGTTGGCAGTCTTCGGTCAGCTCGTCACCACGGTCGACGAAGGCCGAGCGGCCGTTCGCGAGCAAGCCCGAGCGGGTTACGACTTCATCAAGGTCTACAACGACCTTGATGCGGAGATTTACGACGCTATCGTTGCCACGGCACGCGAGCTCGGCCTGCCTGTGGCCGGCCACGTGCCATTCGGCAAGGGCTTGTTCGGCGCATTAGCCGCGCGACAGGACTCAATCGAGCACTTTCGCTCCTATGACTTCGCGCTAGATTTGCGTAAGCCTACTGGCAAGGAGCGCTTCGTCGGGTGGCTACACACCAGCCCGGCACGCATGCGCGAGCTAGCGGAGCGCACGGCAGAGGCCGGTAGCTGGAACGTGCCAACCTTGGTGATCGAAGAGGCACTAGCGCGAAGTGCCATGGGCAAAACTGAAACGGAGCCTTGGATCGAGTCGCTCACGCCCCTGGGCGATCTGACGTCTGTCTTCACACCTGCCGCATTGACCGCGATAGCTGAGGGGTTACCAATGCGACAGCAACTGCTTGCCGAGATGGATCGCAGCGGCGCCCGCCTTTTGGCTGGTAGTGATTGTCCTGGCTGTGGCTTGATTCCAGGGCGGTCATTGCATCGTGAGTTGCAGTTGATGGTCGACGCCGGTCTGTCACCTCTACGCGCGCTGAGCACAGCCACGGCCAATGCCGCGGAATACCTCGGACTTGGCGGGCAGCAGGGCCAAATCGTTGAGGGCCAGCGCGCAGACCTGTTGCTAATCTGCGGCGATTTGTCGAGCGATCTGACAACGCTCTCGAACGTACGGGGAGTCGCGACGGCTGGACGTTGGCACGCTCCTAAGGAGACGACGCATGAGCCCTGACTCAAGCGGCCAGGCGTTTCGGGGCCGTGTCCGGTATGTCGAATGCGACGCCCATGGCGAGCTGTTTATCGCGAGCTGCGTGAACTATTTGAGCGAGGCCGCAGCGCATGCACTACGCAGCGTCGATATCGACCTGCGTGCAATAACGGCCGAGGGCGGCGCTTTTCGCGAGTACACCATAACGGCGCGGTTTCTCCACCCGTTGGGCTATGACGACCAGTTCGAGGTGGTGACATGGTTGGGAGAGCAGCAGCCGCAAGGATTCACTCTGGCCTTTGATGTGAGTCTACCGCTCGAAAGACGGCTGATGGCACAAGGGGTTGTGCAGTACGTAGCGCGGCCGTCGCCATTCGGCCGTGCAGCCGCCCTCCCGCCCAATTTCTGGGAGCGACTTTCGCTTCTGCAATATCGGGCTCCAGGCTGCAGCGGCTCGGCAGGGTCTCACTGGCACGCAATGGGGGGAATCCATGAAAAAACTCTTTATCAGTGTCGACATCGAAGGCGTGGCCTGCATCAGCGCGCCAGTTGAGGTCGACAAGATGCACCAGGCCGAGTACGTACCGTTTCGAGACCAGATGACGGCCGAGGTCGCTGCCGCATGCAGCGGCGCATATGCCGCTGGAGTCGAGTCCATCGTGGTCAAGGACGCACACTTCACGGCACGCAACCTCGACCCGCACAAACTGTCGTCGCCCCAGGGGAAGAGTCTGCAGTTGATCCGCGGCTGGAGCGGGCACCCGTTTGCGATGGTGCAAGGCATAGACAAGAGCTTCGACGCTGCGGCGTTCATCGGCTACCACTCGGCAGGCGGGTGCGGCGGTAACCCGCTCGCCCACACGGTCTCGAGCCGCGCCTTTGCGCGCGTTGAACTCAATGGGGTGGTCGCCTCCGAATTCCTGATCTACGCCTACGCCGCGGCCAGCGTGGGCGTGCCGGTGATCTTCCTTTCCGGCGACAAACAACTTTGCGACGAGGCATCGCGAACGATCGACGGCTTGCAGACTGTCGCCACGCTGGAGGGATTCGGCGCTTCGGTGCAATCGTTGCTACCGGGCGATTCGGTGCGCCTCATCAAAGCCGGCATCCAGCGAGCGGTCAGCAACCCGCCTCCCTCACTACTGACGCTGCCAAGCGACTTTGTCTTCAAACTGAGCTTCAACAAAGCAACCGACGCTTACGCCAAGTCTTTCTTCCCGCAGGCGAGAATGGTGTCCGACACCGAATTGCTGTTGGAGACACGCCGCTACTTCGACGTTCTCACCTTTCTTTGGTTCGCCGCGCAGTGAGGGTCGTCGTCATTGGTGCGGGCCTGATCGGCCTGGCCAGCGCCTACTACCTGCAACGGCAAGGTGCCCAGGTCACGGTGCTGGAGCGCGAAGCCGGGCCCGGGCAAGGCACGAGCCTTGCTAACGGTGCCCTGCTCCACCCCAGCCTGGTCGAACCCTGGAACGCGCCCGGTGTGCTCGGCTTCCTTTTGCGAAATCTGGGGCGGGATGACTCGCCGATGCTGCTACGCGCGAGGGCCCTACCGTCGTTGGTGGGCTGGGGGCTACGCTTCGTTCGCGAGTCGAATCCGGCACGATTTGCCCGCAACACCCAGCGAAACCTCGCATTGGCGCGTCAAAGCCTAGCGCAAATGGCAATCCTGCGCGAAGACACTGGGCTGCGGTACCAACAGTACTCTCGCGGCAGCTTGTCGGTCTACCGTGATGAACGGTCACTGGCGAGCGCCCGCGCTGCGGCCGAGGGTCACGGTATCCCATTTGTGGGGCTAGACCGAGATGGACTCGTCAGAGCAGAGCCGATGCTCGCCGAAGTTGCGCCGTACTTGGTGGGCGGCATGCACTTCGGCGAAGACGAAGGCGGCGACGCTCATGCGTTTTGCAACGCCTTGGCGGATGTACTTCGGAAGCGCGGTGCCGCAGTGGAAATGGGCTGCGCGGTGACCGGCTTCGACACCGCTGGCGCCCATGTGCATGCCGTACTCGCGTCGGACCGAAGGTTTGAAGCGGATCACGTGGTGCTGTGCGCCGGCGTGTGGTCGACCGCCCTAGCGCGAAGGCTTCAACTGCGCCTGCCAGTGAGGCCCGCGAAGGGGTACTCGATCACGATTCCCCTCGCTGCCGGCCAGGCACCTTGCATACCAGTGGTGGACCATCAGCTCCACGCCGCCGTAGTGCCTTTAGGGGCCGACCGCTTGCGCGTTGCCGGTACCGCCGAGTTCGCCGGAATGGACGTGTCAATCTCGCCAGCTCGAGTCGCCAATCTACAAGCCCTTCTGCGCCGTGTTTACCCGAGCCTTTCAGCAAAAACAAGCGCTGCTAGCATCAGCGCCTGGGCCGGGCTGAGGCCTATGTCTGTTGATGGTGTGCCTCTCATCGGCGGCACGCACTGGGAGAATCTGTTTGTAAACACCGGGCATGGGCACCTCGGGTGGACACTCGCTGCCGGGTCGGGACAGCTCGTTTCGGACATCGTGTTCGGCCACGCTAGTCCAGTTGATGCGCGCGAGTATTCGCCCATCCGCTTCTGAGAAATCTTTCGCCTCCGTAAGTCTTTGCACCTTCTTTGGTTGCACAAATCCTTACCGCGGCCTACTCGGTGACAACGCGGGTCTATCTCGTCGGTCGTGTAACCAGTGTCGAATAGCCGTGGGATGGGGCAGTCAGGCTGCCTGAAAACACATTGGGCGCACTGTCGTCGCACGGCACGACCGTAGCCATTGCGTTTTTCGCCTCAGCGGTACTCGTGGCGCGATGATCGTAACCGTCCGAGCCAAGCCGTCTTGACAAACGCTGTTACGTTCTCGGTTTAAGCAGCGAGCGAAATGTCGGCGGGTTGTTCGCTGTGCGTGGCAGCGAGCTTGTCGATGATGCGCCAAGGCAGCAGTTCGGCGACTTTGTTGATCGGCTGCTCGTTGATGTGGGCGAGCACTTAGCGCAGATAGGCTTCGGGGTCGAGTCCGTTCAATTTGGCGGTGCCCGATCAAACTGTAGATCGCCGCGGCGCGTTCGCCACCTTTGTCGGAGCCCGCGAAGAGGGGTGGTAGCGATTTCCGTGCAAAAAGTCCCGGTCAAGCATAGGGGTTGACCCGCGCCCTGAGTCAAGTCGCACAATTCGCGATGCAGGCATATAGTTCAATGCTCCATCAGAGGGAGCGCTGTCGTGCAACTACCCTATCGCCTTCGATTCGTCGGTGCGGAGCACCTACCCAGATCGTTATCGGACGCCGACGTTGAAGAATACTTCGCGCTATCGAGCGACGACATTGCGATGCTTCGCGAGCGATTTGCCAAAGAAAAGCGCATCGGCGCAGCACTTCAATACCTGATGT
>JAAFJO010000014.1 GCA_013298145.1 Betaproteobacteria bacterium
CATACCCAGGTCGCTTCATTTTGATCGAGCCGGTCGGCCACGGCGAAACCCATGTCGGTCCACTAGCTATTCAGTATCCTGCATAACTTCGTTTTCCGTCATGTGAATGCTCGCGAATAGACAGCGGCGCATTTCGCGCTCCGCGTTTGTTACTGCGGCAGCGAGATTTAATCGAATCATTGCTAGCGCTAAGGTGTGGCGAGGTACTAACTGGTGCGTTAAACGAAGGAGACTAAAGTCGTCCCACTGATCAAGAATTTCTCCGTTCTCTGCGATCGTAAATCTTGATGTAATCGATTGGCTTATGACGCGGTTGATACCCAGAGCCGGCCAGCGAAATTTCCAATTGGCAACGACCACGTTTTCGCATGTCTCTAGGTCGTCAATCCGATAAGTGACAGACCAGTCTCGTAGATCACAGAGATGTCCCATGGCGCAGAAAAAGAGAAAGCGGTCGCGTATCTGATTTTGTCCCCGAACTTCCCCTAAGCGTGATCGCAACACACCATGTGGTGCATATAGAGTGCAAATTCTTTCGTGATGCTGATGCGCGAGCGCTTCAAACCAGCTTGCAACAGTTATGAGTTGACGGGATGCAATTCCCGCGGTTTTTGAGGGAGGCTCTGCGCTGCAGCCCCCTTCAATAGACGCGTGCTTTGGAAAGATTTCTGTGTCCATCCTCGCAGTGTCAGCGCACTACAACGCCTAGTTCCATGCTATTGGCATTTTTCGTCGCTTTTTGATGCGAGTCCTGGGACACGGTCTTCACCAAATCTGACGTCTAAGGGGGCGATTCGCTGTGACTCTGGTCTCAGCAGTGTCAGCGTCACAACTATCGAGACAGCGAATACTTCCCACGCCTCTGGAAATCGTCGATTACTTGTGAAGCTGGGCTGTGGCTCTCGCGACAATTCGTCGGACGCTCGCTAGATCGGATTAGGGCTGGACAGCGCAGTTACGCTGAGTTTTTTTCTTAGAAGCTGGGGGAGGTGCATCGGAATCGCACTTTGCGTAGGTTTGTCGCTGGCACCGTCGCTGACGCAACAGCGACACCATTAATCCTGTATTTATGCCTTTGTCATTTTGTGCGTGACTTGCAACGAAGACACTTACTCCTAGGTCATCGCTAGCGTCATAGGTAATTAGTAAAGTAAACGCGCACAAACTCGTCCCACGCAACGCATCAAGTTAGTCCAGCAGTAGGGTTGAGGTGCAAATTTATGGCTATTGCGAAAGGCGAGAGTGCAGCGGGCGAGGTACGCAGGTTGTTGGAGAGTCAAAAAAAGTTCTCCAAAATATTGCCAATATTGTCGAGGCGGATGGGACCTGTGTCGGACTGAACAAAACAGAGGGAAACACGATGTTCAAACTAAATATTCACCAGCGGTGCCGTCGTTCTTTGGAACGGTTGGTCGGACTATCGATGCTGTGTTTGAGCGGCGTGTCTGCCGCCGCGAACGTTGATTTAACGGTTTCGCAGTCCACAACGCCAGCGGCGCCGACGGCGCTTGTGCCGTACAGCTACCAAGTGGTGCTACGCAACAATGAGCCCACCACGGCCACAAACCCGGTGATTACGCTTACCCTAAGCGCCGATATGGTGTCTAAAACAGCGGTGTCGGTGAACGCCGTGGGTGGCGCATCCTGCCCAACACCGGCACAGCTTCAAACAGGATTGACCAGCGTCCCCCTCGCTGGTGGGTCGTTTGCGCTTACGGTGCCTTCGCTCCCGCCGGGCGGCCAATGTACCTTAAATTTTTCAGTGATCCCGCTGCGACCAGCGGGGTATGTATTGTCAAGCAACTTCGCGGTTGCCTTGCCTGATATTGAAACGCAACCCACCTCAAACACGGCGACAACAAACTCAACGGTCGGCTCCACCATTGTGAGACCAAGCATAACGAAGCGCATCGTTTCTGGCGGCGCACCGGCTACATTTCCAGCTGTTACCGTATGGGAAATTGTGATCACTGGCGATCCGACGATTTCGATTCCCCCCGAAGTGCCGATGCTTCTCCAGGATCGTTTTTACCGAGATACCACGTCAACAGTCTACGGCGCATCCACAGCGGCCGTCGACACTATTAGCTGCATTAGTACTGGCTTCTCGTCGGCAACGGCGGGATGTCCAGTGCTCCCAGTGCGCACTGCTGGCGCATGGGATGACCCAATATTTTGGAATGGTCAACGCTTACCGCAAGGCTTGCCAGCGAACTCCAGCGTAACCATAAGATACAACTCCACGATAACTTCGCCCACATGTGGAACCGGCGGTTACTTCAATCAAGCATCCCTATTTGCTGGGGACCCCGTCTTCTCGGATATTGTGCCGCCACCGTCGGTATCGCGGGCTGTGACACTCCCCGCTGCGCGCGCCTGTAACGTAGCTTTCATTCCAACAACAGTGACGAAGACGCTTCTAGGACCGGCTGTCGTAAACACCATCGCAAATAAACCGCGATATCAAATTACATACAGCGTCACTGGCGCAACTGTATACCCAGCCGAGGTGCGCGTCAGTGATTCAATAACCACTGAAGGGGCCGGTTACCTCGAGCGAATGAATGTCATAAGCTGTACCCCGTCAGGGGGATTAGTGTGCCCAGCTGCTCTCACCGCAGGGTTAAGCTTCGGACCGTTTACGCCTACAAACCCTCCCGGTAACCGCCAACTGTTCAATGAGATCGTGCGCGCCACGGCCGATGGTTCAATCACGCTCGTTGTTGAAATGGAGTACAGCGATTTAACTGCCCGATGTATGCCTACGGTCTGGAATCAAACTAATTCCGCCGGTGTGACTACAGGCTTGGGAACCATTCCTCCGAGCGGTTTTGATTTGGTGTCGGTCAATCGTAAGGGTGCTCCTGTTGGGCCTAGCAACCCATCTCCCAGTCCCGCGCCTTCGCCCGGGTATGTGCAACTTGATTTTGACTTACCGCGTTGCGTCGACTTGACGGTGAATAAATCAATTTCAACGCCGCGTCCTGGCGCCAATGTTCCCTTCTCTTTCGATCTTGAATTTACGAATGCTGGATCAGCGATTGCAAATAACCCTGCAATCAACGTTCCGGTAACGGATGTTTTAGGCTCGCACTTTACGCCAAGCGCGGTGACCTGTAGCGTCGTTCAAGGTACCGGTACCGCGCCAACAGTAAGCCTCGCAAACATCACAGGGGCAAACCAAACGTTTGCCACAACGATCCCGCTTATCAATGTGAACTCGAAGGTGCGTTGTCGGATTACCGGCACAGTTGCAACCACCGGCTCCTATTCCAATACGGCCTCAACGCTTGCAGCATGGGGTGGCTCAGGCAGAACCAGTACGCTCAACGTATCCAGTGGGATCAGCTCAACCCAGGGCTACGGCGTCACTGGGGCTTCAACCACTAGCGTGACCAAGGTGTTAGGCATCAATGCGGCTGGCGTGGCGCCAGGTACAACCTTCCCTGTCACCGCACAGTGCACGATTACACCGATCCCCGCAGGCCCGCCTACGTTTGCTACCGTCGGCCCTATCTCGCTTACGCCCGGCGTTGCGCAGGTGTTTACATTGCCGCCCAGCACGGCGGAGCAAAGCACCTCATGTGTATTTAGCGAAGGCACGCCTTCACAGGCCGCGCTCCCGACGTTTGGGTATTTGCCGGGTATTTTCACGCCAAGCGCCACCGTCACGACCAACGCAATAGGTCAACCCACGGCGCCATTGACGCTCACCAATAACCTATCGCCGATTGGAACGCTAGCGATCACAAAAGCAATTTCTGGCGGCCCGACCGGGGGAATAAACAGCGGCGCTTTCACCTTCAGCGTCGCATGTACCCCCAACACCCCTGCAATCCCGAATCAAACGATCACGTTTGGTCCGGCCGCGAGTACCAGCCAATCCCTGACCACAAACCTACAGGTTGCCGCGGGTGACCGATGTACCGTGACCGAACTCACGCGACCAGCTGCGCCGACCGGCTTTGCTTGGGGGGCAATCCCGGCTCCGATTGTCACTGCGCCTATTGTTGTGAACCAAACGACAACCGCAACGGTCACCAACACGTTAATCAACACGGGACCAGGCGGGCTGCTGATCACCAAAGTCGTCACGGGCGGTCCGACGGGTGGCGTAAGTGGGGCGTTTAACTTTAGCGTGAACTGCACATTAGGATCGCCAATCCCGAATCAGACGATCACGCTAACAAACCAGACGACGCGCTCGTTGGCTTCGCCTATCAGCGTGCCAGCCGGAGCGGTATGCACCGTGACCGAGCTTGCGACTTTGCCTACACCGCCGACTAACTTCAGCTGGGCTCCGATCCCGGCTGCGGTTGTCACAGCGCCAATTACGGCAGGTGCAACCACAATTGCAACAGTCACCAACACGTTAGTCGAGTCTGGGGGACTACAAATCACCAAAGTAGTCACTGGCGGTCCGGTCGGGGGTGTGAGTGGAGCCTTCGTGTTCGGCGTAACCTGCTCTGCAGGCGGCCCATACGCAGATCAGACGATCACCTTAACCAACGAGACCAGCCGTTCGCTCGCGACGGCAGTACGGGTTCCAGTCGGTGCTACGTGTTCTGTGCAGGAGCGGTCACAAGCTGCGGCGCCGAGCGGCTTTAGTTGGGTTGGTATCCCGGCGGCTGTTTCGTCGGCAGCGATGCCGGCAACGGGCGGCGTATCAGTGACTGTAACCAACGTACTCGCTAGGAACGCGGTATTGCCAATAGCGCAAGTGCCGGTAAACGACCGCACTACGTTGGCAATACTTGGATTTATTTTGCTCTGTACGGCAGGTATTTTCCTGCGACGTCGGTAGGCGGCAAGCTAGATAGCTAGCGTTTGGGCTCGCAGACAGCGCATGCGAGCCCAACTAGGCTGAAATCCACTAGCTGCAGTAGTCGCCAGTGTTTTTTTGCGCGAGTTGATGATCGTATTGGGAAGCTGTATACCCTTGAGCTCACGCTTACGCCAGACGGAAGGCGTCGGGTTTTGGTTGCAGGCTTACATCAACTACGCAATAGCCCCAGTTGGTTAATCCGTGCTGTTGACGTATTCCGAGTGTTTTGCACGCGAAGATGCTAGGCGACCACTTGGTTGAACCAGCTCGCGCTCTTAGGCGTGAAGTGAAACGCTACGTTGGCGTGTGCTGCGAGCGAGTCTTCGTTGTGTTTGTGGGTGCTTAGGGTGTCCAAGCTGACGTGCATCTGCGGACCCAAAGCTGGACGGCGGCGATATGTCTGAGAAACTGTTGGAAGTCGGCTCGTTTCTTAGTTCGGGTGGCAGTATCCGAATTTTGTACAAGCGGCACTTTGAGAGTATCCACCGTGCGTACGAAAGCTTCTGTCTATAGGGCACGTTTCGCGCACGCGGTGTGATTGGGTCCGCAAAACGGGGGCTTCGATCCATGGTGAATGGTAGGCGACCGCGAATTGATTCGACGCCTCTTTCCAGTTAAGCGTGGCACGATTCCAATCGGCAGTGATGTTTCGAAGCGCCAGCAGGATGAGCTTTCAAGGCGCATCATCGCATGGGCAACGGCCCCGCATTTTGATGATCTTTCTCAGCCTTGCAGTGACGCCCTCAACAGCATTAGTGGTCTCGATGATTCGCCGCACCGCCGGAGGGAACGCGTAGAACCGAATCACACTATCCCAGGCTCGTCGCGATAACGCCGCCAGCGTGGGAAATCGTCCATGCCAAGTACTCGCCTCGAATTCGCCAAGCGCTGCGTTTGCCGTGCCGGTGTTCACTGCCGTGTAGATCGGATAAATCGCGAAGGCGATCGCCTTGCGATTCTTCCGGCTCTTGAAGTTCAAACTGTGGTGTATCAGATGCGCGATGCAAGTTTGTAGCGTCGTCTTTGGAAACAAACCCTCAAGCGCCTCAGGCAGTCCTCTGCGACCGTCGGTGACGGCAATTGAGAGCGGCGCTTTCTTAAAGAAATCCCATCCCTTGTGTCCCCATCATAAATCGATTGCGATTCGGCAGAATCGTGTCGAGAGCGAGGGTGTCAGTAACGCCGAACCAGCGTGCAAGCGTGACCGCGAATTCGTCCACTGACGTCGTAGGGAGCAAGCGCCCGTTACCAACGTCGGTATCGGTCCCAAACGCAATGGTTGGGAACGTTCCAAACATTCGATTTCCTTGCACGGCGCCGCCGAAAACGAACTGATGCCCCCCCCATCCGTGATCGCTGCCGCGACCATTGTGGCGCAGCGCACGTCCGAAATCGCTCGCAGTAAACGTGGTAACCGAGTTTTGTGTGCCAAGCACATTGATTGCGGTGTTGAACGCGCCAAGTGCGTCATCTAATTCGCCAAGCCGTTCGTTTTGCTCTTGCACGAGGTTGTCGTGAAAGTCATACCCGCCCTGGGAAACGAAGAAAACTTGTCTCCGCTGACTGAGCTGACCTCGCGCCGCGACCATGCGAGCAACCATTCGGAGTTGCTTGCCTATACCGCTTTCTGGAAAAGTCGTTGTGACCGTCGGTGCCGCCGCCAACGCATTGGTCACAATGGACTCGGTGTCGACTGAGCGCTTCCCGATCTTCGCCCATTCCGCTTCCATCATACCCGCACGCGAATCGGTGAGTAAGCGACGAAGCGCTTGCTGGCTCACGCCGGATCCATAGAGCCCGGATGATGAAGTAGCGAGCCCCTGCACGGGGATCGCCCCTTGACTGGTTAGCTGGTATTGGATAGTGTCCTCACCGGCCTGGATCATGTTATTACCGCCAATCGACATGCAGATCGATACGCCGCTGTTCGGGTTGTAAAGCGGAGCCGTGAGGTCCCCCATACGTCCCATCCAGCCCGTTGCAGAGCCTCTATCCGGCAGGCCGGTTTGCCACTGATTTTGTTGGTCAGCATGCGAAAACAATTGTGGAGGCACGGCAACGGTCGGCTCTCCGTCGTTCCATTGAGTGAAGGAGGTGGGTGTTACGAGCGTTCCGACATTGGCGATCACGGCGCAGCGCCCACCGTTGATCATCGCTTGCACGTTACTCATGGCCGGATGCAGCCCGAGCGCGGCGCCGGTGTAGCCCACTGGATTAATGACGCGCAGCGAGGCCTGCGACAGCGCAAGCGAAGGCCGTGCGTTGAAGTAATCCGTATAGGCGCTGCCTGATCGCGGCACGATTAAATTCGCGTGATCATTGCCGCCAAAGAGAAACACGCAAACGAGCGCCTTGTAATCACCAGGGGTTTGGGCGCTCGCTGCGCCCATCATGGCGAGGTTGGCTGCGAACGGCGTGCCTGCAAGCGCGGAGATTGACGCGAATTGCTGCAAGAAACGGCGGCGAGCCGGATGGCGTGAGACGTGGGCCATGAGCGTATTACCTCGTAATTAACGTTGAATCAGAAATTCAGGGGCAAGCATCGTGAGCGCGACGGCGGTGTGCACGCGACGCGACTGCCATTGAAAGTCACCAACTGGAATTGAGTTCACGGCGCCGATAATGATCTGCTGCGTTTGCGCTGTGAGTTGGCCGTAGGCCAGGAGCAAATTCAAATCGGCCATCATGATGGCCGGGTTCGCTGCGTTCGCGATCAACGTCGCGTAGTCGCCTTTTACGCTGTCGTCGTTGTAGCCATAGCCGCCTTCAACTAGGCTGGTCACAAAGTTTGCATAACCTGTTGTCGTTGTTTCATGCGTGATTTGGAATTCGGGTGCGCTCACACCGCGAACCAAAATAGCTCCGGGCGGTGCGTAGTCAGGCCGATAAAAATTGAAGACCGAGGGGGAACGCATCGGGTTTTGCCCGAGGCTCGAAACCGGATCTTCCAGATTCCAGATGCGGAAGCGACCGGACGTAGCGCGGGCGTTGAAACCGCGCAGCCATGCGCCGAATCGAAGCACGGGCTCGCGCAGCTTTCCGAAGCCCTCGTCGGCAAGTTTTTGCTCATCACGCGCTTCAGCATCCATCAGCACTGCACGAACAACGGCTTTCATATCGCCACGTACGCCGCTACCGTTGTTGTTGAAGGCATTAGTGACGCGCTGCACGTAGGCAGGCGAGGGGTTACTTGTTACTAAACGCTTGATAAGCTGTTTGCCGATAAACGGCCCGACATTCGGGTGATTGAAGATCCGATCCAGCGCGACGGTTAACACCGTATTTGCCTGCGCTTGCGTTACCGTGCCGGAGATCGCAGGGATCGTCGTACCAAGAAAAGACTTCGCGGACGCCGAGTGAAATTGCGGATACATCTGCATGGGTAATCCCCAGGGAGAGTAAGGCTCCTCGTAGCCCATCCATCGCCCATCGCTAGGCGCACCACCTCCCCAAGACAGCCCCGTGAATACTTTTGCGAGTCCAACAATATCATTTTGATTGTAGGTAGGAATATCTCTGCCGTTTGCATCTTTCTTTCGTGTGCCATCACGATTGAGTTCCCATAACCCGATCGAGAAAAGTTGTAGAACCTCCCGCGCATAGTTTTCATCCGGCGTACGGCCAGTTTCGGCATCCTCTTTCTCGTTACGGATATGGGAGAGGTAGTGTCCCATCGTAGGATGGCGCGAAACATCCTCGAGCAATATGCGGAAATTGCCAAATGCATTACGCGCGGTCATATCGAGAAAGCTCGCATGCGCATCGGGTTGTATATCTACCGCGCTATTCTGCGTAGAGACCACAAAAATCTGTTGAAGGGCGAAGGCTACGCGCTGGCGTAACTGGTCCGGGCTGGTAATCGCCTGTTGCCAGAATGTCTCCATGGCGGCATTGATGGCGCCTGAGTTGCATCCCACGCTATCGGCGGCGCAGCCAACCGGCCCCCCGCGGGCCACATACTGCCAGTGTGTATCGTTTGATGCGGTAGCAAATTGGGTCGTGATCCAGCTATCGAAAGCCGAGTCGTTTCCGCCCGCCGCTACTAGCGCGTCAATCTCTGATTTCTTCGGCCCCCACGTCGCTTGCGTAAGAAATCGTGCTGTGCGCTCCTGAGTGGTCATCGTTGCGCCGGGGCAACCGTTGCTGATGTACGCGCTGATGAGTGCTGGGGTGAGCCGCGATGAATAAGCGCCGCCGTTGCCGAGCGCATCGCCGCGAAATCCAAACAAATAGCGCTGCAAGATACGCGCGTCGTCTTTGTCAAAAACTCCGTTACCATCAAGGTCGAAACGACGAAGGCGCGCGGCAGCGTTCGCCTCAGCAGCAGCGGGCAGAGCGGTAGCGTTGAAAAGCGCAGCGTTACCGCGCTTACCCACGGCATAGCGTGACAGAAACAAGCCGTCGGTAGTCGCGTCAGCGGCGCCTGCATCCAACGAGAACGGGCAGCCAGATTGCGCAATGCTGGACCCTACACAGCAAAACGCGGCTGCGCTACACAGCGCCGTATTGAATAGAACATGAATTCGCATCGTACTTCACCAATCATCAAATAATGCAACACCTACTTCGATCAGTAGCCGTGACGAACCTTATGCAAGCTCGTACAAGCCGCTAACCTCTACTGTTACATCGCACTTTACGTTTTTCTTCGAACAAAGTGTATGTCATTGGCATAATAATTTTGTCGATTGTCGGTGGTTTTGTAATTAGTGACGTGGAATTCGATTTAAGTCAACGAATTTGCTCGTTGGATCGCTGCGAAGTAGGGACCCTGCTAGCGAAGTTTTGGCGAATCGATCGAACCCGGGTGTTTTGCGCAGAATCTCAATGCGTCGTTCTTGACAGAGC
This sequence comes from Betaproteobacteria bacterium, assembly GCA_013298145.1. Classification (GTDB taxonomy): domain Bacteria; phylum Pseudomonadota; class Gammaproteobacteria; order Burkholderiales; family Casimicrobiaceae; genus Casimicrobium. Next base: position 9,674 of record JAAFJO010000014.1, read on the forward strand.
TGATAAGCTCGACTTATAGTGAATAAGTACGAGATTAGGCGTGTTACTCTGCCCCTGTGAATTACCTGCGAGTTGAATTAGAGTCCGTTTCACCTTGACCCTGCACCAATTCCTGTACCGCTTACAAGTTACAAATATCGGCTTCTTTGTTGCCAAGCTGCACGGGCTTAAGCCTGTGCAGCTTGGCAAATTCGCATGGCGTGCGCCAGTCTAGCGCAGAGTGGGGGCGACTCTCGTTATAGTGCCTTCGCCACGCCTCGATCTTGCGTTTCGCATCGTCAAGACTCATGAGCCAATACTCGTTCAAACACTCCTGGCGTAGTCGCCCGTTGAAGCTCTCGATGGTGGCGTTGTCCGTCGGTTTGCCAGGGCGACTGAAGTCGATTGCCACCCTGCGCTCGTACGCCCACTAGTCCATCGCCTTGCTGATGAACTCACTGCCGTTATCTGTCTTCACCGTCTTCGGTGCGCCGCGTTGCTTGGCAATGGCCTCAACGACATTGACCACGTCTTCGCCTTTGAGGCTCCGACCCACATGAATCGATAAGCACTCGCGTGTGAAGCAATCCACGGCGGTGAGCATGCGCAGCTTCTTGCCATTAAACAAATTGTCCGCCACAAAATCCATGCTCCACACCTGATTGCTGTGCTCAGCGATCGCTTTGGGCTGGCGCGACTGCGCCGCCTTGTCTCGCTTCGGGCGTTTGTGCCGCAGCGATAGCCCTTGCTCGCGATAGAGCCGATACACCCGTTTGTGATTGACAGTGAAGCCCTCGCGCCTCAACAGCACGTGCACTCGGCGATAACCGTAGTGAACTCGTGTTGCCGCAATTTCGCGGATGCGTGCCTTTAGCTGCGTACTATCGCGTGCCGTCGAGCAGAAGTAGTACGCGCTGCGCGGCAGCCGCAGCGCAGCACACACCTGTCGTATCCCTGCTCGATAACGTGCGATCAAGTCATCAGCCAACTCACGCTTGCGCGAGGACTTCAAAGCTTTTTTGATAGCACGTCCTGCGGCATAACTTTGTCCAAACTCAGATCGGCCACCAAGCGCTTTAGTTTGCCGTTCTCCTCCTCAAGCTGCTTCATCTTGCGAAGCTCGCTAGGCCCCAAGCCGCCATATTTCTGTCGCCACTTGTAAAACGTCGCATCGCTAATGCCCATCTTGCAGCAGATTTCTTCAACCCTCGTACCTAACTCCGCCTGCTTCAACGCGTGCGCAATCTGCTCTTCCGTGAACCGACTCTTCTTCATGGCATGTGCTCCTTCCAGAGACGTTAATCATGCCGAAATCTCTACTTCTGAAGCGTCCAAAAATTTGGTGTAGGATCAGGGCCAGTCCAATACGGCACGTTCAACCAACAGCGGGACTAGTCAACGGTCTTGTAGCCTGCGTCTGTGGCGTTCTTGATGAGCAGTAGACCGAGGCAGCGGCAGTCTAGTGCTACTTCCATGAGGGCGCGGCTACAGGAATGGTAGCCGCGCGTCCTTTGCGGCAAGTTTAGAGAAATTTGTAGTTAACTTTCACGCCAAACGTTCGCGGCGCCGCTGCGCTGTTCTGCATGGTGCTACCGCCGCCCCACACGAAGCGGTTGAGCACGACCGTGTTGCTGGCGTTGTCTACGAACCCCTGCAAACTCAGCGCATCGCTGACGCGCCAATTCAACTTCAAGTCAACTTTGGTGTAGGCACCTTGCTTTTCAGCCTGCACGTTGTAGATCTGGCCGTAGTAGCCGCTGCTGAAATTCACGATGACCATTGGCGTGATCGTGCCCATACTACCTAGGCCGACCGTGTAGGCGGCAGATACTGAGCCTGAGGTACTCGCGGCGTACGGAATTCTGTTTCCAGTCAAATCGCAACCGTAGGCCTGTGGTATGCCATTGACGCCAGTACCATTGACTAATCCACACCTGTATCCGGGCGCGTAAATTCGGGTCTGGCCCGCTGGCGCGACGATGACACCGTTTACGATTGTGGCTGCGGTCCCCGGTGTGTCGATAAGCTGGGTGATTGCAATAGGACCGGGTGCGTCTGGGAAGCTGGTGTACTTGGCATCTAACAGCGAGAGCGTAGCGCCCAGTGTTAATTGGTTCGATACACGCCATTCGCCTTCAAGCTCTAAGCCGTTGGACTTTGATTTGGCAGCGTTGAACAGCAGCGATGCCGTGGTCAGCCCTACTGGCACTTGGCGTTGCTCCTGCTGGTTCGTGTAGCGGTTCATAAAAGCCGCCACGTTGAGTTGCAACGTATTGTTTAAGAAGCGATTCTTCGAGCCGATTTCTACCGCCGCTACTTCCTGCGGTCGAAAAGTGCGCGTGGCTTCGCTGTTAAGCGCAGCTTGGCTTCCGTTAAAACCGCCGGAACTGAAACCGGTGCTGTAGCTGACGTAGAGAAGTTGGCTCTTGCTGAGGTTGTACTCGGCGGCAACACGTCCGGTGGTCTTTGCGAATTCCACCGGGGTGTAAGTCGCACCAAAGAATGTGTTGTTACCCACGCCGCCGCAGTTGGCGCCAGGTATCACGGCGCCGGGCGCAAAGCCGCCCACTGCGGTGCCGCAGTTGGTAGTACCAGCGCGGCCAAACGCCGAGTTTGGCGCAACTAAGCTATCGAGCGATGTGAAAAAGGGATCCGGCTGTGTGAGATCACTGTTGACGGGTGTTCCGGCGTTACGATTGGCAAACTTATACTGCTTTTTGTCGACCGTGTGGCGAATGCCGGCCGTGAACTTCAGATCGTTGGTGGCGGCATAGCTCAACTGCGCGTAGGCTGCGCTGGACTGTGTTTCTGCAACGGCCGTGGTCACGAAACCATTGCCAGTGCTGCGGCGAACGACCTGGAACGCGTCCACATTGTCTGTCTTATCTTTAAAGTAGTAGAGGCCGGCCACGTAGCCGAACGATCCTCTGCCTTCAGACAAAATTTGCAACTCTTGCGAGAAGCTTTTGTTTTTGGTGCGCTCTTGGCTGACCGCGATCGCTTCGCGGGAAAAGTCATTGTCGACCGTTCGCATGACCGAGAAGTCTGAGCCGCCGGTGATGGACTTCACTGTAAAGGGGGCAAAGCGATAGGACACATCTGCCGTGAAGCTCGTGTCGGATAGCCTGCGTTGGCTGCGGAAATCGTTTTCTACGCGCCATGGGTTACCGGGGCTGTAGACGGGCCTGCCGATATCGACCGTGGTGCCAGCGCCAGCGCCGCCTGGGATACCTAGGGTGCGCGTGCAATCAGCAATACCATCCGTTAAGCCGCCTCGGCCGTTGAGGGCGTAGAAGGTGCTGTTGAGCAGTGGTCGACAGGTACCGTTGAGGTAAGTGCCCATTTGAAAGTAGCTGAACTGCCCGGAGCCGTTGCCGCGTTGCTCGGTGCTCTCCAGTTTCAGTACGGCGTCGAACCGATTGTCAGGTTTGAAGCGAACGGACGCGCGGAAGTAGCGCAGATCCTCGTCGAAGAGGTCGGCGGCTGGGTTGAAATCGTTCTTAACATAGCCGTCGAACTTATCGACAGCAGCGGCAAAGCGAAACGCAACCGTCTTGCCTGCGTCAAGGTTGGCGACCGCCTCAGCGCGAGTGCGCTTAAAACTGCCGAGAAGCATACTGCCCTCGGCGCTGGTTTCGCCGAGTTCGGGCTTGGCGGTGGTCAACACGATGTTGCCACCAAACGTGTTGCGTCCGAACAACGTGCCTTGTGGGCCCCTCTGAACTTCCACACGTTCCAAATCCACAAAGCTGGCCAACGCCTGACTAGGGCGGCTCTTGTAAATGCCGTCGATGAAAAATCCAATGGTTGTGTCGGCGTTTGCCTGAACCGCCTCGGTGCGAACGCCGCGCATGGCCGGCCGAGCATCTGCGCCGGACCGGCCAAAAGTGAAACCGGGAGACAAGCCTTCAAGCTGCCCTATGTCGTATATGTTTCGCTCGGCGAGCTTTGCGCCTGACAAAGCAGTGACCGACGTGCTGACCTTTTGTTGGTCTTCAATACGGCGCGTGGCCGTGACGGTGACTACCTCGAGAGCGCGCACTTCGGACTCCGGCGCCGCGGCGTTGGCCACTGGCACCGCGGGGCTGGTCTGGGCGAACGCTACTCCCGGCCCAACCACCGCCCAAGTGCTTAGTGCAAGCGCCACGGCGCGTGTGATAGGGCTTAAGTTAGGCGTAGGCAGTTGCGACGCAGCGCGCGTTTTAATCATTGGGTGCTCCAAAGGAAGGTTAGAGGGTTGGGATGGACGATTTTCGTAGATGCATGTGCTAACCTGATTGCAAGCGTATGCAATTCTATGGCGCGCAAGATTATGGTAAACCCCTAATACTTACGATTCGCTTCGAGTGCGGTTCCCAGTGCTCCGCCTACTAAGCAGGCGGTTCGCCCGGAATCTGGCGCCTGCTAATCGATCGCACCACAACCGCCACCGCGCTAAGCGTTGCCTTCACAGATCACTTCGAGAGCAACATTCGCGGCGCGAAACGCCTTTCGAATTCGAGTTAGGCGTTGCGGCAGTGCACCAATTGTCGGGTTCGGTCGGTGTGTGGAGCGACCTCGCGAGTTAGGCGCAGTGCTTTTCAGCAGACTTTCGCGTTTGTTAATCCAGCTTTGTTCGTCCCCATCTCGCTAGTGCGGGGCCTAGTGTCGCTCGATCACTCCAAAATCGCAGCCAAACGCATGAAATGGTTGGGTTCCCAATGGCGTGGGCGATGAGGTACGTAATCGCTCTTCAAAGAGAAGTAGACGTGATCTCGGTGCGTCGTTTATGCCTCGTCAACGCTCCGCGCAAGTGCAAGTAGTGGACTCTGTACGGTTGAAATCAATTGAGCGGAGAAGCGCTGTGCATGCGTATGCAGACCTAGATAATATTTCGTATACTCAGGTTTTGAAATAGTTACTAGCTATGACCGTCGCATCAAAATCCACTCTAGCGCAGCTGAAAGCTGATGTTTGGCGGTTCCTTCAACGCGTTCCCGGCCCCGACACGGCTAGCGCATTCAGCGAGCAGGTTGCACAGGATGCATCGTGGTTCGTGTCGCATCCGTTCAACGTACTTGTCGGCCCAAGCGCGGTTCGCGAGCAGCTGTACTCACCGCTCCACGCGGCATTCCCCGATCTCGAGCGCCGTGCTGATCTATTTTTCGGCGGCGAGTGGATCAGTCCGCCTCCTGGTGAGGTCGGGCACGCTCCACCTGAGTTGCGTGGCGAGGGGTGGTGGGTCACCACGACGGGGCACTACCTCGGCACATTCAAGCAACCGTGGTTAGGTATCCCCGCCACCGGCGAGCCAGCGGCGCTGCGATTCGGTGAGTTTTATCGTTGGGAAATACAGGATGACGGAGTGGGTCGTATTGTCGAAGCTCGTGTGCTACTAGACATCGTCGATCTGGCGCGGCAGGCGGGGCGACGCATTCTGCCGCCGAGCAGCGGGCTGGAATGGCTGGTGCCCGGGCCCGCCCTGCACGACGGCCTGCTACTGGGCCATACCGACCCGGCGCAGGCTGTTGAAAGCATGCGATTGACGCTCGAGATGTTTAAAGGCCTGTGGCGCTTTGACGGCAAAAATTTAGACTCGATGGATATGCCACGTTATTGGCACCCCAACATGATGTGGTACGGACCAGGCGGGATCGGCAGTATGCGCGGTGTCAGTGGTTTTCAGCGCCATCATCAAGCCCCGTTCCTGCACGCCTTTCCAGACCGCGGTAGCCCGCACCACTTACCGCGCGGCCACCGCTCGCGCATCGCCGAAGGACCGTATGTTGGCTCAACAGGCTGGCCCAGCGTGCGCGGCACTTTTCTTGGTGATTACCTAGGTGTTAAGGCCACTGGCAAACCGATCAACATGCGTGTGATGGACTGGTGGAGGAACGACGGCACCTTGCTGACCGAGAACTGGGTGATGATCGACCTGCCACACTTAATGTTGCAGATGGATGTGGATCTGCTAGCCCGTTTGCGCGACTGAACGGACAATGGTCGCGTACACTTTTGTAGACATGCAAACGCATTTTTTCAGTATCGAGGCAATATGAAGACTATTGACAGTGACGTAGTGACTGCCCGCAAGCTTTTCGATGGTTGTCCAACATGAGCCAAATCGCCTGGGACCAGCTCCCGGAGGTGCTCTCGCCGGTCGGCCGCACTGCCGCTGATGTATTCGCTGAAGGCCCGCGACGGCAAGCCCTACCGGGCTTTGAGCCCGTGTACCGAGACTTCGTTGACTACATCGTACGCTGCACTCACCGCATTTGGGAGCAGAAAGACATTGGCCTGTGTCGCACCCATTACGCCGACAGTTGCGTGATGCACACCCTAAACGGCCCAACCTTCGGCTTGGAAAACGTGGTGCAGGGAACGCTGTCGGCGCTATCGTCCTTCGCTGACCGCCAAGTCGTTGCTGAAGACGTTATTTGGAGCGAGGACGAGCCGGGGCTTTTCTACTCCTCCCACCGCATCACAAGCCGGTCAACGCACGAGGGCGTAGATGCGATGTACGGTGCTGGCGCCGGTGCGGCGCAAATGGCCATGACGGTGGCCGACTGCGTGGTACGCAAGAACTTAATCGTTGAGGAATGGTTGTTTCGAGACAACGCGCGAGCAGCGCTGCAAATGGGGTATTCTCCCCGCGCCGTTGCCACGGCTCAGGCGGAGGCTGATCGCATGGGCGATCAGACTCGGCATGCGTGGCGGCAGGCGTGGATCGAGCGCGTGCGCAATGATGATCATCGCTTGCCAGATGCAGACCACCCAGCTGCTGTCCCATCGCGGCTGCTCCAGACAGCCTTGAATAACGACCTATATGGCGCGGCCGCGAATGGCGTCTCTCCGAGTATCGAGGTGTGTTGGCCGACCGGTCGCTACGGCTGGGGACGGGGCTTCTGGGCAGGCTGCTTGGTGCAGTTGCGTGCTCAGTTACATCAGTTTGCGTTTGCGCTGGAGCATTGGGCTGCACGCCCGCTGCCAAACGGAGATGTCGCCGTGGCGCTGCGTTGGTCGGCGTGCGGCGTGCACGCGGGTTACGGTCCATGGGGTGCGCCCACTGGGCGTGAAATTCTAGTGGCTGGTAGCAGCCATTATGTTTTGCGTGGTGGGCGCATTGTGCGTGACCAGACAGTTTTTGACGAGTTGGCGGTGCTGCGTCAAGTCTATGGTGGCCTAGACGCAAAAATTCCTGGGAGCGCAAGCTTATGAGCACAGAAACCACTACGCAGTCGACCAACCGCGCAAACGTCGCCTCGCTGACGTCCATGGACGCGTGGTCGAAACTTCAGCTATTGCTACGCGGAGAATTTTCTGCAACGCACTACACAGCGAACGCGCTACGTGTCGACGCCTTTGGTTATACGACCTTCGGGCGCACCGACGCGGTTGACCTATTCTCAATCCATCCGCTGAAGTTTTCGAGTGAGGCTCGGGTGTTATGTTCGTCGCAGGCCATTGCGGTCGTAGACCAAGACGCTGACGGCCGCACTGTGGGCGCGTTCGCCGATCTGGTCGGTGGCGTCGTCGCTCGCGTCTGGGTGTTGGCGGGCTATGTCGGCGACACGTCTATCGAACCCGCTGTGCCGGTTGCTCGCGACGACTTTATGAGCCAGTTGCGCGAGCGCTTCCAGGGCGATGCCGCTGATCACCCCAATCTTCAGGTGGCAGATTGGCCTTACGTGCTCGAGCTTTGTAACGCTGCAATGGAGGAGCTACCCAATACAAGCGCTGCCAGCAGCAGCCAAGCGTGGGTGATGCGAGCGTTTAGCGATGGCTTGTCGGTGGTAGCGTTAGTTCGCTTGCGCCTGCAAGCTTCCGGCTTGCCCCGCCGAGCTCATCATAGGGTAGCACTGGCGATTGCCAGCACTCGTGCACAAATGACCGCGCGAGACGCCGCCGTCCGCCCGCCCGCCCAGTTCGTGTTCACCGATTCGCTGCTCGAACCGACGCCTGTAGTGTTTTAGCAATCGCTAGACCTTCGGGCCGACGCTTCGAACCTGGTATCTCTTCCCGCTCCGGTTCAGTTTGGACGTTCAGCAGTGGTGAGCCGCTACGAGGAAAATATTGAATATGTTGCAATAAATCGTGTCTGATCACGCCTACTAATTGCATACGTATGCTACAGTTCTTATCCTTTTTCGCTTCACGAGTGCCTGATGATTCGTTTTTTAAAAAAAGGGCAAGACGCGCAAGCCCACGCCAACGCTGACGCTAAAGTTCGCGCCACGGTTGAAACCATCATCGCGGACATCGAAAAGCGTGGTGATGACGCAGTTCTGGAATATTCGAAAAAATTCGATCAATGGGCGCCCGAGCGTTTCACGTTGAGCCAGGCTGAGATTGAATCAGCGGTCAACAAGCTCAGCCCGCGTGAAATTGAAGACATCAAATTCGCGCAAAAGCAGATAAAGAACTTTGCCACCATCCAGCGTCAATCGATGCAGGATGTAGAGGTAGAGACGCTGCCCGGTGTGATGTTGGGGCACAAACACATTCCGGTGAACGCCGTGGGCTGTTATGTGCCGGGCGGGAAATATCCGCTGATCGCCTCGGCGCATATGAGTGTTCTCACAGCGAAGGTGGCCGGTGTGCCGCATGTTGTGTCTACCGCGCCGCCCTATCAAGGCGAACCGCATCCGGCGATTGTCGCAGCGATGCATTTTGCTGGTGCGGATCAAATTTTGGTGTTGGGCGGTGTGCAGGCGGTAGCCGCAATGGCCATCGGCACGCGAAGCATACCTGCGGTGGATATGTTGGTGGGTCCGGGCAATATGTTTGTGGCCGAGGCGAAGCGGCAGCTCTTCGGGCGCGTGGGCATTGATCTGTTCGCAGGTCCCACCGAAACCTTGGTGATTGCGGACGATTCGGTAGACGCTGAACTCTGTGCTGTGGATTTATTGGGTCAAGCAGAGCACGGGCCTACCTCGCCTGCGGTGCTTTTAACCAATTCTGAAGCGCTCGCCAAAGCCACGATTGCAGAGGTTGAGCGGCAGCTCAAAGTTTTGCCGACGGCGGGCATTGCCGCTGTTGCTTGGGCTGAGCACGGCGAGGTGATTGTGTGCGACACGCTCGAAGAAATGGTTGAGAAGGCCGATGAATTGGCGAGCGAGCATGTGCAGGTAATGACGCGTGATCCGGACTATTTCCTTAATCGTATGACCAATTACGGCGCGCTATTCTTAGGCTCGCGCACCAATGTGAGCTTCGGCGATAAAGTGATTGGTACCAATCACACGCTGCCAACGAACAAAAACGCCCGCTACACCGGCGGTTTGTGGGTGGGGAAATTCCTAAAAACCTGCACTTATCAACGGGTGACCACCGATGCGGCCTCCGCCGAAATCGGCGCGGTATGTTCGCGGCTCTGTCACATGGAGAATTTCGCGGGGCACGGCGAACAGGCAAACATCCGTGTGCGCCGCTTCGGCGGGCGCGATGTGGCGTGGTACGAACCGGTGGCGGCGGGATAGGGCGCGTAGAGGCGATCGCGTGATTAGTCAACCCATCGTGTTGCCGGTGATGCCGAGTTTTCGGCTAGACGGCTTTCGCGCGTTGGTCACGGGCGCGGGGCGTGGCGTTGGATTAGCTGCGGCGGCAGCGCTCGCACAATATGGCGCAGAGGTCACCCTTGTTGCGCGAACGCTGCCGGAAATTACCGCAGCGGCTGAGGCCATTATCGCGAGCGGCGGGAAGGCGCGTGCCGTGTTCCTTGATGTGTTGGATGCGGCCGCATGTGCCCGATTTTTTGCCAGCGAAGCGCCGTTTGAAGTATTGGTGAACAACGCGGGCATGAACCGCCCCGCGCCGCTCATCGATACGCCGGATGAAAGTATTGAAGCGGTCTATTCGCTCAATGTATTGGCGGCGTATCGTATTGCTCGTGAAGTCGCGCGGGCGCTCATTGCGGCGAAGCGCACGGGTAGTTTGATTAACGTAAGCTCGCAAATGGGCCATGTGGGCGCGCCGGGCAGAGCGGTGTATTGCGGTACGAAACATGCGCTGGAAGGCATGACTAAAGCCCTGGCGTGGGAATTAGGCGCATCGGGCATTCGCGTGAACACTTTGTGCCCCACCTTTATCGAAACACCGATGACAGCACCCATGTTGGCCGATGAGGCATTTCGCCAATCGGTCACCGAGCGCATCGCGTTCGGCCGCGTGGGACAGGTGCATGACATCATGGGTGCGGTGGTGTACTTAGCGTCAAACGCGAGCGCGCTCGTCACCGGTTCGGCGCTCATGGTAGATGGCGGCTGGACAGCGCGATGAACACTCACAACACCCCGCAACAAAAAGAGTCGCGCGATAGTCGCGCGGTTACCTCCATTGATGTGGCCAAAGCTGCGGGCGTATCGCAATCGGCCGTAAGTCGCACATTTACGCCCGGTACTGCGGTATCTGAGACTACGCGATTAAAAGTGCTGGAAGCTGCAAAGAAATTGGGTTATCGCCCTAATGCCATCGCCCGCACACTTTCTACCAGTCGCTCGCGCATTATCGGCGTGGTGCTCTCCACGCTTGACAATCAGTTCTACCCCACAGCCATTGAATCGCTCTCGCGTTCGCTGCAAGAGCATGGCTTACATGTGATGCTGTTCATGGCCGATGGGCGTGATGTGGATAGCGCGCTTTCGCAATTGCTCACCTATCAGCTCGATGGCGTGGTGGTGGCCTCGGCCACGCTTTCATCGCGCATCGCGCGTGAATGCAAAGCGCTTGGCATTTCAGTGGTGATGTTTAACAGAAGCGCTGCGGGCACTCAATGCAGTAGCGTGACCAGTAACAATTTTGAAGGCGGAAAACTCGCCGCGCGATACCTGCTCGATACGGGTTGCAAGCGCATCGCCTATATCGCGGGGCGCTCGGATTCCTCGACCAATCGTGATCGCGAAGCGGGTGTGACCCTGGCGCTGGCGGAACGCGGCAGCCAACTTGTGGGGCGCGAAGAGGGCAACTATGAGCGCCGCGCGGCCGCGGCTGCTGCGCAAACTTTAATGGCGCAACGCATTCGCCCCGATGCCATTATTGTGGCGAGCGATTTCATGGCCTTCGCGGTGATTGATTATTTGCGGCAAAAGCTCTCGATTACCGTGCCCGAAGAAGTTTCGATCGTATCGTTTGACGATGTGCCCGCCGCCGATTGGGAAAGCTATGCGCTCACCACGGTAGCGCAATCGGTCGCTGCGTTAGTGAACTCCACCGTGAGCATCATCTTGGAGCAACTCAATGATCGCGAAATGGTGGCACGCGATGTAATCGTGTCGTCACAATTGGTGGTTCGGCGCACGACCCGACCGCTGCCCGCAGGAAGCAACGCATGAGCAATCATTCGCTAAACACAGCAGACGCGACCGACGCCGAGCACACAACAGGCACCGCGCACGAATCCGCTGCGCCGATGACGGGTTTCGATGCGGAATTTGTGGATCTGCCTAACTACATCATCAAAATCACTGAGCGCATTTGGGAAGGGCGCCAGATCGATTTGATTCATCGCTTCTACACCGATCCTTGCGTGGTGGAAACGCCGAGCAGTTTGAGCCGAGATATTGATTCAGTGATTAACGGCACTCGCGCCACACTGGCCGCATTTCCAGATCGCCGCTTATTGGCAGAGGACATTATTTGGTCAGGCGACGCCCGGTGCGGCTATATGTCATCCCATCGCATCATTTCACCGATGACGCATCAGGGCGATGGCGTGTTCGGGCCGCCTACCGGTCGCGCTATCAGCGTGCGCACCATTGCCGATTGTTGGTGCATCAATAACCGCATTGCGCATGAATGGTTGGTGCGCGATCAGGGCGCGATTGCAGTGGCCATCGGGCAGACGCCGCGCACAATGGCTGAGCGCTGGCTTGCCGCGCGTGGCGGCGTGTTCGCGCCGATTGCGTCGCCCGTCGCACCTGCGCCGTATGCCCATCACATTGAAACAAGCGATACGGCAGCGCAGATGATTGCTGCGATGGGCGGGCTATGGACAGGCGATTTTGAGGCAACGATTGCCCGCGATTACGATGCTGCGATTACGGCAATGACGCCGAATGAAACACTTCGCTATGGTCAGGCACGTTTAGGCGCGTTTTGGCAGCAATACCGACACGCGTTCTCTGCGATTGAATTTCGAATTGAACACGCAATTGTGCGCCAGGATGCGGGAGCGCCGGTGCGCGTCGCGCTACGCTGGCGAATCTCGGCGCAACATACTGGCGCGGGCTATTTCGGCGAAGCCAGCGGTCGGCGTGTGGAAATGCTCGGCATCAGCCATCATGAATTGCGCGACAGGCGTATTTATCGCGAGTGGTTGCTATTAGATGAGATTGCGATTTGGATGCAACTGCTGAGCCGCTAGCGGTTACTTGATGCAGTGGCGAGCGCGTGGTTTTAGCTTCAGAAATAAGCCGAAAAATAAGCCGAAACATTGAGAGATAAGGACACGGTGTGGCGCGAATTGAGCTGAAAGAAGTATCCCGAATTTGGGAGCAGGCGGGCAAACAAACTGTGGGCCTGAAACCGATGTCGCTCTCGATTGCGGAGGGCGAATTCATTGTGTTGCTCGGGCCGTCGGGTTGCGGCAAAACCACCACCATGCGGATCGTAGCTGGGCTTGAATCGGCCACCAGCGGTGAGGTGTGGATTGGCGATCGCTGTGTGAACACGCTGGAGCCGAAAGACCGCGACGTAGCAATGGTGTTTCAGAGCTACGGTCTGTATCCAAACATGACTGTGTATGCAAACATTGCCTTCCCCCTAAAAATACGGGGTATGGGGCGAGAAGTCATTGAACCAGCGGTGCAGCGAGCGGCGGCGCTGGTGGAATTGGGCGATTTGCTGGATAGAAAGCCCAAAGCGCTCTCGGGCGGGCAGCGTCAGCGCGTAGCGCTTGCGCGGGCGATTGTGCGGCGGCCGTCGGTTTTTTTGATGGATGAGCCGCTGTCAAACCTAGATGCGAAGCTGCGCGTCAGCATGCGCTCTCACATTAAACATTTGCATCACACGCTGAAAGTGACCACGATCTACGTGACCCATGATCAGATTGAGGCGATGACGCTGGCCGACCGCGTGGTCGTGATGAGCAAGGCCGAGATTCAACAAATCGGCACCCCAGATGACATTTACAACAATCCGGAGAATACGTTTGTGGCGGGATTTGTCGGCTCGCCCGCGATGAACCTCTTAGAAGGGCAATTGCAAGACGGCGTGTTTTCGGCGCCGGGATTGCGGGTGCCTGGCTTTACAAGCGGGCATCGCGGCGCCGTGGTTCTAGGTGTGCGGCCTGAGGATTTGGCTGTGTCTGTGGCGAGTGAAGCGGCGAGTAATGCTGCTGAAAGCGCGACTGCCGTGGCCAATCACGCCCGCGTGTTTAGCTGTGAGTTAACGGGCGAAGCGACCTTGGTGATTGCTGACGTTGGTAATGCACAGACCCAGCAGGGCCAGGTGAGTGCCCAGCTGGGCAAACAACAACTCACCGCGAAAGCCGATAAATCGCAGCGTTATGCGATTGGCGCACCGATTGCGTTAACCATTGATGCGCAAAAGTGCTTCCTGTTTGATGCCGCTTCGCAAAAACGGTTACGCAGTTAATCGCGCCACCGAAAAACCAGCGCACGCCGTTGTATCTCCCCCCATTTACCTGCACACCAACGCCATGAATATCGCTCCCCCCCGCCGCTTGCTCGCTTTGTTAGTCGCCGCCACGCTTTCGATTTCAGCCCAGGCGAAATGCGGAGAAATTAAGGGAAAAGGTGACATCAATATCATCGGTAACTCATTTCCAGCCCTCCAATTTATTGCGAAAGAGCTAGAAAGCTGTAATCGCGCCGGACTCAAAGTATCCGTAAAGATGACGCCTGAGGCGCGGGTGGAAACTGAGCGAGCGTTTTCAAGCAATGGTGTGTCGCCGTTTTCCGCAGCCGTGGTGTCGATGGGTTCTTACAACACGTTGGTGAGTCGCGGCCAATTGCAGCCGATGACCGATCTGGTCAATAAATATCGTACCCGCTACAAAATTGAGGAATCGATGTTGGTGCGGGTCAATGGCGAGGTGATGGCCATAGCCTTCATGCAAAACGCGCAGAATTTGTTCTACCGCAAAGATTTGTTTGATAAGCACAGCATCAAGGTGCCGACTAGCTATCCCGAAATGCTCGCCGCTGCGGCAGTCATCAAACGAAAAGAGCCGAGCATCGAATTTCCCATTGCGCAAACCTTCGCCAAAGGCTTCGATAGCGGTACAGAGTTTGTTAATCTACTGGCGGGACACGGCGGGCACATGTTTAAGCCCGGCAGCGCCGAGCCTGATTTTGATGGAGATGCAGGCGTAAAAGCGATTGAAACGATGCGCTCGATGTTGCCCTTCATGACCCCGAACGCGTTGGCGTCGAACTCCGATGATGTTATGAATCAATTCCAAGATGGCCGCGCCGCAATGGGCGTATTGTGGGCATCGCGCGCGGAGCGGATGGATGATGCGCAAGCCTCGAAAGTGGTCGGGAAAATGGATTTCGCCGCCGCCCCCCGCGCCTCGGCGCAGGGAAAAATCGCTGCGCATTTGTGGTGGGATGGCGTGGTGATGCCGAAAAACTTGGGGCAGGATCGCGATACCGTGTTTCAAATCCTCATGGAAGGGCTCGATGAGGACACCACCCGCGCGGCGAACAACACCACGATTTGGGTACGCTCCGCTTACAAACCGACCCGCTTTGGCGCAGGGGTAGCCGCCACGGCCAAAGCCGGCGCTCCGATTTGGCCGAGCGAGCCCTTTTTCAGCTTGGCGCATGGCGAAATTGGCAAGATTTTGCCGGATGCCTTGAGCGGCAAACTGGCCCCGAAAGCCGCGCTCAGCGCCGCCGCCGTCGCTTACCGCAAAGCGGCGCGGGATCAGGGTTTCATCCGCAACTAGCGCTGATACGTGAAAACTGCCGCCTTTTTCCGCTTCGTAAGCCCCTCCGTCGCCTTGATGTTGGGGCTGATGGCGATACCGTTATTGATGACGTTTTATTTGTCGCTGCGCCAGTGTGCGCTTGAAATGGAAACGGTCACCGTTGAGCAATCGGGTCCGTTTGGTACCCAACAAATAGTCACGCAGCGGGCCAAGGTAGACGCTTCAGGAAAAACCATCGAGCGCTGTGAATACGTGGGCTTGCGGCATTATTTGCGTGTGCTTGGTTTAGATAGAGACGCTACCGACCCACCGACCAATATGGGCGAGGGAGCCAATGCCACACCGTCTGATCCGTCTGCCGCAGGCGCAGCCACCGTCGCTGGAAATACCGCCTCGGGCTCCGGCAAACCCGCCAACGAATTTTTCTCCGCGCTGCGTTTCACGCTTACCTACATCTTCGCCACCACACCGTTTGTATTGGGCATCGGATTGTTACTTGCGCTCGGCGCACAACAGCTCAATACGCGTTGGCGCGCCGTGTTCATTACCGCCGCGCTGTTGCCGTTCATTGTCACGCCTGTTGTCGCTGCGCTGTCGATCAAATGGTTGTTTCGTGACAACGGATTGATTCCGTATCTGCTCTCGCAGATCGGCGTGCAGGTATTTTGGATGGCCGAGGCATGGTCGGCGCAGCTTTTGATTGTGCTCTACGGCGTGTGGCATTCGGTACCCTTTGCCTTCATCGTATTTTTCGCCGGGCTGCAATCGGTACCGCAAGATTCGCTGGAAGCAGCCACTATCGATGGCGCAACGAAATTCCAGCGTTTTCGCTACGTCACGGTGCCGCATTTGATGCCGTTGTTTGTGTTCGTATTGCTTATTCACATCATGGATGCCTATCGCGTGTTTGAGCCAATTATTGTGCTCACCCAAGGCGCGTTTACCACTAGCGTGCAGTACCTTACGTATCACATCTTGCTGCAGGAATCCAATCCCTTTAAGGCCAGCGCCGCCTCGGTGCTCACCATTGCGGGCGTGGCGGTGCTGTTGATACCGCTTTTGGTCAAAACGTACCGCGAACAGCGCGGTACTTAGCAATCTATTTTGGCAACACACCCCATGCAACGCTCAAAACCTCTGCTGCAATGGCTTGTTTACGCTGCGCTCGCGTTGTGGCTCATCGTCGCCTCGCTGCCCGTCATTTGGACGGCCATCATCTCGTTGCGCGATTATGTCGATGCGTTTTCAAACCCAGTGAAATGGAGCGCGCCGGTTACGTTTGAAAACTATCGTGCGCTGTGGATTGATCGCGAGTTTTATCGAAATTTTTTCAATACGGCGATCGTAACCTTGGGCACGGTGAGTATTTCGCTAACAGTTGGCTGCCTCGCCGCCTATGCGCTCGCGCGCTATCGCGGATCACTCGGGTTTTGGTTGCTGCTGATCGCGCTCATTTTTCGCGCATTGCCGCACTCGACGTTACTACCTTCGTTTTTTACGCTGTTCGACGCGCTCGGAATTCGCAACACGTATTTCGCCTTGATTTTTGTTTTGGTTGCCATCAATCAGCCATTCACCATCTGGATGCTTCGTTCATTTTTCATGAACATTCCGGCAGAGCTTGACGAGGCTGCGATGGTCGACGGCTGTAGCCGGTTTCAAGCGTTTCGCCGCGTCATTGTTCCGGTGATGTGGCCGGGAATCGTCACCACCGGACTGTTTAGTTTCTTGCTAGCCTACAACGATTTTTTGCTTAGCTCGGCGCTCACCAACGCGGAGAAAATGACAATGCCGGTGGCGATTGCCAACTCAATTAGCGCGGAGAGTGAAGCGCTACTAATGCAAGGCGTTGCTGGAGCGGTAAGCATTACCCTGCCATTGATTGTGCTGGTAGTTATTTTCCAGCGGCAAATTGTTTCGGGTTTAACGCAAGGCGCGGTGAAAGGTTAGTAGGCGACAAGATGGAAGAGGTTTTTTTAACCACGGCGGAGCTCGCCAAACGTCACCTCCGTGAATCGGATTACGTCGCCGATACGGAGGCATTTATCGATTGTCGTTTGCCTGGATCGATGCCCAAAGAGAATTTTTCGATGATTGGCCCCGGCGTCACCCAGAGCGATAAACAAGTTGTCAACTTGCGCGAGCCGCATGGATTCAACATCGGCGCTGCGGGCGTGCATCCGGGTATCACCAACAACCTCCATCTCCACTTTACTAGCGAAACTTTTATCGCGGCCAGCGGGGCCTACACCCTGCGCTGGGGGGTAAAAGGAGACGAGGGCTCATTGCCTCTGGAAACCGGCGACATTGCCGTCATGCCAACCTGGATGTTTAGAGGTTTTTCGAGCGCTTCGGATGAGTACGGTTTCTTGATGACTGTGCTCGGTGGCGACGATACCGGCGGTATTTTGTGGAGCCCCGACGTATTAAAGCGAGCCCGTGAAACCGGACTTTGGTTGACCAAAGACAATCGCCTTGTTGATACAGCGATAGACGGCACGCCGCCTGAAAACGAGAGCTTGATGCCGTTATTGTCAGAGGTTGATATGCAGTCGATCAAGCGATGGAGCGCAGAGGAAATACGACGTCGAGTGCTAAAGCTGTCTGAACGAAAATTCTGTGCTGCTACGCTCGACACCGCGTGTGGATTTCAATGGAAGCTTGCCCCGGCTGTCGGGTTCGGCATCACCCAAGCGCGTGCGCATTGGCCGATTGTCGGTGAACCCCAGGGCTTCTCAATTGAATGGGCAACGGTTGCGCCGGGCCAGTCGAGCGCAGCGTTTCGAACGGTTGAAAAAATGGTCATCATCAACGTGTTCGGCACGTTGCGTGTACGCCTTAACCGCGGCGATCAACAGATCGAATGCACGCTGGCGCCGCGCGAAATTCTCTCGATTCCAGCGAATGTGTGGCGTGCGTTTTCGGTGGATCATGAATCAGCGGCCGTTGCGGAGTTTTTGCTCGTTTTGCCCGGTGATTCGCGAAAGCGCATCGAATGGGAGGATGGGCTAGTTGCCAAAGCGCTTCAGGCCGACGCCGCTCTCGACGCAGACGGACGAATCGCGCGCTACTCGCTGCTGCCGCCACCCATGCTTTGCGCGTAGCGGTCGGCAAACGATGCCGCATCTCATCGCGCTGCCGGGCACGCTGCTGGATGGCGAGAGTTTGACCGATGCGCTTTCTTCGGCGACAGCCGTGCTCGCCCAACGCGGTATCGTGCTCACCACGCAAATCGAGGTGCTCGGCCTTGCGCCCAGCCTGCCACTCGAGTGTGATCGCTTGTCCGCACTTGTGGGGAGTCGGGAGCCGGTCTGGTGGCTCGGGCATTCGCTCGGCGCCATCGTTGCACTTGCCATCGCGCGGCGCACGCCAACCGCCGTTCAAGGTTTGATTTGCCTCGCGTCCACTGCGCGCGCGGATGCGCCGGGCAACCTTAGTATTCGGCAGACACAGCTGCGTCGCGCTGAGGTTGATGGCCATCCAAAGTCGGTATCGCTCGAGCTAAAAAATGTGTTTGGCGTTGACGAAGGCAGCGCACTCGGTCGGCAATTGATGGCACAAGCTGAACGGGTCGGCCTCGAGCGTTATCGCCTGCAAACCCTGTATGCCATCAGCCGAGAAGATCAACGCGAAAAAGGGCGTTTGAATTGCCCGATTCTCGCCATTTCCGGTTCGCATGACGCACTTTGCCCGCCGGATCGAAGCGTCGAGATTGCGGCGCTCTCGTCGCGAAGTCGTGTGATCGAATTGACTGGAGCAGGTCATTTACTCGCCTCTACCCACGCCGATGCAATCGGACACCAGGTCGCGGAATTTATCGCGATGATCGACGCGACAACCGCAACATCAACTGGCAAGTCATCGGTTGCGTTGATTTATGCTGGGTCTCGTCATGCCTAGACTGATCGTATACCTAGATCACACTAACGGCCAGGAGAAAGAATGCCGGATAAGCGATAACTCATGTAGCCTCTGTGATCAACATTGGAATTCGCAGGGTAACTGCCTGGAAATTTTGAGTTAACCGTCTCCGGGCTTCCCCTTTTTGGATCGAGAGTGGGGTGCAGGGTCAAAACCAAAATCGTCCACGTAGGAACGGTATGTAATGTGGTGCACGCACTTTATCTCAACAGAATAAGCGATTTACTCGCTGGCTTTCGCCTAGCCCTTATTCAATTAGGATTCGGCGATCAATGTCATGCCGTAGCTGTTTTCAGGTAGCTATGAAAATCGTCCGACCTGCAGCGCATGTGTAAAGCCGCC
>JAAFJO010000015.1 GCA_013298145.1 Betaproteobacteria bacterium
TTCACTGCCGCGCAGGCAGCTCAGAAAATCGTGGGGCAAAGCGGGATCGAACCAGATGTGTTCACTGCCGCGCAGGCAGCTCAGAAAAAGCGAATCGTATCGCCGACCTTGAGATCACCGTTCACTGCCGCGCAGGCAGCTCAGAAATTGATTTAACGCGTAGAGGGCATCCAAACCAAGTTCACTGCCGCGCAGGCAGCTCAGAAAACATTTGCCACCGCATTCGGCTGCTGCACGGCGTTCACTGCCGCGCAGGCAGCTCAGAAAGAAACGCCAAGGCGCTCAGCGCAACGCTTGCATTCACTGCCGCGCAGGCAGCTCAGAAATGTCGCGGCGTGGGTGCAGTAATGGCGATTGCGTTCACTGCCGCGCAGGCAGCTCAGAAAACGCCCCGCCATTTTTTCGCCAGCGCCAATGCGTTCACTGCCGCGCAGGCAGCTCAGAAAAATCGATAGCGTAGTGGTGCCGATGCACCGATGTTCACTGCCGCGCAGGCAGCTCAGAAAACGGTATCAACGATTTCGACCTCGAATTCCGCGTTCACTGCCGCGCAGGCAGCTCAGAAAACAGACGACGCGCGCCAGTAACGACTACCTCGTGTTCACTGCCGCGCAGGCAGCTCAGAAATTGCGGGAACGTCTTCAAAAACCATTCGTACCGTTCACTGCCGCGCAGGCAGCTCAGAAAAACGAAATTGGCAGGCTGATTAAGCAATCCGAGTTCACTGCCGCGCAGGCAGCTCAGAAAGACAGCGACCTTGCGCTGCATGTGCGTAATGCGTTCACTGCCGCGCAGGCAGCTCAGAAAACGGGCAACTATGCCAACGCTGCGACCACGGGGTTCACTGCCGCGCAGGCAGCTCAGAAAACGAAGTCAGCCGGGTTCGGCGTGTCGGCCTTGTTCACTGCCGCGCAGGCAGCTCAGAAAAAGCGGCCCACTGGGGCTTGCCTATGTGAAGAGTTCACTGCCGCGCAGGCAGCTCAGAAAAATTCAAGCGTGAAGCTCTGCGCCGAGCCCGTGTTCACTGCCGCGCAGGCAGCTCAGAAAAATCGTGCGTATTACTCCAGTCGCCAGGTGGAGTTCACTGCCGCGCAGGCAGCTCAGAAATTTCGACGGAAACGTTTTAGAGAACGATTCGCGTTCACTGCCGCGCAGGCAGCTCAGAAAAACCGAATTGTCTGCACAACTCCCACGGCGTCGTTCACTGCCGCGCAGGCAGCTCAGAAAGAATGCAGTCGGTTCAAGTTGGCCTCGGAGCTGTTCACTGCCGCGCAGGCAGCTCAGAAAAACACGGTGGCCGAGCTGATGGGCCAGGACGCGTTCACTGCCGCGCAGGCAGCTCAGAAATTCATGGCGTCGGCGTCCGAGCGGGTGAACTTGTTCACTGCCGCGCAGGCAGCTCAGAAAAGTTAGTGCCGTCACTTGTGACGGTTGTTGTGGTTCACTGCCGCGCAGGCAGCTCAGAAAATCGGCTTTGATCCTGCCGCCACCACGCGCAGGTTCACTGCCGCGCAGGCAGCTCAGAAATGACTCGCTGGGGACCCGGACGTGATCGATAAGTTCACTGCCGCGCAGGCAGCTCAGAAATCGAAGCCGCGCCAATCTTTTTCCATCGAGTAGTTCACTGCCGCGCAGGCAGCTCAGAAATGATCTTGATGGCGTTTTTGCATGCGAAGAAAGTTCACTGCCGCGCAGGCAGCTCAGAAATAAAACCGGGCGAGCTAACGGATTGCCTCAATGTTCACTGCCGCGCAGGCAGCTCAGAAAATCAAGATCAGGCTCGCCGTCTTCATGTTTTGGTTCACTGCCGCGCAGGCAGCTCAGAAAGATGACGCGAAAGGCTGACGGGTCATGTGGCTGTTCACTGCCGCGCAGGCAGCTCAGAAAAGGCTCCCTTGTCGTTTCTGCATCTCGTACTTGTTCACTGCCGCGCAGGCAGCTCAGAAAACGATGGTATCGCGCAACCGCATTGGCTACAGGTTCACTGCCGCGCAGGCAGCTCAGAAATTGAGTATCGCAAGGGGAAGACGTGGACGGATGTTCACTGCCGCGCAGGCAGCTCAGAAATTATCTTGCGCCTGTTGCCGCTCATAATTTCCGTTCACTGCCGCGCAGGCAGCTCAGAAATACAGATCGATAGCGCAGAACATGCGTATTACGTTCACTGCCGCGCAGGCAGCTCAGAAACGATTGGGAGTGCGAGTAAGCAGCGGTGAATTGTTCACTGCCGCGCAGGCAGCTCAGAAAAAGCATGACGATCAGTGAGATTTCTAGCGCTCGTTCACTGCCGCGCAGGCAGCTCAGAAAAAGCACAAAAAGACACAGCGGCAATCCTCGCGTTCACTGCCGCGCAGGCAGCTCAGAAAGAGGCGAAAGCAGCGTAACTATGTACACACTTGTTCACTGCCGCGCAGGCAGCTCAGAAATCACCATCATCGAATCGGCCCCGGTGCTGTACGTTCACTGCCGCGCAGGCAGCTCAGAAATGACGACGACGTCGCTCGCGAGCGCGACGGTGGTTCACTGCCGCGCAGGCAGCTCAGAAAGTACAGGAAGCTGTGCGCGCTATGGGATGGGTGTTCACTGCCGCGCAGGCAGCTCAGAAATGCTGGATCGGCGACCAGATCGATCAGGAAATGTTCACTGCCGCGCAGGCAGCTCAGAAATGATCCCAACGCACCTAACAAGCTGCGCCACGGTTCACTGCCGCGCAGGCAGCTCAGAAAGCCCGATTCCCACGGCGATGTGCCGTGCGTAAGTTCACTGCCGCGCAGGCAGCTCAGAAAATTGGGTGAACCGCAGCGCGGAAGCCGCCAAGGTTCACTGCCGCGCAGGCAGCTCAGAAACGGTGAATTTCCAGAACACCACGCCGTTTTCGGTTCACTGCCGCGCAGGCAGCTCAGAAAATCCGGCGCCGCAAACGCCACCGGCGCAGCGCGTTCACTGCCGCGCAGGCAGCTCAGAAAACGCTGAACGCGCGGCTGAAG
This sequence comes from Betaproteobacteria bacterium, assembly GCA_013298145.1. Lineage (GTDB taxonomy): Bacteria > Pseudomonadota > Gammaproteobacteria > Burkholderiales > Casimicrobiaceae > Casimicrobium. The sequence continues at coordinate 2,988 of JAAFJO010000015.1, forward strand.
AACTCCGCCATGTTCACTGCCGCGCAGGCAGCTCAGAAAATCCACCAGAACTGCGACAACCAGCAGCAGTTGTTCACTGCCGCGCAGGCAGCTCAGAAAAAGAAGCACGGGCTTTCGTACGCCCAACTAAGGTTCACTGCCGCGCAGGCAGCTCAGAAATTTGCGCCCTCCTCTTGCTCTTGCCAAACCTCGTTCACTGCCGCGCAGGCAGCTCAGAAAGTATGAGCAAGTGCCACGGTCTACCGTATGTTGTTCACTGCCGCGCAGGCAGCTCAGAAAACTGGTTTATGATCGACACAATGCCGTGCTACGTTCACTGCCGCGCAGGCAGTTCAGAAACCAGTCAAATCGTCGCAAATCGAAAGTTTTCCTGTTTACTGCCGCGCGGGCAGCTCAGAAAGAACAGGAAGCAGGCGGACAGAGAGGCGGTGCGTTCACTGCCGCGAAGGCAGCTCAAAAGATGCCGAGTTCATGTTGCATCGCCGATTGATCGTTTTCTACCGCGCAGGCAGCTCACAAATCCCCAGTGCGCGATGATTCCGGGCTTATCTCGGTTCATTGCTGCGCCGGCAGCAAGAAAGTCAATTTCGTTCGCAAAAACGTTAACGTGATAGTCCCTTTGACCGCTTCGCGAGCGTACCGTCAGCGAACAGCATCAGATCTGACGGTTGACACTCGTCGGTACAATCCCGACCCGATAAGTACCTCACAAACCGTATTAGCCGTGACCGGATCCGTTATCCCAACTAGGTTACCCAATACGAATTTGTGGATGCACCGCACTTGGACAACTCTGCGAAACTCCCGACGGCGCTCCTGTCGACGGCTAATCGTACAAAAGAGAATTTAATGGCCCCGTCGTTGGCGCTACAAGCTCGAGGATCGTATTGGATATTTTGCGTATGGATTGAAGTGCATACGCTCGCTGATGAGTACGGTTAGTTTGCCTCAGGTGGACCGGTTGATCGCGAAATACGCGTCGACAACGGCTGCTATGTACTGCACCAAATGATGGAATTAACCGATATTGCTGGCGCGACTTACCCTAGGCTCCCACTTCTAGGTTGTTTCCCCGGGCTGGACAAGCGCGAGTTCACTGCACTGGCGAAATCGATAAGCTAACTGTGACAATTGAGACCAATCCTGTTACTTCGAGGCAATGGCGTTCTGGACAGCTTGGGACCACAGCTCGCCTGCAGGGCGCCCACAAGACTAATCTTGTTTTACGGGTATTCCGCCGAAAGCGATTCGTTGATCTGTGCGCATAGGGAGCGCGTCTCCCGAGGTCGACCGATGTTAGCGACGCTCGGCGACAAACGTTGGAATTGGGCAGACTAGCCGTGGAGTGCTGTGTCGATTGCTCAAACATAGGACAGATGCGACACCGCATTGACGATGGCCGCGCGTACGTTGGCGGAGCAATTCACTGACTCTGCCGACTCAATCTTCGTTGCGAGGGATGTGCCTTCTGCCGCTGCACCGCGCGCAATCAACACCTCGCGATCGGGCGAGAAGTCGCTCAACACCACGGCAGATATCGCCCCTGCCGAACCTAACGCACGAAGCGGCGCGAGCACAGAAAGTCGTACGAGCAGCACTCGGGGCCCCAAGTCTTACGCCGACCGCCCGCCGCTGGCGGCCCCGTTGTTACCGCACATTTGGGCGCGTAACGAAGCCGATCAATACCTGCCCCAAGGCCGTGATCGCGAAACCGCTACGGCGTTTTTTGCGTGCTGAGATCATAAAGTTGACAGTGCGATTGCTTCTCGTTGTTGAACTCATCGAGCGCAGCAATATCGCTCGCGATACTTAGAGACTGCGGTAGGTTCAAAACGAGATCTGACGTAATTCCTACTAGCAAAGGGCTTGACAGCAATGGATTACTAAGGCGCTGCCCTGAGTTGAACTCACTAATTGTGTATTGGGGTTGTCACAAAAACGTTTGGAACGGTACTCGGAGACTCGGGCGACACCTCTCCCTCGTAGTGCTCGCGCATGACGCCTTCAATATCGGTCAGGCCCATCTCGAGGAAGCATTACGCCGCAGGGGTGGCGTGTTAATACGCTCATAGCGATTCGCTCGCCGCGAAACCCTGTGTAGCGTCGCTATTGTTTACCCATCAGAATTGGTTCCAACAAACTGACTCGCTCGCGCGTTACGTTGATACGAGGACCTCCCTCATCCGTCTGGAGCGACTTGCCCCTCTGAGGTTCCGCGTTGGCGAGCGCATCGCCGCGATTTCCTTGAACGCGCTCCGCGTGGCGTGTCTGCTCATCGCCTTTCGCGCTTTCAATCGACGTCTCGCCGAACACAACCGTCGCCTTGTTGAGCGGTAATGCGTTGATCGGCCCTTCGCCCGCCTAGCGATCCAGCAGCTTCCTTGAAATCTTTGTAGCGCAGTTCTTCTCTGAGCCCCCTCGGTCGCGCTGGTGAGTACGTCTTTCCGGCCGTGCTGCCTCGTCGACGCTAGCAGTAACCTTGCCCTTTTTACTTTGCAAAAACTTCCTTTGCTTCATCAAGAGCTCCGTGCACAATTTCAGGATGGCCTCCGCGTCCCGCATGTTCGCAGAACGACTGAACGATGGGCAGTCATAAGAATTAATGTCGCACGCGCAAAAGTACTGCGCCTAACGCCCCTCTCACCACAAGGCCGCTTCTCCGAACTAAGCGTGAGGGGCGGCAGTTGGGAAGCGCCAGGTATTGATCGCGCGCGGTTCAAGTCGTTAAACATCAAGAGCGGCCACGTGTTACCCAGCTTGCTGCACTAAGCCGTTGAACCTCGAAATTGATCTGCCTTTTCCGGACGATGGCCTAGCGATCAACATCACACAAGAAGCTTGTCTGGACTTCTACGCGGTCATTGACTGACGCGTGTCAATCGCAATGTAGCGATACTCGCTCGATAACTTTGGCAAACAGTGTACTTTTTGCATCTGTACTGAGTGTTGTTCGAAACAAAACCTTGATCACGATCATCACATCACTCTCGCTGTTGTCATCGACATCATCAACGCAATGTATCAGCAGATGAAATCCGACATGATCCTCGATCTCGTGAACGCCTAGAGCGGCTTCATCACCTCGACAGCCGCGCGCAGCTTAGTCCCACCCCGACTTGCAACTACGGAACGCGTTTTGAGCGAGCTGCAACTGCTCGTCTGTAGCGCTGCGACGCCACCAGTCCTCGATTGAATCACACACACGGAAATCGAGATCCGTCGCGCGAGCAGCGGCTGCATCGGCAATAGCGTGGTGGGGAACGGTGGAGATTGCACGCATAGACGAGACAGCGGTTGCGTGCGTCAATCGTGATCTGCGTCTTCCACCAGCGAGATGCGAATGGCTTTTACTTCCGAACACTTTCAAAAACACGAAACAGCGCACTGCGCCGCTTTCGGCGCAAGTCAATAGCTCGTTTAATCCCCGCCTTTTTGGCGAATGCCTATCGGCTCTCGCCGGACAATCGGTGAACACTGCTTAAACAGCGCACACGATGAGCAACGACACCATTACGATCGGCGACACGACCTATGAACGACACCCCTACTCCGCCGTGTTCCCTCTGATGGCCGCGGAGGACTATGCGTTACTGCTCTCGTCAATGCAGCAAACGGGGCAGCGCGTCTCGATCAAGTTGATTGGCGAGAACCAAGTCTTCGACGGCTGGAATCGACTGCGTGCCTGCGCCGAACTCAATAGGGAGCCGATATTCGAGCGAATCTCGGAGGATCAGGACCTGCAGGCGCTGACCATTGCGCTCAATCTCGCGCACCGCCACCTCAAGGCGGGTCAGAAAGGGTTGATCGCTGGGCAGCTGGCGACGATGAGTAATGGTGGTGTTCGCGCTGGCGCGGGACGCCCACAATCCGCAGCCGAACCGGAATCCCACACTCGCCAAGAAAATCAGAGTCTAAAATTAGACTCTGATGGTCATATAGATGACATTGGTAAAGCAGCCGAATCCGCGCAGCACGTAGACGGTTCAGAAAGCGGTGCCGCCCCATCAGACACGCACAACTCTCCGCGATCGCCCGCCCCCAACACACTGCAAGCTTCAGCGGAACAACTGGGCATCTCGCGCGCCACCGCGGCGATGGGCAAACGCGTGGCCGAACACGGCGATGAATCGCTTCTAAACGCGGTCAAAGCCGGCGACATTTCACTCGCAGAGGGCTACGAGATCGCCAAAAGCCCGCGGGAAGAACAGCGAGACCGCGTCAAACACGCGCTGGCGAACGGTAAAGAGTGGCTCAAGAAAAACAAGAAGAATTCCGATCTCTCAGAAAAAATCGCTAAAGGCGTTCTGAAGGGTGAAGCGCTACCCGATGGGCTTACCGAAGGCCAGACCAGCGGCGTGTTTCTTCGTGTGGCAGATTCAATCGTTGTGAGCGCGATGTCGGCTGCGAACTGCATTGACGCCCACCGCGAGCATTTCACCGACTCACACATGACTCAGATCATCGCTGCGCAGCGGCGCTTGAGCGAGTCAATTGCGCGGCGATCGCCAGGTAACAGCGACGATCAATAGCGGTCTCGCCAGTCCCCGCGCCCCCTGAGCAACGATGCCACGCAGGGTGCGTTGCCAGGGTTGCGAGCAACGAGTTCTCACGTATCGTGTTCTCGTCAACGACTACTTTTCACTGCGACAACACCCATGATGCGCAAGCTATTCTCTATTCTCGTCCTCGGCGTCTTGGCAGCCGTGCCGATTACCTTACCGCAGCTATCGCAGGCGGACACGCTGCTCGCGATCCAAGAGCGCGGCGAGTTTGTCATCGGCCACCGCGAAAGCTCGTTCCCGCTCTCGTTCGTCGATGAGAACGGAACGGCTGCTGGTTACTCGGTAGAAATCTGCACGCGAGTCTTCGAAGCGGTCAAGGCGGCGATTAAGCGCCCGAATCTGCGTGTTCGCTATGTGCCAATCAGCCCCAGTGATCGTATCCCCGCGATCACGAACAGGCGGATCGACATTGAGTGTGGTTCAACGACAAACACCGACGATCGACGCAAGCACGTTGAATTCAGCTACACCACCTTCATGGCAGGCGCACGAGTCTTGGTCAGAGCAGATTCAACCGTTGCAAAACTCGCGGACCTGCGCGGCAAGCGCGTCGCCGTCACAACGAATACCACCATGGAAGACGTCGTTCGACGCTTAGACGCGTCATACGGGCTCGATCTACGGATCGAAAAGGCAGCCGATCACGCGGCATCGTTCGCCCTGCTCAAAACGGGCAGAGTGGATGCCCTTGTGAACGACGACATCAATCTGCTCGGACTCGTGCGACGCGAACAAAACGCGAACGGCTTCCGGTTCGTCGGCAAGAATATTTCCGCCGAACCCCTCGCGATCATGTACCGCAAGGGTGATTCAAGGTATGCGAGCGTGGTCGACGGCGCGGTGGCGTCCCTCTTCTACAGTCGGGAGATCTTCTCGATCTATTCAAAGTGGTTCGAAACCGGCACGCTGCAAATCCCGATGAGTCTCCATATGCGCGAGAACGTAAAGTTTCCGAACAAGCACGGGGCGTTGTGAGACCGGCGTGGATACCTTATGAGCGAGGTGTGAGCGCGATGAGCGATTGCCGATTGGGACGGTGAGCCTGCGAAACAGTACCGTCCTTCACCGAACATAGAAGTCCAAAACGGTTGCGCTCGCGATCAAGGGCGCAGACGTAGTCTCAATAGGGGCCGACGCGTGCCTCACTGCTTGCGAAACACCCGCAGAAACACGAGCGTCACGGCACAAAAAACTGTAGGTCCGGATTGGTGAAAATGCACTGGGACCACTTGCCAAAACGCGAACAGGGCAAATCCTGAACGCATGGCACGACCCAATCAAAGCGCCGGGGCTAGCATTACGCGAGACAATGACGCGATGGATCGCTTTGACTAAAACACCTATCCCCTGAAGGTGCAAGATTGCGACCGTTGCGAATTTTGGTTTTGAGCGATCTTCTCCTCGAGCTCCCATTTAACCAGTACACGGCGCCGGATGAAGACACCTTCGATACTGTCATCCCAGCCGGAGACATTCACAGTGGCACCGAAGGCGTCTACTGGGCGAAAGAGACGTTCTCGGGCACTAAACCGGTGTATTACTTGCCTGGTAACCACGAGTTCTACGGGTTCGATATCGATTGCCTCGTTGAGCAAATGCGCCACGCAGCGAGCAATAGCCAGGTTCGCCTGCTTTGGCGCGATGCGGTGCAACACGATTGCGACACCGTGATAATAGGCGCAACACTGTGGACAGACTACAAGCTCGGCGGCATCGATGAGATCCGCGCAATGGACCTTGCTCGTAGGGGCGTTGCAGACCACCGACGCATGTTGAAAGGCGTCAACCGATTTCAACCAGAAGACGCGCGTGCGCTTTTCAATGAGGATCGAAGATTCATCGAAGAGTCCCTTGCCGCATCACAAGCGCGCAGGCCCATCGTCGTCACGCACCATTTGCCGAGCTCGCGATGCGCAGATGCGCAATGGCACGGCTCACCGCTCAATGCCGCGTTCGCGAGCGATCTCGACGACTTGGTGTCGCGCAGCTCAGTATCGATTCACGGACATACGCATGCGAGCGTTGACTTTACTGTCGGCAACAGCCGCGTCGTGGCGAACCCTGCGGGATACCCTCGCAACGGGGTCGAACGAGAAAACGCAGCCTTTGAACCTGCAAGAATCATCGAGATCGCCTAAATCAAGGCAAAACCAACACCTCTCCCCGTGGCCAACCCAGCGGTGAGTCCGCTCAATATCGGCTGCCTGACGCTTGTATATCGAGTTTATCAATGTATACTAATGAATAGTATATTTTTATAAGCTTGCTATATATGGACGCACTTCGCAATCCTTACTCGCCGGGCGCCGGCGTTCGCCCGCCCGAGCTCGCGGGTCGGGACGACGTGATTGATGATGTGCTCAACGTGATCGCGCGCCTCACGCGCCAACGCGCGACGCAATGCCCAATGCTCGTTGGTCTACGTGGCGTCGGCAAAACGGTACTTCTCAACCACCTGTACCGCGGTGCGCAACAAGCCGGCGCCATCGCGACCCTCATCGAAGCCCCAGAGAACAAACCCCTGCCAATCTTGCTAGTGCCACGGCTGCGAGAACTGCTGCTCGCGATGAGCGCCAAAGAGTACCTCTCGGATAAGTTTTCCCGAGCCGTCGGCGTGCTCCGGAACTTCATGGCCTCGTGGAAAGTAAAGTACGAAGGCATTGAGCTGTCCCTGCCGGGCGCTCCATCTACGCCGGGGCTGGCTGATTCTGGGGACCTCGACAACGACTTGGCGGCGCTCCTCGAAACGATAGGCGAGCTCGCGCGCGAACAAAAGCGCGCGGTGATCCTATTCATCGATGAGATGCAATTCATCCCAGAAAACGAACTCGGCTCATTGATCGCAGCGATTCATCGTTGCTTCCAACTGGACCTACCCATCGCAGTGATCGGGGCCGGACTCCCCCAACTCTACGCCAACGCCGGACGTGCGAAGTCATACTCAGAGCGTCTATTCAAGTTCTATACGATTGATCGACTCGATGAGATTTCCGCCCGCAACGCCCTCGTGCGGCCTGCGGAACAGGAAGGCGCTGCGTATTCCGAAGAAGCAATCATCGAGGTGCTCGCGCAGACTCAACGCTATCCGTACTTCATCCAGGAGTGGGGCGATAAATGCTGGCGCGTCGCACAGAGCTCACCCATCACCTTGCACGACGTGAAGCTGGCTACAGAGGCCGCGATCCAACATCTCGACGACTCGTTCTTTGCCGTGCGCTTTGATCGATGCTCTCCTCTCGAGCGCTCCTACATGCGTGCAATGGCCGAACTCGGCGACGATGCAGTTCGCTCAGGCGCAGTTGCAGAACTGATGCGACGTACAGCACAGCAACTGGCTCCAACACGGAGTTCATTGATCAAAAAAGGCATGATCTATAGCCCCTCGCATGGCGATGCCGCTTTCACCGTGCCTCTCTTCGCCGATTACATGCGACGACGAATCCCTGCACTGCAAAAGTAGGGAACTATATACATAACTAGCCAGCGGGACTGGTCGGGATGAGGCGGCATAAAAAAAGAGCCGCAATCCGCGGCTCTTTTACGACGGCTAGTTATGCGGCTCGTGGTCTAGTTTTGAATCGTGACTTATTTGCTGCGATTTGGCCTGGTTTTACATGCTTCAGCATCAATATTTTGTCGAGTGCTAAGAGCGCTTTTGGGTCACGTTTTTTGAAGTAAGTGGCAGCTTTTTCTGGCATCCAGACGGTGTCCATTAGCGTGACGAAATCGCCAAGATACTTTATGGGGTACAGATTTGCTTCGACTATGCGCCCATCTGGAAACTCGTGCTCATATTTGTTCAAAGCGCTTGTGTCAATCCCGTGTTGCTCGCGTAAATGCTTACAAAGCATCTTTGCTTGAGAGATATCCGGCACACAGTCCGCAGGCAGTCTGTAACCGTTAGCCTCAAGCGGCGCGACAAGTCGATTTGTCATTTCTTGCAAGATGCTGAAGTATCCCGTCGGAACTTTCGCGTAGTTCAGCATGTGACGTTCTAGGTGGTACGGTAGCTTTGCTGGCTGCTTTGACCCAGATAGCCACTCGTGAACCCATTTTGAAACCTGAACGGCAAATTTCGGCGAAAGCCACATTGCAAGATTGACGGCGACTTGCGGATGAACCCAAGTGCCCTGCAAATGCGGTTCCCCGCCCTTCACTGTTTGAACCAGTTCCGATATGGGAATTCCCATATCGGTCGAAAGCTCGTCCAAAAATGCTTTCGTCGAAGCGAGTCGAAGGTAGTCAGCTATTGCCTTTCCCGCCGCCTTGCACATTGCGGTAGCGTTTATATAGCCATCGACGGCGCGCTGCTCAACCACAGACTGTTCAATCTGGTGAGAAATAAGGGATAAAGACGATTGATGCATAGGCGTTTTTTCCTTTCGAAAGGCCTACGCGTCTGAAAACTATGACGTTTGCATTTTGCTAATTTGTGTGTATAATTTCAGACGCAGTTAGAAAAAAGCAACTCTGGCCGGGAACCAATCGGGACTAGAAGTTGCGAAGTCATCCAATTCAAAAGACGGTCAACATGCAAATGTTGGCCATTTTTGTTTTGAATACTCGGATTTTAGCACTCGTTTAAGTCGAGTGCTAAAAAAGCTTGATGCCGCGTCTTGCGGCAACGCGCCAAGTTGTGTGTTTGGTCGCGGGCTGCGTCCTCAAGACGTAATATCCACAACAACTCGGCGCGGGTAGTTCAATCGCGAACAAAAACGCACGAGCAACAAAAAACCCGCCGAAGCGGGTTTCAGGTTTTGAGCGGCTAGCTCGCCTCCAAATTCCACCTACAGCGCAGTAACGGAGGGGCGATCTTCCAGCGGAGCAATCTTTTTGCC
>JAAFJO010000016.1 GCA_013298145.1 Betaproteobacteria bacterium
GAGAGTCTTGGCAGACTGTCGCGGGATTCACGGATTTCTCGACCTCGTCTGCACCACACAGAGAGAAAAGTTTTACGCATCGAAGCGAGGGTAAATAAACAGCCACAATCTCAAAAACCGGGCTGTGTGCTGCGCAAATTCGTGATTCTCAAATCACTCTAGTTGGGCAGCGCTGGACTTCAAAAAATCACGCTGAGCGGTACGCCGACAGTTTTTGGAGATCAACCCAAAAATGCGACGCACGCTCGGCGTATAGCCACATCGCCGTCCTATCTGATCTGCCAGCACCTTTGGTGAGCAAGTCTCAGAGGGAACGGTCGTTCTGTCTCGACCCCTCAGGGTCGGCGGGCACGGCATGACTCGCCGCAGGAGTTCTATCGATACTATCAGGAACGCTACACCGTATTTGCTTGAACACGAGGCTATTTGACGCACATTGATTTCGCCGAAAACTCAGTAGCGCAGGAGCACGCCCCTAGAAAATCACACGACTCATCGATTCACATCCGAGGCACACCGGAGGCCCATGGAAGGCACACGATTGACCTTGCTGATCGATGGTGCGAGCCGCGAGGCACACCGGAGGCACATGGGAGGCACACGTTTGACCTCGCTGATCGAAGGCGCGAGCCCCGAGGCACACCGGAGGCACATGGAAGGCACACGATTGACGTTGCTGGTCGAAGGTGCGAGTCCCGAATCGTCTCGTTTCCAAACTATTTCGATTTTTACGGCAAATTACGGCGGATTTTCTGCCTAAAAATCAGGCTATTTCGCCGAAAGCGATTAAAAAAACGGGGGCTTTTGCCGAAATAACCCACTCGGTCGCTCTACCGACTCGCCCGATCGAGATGCTCTTTCCCCAAGGGTTGCGCCTCTTTCGACCCGCACCGGCCGCATCGGCGAGCTATCGCAAGAGGTAAAGGTCAAATATCGTGCACGATTGCAGAGATTCAGGCGAATTCATCGTGCAGCACTTACCGGTCGTGGGTGATGTTGGGCGAAGGTTGCGCGGCACGCGATCAATGCCATGCTGATCTTGCGTGCATGTGCACGCTTCACCCGTTTAGGAATCAGCATGACCGCAAGCTCGACCACTATCTCTCAACCACATCCTCCGACCGGGCGCGTGCTCGCTGGCGACTCGCTCGTCGAGGCGTTCTCGGTGAACGCGATACCACTGCCGGCGGACGTGGTGCAAACGCTTCAGCGTAGGTTCTCGTTCCCACCCACCCTCTTCATTAACCGTTTCGATTCCGAGCGCTTGGATCCTTCCTTGCCCCAAGTGGGAGCCCTGTGGGTGTACCTGCCGTTGGCCACAGGAGAGCGCGACGGCGAAGTCAGTGAGGCGATGCCGGATTCGCCACTCTCCCCCGAGTGTGACGCAGCCCGGGCCCTAGTGTTAAGTGTGTCCAGCCTTGGGGAGATAGGGGTGGTGCGGGCAAGCGCGCGCAGCCAGACTGAGTCACCGGACGCAGCGCGTTCTGTAGATTGCGACGTTTCCGATACGGGGGCGTTCGCCGCCTTAAAGGTGGTGTCGAGTCCTTGGTATCGCGCAGCGGGACCCAATGATCGTTTCGAGCGGGCACTCGGACAAGATTGCGTGGTGATGGACGTACTTGCAAACGCTAAACGTGCATGGTTCGACGCCGTGATGGAGCTGCTCTCGGCGAGTCAGGAACCAGACCAGGAGCGACGAAGCCAAGTCGAGAGAGTGGCGGCTCAATGGGCTGATGCAATGCTCCCCAATCTGCAAGACGCTCTGCGGCGCCTGGATGCCGATGAGGGTGTCCTCCAGCAGCTGGCGTTATTGTCGCAACACGGTACGATCATTCCATACCGTGCGGTGCGCGTCGTCGATCTGAACTTGGTGTCACAGTATCGTCGCTACAGCCAATGCGAATGGCTCCGGAGCTACCCGCCCTCCTTGACTGAGCCAGAGCTCTACGCAGCAGGCGACGCGTTAGTAGCCAAGTTGCGCGAGGAGAGGTTTAGGTAGCGGGGGAGCAGCGAGCGGTAGTGCGGTGGTCGTCGAGAGGCTTTGAATCACTTTCGTCTGGCGATTCCCCACGTCGTAGCGGTAGTTGCCTAGGTCGGAGGGAAACGGTGTGACTTGAGCCAAACGCAACCAACGCGGCGGCACAGTTCTTGGGGGGAAATTCGAAACCTCGTTTTCCCGTCAGCATCGGCGTTGCACCTTGGTGTCAGTGTACGAAGCGGTCAGTGGATGAACGCAAGCGCACAAGCGCGAGTATTGAACACTGGAAGTGGCACCGCCGATCTGCACAGTTGTACCCCATAAATAAGTGGAAACTGGGTGTGGGGTTGAAGGCGTAGCGTTATCAAGGGCGCACGCAAAACTGACCCTGTCCCCATTTCGGAAACGATCAGAAGTAGAGATTTGCGGCTCCGTTGTGTTCGCCGATGCTGGCCTAGGCCACCATCGGCGCGCGAACTCGATCGGTGTGACCAGCCCAGCGCAGAGTGGGGACGACTCACGTTATAGTGCTGTCGCCACGCCGTTATTTTGCGCTCAGCGTCTTCCAAACTCAAGAACGAATGCTCGTTCAGGCATTCCTCGCGTAGCCGCCCATTGAAGCTCTCGACCATGGCGATATCTGTCGGTTTACCCGGGCGACTGAAATCGAGTGCGACTTTGTGCTCATATGCCCAGTTGTCCATCGCCTTGCTCGTGAACTCGCTACCGTTATCCGTTTTGATGCTTTGCGGTGCCCCGCGCCGTACTGCGATCGCATCGACGACGCGCACCACGTCTTCACATTTGAGACTTTGTCCCACGTGAGTGACGAGGCTCTCGCGGGTGAAGCAATCAACGAGAGTGAGCATGCGTAGTTTCTTGCCATCGAAGAGGTTGTTGGCCACGAAATCCACGCTCGACATTTGCGTAGCGTAATCGGCAATCGACTTTGGTTACCGAACTTGTGCGGCCTTGTCTCGCTTCGGTCGCTTGTGCCACAGCGATAGCGCTTGCTCGCGATAGAGCCGATGGATGCGTTCGACGTTAACTTTGTAGCCTTCGCGCTTGAGCAGCACGTGCATGTGTCGATGCCCATAGTGCACTCGCGTGTGGGCAATCTCTTTGATGCGCATTGTCAGGGCTTATGCATCACGTGCTCGAGCGGTAGAAGTACACCGAGCTCGACAGCGACACCACGCGTAGCGTCTGACGTTGCGAACTGCCGAAGCGCTGCATCAGCTCGGGTACGACTTCGCGCTTGCGCGGAGGCTTCAAATCTTTTTTAAACCGCTGACTGCAGCTTCGCTTTGTCCAAGCTCAGATCGGCCACGATTTACTTCAACTTGCGGTTCTCCTCTTCGACTCGCCGCCGTCGTCGCACCCCTGAAGGCCCTAAATACTGGTAGTTCTTCTTCCACACGTAAATCGTCGCCTCGCTGATACCCATCTTGCGGCAAATCTCCTCGACCGAGCTCCCCAGCTCGTTTCGGCTCAAGACGTAAGCGATCTGTTCCTCGCTGAACTTAGTTCGCTCCATGGCATACGTTCCTTTCTATCGATTGGAAACTCACGCCGCATATTCTTCAACTAAACGATCCGATTTATTGGGACTGCGCCGCCCCGAGGATCAGCCGAGTGGCTGATTGGAGTCCTGCGGCCGAGCGGAATCTGATTGTCGTTGTTGCGCAATTTGTGCTTCAGTGTTGCGGGTTGTGCCGTCTACACTGCGCTGCGAATTTCTCCCGCGCCAAATAGCCGCGACTGCTATTCGGTCGGTGGTGGTTGTAGTCGTTGCGCCAGATCTCCATCAGACGGCGCATGCGTGCGATAACCGCATACGAATGGAGCGATGAGCGTTCCTCGGGAAAGTGCGACTGGGCCCTGTTGCCTACGTATTCTGGGTGGACGTACTAGGTTTTGCCCTGTTTCAGCGCAAAAAGTAACGGTAGGAGAAAAAGCACTGACGTAGAGGTGTGTACCTACTTGTTCGATCAGTCAAGCTATCCTGCTCGCGGGTTTCTCTTATCTTGACCGTACTACTCGCCCCCCCTTATCACGCTGCGGCGTACGGCTCCGCCGGAAATTGAGTGCTGCCCCCCGGCAGTTTCAAGTAGCGGACCGTACTATCGAAATAATTACAGCACTCTCGCAGCAAATTCACGCGCCACGCCCTTGCACGCGCTCAAATGTTGACATCGCAAACCAGCGAATAAGTCATTTGTAGGAAACGCTCCTCAGTCAAACACGTAACGGAGCAGCCCCGCGCAAGGGGTCAAGCTGAACCGCTAGCTGGTACACCTAAAACAAGGAGGCCGCACGAGACCTGACAACGCCAAATGCAGGATCGGAGTATGCCGAACGTATGCCGTCTTTAGGGTTCTCACGTATCTTTGAGGCGTGTGATGAGTTCGCGGACATCTCGTCAAGCCGTGGAGGATGTCATAGCGTGAGTGGAGCTTTACGCGTCAGTCACAAAACCGCAACATGCCTGTAATGGGCGGTTACTAAACTCGCTCGTCAAAAATTATTCTAGGGCTCCCAATGTTGAGATCTGGGCTTTCATTCGTTGCGCGCGCGATGGCGATACGCACTTCTACGCTTTTCATAGCAGTGATGTACTTCGCAACGGCGAGCGTCGCCGCGACCATAGCCGAATGGACGTTTACCGGCGATGTAACTACGCCCTCGACGGGTAGCGGTACCGTGACACTTGTCGGCGGTACGACTGCAACGTTTGCCACCGGCATCGCAGGAGGGGCCGATCGTGCATACAACACGACCACCTACCCCGCCGCTGGAGCCAACAACAAAACGGCGGGCATTGAATTCGCTGTAAGCACGGTGGGCCAGCAGAACATTTCGTTCGCATTCGACATTCGTCATAGCAACACTTCCGCCAATACGCTTTCGATTCAATACTCAACCAACGGCACCACGTTCATCGAAGCGCAACACGTGAGCTTCACGCCAGCAGCCTCGGGCACCGGCGACACCTGGAATCCGCCTTCTGGAAGCGGTACGAAACGCAGCGTGAACTTAGGCGCAGTTTCAGCATTAAACAACAATCCGAATGCGCGCTTTCGCGTGGTCTCGGCGTTTGATCCAACGGCTGGCAACTACCTGTCCGCGCGCGCGGCACCAGCGAGCACTTACGGAGGCGGCACGCTTCGCTTCGACAATGTGGTCGTGAGCGGTGACGCGATCGGAGCGACCGACGTTCCACCCGCCGTAACGTCGGTGAATCCCGCGAATGCCGCGATAAATGTGCCTGTGAATTCCCTCATTGCCGGGGATTTCTCAGAACCCGTCAACGTCGCAGTCGGCGGGGTCACGCTTGTTTGTGGCGTTCCCGGTACACCGATCTCCCTCAGCGGCTTGCCTGCGAACGGCGTGACGAGCCTCACACTTACGCCAGCGAGCGCGTTGCCGAATTCGTCGACTTGTACGGCTACAGTGATCGCAGCAAACGTGGTCGATATTGACGGCACACCCACTTCAATGGCATCAGACTTCAGCTGGAGCTTCACAACGGCTGCAGTCATCATCGGCAACACAGCACCGACAATCGTGCCCACTCTCGGAGGCAACCCACGCTTGTCGCTCGCAATTGCGTCGCCAGGCTTCGCCTCAGGCGTGATTTCTGATCCAACCGATCCGGCGAGCGTGACAGGCATCTCGTTCACCGTTGCCGATGGCGAGACACTGGCCTCGAGTCTGGCCGTGTCCGCAACGTCGAGTAATGTCGCCGTTGTTCCAAACGCCAACATCGTTGTGAGCGAGACTGGTGCAATGCGCAATGTAGCGATCACACCGATCGCAGCAGGTCTTGCGACGATTACCGTTACCGTAAGCGACGGTGCGCTTAGTGCCGACTACGTCATCAACTACGCGGCTTCGGCGGCAAGCGGCTCACCGGCGAACAGCCGCTTCATCACCGGTGCGTGTGACGCGTCGAGTGCGCTCGTGCTCGACGCTACCGCGCTCTTCGTCGCCAACGACGAGGATCAACAGTTGCGCCTGTACCCGCGCGGTCTGTCTGGCTACTTCGCCTCAGCGTTCGATTTCACTTCGAGTCTTGGACTCACTGATCTCTCTGGCGGCGCGCCGCGTGAAGTCGACATCGAAGCCTCCACGCGCGTAGGCAATCGTATTTATTGGCTCGGCTCGCACAGCAATTCGTCGAGCGGTGCAAATCGAGTCAATCGCAGTCGCTTGTTCGCAACCGATGTGAGCGGCAGCAGCACCTCGGCGAGCCTGAACTTCGTGGGTTACTACGCCAATCTGAAAGCGGATTTAACCTCCTGGGACGATGCGAACGGCCATGGCCTGGGCGCGTCTGCACTCGGCTTTTCAGCGTCAGCGGCGGTTGGCGTATTGCCCGAGGCCGCTGGCGGTAGCGGCTTCAATATCGAAGCCCTCACCATGGGGCCGGATGGCACGACGGGATACGTTGCGTTTCGTGCGCCGCTCGGCACCGCCGCGACTCGCGATCGCGCGCTGATTGTGCCCGTCACGAATCTCGCAGCACTCGTCGCCGCAGCGCCTTCGACTGGCCCTGCAACGTTTGGCGCACCGATTCTTCTCAATCTTGGCGGCCGTGCGATTCGCTCGATCGAGCGCAATGCGGCGAACCAGTATTTAATTGTCGCAGGGCCACCGGCAGCTGCAACCGGCGTTGCTCCGAGTGATTTCCGTTTGTACCGATGGAGTGGTCTGGCCACTGACGCGCCACAGCTCTTCGTGACCGATCTCACTGCGCGCGGCGTGGTCGGCAGTTTCGAAGGAATTGTCGAAGTACCCAATCCGTTGCAAGCGGGCGCGCAAGTGCAATTGCTCGTCGATACGGGCGACACCAATTTTTACGGTAACGGTGCTTGCAAAGATTTGCCGAATGCGGCGCACAAGAAGGCACGTATCGAAACCTTCGATTTGTCGGGGCCAATCACTCGCATTCACGCCGTGCAAGGCAGTGGTGCAACGAGCCCTCAGGTCGGACAAGTCGTAACCGTTGAAGGCATCGTAACGGGCGATTTCCAGGGCACCAACCAGCTCGGCGGCTTCTTCATTCAGGAGCCAGATGCGCTCGCCGACAGCAATCCCGCAACCTCGGAAGGCATTTTTGTGCTCAACACGAGCACAGCGGTTGCCGTGGGCGATCTCGTGCGCGTCACAGGTCCCGTTGTCGAATTCAACGCAGGTAGTGCTACCTTGACGCAGCTTACTGGATCGCTGACGATCACTGTACTCTCCAGCGGAAATGCATTGCCCGCAGTGGTGGATGTTGCGCTGCCGGTTGCCAATGTGAGCGATTGGGAACGCTATGAAGGGATGCGCGTTCGCTTTGCGCAAACGCTCACGGTCACCGAGAACTTTAACCTCGCGCGCTTCGGCGAACTTGTCTTGGCGGACGAGCGACAAACGCAACCGACGAACGTGATCGATCCGAACGACGCCATCGCGTCCGGGACCACGACCAGCGGTAATAGCAATGTCGCGGCGATTTCCGCAGCGCAAGCGCGGATTGCGCCCAGCCGCATCATCCTCGACGATGGCAGTAACCAGCAAAACCCGCCGACGATCCCGTACTGGGACGCAGTAAACAACACCTTACGCGTCGGTAGCACGACCACAGGTGTCACCGGTATTCTGAGCTTCGGGTTTAGTGCCTATCGCATTCAACCGACGCAAGCACCAAGCTTCAGTTTCGCCGCGCGGCCGACGAATCCTCCGGACGTTGGATCTGCGAATGTCAAAGTTGCGAGCTTTAATGTGCTCAATTATTTCAACGGTAACGGCAGCGGCGGCGGATTCGCCGATGTTGATTCGAATCAACGCGGCGCGACGACAGCTGCAGAGTTCGCGCGACAAAAAGCAAAGACGGTTGCCGCGATCAACACGCTCAACTCTGACGTGGTCGGCTTGATGGAAATGGAAAACGATGGCAGTGGCGCCGCCAGTGCCATCGCCGACTTGGTGTCGAGCCTCAACGCCGCTGCGGGCGCAGGCACGTGGGCGTATGTGAGCGATCCGGCGAACTTGGGCAACACGGCGGGCGGCACTGATGCCATCAAAGTAGCAATTATCTACAAGCCAGCTGCCGTCGCTATTGATCGCGCGGCGCTGCTTTGCGATGATCCAGCGTATTCGAACGGACGCACACCCACCGCGCAAACTTTCCGTAGCGTTGCCAACAACGGCCGCTTCACAATCGTCGTGAATCACTTCAAGTCGAAGAGCGCGAGTACGCCGCCCACCGGGGCCGATATCGATCAAAACGACGGACAAGGCGCTTACAACGCAAGTCGTCGCGCACAAGCAACCGCGCTGAATGCTTGTATTGCAAGCTGGAAGGAAGTCGTTGGCGACGACGATTTCGTGTTGCTCGGCGACTTTAATGCGTATGCGCAGGAGGACCCATTGGACGTGCTGCGAACGGCGGGCAACATCGTGCTCGACGAGAACGGTTACTCATACGTGTTCGATGGGCAATCGGGCTCGCTCGACCATGCGCTGGTCACCCCCTCACTGTTGCCGCAAGTCACGGCGACGGCTGTCTGGCATATCAACGCCGACGAGCCGCGCATTCTCGATTACAACGTCGAATTTAAGAACACATCGGGTTGCGCGAACAACTGTACCTCGCCAGACTTCTACACACCGACGCCGTTTCGTTCGTCGGATCACGATCCGGTACTGGTCGGTCTTAATCTGACGCCCGACCCCGTCAGTTTGACGTTCGATTTCGACGGTAGTGGCGCGTGTGACCCCTCAAACGATCCGGTATTGCTGCTCCGATACCTGATTGGCCTACGCGGCGCAGCTCTGACACTCGATCTTACGACGCCGCGTACTGCGCAACAGATCTCGCAATATCTAGACAGCCTTGGCAACGCGCTCGATATCGACGACGATGGAAGCGCGCTAGCGCTAACTGATGGTTTGATGTTCGTGCGCTACATGAATGTGGCACGCGGCGCTGCACTTACCGCGAATGCCCGCAATACAAAACCGAACGGCAACACGAAGAGCGACGATGAAATCACGCTATACCTCGATAGTCGTTGCGGTGTCACACCCAGCTTGCGTGTGAATTTCTCTAATCGTTGACGGAATCTGAAGCGATACCGCCGGCACGCTTTTCAAGCGTAACGTAGCGTTTGTGAGGCGTGTAACAGTCCATGGTCGTCGACTCGCACGATAAAGTAGACGGGTCAACGATTCGACTTGTTTAGCTAGACATAACGTGCTGCCAAAAACTTAAATGGAACGCTCGCGCCGTCCTCATGGGTCCGCGCGATATTGGTAGTTGAGCCGCTGGATGAGCACACTCGGTCGACGCGTCCCACAGCGGCTGCGTTGGCGGTCCCGCCAGCAAATCGTTGATAAGGGTGTGGAAACTCAAACCTATTTGACAGATACGCACCGCGGTGAGCGAGCAGCCGCGGTCAGAAAGCGCCAGCAACTGCGCAACGATCAAGGTTGCGGTGAACATGAGGTTCCGCAGCGCTGCGCCGACGATCGACAGTCTGAAGCTAGCAAAAGAATCGGTTTTTTCGGGAACAGATATCTTGCCAACTTCCGAATGACACCTAATTTTTCGATTCGGCACAAGTTGGGTGTGAAACTGGGGATAGAACCTCCACCCCGCTGGCGCAGGACACCCGACTCTATCAACGCGACTGATTTGCAAGCCCCCTGTTCTTCCATCGAGACTACGGGACCACTGTAGCGAAAGCGTTCGATTACGAGCGGGCGCCTGTGAGACGATCCTCGTCCACTGCCCGACGATCTGTGAGAATCGTCCGCGATTCACTTAGAACGAACAACAAGGTGTCCCGAGTGAAAATCACTCAGAAGATAACCTGGAAAGTGCATTGAAAGAGCCCCCCGACCACACGCCCAATGAGATGACGTTAGCTGCAAGGGACTCAAGCAGCAACTTATCAAGGCTCTGGATACGCTCCAATTTTGCTCGCTGGCAACGCGTGCGAAGACCTTTACGTGGATGAAATCTGGAGAGCTCGTCTCGAAACAGCGATTACACGGCAAGTACCGACTACCTTACTGGCAGATTTAACTCACAGTGCCGGACGGCGTAGAAGTGTTATCAAAGCGTTCAACGCCACCTTCGCGTGAGTGTCGCTGAGCGACTTTGAGTCGCCCCAGTCGGAGTTGAGCGGCGATTTGCATCTTAAGCCGCTGAGGCATTCCTTTCTTGATCGCGTGACCGCCGTCGCCATGGAGATGGCCGCGATGAACGCAAGAGGTGAGCAGTTGCTAAATCGTTCGCATGTAGTGCCCAGCTTCAATCCGCTTCTCTACCAA
>JAAFJO010000017.1 GCA_013298145.1 Betaproteobacteria bacterium
GGTGGGGTATTTGGGGTGAGGGGAGGGGAGGGGTGTTTACACGTGGTCGGTTTTTGCGGTTGATGTTTGCCCGGGCCACATTTTCCCGTTGGGGCGTGGTCCGACCCAGTGCGGGTGAAAATAAATCCGTCCAATATCAGAGATCAAAAATACCCCGTTACGGCGGAAGCACCAGGCACCCCTACGAAACAGATCCCTAATTTCTGGATGCTCAAAACATGGTATGCGTTTGCCCATTCCTTACCCCTTCCGATGCCCTTGGGCACTGTGCCCGTTACCCGTGCGTCCTGTGCCAATTGCAAGCTCACATTGCTTACGTGCAATCTCGGCATCCCGCAACAGCTTGAGCATCTTCCCCTGTTGTTCTGCCTGCGCTTCCATCATGCGTGACAGGCGGTTCCGTGCCGCTTCTGCATCGGCACGGCGTGCCAGATCGAGACCCTTAACAAGCATTTCCATTCGCTCACCTTGTTTTGACATTGCCCAGACCAGCAACACCAGAAACGCTGCAAACAGAAGGTGAAAAACAATGATCCAATTTGACACGATTATTTCCTCAGGTAAGAAAAAGGGCACCTTTCGGCACCCTTATTTATCGACAGACCCTGCGGGGACTTTAGCCTTTCTTGGCAGCTGCGGGGACTTTAGCCTTTCTTGGCAGCTGCGCGTTTCACGGCGTTGTCCGCTGGGGCTGGATTGTCGGAGGGTACCGCCAGCAGAACCGGCCGGGCCGTCGTCTTCGCCATCAGCAGCGCAAGAGGGTCGGATTCGGTTTCTTCGATTGCTGTGCTACACACGTAGTTCCACCCGGTCGGTGACTTGTCCGACGGCACAGCGAAGACGTCCACGGCGACGGTTACGGACTGCGAGCCGCTGGCGAGCTGTGCGACGACGGGCTGAATCACCAGATCGGGGCCAAACGCCTGAACTGCGCGGACGGTTTCGCCTTCGGGGCTGGTGAACTGGAAAGACCCAATAAGCGAAGTCCAGTCGCCGTACTGGCTCACGCCTGACTTTGTACCCGTGGCAATACCGATCAAACGACCAGCGTACGCGCGCTTTTCCGGGTGTGCGAGAACCAGGGCGAGAACCTTGGGGGAGGGAATTCCGAACGCGCAGGTAACTTTCTTTTGAATCGTGGCGGTCATGGTGAAAATCTCCAAAGTGAAAAGGGTACGGTCTGGATTGACCCCCTAACACCGCACGCGGTGCTAGAAGATTTTCCGTGCGTGAATTATAGCATTACCAAACCGGACGCGCTTTGAAAGCGGCGTACACAGACGCGGGAACGTCCGGCGAAAAGCGTGCGTTTTCCACGGTGCGAACGTAGTCGTCTTTGGTCAGTCGCGCAGTAACGGGTATCCCGTAAAGGACCGATTCTAAACGAACCATTTCATCTGGGCTGTTTTGCAGTGCAACAATTTGGACAGAAGCCCAAGTGTTGAATTGTAGGATTTCGGCGTAAGGGACTTTCATTTTAGGTTCCGATTCGGTGTGGTGTCTGGGGTGGACGATGTGCGGTGCGTTTTCCATGCCCAGATTATCGACGGTATGAAGCAGATCTGTAGCTTTCCGCCCGATTGTGTTTTTCTATCGCCCTGATAGCCTGCGCCTATCGCTTAAGGGATGCCCGCTTGATGGTGCGTTTAACAGTACGGTAGACCCCGGCCTTGTCAAAACTACCCATATCGGGGAGATAGGTTAAATCTTCGACCCCTGCAACCAGATCAATAATTCCTTGCGCATTTGTTCGCACCCCTTTCGATGCGACTTTATATTTCTCTGTAGCAGCATCCCTGAACGCGTATAGTTTCGGCCCGGCGATAACTAGCCGATCTAAACTAGCCTCGATTTTCCACTGGCCTAACTCTTTGCCTAATTGCATCGTGGCTTTGCCCTCGAACGCAATCGAATCAGTATCACAGTAATGGACGGTACCGCCAGCATGGATAACCGCGCCTAGCGCGTCAATTAGATTCGCGCGTGCCGCCCCCGTGATACTCGCAGCGGTTCCTACGTTGATAAATGCCCTATCCTGGTCGTCTATAAGCTTCTCACGGTCCCAGATGATATTAAAACCATCTTCAGTTTTACCGACTCTTCTCCACGGGGTATGTGTTTCTAGCGTGTCGTCCGGGCGGTCCCCAAGCAAACAAAAAACTACTTCAGAATAGTTTCTGGGATCTTGCCCGAATTTACCGTACGCGCTGTTTAGAATGATTTTGTACACATACTCTACAGGATCGTTATTTTTCTTCGCATCTTGACGCATGGTGTAGAACGTATCTACAAACTCGCCATACGTTTGCACGTCTTGCCATACTAGAACCTCAATCACTTTATCTATGCGGACAAAACCATGCCGCAAAGCGGCCTGTAATTCGTGCGATGTAACCCAATACGTCCCGGTCACGTCATATTCCAGACCCCCGGTTTTCTTGACGTGGGGGAGAATGCTGGAATAACCCTCAAAACAAATAAAGAAAATCCGATCACCAAAATTGCGTAGCTTGCCCTCGGGGGTCAATTTAGGGCTATCCGCTTTCACGTACCGATTAGAGCACGGGTGTTCGTAATTTTTCATCGCGGCTGGATACATGCTATTAGCATCCACCATCGTATAAGTGCCGCTTATATCGCGTGCTGGTCCGAACGTATTAACAATTCCACCGTGGTAATACGGTCTTATTGTTTTGTCGTACAGTTTTGTAGTGCTCCACGCGGTCGGGTTAGCGTTAGGGTAAAACCCTTTCAGCGCCTTAAAAGCGTTTGCAGCTGCGGTATCCTTGCACGCCTTGTTTTCATCCCCCGTAAACACTTTGCAGAAGCGACGATAGGCCGCGAGTAACACCGCACAATCCTGCAAACAGTATTCGAGGATATAGGCCTGCTGTTCCTCACTTGCGTCTAGGCGGTGCCAATCTAAACGAATCTCGCCCTTGGAGTCGAAACCATGCCCTAGATTTTTAAGGCTAGTCGGCATCAATAGCATTGTGTCAAGAGTTTCCCACCCCGTAACACTGCTAGTCAAAAGTCGGGAACCGACTACCCGTTTCTTTCCAGCATCGTGCAGGTAATAACCAAAATCAAACTTTCCCCCATTGTGGGCGAGTAATCGCCCCTTAATTTTCTGCGCCTGTAAAAACTTAACAGATTCTTCGATGCAGGTTTCGCCCCAGAATTTTACCGCAAACCTAAGATCGTCAGACTTTATACATACACATATTGGTGTTGGAGTTTCCCCGTATTTCCCGGGAGTCGTTTCGATGTCCAGCGCAGCAACCGGCTTAGGTTTGCGGGTCATTATCTATGTCACCAGTGAACAAAAATTAGCGCCGTGGTCCCGTTAGTCTCCGCAAGTAGGTCAACAAAGTCGTTATCAATCCGTGCCGTTTCGCCGTCTACCTCTAGCTTATTAGTCGCGTAGCGGTCGTCTAGCATCGCGTTTAATGGGTCTTGATATAGACGCGCGACATCACGTTGAAAAGAATGCACCTCAACACCCCCAATTTTATAATTGCTAGTTTTTAGCGTGCCGAAAACTAGCGACACATTATCGGGGTCTTGCCGGGCTCTCTCCCTGCGTGCCAGTTTCATACCGTATTTCAGATGATCGCCATTCTTTGATAAGACAATCTTGTCTAGTTTCTTACCCTTTTGTCCGTACTCCACAAATACACCGTGTTTTGATTCCTTTATTTTCACCACACCACCCGGCCGCGTGGGAAAAACAACCGTATTCCCTAACACCCGCATATTTGCAGACGCACATGCTTTGCGAGCTTCTGCCGATGCTTTAATAAATGTTGTCGTTGTCGGCACACCTTTCGGGAATGCTGTTTTATAATCTGCCCATACTTTCGCTGCGCCTTTAGAAAAGGTTTTAGCGTCAGTTAACCCGTGTGCGCGTAATTCGCGCAGTTTGCCCGCTTTAGTTTCTGTACCCGTCAATTTTGGAGTCTTCGCCATGTTTGAACCCGTCATTTCCGTCAATGCTGATCCGTCATTATCGTCTGTCCCAGAGGTGGACTTGAACCCCGACGGGGATGGTTTTATTCAATCGGAAACCGGCCACGATAGCGCAGACCAATCGGGCAGTGTTCCACGTGAAACCAGCGATGTGGAAACCGATCTGCTTGGCGATTCGGTTCAGAGTAGCGTTCAACAGGCGGTAAACCAGTGGGTCGGATTTGACCCGACAATCCATTCGTCGATGCCTGACGGTACGCCGCGTTTTCGCGTAGATGGTGGATACGCTCTGAAGCGTGGAAAAGGCGGCCGAAAAAGCGCTGATGCGGGTGCGATGCCGTCAGGGGGTGCCGCACCTTCTCCCCATGTTCCACGTGAAACGTCGGACGTGATTGGTTCGGGGCCGATGGTGCAGGGAGCTGCGGCCACGATGTCGAACAAGCAAACCGCAGTCTTTCTGGTTGCGAGCGTTACCGGGATTTTGTCCCGGGCTATCGGCCCGGAATGGGCAGCGGAAAAGGATGAACAAAAGGGGCTGAACGGTGCCGTTGAAACCTACCTCGACGCAAAGGGCGGACTGCAAATTACCCCTGAAATGGGCCTTATTCTCGCTTTGTCTGCTTATGCTGTTCCACGACTCGCAACGGAAAACACACAATCGAAACTCAGTCGCTTTATGGGCTGGTGTGCTGATCGTGTCGCTGTTATCCGCCACCGTCTTGGCGTGTAACTCCCATGGATTTTAATCACACCGCTTTTTACGGTGTCACGATGTCCGGGAAAACTACCGCTGCGCGTCGGTACTCCCGGGCGTTCTGCAAACACCGTATCCCTGTAATCGTGTTCGATCCTGTCGGCACGGTTACAAAGGGTGGAGATTGGGGCGAAAACGCTTTAATCTATTCTGACGTCAATAAATTTGAGGAATATATTCACAGCGGAAAACTCCGACCCTGCAAACTCTTCATCGACGAAGCTTCAAGTATTTTCGGCCACGATCAGAAACACAATTTCTGGCTCGCCGAACGGGGGCGCCATTATGGGATTCAGTTATTCATGATTACGCAGCGACCCATGCGCGTGCATCCTTCTGTTCGTACACAGTTTGGCGAAGCTTTTATTTTCCGCTTGACAGACTCGGACTTGCGAAACATCGGCGCTGATTATGGGCACGATTTGCGCGGGATTCGACTTGACAAGGGGGATTATCTGCACGTAATATCTGGACGTGCCAAGTATTCACGAGGCAATGTTTTTTCCCAAACACGAGGTTAATCCAAATGGGTGCCATTTCCAAATATCTGCCTGTCATCATCGTGACAGGCGGACTCGTCTACGCGCTGCGTAATGTGGTGCGCCTGCAAACCGCCAAGGGCGGAAACTCCACGGGGTATTGATCCATGTTCAATTCAATCGTTTCCGGCGTGATGTCCAAAACCACGCTGTCCGCGGCGCTGCTAGCGCTTTCGATGTCGGCGCTGTACCGTTATTCGACGGGTAAGAATCTGGGAGTGAAATAATGGCAATCAATACTGAAGTTCTCACGCTGGCCGTTGTCGGGGCAGCGTCGATTATGCTGCTGCGAACTGTCGATGCTGTGAAGGACGTCTATGTAACCGGTGATGGTGCCGTCGTGGATATCCCGATCCCTTCAATCCAACCCAAAAACGGTTTCGGTCTGGAATGGGCCGTTATCCCTGCAGCAATTGCCTACTTTCTCTGATCTAAGGAAAACACTATGTCCGGTCAAATCCGCACCCAACAAGAAATTGCACAGCGTGCATTCGCACCATCGTCGCAGGTGACGATTGAAATTCCCCGCATGGCTGACATTGAATGCTTGATGATCGACCTAGCGGGAACGTTCACCTACCCAGCCGGTGCTGCGGGATCTTTGAAAACCCTCAAAGGTCAGGCACTGATTCAGCGTGTCGAACTGGTCGGCGACGGTAAGACCACGATCTGTAGTGTGCCGGGCTGGTCGCTGGGTGTCGCATCGGATCGCGTGCTTGATCCGGTTTCTGGCGCTAACAATTCGATGACGAATCCTGCGGCCAATGCGGCGGGCGCGGTTTCGACTCAGCTTTATCTAGACTTTGCCCAATTCGACGGTATCCGCCCCAAGGATTCCAATCTGCGACTGAGCGGGTTTTCTTACGTCGAACTGCGCATCACGTTTGGCGCGTGGGCCGACTGCTTCACCAATGCCGCCAGCGTTCCAACGGTGTTTGCTCTGACCCTGTATGTGGATGCCAATGTCACTACGGAACTGAACCCTGCGGAAACTGTGCCCCGTTTCGTCGTCAAGCGCACTTCGCAGATCATCAGCGCCGAAG
The DNA here is from genome assembly GCA_013298145.1 of Betaproteobacteria bacterium. Lineage (GTDB taxonomy): Bacteria > Pseudomonadota > Gammaproteobacteria > Burkholderiales > Casimicrobiaceae > Casimicrobium. The sequence goes on from JAAFJO010000017.1 coordinate 6,306, forward strand.
CGTCGAATAGCGCTTTTCAGACTAATCTGCCCGTCGGTAACGTGCTGCGGGCGATCAAGTTCTATTCGCATATCAACGGCGTTGCGTCAGACGCGATCATCAACAAACTGGTTGCCCGCAACGGTATCGATACCCGTGTTTCTGGTTCGGCCCGAGCGTACCGAAACCGTATGCGCGGCTGGCGTGACACGCAAACGGGTTTTCTGGAAATCGACTTCGCCCGCCAGTCGCGACAGGGTGTTCTTGCGTCGAACGCATGGGCCGTCAAGTCGCCTGCACAGCCAATTCTTGAACTCGATTACACGGGCGGTGCTGGCCGTGTGATTGAAATGGTTACCACGGAATACGTGGGTATTTGACCCATGGGCGCGGTGCAATTCTTGGGGACTGCGCCGAACGTGCATGTTTCTGGGACGGCTTTTGCCGCACCCCAGATTCATGCATGGATCGCTCGTGTAAAGTCGGAAGGTGGGTATTTCCTGCAAAGTCGCACAACCCCGTTTGTGCAAGACCTTCCCTCTAGCGGAGATATTGGAGAAGCCCCCACTGTAATATCCGCATCGCGCTGGGATCCGTCCGATAGCGTCGGTTCAGAAACCGTCTACATCTGGGCGATGCGTGCCGGCGTTGATTGGTATAGCATCGGTGGGAATATGGCCGGGTCTCAGGGTGATTCAACCATGATCCCGTTGATTGTCCCTGACGGTCGGGAATATTCGGGGTTGTTTATCTCGAATGGTGTTCTTGGCGTGTTTTCTTTGTGGGAACGTGGTTACGGTAAATTCTGGCGTGATTTTGCTCGCGCTGGCGTTGTCGTTGTCGGGTTAGCCGTTGCCGTGTCTTATGCTGCATCGTTTATACCCACAAGCGGACCGATCCCCTCAGTACCCGCAGAAGTGTTTGTCGGCCCGGGAATTCCAGCACCCACTATTGAAGTTGCCAATCTGGCCCCGCTTTCTCAGACAGTAGCGCCAGTAGCGCAAACGGTGGCCCCCACGGCTGGCGGTTTCACGCTGGCCGATGTAGGTGCGGCAATCAAAACTAGCGTTACCGGCGTTCAAACTGCCGCTCAGGCTATCGTACAAACCGCAGGTGCTGTGCAAGTGGTGCAAGCGGCAATCGACGGGAAACCAAACCCCGGGCAACCTGCGCAATACGGCCCGCCCGATCCGCCAGCTGAAAAACCGGCAAACAATTCAGCTCTGCTACTTGTGGGGCTTGTCGCAATAGGGTTTCTAGTATGACGCTTTTAGTTTCAGGGTTTGGCGCTACCGCAGAAGCGCCTAACTACTTCGATCCGTTTTCCCTGCAACCTTTGCCATCGTCGCAAGTGGCGAGTTTCGCCGCCCCCAATCTGGGCACGTCAACACCAAAAGAGTCCAAAGCGATGCTATGGATTGCTCTTGCATCGCTGGCGGTCGGAATTATCGCTCTTCGCAAAAAGTGAGGTAACAAATGCCTGATTTTGTCGGACCCCCAGACCCGAACACATTTTCGTTCCAATCGCTGATGAATGAAATCAGCAACGGGGCGCAGTCGTTCGCTTACGCGATCAACACCACGCGGGGTGCGGTCAACACCGTACGTGACGCCGTGGCGGGAACCAGCGATACCCCCGCCGCGCGTGGTGCCAGCGCGCAACCAGCAACACAAAACAATATGCTGATGTGGGTTGCTTTGGCTGGTGTCGGTTTTTGGCTGGTGAAACGCCGTGCCTAAACTCCCCGCGTCAGATTCTATCAAGTCGGCTGTGATGCTAGTTGGTGTGGGGGTCGCCGCGTATCTGGCGTGGAAAGCCTACCGCGCGGTAACAAACCCAGGCGAAACACTGGCCGCCATCGGTGACGCTGCAGCTACGGCCGTTGACAAAACCGCTTCAGCCGTTGACCAGCGTGGTACGGGGTCCGTGTTGGGCGGGGCGCAAACCGTCGTTGCCGACGTATGGCGCGGTATCGAAGACTTTTCCTTTAAGGATCTTTTCAAATGAGCTACGGACAGTTTCTGAAGCGCTCCCGCTTAGTGGCGGACTCCAATGGCGCCCCGGTTTTGATCGAAGCGTTTCCGTTCATCACGTCGGACACCCCCACGTTCAAACCGTTTTACACTGATGATGTCAACATCGAACCGGGGTGGTTGCAGGTCAGCCCTGAATCTACCGGTTCGGCTTACGTGGAATTCTGGGACCGCACGACGCGGGTTTCTGATCCCATGTATCTGCAACCGGGTACGGTTATTTACACCACGGGGACGATTGCTCGCATTGTCGCTGTTCGGCGTGGTGGTGCAATGTGGTTGCAATCGGGTGGAGCACATCCGTTTATGGATGTTTCTACAGCAGCGCAACGGGCCAATTTTCGCGGTATGGAACTGCGCACGTTCCCAGTCACGCAAATCCCTTTGATCGAGGGAAGCGGTACTTTGTCGAATATCTGGACGCACCCCCTATGCGCACCGGGGGCTGTGAACCCGATGGTTTCCGGTTCGACGTTCATGTTAAGTTCTGGCGTTAACCTTAACATCGTCGGACATACTGCGTCCCATTGGACTAGCGTTCACATCGTCGCGTTCAATGTGGTTAGAAACCCAGTTGACGGGTTGGAGTATGTGGATAACGTGCGCCGAATCACGACTAATCTGGGCACTTCAGCGTCTGCGGGTACTTTGTCCGCCGATGTCAACACGTGGGACCGTTTCGGGGTGTTGGCAATCCCGTCCGGGACCAATCCGGGTGGCGTTGCTCCCGCAACTCAAGTTTGGTGCGAGCTTGAAGCCTTCGGCGTGTATTCTCGTTCGCCAGAATATGCCTTCGCTGGTGTGGGTACCAAATCGCAATTGGTTTGACGTATGCGCCCCGCTTACGTTTTTCTAGGCGTTGGCGGATACCTTCTCTACAGGTATGCCAATATTGCGCAAGGTTCGTCGGTCGGTATTGTGGGGGATCTCACTTCGACCATCCAAACGATTGGAGCGTGGGCGATGCCCTCAGACATTCCATTTTCCTGCGTTGACCCGAAAACAAAGCGGGATTACGAGGTAGATATTCAGTACACGGGCCGGCTTACTGGGGTGCCACCCCTTTTGTTAGCCGCGCTGATTCGCCAAGAATCCGGGTTCGATGCTCGGGTTATCAATCGGGCCAGTGGTGCCCGGGGGCTCGGACAATTCATGCCGGTCACGGCTAAAGAATGGTTCGGGGCAACTTGGGAAGCCGGCACACTGGACCCGGATCGTAGTATCCCCATGACCGCCCGCTATTTGATGTGGCTATATCGTCGTCACGGAAATTGGCGCGACTCTGTGATGGCGTATAATTGGGGCACGGGAAATATCGCAAGCTATAACCTCGCGAAAAAGACGGGTAAGCCTGCGAGTTTGCCAACGGAAACCGCAAACTATGTGCGGATTATTTATGACAACTGGGCAGCTAGTTTGCCGACGTAAGGAATAGTATGGCTCTGAATATTGACGCTCAAACTGTTGAACTTGTGGTGCAGGTTATTACAACTGCCGGGCTTTCGATAGCTGGGGTACGGGGGTTGATTGCCGCCCTTACCGCGCGCATCGCAAATCTTGAAGCCGATGTTGCCGACCTTCGCCGACGGTATGCATTGGTTCACCCCCAGTCCGACCCACAAAAACCCTAACCCGTCAACCCTCCCCTCCCCTCACCCCAAATACCCCACCCCCGCGTGGGGTTTCTTTTTGCCCCGCGGGTCC
>JAAFJO010000018.1 GCA_013298145.1 Betaproteobacteria bacterium
AGGAGACGTGACCGAGAGGCCGAAGGTGCTCCCCTGCTAAGGGAGTATGCGGTGATGAGCTGCATCAAGGGTTCGAATCCCTTCGTCTCCGCCAAGACATGTTTTGTGCACGAAACTGCATGAAACCATAATAATCAAACTGCAACTATAAAGCCCTGAAATTTCAGGGCTTTTTTCTTTTCTACGGCAGATTTTTCGTGGTTTAGTGTTGCGTACAGTTCCCCTAAGTTGCACCGAAGTGGTACACCAAAGCGGTACACTCGCCGCCGTTCAAGTGGTACACCTTTGGCGGATAGCGGATATGGCACTCACAGAAGCACAAGTTCGGGCCGCGAAACACGCGACCGGCCCCGACAAGTACACCAGCGTTCAAGACGTACCTGGGTTGTTTTTGATGATTTCATCGACTGGAAAGAAGCACTGGCGCGCCCGTTTTCGCGCGTCAAACCAGTCCATCAAACAAAAGCTCGGCGACTACCCGAAACTCTCTCTCGCTGCCGCGCGCGCAGCATTGTCTAAGTTGCGCGAGCAACATCAGACGCTTTCGCCGATTGCTGCCGTGGGTACGATCACCTTCGAAGCGGCCTTTCACGAGTGGCTTGAGCATTGGTCGCCGGGTAAGTCAGCTCGCACAGTCTTTTACGGCCAGCGCCGCGTGAAGGCCAACATGCTGCCGTACCTGGGAAACCGCCCGCTTGCCTCACTGCTCGCTAAGGACTTCGTCGATATTGCGCTTCGTATGGAAAAGGAGGGGCGCCCGGAAGTTGCCAGCCGCACGCTCACCTTGTGTAAGCAGATCCTGACCCGCGCCGTGATCGTTGGCGCGGTCGAGCGCAACGAACTCGCAGGCATTACGGATCGCCAAGTCTTTCGCGTGCGCAAAGAGACGAACTATGCGCGCCTGACCATCGATCAATTCCCAGGATTCCTGAGAAAAATTGACGGCTACGATGGCTCTGCCCGTATCCGGACCGCGTTGTATCTGCTGGCGTACACCTTCGTGCGCCCCGGCGAGTTACTCCAGGCGACCTGGGCACAGTGCGATCTCGAGCACGCGCTTTGGAGCATTCCGAAAGAGGTGATGAAGCAACGACGACCGCACGTTGTTCCGCTCGCCCCGCAGGTGGTCGACTTACTGTCACGGCTACGCGAAGCGAACCTCCAGCGCTTCGGCTCGACGGGGGCTGATCCCGCGCGCTACCTACTGCCAGGTGATCGCGATCCAGCCAGGATGATGAGCCACAACGCCCTCCTAAACGCGATCGACACCCTTGGCTATAAAGGTGCGATGACGTCGCACGGCTTTCGTGGAGTGGCTTCTACCGCCCTCAACGAGACCGGACGATTCCGAGAGGATGTAATTGAAGCTCAGCTCGCGCATGTGCAAGGCAAGGTGCGGGGGGCCTACAACCACGCGAGCTATCTCAAGGACCGGCGAGAAATGATGCGTTTTTGGGCCGATCAAATCGATCAGATGCGCACAAACGGCCATGCCTCTGCCGAGCTCCTTCCGGGTGCCAGGCTGAAACGTGAGCTTGCAGAAGAGTAAAGCTCACCTCACCTCAAGGGGCTTCGGCACGGTCTGTATTCAGATAACGCCTCCTTGGATTAAACGTGTCACCCCTAGACGGCGAAGCCCTAAGGCATCCGGGTGGATGGCACGTCACACTGACACCGGTCCAATGCGTGGAATCGTTTCGGCGCAAGATTTACCGCTTGAGCTCCTGATCTAACGAATGGTGCTCATTCTCTCCAAAGAAACAAGTTATGCAGAGTACAGATCGCTTACGCGCGGAAGCAAAGCGAGCTGGGAAACTGAGTCTGAGAAGATTGTCGCAAGGCGGGTACTATCGAGGCGAGGTTTTACTTGCGGAAGCATACACAGCATAGTGTCGGTCTCCCTGAGCCTCAGCGGTCGCAGCATTTTGCAGAGGCGAATTGCAAGTTGAAGTGGGTTGTCGCCGATCTGAATTTGGACAATGGGATGTTGCAGGCAGCGCACGCGGGAAGAATTTGAAACCTTCGCTGAAGTGTGAGTTGATGCCCAAATTGCTGCAACGATTCGGTCGCTGTCAACGTCATGCGCTGGCGCTGCGCGCGAAAGAGATCGCGCGCACGCCGGTTCACGACAGCTATCTGCGTGTCCACGTAAAGCTCGAGCGCGAAGAGCGAATTTGCGAAACATCAAGATAACGTCAAACGCATCTACGAGCTTCATCGCGAGCGAGGATTCTTGCATCGGCACAATCAACCGATGCGAACCAAGACTGTGCAACCGCGTCAACCCAATGCAGCGACCGAGCATGCAACTTGGATGTGGAGCGTGGTTTCTGTCGCTGACAACCTCGTCGACGGTAAGAGGCCGTGCACGCTTAGCGCCGTTGATTGTTTAACGCGCGCGGCCCTTGCCATCGACGTCGGGTGAAGTCTTGAAGAAGGCGATGTGGTGAGCATCGTCGGCACAATTGAGACTCGAAAACGCACAAAAGCGCCCACTACGTCAGACATAGCAGGGGAGCTCGTCGGCAAGGCGATGGACGAGTGGCTCTACTAGTACAAAGTGAGGCTCGATTTCAGGTGGCCAAGGGAAGCCGACCGACAACGTAATGGCCGAGAGTTTCAAGCGGCGTCTACGCGAGAACTATCTAACCGAGCGCTGCTTCGTGAGCTTGGACGGCGCCATGCGCCAATTGAGGCGTAGACGCACCGCTATGGCGAGAGCTTCCGCGCTCCGTACTCGGCTGGATCAGCCGAACCGAGTTCGCGCGCCCACACTCGCCGCGGCCGCCATCGGCGAACCTGAAAGCGCCGCAAATCTCTCCTGCTTATTGGTTCTGAAAATGACGCAGGGTCACTATACAGATTCTCGGAAGAATCATTTGCAGCGATTCTGGCGGCAGGGCAATCTCCGGAGTGGGGCTTCTCTGTTCGTTGGTTGAGCAGTCGTTAAATGCCCGCAGCGCTTGCGCGTCAGCTTCCGCGAAGCTTCGCGTGGCGAGTTCTAGGCGACAAGCTACTCATCGGTACAGCCTTGCTCCGCTGAGTGCGCTTGGGATTGGTTCTTGTTTCATATGTGAAACCAATACGCGGCGGTCCGCAATCTCAGTAATCGCAGTGCTCGCGTCCGCGTATCACTGGCCTCTGTTTACGCTGAGTAGGTCCACATCGCCTATTCGAGCGTTAAGGTCGATTCTAGATTGCCGTACCTAGTAATCGCCTTTTCGGGCAGGTGCCGACATTCCGTTGCGTCAGCAGTCCGACGCGACACAGACATCATCAGCGCGCGTTATCTATCGCGTTTTTATCGCCTTGAACAGGACAAATAAACTTCTAGGATACTACCTGACATGCAATCGACGCTTTGGTGCGGGGGGGCGGAAGCTTGCGAGCTTTCAGAAGATTCAGATCGCCGCTTAGCCGACGCTTTTTGCTTTTGCGTGCGTTGGGTTACAGCCAAAAGTTCGGTTTCGACGATGGGCGTTAGCGATGCTGCGTTGCGACGCATCTTGTTGAGCGCTGACTCCAATGATTTGCGTTCGACTTGTGTAAGGTCTTGCTCCAGATAATCGGCCCACTTCACCGATTGGTCCAGCAGTTCAACGCTTACAGACACGCCGAGTGGAGTTAAAGTTACAAATTTGCTTCGGGAGTCTTCCGGGCTCGTGATCGCGCCGACAAGGCCTAGTTTGCGGAGTTTTTCTAATGACCGAGATACCTGAAATTTCCGCATGAATGCTAGTTCGCAGAGCTGCGTTGCGGTAACGGTCTCGTGTTGTGCAATAAGCCATAGCAATCTTCCCTCTGGCATTTCAAATCGGAACCGGGCTTGCATGTAAATTTCGACGGCGCTGGTCCAGAGCATTACGATTTGGCGTAACTGCACCGGCCGGAAGTGATTTCGTGTATTCATTACTCATATCTTGCCAGCCAGCAAAAAGATTGCATTCGGGAGGCCCGCAAGCGTGTCTCCCGATGGCGCATTGAACCGCCCCGGGTATTGCGGAGGCCCCTAAACTTGAGAGATAGGAGCCGAGATGAAGAAGAGCAGATATTCCTCGGAAGTACGCGAGCGAAGCGTTCGCATGGTGTTTGAGCAGCGCGAGCAGCATTCGTCGCAATGGGCGGCGATTGAGTCGATTGCAGGCAAGATTGGGTGCTCTGGGCAAACATTGCTCAGCTGGGTTAAACAGCACGAGATCGATCACGGCAAGCGTGAAGGCGTGAGCACGGTCGAGGCCGAGCGCGTGCGTGCGCTCGAGCGCGAGAACAAGGAGCTTCGTCGCGCCAACGAGATACTGAAGCTGGCGAGCGCTTTTTTTGCCCAGGCGGAGCTAGACCGCCGATTGAAATGATCCACGCTTTCGTCGATGAACATCGGCAAGCCTTTGGGGTCGAGCCGCTTTGCAAGGTGTTGCAGTGCGCCCCATCGGCCTACCGTCGTCACGCCGCACGACTACGCGATCCGTCGCTGCGCAGCGAACGCGCCAAGCGCGATAAACGGTTAGCTGAACAAGTGTCACATCTCTGGCGCGTCAATCACTCGGTCTACGGCGCAGACAAAGTCTGGCAACAGATGAAGCGCGAGAGAATCGCGGTGGCGCGCTGCACGGTTGAGCGGCTCATGCAACGCCTTGGTATCCAAGGCGTGCGCCGTGGCAAGACGCAGCGCACCGCGCGGCCCGATCCGAAACAGCCCTGCCCACTGGATCGGGTGAATCGGCAATTCGTAGCCGTTCGCCCCAATCAGCTTTGGGTAGCGGACTTCACCTATGTTTCGACATGGCAAGGCTTCGTCTATGTCGCCTTCGTGATCGACGTCTTTGCTCGCAGGATCGTCGGCTGGCGCGTCAGCCGCAGCATGCAGACCGATTTCGTGCTCGATGCCCTGGAGCAAGCCTTGTACGCCAGGCGCCCTGATCCGAATGCGCTGGTGCACCACAGCGATCGGGGTTCGCAATACCTCTCGATTCGCTACAGCGAGCGATTAACCGAAGCGGGCATCGAATCCTCGGTCGGCAGCAAGGGTGACAGCTACGACAACGCGTTGGCCGAAACCATCAACGGCCTCTACAAAGCCGAGGTGATTCACCGCCGCTCATCCTGGAAAACAATCGAGGCCGTCGAAATCGCAACGCTTGAATGGGTCGCCTGGTTCAACCACCAACGGATCCTCCAACCGATCGGATACATTCCCCCAGCAGAGGCCGAGGCAAACTACTACCTGCAACTGAAATCCCAAACCAACGAGCAGCTCACCCCTGCTTAACTTAAACCAAACAGCCTCCGCGATACCCGGGGCGGTTCATTGTGACAGCGCTGCGCGATTGATTCGCCAGCCACTAATTGCATTGCACGGCCTGGCAATACTTGCGTTCGCTACGTCTTTTGCGCAGCTCAGTCACGCGCAGTCTTGTCGATGGGACGGCACGGCGCCGTATTGCGCGGGCTCATGTCGGAGCGATGAAGCCGAACTCACTAAACTCGATGCCGTTCCTGACTTCTGGATCCCTCCGTTCGTCAATCAAACGGTTCCATTTGGTGCGAATTGCGCTGTTGGTACAAAAGCCCTCTGTTGCAAGGGGGCGGGTGTGCCTGCAGGATGTCGCTGGGATGGTACGGCACCATTTTGTGAGGGGGCCTGCCGCCAGGGGGAAGTCTCGTCCACGCCACCCGCAGGCTCGTCGAGCGGGGCAGGGTGCTGGACTGGATCAAAGAAGTTTTGCTGTCCTGGAACGAGCACCACGCGACAGCCGCTTGTCGCACGCGACTGCACCTATGGGCAAGATACCTGTGTGGGTGGTATGGTGTGGCGCGAAGCGAGTGCGAGTGATCGTGCATGTGTGACACCGCAAGTTCGTGAGCAGGTGAGACGTGACAATGGTCAAGCGGCAAATCGTCGCCGTCCGGGGGGTGGCGCATATGGCCCTGACACCTGCAAGGATGGCTACGTATGGCGCGAAGCGGTTGCAGGTGATCATGTGTGCGTTACCCCGCGAGACCGTGAGCAAGCGCGACAAGACAACAAGTGGCGGTCAGTACGGAAAGCGTGTTCGTAGGCAGGTCG
>JAAFJO010000019.1 GCA_013298145.1 Betaproteobacteria bacterium
AATAAAAAAGCCCGCTTTCGCGGGCTTATTTATTGGCGGAGACGAAGGGATCACCCTCCGTGGCTATCTCATTGTTATGCATTCTTGTTTTTTTACGGTGTACCGCTTTGGGTACGCAGTTATGCGAAGAGGTTCCCCGAAGTTCGGCAGTCAGGGCTCGGCACAGCAACCAGTTTGGGAATGCGAACAAGTTGCCACTAGGACATTGTAATAACGACTTTTGGTGTGACGATAAACGCTGTGAGTTGGGCTTTTGATGCAGGCGCAGAACGCTGAGGTAGGCAGGCAATTCCGGTAGCAATTGCTGCATTGATTCGCTGGATTGATGCCCAGAACGAGCCACGCCATCTCCGCGGGTTGTTGATTAGCGTTGTGAGTACAAGCCCGTCCAACGCTGCTTGCGTTAATCAAGCTGCTCGGATGATTGCTCTCCTGCTTTGCCAGTCGGTTAAGAACCCGATCCTACGCGTCGGTTTCCGTCGGCGAATCACTTGTGACCTGCGCTGCCCCCGCGATCAGCAGCGTGAGGAATTGGAGTCCAGCGGTTCAATCGTATCCAATTCTGCTTGTTGGGTGATTTGTTTCGCAGTGCCGAGGGCATGCCCTCGGCACTGCGCGGCGAACTTCGCCGGGGCTAGATAGCCGCAACTGCTGTGCGGTCGGTGGTGGTTGTAGTCATCGCGCCAGTTGTCGATGACGCTGCGCATGTGTGTGAGACTGGCGAACCAATGTTGCGATAAGCACTCTTCGCGAAAGCGGCTGTTGAAGCTCTCGATGTAGGCATTCTGCGTCGGTTTGCCGGGTTGGATGAAGCCATGCTCGATAGATCGCTCCGCAGCCCACGCTTGCATTACACGCCCCGCGAACTCAGGCCCGTTATCCGAGCGGATTGCTTTGGGCTTACCGCGACGGGCGATCACTTCGTCCAAGAGCCTTGTCACGTAGCGCGCGGGGATCGAGCTGTCGGCGGCAATTTGCACCGCCTCCTTGCTGCAATCGTCAACGACGGTGAGCGTCTTCATCTTGCGACCGCAGGCGAGCTCGTCGAAGACAAAGTCCATACTCCACACCTCGTTGGGCTGCTCGGGACTCAGAAGCGGCTGACGCTTGCTGAATGGGAGCTTCTTACGACGACGCTTGCGCATGGTGAGCCGTTCGAACGTGTAGAGCCGATAGGTGCGCTTGACGTTGATGGCATTGCCCTCTTGAACGAGCCGTGCGTGCAACATGCGAGAGCCGTGGAGGCGGTGCTGCCCTGCGAGCGCTTTGAGCCGCTCTCTGAGCACCGCGTTGCCGTCGTCTCTGGGGACGTAGCGCAGCACGCTTGCGCTGATCCCCCTCAATCGGCACGCAGCCCGCTCGGAGAGTCCGCGCGCTTGCAGCGCACGAACGCACTCGCGTCTGGCCGCCACGGCCACTACTTTCCCTTGAGCACCTCGCGCATCGCGTCAATTTCGAGCATCGAATTAGCCAAGAGCTTCTTGAGCTTCGCGTTCTCCGTCTCTAGTGACTTCAGGCGCTGCGCTTCCGAGACATTCATGCCGCCAAACTTTGCCTTCCAGCCGTAGTAGCTGGCTTCGCTAAAACCATGCTTTCCGCAGAGTTCCTTAACCGCTAATCCTGCGTCCGCTTCTCGCAGAAATCCAATGATCTGCTCCTCGCTAAATCGCTTCTTCTTCATCGTCCGTCTCCTTCTCTCAGGTGAAACGGACTCTAATTCAACTCGTAACTAATTCACGGGGGCAGCGCACGTGCGCAATCGGCGCCTCGCAAACGGACGTTTCTTCCTGGTATCCACTCCTTGCAGAGACGTGCATCAAGCCGAAATCTCTACTTTTAAAAAGCCCAGTTTTTTTTGGGGTTAGGTCAACCCAGGACGGTTCAATTTCCCGATGCTGCCGATTACACATCGGCAACGTACGGACGCCAAATTTACGGAGTCCGCGCGCTAATTCATGCGGTTCGACGCACTTCGGTAGATTCCTAGCGAAGGCGTCTCACGCAAATGGCAGGCTCAAGTCCAGCACGCTGGCGCTTAGCAATTGTGTCTAGGCGACACAAAAGATCAAAGACTGACCCTAAGTATGAGTTGCCTCGCAGAACGGCAGAAATGGTGTAATCAACTTCGTATGGTGACTGTTTATATTCGCGCTTACGGCTGAGATGAGCAGTGCAATTATCCAAAGTTGATGCATCAATTGCGGCACAGACTTTAGAAAGACATTTAACTACTCGTGAAAGCGCGCTACCCGCAATCACGTAATACGCATGGTTATCGGTTAGCTTTATCTGCCTCACCCGCGCTCCAACGCCCTGGGTAAGCGTGCTCGATAGAGAATCAAGCATCGCTGCTTTCTGGTTATTGCACAATGCTGGCCGCAGTATCTCTAAACGGACAACTGTTATTGAGCGGGGCGTATGAAGGATCGCATCTTCAACTTCACAAACAACTTTCGCAGCGCCTGGTAATGCCATCAATGGGCTGTTGGCTGCGATGGGTCTTGACTTTAATTCGAGTTGCAGGCCGAGCTGACGCAACTCAAGTGCAAGCAGTTCTTTACGCAGCGCTGGCACAAGTTGAGCCGTACTTCGCATGCACAAATAGCCTGCCTCGACTCGCGCATACACTATTTGCTGCTGCTGCAGTAGTGCGTAATTCGCTGAGTTGACGGCTGCAAGCATTTGCCTGGCAACCTCCATGCGCTCTTCCTCTATGGCAATCGAGAGCAGCAGCGTGGCTGCAGAGAGAGAGCGATGAGGAAGCTCAATTCGAAGAAACTCATCTGGCAGTCCCTCTGCATCGCGTAGCGCGTCGGTTGTACCCTGAGACATGGACAATACTTTGCAGCGCATCAAGCGACACTCTAGCGCAAGCCTTTTCGATGGGAAACGCGAGAGCGCAATTGTGGCGGCGTTTAAATAGTTCTCGGCATCTATCCAGCGGGATTGCGAAATAGCGATCTGCGCAGCCACGCACAATAAGCTGCTCCGCCCCTGAAAAGACTCCATGTACTGGGTAATCGTTAGACCATGTTCAACGAGTTGGAGCGCGGCACCGTACTCGGATTTAGCAGCAAGATCTCGGGCGATGTAATCGGCGACGATTGCGGTGACGCGAGCATCGCGAAGCGCTTTGGCGCGTTGGATTGCCTCTTGCCCATACTTTTGGGCAGATTCGCGTTGCCCGAGCCTCACCAGGACTGTACTCATGAGCGCACAGAGTTCAGCCAAAGTGCGATCATCCCCCAGGATGCGCGCCAACGAAAACGCCTGCGCCAAATGATCCCTAGCGTAGCAATGCGCGCCGGTGATGCAGTAGGTTTTGGCAACGATTAAGTGCAACCGTAGTTCGTGATGTGCGTTTGGTTCAATCCGAAGTAAAGCAAACGCCTCAAAGCAAGCGTTGAGCGTCAGCTCGACTCGCTCGTCTGCAAACGAGTTACCGACCTGGGCGAGTATTCGGGCGATGGGTGTGACCGTCGGTGAAACGCGTGTTGTTACGCCTTGCACCCAGGAAGATTTTTTTTCTTTCGGTTTGTTTCGCCGACTCGAGACTGACATGTTGAGAAAGACTACTGGCAGCGTACTACGATTTCTAATGTCAGTTCTGTACGTGGCGAGGTGGTTTCAAAAACTGCGTTGACTGTAAGGACCAACACTTGCTTTTGGGATGCGATACATCGAAGAAGGTATGACCACGAATGAAGCGATCACCGCAGCACGATTGACCAGGTCAAGAATTGACGCGTCATACGAAGGAGTAAGTTCAAAGCTCAACAGGTTCGGCATGCGCCGAAGCGTTCAGCAGAATGACTTTTCTTCGATAGACGCATCAAGATTAAGATTTAGGAGCATTGCCTGAACCGCGACGGCGCGGAATTTCGGGCAGGCGAAGTCATTGTGCTTTCCTTGAAGATTGAAGAAAAAGATAAGTTGACTACCAACGTATGGTAGGAGCCTAGACGCAAGCTAGCTTGTCTAGGCGTGGCGCATGTCTTGATCGGATGCCGCACGCGTATCGAAAGCAAGTCTCTTGATGGCAGCGTGCCGCGCTTGTGTTGGCCTCCCCGCTACGATAGGATGCAGCGCATGAGACAAGTACTGGACACCACCCAAGTTGAGCCGCACCGTAGGCCTGAATTCTGGAGCGACATAGTCTGCGCCACTTATGTGCAGGTCGATTGCGCACCGCACACCGAAGCGTGTACTGGGGATTTCAAGGGGCGTATCGCGACCTCTGAGCTGTCGGCATTACAGTTAACCTGGGTGCAATCGCAAGCGCAGCATGTGACGCGCACGCAAGCAAAAATTGCGAGCGACCCGGAAGACTATTTTTTGGTGAATATTCAAGCGGCCGGGCATAGCTATCTTGTGCAAGACGGCCGCGAAGCGGTGCTGCGTCGCGGCGATTTCGCGCTTTACGATAGCACGCGACCCTACACGCTGACATTTGACGGTGATTTTCAGCAGTATGTGATCAAACTACCCGGAAAGTGCCTGCGCACTGCGCTGCAGGATACCGAGCGACTGACGGCCACCGCAGTGAGTGGCCAGCGCGGCGCGGGCCAATTGATGGTCAACATGATTACAACCCTCGCCCAAAACATTGATACTCTCGCGACGGCTTCCGCTGCCGCTGTAGCAGACAGCATTACGCATATTTTGATTGCAGGACTTTCTGCGTTGCCAGCTGCGCAGAAACAGAGCGTTTCGCATTTGAAGCGTTATCAACTCGAACGGATCAAAGCGGAAGTGAGCAGAAGTTTGCGCCATCCACAACTTAGTGTCGCGTTCTTGTCTGCTCGACTCAACACCTCTGCCAGCACTTTGCATCGCGCTTGGGTAGGCCAAGCCTGCTCTTTATCTGACTATATCTGGTCGCAGCGCTTGGAGCACGCCAAACGCGATTTATGTGACCCGAATTTTGCAGCACGCAGCGTCAGTGAGATCGCGTTTTCGTGGGGCTTTAATGATGCAGCCCATTTCAGTCGCGCATTCCGATCCCGTTTTGCGTGTTCGCCAAGTGAGTTGCGTCGGGGATCAATAGATTTGTTAATCGCCCCGGGCATGACCCTACACCAGAAATCTGGACACAGCAAAAGTAGAAATTTCGGCATGATTGACCTTGTAGGAACAGGAACATGTCATAAGGAAGAGCCGGTTTACGGAAGAGCGGATTGCGTGCGCGCTGGAGCAGGCGGAGCTTGGTGCAAAAGTTGAAGAGATCTGCCGTAAGGTGGGGATCAGCGACGCCACGCGAGTCTTGCTTTTCGCAAATGGCGACAAGAGTACGGCGGGCTAGGGCCGAGCGAGCTGCGCTAGCTGAAGTAGCTGGCGGCTGATCTCAGTCTCGACAAGATCATCCTGCAGGACGTACTGTCAAAAAATCTGTGAAGGCCTTGCGTAAGCAGGAATTCGCCGATGAGTTGATCGAGCGCTATCGGGTAGGGATTAGGTAGGCCTACGCAGCGTGTATTACCACCGCTCGATTGCGAGCGACAGCAGGAGGCTGAAGGCGCGGATACGCGAAATCGCTGCATCGTGAGTGCACTACCGCTATCGCCGGGTGCACGTGACATTTCGTCGCGAGGGCCTCCAAGACAATCACAAGAGGGTGTGCCGGCTGTACCGGGAGCAAGACCTGTCGCTTAGGCACAAGCGCCCGAGGCGAAACAAAGCGGCCAAGCCTTGTCGGCCCAAGACGACGGCGTGGCATGCCAATCAAATGTGAAGCATGGACTTTGTTGCCGGCAAGTTGCTTGATGGCAGAAAGCTGCGCATGCTTACGGTGGTGGATTGCTTCACGCGAGAGAGTCTAGCCATTCATGTTGCTCCTAGCTCTCAAGTTTAGGGGCCTCCGCAATACCCGGGGCGGTTCACTCTCCACCAATGTCTTGCGCGAAGTGTATGAAACGCGTTTGCAACCGTCGCCGGGCTTGGATGAACTGATGCGTTTCGCGCGCGAGCACGGTGTGAAAACACTGTTGATTTCCGGTGGCTTCACCTACTTCACTGA
>JAAFJO010000002.1 GCA_013298145.1 Betaproteobacteria bacterium
GAGAGTCTTGGCAGACTGTCGCGGGATTCACGGATTTCTCGACCTCGTCTGCACCACACAGAGAGAAAAGTTTTACGCATCGAAGCGAGGGTAAATAAACAGCCACAATCTCAAAAACCGGGCTGTAAGCCCCGACTAGGCATGTTTCTTCAAACACTCTAGTTGGGCAGCGCTGGATTTCAAAAAATCACGCTGAGCGGTACGCCGACAATTTTTGGAGATCAACCCAAAAATGCGACGCACGCTCGGCGTATAGCCACATCGCCGTCCTATCTGATCTGCCAGCACCTTTGGTGAGCAAGTCTCAGAGGGAACGGTCGTTCAGTCTCAACCCCGCAGGGCTGGTGGGCGCGGCATGACTCGCCGCAAGAGTTCCATAGAGACATGGCTAATCACAATTGGTTCCCGCGAATTTTGCGTTTCACGCTAAGCGGTGGCCGTGCCGTTCTCCGCCGCTCGCTGAGCGCAACGCAAAGCGCCCCGCTCTCTAAGCGCTAATCGTCCCCCTCGGTCTGCGACTTTCCCAAACTTAGCGGCATCGACTTAGGTGGAATAGCGGCATTGTTCCTTTTGAGTTGAATGAACGCCATGCTGTTTCGAATCGCCCACGCCAGTCGTTGCCTCGCAGCAACGCTTATTTTCCTTCTCTGCCTCGGCGGATGCCAAGACGTGAATTGGCCGAAATGGATGAGCGCTCCAACCCTTGCAAATCTGCAGCCTAAGTTCGATTCGCTGCAAGCCGGTAGCGCACCCGAAGCAGCGGAGGTCACGATGGGCGCTGCGATCGTGCGTCATGAAACCTCGACGGTCGGAGTCAGCCACCTCACCCTCGAATGGCGCGATTTCAACTCAATCTATACAGCCCGATTCCTTGCCGGGCGCCTGTACAACAAGTCGCAAGGTCCGTTGTTCACAACCTCGAAAGGCTAGATGAGTCATGAAAAAACTCACTCACGCAGACCCTTTGCTCGTTGCTTCCTGCGAAGATGAGCAAACCAATCTAACAAGCCCTGACACGAAGGTGCAAAAAAGCACCCGCGAGTTGCGTTCACAACAAGGCGTACTCCAAGCATGGGAGAGCCGTCGCGACGCTTCCCGCTCGGCAGGGGATGCCGAGCGCCGACTGCGTCGCCTTGAACACGAAGGGCAAGTTCGCCTCGGGCAACACGCCATTGATATCTTTGTCGAGCAAACCGTAAAGACAATGCGCGCGCAAGCCGCAGCGCACAACCAAGAACTCAATAACCGCCTGCTTGTTCAAGAGGTAAGCGGCGCACACTCACTCACAGCGATCAGCGCCGAGGGCATGATTCGCCAAGCGGAAGATCACGAATCCTTTATGCAAACCGTGGAGTCGAAGATCAGCAGTGGCTCGGTCAAGCCTGACGATGGCGATCGCTTGCTCAAACGGTTTACTGGACTCAATGCGCTGACTGAGAGTGCGCAAAGTCACGCGATTAGCGCAGCACTCGAGGACAACGCCGCTTATTTCCAGGACGCACGCAAAAAAGTTCGCCCTTCTTAGCCCATCCATCGAAAAGGAAAGATCTCACCATGAGCAAAATCAGTTCAAACGCACGCGAACGCGCGGCAAAACTCTTTGATGCGGCCGACCTCGAGAGTGAAATCATGCAACAGGCAATCTTCGCATCGCAGGCAGAATCGCTTGCTTCACCCCCTTTCATTTCGCCACAAGATCCTGCGGCTATTCAAACCGAAAGCGCAACTCGCCACACCTCGCCGCTGCAAAACACGCTCCCGGGTTTCGTTCATGTCGGGGCGGCTTCGATCTTGCAGGGCGCAACGCAAGAGTGGCGTTCTGCGAGTGCCATCGCTAAAGAAAAGCTCAGCGCACACTATCGCAAATTGGCTCAGGATGAGGCCGCAAAGGCTAGCGAAGTAGCGGCTGCAGCCGAACCGTTCGCATCAGCCCAACCGCTTCGCAAGGGTCCAGTAACCATCTTGGATGAGAACGGAAACCCAATCATCGATTAAAACCTCAGCCCACTAAACGCGGAGACTCCTATTGCGCTGCGGGCGCCGCAGCGCAATCAACCGAATCTCGCAGAACCGAGGAAACACAGTGAATCCAATTTACGGCACGATCGGATGGGTGGCGGGTGGGCGCTGGAATAACAGCGACGTCACGCCCGCAGGCCAACGCTTGAGCTTCGCGCGCGGCGCACTGCAACTCTTTTCCAGCACACTCACCGCCACAGGGTTCGCGTCTTTCATCGGCTTCGTTACCGCGCAGGGCGGAGACCTTACCTGGTCGTGGCCGCTTTGGGTGCTCTGCGTGGGAATCGTGCTTCTCTTTGACGCGGCATTCAATATCGTACTCAATTTGCTCTCCGGCATTCCCTATGTCGTGATGCTCATTGCACGTATCGGACTCACACTTGTGATGGCGCAGTTCACCGCGCAAACGCTCACCATGATGTGGTCGGAGCGTGGGCTCGCCCCCATCGCTGAAAAGCTTGCGAGCATCGAATTTGATCGAAGCCTGAAATCACTAAGCGATGAACGCACCGATGCTGAAAAAAGCGCAAACACCGCTCGCACTGCATTAACCAGCTTCGAATCGGGCATAAACAGTGCCACGCTGACAGCGACTATCCCGGCGGGATGTGCGATAGCTGCGATCACAAATTTCTCCGACGACCCCACTCTCCGCGGCGCACAGCAACGCGCCGAGCGCCAGCGGCAAAGCCGCTGCAATCAGCTGATCAACCAAGCCCTTGAATCAGAGCGCAAGCGCCAGCAAGGCGGGGACAGTCTTCGAGCATCGCTTCAGGATGCGGTGAAGAAAGCCGAGGCGCGTTTGAACCTCGCGCAAACTGCCTACGCCGAAAAAGACGCAGGGCGCAAAGCAGCCGTCGAGGCGCTCGCGCAAAACATGGGTATCAAAGCCGCTGCACTAGACGAGCTGAAATCTACCAACGACGGCACCAAAAAGCTGTTCCTCGCAGTCCTCGTCATCGTACTATTTGTGGAACTGCTGTCAGTATTCGTTAAGTTTGTAACTTCACGTATCGACGAATCCAGCAACCGCGAATCAGCGGAGATTGCCGCCGCTGCGAACGACTACGCCCAAAATCGCTATGTTTCCAGTTTGATGCAGGATGCGTATCGTCACGTGGATCGCTCAAGCCTCGTTGAGACCGCGAAGTCAGAATTTAGCGCGCAGGCCGAGGCTACGTTGGCAGTGCACCATGCATCAAACATGAGCGGATCACGGCGGCAGCGTTTGCGGGGTGAATTGGGAGTGGGCGACTAGCGCTGCAGGCCGCTCCGATTGTTCATGCTGTCGTTTCGCAACCGTGGAATCAGGGTTCAGTGCCCACAAACCTTTTTATGGGAGCCGCCAAGCCGCAAACCCGAAACCCGTTGTAGTAGTAGAGGTCGTTGTCAGGATCGTAGCTGCCGCGATCGGCCACGCGGCAGTGAGTAGCCCTACCCAAGCAGAAGCCACTCGCCAGCGCGACCCACCGCGGCGCATCCGACTCATTGGATTGTCCGTTAACAAGCCCATCTTTTTTGAGCTTTGACTTGTATTCAGACGCAGTCAACTCCAACGAATTTCCGCCTAAATCCTCTATTCCCTCGGGGCTTGCCCCGCGGGGGAATAAGCCCACAGGGCTTGGCTTTAGTAGCCTCGTGCCCGCAAAGTTAATCCGCAAGGGATCCTCGTCCGGCGAGTGCTGACCGTTGGTGGCGGCGTAGGGCCAGCGCCTACGATGGCGCTTCGCATCAGGGCCGTAATCCTTACCCGCTCCGCCCGCAGCTGCGCGCCACTGCCCTTCTGTGAGAAGCGAAATATGATTGTTGCTTGACGCACCCTCCAGCGCATGGAGCCACCCAGCATACGCATTGGCTTCAAACCAAGTAATGCCAACCACGGGCTGCAAACCGTTGTCTCGCTCGTAGTATTCCGAACCGCGCGGTTGAAGCGGCTTGCGTTCCGCTGCGCGCTTTTCGACGAATGCACTGAGCCATTGCTGCGCATCACTGTGCTCCCCGCCCCACCATTGCGATTGCTCATAGCCGCCCGCCTCTACAAAAAAGCGAAACTCAGCGTTGGTCACCGGAAAGGCCGAAACCGTGAAACCCTTCAGCGAAATCTTGGTGAGCGGACCTTCGTCTTTACTCCTATCTTCACTGGTTTCATCACCAATCCAGTAATCCGTGAATTCATCCGCCTTGCCCACCATGCAGATGAATTCATCCTTCGGGCGAAGGTAAGCAACGGGCTTTCCTTCAATCGTGCCCTCGCGCAGCTCATAGCGCGGATCACCGCCTAAATCCCCGAGCGCCAAGCCCCATTCATGCCGATGCCGAATGTCTTCATACGATGCCGCATCATCGGGGGCAACCGGATTCAATACCGGTTTGGTGAAACACCGAAGCAATTCTGCGCGAAGCGCTTTCAACGTTTCATTCGCAGCGCCGTATTTCTTGTCCAGCTCAGCCGACTTATCCCAGCACTGATACTGACTCTGCCCCTCCAACCGCGAGCGAACACGAAGCGCACAGCGGGCGGCCAAGGTGAGATTGATTCTTTGCAGCGATGCGATGAGTTGTTCCGCGCGATGGATCTCCATCGCTTCCACAGCGAACAACAGGGATTCTTGCTTCTCGTGGACGGGCGTCACCCAGTTGATCACCGCTTCTTCGTCTTTCAATTGCTCCACAAATTCCGCCTGTGTGGGCGGCACCAGCGGGAGCGCTTGGTAGTGCGGAAGGTTTGCGTCATCCAGGGTTAAGGCGCGCGCCGCGAATAATTCACGCCAGCGCTCATGCGTCCAACGAAGGGTAGGAGCGCGTTCACCCTCGCGAAAGATCCACCCAACACTGGCGGCAAGATCGCGAGCTTTGATCTGCTGATTGACGTCAAGCGCCGCTGACGCCATGATTCCCTTCGCAGCGCCCCACGCCATGGCGGTACTTCGCGTGCCAGTGCCTTGCATCGCCGTCGCAAGCGCTTCCACCCATGGAATGAAGCTGCCTTCACTGGGCAGAAGTGGCCAAGGTCTAAATTGCGTCTGCAGCTGCTTTTCCTCTAGCCGCTGCAGATCATCCCGCGTTAACAGCAACTCGTCGGCAAGCCTACGAAATCCGCCTTTCTTATGTTCGGCATGCAGCATCACGAGCGCGAGTGCGCTGAGCAGCTCCGCAGCCGAGGTGAGGGGCGCGTTAACCCATCCTGATTCCAACAGCGAACATTGAGCAGCGAGCAAGGCAGGCGAGGTCATCAATTTGCGAAACGCGACGTCCTCCACGATAGCCGATTGGTTACTAAGCGCTGCGATGAGGCTTTCTTTTTGTTTGGACTTGCCCCGCAAGCGCAATTGCACGTATTCGAGACAGTCTGCAATCGTCCACGCGTTGAGCGTTGCGGTGCGCTCCGTGAAGCCGATTTCGCGATTTGAGAATCGAATGGCTTCCAAGGAACGAACGCTGAACAGAGCTTGCACAGCCGGAATGCTTTTTAGCGGCTGCGTTGACGCGGAGTGCCACGCGGCGAGATGCTTTCGATTGATCGTGTCTAGCCACTGCGCAATCCGCTTGAGCATCGCCTCGCGCTCGGCGTACACGCCTTTGGCTTCGTTGATGCCGTCAAACAAACAGATCACGCGAAGGCGATGCGCCGCCGCGGTTTTCAAAAATTGTGAGAACGTGAATTCCGTGTAGGTGTTTGCCCAGAGCGCTTCTAGGTGTTGCCCGATGTCCTGCGCAGAGGTATCAACGTCTGCGAGCTTAAACCAGGCGGTGAGGTGGTGTTCGCCATCGCGCGCGCTGAGCGCTAGCGGATCGGCCAAGAGAGCTTGCGCCCGCTGTTGTTCAAAATCGCAGAGCAGATAGGTTTTACCTGCGCCGGGCGCTGCGGTGAGCACCCATGCGCTAGGCTGCTCATCGAGCGCCATCATCTGCGCGATATTGTTGCAAGCGCGCGGTGCTTGGTCGCTGCCAGGACTATCGGCTTCTGCATCTAGGACGATATTGACCTTGGCGAGTGCCGCTCTCCGGCTGTCACCGGAATCCACGTAGAACGCGACGTGCGAACCAGTCGCATGGCTGGCATAGCGATGGAGCAGATAACCGATGAGTCCGCGCGGCGGGTTCGTGCTGCGCAACTCATCTAGCACATGATTGATCGAAGGATCGGTAGCGTCGGGTGGATTGCCGTCGCGAAGCCGCTGCCACAGCGCTTTCGAGTGCGGCCCAAGGTTTTCACCGGTCAGGGTCTGGGCATGAACAAACAAGTCCCGGAGGTCGGCTTTTTCCGATGCCGGATCATTCGACTTCACGTGCTCAACGCCGTGAACGATGTTCATGTTGTGGGATTGATCGCTTGCGACGAGCAATCGCGCAGGCACTTCCCGGCCTGGTAGCAGCGCGGATTTCCACGCCGCCAGCCCCAACCATTTCGCTTCGATACCAGCAACTTTACTTAGCTGTGGCCAGGGGTGGCCATCGCGTATGGCAAGCCCCGCAGTGACGCCGATACGGCGAACATCCATATCGTCCAACGCTGTCTGCGCCACGGAATCGGCAGCACTTGTACGCAAGAGCCAGTAGGCGGCGAGCGCAAACGCGGCGGTGGCGCTTTCGCCTACGACGCCGGGAATTGGGTCGCCTTCCGTATCCGCAGTGGACAGATCCCACACCAAGTCAACCTGGGAGTGAAACGGTAAGCAAAGTGTTTGCGTGAATGACTTTTCAATCGTCGCAAGCCCGTTTCTAAATGCTTCGTCGAGCGGCAACAGAAAACTTCCCGGAGCGCGGTGAAACGTCGGATACTGCCAATCACTTTGCTCGGAGGGGATCATCCACATCTTCAAAGAGGCGAGACGCCCCTTCGCGTTGTTTGCGCCAATCGCGGGTGGCATAACAACAAAAGCGGTCACATCAGCGAAGTTGACTTCGGTGCCACGCTTGGCTCGTTGATCTAGCTGCGACTGCCAATTCGCAACGCCACCCTTAATGGAGGCCTTCAATAGCGTGGCTTCGGTGGCGGTGGCGGCGGCGGGTTTCGACCGCTGTTCGTTACTTAGCGCGATCGCCAGTACGTATTGAATTCGACGAATAAACGTGTGGTCAGTCCAGCGATCAATAGAGACTATCGCCCCATCAAACTCGACGTCATCAATGCCCGTGGAAAGATCGCTTCCAATCACGTTTTC
This sequence comes from Betaproteobacteria bacterium, assembly GCA_013298145.1. Taxonomy (GTDB): domain Bacteria; phylum Pseudomonadota; class Gammaproteobacteria; order Burkholderiales; family Casimicrobiaceae; genus Casimicrobium. Next base: position 7,185 of record JAAFJO010000002.1, read on the forward strand.
AGGAAGTGTGTGACAACTCGCCGTCATCTCTTGCCAACGACTTACAAGCGATCCTGGTTGGCGGGTGACCTGCTTTAGTGCAACCCTGCGCTTCCCCTTTGGCTGCCCCGTGAGGTAGCTTTTTAATTCTTCCGTGCTCATTTGGAACAGATGCGATTCGTTTGACGCGCAGAATGCGCCGAGTCTTCGCGTGGTTTTGCTGACCGCGTTCGTTGACAACACGAGATTTTGCATCAGCCCGCTTGCATACGCGATGCGGAATCTTTGCTTGATGTCGGGCCACATCGGTGCGCGAGACGCAACTGGGAGGAGAATCCAATTCGGCAAGCATCAGTATGGTTTCTCTGGAGCCCCAGAATTGAAGTATCAACCCACAACCCCTCGGTCTGTACCGGTGGCAACCCGCTGAGGCGCGCTTCAGCCAATGCCTTCGGAAGTTCCAGATGCAGGCGTTCCTGCGCAGCTCACCGTCGCGCACGTATTGGTTTGCAATCGGGCGTTGGTGGGTGTAATTGAGGATGCAGACTACGCCGACGCGTTTCGATGTACAGTTCTTCACAGCCGTCGGGGGGCGCGAAGAACCATCGTAATGTCTCGTTACACGCTGCGGCAATCATCAGGTGCCGCGACCGTGTAAGGCGGATGATGGTGTGAGCGCTTCGTGCCTAAAAAGTCGCTGCCCGCGGGCTGGCGGGCAGCGCGTCATTCCGCTAGCGCAAGCCGCAGGCAGCGAGCACATCGCTTGCATATTCATGGCAGTTTGTGCCGCGACCCGCAACGCTGTAACTCGGGCGCGTGCTCTGCGCCAAACGATTAATGACACATGCAGCAGCGCTGCCGCTGCCTGCGCTCACCTCGCGGCAAAGGTTCGGTGAATACACCGACAAGTTGTCGTTCGCGCCGCGACCGTTGCCACCACTCGTTTGTCCGCCACAGGTGTATCCGTAGGGCGTGCGAACGCACAAATATGAGTGTGACACCACAGAGAAGCCGCGCGCCGTGGTGGTCTGGGCGTTGTTTGTACCCAAGCGACGTTGACACTCGTAAACCTTCGGGACACTGCTACACACACCACCGACAACGCGATTCTGCTGATAGTTTTGCTGTTGACCTTGGTATTGGCCCGCTTGGTTGCAGGGCCAGCTGGCAATCGCGTTGCGCGGCGGGGTGTTACCCGCCGTGGCCACGACCGAACCGTCCCTGAGTTTCCAACACGCTGCTGATGTATTGCCGGCGAACACCACCATACCGCCCAACACCACTGCGGCGACAGTAAAGGAACGTGGCAAGGATTTCAATTTTGGTTTCATGGTTCACTCCGATAAAAAACGCATGTCAATGCATGCAAAAAAATTGTTTCAAACCTCGTGTAATTTCATTTGGGAAAGTTGTGCACGCCGTTCGCCCACGCTGCATCTGCGCGTCGGCGAACGAAGTGATCATCAGTTGCAACCCTCTACACCGTGCCCAGTCGTGAGGCGGATGTGGCCGGTGTAGATCGTGTTGTCACGTCGAAGGGTGATCGGCACCACCGCCTCTGGTGGGAGGCTTGCCAATAGCCGCTTCACCGCACATGAATTTGGTGTTTCCACTTTTGCCAGTGAAAGCAATACGTCATTGACCCGCAACAGGCCCGATGTCGTATGCCCGCTCTCAGGTACCCACGCTACCACCGGCCCGCCGGCATATTTCGATGGAATGACATCAACTAACGCCATTTCCAGTCCGCCCACTTTGCGTACTTCTGCGGGTCGCGTTCGCGCTTGCTTTTCAACTACGGGAGATACGTCTCGCGTTGACCGTGAATTGGTGTCACCCGTCACCGGCGACACCGCCGCAACCTTTGGCGGCTCGTAAACCGGCGGCATGTAATTCACCCCGGATTGCCGGCGTGCGGAACCGCAGCCGACCAAGACAAGGACGGTCAGCATTGCGCAAAGTGCGCGAGGGGGAAAGATCGTGCTACGCATGATGCGAGCCCGCGCCTTTTTTCGCCATGCCTGTCGTAACAGCTACGCTTTCCATGCGACCGCTATCGGCGCGCTTTACGATCAAGATGATCGTGGTACCGGGCTGCATATAAGCAAGGGCACGCTTGATGTCGTCGGCACTTGCCACCGCTTGCTCATTCACACTGGTGATCACATCGCCTGCACGAAGGCTTCCCTTCTGCGAGGGCTGAACGAAGCTGACAACGGGTGTCAGACTCGCAATTCGCGTTCCATTTTCAAGCTCGAGCCCAAGTGCGGTCTCGTGATCTGGCAAGACCGGCGAGGCACTAAATTTGACGACACGATCAACCTCGAACGCGCTGTAATTGAATGTGGGCTGGCCAGATGATGCGGCGCTAGCGTCGACAGTGGTCGGGTTAGCCGCTGACGCGAGCGGACTGGAAGCGCCATTTGAGGAATGGCTCGCCGATGATCCGCCGCCACCGCCGCAGCCAATGATTGTCACAGCAGCCGCTGATGAGAGAGCGATCGCGACTGCGAGTTTCTTGACACTTGAATTCATTTTGATTTCCCGTTGTTTTGCAAAAAAGGTTGTGCCTTGTTGATGGGGTGCTCCAGAGTCCCGCGCTGCGGCGCATGCGCACTACATGCGCCGCAACCGGGTTAAACAACAAGCTTGCGCTCTTGTGTTTTGGGGTTGTAGGCTGCGACCGCTACGAACTGTTCGCTCCCACTTCCGCCGGGTGCGGGGTCATACACACGGCCGCCCACGGGTTTCCAGTCGACCGGATCAAGCCCCGCTTCCTGAACCGCGCGCTCTGCGCCGCGACGGTCAAGGCGAGGCGTATCGACGCCAAACCAGCCCGATGCGGGCACGATTCGCTCGCTACGACCCACTTGTTCCAGGCGCTCGAAGCTGCGCGAATCAAGGTCGCGAAGCCGCTGCGTGACCGGATCAAATGCCGTGTTCCCCATCGCGATAAATTGACCAGTACCCGTGGCGTTATTGGAATGACGCAGCGTCATCAACCGCCCACCCGTCATCGGGTGGGTGCCATCTGAGAAGCTTTGGCGCTGTCCCTGATCGGCGTAAAGCAGGGTGTTCCCCGTGCTGTCCATATTCGTGCCACCATTGAATGCGGAATAGCTGCCCACCGCGGCTTGATTCCGCAGCGCAATGCGATGTTCGGTGTAGCCAATCATCTTGCCGATGAAGCCATGCAGGAGCTCGAGGGCACCCTTCACGTAATCCCAAAAGCCAACGGCCGCCGCAACGGTGTTAGAGGAGTAAGGCAGCATCGTGGTGAGCGTCACGAGCGCTCCCATCTTGGCGGCACTCGCCAAGAATTCGCGGCGCGCCAAAGGCTCATTCGGAACGCAAGGCGCAGCGCGCAACGCCGCATGCGTGATCGCCTGTTCGCGTTTCGCCGGGCTGCGATGCGCGAGCATCGCAGTACAGGTCTGGTCGCCCTTGATCGTTGCTTTGATCTCAGCGATTTTTTGTGTCATCCAACTCATCTGAAACTCCATTTTCAACATGGGCAACATCGCCGCACAAAGAAAATTGTCGAGGTTTGGATGAGTGAGAATTTGGGAAAGTCACTCGTTTGTTCGTTTCATTGGGCAACAAACGCACCGATCGTCATTTGCGATCAGTATCCGCGCGACTACAGTGCCTGAAAGACCAAAAGCTGTTCATCGTCGTAACCTGCGCGAATCGGTGTAGCCAATGTTCGCGCAAGGTCAATGAATGCAATTGCACTCTTGATCTCGCACGGAACTGACCGCGTTCTGTTTCAAAGGTGCAGTGAATGCATCGCGCTGAATGATGAGCTGTGGCGAGCGGATTGCACTCGCGTGCAGTGCAATACGCCCGCCACAGCAGGCAGAGCTAACGCAGCGGTTGATATTTACGAAATCACCGGTATGAGCCGCAAGATTAGCGTTGCGTTTGTACAACCCGTTGAGCATGTGGCAGTGCACATCGTGGGCGTGAACGGCAGGGGCTGCACCGCGCCGCAACAGTTTGTGTACTCGATGAACTTCATCCCCCGCCAGCAAGTGAAGCAAGATCGCTCGCTCTCTGCGAAACTGCAGGGAAGTTTCCGCGGAGCGAATGGAGAGATCGAAGCAGCCAATCAGCGCTCTGCAACGAGCAGCACGCCTGCCGTGTTTAGCTTCAGCTTCACCAATCCATCGCTGCGCGCAGTGAAATACAACATCGTCTACACACGCAACGGACAAAGCTTTTCGCAAGGCTGGCGGCCTGATGCGGGCGGCGGCTGCACCTATCCGCTCTAGCGTGATGTTGCGAAGCGGGTGGAAATCCCCGCTTCGCGCTGCCGCGCATCAAAAAATTTTTTTCGGCGCGCTTCGCGCGCTGCAGGCTTGCTTGAGACCGCTGCGCTTCGCCATCTTCATCGTGTATCCACCGTGGTTTCAGGGTTCAGTGTCCACAAACCTTTTTATGGGAGCCGCCAAGCCGCACACCCGAAACCCGCAGGCGTCGAAAACGTGTTCAGGAACGAGGTAATAGCGGGAGGTCGAGCGGCAGTAGGTAGCCGACTTCCAATAGACGCCACCCGCCAGCGCGACTCGCTCCGGCGCGCTCGATTCATTGGATAACCCGTGAGCGAGCGTTTTTTCGCTGAGCTTTACTGCGCGTTCAGAAGCGGTCAACTCCCAGACATTTCCCCCTAAATCCTCTATTCCCTCGGAGCTCGCCCCGCGAGGGAATAAACCCACAGGACTTGTCGTGCGTAGCCTCGTACCCTCAAAGTTAATCCGCAAAGGATCCTCTTCCGGTGATTGCTCGCCGTTTGTGGCCGCATACGGCCAGCGCCTGCGATGACGCTTCGCATCAGGACCGAAATCCTTACCCGAGCCCCCTGCGGCTGCATGCCACTGTCCTTCTGTGAGAAGTGAAATGCGATTGCCGCTTGATGCCCCCTCCAGCGCATGGAGCCACGCAGCATACGCATTGGCTTCAAACCAAGTAATGCCAATCACGGGCTGCAAACCGTTGCCGCGCTCGTTGTATTCCCAATCGCGCGGTTGAGTCGGCTTGCCTTTCGCTGAACGCTCATTCACGAATCGCAGACGCCATCGCTCCGCAGCGCTGCGCTCCCAGCCCCACCATTGCGATTGCTCATAGCAGCCCGCCTCCACAAAAAAGCGAAACTCAGCGTTGGTCACCGGAAAGGCCGAAACCGTGAAACCCTTCAGCGACACTTTGGCGAGCGTACGTCCATCTTCTTGGCCACCTTTTCTGGTTTCATCACCAATCCAGTAGCCTGTGACTTTGCCTTTTTTACCCACCAAGCAGATGAATGCGTCCTTCGGGCGAAGATAGGGCACAGGCTTTCCATCTATCTCTCCTTCGCGCAGCTCATAGCGCGGATCACCCCCCAAATCCCCGAGCGCTAAGCCCCATTCATGCCGATGCCGAATGTCTTCATACGATGCCGCATCATCAGGCGCGTTTGGGTTCAGCACGGGCTTGGTGAAGCGCCGAAGCAATTCGGCGCGATGCGCTTTCAACGTTTCATTCGCAGCGCCGTATTTCTTGTCCAGCTCAGCCGACTTATCCCAGCACTGATACTGATTCTTACCCTCCAACCGCGAGCGAACGCGAAGCGCACAGCGGGCGGCCAAGGTGAGATTCACCGGCTGTAGGGCCTGAATCGCCCGCGCCATCGCCGCTGTGTCCGCAAGGGTTTCAATCGCAAACAGGGCGGATTCATCCAGCGGCCCGGCGACGTTGGTAATCAGTTTTGCGTCGTCATCACCGCTCGCGTTCAGCGCAGCAATTTCTTCGATATCGCTGCGCTCGAACTGAACGAGCTGGAGCGATTGTTGGGTGGCTTCCGACATGCCACCCGGCTGCGCCCACTCCCGTGCAAGCCCACGCGCCGCAAAAAACTCACCCCAGAGCTGATGCGCAAACGATACGGTTTCGATTTCGCGGCTTAGCTGGATGATGCCGATGCTGGCGGCCACGGCGATCACTTCCTGCACATTGGTTTCATCGCGCAGAAAACGCGCCTCTGGCAAAACGTTGCGCAGCTCATCAAAACTCACCGCGACCTGCCCCCGGTCTTTATCCGCTTTACCTTCCTGCGCTAAGCCCCGCCATTGCCACCACGCGAGTGTTTCCAGCGCTTCGATCAGCAATCCTTGCGGCAGATCCAGCCCACGCGTTTTCCACACCTCACTGTTTACGTTGAGGCGTGATTGATTCTCCCCGTCAAATGCGCGCATCAGCGCGGGGCTGCGAGCGTGCGCCACTCGATTCCATTCGCGCCGCGCCTTCTTCCAGAACCACAAACCGAAGAGCTCCGCCCGGTTGCTTTGTGCGTCGATGCCTTCTTCGAACAATTCGCATTGCGCCGCCAGATTGATCGGCAGGGAAAACAGATCGCGGGTATGTTCGTCTTCCTTCACGCGCCGCAGGAGCGCATCTGCTTTCGCGCGGATGGGAATGGATGCGGCGGTGGCTTCCGCGGGGAATCGGCGGTTAAGGTATTCCTCAATTTCTACCGCCGTCCACGGATCAACATTCACCTCAAACACGCGATGATCGGAGTCCCCTAGATGAATGCGCTGATGGCTTCGCGTGGCAAACAAGAGCGGCCGCACGCGGTTTGGATCGAAGCCGCCCATGGCAATATCCGCGAGCCTTGCCGCGCGTTGCTCCCATTCGCCCTGATCGCGCGCAGTAATTTCGTTCACGCCATCGAGCAAGAAGCGCACGCGCGCTTTCGCGGCTGATTGGCCTTCCAAGAGTTTGCAGATTGCTTCTGGCAAGACTGAGGCTTGATCGCGCGGCTTGAGCAGTGCTTTCAACGCCACGCTGCCATGAGAACTATCGCCTTCCTCCGATAGCGCTTTAGCTTCAAGGTATTTCAATGGGATATAGACACAGATCTCTTCTGGCTTATCGCCTCTTACTAACTGGGCGATCGCGGCTGTGGCCGTTTCGAGCTCATAGGCTTGTAGCAGCGTAGATTTCCCTGCGCCGGGATCGCCAACCAGGGTGAAGCCTTTGGCTGAGGCGAAGCTTCGATCCCCTAGCAACTGGGCGAGGTTGCCGTAGCGAATGTTGCGTTTTTCTTTCTTTTCGCTCGCGTCAGCACCCGGATCATCAGTGGGGCGCGAAAGCGTGAGCGGCACGAAGCTGCTGATCAAGTTTTTCCCGCGCTCGCGCTCAGCGTAATACGTTGCCACGCGCTTGGCGAGATGGGTGATGAGATCGGTAGCCTCCTCTGCAATACAGGAAGTAATGGCATCATCGCTCGGCGGTTCGCCATTGGCAATCGCATCAATGAATGCGGCCTGCCCTTGGCTTCGCGGATGATGCGCCTCTGCGAGCGCATTGAGCAAGTCATTCCAATTGGCAACGCGCGCATAGCTTGCCTCGTGGCGCGATCCTTCTGCGCTTTTCGCCACATAGATTTTTTCGACAGCCGACAAATTCGCCGCTTTTCGCGCGTCAAAGTAGGCATCGGCTTTGTGAACTAGACCACCCACCGCCCCCAGCGCGCCGGATGCATCGAATGTTGCGCTAAGCGCGAGATGCGAAAGCTTCTCAGCATCGATGCGCTGCAACAAGCTTCGCTGCTGGGGCGGCAACGGCGCAACCCGCCGCAGCGCGAGCGCAATTCCGAGCGCGAAGGCCGCGCCTGCAGAATCGCTGCTGATGCCTGCAAAGGGGCGACTCGCGCTCGGGTCATAGCCAATTGAGTACACAAGACCGATGTCGTAGAGCGCGCGTTGATCGGTAAACTGCCGACGCACAAAGTCCCGCGCAGTTTGGATGCTCTCCAGGAACGATTTGTCAAACACCTGCAACTGATTTTTGGGATGACGAACGAGCGCCAAATTGCAACCGGGAACGTAGAGGGGCTCAATCACAATCTGCGCGAATACGCCCGGCGCGTTTGCTTCCTTCCCCTGCACTAGCATCATGCCGATGCGGATGTTTTTCGTGTGATCAATGCACCGAAAATCGCCCCAAGCAGTCGCACTCGCGCCGCTAGTGGCTGCTCTCAGCGCGTGAAAAAGAGTGATGTTTTCGTACGGGTTCCCGTCGACGTGTAGCTGATGCAGATATTGGAGGTCTTTTGCCTCGGCGATGGCTAGCACTCGGCGGGCGAGGGACGTGAAAGTCGGGCTGTTGGCGTCTGCCTTATCGAGCGCAGCCTTCAGTGATGCGTATACCGAATCACTCTTTGCGCCCGCAGCCCCCCGCGATAGCAGCGCGCAAATCTCAAACCAAAGCGGCGTCGATTCCTCGTGTCGCACACATGCGGCCGCTAAGGTATTTGCTTGAAATCTCTCTAGTTTCCTACGCAGGTCAGCGCACGCAGAATCATTATTCGCTTGCGCCATCGCCATCCTCTGCGCCGAAAAACTTGAGCCCGCAGGTGCGGAAAAGCACATGAACCCTCTCCGACTCAACACTTTCAGGCAGCCCGAACGCTTCTGTTTCAGCTTCATACTTGAATGTCGCTGAGTCATCCAGTTCAAATTGAATCGCCCGCTCCAACTTGATCGTTGCAATCGGACTGCCACTCTCATTCAGAACGGTAAGGTTGATGGCCTTGGCTTCGATATCGCGTCCGTCTGAGATACGCAGCGCAACCGTGATCATTGAGTTGAAATCCACTGCAACGGTGAGCGTTACGCCATCAATGAGTTTTCGCGATAGCGGTGCTGCGTTAGTATTGGCTGAGCTCGCCATCGCGACGTAATCCTCGGCGGGCCGCTTTTCATTTTCAGTATCGTGAGACTCTGTTTTCTCAAACTGACTTAGTGCGTCTTGTGTCGAAATGGATGCGAGCCATTGTGCGAATTTGGAACGTGCTCGCTCCGCGCGTTCAGCGTCCGTCTCCTCGTCAAGCAGGTGTTTGCGCGTCTCCCAGTATTCGACCGCAGCGCGCCGATACTCGGCCTCAAGTGCGTTTTTGCCGTTAAAAAAACGCGAATCAATCGGCACTTCGTTGGGCGCGCTAAATTGTGTTTCCATGTAAGCATCGTTGATGGCGTAGTCAGGGCCGTGCCACGCCTCCACCAATTCATCAAGCTGCGTGCTGTTGGCGTAACACACCAATACGTCTGGCCAGTGTTCAGGTCGGCGCTGGGTGACGGCGGTCAGCATTTCTTCGTGTAGCGGACTGCCTTTCGGCGGGAGCAACACAATCAGGTTTGCGAATCGCTTGCTAGCGGCTTGCGCAAGTTGATCTTCGACATTGCCCGCAACAGCGGTTTGCACCCAGTCTGCGCGGGCGCGAATCTCGGCGAAAGGTGGCGGAGATTGAATTCTGAATGCGGCGTCAGTCGGGAAGCCCTCGGGGATGAGCCAGAAGTCGGGGGGGAGGGTTCGGCTCATGCTGCTTCGCCTCCCCAGAAATTTGTTGCTACAAAACCATACTCATCATCTGGGTTATCGTCTTGGTGAGCGCTGAACACGCTATTCAACGTAAGTGAATAGCTTCGCAAAAACTTGAACCCCTCACCTAGAAAGCGTCGATATTTTGGGGAACGAGCGTGTTCAATTCGACCATTGAAACTGCTCCAGAGCTCATTCATCTTCGACTTAAACACTGATCTAGACTTGGCTGGTAGGGTGTCTCTAAACCTTATAGCGCGCGCTGGATCGATAACCAACAACGCGATGGCTCTTGCATAGAACTGCGCATCATCTGCCGAAGCGATGCGACGCGCTGACGTCAATTCCAGTACGATTCTGCACATGCGATCATCTGTCGGCAGCGAGGACAAGATTTTCACGTCAAATTCTTCGTTGTTCACCTTTGTGACTTGACCAAAAGGTGACGTGCTTGCAACTTCGTCGTAGATGTTCTGCTTTGTCAACGCATTTCCAATGCTCTGCCTCGATACGACGTTGAGCACGCTCAGAACCGCACCGTAAAAAATGGAGATGTCTCCGCGCTCTCCGCCGCTCTGAGTAGGTGGCCGAATGTTTAGCAACGCGTGCAGCAGGTACGAAAACAAACGGCCGACGCCGTTCCGTGCGGCATCGTCCGCTTGGGCGTTCAATTCCTTCATGCTTGCGAAGGGGGCACGAGATTTCAAACCGGGCGATGACAGCGACTCAGCCGCCGTATCGTAGTCGTCAGCACTGTTTTCGCTCGCCGATATGTGTTGGATTGCACGAAGCTCATCTTTTGACCACGTTTTGACCACTTTTTTGGCGAAGTTTTGCCAGGCGATGTTTTCCGTGTTCCTCATCCATGAACACGTAGTCTTTGCTAGCAATGCTGCCACTGCCTGATGGTTCTTTCCGCACAAAAACCCATGCATCTCCTCATCCGGCACCATGCCAATCGCCCGCGCAGGCGACACTGTTGAGATGAGCCAAGGTTTCTGCTCGAACTCTTTGACGTATTGGGCAACCGTTAAGTCTTCGCTATACATAAATTCCCCCACAAAACTCACACTGATCCGCCGCTTTTAGGCGCGGAATTTCTTTCACTTGCAGCAAGCCACGCCGCTCTTCTATTCGCTGGAATACCGATTCGCGGATTTCGCCGCGATAGAGCCCTTCCAGCATGCGTAGCCCAAGATGCCCTGCCGCCTGCCCCCACGCGCGCGAGGAGCCGAGCCGTTCATCCCGAAAATCACGCTCCAGTCTCTCTCCGCCACCCATCATATTTTCCATACTGTGCTGACGCTTCGCTAGTTCGAGGCGCGTGGCGAGTGTATTGAACGGCTGACCGAGCCCGCCCACGCAATGCAGGCAGCCATCACCGGGAAGGATCAAGCGCAGCTCCGCCTCAGCGCCGTTGGCGAGAATCTGCGTGCCGATATCCAGATGCGGAAGCCGAAGCGTGACCGCCGCCTCAGCCGCAGCGGCGCGCGCGATGGGGTTATCCACGCAGCTAATGAGCGCGTCGCATCGATCCAGCGCAGCCGCAAAGCGCGAGCCGAGCGCGCTGAGCGCGTGCGGTTCTAGCGTTGCGCCCGGGCGCCGCACGCCGCGCAAAAAACGCACCACAGCATCCACTTTGCGCAGCCCGTCATGCTCCGGCAACACATCGCCGTCCGCATTGTGAAGCTCCACTGTATCGTCATCAATTAAGCAAACGCTCGCCCCTTGACGCACTAGTGTGTGCGCGAGCACGGAACCGATTCGCCCGACCCCAAGCACAGCAAAACGGCTTTGCTGCCAGCGCTTGAATGCGTTTACGCCCATCGCGATCTCAGCTCGACCATAGCGGCCATGCGTTGCGGATTCATTTGCATCTACGATGTGTTGAGCCTCTCGCGGCATGATTGCGGTTGCCGCAGAAGTCACATGTGGAGGTGATACGTGGCTGAACCTGCTCATTTCTGCGCCGGGCGCATGCAAGACGTCAAACTCGCTCCATGCCGCGTCGTAGAAAAGATGGGCGCGCAACGTGCTGCCATTGGCTTCGCTGTGAAACCACCGAATCAAGGCGATGCCGGGTTGAGCGAGCGCAGTGTGAAGCCGAAAACTGGGCGCAAATGCGTTGATCCACGCGCTAGGCGCTAATGTCGACGCTTGAAAGTCACGGCTGATGTGAAGAATGCAGACACCAATCGCGCCATTCGGCGCAGTGCGCGGTAGGTGGAGCGGCCGATCTGCCAACACAGCGCGATGTAACCGGCCCACGTGAAGCCGCGCGTAGTTTGTCTCGGTGAGACCTTTCGTCGAAGGCGCAGACACTAGTTTCGCGGAAGCATACAAATGCGCAAACCAAGTTGCGTTCACATTTTCAGTTTGCGAGTGCCAATGCGCCTCAATCGCGGCATCCAGAAAAATTCGCGGCAATACGAGTTCAAGCCGCGCAGTGTTCTGCGAGGGAATGGCGAGGATCATGTGGATAGTGTTTGTGCGACGCGCGCTACGGCGAACTTGTTGCTTACGCTGGATACTAGGTAGCAGCGATTACCGCAAGCAGTGCGAGGCGCGAAATGAGTGAACGGATGATCCTGAATTAGTCGAATTGCGCTCGAGCTTGTTGAGCGGCTAAGCGCTCAGCCTCAAGGCGAGCCTCTGCCGCAATGGCTGCAGCTTGTCGCGCAGCGACGCGTTCTCCAGCGCCGACAAACAGCGCGACGATCTCTGAAGGGGCTCCCGTTGTGGCGACGGGTTGGGCGACGGAAGGGGCGATGGGGGGCACGACGGGTTGCTGCTTCTTATCGACATCGGGCTGAACGTACCCAAGACCAGTTCTTTCAGAGGGTTCAATCACAGTATTCATGGCGCACTATCAAAAAGCGAAGCCGAGAATTTTGGCGGCATCCGTGGAGTGGGGTTTGGGAAAGTGCGCGTGACTTGGCAAATCGACAATCGTGAGCCCTCATCATGTTCCCAACAGTGGGAGACGACCCTACTAATTTTTTGGAAAGAACAGACCACGTGTATGCATCCCCCGCTTAAGAGGGCTGAGTGGGCACGCCATCGGGGCAAACGCACTTTCCCAAACATCCTCGTACGCCATGCGAAAGCATGAGCGCCTCATTCACGCTAGCACTACAGTGCGCAGGAGGCAGACCATGGACGCATGCATTCAACAGGCCGTGAACCTCTTTGAGGCCGCTGAGCGTGCACGGCATGCGCGCGAGATTTTTGTCAAGGACTTACAACGGCTTTCGACCGGGACGCAGAACAGTCAACTTCTAACACTGCTTGGAAACGCTACGCTCGGTACTTCTAGCACGCTTGTGGATCGCGCCCTCGAGGTTGCGTCTTCGCATCATGAGGCCCAGATCCGAAAAAACGGCGATTTCTATATCACGCATCCGATTGCTGTGGCGCAGTGCATTGCGCGGTGGGGGGGTAGTTGCAACGATGTTTTGGTCGGGCTACTACATGACGTCGGAGAGGACTCCCCTGCAGGTTTAGAGGTTACCCTGTCGGCGATTGGTCGGGAGTTTGGTGCGGAAGTTGCCTGGGGGGTGATGGCACTCACAAAGTCGGCAAGCATTGACAAGGATGCCGCAAACTTTGAGGCGTATCAACGGGTCAGTGCCTCACTCGGGTTTGGGCAGGTAGGTGTGGCTGCAGTAAAACTCGCAGATCGCCTGCACAATAGTTGTACGGCATGGTTTTTGAGCAAAGAAAAGATCGCTCGGCTTGATCGCGAGAATGCGAAATGGTATGCGCCGCTCGCCCACCGCGTCGGAGCATACGCGCTTGCGGACATTTTCGCGAACTCGGTCGCGCAACTTCGCGAGGAAACTTTTCTCGAGTACGAAACGCGCGCATGGATTCCGGCCGCATTGGAAGCTTGCACCGAGACTATGACCTAACCCAATCTTGCGGGATGGGCTGCCACCGCCTTTCACGTCACCATCGTGTCACGCTGGAGATTTCGCAGAAACCAACCAACTGACGAGAGCGGGATTCGAGGTTCAGGCTTCGGCTCTGAGGTAAACCGGAATGATGGGAAGCGCCACGAATTCCACGGAGTACCTTGGTTTTGCCATATCCGTTCGGGCCAGCGAGCAGATGTACAACGGGTCGTTTAGGGGGCGGTAGCGTCACGAAGTAACCTCGTTCTTTTGGTGCCAGCGTTACCGGGTTTGACGACCTCTGTGACGGTCCGCCATCAGTGGCATGACACCCACGCTTCGAGATCGTCAGACACGCATGAAGTTAGGGAAGCGCTGATTTAGTCTCGGCAGCAACGCGCCTTTGATTGGGATCGAGCGCGAAATCGACAAATGTTAGGCATGGCGCGGCTATGTCGAGCATTTTCGATGCGGCAATCGACCCAATTCCAATGATGCGATGCGCGATAGGCATTTGATCAGCGCTTCCCTAATTCAGGCCGCAGCTTCAAGGGGGAGGGAATCCGCAGTATGCGCTCAAGCCCTATCGGCCGGCGGCTATTGCTAGCCTTGGGGTAGAGCGGCTCGATCAAACTGCACAGCTCGCCCCACGCCATGTTCTTGTTCGACTCGCGTTGCTTGGGGTGTTACTCATGGAGTCCGCTTGCGCATTAGCGAAACATGAGGCCTGCGCAAGCCAGTTGTTATCGCGATGATCTACGAATTTTGCACCGTTTGTATCAAGCGCGCTAATCGTTCGGCACGTGATGCGGCAATGTCGCCGACGCGGATTGATAAGGGTTGCGTAACGCGACGACCGTGCAATCCTGAAATCGCTGCATGTGCAGTGTATTCAATGGAAGTGATTGAAATGACACAGACCTCCGTAAACTCAACCTCCGAAACACGCGCGCTTTACAACGCACCACGTCTGGCAATCGAGCTCTTGCCCGAACTGTTTCAGCGCGCGAATGTCGCTTTGCGCGCGCCCCTAGTCACAGAACTTTGCGCAAAATTCCGCGACGATCCAGCGTTACGCTTAGACCGATTCCAAGCCGCGCTGATCGATCCGAGCTTGCCGCAATTCGGCGCATTGATTGTCTTTCCGCCGCCGAGTGTGGCTTCCCTGACAACCCGTGACGCAGCTGAGTTACTCCTGGATTCGCAGCGGGCACCCACCCAACACGGATTGATCTGCACATCTCAAACGAACGGCGAGCTCGCAATTTTTCAGTTTGATGCCAGCGATGAAGGTACGGGCGCCGATAACCCGGCTTCTAACTTATCCCCTACCTCCAAAAGCAACATTGAGCGAATTGGCAGTCATGCGCTTGCTAAGGCGCACACAACAAGCCTACTCGACTTCGAAGTCATCCCCTGTCCCTCGCAACGTGAAGTCATGCCGCGGGATCGCTTCGAACGGGCGCTCGACCGTAGCGTCGTTCATCTTGATCGCTTCGCAGCGATGAAGCGAGACTGGTTTGCCGCGCTCTGCGGATTTCTGCATCAGGCAGAGAATTGGGATTCGGACACGAAAATTCGAATTGATCACTGCGTTGCAACTTGGGTCGATCTCATGGTGCCATCTCTCGCTCGGACGTTGGAGATGCTTGAGGTCGACGGGTCACTAGTGAGACAACTCAAGATGATTGAATCGCGCGAGATGGTGCATCCGCTGCGCGCCGTGAGAGTAATCGATTTCAATATGGTGACCATGCGAAGCGTCTACGACCGCACAAACTGGATTCCGAGCTATCCGCCGTCCATCAGCGAGCTGGCACTATTTGCCTCAGCCGATTGCATCCTCAAAAAAATGGCATCTGTCCAGCGCTGAGCATAACCCCCGACCATGCAACATTGCACCTAGTCAAGTTTCGAGCGCCCCAAGGGGCGCTTTTTTGTCGGGGCGGCTCTATACGTAAGTCAGAGCAGCTAGCCCTTTGCACAGTCGATTGAGTTCAGCTTTATTGAATTCACCCGCCTTGGTTGCATCCACGAAATCCTTGAGGTAAGCTTTTCCCAGAGTCTGTTGACGAAGCTTGCTTCACGCGTCACGGTCGGCTCTGCCCGCGCTTCGGCGACTGCCCCGTCGTCAAGACGCTCTTGAATCGCGCAAGGCATTCGTGCCGCGCGAATAAATGGTGCGCGAGTTGCTCTCGCGCAAATACCATGCTCCATGACGCAGCGTTGCGATGTGTCATGGCCGAGCTGCGACACTCCGCGCGCGCTCCGCACACAATGTCGAACCGTCAATCGATATTGTCGCCCCGCGACCGTGATGTTGGCGAACGCGCTACTCCCGTGTCGGATCGGCCACCTCATCCTCCTGAACACCCACCCTTCGCGCGATTGCTTCGAGCGCGATAGGGATGCCTTTGTCCGCGTTCTGCGGTTGAAGTTTTGCACTGCTGCTTCTGACACCAGCTGCTGTGCCTAGTTGAGCGGTTGCGCGTCGCAGCGACACGCGAGCGTTCGACGGAGTGAGGTCGTGTTCTCTGTTCCGCTTTTTCTTTTTCGATGTGCTTACCGCGCAGGGTTGCGCGTGCGCCGTTGGGGGCGATGCTGGGTTGATGATTCAACACAGGTTTATCGATTTGCAGCGACGCCACGGAGGATTTACCGTGGGTAACGCTCGTTCACATTTCCATTCACCGCAGTTCGACGCCGCGAGCGCGACATTAGGCGCACGAAACGATTGGTTGCTTGCCGAGGGTGATCTGATCGTACTCACAGGTTACGTCGTGCCGAGCGCTCAGCGTCGTTGGTTGGATCGTCAAGGATTGCGCTACCTCGTCGATGCCGCAGGGCGTCCAAAAGTCTCGCGTGAAGCGGTGGATCGACTGCTCGGCGTGTCGCAAGAATCGCAACCGACATCTGGTTTGATTGAAGCGCAGACCGCCGTCCGCGCTCGTCCAAACTTTGCGGCCTTGGAAAGTACCGCCACTTCGGGCGCGCGCACCGCTTCACGAAATGCGGGGAAGGACGGTCGCCGTGGGTAGACGCCGCACCTCCTCCAAATCCGCTGCGTTGCCGCGGTATGTGTACAAAATCCGACATTGCTATTTCTTCCGCTCGCCGCTCCCACCGAGGAAGTGGATACCACTGGGCTCCGATTTGAACGCAGCGCTGGCAAAGTATGCTCCTCTGTTGCTCTTGGGTTCGAACGAACAGGCAACGTTGGCGGACACGCTGTCGAATGCGGGGCTGCTACCACCGCCACCAAAACCTCCGACGCTCGCCGATGCTTGGGAGAAATACAAAGCGCTGGAGTTACCGCGGAAGGCAGTCCGCACGCAAAACGATAACTTGCAAGAGGCAAAAAACCTTCTTGCTGTGTTTGGGGCGGTGGCGCTTGATGACATCACGACGTTAGACATTCGAACCTACCTAGATACACGCGGTGCCAGCGCGCCCGTTCGCGCGAATCGCGAGGTTGCGTTGTTGTCGCATGTGTTCAATCGCTCGCGCGAATGGGGAATGATGACGCTTCCCAATCCGTGTCAAGGCGTTCGAAAGTACAGAGAAAAGGGGCGTGATCGCTATGTTTCCGATGCGGAGTATCTAGCGGTGTGGGCCGCGGGCGACACGCTCGTGAAGGATGCGATGGCGCTTGCTTACTTGTTGGGGCAGCGTCCCCAGGACGTGTTCAAGCTCACGCTGCATGACGTCTCGACAAATCTCATTGATATCCAAGTGACCAAAACCAAGCAACGCGTACGCATTGAGGTAACGCCAACGCTGCGTACCCTTCTGGATGACCTCAGTGCGAGGCGTCGGCGCCCGGGTATTACGGCGTTGCTTGTCAATGAAAAAGGCGAACCTGCAACGCATGAGATGTTCCGCAACCGATTCGATGCAGCTAGAGCGAGAGCAGGAGTGAGTTTTCAGCTGCGCGACTTGCGGGCGAAAAATGCGACCGACACGGGTGACCTCGCAACCGCGCAAAAGCGGCTCGCGCACACATCGCGATCGACAACCGAACACTACGTAAGGTCGCGGCAGGGCGAGACAGTGGCGGCGCTAGATCGAGTGCCGGGCGCGCTTATACGTCCGTCTGAAGAGGCTCCGTAGCTTGAGCTTTTGGGCAGTTTGAAGCTACTACTTCTGTGGCTTTGGTTTTGCAGCGCAGCTAGAACTAGCGCAGAAAACAGCAGCAATTCGCAGTTCAAAAAGTCTGGCAGAAGTTGCCTGTTTTTTGTGCAAATCAGGATTTTTGTCTAACGCGTTAGACAAAAAAGTCGACTTGGCACTGAAATCCCAATAAAAAAGCCCCGCCGATTTCTCGACGAGGCTTTGTAGGTTGTTGTTTTTATTGAGTAATTCTTGGTAGGACGTGGCAGGCTCGAACTGCCGACCAACGGATTAAAAGTCCGCTGCTCTACCGACTGAGCTAACGTCCCGGAAAGCCTTCCATTATAACCATACTTTTTGCAAACTCGAGCAACGACGATAGAGGATTCACTCCAGCCTAGCGCATCCCTCTAAATCAAAGTGTGTAGGAAGCGGCCAGTCGGCCGTCACCGAGAAAATAACCGGCGAAAGTGCAGAAAAACATTACGATCAATAAGCTATGTAAGCGCGCCTGCGCCTCAATGGAAACGCTGAGCTTACGGAATAGCTGTTCCCGTTATCCCACGCGCTTTTTTAGATAGCGCATGAGCGCGCCAACGACCGGCAGCTTTTCGTAGAGCTCCTCTGCGGCGTCCCAGTAGTCGCGATGAAAACATACGCGATCCTCGGCATCAAAGCGCAGGTGAGACGCGCCGCGAATGACTTGAGTGGTCTCTGGTTTGAAGCGCTTAATGCGGAAGCGAAATTCCCATGTGAGAAACGCTTCGTCGGCTTGCTCGATCTGTGATTGGATAACAAAGCGCGGATCATGAAGCGAGACAAACATGTGCGTGAAGATCATATGGATTGCTTCAACGTCGCGCACTTCGTTGAACGGATCTTTGAAATACGCCTCACGCGCGTAAAGCGCGCGCAGCTCGCCGAGTGTTGCTTCAGTGAGCGTTTCGTAAAACGTGGCTACGCGCTGCAAACGATTCGACATTTCAGAGCCCTGTCGATCGTTTGATGAGTTTGAAGTAGAGCGAATAGGGCAGAAGCCGCATCAATTTGAGCTGCCGCGTGAACGCGCGTGGAAAGTGAATTTCGAAATTCCCGCTCTCATAGCCCGCGACCATCTCGCGCGCCGCTTCTTCTGGCTCAATCAAGTGTGGCATCTTGAATTCGTTTTGCGCGGTGAGCGGTGTGCGAACGAAACCGGGATTCACCACTGACACGCCGATGCCTTTCTCCGAAAGATCTAGATAGAGCGTCTCTGCAAAATTAATCATCGCGGCTTTTGAAGGGCCGTACACCAACGCTTTTGGTAAGCCACGATAGCCCGCCACGGACGAAACCACGCTGACATGCCCCGCACCTTGCTTAAGAAATTGCTTTCCGAGCAACGCGCTGGCATTCATTGCGCCATAAACGTTGGTTTGCATCATGTCGCGAATCGCCACATCGTCTAAATCCCACGCACGAATCGCGCGATAGGTGCCCGCCATCACAATGCCGAGATCAAGACCGCCCCAGTTCGCGTTGATGAGATCGAGCGCAGTTGCAAGCGCTGCGTTGTCCGTCATGTCGAGCGGCAACCGTAGCGCGTTTTGTTTTGCTGAAAACGCATCGTCGAGCGCTTCTTTCCGTCGTGCCGACACAGCCACGCGCGCGCCACGGGCGAGCAAGTCCAGGGCTAGCGCTTTGCCGATGCCGGTGGAAGCGCCGATGATCCAAACGCGTTGTTTCGACCAGTCGCGGATTGGTGGATTGAGTGAAGCCATGCTTATTCGTTCTCGTAGTTTGGCGAGCACATGAGTCGCTCGCACCTCGCCCTCTGGGCGAGGTGCGATAGGCTTGTCGCAAGCATGCGGCCGGGGTGAGGGAGGAATTGCCGTGATTTCATCTGCAGCACGCGCTGTAAATCACGGCAATTTCGTGAAGGTGATGATGATTTCACCGAGCTTGATGCCAAACTTCGAAAACTCTGCGCGATTGATCACGACCTTATCGTCGATTTGCCACATCCAATCGTCGAGATCGATGTTGTAGATTTTTCCGTCGTCCGTCTTGAACGCGAGGACATACTTCCAGGTGAACGCGTTGCCCACGGCTTCGCCCTTCGCTTCACCGACGACATCGGCGGCGGTGCCGACATAGCTGTCGCCGTTCTTCTTGATTGTCCAAACGCGCTTTTCTTTTTTGCCGTCGGAGTACACAAAGTCTTCGTCAAGCGTGCCGACGTCGCCGTTCCACGTGCTCTTGATGTTGACCACCATCGAACGAGTGACCTTGCCTGAGCGATCTGTGATCACACCATGCGCGATCACAGGCCGGTCAAAGTATTGCTTTAGATCGAACTTTGGCTTCGTGCCCGCATAGTCGGCGAGCCGATGCGAACCGCAACCAGCGAGCGCGATGACAAGCAATGCAGTGAGGAGGAGGTAGAGTTTTTTCATATTGGTAACTGATTGTTTTCTTGACGCGGATTAACGCGAGTTAAGCGCGGATCGCCGAAGTTTTTTTCAGACTTACGAGACGTGCCGAGTCGCCCACAGCACAGAAACGAGCGCAGCTCTGTATCGAATCCGCGTGAGTCTGCATCAAAAAATCAGGGCAGCCTTTCATCAAATAGAGTCTTAAATTTCCAGAGCAGCGCCAACGCACAGAGCTTCAGCGCGCACGGGAAAAGCGTGTACGCGTAGGTGAGCGCTGCGAGATTCGAATCAGATTTACCAACGGCGTAACCGAGCGCGCTTACGATCGGGAGCGCGAGTCCCGCCGCGAGCGCAAGATTCGCTTTCGTGACAAACGCCCACACGCCGAAGTAGCTTCCGGTGCGCGATTGCCCATTAGCCCGTGCGATGATGTCGGCGAGGAGCGCGGGCGGAAGCGAGAGGTCTGCGCCCAGCGCAACACCGGTCGCGATACAAACCACTAAAAACGGGATGCGATCACCCGCCCCGAAACTCACCGCCCAGATGAAGGCGACTACGGCGACGATCATGCCGATCGACCACGCACCGACTTTCCCGATGCGTCGCGCGAGCAGAAGCCAGAGTGGCATGGCAAGCGCTCCGGCGAGAAAGTAGCTCACTAAAAACTGCGGCTCCCAATCCTTTGCCTTGAGTACATCGTCGACGAAGAATAGGAGCAGCGTTGCCGGAATGGCGGAGGCGATGCCGTTAAGTGCGAAGACTGCGAGTAACGCACGGAAGCGGTGATCTTTGAGCGTCTCTGCAATCGCATTTTCATCACGTGCAACGACTTTCGCCTCGCGCACGCCCCACAGCGCAAGCAGTGAGATCACGAGAAGCGCAACGAACACCCAAGAGAATCGCGCGAGCCCTTCGGCGGCATCCTTTGAAAGCACTGCAGGCAGCGCTGCAGCGAAGAGAACACCGATGAGTCCAATCGCCTCGCGCGTGCCGGTATACGTCGCGCGCTGTTGCGGATGCCGTGGCAACTCTGCGCCCCACGCCCCGTGAGCGATGGACGAAAGGCTGAAACCAAGGTATACCAAGATCAATGAAAAAATGAGCCAAACCCATAACGAAAATGGGCTCCACCCCGGGTTTAGAAGCGTGAGCATTCCTAGCGCGAGCATCGCGCCGCCGAGCAGGCAGGCAAAAAATCGCGTCGACGAGCGATCAGCCCATCGCCCAAGTAATGGGTCGACAAATGCATCTGCGAATCGGAGGATCAGAAGTACGATGCCAAGCGTCGCAAGCGATAAACCCAGCTCTGCATAAAACTTGGGCACATGCACATAAATCGGAAGGGCCGCCATGGCGAGGGGCGCCGCGAATAGGCTGTATCGCGCGATCTCCACTTTCGGCGCGCGCGGGTATTCGTTCACGACTGATCCTGTGCGGAAGACACAAACATGGTCTTACTTCAAGCCCAACATGCGCTCTCGAAGGCGCGGTTGCGATGTGTTTTCGCTCAGCCAAATCCCGAAAAATGCGGCCGCAAACTCAGCGTCTTTGACTTCACCTGTGAAACGGCCGTTATGGAAGAAGCGCGCCGTGCGTTCGCTAGTGAACACGCCTGTGAGCCGATCCTCCGGCTTCACATCAGGAAACACGCGTGTCATCTCGGCGAGCCATTTCGGGTACACGGTGTCGTTGCCCACGCCCTGTCCGCGCATCTCATCGATGCTTCGCTCGGCGAGCTTGCGACCCTCAAAGTTACGCAGGTACTGAATGTCAAGCGCGAAGGGCTTTTTGGGATCAAACGCCTCGCCACCAGGCGTCCACAAAAATGAGTTGTAGATTTGGAATCCAAACATGCGCAGCAAACCGCCGCCGCGGAACTTGAGCGCCGGCAGCCCCTCGGTTGATGCCGCGTAGAGCGCGGGCGCGCTTGGCGATTGAGCAGCCGATTGAGGGACAACGAACAATGCAGAGAGCACGAGGGCTGCGCTTAGTAAGAGCGTGGAGGCCCGTGCACGGAGGCAGGAATTCTTGGCTTGCATCTTTTTCGTTCCTTGTATGCTGACTTAGCTGCGTTCGAGCGATCACTCACGCTACCGCTGAAGCGTGTAATGACCCACGTCGATGCTCTTCGCTTCAAATCCAGCGATGCAGTACGCGAGATAGAAGCGCCAGAGTTTTTTGAATTTGTCGGAGTAGCCGAGTTCGGCAATCGCTTGGCTGCTCGCATCAAACTGGCGAAGCCAACGGCGCAGCGTTTCCGCGTAATCGAGCCCAAATTCTTTGCGATCGCGAAGCGTAAGTTGTGCTTTTTCTGCACGCTCGATAAAGCGCTCGGGCGAGGGCAGCATGCCGCCTGGAAAGATGTATTGCTGAATGAAGTCGCTCGTTTTTCTGTAGGTTTCGAAACGGGATTCATCAATGGTGATGACTTGGATTGCCGCTCTCGCGCCTGGTTTAAGCGTTTGGGCGACAACGTCGAAAAACTTGCTCCAATACTTCTCACCCACCGCCTCAAACATCTCGATGGAGGCGATGCCATCGAAGCTCGCGCCAAAGCGCGCTGGTGCGTCGCGATAGTCGCAAAGTTCGAAGCGTGCCTTGTGTTCAAGCCCCAGTGCAGCAATTCGCTTGCGCGAATATTCAAGTTGCGCGGTGGAGAGCGTGATGCCGACAACGCGCACGTCGCGAGTGCTCACTCCATGCTCCGCAAAGCCGCCCCAGCCGCAACCAATTTCAAGGATCGTGGACCCGGGCTTCGGATCGATCTGCTGAAGGATGCGCTCGTATTTCGCCTTCTGCGCATCCACCGTCGATTGTGCGTTTCCTTCTGTGAAGAGTGCGGAGGAATACGTCATCGTTGGATCAAGCCACAAACGATAAAACGCATTGCCCAGGTCATAGTGCGCTTCGATATTTTTCTTGGCTTGCTTCTTGTTATTCGCGCGCAGCAGATGCCGAAGATTGAACAAAAAAGCTTTCCAGCCGCGACCATAAAACGCCGGCATCAAAGCTTGCTGGTTTTTCGCAAGCAATGAAAGCAGCGCAACCAAATCGGGCGTATCCCACTTGCCGTTGAAATACGCCTCGCCGAATGCAACATCGCCGCCGGTCATCACTTCCGCACACATCGAAAGATCATGAATATCGATTTGCGCCGTAAGCGTTTCCGAGGCATGGCCAAATTCATGCCTTGATCGATCGGGCAACAAAACGGTGAGCCGACCAAATTGCAGATGTTTAAGCAATTTGAGCAAGAGTCGAGCCGCCATTGGCAACGCGGGTTGCGTCGAGTAGGCGGATTCATTGGTGCTCATGAACGCGAAACTCCAGTCATCTTTGAATTTAGTTTTCCGTGAAACGGCACGCGCTTGATCCAAAGCCGGAGCGCGTGCCAGTGAATACGTGCGACCACCGCAAAGCTCTGCAGCGGGAATCGGAAGAGTGCACTCCGAAGGGCGCTGCGGGTGAGCGGTTTTGCTTCGCCGCCGATGTGGGTGTGCAACAGTCGGCCCTCACCATCGTCATAGTCGATGCGTGCGAGCCAGCGATCCGGTGCGAAGTTGAATCTAAAGCTGTATTGACCGCGCACTTCGTTGAACGGCGAAACGTGCAGCAACTTATCGGCGAGCAAGGTGTCCCCTGTTTTGATTTCACCGCGCTCGCTGGTAAGAAGATAGCGATGCGATTCGCCAAACGTATTGTTGACTTCAGCCAGCACAGCGAACACGCGCGCACTTTGATCGCGACACACCCAAAAACTCACCGGGTTAAATACGAACCCGAATACGCGTGGGAAGCTCACAAGTTCAACGTGTGCCGACTCATCTTGCCGCAAAAGATGGTGCTCGCGAAGCAGTTGATCGATCCATTGCTGCAGTGATTCACCATCACGCGCGCCGTGATCGCGCTCTTGAAACGACAACAGCGCCGCACGATTGACAGCCAGCGTGGGTTCGAGTTGAGAGAGCTCTGCCAGCGGAAGTCGCAGGCAAAACAGCGGATAGCGAAATTCGTGTGCACTTGGGCGTACCCGAGAGTGAGTGACCTCGCCGACGATGACCGCCGCGCTTGACTGCACAACGTTACTCATTCAGCGGCAAGCTCCACGGGTCTAGCGCTGTCGCGGGTATTAATCGCCTGAACGCATTCGAGCGCTGAGCGAATGCCGTCCTCGTGGAAGCCGTTGTAGAGCCAGGCGCCCGCAAAATACGTGCGGTTCGTTCCTTGCAGTTCCCGCACGACTTTCTGTGCCGAAATCGCAGCCTGGTTGAGCAGTGGATGCCAATACTCAAACTCAGCAATGATGTGTTCCTTGGCAGGCTCGACGGGTGGATTGAGCGTTTCAAAGAGCGGCGTGGAAAAGGGCAGCGGCTGCAGATTGTTAAGCCAATACGTAAGCGCAACCGGGCGCCTGTCATTGATTGCAGCGGTCTCGACGTAATTCCACGACGCCCATGCAGCGCGACGTTTGGGCATCAGCGCCGCATCAGTGTGAACGATACAGCGATTAGGTTGATAGGCAATCGCATTCAACGCCTCGCTGATTCGGGGCGAGGTAGTAGAAAGAATTTGCTTCGACTGATCTGAATGTGTGGCCATGATCGCGTAATCAAAACGCTCTGGCGCTGCGAGTTGATTGGCGAGTTTCACCTCGACGAAGCCGGGCGTCGTGATGATCTTCTCGACCCGCGCATTGAGCCGCGCGTCTTTGAGCGCTGCGATCACGCGCGAGACGTAGTTGCGCGATCCGCCACGAACTGTCATCCATTGCGGGCGATTAGCCACCTGCAAAAGTCCATGGTTGTGGCAAAAACGAAGCAGCATCGCCAAATCGAAATCCATCACCTCGCCGCGCGGCGACGACCAGATGGAGCCAACCATCGGCCACAGATACCAATCAAACAGCGCTTGACCGTAGCCCTCGCGCGCGAGGAAATCAGCAAGCGACATCGACGGCACGTCCCCACTTTTAACCATCGCGGTAGTGGTGCGGTTAAAGCGCACAATATCGAGCAAGAAGCGCAGAAACTTGGGGCGAACCAGGTTCGATTTCTGCGCGAAAAGCGCGCTCAAACGGGTGCCGGACCACTCCACTTGGTCGCGATCCGACCTAACCGCGAACGACATATCGCTTGCTGCGAGATCAACATTGAGTTCGGCAAAAAAGCGAAGCAGGTTCGGATAGGTGCGATCGTTGCACACTAAAAAACCAGTATCGACGCCCGCTGTGACGCCGTCGAGCGTGACATCAACCGTACGCGAATGGCCGCCGAAATAGTCGTTCGCCTCGAAAAGCGTGACTTGGTGACCTGACTTTTGCAGGTAATACGCAGCGCTCAGGCCGGAAATTCCGGCGCCAACGACGGCAATCGATGCCACGATGTGTGCTCCAGTTCAGGTGATCACAGCCAACGACCGAGACACACCACATACGCGATGCCGATTATTTCGGTTCTACCGCGCTAAATTTCCCTATTTATATTGCAGTATAACTGCTTTTTTGAACTCATGAGTATTTTTATGAACTAATGAGTTTTCCTCGGCCATACAGCTCTGCATACGCTGAATGGTTGTGAATAGATTCAAAGTTTTCGCTGGCCACCATGTACTCGCCAATTTGTTCGTGAGCACTGCAGGCAAGTGCGATGTCGCGCACCAAATCTTCAACGAATTTCGGATTGTCGTACGCGCGCTCAGTCACGAACTTTTCGTCGACCCGCTTCAACACACTGTAGAGCTCGCTCGAGGCTTGTTGCTCGGCGATTTCAATGAGCGCGTCGATCGTGAGCGAATCAGCGGCTTCTGCGCGAATCGTGATGTGTGAGCGTTGATTGTGTGCGCCGTAGTCGGAAATCTTCTTCGAGCATGGGCACAGACTGGTCACAGGTGCGACTACCTCAATAATGAGCTTCTCGCCCTTATTCGCTGTGGACTCGACAATGAAAGCTACATCCGCATCGAGCAGGCTTTCATAGCCCGATACTGGCGCGCGCTTGCGCCGAAAGTAAGGAAAACGCATCTCAAGATAGGACGACTCGGCTTCAAGTCGCGTTTGCATCGCGCGGGAGAGTGCGAGAAACGACGCGGGCGTCACCACATCGAGCCCTTCGGCGAGCATTTGCGCGAAGCGCGACATGTGCGTGCCCTTCACGTGTTCGGGCAAGCCAACATACATCGCAAATGTAGCTACCGTGGCCTGGGCGTCACCGCCCACGTTTGCCACGCGAACGGGGTGGCGAAGGCCGCGTATGCCCACCCGCTGGATAGCGAGATGGCGATCATCGGGGCGCGCTTGCGTGTCATCGAGCGCAGTCGAATGAGCAGCGTTGGCGCGAAACATAGAGTCGTTGGCGTTCATGGGTCAGAGTTTAATAGTGAGTTTCCTTTGAGAGTTGGTGCTGTTGCGCTAACCATCAAGGGCGCAACGCGGATCAAGCGGTCCAGAGTCATTTCGCTCGCCCCGCATTGTGTGGCGGCTCCGTGAACAACGCGAACGTCTTTCAAGTTGCGTGAGGGCATTCACTCCGCGCGCCCAGACGGCAACATGGGCTTTTCAGCCCATTACCTGACTGCGGGACCGCGGCTGCGCTCGGCGAGGCGATCAGTCTCGGGATTTCCCGCAAGTCTTGAAAATTCGTTACGCATGTCCTAGACATGTCTAACTCATCGAGCTAGACTACGCGTCGACGGCAGTTTTGTCAAATTCTTGTCTAAGACGAATGATATTTGTGTCTGACGCCTCTGGCACCACGTTAACTCACCTTTCGATCAGCGCCGTAGAGCGAGACACGGGCTTGTCCAAAGATGTCCTGCGAGTGTGGGAGCGCCGATACGGATTCCCGCGCCCGGAACGCGATGCAAACGGTGAGCGGATGTATCCGATGCCGCAAGTGGAGCGGCTGCGAGCGATTAAACGGTTGATGGACGCGGGGCACCGGCCGGGAAAATTACTATCACTCGACGAAGCATCGCTCGACACCCTTGCAGTGCGGCAAACGCGATCCAAGGTGGTGGATGAAGTCGGCGAACTACAGCGCTTGATCCTCGACCTTCTGAAACAACACGACGCGATTGGCCTGCGGCACACGCTCGCGCAACTCCTGATGAAGCAGGGCCTGCAGGAGTTTGTGTCGGAAACGATTGCGCCGCTTAATCGCGCGGTGGGTGAAGCGTGGATGCGCGGCGACATGCAAGTCTTTCAGGAGCACGCCTATACCGAACAGGTGCAGGTGGTGCTTCGAAGCGCCATTCACGCCATTCCGAACCGCGCCACCAAGCCGACGATTCTGCTGGCAACGTTTCCAAACGAGCAGCACGGACTCGGCTTGTTGATGGTCGAAGCGATCCTCGCGCCAGAGGGCGCGCATTGCATTTCGCTCGGTACGCAAACGCCCATTCCGGAAATCGCCGCCGCTGTCAATGCCTACAAGGCAGACGCTATTGCTTTGTCATTTTCTTCCGCTTACGGTAGCAAACAAGCGCTCGCGGGTCTGCAGTCGCTGCGTGCGATGCTGCCGAGCCGCGTCGCGATCTGGGTCGGCGGAGAGCTCATTCGCCGCATTCGCCGCGAAGTAGAGGGCGTGACTGCAACAGCCTCTCTTGCTGATATCCTCGCCGCGCTTAGGCAATGGCGCGCAGAATTTGGTGACTCGAAATAGTTCGAAATTGGCTGCGGGCCCAATTTAGTAGGGCGAGAGCGCGAATCGTTCATCGAAATCAAGCCGAAACGCCGTGCGTCCAAAACACGCTATCGCACGTAAGCCACGGGTAGAAAACCCGATGATGTTTGTCATCTTTTCGGCGCTACACTCCCATTCCCAATTTCGCACGGTCTGCCGTCGCTCGCTATGCTTTACTCAGAGTTGTTCAAGGATTTGGAATCGGTTCGCTGGAATATGGCCGAAGATGTTCCCTGGGATAGCTTCGATGCAAGCAAACTCTCCGACGAACAAGCGCGCACGATCAAACTCAACGCAATTACAGAGTGGTCAGCGCTACCAGCCACTGAAATGTTTCTGCGTGACAATCGAAACGACAGCGACTTCTCGGCGTTCATGTCGATCTGGTTTTATGAAGAGCAAAAGCATTCGCTCGTTCTCATGGAATACCTGAAGCGCTTCCGTCCAGATTTGGTGCCCACTGAAGACGAGCTGCACAACGTACGCTTTGAATTCGATCCCGCGCCCGCGCTCGAAACTTTGATGATGCATTTCTGCGGTGAAATCCGTCTCAATCATTGGTATCGCCGCGCCGCCGAATGGCACACCGAGCCATTGATTAAGCACATCTACGGCTTGATCGCGAAAGACGAAGCGCGACACGCTGGCGCGTATCTCAAATATTTGAAGCGATCAATCGCGAAGTCGGCTGCGGAAAAGGTCAACGAAGTCAAAGCAGGGTTCGCAAAGATTGGTTTCCTGATGGCGGCGAGTGGTCGCGCGGGCAAGCCCTTGCACCCAACCAATCTGCACGTGAACAAAGCACTATTCCCAAACGATACCGTGCAGAGCAAATTACCTGATCCTGAATGGCTCGAGCGCTGGCTCGATCAGCAGATCAATTTCGATAAAGAGTGGGAAGGTAAAGTGGTGAAGATGATTCTTCACAACCTTTCATCGCTTTTCGACCGCAGCATCGAAACGCTGAACGATTTGAATAAATACAGAAAATCGCTGCTGATCGCCTAGCGTGTGGCACGCGTGCGAGCGCGCGTCCTGCACCTGCGATAATCCGTCCCGAAGTCGGTCGGACAGTCGCCGGTGATCGCAAGATCACGGGAGGAAGGTCCGGGCTCCACAGAGCAGGGTAGCGGCTAATGACCGTCCGCTGAAACGGTGTGAGGGCGAAAGCCACACGCCCATAAGGCGAGGACTAGGGCCACAGAGACGAGCGTATTTAGTTACGGTGAAACGCGGCAACCTCTACCCGGAGCAATACCAAATAGGCACACGCCGCTGGCGGGAAACCGCTGGCCAGAAGGCGGCTCGTTGGAGTGTGCGGGTAGGTAGCTTGAGCCGCGCAGTAATGCACGGCCTAGAGGAATGACTGTCACGCACGGCAACGTGCGAACAGAACCCGGCCTATAGACCGACTTCAACAGTTTCGTATCAATACTTTTATCCTCAAGCCTAGATTACAACTGGGCTAGCGATGGAGTACGTGGGCACTCGCGAGCGTGAAAAATAAAAAGAAAGCCCACATAAAGTGGGCTTTCTGGTTTCAGCGCTGCTCAGACAACTACGATGGCCGCACCACGTGGGCGGTGTACTGGCGAACCAGTCCAATGAGCTGCTCGTCCTGGTAAGGTTTACCGAGGTATTCGTTCACGCCGAGTTCTTTCGCATGACTGCGATGCTTCTCCGCCGTGCGTGACGTAATCATGATGATCGGAATGTTGTTCTGACGATTATCTGCTTTGATCGTTTTGGTGAACTCGAATCCATCCATCCTCGGCATTTCAATATCCAGCAGGATGACATCTGGGTTGACCGTAGAGAGCACCTGGAGTGCGTCCAGGCCATCTTTGGCGGTCATCGAATGGAAGCCCTCGCGCTCAAGCAAACGCGAGGTAATCTTTCTGACCGTTAACGAGTCGTCAACGACCAGCACAATGGGCAGGCGGCCAATGACTTCAGGCTCCGGCTCGGGCTCAGGCGAGATAGGCTCAGGAACCGGAGGCGGCTCAAGCGACGACACAGGCGCGACCTCGATTGCCTGCGGCGGTGCGACCTCTCGTGCTTCAACGAGCTCAACAACGGGCTCGCTATCGCCCGCCGCAGCGGTTGCAGCGGTCGCAGCGGGTGTCGGCGCTGGCGGCACCGTTGCAGGTGAAACAGGTGCAGGGCCCGCTGCCACTATCGCTGGCGGCGTTGTTGCCGTAGACGGAGCGGCGGTGGCGCGAGTGATCGCCGCGGTTGCAGTGCCTTCGGCCGCTGCGCGTAGAAGCGCGAGCGGATCCATAAGCAGCACGATTTTGCCGTCACCCAACACAGTGAGCCCCGCCATACCGGGC
This sequence comes from Betaproteobacteria bacterium, assembly GCA_013298145.1. Classification (GTDB taxonomy): domain Bacteria; phylum Pseudomonadota; class Gammaproteobacteria; order Burkholderiales; family Casimicrobiaceae; genus Casimicrobium. The sequence goes on from JAAFJO010000002.1 coordinate 36,956, forward strand.
ACCCGCGCGAGTTGCGGACCGTACGGTTTCGCGACAACTTCTTGATTGCCGATCACACGATCAATTTCAACCGCGACCGTTGCCTCGCCAGCGCGGACGAAAGCGACGGAGTAGGTCTTGTTGACGCTGCCGTTCGGTCGTCCGCCCAGGAGCACAGACATACTGCGGTACGGAATCCACTTGCCAGCGATCTCGATTTGCTTCGCCGCCAGCGCAACTGTGCGATCCCGGGCGGGGATCTGGCGCACAGTCTCGATCAGCGATGAAGGCACGCCGTAGGTGACGCCCGCGATATCGACGAGCAGCACTTGCGTGACGGCAAGCGTGAGCGGCACGGACAGAACGAACTTCGTTCCAACACCGGCGACGGTTGAGGCCACAACGCGACCGCCCAGCGCAGCTAACTCACTTCGTACGACGTCCATGCCGACGCCGCGACCTGCGATCGCAGTCACTGCATCAGCCGTGGTGAAGCCAGGTCTGAAAATAAATTCAATGAGTTGAGCGTCGTTGAGCCGTTCGTCGGCTTGGGCGAGGCCGGCCGAAATGGCCCGTTGGCGAACTCGCTCCAGCGCGATACCCGAACCGTCATCAGTGAACTCGATGGCGACTTCGTTACCTTGCTGCTTAACGGCGATGTTGATTTCGCCAATCGCCGGTTTCCCTGCAGATTCACGGGCGTCCGGCGCCTCGATGCCATGGGCAAACGAGTTACGCACCAAGTGTTCGAGTACCGGAATCAGGCGCTCAAGAACGCCCCGATCAATTTCGATTCGACCGCCAACGATGTCCAGGTTGGCGCGTTTACCAACGTCTTTCGCCGTTTGACGCAACACCCGGTACAAGCGCTCTGTCACGGTGGAGAAAGGCACGGTACGTAATGATTGCAGGCGCAGTTGAACTGAACGAGACAGTCGAGTCTGTGCCGCGAGTGCCGTGTCCGCGTCGTCGATACTCTTGATCAAGTTCTGCTGCACCGTCGCCACGTCGTTAACGCCCTCAGCGAGGCCTCGGGTCAACTCCTGGAAACGGGTGTAGCGATCGAACTCAAGTGGATCGAAGGTCGATTCCTGATCGAGCCGCGATTGAATTTGCGACTCACCCTGGATCTCGATTTCGCGCAGGAGCGTGCGTAAACGCACAACGAACGAGGTCAGGTCATTCAAGCTACCTTTCAAACCTCGCATTTCGCTTTCAATCCGCGAGCGGTTGATGGCAATTTCACCCGCCTCGTCAGCCAACAACTCAACCGCATCGGTGCGAACGCGGAGGAATGCAACCGCGCTCTCCTGTACCGGAGCGGCGGTCATGGTGACGGCTGCGGCAACTCCCGCCGCCACTTGCGGTACGGGTGCGCCTGTTACGGTTGCACCGTCGCGTACGGCGGCTTGCACGGCCAGCGGGAGCGTAGCGGCGATATCGGCGTCGCTCGGCAGCGCGCCAGTCTCGACTTGCTCGGCGATGAACGCTGCAGCGCTTTCTGCTGCGTCATCAAAGCTGGACGGCGCGTTATCCGCATCGTCGGCAGCGATGACGGAGGCGTAGCGCGGGAGCACCACGTTGTAGCGACCGGCGACTAGTGCATCCAGAACGAAGGCAACATCATCGAATCGCTCTTCGATTTGGTGAAGATCTGCGTCGTTGAATGCGCCGCTGTTTTCGGCGACTGCGGACTCAACGATGTGCGTGAGCTCACCCAACCGCATCGCGCCAGCCATCCGTGCGCTACCCTTTAGGGTATGCAGCGTGCGTTTCAAGCTGTCTAAGTTCGCGCGATCTCCGGGATTGCTTCGAAGATTTCGAATTTCCGCGCTTGCATTTGGGAAGAGCTCTTGAGCCTCTTCGAGGAAGATCGGAAGCACCTGGACATCGATATCGTCGTTGACTCCTAGGAGCGGATCTTCGCCAGCAGGCGGCATGGCGCTAGGCTTGGGCGCTTCTGACAACGCGGCTGCTAAGCGATCTGAGATGCTATCCGAAGCGGAAACTTTTGCCGCGGATGCCCCGATCGATACGACGTTGGACGCTATGTTCTCGTTTGCGGCAATTGCACCCAGGCTCCCGACCGAAGTCGAAGGTAGGACAACAGGCGCTGCAGTAGGTGCCGAGATGCCGGCGCCGGCCGAGAGGGCGTCTGCTGTTGCCGAGCTTGGATCAAGACCTGCGAGATCTGCGGGTGGTTTCGCGGCGCTATCGACAGCGCTCGTGCCGGTGGCCGCAACGGCGCCTAAGACTCCCGCCGCACCCACGGTTCCAGCCACGCCAAACGCTGCTGCGAACGAGGGCAGCGAGCTTGGGCCTGTGACATCGCGTGCCGGGGTGGCGGTGGGCGAATTTTGCGAACGCTCGTTGAAGCCGATGGGCGTGGGCGCTGGCGGTGATTCGACGGAAAGCGATTGCGTGCCGAAATCCTCGGGCAGCTCGAGCAGGATCTCTTCCTCGATCTCGAAGCTTGGCTCTTCTTCGATGAATGTCGTGCGAGCGAGCTCCGCGGCCGCGCCGCCATGGGTGCCGCCCAACGCCTGCAAAAAGTTTCGCAGCTCGACCGTGCTCGCTGCCACCATCGCCGACTCGCTCGGCCCGACTGGCGCTTGCGACTGCAGCCGCAAGACCGCACCGCGCAGCGTTTCGACGCCATTAGCAAGGGTTGCAAGGTTTGACTCAACTTGCTTGGTGCGGCGTACAGCGACCAGCGCTTCTTCTAGAAGGCCCGCCAGCGTACCTATCGCATTAAAGCCCGCAGTACGGTGGATCCCACAAAGCGTGTGGGCCGCACGAATCATCGCATCGGAAGGTAATAGATGCGGATCAAATTGCATGAGCGAGAGCTCTTGATCGAGCGTCGTCAGATGCGAGCGTGCCTCATCTCCCATGATGGAGAAGAGCGTGCGACTCACGCGCACCCCGTCAACAACGACTTCGTCTGACCACGGTGGCGCAGCCGGCTGTATGACCACTTCGGCCACCGGCAAGCTCGCCTCGACCGGCACCGCTGCGTTCGTGGGCTCGGAGGCCACGACGACGGACTCGACTGGAGTGACTGGCGATGATGCATGAGCGGAGAGCGGCTCCAACACAATTTCATCAAATGAAGAAACCGTAGGCGCTTCTCTAGATTCAATTGGGGCGGCGTCAGCGAAACCTGAGAGATCGAGTTCGAAATCTTCGTGCGCCTTCCCGCCAGCGAGCGGGGGCGGCGCGTGAGTAGTCGAATCGGCCAGTGCGGGAGCAAGCGCAGCGGCTGACTCCGCTTGGGTGGCCGCAAGCACGCCCAACCCAAGCAATGCACTGACGCTTCCGCTGGATGCCTCGGCGCTTTCCGCAGGTGTGGCGACCGGCACAGGCGGTGGCGTCGTCGATTGCGCGGTCATTGGCGCGGGCGCGGGCATCGGCTGCGCGGCGGCGAAACCACATTTTTGGACAAGTGCGTCGAATGGATGCGCCGGTACATGAACGCGTTTGGTTGCGTTCAGCTCAACGACCCAACCCTTAAATTGGCGCGTAGATTCGTTAACGAGCTCGATTTCGTTGGCTGAAAGTACGCGACCTTCTTCGAGCACAGGATTGAGCACCCGCTCAACGCTCCAGGCGGCGTCGCCGAGCGCGGTAAGCCCGACCATGCGGCCACTTCCTTTGAGCGTGTGAAATCCGCGCCGGATGTCTTTAAGGAGATCTGTTCGAGCGGGCGCCTGGACGTATTCACGCATGCCCGATTCGATATTGTCGACAACCTCCGTGGCCTCTTCAGCAAAAATCTCGAGAAGCGCATCATCCTGAAACGATTCAGGAGTTTCGAGCAGGCGTTGCGTTTCCGCAGAGACTGCAAGGGGTGCGGCAACGACGCCGATCACGGGGGTGAGCTCGGATTGGAGCTGATCGAAGTTCAGAGAGCTGTCTGAAACTGCATCCAAACCCGATTTCGCGGCGCGCGCGAGCGCTCCGTCATCGATCAGTTCAGCATCTCGACGAATATCGTTCAAACCCGCGACGACCGAAGCGCGTGCTCGGGAATCGGAGGGGTCGCTCTTTAGCTGTGCAAAATCGGATTTAAGCGAGCGAATACGACTGTCGAGTGCGAGCTCTACGCTGTTATCGGTCGCTTCCGCGGGCGCGAGCGCTGATTCGCCACGAAGCGTGCGCTCGAGTGACTCGAGAATCGCCTCGGCACCGCTTTCCTTACGTTCGCGGGCGTCCACGTAGAAACCAAAGCCCGCGAGCACGTTCGCAATCCGATCGATATCCGCCGTTTCAATCGCGCTAGGCTCAGCAACGAGCTGCGTGACCCGCTCAGAGGCCTGTGCGACGATTCTGTGCGCATCATTCCAACCGAGAAGGCGAAGCGCACCACCAACCTGCGCGAGCAGCCCAGGAATTTGGACCAGGTCCTCAATCGCGGTCGCATCGCGGAAGAACGCATCGAGCGCAGCTTCGATCTGACGCATGTTGGCGCGAATTTCACGGCACACTTGCGCAACGGTTTCCCGCTCCTGCGCAAGGCGCGTAAGTGATCCGCTTCCCGCCTGGTCAAGAAGTTCAGCGGGGATCGGCGCACGCGCCGTGGCGTAGCCGAGGCGCTTAACAGCGACGCTGACTTCGCTCGCGAACGTGCGCGGCAGCGCTGCCAGATGCTGCGTCGCGGTTTCGAGTAGCAATAGGCTCGACGCGAATTCGAGCGAGCCTTCGTCGCTGAGTGCGCGCGATGAGATCACAGGCGCGACGCCAGCAAGCGCAGTTGCCAGCTCGGAGAGACTTCGTACACCGATTGCATCGCTCGCTGATGGCAGCTCTGCGAGCGCAGCGGCCAGTCGTTCGGCGGCACCTGCACGGCTCGTCGAAACAGCCGACCATTCTTCTTTGCAGCGCGCGACGATTTCGTTGAGCGAATCGATGGCCGGGCGAAGCGCGACGACGTCGAGCTCACGCGGTACGCGCTTAGGTACGAGTACATCGAGACTGTAGAGCGCTTTGACTTCATCGCATCGTTGCGAGCCATCTCCTACGCGCGCCACGTGATAGAGCACTTCCCGCTTCAGCCGGTCTGCAACTTTAGTCGAGCCTTCAACCAGGCGGCGTATTTGTAAGTCAATCCGAGCGAAGAGCTGCTTAACAGACGTTGACGAATCAATCAGGTTGAGCTGAACGGCATCCAGCAATGCGCTGGTCACCCACCAGAAAGACCGCTGCGCCGGTAGTGGATGCACTTGCTCAATTCCTGCGAGCGCTTGCTGCATGAGGGCGAGGCCGGATTGCGCTTGTGTGCCGCGCAGCCAATCAAGGAAGCCACGCTGGAAATCGCGCCGGTGACGCAGCAAATAGGACGCCATCTTTGATGGATCCATTGCTTCAGAAGCCTCAGTGAAGCGCGGCTTTCGGCTGACGTCAGGGAAGAAAAGATCGGCAGGACCGAAACGCGCCGCGCGAAGTCGGCCTAGTGCCAAATACTCGGGCAGGAAACGCAGCGGAACGGCCTGCGCACCCGCTGCAATTTCTTCTAGATGAGAAACCAAGCGCCGACAGGCGGCTGCTATCGTTTGCAGCGCCTCGGGTTTCGCAACGCCGGGTGGATCCGGAAGGTGATTTTCAAATTCGCGCAGCAGAACTGCGAAACCTTCGACCCCCACCAGCTCGAATGCGCCTGCCGCTTTGTGCAGATTGCTACGAACTGATGTGGCGACGTTTCCAGTATCGCCTGCCTGGAGCTTGGTCAAACCATCGAGTGCGGCCATGAGCGTTACATCCAGCTCAGCCTTCACCCAAATGATTGGTCCACTATCCAGGTCTAGTGGAATGTCTACTGCCACAAACGTGCTCCTCGTTGTTGTGCTTTCTCGTTCCTCAGAGCGGCTTGGTTGTTACACCTTGAAGCCGGCCACCGAGGCACGCAGCGTCTGCGACAGACGAGCGAGTTCTTCAATCGAGACGTTGGTTTGTTGAGTGCCGCGTGAGGTTTCCTCGGTCACCGCAAGAATGTCTTGCATGCCACGGGTCACCTCAGAGACGGACTGCGACTGCGTTTGCGTTTGCGCCGAGATGTTACCCACGATGCTCGCTAGATCACGCGAAACGCGGTTAATTTCCGAGAGTGCTTGACCGGCGGCGTCCGACAGACGCGTCCCTTCAACCACCCCTTGCGTCGTTTTTTCCATCGCGTTAACAGCGTCTTGCGTATCGGCCTGAATCGCGCGCACCAGCGCTTCGATCTGCTTTGTCGCTTCGGCGGAGCGTTCAGCGAGTCGCTGAACCTCTTCCGCAACCACCGTAAATCCGCGACCGGCTTCACCTGCAGAGGCCGCTTGGATGGCGGCGTTCAGAGCGAGAACGTTGGTTTGTTCGGTAATGTCAGAAATAAGCTCAACGATTTCACCAATCTCTTGTGACGATTCACCGAGACGCTTGATCCGCTTCGACGATTCTTGAATCTGCGCGCGGATCTCGTTCATACCCGCGATCTGGTTTTGTACGGCCGTTGCACCTTGTTCAGAAGCGGAGAGCGATTGTTGCGCAACCTTTGCGCCCTGAGCCGCAGAGGCCGACACGTCGTTAATCGACTGCGCCATCTGCAGTACAAGTGCAGAGGCCTTTTGAATCTCAGCGGATTGGCGCTGCGATGCTTGATACAAACGCTGGGAAATCGACTGCGCTGTTTGCGTTGCGCTCGTAACTTCAGTCGTCGTTGAGTTAATGTCGGTAACCACCTTACGCAACTCGTCAACCGTGAAGTTGATCGAGTCTGCGATTGCGCCCGTCACGTCTTCGGTCACCGACGCGTGTACGGTCAAGTCACCGTCAGCCAAGGTGCCCATTTCATTCAGCAAGCGCAAAATAGCTTCTTGGTTACGCTGGTTTTCCGTCTCAATTTCAGCCGCACGTGAACGTGCTTCGTTTAGGTACAAGTAGCCCAGCAAGAAGCCGAAGAGCAGGGCGAACACACCAAAGATCGCTGCCAGGATGAGCGCGAAGTTACTTGTATTCCCAGCGCCGCGATACGTGTCGGCTAGCGCTTTGGCATCCGCAGAGAGCGGCTCCGCTTCCTGGGCAATCACTTTTGCCGCTTGTTTACCGGAGAGCAATCGCGGCATTGCGCGGAGCACCTCTACGAGGCGTTTTTCGGTTTCTTGAAAACGCGTCCCGATCTCGGTCAAGGTTTGTTTGGTCTCAGGATCGCGTACCGGATTGACGCGAAGCGTTTCGCTACCCTGCGAAAGCCCGTTCACGATGTCGCGGAATGTGGCGGTGTCTTTACCGAGCAAGAAGGCCACGTCGGAATCCACCTCGTTACCGATCAGCGCGTTTGCGTTCTTCGCGATACGTTGCGTGAGCATCACGAGATTGTTCGAGAGCGCACTCTCACGGCTGCCCGCACCCGCCAGCTGTGTGGCTAGCTGCTCAGTGAGTTCCAGAAGTCCTTGGTTGCCTTGGTTCACGTTTGACACCGCAGCCGACAACGACGTGAGAATCGCTCGCGAAGCCATCAGTTCTTCGACTTTTGGCTCAATCGCAGTCCAACGCTTTTCGAGTGCTGTTGCCACTTTCGCAACCGCAGCCGACTGCGGCTCAGAGATCGTGACGCCCTCGTAGATGCCGCCGCGGGTGAGGGCGGTGAGGTTAGCCTTAAAGCGATCACGTGACGTGGCTAGAACGTCGAACGCTTCTGCCGTTCCCATCTCCGATTGGGCGCTACCGCGCGCGAGACGCTGCGACAGAGTTTCAAGCTCGCGCGCTGCAGACACCTGCGCCGTGTTGCGCGCTGCTTCAAGGGCGTAGAAGCCGAAAAACGCCAACATCAATACAAACGACACCGCGAGCAGGGACGCGAGCATCTGGAACTGTTTTGCCGCAGGCCAATGACCTATGAACGGCAAACGCTTTGCGCCGGTATTACTGCGCGCTGCGGTCTGCAATTGCTCGACAACGGATCCGCTGTCGTTTGCGGAGTAACCCGCTGCAGACATGATCGCGGTATCGGTGGCGATTGGGGTTGCGATGACGGTTGGCACAGCCACAGCGGGTTGCGCCTTATCACCAAAGAGTTTTCCTAACTTCAATTTCATACTCGATCCTCAACTGAAAGGCGGCTATACCACTTGCAAAAAGTCTTGTTGTTCGACGAGGCGCGCTAAATCGGCCTCTCGCCATACGATGCCGTCGGCATCGATAAACCGGTTCCGCTCCCACGCCGCGAGCGTTGCGTCGCCCGCGCTCTTCATGGAGTCAAGTAGGCGTAGACCGATGACGCGATCCACCATAACGGCGGTTCGAAGGCGCGCCAGTCGCTGGCCGAGCAACACGACACGCGTGGCGGCGGTGGTTGCGGAGCGCTTCCCACCTTGCATCCACGCGGAGAGATCGCTCACGGCGTAGAGCGTACCGCGAACATTGGCGATGCCCAAAAACCATTGTTTGGAGAACGGTACTGACGTGAAGTGCGCGATTTGCGCGACTTCAGCAATGTCGCCCAAATCGAGCAGCAGGTTCTGATCCGCGACGCGGACGGCGAGTCGCGACTCGCGCTTAGGTTGTGCAGCGGCTAGCTTCAGACGCGCACCAAGCGCTTCTTGAAAGCTCACCAGCCTATTTCTGTCTCGTGCCATTGTTCCCCCAATCGCTTATTGCTTCAGCCCCCGGAGCCGCGCCATCGGCGATTCAGTTCAACTTCGAAATTTTCTCAAGTAGCTCCGCCGCGACGACAGGCTTTACCACGTAGTCGCGCGCGCCCTGGCGCATGCCCCAGATCTTGTCAGTTTCCTGGCTCTTCGTAGTGCAGATGATGACCGGGATATGTTTGGTCGCGGCGTCTTTGCTGATCTGGCGTGTCGCCTGGAAGCCGTTAAGCCCCGGCATGACGACGTCCATAACGATCAAGTCAGGCAGCAGTGCTTTTGAAAGCGTGACGGCCTGCTCACCGCTGTCGCACTGGCTCACTTGATAGCCCGCGCCCATGAGAAGTTCGGAGAGAAAGTGACGTTCAGTCGGGGAATCGTCGACGACTAGGATATTTTTGATTGGCATGGGTCCTTAGCTCGATACTTTTTCAGGATTCATAAATGCGTTCACCGCTCCGATGAGCGTGTCTTTGGTAAACGGCTTAGTTAGATATTGGTCTGATCCCACCATTCTTCCGCGGGCACGGTCGAAAAGCCCATCTTTCGACGATAGCATCACGACCGGGGTCGCACGAAATTTTGCGTGCTTTTTGATGAGCGAGCAGGTGAGATAACCGTCGAGGCGCGGCATCATGATGTCGACGAAGATCACGTCGGGTTGATGGTCAGCGATTTTTGCAAGCGCATCAAACCCATCTTCTGCAAGCACGACCTGGTAGCCCGCTTGTAGCAAGAAGATTTCGGCGCTTCGACGAATCGTATTGCTATCGTCGATCACCATCACTTTGGTTGCTGAATTTCCGCTCACGTGTGATCCGAAAGTTGGGTTGCGGGCGTGCCAAAACAGGCTGACACCCAAAAGAAAGGGTAGTGTGCCACGTTCGATCGTCGCCGAACTGAGAAAGTAGCGTCACTCATCACGACTTAAGCCCCCATGTTCCATCGCCGCAACGTGACGCTTTTCGTCAATCTGCGACGTGCTGAAGTATCGCCATCACATTAGCCGCGCCCGAGAAATTTTCGGTAAGCGACGTTTTGAGTCTCCTCAACCCAGCCATACTGCCGCTCGGAGAGCTTACGCAAAAACGCATCAAGTGCCGCCTGTTCCTCGCGCGGCGCTTGTATGCCCGCAAGGACGCGACCGACATCTGAGCCGTGGTTGCGATAGTGAAACAAGGTGATATTCCAGCCGTGATTCATCGTACGCAAGAAATCGACCAGGGCACCCGGGCGCTCGGGGAAATCGAAGCGAAAGATGCGCTCGCCCTCAACGCCTACCGCATTTCCGCCGACCAAATGACGGATGTGCAGCTTTGCGGTTTCGTCATCCGATAAATCGTCGGTAGAAAGCCCGTTTTTCTGAAACTCGGTTGCAAGGGCTGTAGCCTCAGAACGGCTGGTCACCTCTATCCCAACGAAAATGTGTGCCTCCGGGCCAGCGGCGTATCGATAATTGAACTCGGTAACCGCACGCTGGCCGACTAATTCGCAGAACTTCAAAAAGCTGCCGGGCTGCTCGGGGATACTGACCGAATAAATCGCCTCACGTGATTCACCCAACACCGCACGCTCGGTGACGAAACGGAGGCGGTCAAAATTCATGTTTGCGCCACACGCGACTGCGATCAACGTTTTGCCCTGCCAGCCCTTTGCGTGTGCGTGTTTCTTGAGCCCGGCAATCGAAATTGCGCCGGCGGGTTCGAGCACGCATCGGCAATCCACGTACGCGTCTTTGATCGCGGCACAAATTTCATCAGTGTCGACGGTGACTGTTTCGTCCACCACCTGTTGAGCGATGCGGAACGTTTCGCTGCCCACTTGCTTTACCGCCACGCCGTCGGCAAACAACCCGACACTCGAGAGCTCGATTCGCGTGCCCGCATCCAGCGAGCGAATCATCGCGTCGGAGTCGCTTGCCTGAACCGCGATGATTTTGATTTCAGGGCGAACTGCTTTCACGTACGCGCCGATGCCGGCGATCAAGCCGCCGCCCCCGACCGCTACGTAGATTGCCTCAATATCGCCGCTGTGTTGGCGCAGGATCTCCATGCCAATCGTGCCTTGGCCGGCGATCACATCGGGGTCGTCGTACGGATGCACGAATGAAAGCGCCTCTGCCTTCGAAAGCTCCAGCGCATGGCGATAGGCGTCGGAATACGATTCGCCGAAGAGTACGACCTGTGCGCCGCGCGCCTTCACGGCATTCACTTTGATCGACGGCGTGGTCTCTGGCATCACAATCGTTGCGCGACACCCCAGTTTCTGGGCCGCGAGCGCTACGCCTTGCGCATGATTACCACTGCTGGCCGCAATTACGCCCCGCGCGCGCTGTTCAGCCGAGAGATGCGCCATCTTGTTGTACGCGCCGCGCAGCTTGAAAGAGAACACCGGCTGCTCGTCTTCGCGCTTAATGAGCACTTGGTTATGAAGCCGCGCGGAAAGAGCTGGCGCTGACGCGAGCGAAGTCTCGATTGCGACGTCGTAGACGCGCGCATTCAGAATGCGTTTGAGATAGTCCAGAGGCATTGAGGATAATTCTTGTCGAGCGAATTCGCTCATGTCGTTCAAGCTATTGTATGGGCGGCTTTGTTGGCTGTAGCGGCGAGTCGCCGCGCGAAGAAAGATAACAGGAATGGATATAGACGCGAAGACCGCACAAAAACAAGCGGCGGCAGAATTTGCCGTTGGTTTGGTTGAATTTGATCGCATCGTCGGGATCGGCAGCGGGAGCACAGTGGCGGAGTTCATCAAGCGACTTGCGCCGCTCGCGGCAAACATCCCGGGCGTTGTGGTGGCCTCTAGCGCAAGTGAGCGAATCGCGCTCGAAGCGGGCCTTCGCGTGTGGAGTTTGAACGACGCGCTTGCGAGCAACGTTGCGCCGAAGTTCTACTTCGATGGCGCAGACGAGATTGAGCCCGGATTCGCGATGATTAAAGGCGGCGGCGCGGCGCTCACTCGCGAAAAGATCGTGGCCAGCGCGTGCGAAACGTTCGTTTGTTTGGTGGACGAAAGCAAGCTCGTGAGCGCGCTCGGAAAGTTTGCACTCCCGGTGGAAGTGGTTCCGATGGCGGAGGCGTTCGTCATGCGCAAGCTACAGCGTTTAGGCGGTAGTCCAAAAAAACGCGAGGCTCCGCTCACAGATAACGGCAACATTATTATTGACGTTTCAGGCCTCTTTCCCATCAATCCCGGGGCGTTAGAGGGAGAAGTCAATCAAATTCCGGGCGTGCTTTCAAACGGCATTTTTGCCCGTCGGCGCGCGGACCAATTAATCATCGCGGGTGCAAACGTTCGCCATGAACACGCGCCGGTTTCGACGTGGTAAACCGAGGACCAGCCGGACCGGAAAAGCACAGAGACGCTTGAGCTGCATCGTCTCAGCGGGTGCCTCATGCCCAGTCAGCGTGCGCAAATTCTGGCGAATCAATTTTGTCGCCAAGCGCATATTTTCTATGGGCTAAGCGCAGCGCATCCGGAATCTCAACTGCGATCATTTCCGCCGCTGAAGCCGCAGCCGCAATGGCATTGGTGCCGGAAGACGTAATCACGCGCTCCGCTTCTGATTCGATTTCGATACTCGCCTGCTCACGGGTGAGCGCGAAATACATATCGCCCAACAGACGTGCATCGAGAAGCGCGCCGTGCAGATTGCGAGACGAGTTGTCCACGCCAAATCGCTCGCAAAGCGCATCAAGCGAGTTGCGTTTGCCAGGAAATTTCGCGCGCGCAATCGCAAGCGAATCGACAACCGTGTCGCGCGCAGTGAGAAATGTCGGGCGCATTCTCAGCGCACCAAATTCCGCATCCAAGAAGCCTAGATCGAACGCGGCATTGTGTATGACGATGGTTGCGCCTTCAAGAAACTGCGCGAGCTCAGCGGCAATTTCGAAGAAGCGCGGCTTGTCATGAAGAAATTCGTTGGTGATACCGTGAACTGCGAGGGCGCCGGCGTCGATGTCGCGATCTGGGTTGAGATAGCGGTGAAACGTGAGCCCAGTTAAGCGCCTATCAACCGCCTCGACAGCACCTACTTCGATGATTTTGTGACCGAGCTTCGGATCGAGTCCCGTTGTCTCAGTATCAAGGAAAACCAAGCGCTCGCTATGAGCCATGTCGCTTGAGTGTTTCTGTAATTTCTTTAACCGCCATCTCGATCTCCGCCTCGGAGAGGGCAGGGCGACCGGTTGCAGGTTCGGCGAGCGTGACCGTGCGATCCATTTGCGTACTGAATTCGCCGAGCGCAAGCGTCGAGGTTTGCGTTGTCACACTTTCGTCATTCCAGCCCGAAAGCTCGCTTGCCCACTTCAGCGCTATGACGCTCAAGTTATCGCAATCGATCCCGTTTCTGCGTTCAGCTTCGTTCAGGAGCGCGCTTGCGTTTTGCTGCACGCCGCCCGATTGAAATGCGTCGGCAAACTCTTGATCCGAATACGCGCTCCACATCCCGTCCGTACAGAGCACCAATGTGTCGTTATTGTGCAGAGGGAATCGCGGCGAAAAATCAACACTGGGTTCAAACTGACCGCCCAAGCACGAAAACACTTTGTTCCGGTCTGGGTGTCGGTTTGCCTCCTCCGGCGAAATGACGCCGTTATCAATGAGGTATTGCACCTTGGAGTGATCCCGTGTGCGGCCAAGCGCTTTGCCGTCGCGGATCAGGTAAAGGCGTGAATCGCCCGCGTGCGCCCAATACGCTGCGTCATCTTGAATGATGCAGGCAACACAGGTCGTACGCGGGGTATCTACCATGCGAAAACGCTCTGCATAATCGCCAAGCGCCTCATGCGCGGCGTTGATCGCCCGCTGCAGGAACAGGACTGGCGAAGAAAGGATCGGTTTGGCTTCCGCTTCGAAGCGTTCGATGATCAAACGCACGACAATGTGCGCCGCGATTTCGCCGCCTACGTGCCCGCCCATACCATCGGCCACCACCAGACAGAGCGCATCGCGGGTGTAGACGTACCCCAGGCGGTCTTGGTTGACCTTGCGCGCGCCGCGCCTTGTCTCTTGAAAGATCGAAAATTCCATCGCTATCGCACGGCGTCACTTACGCGACGGTTTCCCCTTCAAGAAACGTTGCACTTTTTCCATGAGCGTCGGTTCACGCTTTGGGATATCGTCTGCCAGCAGCTTTTGTACCTGCAACACAGACTGGGGGCGTTGAAGCGGATCAAGGCGCAAGCACTGGTCGACCAGCTCGAGCAAATTGTCCGAGTATTTGCCGCCCCAAAGCTTTTTGGCGGGCACGTAATGCTCATCTTTCACCCGGCTATCGGCCGCCTGTGGCGCGAATGCCGCGAAACAGGCAAAGAGCGAGGCCCCCACGCCATAGAGATCGGTCCAGGGGCCCAAGCGATCTGAATCGCCTTCGCGATACTGCTCAGGCGCCGCGAACCCAGGTGTGTACATCGGCGTAACCTTACCGCCGCGCGTAGTGAGCACTTGCCTCGCCGCGCCAAAGTCAAGCATCACCGGAGAGCCATCGGTACGGATATAGATGTTCGCCGGCTTAATGTCGAGATGAAGGAGGCGTCGGGAATGCACCTCGCGCAGTCCGTTCAATAGACGAGAAAAGACGTGACGGATCAGGCCCTCCGGCAACATGCCTTGGTTGCCCTGGATGTATTGCTGTAGCGTTCGGCCGCGCTCATACTTCATCACCATGTAGACGGTTTCGTTCGCGCGAAAGAAATTCAACACGCGAACCACGTTGGGGTGATTGATGGATGCGAGCGATTTACCTTCATCGAAAAAGCACTTCATACCGAAGCGAAACGAGTCGAGATTTTCGATGGAGCTCGCGTGAACGCGTGAGCCTTCGGTGCGCAAAACTAACCCGCTCGGGAGGTATTCTTTGATTGCCACGACCTGGCCGTTATCGTCGACCGCGCGATAGACAATCGAAAAACCGCCTCGGCTTATCGCTCGATCAATCCGATAATTTTGCAAGCGATACCCCTGCGGGAGCGCTCGATTGGCAACTGCTGACATAACCTCGTGAAACTTGTTTTTTCGGGCTTTGCCCGCCGCGTGTGGCTTGTGCGGCGCTTGAAGCGCCTCTGGATGTGATCATAGCAGCGCAGTACAATGTGAAGTAGAGCAAATCACTTGCGGCTCGTCGCTCGCAAGCGCCTGGCGGTCTGACATTCGATTCGGTCAAGCCGCTGAGACCCTAAATTGTCTTAGCTTGCAGTTGCGCCGATGTATTGGGCGCGCGGCCTGGTCTGTTGCAATCGCCTTGGAGATTCAAATGGCACGTATTACGGTCGAGGATTGCCTCACACACATGGACAATCGTTTTGAGCTTGCGCTCGCGGCAGCAACGCGCGCGAGGCAGCTAAGCGCTGGCCATCAGCCGCTCATCAACGCGTCGAAAAAGGATAAGCCCGTCGTCGTTGCATTGCGTGAAATCGCAGAGCAACGTATCGATCGCTCGGTGCTCCGTCGCGTCGGTCTCTAGTCCCGGGTTCAATGGGCGACGGCACTGAGATTGCCAACGTTTTTTTAGCTCAGGTCTTTGCACGTCTCTCCCGCGAAGACGCGAGAGACGTTGCTCGCGCCGCGCGATTCGCCGAACTTGCTCACGCGGGTCAAACCCGCGCATCAGGCGAGCCTTATTTCACTCATCCCGTATCGGTTGCCGGCATCCTTCTCGAGTTTGCCGCCGCTGACAGAGCACTTTTGTGCGCCGCACTTCTGCATGATGTGATCGAAGACTGCGGTGTAAGCGAGCAGTCACTTGCAGACGATTTTGGCGCGGAAGTGGCAGAAATTGTCGCGGGCGTGACCAAGTTTGACCAAACTCGCGTCGGACTAGGCGGCAACGTGAAGGAAGAAACGCTCCGAAAGCTGCTTACTGCGGGCGCTCAAGACCAACGAATCTTTTCGCTCAAGTGTGCGGATCGACTGCACAATCTTCGAACGCTCGATTTTGTAGCGCGTCCCAAACAGATTAGAGTCGCCAACGAAACGCTCGCCGTGTTTTGCCCCCTCGCGGAGTATGTGGGCCTGACGCGGTTCGCCGTTGAGCTTGAATACCTGGCATTTCGGTGGGCGCATCCGAATCGGACGCGTGCAATTGCAGCGTGGGCCGAGCGCAAGGCCTTGTTTGATAGTCGTCGCATCAAAACTGCTCTGCGGGAACAACCTCCGTTGCTCGAAGCATTCAGACAATCAGCCCCGGCACTCGGTGAGGCCGCGCTCTTTGCGCAAGCGCTCCGACTCTTGCGGGAGCAAAACTCATCGCGCGCTTTGTTTGCCACACCCTCAGTGTTTTTCGCTAATCCGGATATGCGATCAGCGTACGCCAATATCGCGCTCTGGCACGAACACGCTTACGCGCTCCCAGGCGGTTTCCGAACTGATTTGGTAGGCGGCAGTGTGCACACCACAGTCTTTCTCGGTAAACACGGCCCAGTTGTCGATCTGGTTCATCTCTTCCCGCCGCTTCGCACACGTGCCTTTGTATTCGAAGGTCAGGGTGCCGCCTCGCTTGAAGACCTGTCCATCGTCGTTGCGGGGCGCGGCGAAGAGGGCGAGCTCACGCGGACCCTTCGCGAATTGCTACGCCATCGCTCAATCACCGTGCTTTCCCCCAAGGGCAAACCGTACTTGCTGCCCCTCTCCTCCACCGTGCTCGATTTCGCATTTGCAGTTCACAGCGAGATCGGCTTGCGCGCGCGCGGCGCGTTAGTGAACGGGCGGGCGGTCGATGTTTCCTCCGAGTTGCGCTCGGGCGATATCGTCGAAGTCATCACGGCAGACAACGTCGTTGCCCGCCCCGAATGGATTGAACTGTTGCGCTCGCCGCGCGCTCGCGCAAAGCTTCGTCACTGGTTGCGCGACGATTCGAAAGTTCACTGATCGCGGCCACGCCCGCGTTCACGCGCCGCGCTTCGTTGAGCGAATTCTGATCAGAGTCTGCTAAACCAGATCGCTACTTCTTCTTGGTTGCGCGCGGGTGAGCCTCGTCGTACACCTTTGCGAGATGTTGGAAATCGAGATGCGTGTAGACCTGTGTTGAGGCGATGCTCGCGTGCCCCATGAGCTCTTGCACGGCACGTAAGTCGCGAGAGCTCTGCAATACGTGCGAAGCAAACGAGTGACGCAATCGGTGCGGATGAACATGGGTTGAAACATCGGCGGTAATCGCTCTTGCGGCTAGCGCTTTGCGAACCACAGTCGCGGCAATCCGACCGCCGCGTTCACCAAGAAACAGGGCACGTTCGCTCGATCCCGGATCGATCACATAGTCAGGCCGCACTACGAGCCAGCGTTCGAGTGCTGCGCACGCCTTCTCCCCAATGGGAAGAATGCGCTGTTTGCGTCCCTTCCCGAAAACGCGTGCTTCACGTGCGCTCAGATCGATGTCGTCAAGATCAAGGCCCGTGAGCTCGCTGATTCGCATACCTCCGCCGTAAAGCAGCTCAAAGATTGCTTGATCTCGAACATGCGCAGAGGCATTTGGAGAACTTGTCGCAGCGTCGTCAGCAACCACATCGAGCAGGCGCGCCATCTCGGTTTCAGTCAACGCATTCGGAAGACGCTTCGGTGGACGCGGCACGCGCACGTTATCAAACGTGTCGGCGCGGTACCGCGTATCTGCTCTTGCGAGGAGGCGAAACCAACTTTTCCAGGCCGAAAGCGTGGTGGCGAGGGTGCGCGGCGCTTGGTTTTGACTGCGCAGATTGCCTAGCAACTGCTGTGCATCGCGACTTGTAGTTTCGTGAAGTGGGTTTTCGCCGCGAAACTCCGCCAGTAGGCGACAGGCTTGTAGATATCGCCGCGTCGTTTGTGCTGCTCCCCGCGCTTCGAGAGCGCGTTCGAAGGTGAGAAGCGCCTCCATCGTTTCCGGCGCAAGACTGACGGCGACGTTGATCGATGGCTCTCGCCCGCTCGCTTTAGCTGCGGGAGTTAAGCGCTTGACGTTAGCCGATATCGCCAAAACGCTCTTCTGCATTAGCGGCGAAGCGCGCGAGTGCGGCACTCACCAAGTTGCCAATCCGCGTAAGCACGTCGACCGCCATGTCGGGCGTGAAGCGCGCCGCATCGTCGCTTGCAAAGTGAAGCAGGCCAAACACTTCTCCGTCTAAGAGTGGCACGTAGGCAAACGACTTGAGCTCGTCTACGGGAATCTCGTCGCTGAACCAACTGCGTGATTCATACGCGGCAAGAGGGCCCACGTATGGTTGATCCAAGCCACGCACATATCCCTGTAAATCTTCGGAAACAAGATCGTGCGCGGGCGCTGTCCATTGCTTGAGTGCAATGAACGGAATCCGAAAGTCGCTCATCAAACTTTCGCGCACCACTGCATTTGTGGTTTCAATATCGTCGGCGCGAATGAGAGCCAGCGTAAGTCGGTGCAATTTGTCGGCGAGCACGTCATTGTGTTGGCCGTAGCCAATGAGCTCTGAAATCCGCTTCTCTAGCTGAACATTGCGCTCGCGCAACGCGATCAGTTGCCGCTCGACCATTGAGATCGCATGACCACCCTCAGGGTGCGGCGTGCGCATGTTGGCGAAGATCTCGTTATGTTCAACGAAGAAATCCGGGTTCGCTTTAAGCCAGTCTGCAATGTCGCGTGCGTTCATTCGTTTATTCGTTCGTTGCTGAGTATGCGAGTGCTTCGGTGAGGAGCTCGCCCGTGGCGATTGCGGTGACACCACCGGTCATGATCACGTCGAAGCTTTCATTCAGTTCGATTTCGATTTTGCCACCTGGCATGTGAACCGTCATGTCCGGGCCGACCAGGCCTAAACGCCGAGCAACGCTCGCTGCCGCCGACGAGCTCGACCCTGATGCGAGCGTATACCCCGCGCCACGCTCCCAAATTTCAATCGCGATGTTTTTTGGGTCGAGCACTCGAAGAAACTGCACATTGGTGCGCTCAGGAAACCATTCATGGGTTTCGATCATGGGCCCGAAGCCCACGGCGTACGACTTTGCTTCTGACGGCGAAATTCCAGCGGGCAGCTCGACCACACAGTGTGGATTGCCGATCGTTGCGCAACTCACCTGAAGGTCGACGCCGTTCACCGCGAGCGATTCGCGGAGCACCTCGCGCACAGGCCCAGCGACCGGGATTCGATCGCTTCTAAAGCTCACACGCCCCATTTCGATGCGAACGCACGCGCCGCGTTCCAGCACGCGCGCTTGAACGATGCCGCCCTTCGTTTCTACCGCGAAGGGCTCATCGCCCACTAAGCCATGGTCGTAGAGATGGCGACAGAAGATACGCAGCCCGTTACCGCTTTTTTGCGCCTCGCTCCCGTCGGGGTTGAAGATTCGAAGCGCACATTTCGCGCCCGTTGTTGCCGGAAGCGGCCCCCAAAGTATTCCGTCGGAGCCGATGCCATAGTGGCGGTGACAGATACGAACCGTTTCGGAGATCGAGAATTCGATGGGATGATCGGCCGGGTCCACGACGAGATAGTCGTTACCCAGCGCGTGATATCGTGAAAAACGCATCTTGCTATCGTAGCGGTAAGCGATCGGGAAAGACCGACCACGAGTGCGTCGATTGATTAGGCGATACAAGTTCAGTAGCAGCCTGCACCATCAAGCCAAGACGGAAAAAGGGCTAGCAGCCGCAATAACAATTTATTGGGATACAATAAAAACTGCCGGCAGCCCAAATAAAATAAAGGCTAGCCCACCAGAGTTTGTATGTGTGCAGGCCGCTTAAAGCGGTCCAGAAATCGTCAAACTTCCGTAGCGCGGCGAGGTTTTTTGCCCCTCAAATTCACGGCTCCGATATACGCGGACAAAGCCAATTTTGTATTGCTTCACGTTAAACGCGAGTCCCGCAGTGAGATCGGCCACCAACGCGCGCTTACTCACACTGTGCGAATCGCGAATCGTATTTCCGTCGAGAAAGATGTTTCGTGCAACGGCACGTCCGTCGACCGAGGCGAATACGTGCACGCCGAGATCGCGTACAAAAGATGCAGCACCTTTGGCTCGCGGGGCTGAGTTGTCTCCCGCAGGGCGGATGGGCGAGGTGCCGAAATCGTCTGGCAGTCCCCAACCCATCCGTATTTCGCCGCCGACATTCGCGTAGGTTGCGACGTTTCCGAGCGAGATTCCCGCATGCGGAATCAGGTCGATTCCGAATCCCGCCCGTTGCCTATCGCTATTAAAGAAGTCATATCGATACTTTCGCTCGAAGACGAGCTGCGCACCGAACTCGTTACCCAGTTGATTAGC
The DNA here is from genome assembly GCA_013298145.1 of Betaproteobacteria bacterium. GTDB lineage: Bacteria > Pseudomonadota > Gammaproteobacteria > Burkholderiales > Casimicrobiaceae > Casimicrobium. The sequence continues at coordinate 56,767 of JAAFJO010000002.1, forward strand.
CCAGCCTTGAAACTGCTCAATCCCGCGAACACGGTGAACTAGGCTCTGGGTTTGCTTCGCCCGTGACCACGGTCCGACCACACCCAGATTGATTTCGTAGGAATCCAGCCGATACGAAGAGCGCGTGTTGTAGCCGAAGCCGAGATACGTCCATCCCGCATACGGCCGATCAGTCACTATCAACCCCGCTTGCTTTCGATCACGCGGCGTAAACATCGCTTGACCCAGCGTAACCGTGACGTTACCTTCAATTTCTTCCTTACCAATCCGAATTGGATAGACAGAATCAAACAAGCGCCCCACCTGCTGTAACCACGGCGGCAAGCACGGATCATCCTGAAAACTGCGTAGGTTGGGCGATGACCACGCCATCTTCACACCATTGGTGTAATCCTGATCGCGATTCGTAAACAGATCGTTGTCGAGGGTGAACTTATAGGTACCTTCGTACTTTTTGACTAGGTTGAAGGGTGTATCGGTCGCTAAGCAGCGCAGATCGGGCTCTTGTGCGACCACAGCATTTGACGCCGCAAACAAAACCGCGAAGAGCGTGGCAACGGGCAATCGGTGACGGAGTGTGTTCATCGGTAGTGGTTTTGAGTGATCTAGCGACGAAAGGCGCTTGCGAAGCTTTCCATCGCAATGGGTGCCGTGCGAGGTGTAGTCTGCAGAAGATTCCACTCGTGTTCTTTCCATCGCGTGAATTGATCGAAGACGTTGATGGGCACTGAGAATAGCGGCTCGCGATCAATTGATTCGTTACGCAGATACCACCGGTTCAAGCCATCAAAGTAAACAGGCTTATAGCCGCCGGCGATGGCGAGCGGTTCAAACTGATCCCAGCAAGGCGCAGGATTGTTTGGCAACGTACCCTCGATCAACATCACCCACGGACGCCAACGCGCGAAATCCATCCCGCGCAATACAGCTGCCTCAGCACCTTCGACGTCGATCTTCATGAAATGAATCTCGTCAACACCGTGTTCCGCGAGGATTCCTGCCAATCGATTCGTCGGAACCTGACCTACACGTGCGGCAAGTCCATGAGCGCCGGCGACTTCCTTTACACGAGGATCAGCCGAGGAAAGTCCTGAATTGTCGACGAAGTAAAACTCCGTCGTACCTACTCGGTCGCTCGCCGCGATATTGAGATTGATGTCACGTGGGCGATCATTTCTGAGTGCGACGAAGTACTCTGGATGCGGCTCCAAATTGATACCGCGCCAGCCATTCTCGTAGAAGTGCTTTGTGACAGAGTCGATCTTTGGTTCCTGTGCACCAACGTCGACATAGAAGCCGCTCGCAACGTCATGCAATACCCGGCGCAACAAAACGTCCTCGAAGTTTTGCGCGTAGCTAACCATCCCTTTCAGGTTGCGCATCGTTTCTTCGATATTCACTCGTTGCGGATGGAGGCTTGCATCTGACATGAAGGATTCCTAGCCAAACGGCCGAAGCATTTCGCGGCTAAACATTTCACCACGCGAAAGCGCTTTTCAGTTTCGTGACAGGCGCGAGTAGATTCGGCCTAACTCTGCCTGCAGTTTTGCGCCCACCACGATTGGCGAGTGCTTGGTGGCGATATCTCGTTTTGCGCGTTGACCGAGATGATGCGCGAACTCGCGATCAGCATAGAGCCGTCGCATCTGCTCAGCCGCATGACCGATGTCTGGCTCAGCCCATTGTTGATTCTGCCAGGCAACGTAGTCGCCCTCTTTCAGATCAATCAGTGAGTAGTCGACGAGCATGCTGTTGCCCGCATTCATGAATTCGAGATTGCCAGAATATGCCGTCGCGATTACCGGCTTACCGATGGCCATGCATTCTGCCAAGCCGAGGCCAAGGCCTTCGGAGCGGTGGAGAGAAACGTAGGCATCTATCACCGACTGTAACCCACATAGGTCGGTGCGCGACAGCGTTTGCTCAATTGCCAGAATCCGGCTGTCGTCACCGATGAGGTTGAGCGTTTCGAGATGGCGTTCTCTGAACGTGTGCGCACGTTGAAATTTGATAAGAAGTCGTACGTCGTGTTCACTCTTTGAGAACGCTTTGCGAAATGCGCTGATCACTGCTTCCGGATTCTTCCGTGTTGGGAAAGAACCGTAGTCGAAACTAAACATGAATACGAACACGTCGTCCGGCAAGCCAAATTCCGCACGCGTGTATTCGCGTGTTAACACTGGGGCCACGACGGGTGGCATGAGAGTTCTGACTGGGATGCTTAACGATTTTCTCGCGCAGGCAGCGACAAACTCTGTTGCAACCCAAAGTTCGTCGATAAGCTCCTGGTGTCGCACCCAATCCGCTGGGAGGTTTGGTAGCTCCCAATACCAGTAGCCAATGTTGTACGTTTCGCGCAAAGCCCCCACGCCGTCCACCAAGTTTGCAACAGCCAGTTGGTCAGGATTGGTGCAGATGAGTCGCGCCCGAAACTTCGCCGTGTTTGAGAGCCACGGGTCGAGGGAATAATCGGCCTGACGCACCCCGCTATCGAGCGGAATATCGGTAACAGTGAAGGGCACCTGCGCCGCGTGACAACTCTGTGCGAGCAGTCGCATGCTCTCGCCTAGGCCAATCTCGGCGCGCGCGAAGCCGACCAAATCGATTCCAGTAGTGTCGGAAAGTGACAGAGTAGGCACGCCTAACCTAGGCATATCAATGAGCGCCGCAATGCGCTCTAACGTCTTGCCAGACAGCCGTGAACCGAGCCCGGTTCGTAGCGGAGTTTTGAGAAACGCGCCCCGATCAGCATTGAAGTGGGGCGCCAGCGGGTTAGGTGGCTGCGTTGTTAACGCCCGCTCAATGAACAGATCTAAACTGCCGTTCGCGAAATCGAGAAATGGGTGCGTTACGCTTTTTGGCCAAGCATGCTTGCTGACCATCGCGTCGTAGACTAAAGGCTCCTCCGACCAAGTGGCGTCTAGCAATAACTCGTAGGCAGACGCCGGTTTGTTGGCGATCAATGCCGCCAGAAAATCCCGCTTAAATGCAACGTTACAGAGCGCGTCAACAGCAAAAAAGTCCTCGAGAAGCGCGGCCCCAGCTCTTTTACTGCTGTGGAGCTGACGAAATGCATTTATTCGAACCTCTACCGGGACATCGTTTGTCGAAAACTCACCAGGTTCGCTTCGAGCAATCACCCAGCTGCGAGCATCGCGCCAACCTGCCGCGACGGCTGCATTCATCGAAGATGTAACGGTGTCCCCCGGAGTCAAGAACACGACAAAATCGGTGCCGACCAGCGCCAGTGCTTCTTGTAGTGAGCTGTAGATGTGGGATTCGATCCCTCGCACTGTAGGAATCGAAGCTACGTGATCAATGAAAGCAGGCGCGTCACTGGTAGTTGCGATTACGCACCGACGAGCCGGTTCGCCTAACAGGCTCAAACTCGACAGCGTTTCGTCTAGTGAGCGCGCCGAGGTTTCGTCAGACGCTAAAACGATAAATCCAACGGTGGGCACGCCTTCCCTAAGGCGCGTGTCTCTCGTGTGCACCGCAGAAATCGGCGCTTCGCGCCCGCTCAAAAATGCCGACAAGACATAGCCGAAATTGTGCCGGAAGTTGGGTGGCTGCCACGATACCAATCTGCCAGCCCGCTCAATAAGGTCGCGTGCTTCGACAAATCGTAGTTGCGTAAGGCACACCACGCCCAGCATGTGTAAACAATCGTCGTGATCCGGCTTGATATCGAGAACCTGCCGGTAGATTTGTGCCGCAAGCTCGAGCTGTCCGGCTTGGTGGGCGTCGAGTCCGCGCCGCGCAAGCGCATCGACATCAGTCGCGGTTTTGGGCGCGACGGTTTCTCCGTGACAATGCTTATATCGTTTACCACTGCCACACGGGCATGGGTCGTTTCGGGACGCGGGGGCAGTTATGGCTTCAATCATTCACTTCTGCATTCGAGGACGCACTCGTTCTTCGCAGCGATGAAAGTTTGTGTGGACACTACATCATCGCGCGGCGAATTTTTAGATGGCGCAAAATGGATCAGGCGCGCACCGTACCATCGCCCAAGACGACCCACTTTTGCGTGGTCAGCCCTTCGAGCCCCACCGGTCCGCGAGCGTGAAGCTTATCGGTGGAGATGCCGATTTCGGCGCCTAGACCATATTCAAAACCATCGGCGAATTGAGTGCTTGCGTTGACCATCACGCTCGCGCTGTCGACTTCGCGGAGAAATCGTTGCGCGGTTGACCAGTGCTCCGTGATGATGGAGTCTGTGTGGTGCGATCCGAAACGCTCGATGTGTTCGATAGCTGCATCGAGTGTTTCAACGATTTTGATCGATAGAATCGGTGCGAGGTATTCCGTTGACCAATCTTCGTCGGTTGCGAGTTTGATATCAAATGCGGCGAGCGCACTTTGAGTTCGTTCGCAGCCGCGCATTTCGACGCTTTTGTCGGCGAAGATTTTGGCCACGCGTGGCAGCACGTCGTGCATGCGCGCCTCGTGCACGAGAAGCGACTCCATCGCGCCGCATACGCCGTAGCGGCGGGTTTTGGCGTTATCGCACACGCGAACCGCCTTTTCGAGGTCCGCATGCTCATCCACGTAGACGTGGCAGTTGCCATCGAGGTGTTTGATGACGGGCACGCGTGCATCGGCGCTGACCCGCTCAATCAAGCCGCGGCCACCACGCGGGATGATGACATCGATGTATTCAGGCCGCGTGATCATTTCGCCGACCGCTTTGCGATCCGTGGTCTCGACGACTTGAACGATCGTTTCTGGAAGCTTTGCGGCTTTTAGCCCGAGCGCGATGCACGCGGAAATCGCTTGGTTGGAGCGCGCAGCTTCAGAGCCGCCGCGCAGAACGGTTGCGTTTCCGCTCTTCAGACAAAGCCCTGCCGCGTCGACCGTAACATTGGGACGCGACTCGTAAATGATGCCGATCACGCCGATGGGAACCCGCATCTTGCCAACCTGAATTCCGCTGGGGCGCATCCGCAAATCGGTCATCTCACCCACTGGATCGGGTAGCTGTGCGATTTGGCGCAAGCCGGTTGCCATTGAAGCGACTGTTTTTGAGGTGAGCTTCAAGCGATCCACCATCGCTGCAGATAGATCCGCCTTAATCGCGTCGCGAACGTCGGCGGCGTTTTCTTCAAGGATGTGAGCTTCGCGCTTTTCCAGTGCGGCGGCAATTTCTACCAACGCTTCGTTTTTTTGCGCGGTACGCGCACGCGCCGCAGCCCGCGAGGCGACCCGCGCAGAGCGGCCCAGCAGGTGCATGTATTCCGTGACATCGATTGGCTTATTCATTGCGAATCGATTTTACGCGACCGAATCACGTTGGCATAACGGGGCGGCAACGTCGTTTAGCCGCCCACAAGTTTAGGGCTTCATGCAAATAAAATGCAATTTCAATGTTGCACTAAAAGAAAAGCTCGCCCTTAAACTATCAGGGCGAGCTTACTGAAGCTGAACTTATTCGACCTCCTCAGGTGATCGCGTCGAGCGCCGTTGGGCTACTTCATTGACACGGTGCGCTCTGCCTTCGGCGGCAAGAAGCTGCGATCAAAAATGTCCTCGGCTTTAGGCTTATTGGTGAATTTGAACGACTCGCCGATTTGATCGATTGACTTTGCTAAACGCTTCATATCGACGTCGCCTAAACCATTCGCGGCAACTTCCTTGGTCAGCACATTCTGATCAATCGCCATTTTCAATCGCACCGCTTCCCATTGCTCATCCGCGATAGGATTTTTCTTGACAACCAGCTTCACTGCTTCACGCTGATTGCCGATCACCTCTTTCCATGCGCGCAGCGTCGCTTTCACAAATCCCTGAACCGCTTTTGGATTTTTTGCGGCGAAGGCTGGATTCACAATGATCGCATTGCCGTAAAGGTCGAGGCCGTGATCGTTCAGCAGCATGACGTTTACGCCATCTTGCGCGATCCCGCGGCTACGCAAATTGATGTAGCTTGAGAACGAAAATCCAGTGATCGCGGCTACTTTGCCTTCAACCAACATCGGCTCGCGGACTGGAAAGCCAACGTTCTCGATCTTCACTTTTGATTCGTCAATCTTGTTTGCAGCGACGAAACCTTTCCACTGCGCGAACGCGCCGTCAGCGGCGGGCGCGCCGAGCACTTTGCCTTCGAGATCTTTCGGCTTCTTGATTCCGTTTTTGCTGAGCGAAACGATAGAGAAGGGCGGCGTGTTGTAGATCATTGCCACCGCCTTAATCGGCGCGTTTTCCTTTTTGTCACGGAAGCGAATCAGCGAGTTGATGTCACCAAACGCAACGTCATAGGTGCCCGAGGCGACACGATTGATAGCTTCAGTCGAGTTCGCGCCGTTATCCAGCGTAACGTCCAGACCCTCAGCCTTGTAGTAGCCCTTTTCCAGCGCCCACAGATAAGGCGCCGCGGGGCCTTCAAAGCGCCAGTCGAGTGTGAATTTCACGGGGGTTTGCGCGGCAGCGAAACCAGCCCCGATTAGGGCGAATGCGAGCGCACTTGCGCGCAGCGAACGAATAAACATTGAGATGCCTCCAGGTAACAGATTCGCCTATTTATAGGCAAAGCGCGTGCCATTACTGTGCGGCGCAACCCTGAATGAAGATGTCAGGAGATTATGGGGGCTATAGGGGAAACCAGCGGATAAAGTGGGTTGGCCTACGCACCGGGCACGATTCGCGCTCATAGAATCGGCGAAGACTACGAAAACAAAGGCGAGTGCGGCATGCAACACGGGGAAGCGCTGGTAGAGCTCAGTAATGTGAGCATGGTGTACGGGCAAGGAGCGAACGCGGTGAAAGCCGTGGATAACCTGACGCTCACCGTGCACAAGGGTGAATTCATCGCAGTCGTCGGACCTTCCGGCTGCGGCAAGTCGTCCATGATGAAACTCATCAGCGGCCTGATGCCAGTGGCGAGCGGCTCGCTCAAGCTCGAAGGTAAACCGATCGCGGGGCCGATTAACAAAGTGGGAATGGCGTTCCAGGCGTCCAATCTTTTGCCTTGGCGTACTGCGGTGGATAACGTGTTGTTACCGTTAGAAATCGTTCAGCCGCATCGCTCGCAAATGCGCTCGAAGCGTGCGGAGTATCGCGACAAGGCGCGTGCGCTTCTGGAATCCGTAGGCCTCAAAGGCTTCACTGAAAAGTTTCCTTGGCAACTTTCGGGTGGCATGCAGCAGCGCACGAGTATTTGCCGCGCGCTGATTCATGAGCCAGAAATTTTGATGCTCGACGAGCCCTTCGGCGCACTCGATGCGTTCACCCGTGAAGAACTTTGGTGCATGATGCGCGATCTGCATGCACAAAAACAGATCACGGCGATGCTCGTAACGCACGATTTGAGGGAGGCCGTGTTTTTGTGTGACACGGTGTACGTGATGAGCGATCGCCCTGGAAAGATCGTGAAGGTGCAGAAAGTCGATTTACCGCGTCCGCGCGATCTTGATGTGACTTACACGGCGCACTTTCAGGAACTCGTGCAGGAGCTTCGTTCCTACATCGGTCGTCACTGATGAAAACGCGAGACACGACGCAAATGCGTTTTCATCCCCTCACCCCCAGCCTCTCTCCCCGCGGGAAAGGGTAGCCAGAAATATGCAAAAGTTCAAAGAAACCATCCTCGCGCCCACGCTTTTCGTCGTTGCGCTGATCCTGCTCTGGGAAATCATCGTGCGGCTGTTTGGCATCGCGCCCACCATTCTTCCGTCGCCGTTAGACATTTGGAACGCGCTTGCGCAGTACTGGGGGCCGCTTGTTTCCAATTCGTGGCAAACGCTTTTCACCACACTTGCTGGCTTTGGCCTCGCCATCGTGTTTGGGCTCTTGCTCGGGGTTTTCATCGGTTGGTCAAAAACGATTTACGGCGCGCTCTACCCGGTCATGATCGGGTTTAACGCGGTACCGAAAGTGGCAGTCGTGCCGATCCTGATTTTGTGGTTCGGGATCGGAACAGTGCCTGCGATCTTGACGGCATTTCTGATTTCGTTCTTCCCGATCGTGGTGAACGTGGCCACCGGCATCGCAACCACCGAACCCGAGTTACGCGACGTGTTGCGCGCGTTGGGTGCGAGTAAGCTAGACATCATGCGCAAGGTTGGCATCCCGCGTTCGATGCCGTATTTCTTTGGCTCGCTGAAAGTGGCGATTACGCTCGCCTTTGTCGGCAGTGTGGTGAGCGAAACGGTGGGTTCAAACGCCGGTCTCGGAAAACTGATGCTCGACGCACAAGCGGCCTTCAAAGTCGAATTGGTATTCGCCGCGCTCGTCGCGCTGGCTGTGCTCGGCATCGTGCTGTACGCCATGACCGCTTGGGTCGAGAAACGGATGACCGGTTGGGCGTTCCGTGGCGAGAATCAGGGCTTCTGAGTCACAGGCGCGATGCCCTGATTTTTTTGACGCAGATTTACGCAGATCCGCTGTTAGGGTAGCTCGGCTGCGCAGGGATAGTGAGGGACATTCGCGTGTCCTCGCGGCGGCGTGGATAAGCGGGGCGCCGCACAAGCGTCGCATGTGCAGCCCCGAACTTTTCGACGCAGATTACGCTGATTTCGCGGATTGACGCTGATTAGTTTTTGCCACAGATTTACACAGATAGACACAGATTCTGAGCGCGAAGCGCACGTAAAAAAATCTGTGTAAATCCCCTGACTAATCTGCGTTAATCTGCGTCAAAGAACATCGTTTGAATCTAGGTCAACCCAATCCGAAGAAGCCGAAACGCAATGAAAGTGTTGGTCATCCGTGCTCATCCGCTCGATGAGAGCTTTAACTTCGCTGTCTTGCAAGCGACGTTAAGTGGTCTCAAAAAAGCGGGCCACGAAACGACGCTGATCGATCTGAACAGAGACGATTTCGATCCGCGACTCAAAGCCGAAGAGCGGCGCACGTATCACGATCACGCCTACATCCCAGACGATCTTAAGCTCTACGTTGACTTGATCCGCTCGCATGACGCGATGGTCTACGTCTTCCCGACCTGGTGCTTTGGCGTTCCCGCGATTCTGAAAGGATTTTTCGATCGCGTGTTCCGCCCTGGTGTCGCCTTTGACATCAATGGCGCGGTGGTCACGCCGCTCTTCTCGAACATCAAAAAGATTGCGGGTATTTCCACCTACGGTCGCGCACGCTGGATGGCCATTGGCATGGGCGACCCACCACGTACGCAGATCGTGAAATACGTGAAATGGTTCTGCGCAAAAGGCTGCAAGACTGAATACATCGCGCACTATCACATGAATGCGAGCACCGATGCGAGCCGCGCAAAGTTCCTCGCGAAGGTAGAAGCGCGGATGGCGAAGTTTTAGTGCGAAAAAGAACTTGATTAGGTCAATAAGCTTTACTCGTGAAACGACGTAAAACATTGGGCTTTAAAGAGCTACATTAGATTTCCGGAAAATACGAAAAAAAGCAGCTAGCCCCTATCATCCTTTCGCTATTGGTGATTAGCCAATCATTTGTACCAAACGTATCGCTCCGAAAGACTTTACCGTTTCCCGCCAATCCAGCGATAAACATGTGACAAGATAGCCCCGTTCAGTTCACGACGAACTAGTGTGGGGGCGGTGATGGTTATTTGGGGCACGTTGTGGGGCGCGTTCGTCGGGCTTTTGTGGCCGGGCATGGGCGACTTCGGTTGGATTCCCGGCGCGATCATCGGATCGCTCATGGGCCTCACGCTCCGTGTATCGGTTCGCAATGCGATCAAACGCGAGACCGATGCGTTCAAGCAAGAGCAAGCATTGTCGGCGGACGCCGCAGCTGCCGAATTGGCGAAATCGCAATCGCGAGACGCGCAGTTGGCGGCAACGGCTGCCGCAACCCGCGAGCCGATCCCCGATGCGTTCGCGAATTCACTGAGCACGTCGCTCGGTAAAGACGAAGCGCCGCCGCTCACCGCAACCGAGGAACTGCAAACGCCCGCGCCCGTGCCGATGCGAGCACAAGCCGCTGCTGCGGAGATTTCCGTGCCGACTGCCGCGCCGCCGATTCAAAGCACACCCTCGGCTGCACCACCTGCCGCACCACCGCAGCCGGACGCGATCGAACGCGCATTCAACGCAGTGATCGCTTGGCTCACCGGCGGCAATACGGTCGTGCGCGCCGGCGTTGTCGTGCTTTTCATTGGCCTGTCGTTTCTTGCAAAGTACGCGGCAGAAAACTCGATGTTCCCGGTTGAACTGCGGCTCGCGCTCGTCGGCGCGGCAGGGCTCGCTCTCTTGATCACCGGATTTCGTCTACGCGACAAGAAGCGCGGCTACGCGATGACGTTGCAAGGTGCGGGTGTCGCCGTGCTCTATCTCACGGTGTTCGCGAGTTTTCGTTTGTACTCGTTGCTGCCCGCAGGTTTCGCGCTCGCCGTCATGGTCGCCGTTTGCGCGCTTTCCGCTGCGATTGCGCTTTTGCAAAACTCACGCGCGCTCGCCGTCATCGGATTTGCCGGAGGCTTCCTCGCGCCGATTCTCGCGTCACGCGGCGGCGGCAGCCACGTCGTTTTGTTTTCGTACTACTTGCTGCTGAATCTCGCGATTTTGTTCATTGCATACAAACGGTCGTGGCGTTTGTTGAATGTGGTCGGCTTCGTGTTCACATTTGGCGTGTTCGCGTTGTGGGTCGGTGATCGCTATACCACTGAATTGCTCGCGAATACGATGCCCTTCTTGGTCGCGTTCCTGTTGATCTACGTTGCCGCTGCGATTCTCTACGCGCGGCATGAGGCCAACAAATTCAACGCGAGCGTGAATGGGGCGGTGGATGCCACGTTGGTGTTCGGCGCCCCGATTATTGCTTTTGGTATTCAGGCAGCGCTTGTGCGCAATATCGAATTTGCGCTTGCATTCTCCGCGCTCGCGCTCGGCGCCCTCTACCTGTTGCTCGCCTTCGTTTTGATGAAACGCCGCGCTGAAACCCAGCGTTTATTGATCGAGTGTTTCATCGCGCTGGGCGTCGGCTTTGTCACGCTCGCAGTGCCGCTCGCACTTGATGCGCGCTGGACAGCAGCGGTGTGGGCCGTCGAGGGCGCAGCCGTATTCTGGGTCGGCATGCGACAAGCGCGCTGGATGCCACGGCTTTTCGGACTCGCATTGCAACTCATCGCCGCGCTCTCGTTCATGGGTAGCTTGCATGAAAACACGCTGTCGAATTTTCCGTTGGCTAATCCGCTTTTCGTCGGCGCGCTGATGCTTGCGCTGCCCGCGTTCGCGCTGGCCTGGTGGACACGCAAGCCACTTGCACACAGCGAAAGCAGTGCGGCGAAACAATACGCATCGCTTGAAGTATTGCTGCCGAATCCGCTGTTCGTAGTCGGATTTGTTTGGTGGTTGGTGGCGCTCTTCTTTGAGGTGACGCGACGCGTCCCTGGCGTGAATGATTTAGGGGATTTCGCCGTTGCTTCAACAATGCATGCGAACCTCATGCTGCTTGGCTATATCGGCAGTGCGTTTGTTGCAGAGCGATTTGCGAAGCGAACGAGTTGGAGCGTCGCTGCATGGCCCGCCTATACGACCGCGATCACGCTCGCCTACGTTGCGTTTTTCAATATCGTAGATGGCAATCGCATCGTCCACGATTTTGGCTGGGCGTTCTGGTCCGCGGCCCTCGGGTTGCACTACGCATTGCTTCGTCGCGTCGACTCGTACTCGCCGCGTTTGTGGTTCACAGTCATGCACGTAATTGGCGTATGGACCCTAGTGATACTAGTAGCCGACATGTTGGTCTACGCGGTTGATCGCGGCGATTTGTGGCGTACCGCATGGGCTTCAGTGGTGCTTCTGGTGGCTGCGACGCTGACGTTAGTCGCGCTTGCAATCTGGGCCAGCGCGTCGAGCGCACGCGCACGCTGGCCGCTTGCTGCGTTCAACCAAGCGTATCTCTGGTTCGCTGCTGCGCCGATTGCAATCGTCGTATTTATCGGCGCGTTCCTCGTCGCTGTGACTTCAAGTGGTCGCGCCGATCCGCTGACTTATATCCCGCTATTGAACCCGACTGATCTCGCGATTGCGCTTGGATTGGTGGGCATTGTGTTGTGGCTCAAACGCTTGCAATCGATTCGTGTATCGATCCCGAACGTGGTCTTTGGTAACGCGCCGAGGATTGCGCTCGCTGCGCTTGCGTTTGTCGCGATTAACACTGTGTGGCTGCGTGTCGCGCATCACTTCGGCGGCGTCGCGTGGGACGGAAGCACGCTCTTCAATTCGTTCCTCGTACAAATGGGCTATGCGATTTTGTGGACTGTGCTTGCGCTCGTACTCATGTTGCTCGCGCATCGAAAAGCCTTACGTCCGCTTTGGATGGCGGGCGCGGGCTTGCTCGCCCTCACGGTGGCAAAGCTCTTCTTCGTTGATCTTTCGAACGCGGGTGGCACTGAGCGCATCATCGCCTTCATTGTGGTCGGTGTGTTGATGCTAATCGTGGGTTATGTTGCGCCGCTGCCGCCGACGAAAGACGAGAAGAATGGGAAAGTCAGTGAGGTGAAGTCATCGTGAATGCAATGAAATTCACTTTCAAGCTTCTGCTTTCATCGACGCTGCTCTTCGCTTGCGCGCACTCTTCCGCACACAGCGAAAAGCCAGATACTTTCGCGCTTCGCTTTCCTGTGCAAATTGAAGCCAACGTCGGGTTACAGCGACTCGCATTACCGCCCGCTGCACTTGCAGCAATTCGGTCGAACAATTTTGCCGACGTGCGCGTGTTCAATGCGAACGGCGACGCGGTGCCGATGGCGCTGCTCCCGCAGCGCACCGAAACCACTGTGCCACTGCCGCGTACCGCGTCGATGTTCCCGATTAACGTGACGCAAGCGCAAGAACAAAACCTCGGCGGTTTGCAACTTCGCATTGATGAGCGCGCGGGGCAGCGCACGGTCATTGTTGATGCCGGGAAACCGAGTACGCCTGCGGGCACGCAGACAAGGCAAATCGGTGCACTGATCGACACCTCAGCCCTTGTTACGAAACTGGATGCGATCATGGTTGATGCGGATTTGCCCATCGGCGAGCCGGTGTCACTCACCGTTTCCGCAAGCAAAGACTTAAAGAATTGGCGCGTGCTCGCCGAAGCGCCCGTGTTTCGCTTCGGCGGCGAAGGCTCACCTGGAAATCTGCGCGTTCCGCTCAACAGCGCGAATCTCGACAAAGAATATTTGCGAGTGACGTGGCCATCAAATACGGCGATCAAATTGCGCGGCGTGCAAACAGTGGAAACGCCAAGTGCCGCAGTCGCCGCGCGGACCGAACTTTCGCTCACCGTTTCGAAAGGTAGCTCGGAAAACGAAGCCATTATTGCGGTGCCTTTCGCGACGCCGATCCATGCGCTTGCACTACGCGCGAGCGTGCCGAATACACTGGTGCCCGTACGCATTCACGTGCGCAACGCGAAGAGCGAGCCGTGGCGATTTGTTACGAGTAGCGTGGTGTATCGAATCGCAAGCGGCAACGCTGAATCGACAAATCCACCGCTCGAATTGAATGGGCTGATTGCGAAAGAGATCCGCATTGAAGCGGATCGCAATCCGAACGCATTCGCCACTGCGCTACCCAGCGCCCACGCGGTCGTGAACCCTGTCAATATCGCTTTTGTCACGTCGGGCAATCCGCCCTTCACGCTCGCAGTTGGCAACAAAGAAGCGAAACCTGTGACACTGCCGCTATCGAGTGTGATTCCGGGTTACGTTGACGGGAGCGAGACAAAGCTCGCGCAAGCAACCGTTGATGTTGTCAACGTGATCGCCACAGCCCCCGCCGCGCCGACCACGCTTTCGGCGATTAAGGAAAAAGTAGGTGCACCGTCAGAGCGCTCGCTCGTGTTGTGGGGCGTGTTGATTGCGGGCGTGTTGTTGCTCGGCGGATTGGCGTGGTCGATGGTCAAGCCGACGGGCGAGAAAAGTGATGGCGAAAAGAGTTAGCGCAACTCATAAAGCACGTCGGGGCACTTTTCTTCGTTTCCGCTGCCGTCGCCGAACGCGATAGCGTTGAAGCCATGTCGCTCATAGAAGCGCCGCGCTGCGGTGTTGGCCTCAAAAGTGTAGAGGCGGATGGGCCGGCTCAAGGTCGAAAGCGCGGTGCGGAGCAATGAAGCGCCGAGGCCTAAACCCACCGCATCCGGTGACGCATAGAGCTGATCGATCCAGCAGACGCCGTCGACGTCGATAGAGGTCGAACAAAATGCTGCAACGGCCCCGTCACGCACGACTACGGTTGCGCCGCCACGCGCAATTACGACAGTTGCGATCCATTTCGCGATGGCTTCATCGGAATAGGCGGACGGTGCGTATGGCAAGAACGCTTCTCTGGAGCGCAAGTAAATTGTTGTGATCGGCTCCGCGTCTGCAGGCGTTGCAGTGCGAATCAAGAAGGAGTTCATCAAAAGCTTGGTAGTGTTGAGACGTTCACTTTTCCCGCCTTCACATCGGCTGCAATCTGATCGCGCACGTCCCAGCCGCGCAGCTTCCCCGGATTCACTAGCCCTTGCGGATCAAGCCGCATCTTGGTCATTACGATATCGGGATTGATTTGGCCTTGCTTGCCGTCTTCCACGTGATAGACGTGCGGGTTCGCGATGTAGACGCCGTTGTCGCGATGCAATTGCATGATCTCGTCGAGTCGCGCGGCGTTGGTGTACCGGATGAGTTGCAGCCCGCTGAAGGTCATCTGGCCTTCTTTTAGGCGAATGAATTCGAGGTGCAGCAAGCATTCGTCACCGAGTAACTGTTTCATCTTGAGAGCGTGTTCGATGTGTTGTCCCGCAGGAAACCCGCTCTGAATGTAGGTGAGTGTTTTGTCGATTTTCAACGCATGGAGCGTGGTGTGATTCCACGTGTATTCCAGGATCGTTTTGCCTTTGCGCACCTGCTCGTTGTGCAGCTCGTTGTAACTTAAAACAGCTCCATAACGCTTGCCCATTTCAAGCAGGGCATCGATTGCGTTAGACGTACACACGACAAAGAGCGCATTTTTACCTGTCGCCCAGTAAGAGTGGAGCGTTGGTAGGTAAGGTTGTACTTCGTTTTCAAAGAAGGTGACCGATTTTTTTGTGATGCCAGGGCTATTCGCGATTTCATCGCCCATGCGAAGCATGTTCTCGATGCCATCGCCGACGATCACACATTCGCGCCAAGCATGCGCGGGCGCAAGTGCAATTTCCATCTCGAGCACGATGCCGCTCGTTCCGTAGACGTGATGCAGGAGCAGCGCCTCTGGCGCACGCAGCTCAATCAGTTTTGGTTCGGGCTCTACCGTGATTGCCTTTACACCGAGCACGTTACCGGTGCTGGCGAGTGGTCCGTAGTTGATGGAGCCAATGCCACCGAAGCCGCCGCCGTAGAGCCCGCCGATGGTCGCGATACGAAAGGTGGACGGAACACAGCGCAGCTCCCATCCAGTCGGTTGTGTCGCTTTATCGATGTCGAGCAAACGCATGCCGGCTTGCACGCGGGCAACGTCGCCTTTCTGCCAAACGAGTTGGTTGTATTGCGAGAGATCGATGATGACGCCGCCGAAAAGCGGCGTGCATTGCCCGTAGTTGCCCGAGCCCGCGCCGCGTGGGGTGATCGGTACACCGTGTTTTGCACACGCAGCCACTGTGCGAACAATCTCGTCCTCGGTCTTCGGCCGCACCACGATGTCAGCGCGATAGGGCTCAAGCTGCGGCGTCAGCACCGGCGAGAACCACGAAAAATCACGCGACAGACGCGTCACTTGCGATTCGTCATCAATGATGTGAACGCCATCGAGTTCGGCGCGGAGGGCGGAGAGTTGTTGGGCGGTGGGTTTGTTCATGAGTGGATATTCAACTCGCTATTTTTTTGACGCAGACTACGCTGATTTCGCAGATTGACAAAGATTTCCAACCAAATTTTTGCCACAGATTTACACAGATGAACACAGATGTTTAGTCGAAGTTCACGTAGAAAAATCTGCGTAAATCTGTGGCAAATTTTCTCCAAAAAAATCAGCGTGAATCTGCGAAATCAGCGTAGTCTGCGTCAAAAAATTACACGTTTGCATTACCTGTATCCGCGCAAAATGCAGATTACATCTGTGTTCATCTGTGTAAATCTGTGGCAAATATTCTGCAAAAAATCTGCGGCAATCTGCGTCAAAGAATCACACCTTCGCATTGTGGTACTTGGTGCATAAGACAGATTACATCTGTGTTCATCTGTGTAAATCTGTGGCAAATATTCTGCAAAAAAATCTGCGTCAATCTGCGTGAAATCCGCGTTAATCTGCGTCAAAAAAGAAACCGTTGCTTACGCGGCGATCATCATTCCCACAAGCCGCTTTGCATCGCGCTTGAGCTGTTCCATATCGAACCCCGGAATCGCGCCGTCTTCAACTACAACTCGCCCGTTGCAAATCACCGCTTTGCAATGGGTTGCACCACCGGAAACGACGGGGCCAACCGCCGGATCGTGCAACCCGAAAGAGCGCGGATGATCTAGAGAGTAAATCGCGAGGTCGGCGGCTTTGCCCACTTCGATCGTGCCTATGCCGTTCCAACCCATCACGCGGGCGCCGCCTGCTGTGCCAATATGAATGACCGTTTCGGCATCGATGCAGGCTGCGTTTTGTTTTGCTGCTCGGTGCACCATCCATGCCGTGTGCGCTTCGTTTGCCATGTCCGCAGCTTCGTTACTCGCCGCGCCATCGACTGCGAGTGATACCAGCACATTTGCGGCGAGCATTTCGGGCACTGGCGCAACGCCTGAGGCGAGTCGGCAATTGCTTTGCGGGCAATGCGAGATTCCGGTTTGCGTTTTGCCACATTTCTCGATCTCGGCTTGCGAGAGATGCACCATGTGCGCGAACCACACGTCGGGTCCCAGCCATTCGTATTTTTCGCAGAAATCGATGGGCGTTGTGTTGTGAACCTCGCGACAATATTTCACGTAGTCGTACGTTTCGCTCAAATGTGAGTGCAAGCGGATACCAAGGCGGCGAGCGTGGCGCGCGAACTCGACCAACTCATCCGTTTTGCAGCTCCACGTCGGCGTGGTGATCGCAGAGACAACGCGGCGCATCGAAAAATCGCTCGGATCGTGAAAGCGCCTCACGTCGTCTTCGATGCGGCGCATGATGAGATCAATCGGCTCTGGCGCACACTCCGCGGGCGGTGCTTGATCGATGATCCGCATGTGCGTCTGCCCGCCGCGCAAGAGCGCAAAGCGAACGCCTAACTTCTCGGCTTCGTTGAACACCACTTCAGAGGCGTTGTACGGAATGTCGGGGTAATAGTGATACTGATGATCAGCAACGGTTGTACAACCCGAGAGCAACAGTTCGACGATGCCAACACGCGCCGCAATCGCGAGCGCCTCTTCGCGATCAAAGTAGCGGCGGTAAGGCACGGGCACGGCCGACAGCCACGGCAAAAGCGCAAGATTAATCCCTGCGGGAATGCCTTTCAGCAACGATTGAAAGAGATGATGATGCGTGTTGATCCAACCGGGATAGATCACGCAATCGGTCGCATCCATCACGCGCTCGTTAGGCTCAGGCGAGAGATGGCCAATCGCTGCGATCTTGCCGTCGCGGATACGAATATCGCCGCCACATGAAAGGTCGAGTCGCGCTCCCGGACCTGCGAGGCCGGTCATGATGGCGAGGGGATTCTTGATAAGGAGGTCTGACTGCATTTTTTGCCTACGTACTTTTTTGACGCAGATTTTTTAAGCAACTGATTCGTCTAGTTTGTCATCCCCGCGAAGGCGGGGACCCAGTCCGGGTAGGTTGCATTCAGGCAAGGTCGTAGCGCACTAAAACCGTCTCGGTCTAGGTTCCCGCCTTCGCGGGAATGACAGAGTAGAGAAACGCGCCGCTGCTCTCCGTGGCGAAACGATTGCGCTGAGTTACTCCTCATGCTTCACTTCACTCTCATGCCAATGCCCGAGTGCGAGTTTTGAGAGCCAGTTCATGAGCACGAACAGCAGCACGCCGGCGACGGTGATGAGGAGCAAGGCTGCGAACATGCGCGGGATGTTGAGCTGATAACCGCTCTGCAATATTTGATACGCAAGGCCAACGCCGGTACCGCCGGTGCCCGCGACGAATTCGGCAACAACGGCACCGATCAAAGCGAGTCCTGAGCTGATCCGCAGTCCACCGAAAAAGTAGGGCGCGGCTGACGGAATGCGCAGCCTAACCAACGTCTGCCAACGACTCGCGCGGTTCATCTTGAAATAACTCGCGAGTCCTGGGTTCACGCTACGCAAACCGAGCGTCGTATTCGAAATCATTGGAAACAGGGCCACAATCGTCGCGCAGATCACCAGCGACACCGTCGGGTTTTTCACCCAAATGATGATGAGCGGCGCAATCGCCACAATGGGCGTGACTTGTAGCAACACGGCGTAAGGAAAAAACGCCGTTTCAATCCATTTGCTTTGCACGAACGCGAACGCGATTAGACTGCCGAGCACGACGGCGGCAAGAAACGCGAAAAATGTAATTCGCAGCGTATTGAAGAGGGCGCTTCCGAGTAGCCCCCAATCCTTAATCAGTGTTTGCACGACAAGGTCAGGGCCGGGCAAGAGAAACGGCTTGATATCGAGCGCGACTACAAGGCCTTTCCACAGCGCAATTGCGAACACTGCGACGATCAACGGCAAGAGCCACTTTTGATGCTTCATTGTGCGGCCTCGTTCGTCGGCTCGTCCGACGCGCTGCCCGTCGATACGTCCGACGCACTGTGCGCCGGGGCGCCCATCGCAGCTGCGCGAAGCAAACTATCTTGTAAAGTCTTCGCGTACCGCGCAAATTGCGATGACACGCGAAAGTCGTGACCCCGCGGATACGGCTCATCGATGTTGACCTGATCGACGACACGCCCAGGGCGCGCCGCCATCACGATCACGCGGGTCGAGAGATAAACCGCTTCGTAAATCGAGTGCGTAACGAAGACCACGGTGAGTTTTTTCTTCTCCCACAGATCAAGCAAATCACTATCGAGCTTGTTACGAGTGATTTCATCGAGCGCACCAAACGGCTCGTCCATCAAAAGCAAATCAGGCTGTGTCACGAGTGCGCGCGCAATCGATACGCGCATTTGCATGCCGCCGGAGAGCTCACGCGGATATGCGTCAGCGAACTTGGAGAGACCGACGAGTTCTAGCGAATCGTTGACGCGCTTTTCGGCCTCATCCTTCGCGTCACCGTGCAAATCGAGCGGCAAGCACACGTTCGCCCGCACGCGCGACCAAGGCATCAACGTCGCCTCTTGAAACACGAATGCAAGTTTGTGCCCCGACGATTCGACTCGATCGATCGGCTTACTCCAGATCAAGATTCGACCATCGGTGGGCGCGAGTAACCCCGCGATCATCTTGAGCAAGGTGCTCTTGCCGCAACCCGAGGGGCCAAGCAGCGTTACGAACTCGCCCGGCTGGATTTTTAGATCAACCGGTTCCAACGCGCGCGTGCCGTTGGAATACGTCTTGTCTGCGGAGAGGATTTCGATCGCGGGCGATACGTTCGGTATGATCGATTGGTCGCTGCTTAACATTTCAAGAAAATTTGCCTCTCCGCGTCATCCCGGCGAAGGCCGGGACCCATCGTCGGTTACTAGCATTGTCAATCCTCAAACCTAAGTTCGGCAACGTTGGGTCCCGGCCTACGCCGGGATGACGCTTGTTTCGATCCTCTGCCAGCGGAAGAGGCCAACGGATCACTTCGGCGCCATGATCTTCAGATCTTTCACGAAGCTCGTGTTGTATGTATCCGTCGCTTTGACCTTCGTCGGATCAAGCATCTTGTTCGCCACCATGAAGTCGTAGAACTGCTTCATACGCGCATCGGTGACGATGCCGATGCCCATCGTTTTGGTGTCGCCGCTATCAACAATGCCCATCTGTTTCATGATCGCGATGCCGTGCGCGAGCTTGTCGTCCGTCATGTTCGGATTGTCTTTTTTGATGAGTGCGTTGGCGGCGGCTGGATTCCCCCAAAGGTAGTTTTTCCAACCTTCCATCGATCCGCGCACAAACGCTGCGACGGCTTGCGGCTTTTTCTTCAGGGTATCTTCCATGCACACAATCGTCGTTGAGTATTGCGGCCAGCCTAGATCTGCAAGCAGGAAGACGGTGGGTTTGAATCCCGCTTCCTTTTCAATCGCGAATGGCTCAGACGACAAATAGCCTTGCTGCGCGATGTTTTTGTCAGCCACAAACGGCTGAATGTTGAACGTGTAGGGGCGCGCTTGCGCATCGGTGAAGCCGTACTTCGATTTCACCCACGGCCAATAGGTGGTATTCGCCGCGCTCGAAATCAAAATCGTTTTGTCTTTGAGCTCTTCGAATTTTTTAATGTGCGGATGCGCGATGATCACTTGCGGATCTTTTTGAAACGCGGCGGCAACGGTGACGGCCTTGATCCCTTGCTCCCAGCCTTTCATCGTTTGCGCGTCGTAGCCCATGAAGCAATCGACCTGTCCGGCGGCAAGCAACTGCATGCCGTTGACTTGCGGGCCACCCATGCGGATCGTCACGTCGAGTCCGAGTTTTTTGAATGTGCCATCAGCGACGGATTGATAAAAGCCGCCGTGTTCGGCTTGCGCATACCAATTGGTGAGGTAGGTGAATTTCTCTTGCGCGGACGCGCCCGCGCTCGCAATGAGTGCTGTTGCACACGCGGATGCAACTAAACCAAATCGATTCGCCATGCTGTTCCCTTTGATATCAACACGAAGTTGGGTCGAAGCTGCAACCGCCGTGCCATCGTGACTCGGTGTTGCCCGTTGTGCAGTAATTATGGAGCGAGCACAGCGAAGCCGCGCCAGTTTCATTGCTGATTAGAAACGCAAATAGGATGCCATATAAAAACGGGCGACCGCGTTGAAAAACATCGTATCGATAAAAAGTTTCAATGACCGCGTGGCTCGTTTAAAGCGAGAGCGGGGCGCGATAGCTGTGGTGCGTTCGATCTCAATGCCATCAGGTAACGTAGCCCCTGAATCGCTCGCGTTCCATACCAACTGGTCATTTCGCCGTCGATGAGCTGCGCAGGAGTACGCAGATGATGCGCTTTCGAAAGTAATTGCGCGTGTTCGTCATCGAAGCTAAAGGGTTCGGTTGATAGCAGTACGCGGTCGACAGAGCCCCAAATTGGGTCATTCTCGTGTATCTCGGGATAGCGCCGCTCGGTTTGCACTGGTTCGGTGCGCCAGCCTACAGTCGCAAGCATCGCACTGATGTAGGTGTCGCGAGACACGGTCATCCAGGGGTTTTTCCAAATCAAATACAACACAGATTCGATGGGTGCACTCTGACCCACGCTGCGCGCATCACGTAGCGCGGCGAGTAGCGATTGACTCAGCGCATCGGCCTCTCGCGGGCGAGCGAACACGTGGCCGAGCAACTGAAAAAGCGCGATGTTGTCCTCGGGTACGATGGGGTGTGTGACGATTACATTGGGAATTGATCGAGCTATTTTTTCGACCATAGGCCGCTCGTTTTCGTCGATATTGACGATAACGTGGGTGGGTTCAGTGGCGATTAGCTTCGCTAGATTCACATCTTTTGTGCCGCCCACTTTCGGCACATCACGAATAGCAGGTTCGGGATGGATGCAGAAGCCGGTTCGGGCGACGACGTGTCGGCCAAGGCCGAATGAAAAAAGTGTTTCGGTGATCGATGGCACGAGCGACGCGATTCGCGGGTTCGCGTGCGGTGCGTGATAACGCCCGAGCGCGTCAAGCGGGCGTTGTAGCAGGGATGAACTCATGCTGTCGACGTAAGGCCAATACGCGCAAACAAAAGGCCGCGCAGCGCGGCCTTTTTGCTTAGCTATCGTCGCCTGGCCGACGACCAGCCGCTACTTTCGCTCGGATTTCGCCCGGGCGATCAAAAAATCGAGCGCGGCCGGCACGTCTTTATGTGAGCCGCGGAGATTGCCCGGCTGCAACTTAAATTTTCCGTCGACGAAAAGCATTGGCACACCGTCAACCTGGTAAGCAGAGGAGAGTGTTTTCGCCCGATTCATCTTGCTGTTGATCGAAAACGAGTTCCAAACATCTTTGACTTTCGCCTCATCGAGTCCGTTATTCTTCGCCCACTCGAAAAAAACTTTTTCTTCCTGCAGACGCACGTTCGCACCATGAATCGACTGAAACACCTTCATCGTTAGATCTTCGCGATTCAGCGCCTCGAGTGTGTAGAGAATTTTTCCGAGGTTGGTCCATGCAGGTTGAAACGCGACGGGCACGCGCTTAAAGCTCACGTTATCCGGCACTTTCTTTGCCCATGGACCCAGATGCTCTTCCAGGTCGCGACAGTGCGGGCAGCCGTAACTGAAAAACTCGATCACTTCGATTTTCGCGCCCGATTCCACCGGCTGCGGATTCTTCAATCGAGTGAACTCTTTGCCCTCGGTGAACTGCTGCTGCGCAAATGCGCTCATCGATACAGCCACTAATCCGGCTGCAACCCATTTCAACGAAGTAACCCAGCGAAACATATTGTTTTCCTAGCGATCCAAAAAATGAACGTTACTCAGACTAACGCGTGCGCGATTGGTTCGATGACATTCGAGACACAACGCTGCGCTACGGCTTTACAACACTAACCTCAATGCCCTGCCGCGCTAAGTCGCCGCGTGCCTTTCCCATCTCTTCTGGGTCTTTATAGGGGCCAACACGTACGCGGTGCACCGTCCCCTTTTCGGGGACATCGGCCGAAAGCACGATCGCCTCGTAGCCCATGATGGCAAAACGCGCACGCTGCGCTTCGGCGTCAGCCGGATTAACGTAGGCGCCGACTTGCAGCCACAGTCGACCACGCGGTTCGGCTGACGGGCTTGGCTCCACGCTCGCGGTTTTTGACGGCGATTGCGTGGCGCTGGTGGAACCGGGAGCGATCACAGCGCTGGGCGGGGCAATTCGTTGCGCGTCGGATTTGCCTTCCTCTTTAGCGATCACCGCGACGCCGGTACTGCTTGGTTTCGGCGCATCCTTGGTTTCTGCCTTGCGAATGGAATCAATCTTCGACGGTGGCGTCGTTTCTGCGCGATAGGGGGATGACTGATAAATCCACACGGCAACCACGCCCGCCACCGCCATACCCGCGACAAAACCAATCAGGCCGCCAAACAGAAATGGCGCGGTGTTTGGGCGCGCGCTGGGTGAATTGGCTGAATCCATGAACTACATCCTCTCCGGGGCAGATACGCCGATCAAAGCTAACCCATTTTTTAGCACTTGTGCGGTCGCAGCGACGAGGGCGACGCGCGCCGTTTTCGTGGGTAAATCATCTACCAGGAAGCGTTCGGCGTTGTAGTACGTGTGGAAATTTGACGCAAGATCGCGCAGGTAGAACGGCACCATGTGCGGCGCAAGGTCACGCGCGGCGGTCGCGATGATTTCTGGATACTCCGAAATCTTTTTCGCGAGCGCCTCGGCCTTTTCGTGACTCAGCAATGACAAATCCGCTGCTAAGAGCGCGCCACTAGAAAGCGCGGATTCACGCAGCACCGAGCAGATGCGTGCATGCGCATACTGGACGTAGTACACCGGGTTTTCTTCGCTTTGTGAGAGTGCCAAATCGATGTCAAAGGTGAACTCGCTATCCGCTTTTCTCGACACCAGGAAGAAGCGCACCGCATCCTTGCCGACCCATTCGATCAGCTCGCCGAGCGTGACGTAGCTACCCGCACGCTTGGAGATCTTGACCTCTTCGCCACCTTTCATGACGCGAACCATCGAGTGCAACAGGTAATCCGGATACCCTTTCGGAATGCCAACGCCGAGCGCTTGCAAACCCGCGCGTACGCGGGCAATCGTGCCGTGATGATCGGTGCCCTGAATGTTGACGACTTTGGTAAAGCCGCGCTCCCATTTGGTAACGTGGTAAGCAACGTCGGGCACGAAATACGTGTAGCCACCCGCCGCCTTTCTCATCACCCGATCTTTGTCGTCGCCAAACCCGGTCGTCTTGAGCCAGAGTGCCCCTTCTTGCTCGTACGTGTGGCCCGAGGCCTTTAGCGCGTCGACGGTTTTCTCAACCCGTCCATCGGTGTAGAGCGAGCTTTCGAGGTAATAGCAGTCGAATTTCTTAACGTCGAAGGCGGTGAGATCTTTATCTTGCTCGCCACGCAAGACATCGACTGCGAAGTGGCGGACTGCATCCGTGTCTTTTGGGTCGAAACCTTTGGCGAGGAAGTCTTTCGCGATTTCCGCAATGTAGTCGCCGCGATAGCCATCATCAGGCCAATCCGGTGAATCGGGGGCGACGCCATTGGCACGCAATTGAACCGAGCGCGTGAGGTTATCGATTTGATTACCGGCGTCGTTGTAATAGAACTCGCGGTGCACGGTTGCACCTTGCGTTTCGAGGATTCGACAAAGCGAATCCCCCAACGCGGCCTGCCGCGCGTGACCGGTGTGTAGCGGCCCGGTGGGGTTCGCGGAAACGAACTCCACCATCACTTTCTCGCGTGCATTCACCTCGGTGCAACCGAAGCGGCTCTGCTTTTGAAGCGTCTCGCGTACAACTTCGAACTTAGATGCCTTACTCAATCGGATGTTGATGAAGCCTGGCCCGGCGATGGCGATTTCATCAATTAACGACCGCTTGCCCTGATTTAATTGGGCGACAAGCGCTTGAGCTACTTCACGCGGATTCTTTCCCAGCGGCTTCGCCAACTGCAATGCAATGTTGGTTGCCCAATCGCCGTGATCGGCTTGCTTTGGGCGTTCGAGCGCTACCGTCGGCATCGGCTCGGTCGTCAATCCCGCTGCGGTGAGGCTCTCGCGAAGCCACGAAATAAGTTCTTCTTTTTGCATGAAACGCCTTGTTTTATCGGGCAAATTATAGTTTTTCGCCTGTTTTAGCCGCGAAATTCGCGGTGAGACAAGGTCAGATCGAGAGCGCACGCGGGAAACTCCTTGTCCACGAGATCGCGACCAGCCGCGTTGCAGTTTCATACGACAACCCACGCAACGAAGGAGCGACGTATGAAACTGAGCCTAATTTCTCTCGCGGTTACAGCCCTTGTGGCTGGCGCCACCACTGCCAGCGTATCTGCACAAACCCACGAAAAGCATTACTCCGGTCAACGTGTTTACGCGCAGGGCCATCGTCATGCGCCACCCGCATACGTCCATGGGCCGCGTGGCTACTACGCCCCCCAGCGCTATGTCGCACACGACCGTCACTATCACGGACGTGGCTATTGGCGCGACGGGCGCTGGATTGCGCCACTAGCGGTTGGCTTAACCGTCGGGGCCATCGCTGCCTCGGCACCCGTCTACGCGGCCCCGGGTTACAGTGCACCGGTCTACTCTGCCCCAGTGAACTATTACACGCCAGGCGACCGTTTCTCTTGGGCTGACGTCAACAACGATGGCTACCTGAGCTATCACGAGTCACGTCGCTTCGGCGGGCTGCATCGCAACTTCGCCGCGATTGATTGGAATGGCGACGGGTACCTTTCGCGAAGCGAAGTCGATGCCTGGCGTCAGGGCTGGTAGAGCGAACTGAGCGACGCGCGTCGGCTAGACGCTGCGCCTTCGTGGAATAAAAAGGTGAGCGTATGAAACACGAACGATTTAAGCGGATTCTCGCGCTCGCCGCAGCGAGTGGTTTGGTTGTGTGCGGGGCTCTCGCACCCCTCGGCGCAAGCGCACAAGGCAGTGCAATCGTCGTGCTCCCGCTCGATCCGGTCTCCAAAACAACGCATGGCGCCAATCGACGTGCATTCGCGCCGCGCATGTACGTTGCCGTACCCCATCGGCCCGTACTCTTCCTGATTGGAAATTCTGCCGAAGAGGTTGACGAGTCCTACGATGACACCGATGATGAGTTCGATGTAGCGGATACAGACAATGACGGCTTCATCTCATTTCGCGAAGCGCGTCGCGCCAATCCCGAATGGGCGAAACATTTCAACCGAATTGACACGAGCGGTGACGGGTTTCTGACGCGCGAAGAAATCGAAGCCTTCTCTGTGTTTTCACACCCGGTTCCGAGCATAAAAACCAACTAGCCGAATTGCGGCTGATTGCGAGCTAGGTGCGGACGCAGGCGATGCAGAAAAAGCTTGGTGGACAAATTCGTCGCAAACATAAGCGTCGAGCTGGCGCGACGCTCAACCACAACTGCAATATTGCTGCTAGGAAACTATGCGCAGCGAGCCTTCCGCGAGCCTGCCGCGTGCTGAATCTTTCAGGGTGGGCAGCGCATTTCCCAATGCAATCCCGCGTCGCCCTGAACGGTAAATCCTAACCCCTGATAGAGCTTGGCTGCGCGTTTGTTGGCTTTCACGACGTGCAGCAACACGCTGCATTGCCGTGCTCGTGCTTCCGCAAGGGTATGTTCAATGAGCGCTGTTCCAATCCCGCGCTGGCGATATTCGGGGAGTAATGCGATGTCTATGATGTGCATCGGATCACTCCGGCGAACATAGTATCGCCCGATGGGTTTGCCGGGCGCGAGTTCGACGGCTAGAAACTCAGAATCACTGAAGTGGCCTACGAAATGCGCGTGCTGCAAATCAAATTGTTGGTCGAGGAACCGGCGCTTCGTTTGCGCGTCCCAAGGCACTGATCGCATTTCGTCGACGCGTGTTGACGCGTAGAGATCGCGCAACCACCCGAGATCGGAATCTCGCAGCCAGCGCAACTTGAAGCCTCGTTTGACCAGGAACAGAGGCGCCCGCGTTCGTTCTGGCTTTTCCGCCGGAAAACTCGCAGACACCTTCGAGGCGGGGTTCGTCACATCACGGGAACGAAGGATAGATACCCTGCAGCGCGATGCAGAAATTGACGCCCAGGTACGGCTGCTGATTTTGATGAGGAAAACCACCCCCCTGACTTGCACTCAGCATATTGGGCGCAAATGTGGTGTTCGGCGCGCCCGAAGCGAATGGCCGGACGCTGGTCGTACCGGCACCGGACAGCCCGCCATTAGCAACAGGCGTACCAACGCGTTTAGTCGTGTCGCCTTGGGCGTACGCATTTATTCCGTGATTGTGTTGAGGTATTTGGTTGGCCGTCAATGTCACGGTATTGACACCGAAAGACTGCCCCAATGATCGCGGAGATAAACCCGGTCCAGTCCCCTGCTGACAGCCGGATCTTGCCGCAAAGTTCGGCAATTGAAATGTGGTCTGGCCGTTGCCGCCGTACGTTACGCCAATCAGCGAGAAGAGCGCCGTATTTTGCGAAATTGGCAGCGTAGCGCCGTTCGCGAAAGCCCAGCCGCGGGGGTTAAAGTTGAAGCCAAAGAGCTGAATTTCGCCGATATAAGGTTGTGTCATGACTGGGTTCCTCCGGTGCGAT
The DNA here is from genome assembly GCA_013298145.1 of Betaproteobacteria bacterium. Classification (GTDB taxonomy): domain Bacteria; phylum Pseudomonadota; class Gammaproteobacteria; order Burkholderiales; family Casimicrobiaceae; genus Casimicrobium. Next base: position 83,995 of record JAAFJO010000002.1, read on the forward strand.
ATTTCGCGGACCTGTGAAATTGCGATGCGACAGTTGTCGCCCGTTGCCCTCGGTGAGCGCTATCTTCGCGCGCCGCCCGTTAGGCCTGCGACGGGAAAATTCCCTCCGTCGCGATGCAGTACTGCACAGTCAACGTGGGCATGCAGTTTTCGTGAGGCTGGCTTCCTCCGGCCAAGCTAGTCGATTGCGCTGACATTGCCTGCGGCGATGCATCGGTCAGGTCCGATACGTAGAACGTTTCACCGCTAACAGCCCCTGGCAACTGCGTATTGCCGGGGGTTATTGCCGCTGCTGCACCTGAAGTCGCGACCAGCGTATGCGTGTGGGCCGGCATTTGAGTTGGCAAAACGGTAACAGTCTCAGTTCCCGCGCGCTGGCCAATTACGTAGGTGCTAAGGCCGGGACCTGTTCCTTGATGAATAGGGAGCCGACCGCGTAGATCAGGCACTGCGAATGTCGTCTGTCCGTCGCCGCCGTATGTGGTGCCGATGAGCGCGAAGAACGCGTCGTACTGAGAAATCGGGAGCAAGCTCCCGTCACAGACCTGCCAGCCGTTAGGCGCCCCGCGGGTGCCGAAGCCGAACATGCGAATTTCGCCGATATAGGGTGTGCTCATAGAGGTTTCCTCCGAAATGGGTCAGGACGATAGCGCCTATATGGCGTGCGATGCGTCGAATATTGGGGGGGCGCGAGTTAGTTACGCGACGGGTAAATCCCCGCTAGCGCAACACAGAAATTAATCACGCTGTAAGGCTGCAAGTTCGGATGTGGTTGATTCCCGCCAGCAGGCGCGACTGTCTGCGGCGACTGCGGCACGAGAGGGCCTGAGCTGGCCGCATACAGATTTGGCACTGCAGCGGTGTTGGTGCTCGTAGCGAACACACGACCCGTTGGATTGCGGTTGTCGCCATTCGCAGTTGAAGCGTTGACTGAATGCGTATGGGCGGGTAAGTTCGTACTGAGAAGCGTCACATTCTCGACTCCCGCGGCTTGTCCGATATCCACAGCCGGCGGTTGCCAGCTGGGGTCTATCGACGAGGCATAGCCAATTGGAGTGCGGCTACGTAGATCGGGCAGTGCAAAGTTTGTCGTACCGTTGCCACCGTATTGAGTGCCAAGCAGCGAGAACAGAGCTTGATTCTGATTGATGGGCAACAACTGACCGTTGGCCAATGCCCAAAACTTGGGCGCAAAATTGAAACCGGCCATCATTATCTGGCCAATAAAAAACTCGCTCATGAACTCCCCTCGCTGTCAAAGATTGATGGCTCGCGACCGCCGGCCGCGAGACAGATGGATTGAAACAAAGCTTCAGGGTCGCGCTGCCCCCCAACCTGCCTTCGCTGACTCTGAGCACACTCGAGTTTGCCTCTTCGCACTACGTCGCCGGCAGCGTATGCGCCGGATAACAAAATCCAAAGGTGCTTTTACGTTCAGCCTGTCTGTTCCGATTCTCTGGGATGCATATCGAGAAAGCAAGAGCGCGACAATTTTTTTTTGTGACATTTCTTGTGCATTGCGACAGCCGTGATCCAACTAGAGACGCCTAGTACGACGAGCGCCCAGCGTCACAAAAAAAGATTGGCAGAACCTGGCCCGTCGTTGCGAGATCACCTTACACTACGGCCCACATTGTGACCAGCTTTCGGGCTTTCGGGGGATTGATATGCGGGACTTATTTCGGCGATTTGTCGGCTGCGGAATTTTTGGCGAAGCGGCACGAATGACCGCGCTCCTCGCTGCAGTGTTCGGCGCGGACAAGCATCGAGCCTCAGCTCTCGCAGGACATCGAGATTTGTTCGCCCGCTTTTCTGCGGTAAGTCTTTTGCTCGTGGTTGTTGCGGTGCTCGGGCTCGGCCGCGCGGAGGCGCAGTCGGGACATACATCCGGCGAATGCCCAGCACAGACGGCCACCGTCGCAGCAGGGGGGACGGTAACGATTAACGTGACTGACTGCGCCGCCAGCATCGCGTTTGCCGGTACTGGGCAGATTGACGGCGGCAGCTTCGGTGTCCCTGACTTTGAAAATCATGGCACCGCGACTCTCCGGATTACCGGTGGCCAGTGGTTTCTTGATTACAGTCACAATGGTTCTACCGGCATCGGGTCCACCGACGTTTTCGAGTTCGCTGACGGTTCCTCTGCTGGTACCGGTGACGTGCTGGTCACTATCACCATTACTGCTTCGGCTTCCCCAATCACTGTCACACCGGGCGCGCTTCCCGTGATGACAGCCGGCACTTTATTCTCGCAAACGCTTTCTTCATCGGGCGGACTCGCGCCTTACACGTACGCCCTACAGAGCGGAGTGTTGCCTCTAGGCGTGACCCTGAGCAGCGCTGGCGTGCTGAGTGGCACGCCGACGCAACGAGGTGCGTATTCATTTAGCGTGCGTTCGACCGATTCGACAGCACCCACTGCCCAGTTTGTCGACAAAGGCTACACCGGAACAGTGCAGAACCCGACGTTGACGCTCACCTCACCAAGCGGTACGGCAATTCAAAGCGTTGCTTTTTCGCAGACGCTAACGGTGAGCGGCGGCGTCACGCCGCACACCTGTCAGCTGGAAACTGGCACATTTCCTCTCGGCATTACCGTTTCAAGTGCCTGTGTAGTCAGCGGCACAACGAACGCCGCTCCAGGCAACTACCCAGTCACAATTCGCGTGACCGATGCCAGCACGGGGCCAGGCAGCTATTTCGAAGTAGAAAACTACTCGCTAACCGTCAGCCCGCCACCGAGCGTATCTATCGCGGTCTCACCTGCCTCGGTGAGCGAGGACGGCGCCACAAATCTTACCTTCACCGTCACGCGCAGCCTCAATCTTTCATCTCCAACAACAGTCAACATCACGACCACTGGTACTGCGACCTCAGGCGTTGACTACACTGGCGGTGTTGCCACAGTGGTTATCCCTGCGGGCGCGACTACCGCGACGATCACCATTAATCCCAACGTCGACGGAATAGTCGAGGCTGACGAAACCGTCACCCTGACAGTTGCCGCTGGTGCGGGGTATACCGTAGGCGCGCCTGCCAGCGCGACAGGGACGATCCTCAATGACGACGTTCCTACCGCTACGATTACTGTGGCCCCGGCCTCCGTCGCGGAAGATGGCGCTTCGAATCTGGTCTTTACGGTGACGCTGAGTCAACCGGCATCGGGTGCGCTCAGCATCAACTACACCATTGGCGGTACGGCCGCGAACGGCACTGACTACGCGACTATCGCCTCGCCATTAGTGATCCCTAGTGGTAACACTACGGGAACAATCACCGTTAACCCGACCGCAGACACGAATATCGAGGCGGATGAAACGGTGACAATTACCCTCGCTGTGGGCACCGGATATACCGTGGGCGTGCCCAACAGCGCGACGGGCACTATTCTCAACGACGATCTGCCGAACCTGACAATCAACGATGTCACCTTGAACGAGGGCAACGCTGGTATCACGAATTTCACCTTTACGGTGAGTTTGAGTGCGCCGGCTGGCCCGGGAGGCGTCACCTTCGACATCGCAACTGCGAACGGCAGCGCAACCGCTGGCGTGGACTACGTAGCTCAGTCGCTCACCGCCCAGACCATTCCGGCGGGCAGTAGCACCTATACCTTCACCGTGTTGGTCAATGGCGACACCCTCAATGAACCGAACGAGACCTTCTTCGTCAACGTCACTGGTGTCACCGGCGCCGTCGTCGTCGATGGCCAGGGGGTCGGCACCATTACTAACGACGATCCGTTGCCGAGCTTGTCCATCAATGACGTAACGGTGACCGAAGGCAATAGCGCCACGACCAACGCGGTCTTCACCGTCACCCTCAGCGCCGCTAGCGGACAAACGGTCGCCGTCAACTACGCCACGGCCGACGGCACTGCCACGCAGCCGGCGGACTACACCAGCACCAGCGGTACTCTCACGTTCACGCCTGGTCAGACGACCCGAACCATTACCGTACCAGTGATCGGAGATACGGTACCTGAGGTAAATGAAACCTTCTTTGTGAATCTCAGCGGCCCAGTGAATGCGACGATCTCTGACAACCAAGGCGTCGGTACGATCTCGAATGACGACGTTCCTGTCACCATCGCGCCTCCGACGTTACCCAATGCCACTGTCGCTACTGCCTACACTCAGTCGATCACTGCAAGTGGCGGCGTCGGACCGTATGCATTTTCAGTAACCGCAGGAGCACTCCCGGCTGGCTTGACGCTTTCGCCAACGGGCTCGCTGAGCGGCACGCCAACAGCGGGTGGAACGTTTAACTTCACGGTAACCGCTACAGACAGCAGCCCTTCGCCAGGACCGTTTAACGGCAGCCTGGCGTACACGCTTGTAGTGAACCCAGCGACGATCACCCTACCTGCCACATCATTGACTTCGGGCGTTTTCAACGTGCCATATTCCTCTGCGATCTCGCCAGCCTCAGGCGGCACTGCGCCATATGCGTACGCGGTGACCGCGGGCGCATTGCCTGGCGGCATCAACATTGCACCCGCCTCAGGTGCACTGAGTGGCACGCCTAGTGCGGTGGGCACATTCAACTTCACCATCACCGCAACAGACAGCAGCACGGGAACTGGGCCGTATTCGGCGAACCGCGCTTATGCATTGGTAATCAACGCTGCACCGCCAGGCGCACCAACGATTGGCGCGGCTACGCCGGGTAATGGACAAGCCACGATTGCGTTTACGGCACCGGCCTCGAACGGTGGCTCGGCGATCACTGGCTACACGGTCACGTGTAACGCGGGTGGTTTCACGGCCACGGGCGCGAGCTCGCCATTGACGGTGACGGGATTGACCAACGGCACGGCCTACACCTGCTCGGTGGTTGCGACCAACGCAGCGGGCCCGAGCGCGGCATCGGCGACGGTTTCAGTCACGCCATTTACCGTACCAGGCGCCCCAACGATTGGCGCGGCTACACCGGGTAATGGACAAGCCACGATTGCGTTTACGGCACCGGCCTCGAACGGTGGCTCGGCGATCACTGGCTACACGGTCACGTGTAACGCGGGTGGTTTCACGGCCACGGGCGCGAGCTCGCCATTGACGGTGACGGGATTGACCAACGGCACGGCCTACACCTGCTCGGTGGTTGCGACCAACGCAGCGGGCCCGAGCGCGGCATCGGCGACGGTTTCAGTCACGCCAGCGACAGTCGCTGACGCTCCTGTGATCGGCTCTGCCACGCCAGCGCCGGGGCAGGTGACCGTCTCGTTTACGCCGCCCGCATCGGACGGCGGCGCTCCTATCACCGGCTATCGGGTCACTTGCACTGCGCCGAGCTTGTCGTTTACTGCAAGTGCCGTAGGTGCAGCGTCACCGATAACGGTGGGCGGCCTCCCCAACGACGCGGTTTACTCCTGCAGCGTCGTTGCGATCAACAGTGCCGGCAACAGCGCGGCGTCTGCAGCGGTAGCGGCGACCCTGCCGCCCGTGGCCATCCCGCTGTCTACCGCCCCGTTGCAGAGTCTATTGCTCGCCTTGTTGGCAGTATTTGCTCTGCGTGGGAGGGTATCGCGCCGGAGAACGGCCTCGATGTAGGTAAACGGCACGATTGGCGTCTGAGATCCGCCAGAGCCTCACCCCGATTCTCGCTCGCACCAAGCGGATGGAGAATCGGGGGACGCGTCCGGATTGCAAACTCGCTTTACTTGCCTACCACTCGGCACTCGTAACTCATGCTTAAGCTGCTGACGCTCGAAGACTTTACGCCTTTCGTTAACACGACGTTCTCAGCATCTTTGACTGTCGGAAATACCGAATTTGTGCTCGTTGAGGCTAGACCGCTGCAGGCTGCGCCCAACGCGGAACTCATGCGCGCGCCGTTTTCGCTTTTGTTTCGGAGCGGCGCGGCCGTACTTTTTCCACAGCAAACCTATATGGTGCGTCACAGTACCATCGGCGAGTTTGCGTTGTTCCTAGTGCCCATTGCGCAGGAAAAGGACGGATTTATTTACCAAGCTGTATTTAACTAAGTAAACGCTGGAATATGTCTGCGCGATTCGGCGTGCGGCGGATTTGGCAGAGCTGGGTCCGAAATTCTGAGGCATAGCGGGGCTAAGTTGAGGAATTTTGGGCTTCCAGATCGCCCGAGCTCGCCGATGAGACGGACGCGACACACTTGCTCAGCGTTTCGCTGGGTATACGTTTAGCCGAGCTGATTCAATCCGGGTAGGCCGGTGATGTACTCGGCAGAATCGTGACTCTTGCCTGGGCGATGCGAGCGGACGACTGAAGACGCGGCCCGTCTTTTCAATGGCGCTGCTCAACGAAGAAAGATACGCCCGCGGAGTTGGGACTATTCACGCCGCATATAAACAGCACCTTTTCTTGATCTCGGTAACTCCGTCGGAGTTGTTTCCGCCGTAGAATTCAAAAGAAATAAGCAAACACAGCAACATCTAGGGGACTCTATGAATCGGCGTCAATTTGTTCGGTCTACTTCCATCGTCGCCGCTACAAGCGCGGTATCGCTAGCCGCCCCATTTGTTTTTTCTGCGTCGCCCGCCGACGATTTGCTCAGCACGCCCGAACGTTGCGTCGGCGGCAGATTCCTCTTGGACAACGGCAAATTTGTCACGCTGGAGTCTGTCCAAGTAACGTCGCGAGATGCGATGTGGCATCAGTGGGAGTTGCGTTTCGCGTCGGATGATGAGCTCACTGAGGGCACATTCGGACTAGTGTCGGAATCTGGTGGAGCGGCTGTTTTGTACATGCAGTCTGCTGGGAAAAAGACTCGCGCTAGCGTAAGCCGCAAGGCCTAGCGCGATTTTTTGCATTCAAGCGGACGGCTGCCGCTCACTCCCTAGCTGACCGCCTTCGAGTCCTATCTTCAAGTCGATTAGTGAAGCGCCTCGTGCTTAGGCTGCGCTTTCATTCAGCTCCTGAATAGCTGTGGGCCTCCAAAACAGACAGCATGTCTTGAGAAGCTATTTGCTGCTTTCTTTCGCTGCTCGTTTGTGAGCGCGCTATCGGACAGCGCACGCCCTGCGAGTCCTCTTGAAGACGCCAAATCCGCTTTGGAAACGCTCAACTCGGCACGAGGAACGCGAATTTGGCCGTGTGACGCTCGTCGCGCAAGCCGCCCACATCACGCCCTACACGGTCGAACGGCAAAAAGCGCGTTCCAGCTCGTGCGAGGACGACTTGCTGCGGCGTTCAGATCGCGCAGATCGCCGCAACCATCGATCCCACAGGTCGAAGAACTTTTGGCGCTGCCGTGCGGGGACATTGGCCGCGCTAAAACACGTCAGGCGGCACCGTGTTTCTTGAACCAATCGATGAGCTTTTTCCAGGCGTCTTCCGCCGTCGCTTTTCTATAGCTAGGACGATAATCCGCATGAAACGCGTGGGGAGCGTCAGGATAAAGAATGATTTCGCTTTTCTTTCCTGCAGCCCTCAAAGCATCTTCCATTCGGGCGACGGTGTCATTTGGAATACCGGTGTCTGCGTCGCCGTAGAGCCCCAACACAGGCGCATTGATCTGAGCGACTAGATCGATCGGATGCTTCGGCGTATTCGCGCTGGCTTGACCGACCAATCGACCGTACCACGCTCCGCCCGCTTTGACGTTTTGATTGTGCGCCGCGTAGAGCCATGTGATCCGCCCGCCCCAGCAAAAACCAGTCACGGCGAGCTTGTCTGCATTCGCTTTGCCGCTCGCGCGTGCGTAGGCAACGCAGGCATCGAGATCGGCCATCACCTGCGAATCGGGTACTTTCGAAACCACATCCGAAATGATCTTTGGCACGTCAGTCATTTTCGATACGTCGCCCTGACGCGCAAACATTTCTGCGGCAATTGCGAAATAGCCCGCTTTTGCGAATCGCCGACACACATCTTTAATGTGTTCGTGCACGCCGAAGATTTCTTGCACCACCAAGACCACTGGAAAGCCGCTTCCCGTCGCAGGCATCGCGCGGTAGGCGGGAATATCGCCGTCCTTCGTGGGCACTTTCACCTCGCCAGCAACGAGGCCGTCTGCTGACGTTGTGATCGCGGTTTGTGCGGCAATGGGCAGTGTTGCAGCAGCGAAGCCCGCGCCGAGCGAAGTCACGATGAAGCCTCGACGATTGAGCGGAAGCGCGGGCACGAGCGAATCAAGCTCGCGCTTCGCATCGGAGAGCGTGGAATTCGTTTGCATGGTTCTCGCCTTTCAGGATGACGGATATTCATAAAACACTTTGTTCGGGTCGATGGCTAAGGGCAGCGTAGATGAAGCGTTTACGCATTCGCTTCGTAAGCAAGGTGTCCGCCGGCGATCGTCGCGCGAACCACGCCGGGAAGTTCGTATCCAAGAAACGGCGTATTCTTACCCGCGCTTTTGAGCGATGCAGCGGTGATGTGGCGGTACGCCGTTGGATCAAATACGCATACATCCGCAGCAACGCCCACCGAGAGCGTTCCCGCAGGTAGGCCCGCCGTGCGCGCGGCGCGCGCCCCGATAGCCGCGAGCGCGTCAGCAAGGCTCATCTTCGCGCTTTCAGCGAAACGAAGGGTGAGCGAAAGCAGTAGCTCGACCGCGCTAGCGCCGACAGCGGCCTCACCAAAAGGCACTTGCTTTTGCTCGAGCGGCCGCGGTGTGTGATCCGAAACAATGCAGTCAATGCTTCCGTCGCGTACGCCTTCTATGAGCGCATCGCGATCACGCCCGGTGCGAAGCGGTGGCGTGAGCCGGTAGTTCGCGTCGTAGTGCCCGATATCGACATCCGTGAGGTGTAGCTGATGAATCGAAACGTCAGCCGTGAGATTCACGCCGTCGGCCTTTGCTGCGCGAACCATTTCCACGCCAAGGGCCGTGGAGAGCTTGCTTAAATGAATCCGAGTGCCTAGCGCTTTAGCGATGTGGACGATACGTGAGATCGCGATTGTTTCGGAAAACGCAGGAATTCCGTTGAGGCCCAAGCGAGATGAGACTTCACCATCGTGAGCTGATCCTTCGCGCGAGAGGTAATGATCTTCCGGGCGCAACCAAACGGCGAAACCGAAGGTGGTGGCGTATTGCATCGCACGCCACAAGGCTTGCGTATCAACGATGGGCGAATCGGCTTGCGAAAAACCAATGCAGCCTGCATGCGCGAGCTTTGAAAGCTCAGCCAGTTGCGAGCCGCCTAGATCCTTGGTGAGAGCGCCGAGGGGATAGACATGAGCGCCGTGCTGCGCGTTGGCACGCATCCGCAACATGTCAACTAAGCCCGGCTCATCGAGCACTGGATCGGTATCCGGCGGGCACACAATTGAGGTGACACCGCCCGCTGCAGCGGCGGCGAGTTCACTGGCGAGCGTTCCCCGCTTCACATGCACGGCGAGGTCGACCAAGCCCGGCGCGACGACGAGCCCTTGCGCGTTGATTTCCTTGTTGCTGTGCCAGTCGCTAGGCGCATCACCGATCGCCGCGATCTTTCCCGCCGCAATGAACACATCGCACACCCGGTCGACGCTATTAGCCGGATCAATCACACGACCGTTTCGAATTGCAATTTTCATCGCGTCGCTCCTGCCAGAATCGCCATCACCGCCATTCGAACCGCGATCCCGTAGGTCACCTGCGGCAAGATCACGGACTGCCGACCATCTGCGACCGTGGAATCGATTTCGACGCCGCGGTTCATTGGCCCAGGATGAAGCACAATCGCATCCGGCTTTGCGAGTGCGAGCCTCTGCGGCGTAAGGCCATAACGCGAAAAATATTCGCTTGCGGACGGCAGCAGCGCGCCATTCATTCGTTCGTTCTGTAACCGCAGCATGGTGACAACGTCGACGCCTTTGAGTCCCTCGTCAAGCGAAGTAAACACGCGCACACCAAGCCGTTCTATTTCGGTTGGCAGCAATGTCTGCGGCCCGACCACTCGAATCTCTGGCACACCCAGCGTAGTGAGCGCGTGAATCTGTGAGCGCGCGACGCGTGAATGCAGGATGTCGCCAACCACCGCAACGGTGAGATTGTTAAATTCCTTCTTGTATTTCCGAATGGTGAACACATCCAGCAGCCCCTGCGTTGGATGCTCGTGCCTGCCGTCTCCCGCATTCACCACATGAACATGGGGCGCGGCATGTTGTGCGATGAGGTACGGCGCACCACTCGATGCGTGCCGGATCACAAACATATCGGCATGCATCGCTGTGAGATTGGCTATCGTGTCAAGAATCGATTCGCCTTTGCTCGTGGAGGAGCGCGCAACATCTAGGCTCACCACATCCGCCGAAAGGCGCTTGGCGGCAATCTCGAAGGTCGTGCGCGTTCGTGTCGAGTTCTCAAAAAAGATATTGAAAATCGATTTTCCGCGCAGCAGCGGCACCACCTTAACCTCGCGCTCGTTGACCCCCACAAAGCTTTCGGCTGTATCGAGAATTCGCTCCAGAATTCGCTTGGGTAAGCCCTCAATGGCGAGCAGGTGATGAAGTTCGCCGTGTTCATTGAGCTGAAGATTTCGTTTAGAGAGCATTACCGTGTCCAGGGCTCTAGCTTGAAAGAAAAACGACCTTCATCGCTGCGCTCCAGCGCGAGCATTTGATCGGCCGCGACGAGCCGTGCTTCGCCCACGTAGTCTGCCGCTATCGGCAACTCGCGGCCGCCGCGGTCCACAAGAACGGCTAACTGGATCGTGGCGGGTCGCCCGTAGTCGAAGAGCGTATTGATCGCTGCGCGGATCGAGCGGCCCGTGAAAAGCACATCGTCCACGATGACGATATGTGCGCCCTCAACAGAAAAAGGTATTTGCGTGCTGCGAACCGTGGGCTTGAGCCCTGCCGTGCTCAAATCATCACGATAGAACGACACATCGATGTAGCCGACTTCGTGCTCGCCGTGCAGCTCAGTCTTCAACCGATCAGCGATCCAAGCGCCCCCTGAATACACGCCTACCAACTTCGCGTCGAACGCAATACTTGACGCCATTTGCGTCTTGAGTGAAGCGAACAGCGCCTCGGCGCTGGCCAGCTCGGTTAATTCGCTCACGAGTTCACGCTCGCTTTCGTGTTGACCATGGGAAGTTTGTGTGCGCCGCTGTCAAAAAAACGCCGCAAAATTGTTGCGGCGGCTTCGGCATCAATCGCAAGTTTGTCTTTCGGTTTGCGGCCACGTTCACGCGCGAGCTTGAGTTCAGCCTCGCTACTGGAATAGCGTTCGTCCACAAGCTTAACCGGTGTGCGAAAACGCCCCTCAAGCTGTCGCGCAAAGCGTTCGGCTCGTACGCTCATTTCATGCGGCGTTCCGTCGGGATGTGATGGGTAGCCAACAACGAACACCGCGGGTTGCCAGTCTTTCACGAGGTGGCCAATCGCGTTGAATCGGTCATCATCATTACTCGCGACCAAAGTCGTCAACGCATTTGCCGACTCGGCAAGATCGTTGCCAACCGCGACGCCAATTCGCTTCTCGCCAAAATCGAACGCCAAAAAAATACGCGCGTTCACGCGCGCCCCGCGACAGCCGACAAAGCAAACTTGCTGATACCGAGGCGCTTCATCGCTTCATCAAACAACGCGTTGGGTGGCGTAGCGAAGAGCAGATCAGCGTCTGCCTCGACGGTGAGCCATGCATTCTGAGCGATTTCTTCTTCGAGCTGACCCGCGCCCCAGCCAGCATAGCCCAAGGTGAGCAACCAGTCTGCGGGGCCGCTGCCGCCCGCGACGGCTTCCAGAATGTCCTTTGACGTGGTGAGCATGAGCCCTTGCCCCACAGCAATCGACGAATTCCACTCGCCCGTAGGTCGATGGAGTACGAAGCCGTGTTCGGTGCTGACGGGGCCACCGAAATGCACTTTGCGAGTTGAGAGGGCGGAGCGATCCACTTTGATCTCGATTTGATCGAAGAGATCGAGCATCGAGATATCGGTTTCGCGGTTCACCACGACACCAAGTGCACCTTTTTCGTTGTGCTCGCAGATATAGGTCACGGTTCCCTCGAAATTGGGGTCTACCATGTTTGGCATGGCGATAAGGAAGTGTCCAGCGAGGCAGCTCGAGTCCATATCGCTATTTTACGTTTTCGACGAAAATTGCAGCGACGTACGCAAAAAGACGTACGCGCCCCTTGTTTCTAGGCTCCTCCGAGCCTAACTTCATCGAGCGCACGCAGCAGGGAGCTTCGCCTTGCCACCCGGTTTGGCACGTTGTTTTTTTGTGAGTTTCTATGGCTGCCACCTACGCACGTTCTCTTTTTTGGTTTCGACGCGATTTGCGTGCTTTTGATAATGCTGCGCTTCACGCTGCACTGCTATCCAGTGAGCAAGTTTTTTGCGTATTTGTATTTGATCGCGAAATACTGGACGCGCTGGAAGACAAGGCGGACCGACGCGTTGAATTTATTTGGGAGAGCATCGTCGAGTTACGCGAGTCGTTGCGGGCGCTAGGCGGCGAACTGCTTGTGCGCTACGAGCATGCTCGCGATGCGATTCCAGCGCTTGCGAAATCGTTGGGTGTTGACGCCGTGTTCACCAATCACGATTTTGAGCCGCAGGCAACCGTTCGTGACGCCAAAGTGCGCGATGCGCTGGCGAAACAGAACATTGCATTCGAAACCCGAAAAGATCACGTAATTTTTGAACGCGATGAGGTACTGACTCAAGGCGGAAAATTCTTCTCGGTGTTCACGCCCTATAAAAACGCGTGGTTAAAGAAGCTTGAGACTTTTTATGTGAAGCCCTATCCCATCGACACGCATCGTGCGCGATTTGCGAACGCGCCACGCGCTGCCGAGATGCCGTCGCTGGAGAGCATGGATTTCGCGCGAACCAATCTTCGCGAAATGAAATTCCCGACCGGCGCATCGGGCGGTGCGACGCTGTTTGCGGAATTTGTTGAGCGAATGGATCGATACGCCGACACCCGTGATTTCCCGGCGGTCAAAGGCCCATCCTATCTTTCCACCCATCTTCGCTTTGGCACCGTGTCTATTCGAGCCCTCGCCCGCGAGGCGTGGACGCGCTGGAAGGAAGGATCGCGCGGCGCTGAGGTGTGGCTTTCAGAGCTTGTTTGGCGAGATTTTTATGTTCACATCTTGCACCACAATCCGCACGTAGTGAACAGCGCGTTCAAGCCCGATTACGACGCGATTCGGTGGTCAACGAGTGAGACGGATTTTGCCGCGTGGTGCGAAGGTAAAACCGGTTATCCGATTGTGGACGCCGCGATGCGCCAACTCAATCAAACGGGCTACATGCATAACCGATTGCGTATGGTGGCCGCGAGCTTTCTTATCAAAGACTTGCTCATTGACTGGCGTTGGGGTGAGCGCTATTTCGCGGCGAAATTGAACGACTTCGATCTTTCCGCCAATAACGGCGGCTGGCAGTGGGCGGCTTCGAGCGGCTGCGATGCGCAGCCCTATTTCCGCATCTTCAACCCCATCAGTCAGAGCGAAAAGTTTGACGCCGAAGGGAAATTCATTCGCAAGTACGTGCCTGAAGTTGCGATGCTTTCTAACAAGGATATTCATGCGCCTTGGCTCACGTCACCCGTCGAACAGCGCGCGCGTAACTTTACGCCAGGACGAGACTATCCGCTACCCATCGTGGATCATGCAAAGGCCCGTGAACGAACGCTGTACGAGTACAAGCGCGCTGTGAAATCAGAACCTAAGGTGTAGCCGCGGGTTTGATCGCGTTTTTTTCATTTCGCAGTGGCCTCGCGCTATCACCGCGTTGTCAAGACGCGGCGCAAGCGCGGTCGAGCCCGCGCCTACAATCTGACTGACTGAACTCTAGAGACGAAACGATGAAGCCCCTCTCCAACAAAGTCGCCCTTGTTACTGGTTCCACGTCAGGCATCGGTTTGTCGATGGCGCGGGCATTCGCTCATGCCGGCGCCGAAGTTGTGATGAATGGCTTCGGCGACCCTGCGGAGATTGAAAAACTGCGCGAAGAGATCGCGGAATCGGCGAAAGTGCCGGTGCATTTCATTCCCGCGGATCTGTCGAAGGGGGCGGACGCACAAATGCTGGTGAAACAGACTATCGCCATCTGCAAGCGTGTGGACATCTTGGTGAACAACGCCGGCATTCAACATGTCGCCTCGATCCCCGATTTCCCAGAAGAAAAATGGGATGCGGTGATTGCAATCAATTTATCGAGCGCGTTTCACACCTCGAAGATCGCGCTTGCCGATATGCAGACGCGCGGCTGGGGGCGCGTGATCAACGTCGCCTCGGCGCATGGCTTGGTCGCGTCGGTGAACAAATCCGCCTACGTCGCAGCGAAGCACGGCATCATTGGCCTCACCAAAGTCACTGCGCTCGAAAATGCGAAGTCGTATATCACCTGCAACGCCATCTGCCCCGGCTGGGTCGATACGCCGCTGGTGCGCAAGCAAATCGAAGCGCGCGCAGCCGCACAAGGCATCACTGTAGACGCCGCAACCAAGCAGCTCGTAGGCGAGAAGCAACCGAGCGAGCGATTTGTGACGCCGGAGCATCTTGCCGAACTCGCCCTCTTTCTGTGCAGCGAAGCGGGTGGGTCAGTGACTGGTTCAAGCTACGTAATGGATGGTGGGTGGACGGCACAGTGATCGCGAGCGAAATCTGACGTTGCTCAAACTTCATTCGCGGTGTGACGCGCTAGGTATCTTGAATTGCGCCTTGTAATCGACACCAATGTCCTCGTCTCTGCCTTGGTGTTTAAGGATTCGCGACATTTGCCGCTCCGTGAGGCGTGGGAGGCGCGGCGCCATCAACCGTTGATGTCGATGGCGACGTATCGGGAATTGAAGCGCGTGCTTTGCTATCCGATGTTCGCGCTTGACGACGATCAAATACAAATGGCGATCACTCGCATCGGGCCGTTCATTGAGTGGGTTGAGATTGATCCGCTGCGGGTTACTGAGCTGGCGCGATGCAGCGATCGCGATGACCAAAAGTTTTTGGAGCTTGCGGTTTGTGGAAACGCGGATGCGCTGCTTACCTACGACAAAGCGTTGCTCAAAATGCGTCGTCGGCCGTTCAATTTTTTGATCGCGAAACCAGAGCAAATCGAAGCACAACTTCAGTATTAAAAAGACTATTGGACTGGGGCTAAGTCTGTTCTATTGTGATTAACAATAAAACAGTATATCGACGCCTAGCCCCAATAAAATGGCCGGTAAACTTCTAAAGCCGATAGCTTTCGTCGATCTCTGCGAGCGCACTCAGCTGCTCTGCAGCCTGCGCGTTGCCAACGATCAACACCTTAAAGAGTTCGCCCATTTCAGTCGGCGATACGAGTTTTTGCACGCCACCGTGGATCGCGATTCGCTCACTCTCGTTGGCAAATGGCCACGCTTGCAGTTGATCGAGCAGGCCGCCCGCAAGTAAGAAGCGCGCTTGCGATGAATACGAAATCACTTGTGCGCCCGCATCAACGGTGGCCTCGGCCATGGCGGTGAAGTCCACGTGCGACGTGATGTCTTGCAAGCCCGGCAGGACGAGCGGATCGGCATGCGCACGATGTCGGTAATGACACATCAACGTGCCTTGACGACGCGACGGCATGTACAACTCGCGCCGAGGAAATCCGTAGTCGATGAAACAGATCGCCGCCGGTTCGGCGGCGCTGAGTCGTGATGCGAGGGTAGCAGCGAGCGCCTCAGCTTCGAGGTTGATTTCACTCGCGTAGCCCTCGATCGGAGGAATGCGGTGTTTGGCCGCATCAAAGAGCGCGCCGCTGGTGAGCGCTTTCCACTGAATGCGAAAGCCGTTTTGGTCGCCTGAAACGAACGCTTGTTCATAACGCTCACCGCTGAATCGAACGAGCTCACACGCGGTGGCGTCTAATACTTCATTCAAGAGCACGATTCCGGCGATTTCCTGCGGCAGGGTGTCGAGCCACGTGACGTTGTGCCCCGCGAGCGCGCGCTGCTGCCGTTCGCGAAGGTCTGCGCTCACCTCAAGGATTCGGTATCGAGATCGCGTGTTCACCGAACGGAATGATTTGGCGAGCGCGCCGCTGCCTGCGCCTAACTCGATCACGCCAACGGCGCTGATGGACGCAAATACGCTCGCTAGTGTGCGCCCAAAAAGCGCGCTGATTTCCGGCGCGGTGGTGAAATCGCCCGCCTCGCCGAGCTTGGCGGCCCCGGCGGTGTAATAGCCTAGGTTCGGCTCATATAAACAAGCGCGCATAAAATCAGTGAACGAAATGCTGCGCGCGGGTGAAGCCCCAATCCGCGCAGCAATCGCGAGTGCCATCGCTTCGCCATGCATGCGAACTGAGGCTTCGGGAGCTGGGAGTCCCCGATCAACGACATCGAAAAGTGGATTACCCATGACTGTAGAAAACGGCCCCAAAATAGCGCTCATTACCGGCGCAGCAAAACGCGTTGGCGCGGCGATTGCGCGTCGCCTGCATCGCGAAGGATTCAGTGTTGCGATTCATTATCGCGCATCGAAAACGGACGCTGACGCACTCGCGAAAGAATTGAACGCGATACGTGCGAATTCCGCAGCGATTTTTCAAGCGGACTTGCTGGTCACATTCGCGCTGGACGTATTGGTGCAAGCTGTGGTCGCGCGTTTCGGGCGACTCGATGCGCTCATCAACAATGCGTCCACGTTTTACGGCGGCACGCTTGATGCCGTCGATGAAGCCTCGTGGATTGAACTCATCGGAAGCAATCTCAAAGCGCCGCTCTTTTTGTGTAAAGCCGCCGCGCCGGAACTCAAGCGCTTCAACGGCTCTATCGTGAACATTACTGACATCCACGCCGAGCGACCGATGGCGAACTATGTGATCTACAACGTCGCTAAAGCAGGTCTGCGCGGGCTTACGCACGCGCTCGCGCGAGATCTCGCGCCCGCTGCTGAGGGGGAGGCGTACGTGCGTGTGAACGCCGTCGCGCCGGGGCCGATTGATTGGCCAGATGATGACCAGATTGATGCCGCAGAGAAAGCGCGCATCATCGATCACGTGCCGCTCAAGCGCGAAGGCGGCGTGGCGCAAATTGCTGAAGCGGTGAAATACCTTGTTTGTGACGCAACGTATGTGACGGGGCAAACAATCAACGTGGATGGTGGGCGATCGATCGCAATTTAGCCCCTCGCCCTCTGGGAGAGGGTGGCCGAAGGCCGGGTGAGGGAACTCGTGATGCCACGCCTACGCGAGCACGCGATGTTCATGTTGTAGGCAACGGCTAGGCGCGCATTCGCACTGAGCCGCGCAACGAAGCGCGGTCAAGCCAGCGCCTACCCGTGCCGACTCACTCTTTCGGCTTCTCGCCGCCGTCATCCATCCCTGCAGCTACTTGCGAATACCCACCATCCACATAGAGGATCTCGCCCGTCATCGCGCTCGCCCAATCGCTCATCAGGAACGCGGCGACATTGCCTACCTCATCGATAGTGACGTTTCGGCGAAGCGGCGCGGCGTCGGCGAAATTCTTGAGCATCTTTGAGAAGCCCGCGATCCCCGCCGCCGCAAGAGTTTTGATGGGACCCGCGCTAATCGCGTTGACGCGCGTGCCTTCCGGGCCGAGCGTCGCCGCCATGTAGCGCGTGATTGATTCGAGCGCCGCTTTAGCCACGCCCATCGTGTTGTAGTTCGGCACCGCGCGCACAGAGCCCAAGTAAGAAAGCGTAAGCAACGCGCCGTTACGGTCCCGCATCAATTCGCGCGACGCCTTGCCGAGCGCTGCGAAGCTGTAGGCCGAAATATCCATCGCGGTGTTGAACGATCCGCGCGAAAGCCCGTCAAGAAAATCGCCAGCGATCGCCTCACGCGGCGCAAAGCCGATGGAGTGAACGACGCCATCCAGCGCGCCCCACTCACTTTTGAGTTTCGCGAACACCGCGTCAATCTCGTCTTGCTTACTGACATCCATGCTCATCACGAGCCCGCCACCCAGTTCAGGTGCGAGCTTTTCGATCCGCTCTTTCATGGCCTCGCCCGCGTAGGTGAACGCAAGCGTCGCGCCCTCACGCTTCAATGCTTTGCCGATACCAAACGCAATCGAGCGATTCGACAGAACGCCAGTGAGAAGGATTTTTTTGTCTTGAAGAATAGCCATGATGGTGTGCAATCGCTTTGACGAGTAGATTTTATGGGCGAATGTGATCGCGAGGGAAGTTCACACTCGCTTCACGCACGAGGAATAGCATCGTATCGCGTGCAATCACTTCCGCTCAACGTGAAATGCGCGAAGTTAGCTCGTGCGCGCCATACCCACTATGAAACTATCGACCGCTCTCATTCTGCTTTTCTACTTCCCGATTGTTTGCTGCGCACTTTTTGTATCAGCGATGATTTTCAGCCCGGACCATCACAAGATAGCGGTCTATCGAGTTTTCTTCACTCAGGGGTTTTGGCTCACCATCCCCTACCTACTCGCCGCCGTGGCAACGACTGTGGTTGCCGTGCGTGCGCGGCGGTGGGGTGCCTTCAACGTTGCAAGCATCATGCTCTTGGCCGCAGCCGTCGTCTTTTACGCGCGCTACATTGAGCCACGGCGAATCGTTGTCCAGGAACACACGATTGAGGTTGGTGCGTCGCTAAGAATCGCGTTCATCGCTGATCTGCACATCGGGATATTTGATGGCGAGTCGAGGATGAAACAGATTGTCGATGAGTTGAATCGACTGGACGTTGATGTGGTAGCCGTCGGCGGTGATTGGACCGATGAGGCGCAACGTCCGTTACTTGAGCTACTCGCGCCCATTGCAAAGAGCAAGCATCGCGTGATCGCTGTGCTCGGGAATCACGATGAGGGCATGCCTGGAATTCGTGTCGTGGAAGAGCTTCAGGCAGCGCTTATTCAACTCAACGTGGAAAACATCGAAGGAAAAATTGTCGAAGTGAAGCAAGTGCGGATCGCTGGTATCGGAGACCGCTTCGCAAAGAAAGACAATCTTCCCCCGTTTGACCCATCGAAGCCGCCGCAGGTCGTTCTGGGGCATAACCCGGACTCGATTGCTCGCTTGAACAATACGCCGGTCCGATTGCTACTCGCGGGCCACACCCACGGCGGACAGATTAACCTGCCGATTCTCACTGAGTACATCCTCTCGCGATTTACCGAGGGCAAGTACAAACAAGGGCTTTACACAAAAGGGAATAGCCAAGTTTTTGTGACCGCCGGGCTCGGCACGGTTGGCTTCCCTCTTCGGTTGTTTCAACCCCCCGTGATTGACATCATCAATTTGCGATAGACGCGCATCAGGCCGCCAGCGAAGCGTACGAGGCGGCTTTTACAATAGAGCCATCACCTCGTTGTATTGATCGTATGTCCTCCCTCATGACCCCCAAAGAAATCGTTCACGAACTGGATCGGCACATTGTGGGTCAGGCCGCGGCGAAGAAGGCGGTGGCCATTGCACTTCGCAATCGTTGGCGTCGCCAGCAGGTGCAGGAACCGTTGCGCAACGAGATCACGCCAAAGAACATTTTGATGATCGGGCCGACGGGTGTGGGCAAGACTGAGATCGCACGTCGTCTGGCAAAGTTGGCGAACGCGCCGTTTGTGAAAGTGGAGGCGACCAAGTTCACTGAGGTGGGCTACGTCGGGCGCGACGTTGACACGATCATTCGCGATCTCGTGGAAGTGGCGATCAAGCAAACGCGCGAACAGGCAACCAAGGCCGTACGCGATCGCGCGCTCGATCAAGCCGAAGAGCGTGTGCTGGATGCGCTTTTGCCGCCACCGACTGCGGTTAATTTTGATGATTTGAAACCGACCGATAGCGCGACGCGGCAGAAGTTTCGCAAGATGCTGCGCGAAGGTCAGTTTGACGATAAAGAAATTGAGATCGAAGTGCAGCAGGCGGCCGCGCAGATGGAAGTGATGGCGCCGCCGGGCATGGAGGAGCTCACCTCACAAATTCAGGGCATGTTCGCCAACATGCAGCAGGGGCGCAAGAAACTAAAGAAGATGACCGTCGAAGAGGCGATGAAAGTTTGCCAGGACGAAGAAGCGGCGAAGCTTGTGAACGAAGAAGAGCTTCGCACCAAAGCGCTCGAAAACGCTGAGCAAAACGGTATCGTGTTCCTCGATGAGATCGACAAGATAGCGGCGCGACAAGAAACCAGCGGCGCTGACGTATCGCGCCAAGGCGTGCAGCGCGATTTGCTGCCTTTGGTGGAGGGAACCACCGTCAACACGAAATACGGTGCGATCAAAACCGATCACATTTTGTTCATCGCAAGCGGTGCGTTTCACCTTTCAAAACCCAGCGACTTGATTCCTGAATTGCAGGGACGTTTTCCGATTCGCGTTGAATTGTCCGCGCTCACAGTGAAAGATTTCGAACGAATTCTCACCGCGACGGATGCGAGTTTGACGCAGCAATACGCGGCGCTCTTGGCGACCGAACAAGTCACGCTCGATTTCAAGAACGACGCGATCACGCGCCTCGCAGAGATTGCGTTCACCGTAAACGAGCGACAAGAAAATATCGGCGCGCGTCGTTTACACACGGTCATGGAGCGCCTCGTGGAAGACGTGAGCTTCGATGCCGATTCTCTGACGGGTTCCATCATTGAGGTGAATGCCGCATTCGTAAACAGCAAACTTGAGAACATTGTGAAAGACGAGAATCTTTCGCAATTCATTCTCTAGCTTTTGCCCAGATCGCCCGTTTTATTGAGGGCGAGCAACCGAAAAATACGTATCTTGATAGCAATTAAGTTGCAGCACGTGTCTCTATTGAATAGGGGCTGCCAAAAAGTAGTTACTGTTGAAGTAGCGAGCTTCCCGCCCGCCGCGGCTACTGCGCCGGACGCTTGCGCACGCGCTCGACGATGAACACGACCGCGCGCTTCTATTTAGCGGTGTTTGTGCCATTTGGCTGCGCGTATCTGATCAGCTACGGCTTACGCACGGTCAACGCCGCGATCGCGCCGCAGCTCACGCGCGAGTTCGGGCTCGACGCCGCACAGCTTGGATTTCTAACGGCCGCGTACTTCCTCGCCTTTGCGTTTACGCAGCTACCGCTCGGCAGCTTTCTTGATCGCTTCCGCCCTCGGCGCGTTGAGTCGGTGTTGATGCTGATTTGTGCTGCGGGGTGTTTCGTGTTCGCGATGGCTACCTCAGCAAGCGGACTCATCCTTGGGCGTGCGCTGATCGGGATTGGCGT
Organism: Betaproteobacteria bacterium; assembly: GCA_013298145.1. Classification (GTDB taxonomy): domain Bacteria; phylum Pseudomonadota; class Gammaproteobacteria; order Burkholderiales; family Casimicrobiaceae; genus Casimicrobium. Next base: position 105,039 of record JAAFJO010000002.1, read on the forward strand.
TGCCGCCTGTTTGATGGCAACACTTCGCACGTTCGGCCTGTGGCTTGCGAAAGAGCGTTTGCCCGCGATGAATGGCTACATGCTCGCGGTGGGCAACGCGGGCGCAATTCTTTCCACTGCGCCTGTGCTTTGGGTGTTGGGATTTATCACCTGGTCGCAGATGTTTGCGATGGTGGGCTTTTTATCGATTGGCGTTTCGCTCTGGTTGGCGTTTATCGTTCCCGATCCGCCAAGCCACACGGAACTCGGCTCGACCGGCGCATCTGTCCCGGTGTCAGTGGTGCTGCGTTCGCCGCTTTTCTGGGCGATTGCGCCGATCACGTGTTTCACCAATGCGATGGGTTTGGCGGTGCAGGGCTTGTGGGCTGGTCCGTGGTTGGTTGATGTGGTGGGGATGTCGCCGCGAGACATTGGCGGCTATCTTTTGTTGATTTCCGCCGGCATGTTCGCATCGAACCTGCTCCTTGGGCTGTGGATGGGGCGCGTCGCCGCCCGAGGCGGTAACGCGGTGGGCTTTGCGAGCATCGCGTGCATCGGTGCGGTGTTGGGGTTGTTACCGCTTTCGCTTTCGTGGTCGTCGCAGCCCGCGCTTTGGCTTACGTTTTTCGGACTCACCCACGTCGCGGGTAATCTCGTATTCGCCGCGCTCACACCAAAGTTTCCCAACGGCGTTGCGGGGCGACTTTCTACGATCATCAATTTCATGATGTTCGGCCTGGGATTTGTGTTGCAATGGTGCATCGGCTTGATTGTGAATCGATACCCCACCGATACGCCGGGACGGTATGCTCCTGCAGGATATGAAACGGCGTTTCTTCTTGTGTTTGCCATTGAAGTCGCGTTGCTTGTTTGGACGTTTTTTGCGCTTCGTCGCGCGTTGAAGGTTGCTTGAAGAAACGATGAGTACCGCATTACGCATCGGCGAAATCGTCCTCCCCGTGTTGCTCATCATTTTGCTCGGCTACGCGCTCGGGCGCGCGTGGAAGCCCGATATGCGGGTGATGAATCGCTTCAACCTTGATGTGTTCGGACCGTTTCTGGTGCTCGCTTATTTGAGCGACAAGAGCGTTGATCTTCTCTCACTCTGGCCGCTCGCAGCGGCTTCAGTGCTCGTGGTCGTCGGGTCGGGCATTTTGTCTTGGCCCTTCGCCAAACTTGCAGGTGAGAGTCCACGAACATTTGTTCCGCCGATGATGTTTAACAACTGCGGCAACATGGGGCTACCGCTCGCGTTGTTCGCATTCGGCCCCATCGGCGTAGCTGGAATGGTGGCTTTATTCACCACTTCGAACTTGCTTCACTTCACGCTCGGCTCGTTTATTGTTAATCGCCACGCGGAATGGAAGTTCTTATTGAAGAGCCCAATGATTTGGGCCACGGTGGCCGGTGCTGCAATCGGGTTTTCTGGATTTCATATCCCCGATGTCATTCACAAGCCGATGAAGATGATTGGCGATAGCGCAATCCCGCTCATGCTGCTTTCGCTGGGCGTGCGCATGAATGATGTGAAGCGCTCTGATTTCTCGGTGTCGCTTTTGGCGGCTGCTGTATGCCCGATCACAGGCCTCATCATGGCGGCGATCGTTGCCCACGTGGTGCCGATGACGAAAGAACAAATCGGACTCGTGTTCTTGTTTGGCGCATTACCGCCCGCAGTGCTTAACTTTTTGGTGGCAGACTACTACAAGCAAGAGCCCGCGAAGGTCGCATCGATCGTGCTAGTCGGAAACATCGCGAGCGTCGTATTCGTGCCGTTGGGGCTGCTCTTCGCGCTGCGCTAGTGTGCAAAGCACGCTGGATTAGCAGGCGAAAAACTCAATAGCGGATCACGGCCGCGTTGCAGAAAAAGCGTCGTGCGCTTAAACGCGCAGCGCGAGTTGTTCGCTCGACCAATTCGCGCTTGGCTTTCGCTTGAAGCCACTCTTCGCGAACGTATGCCACCGGCCCAGCGCATAGGCGACGCACGTAGACGCACACGCCGCAGGGTTCAAATCAATTTGCGGATTCGCCGCAGTAACGAGCTGCAACGATTGTTTGATTGAAGCCTCGACGCGGTCAAGAATTTGATTGATGCGCAACTGCAGGCGCGCATCTTCATTAACGAGCGCATCGCCGATCAACACGCGAACCATGCCTGGATTTTTTTCGGCAAACGTCAACATCATGGCAACAATTGAGAGCGCTTGTGTGCGACCGTCTCGTTCAGCGGTGACGATTTGGTTGATCAATGAAAACATCGATTCTTCGATGAATTCGATCAACGCTTCAAACATTTGAGCTTTGCTCGCGAAGTGTCGGTAGAGCGCGGCTTCCGACACGCCGACCTTTGCGGCGAGCGCTGCGGTGGTCACTTTCTCGCCTTGCGGCGTTTCCAACATGCCCGCGAGCACTTGCAGAATCTGCGTTCGGCGCTCGCCCGGTTTGCCCGCCATATTGTTATCCCCTCGTGCTATTGGTCGAGCGAATCGATCGATGTTGTTTGAATGGCGCTTGCCCTAGTTCGCGCGGATCATGGTTCCCACGCCTTCGGACGTAAGAATCTCCAACAGTAGCGCATGCTCTACACGCCCGTCAATGATGTGTACCGCTTTGACACTATGCAGTGCAGCATCTAACGCACCCTGAATTTTCGGTCGCATGCCGCCAGAAATGGTGCCGTCAGCGAAGAGGCCCTCAATTTGTGCATGGGTTAAGCCGGTGAGCAATTTGCCCTCTTTGTCGAGCACGCCAGGCGTATTCGTCATCAGCAAAAGCTTCTCCGCCTTCAACGTTTGCGCAAGTTCGGAGGCCACCAGATCGGCGTTGATGTTGTAGGCCTGACCGTCGTCACCCACGCCAATCGGCGCGATAACGGGAATGAAGTCCGCCGCATCGAGATGATGGATCAACGTTGGATCAATCGACTGGATGTCGCCGACAAACCCGATATCAAGCTTTTCCCCGGCGTTCGTCTCGGAATCGAGCATCATCTTTTTGGCACGAATAAACCCGCCGTCTTGCCCATTCAACCCGACGGCTTTCCCGCCCGCTTGATTGATGAGGCCCACGATCTCTTGGTTGAGCTCGCCGAGCACGGCTTCGACCACGTAGAGCGTTTCGTCGTCGGTGACGCGCATACCCTGAACGAAGGTGCCTTTTTTCCCGGTTTTATCCAGCATCTCATTGATCTGTGGGCCGCCACCATGCACGACTACCGGGTTCATGCCGACCAACTTGAGCATGACGACATCGAACGCAAATTTCTTTTTGAGATTCGGGTCGGTCATCGCATTTCCGCCGTACTTGATCACAAGCGTTTTGTCGTGGAACTGGCGTATGTAGGGAAGCGCATCGGCCAGGATGCGTGCGCGATCAGCGGCAGTGGCGGCGGAAAGTGGCATAGATCGATTCAAAGGGAGGTTGCCGGGATTCTATGCGCCTGTCTGGCCGCTGCGGGGCGCGTATGGCGTGATCAATGCAAACATCCCTGTCGGCGTGAGTCTGACAGAGCGTGTTCACAACTCGCACGCTTCTGGGCAAACCGAGTCAAAAAGGGGCAATGCGTCCGCACCGGTCCCAGGCTTGTGCAGAGCGCGCCGCTCGCTGTAGTGCCTGCGCTTTGACAGCCGTTTACCTTGAAAACAACGTAATCAAGGTAGCCAATACTTTTTGCGGGCGAGAGGGCTAAAAAATAAAGTAACGAATTACTTCATAAAGCCGCTGTAGCCCGGGTTAATTCAGCGATAGGCGTGTATATTTGTACTTAGGATCACCGCCTACGCCGATCATGTGGCGGCGATGCACCGCCGAGTGGCTCGGAAGCTAGCGTAAGAAAGTACCGTCGCGCGAGATGATAGTTTCCTCAACGAAATCTGTTCCGTTGAAGTCGTTCGCATTGAATGCAATGACGAAGTCACCTAAATCGAATTTATTCATGGAGACGAGCGCGGAGCGAAGTGTCTCCGTGTTCAAGTTTTTGCCCGCGCGCTTTAGACTCTCCACCAGCACGCGCGCGCCGACATATGCAACGAGGCCGTTGTAGCTCGGCGAGAGTTTGGCGTCCGCGCAGAGCGCCTGGTAGTCGCGCGCGAGCTTCACTGTTTTCGACGTCGGCAGCGGCATTACTTGCATGACGATCACGCCTCGGCCTGCGCTACCGAGTCCTTTCAAAAACGCATTCGAGCTGTTGTTTGAGAGGGTAATGAACTGAGCAGTGCCGCCGCGCTCTTTGTACTTTTTTACGAAATCAGACGCACACGACGCGCTGCAGAGCAGAAAGATGACCTCCGGGCGGCTCTGGATAAAACTCGTGAGCGCAGGGTTAATGTCTGCAGCGCGGTTATCAACTTTCGACACCATTGGCCGGATACTGAGCGGCGCCAGCTTTTGTGTAGCCGCCTCTACCAACGGATTGCCATACGAATCGTCTGCGGCAAGAAATGCGAAGCTTTTTCGATCAAACTTGAGTTGCAAGTCAATCGCGCGAACCAATTCGGTTTCGTAGCTGGCACGGATCGTGAAGAACGACCGCTGGTCGCGCGTGTACATGAAGTTCGGCCCCACTTGCGGGGCAATGATCGGCACCCCCGCGGGTTGCGCGTTCTTCAACAGCATCTGGTTGGCTGGCGAGGTGCGTGGTAAGAAAAATGCCAGCACTTCGTTGCGCTCTACGACCTCGCGCGAAAGCGTGTCGGCGAGCGTTGGCTCTTGCTGATCATCCAGCAACACGAGCTCAATCTGCCGCCCTGCAACGCCGCCATCTCGATTGATCTGTGCGAGATAGGCCTGAGCGCTCGCGAGCGCCTCTTTATTGGTGGGTACTAACGGCCCTTTGGAGAGTACGCCGACGTGGTGAATGCGTACTTTATTCGCTGTAACTGCTGGCGTTTGCGCATCGAGCGCCGCACTTGTGCAGACCGCGAGCATCGCGAGTAAATATCGAAGCCACTGTTTCATTATTGATCCCCTCCAAAATATCGAAGCGGAGGCTACACGAAGCATCCTGTCAATCAGCCTACGAGCTCCATTCCAACGTAAAATCCACATCTTTAGATTGCAACGCCGGATAAAGCCGTGCGCCCTGCCCATGAATGAAATCGTCTCGACGAGCGGCATCGATTCGCTCACAACCGCCTCCACCAAGAAAAAGCTTTTCATCCGCACCTTTGGCTGCCAGATGAATGAGTACGATTCCGACAAGATGGCCGACATCTTGAATGCATCGGAAGGCTTCGAAAAAACGGACACCCCGGAGGACGCTGACGTCATTCTTTTCAATACTTGCTCGGTGCGTGAGAAGGCCCAAGAGAAAGTGTTTCACGATCTTGGCCGCGTGCGCGAACTGAAGAAGACAAACCCGAGTTTGGTGATTGGTGTGGGTGGCTGCGTTGCCTCGCAAGAAGGCGCGGCGATTGTCGAGCGCGCGCCCTTTGTGGATGTTGTCTTTGGTCCACAAACACTGCATCGCCTGCCGCAGCTAATTGCGAAAAAGCGGGCCACGGGTAAATCGCAAGTCGATATTTCGTTTCCTGAAATCGAGAAGTTTGATCACTTGCCACCAGCGCGGGTGGAGCAAGCAAGTGCGTTCGTTTCCATCATGGAAGGTTGCAGCAAATACTGCAGCTTCTGCGTGGTGCCGTACACCCGCGGCGAAGAAGTATCCAGGCCGTTTGAGGATGTGCTCACCGAAGTCGCAGAGCTTGCGATCAAAGGCGTGAAAGAGATCACCTTGCTCGGGCAAAACGTCAATGCCTACCGCGGAAAAATGGGCGACGGCGCATCAATTGCCGATTTTGCGACGCTCATCGAATACATCGATGAAATTCCGGGCATCGAGCGCATTCGCTACACCACGTCTCACCCGCGTGAGATGAGTTCGTCGCTCATCGAGGTATATGGAAAGGTGCCAAAGCTGGTGTCGCAATTGCATCTACCGGTGCAACATGGTTCTGATCGCATTTTGGCGGCGATGAAGCGCGGCTACACCGCGCTCGAATTCAAATCGACGGTGCGTAAACTCCGCGAGGTGCGCCCGAACATTTCGCTGACATCCGATTTCATTGTCGGCTTCCCTGGCGAGACGCAGAAAGATCATGATCTCACGATGAAACTCATCGACGACGTCGCCTTCGACGGTGCGTTTAGTTTCACCTACAGCGCGCGTCCAGGAACCCCCGCGGCCGATCTGGTTGACGACACGCCGCAAGCGGAAAAATCGAAGCGCCTCTCGCAACTGCAAAAGCGGATCGATGAGCTTTTCACGAGTTATTCCAAAGCCATGGTCGGTAATGTCGAGCGTGTGCTGGTGGAAGGCACGTCAAAGAAGAGCAAAGCCGAGCTCGCCGCGCGTACAGAGAATAACCGGGTGATCAATTTCCCTGGAGGCCCCAACGCTGATCGTTTGATCGGACACTATGTCGATGTCAAAGTCACTGAGGCAGTGGCGCATAGTTTGCGCGGCGAGATGCAGGTCGCGTAAGAGACGGCGCGGCGAGCGCCGACAGGAATTACGAGTTTGCGATTCGCGCCAAATCAACCCAGGCCTGGACGCTCGGTCGCGCCCATTGCGAGCGAACATAGCGGGCGATTTTTTCTGGCACTGCATCGCCGTTGTGAACAAGCCGATTGAGCATCATGGCGAGATCAGTATCGGCGATGCTCCATACGCCGAATAAGTTGCCGGAGTCGGCAGGGATCAATGCGTCGGCAAAGCTGATCAGTTTCTCCGCCGCAGCACCAGCCTCAGCGGAGAGCGGCGCGGGTTTTTCGTGCTGAAACACTGTACTTGTTGAGCGCTCAATGCGTATAGGCATCAGATCGCTGCGTACGAACGCTTGAATTTGCCGCGCTCTGGCGCGCTCGCGCACACCGCTCGGATACACGCGAGGCGTTTCTGGAAATGCATCTTCCAAGTACTCATCCATCGCTGATGACTCAGACAATGCAAAGTCTCCGTGCACGAGCGTGGGAATGCGCTCGGTTAATGAGCGAGTGCGGTAATCGCCCTGCTTGTGCCCGTCGACATTCATGTCGATCTCGACCACGTCGAACGCCAGATTCTTTTCGCGAAGCGTGACGAACGTAGAAAGCGCGTACGGGCTGGTGTAGCCGCGATTCACGTAAAGTATGAGTGCGTTTGGCATGATGTTGGGGCGGTGAAGGATTTGATGGGTAGGTGTTGATTGATGCTACGGCACTTTACGGCATCTGACATGAGCTGCCGTAGCGCTAACTCAACATGCGGCGACTTCATTGGCGGCGACGCCGCTGCCTCCGACCCGGGCCGCAGGTCGGGTAAGTGCGCATCCTCGATCTGCTCAGTTAACGCGCCCCACGACTGAGTTTTGGGTCGAGGTGCACCGCCGCTTGTTGCAGTGATTTTGCAAAACCACAGAGCAGCGTCGCGATTGGACGCAACACGGATATGGTCAGTGCCTGCGCAAAGCTCGGGCCCACGTGCGCGACGAGTGGCGATTGTGCCGCTAGGGCGACGCGCACCATCGCGCTCGCTGAGAGCGACTCAATCACCACGCGACCACTTCGTGCAGGCACCGCGTGCGTTTCGCCGGCTTTGAGGAGGAAGTCGCAAGAATTCCCGTCAACCGTAATCCAGAGCTCGCCCTTAAGCGATTCAATCGCGCGGATTTGCGATGCGTCGATCGACAGCGTGCGGTGGCTGACGAGCGCCCAATCTTGTGTAGCAAATGGATAGTGGTCCATGTGGAAGCCTTTCATTCCGAGTACTCATGCAACGGCAAGGTTTATTTGTCTCGGTTGAGTGTGATTTCACAGCGTAACCCGCGTTCTGTCCAACGAAAGGTTTTCGGGTAAGACTGCGTTTATTGCAGTCTTATCGCGGTTCGCGCATAATCTGGCAAGCCAGACCCAGTACGGGTTGCCTGCCCAATTGAAAGCGTGCGAATGAAATCTGCTGTTACTACCTACCGCGAGCGCCCCATCACCCTGGCGGGTCTGCGCGGCTTCGAGGCAGCGGCCCGGCACATGAGCCTGACGCGCGCTGCGCAGGAGCTCAATCTCACCCAGTCCGCGGTCTCGCGTCAAGTTCAAGGGCTCGAGGAAGAGCTAGGTGTTGCGCTATTTGCTCGAAAGGCGCGCGAAATCGTGCTCACACCGGCTGGGCGAGAGTGGCTTCCGCAGCTGCAAACATTGCTGCGCCAACTCGATGGAAGTGTTGAGCGTATTCGGCGCGAAGCGCACTCCCCACGCGTGACGATCTCTACGTTTGCGTCCTTTGCATCCCTCTGGCTGATCCCTCGGCTTGGCGACTTCCGGGCGCTACGTCCGAATGTGGATATTGATTTGGGCGCAACCGATCGAATTGTCGATCTCGATAGTGAGGATATTGATCTCGCCATTCGCTATTTGCCGCGCGAGAGCGCGCCTCCGAATGCCGAGCTCCTCTTCGAAGAGGTACTTTTTCCGTTGGTGAGCCCCAGTTATCTGCAGGGACCGAAAAAGCTGGCGTCGCTCGCCGATTTGGATGCTCACACCTTAATCGAGGCAAAGGCCGGCGGCGTTGCGGAAGTGCGTTCTCAATGGTCAGAGTTTTTTGCGAGCTTGGGGCTCAAGCACATCAAAGGTGCGGGTGAAATTCGATTTGATTTCATCGCGCAGACGATGATGGCGGCCGAGCGCGGGCAGGGCGTTGCGCTCGGACGTACGTACGGCGGCGATTTGTATATGAAGGGCGAGTTGGTGCGACCGTTCGATGTGGCCGTTTCGACAGGGGCAGGCTGTTTCCTCGTCGTTTCACCGCGAGTCGCAGAGCGCGCGGAGGCAAAGTTTTTCGTAGAGTGGCTGCGCAGCGAGGCGCAGAAATTCAATCGGGAACTTTCGGAATGGTTTAAGCGAACGAATGAGACCTACGCGGCAGCACCCAAGGCGCGAAGCGAGGTTACGAAGCGCTCGCGCGGGGCGCGCTGATCCGCGCTAGGTCCTTAATACAAACTTCGGACCTGAGCGACGTGCGCACTTACAACACCGTTGATCCCGCTCTTTCGTCATTCGTCGCTTTTTTCGAACGCTTTTGGGATAGGCGCACGCGCTTTGTGTAGCGCACGCTTAAACTGAAAGCCTGGCTTTGTGTCCGAAGGCCCGCTGGATTTTTATAAAAACTTTTTGCCCGTTGTCCCCGTTAAATGAGGGATAAATGTCAAAAAAGCAATTTATCAAGATCAAACTGTTTTGCGGTTTTGCCGGAGCTGAATGGTCGATAGCGTGATTTAGCTTATTGCTAGGTCGCTCTCTACGGAACTTTATCTCGAACTCAAGCGCACCCTACTTCTATCCATCTATCCATGCCGACATCTAAATCCTCAGTCTCGATGCTCACGAAGTTTTCGATGACCCTCCTCGCAGCGTCGCTCGGCGCTTGCGCAACGGTTGCGCCACCCGCGTCACCGTCCGCCGCAGCGGAGGCGACGAAAGCGCCCGCCACACCCACTGCTGGAGCCGCGTCAGCAGCGGCTACCGGGCCTGCCGCCGCGAACGCTAGCGGCCCGCGTCCCGCTGCAGCGGCCACGCCGCCTGCCGCTGCCCCTGGCGCACCTCCTCCGCCGCGACCATTTGCCGACGTGATCAAAGATGCGAAAGAAGACAAGGGTTTCTTCACGACTTGGCACAAAGATGACAAGGTTTGGATCGAGATTCCCGAATCAATGTGGGATCGCCCATTCTTTTTCTCTGTGAACGTGACGAATGCCATCGGCGATGCGGGCATCTTCGGCAACCAGATGGGTGGCTACTTGGCCACAGGTCGCGGTTCGTACATGGCGAGTTTCCGCAAGTTTGGCACGCAAGGCGTGCAAATGATTGCGCGCAACACCGCATTCACCGCGGCTGAGAAAACGCCAGCAAAGGCGATGCTCGAGCGCGCCTTCTCCGATTCGCTGATCGGCACCGCAGCCATTGTGAGCGCGCCGCATCCTGAGCGAAAGAGCGTGTTGATCGAAGCAAACACGCTTTTGATTAATGATTTCCCTTCCGCGGCATCTCGCCTCGAGCAAGCCTATCGCCAGCCGTACGCGTTTGATCGGGCGAATTCGAGCATTGAGCGCGCGAAAAACAACGACGCTGAGACCGGCTTCAACATTCGCGCGCATTACAACCTCGCAAAGGTTGTATTGCCACCGCCAGTTCCGAATCCGTCGGCACCGCCATCACGTCTGCCAACAACGCTGCCTGACGTGCGCTCGATGTTCTTCGGCTTCTACTACGGCTTCTCGAAGCTGCCCGAACAGCCGATGCGTCCGCGCCTATCGGATCCGCGCGTGGGTTACTTCTCCACGGCAGTCGCCGACTATTCGAATCCTGATCTTCGCGATCCGCGCGCGCGCCACATCCACCGCTGGCGCTTAGAGAAGAAGGATCCGGCGTCAGCGATGAGCGAGCCGAAAGAGCCGATTGTGTTCTGGCTCGATAAAAACGTGCCGGTGAAATATCGCGAGATCGTCACCGCAGGTATTTTGGAATGGAACAAGGCGTACGAAAAAATCGGCTTCAAAAACGCAATCGTTGTCAAACAACAGGCCGACGACGCAGATTTTGATACCTCGTCCACGCGCCATGCATCGATTCGCTGGGTGGCAGGGCGCGGCATCCAATTTGGTGCGCGCGGGCCATCAAAAGTTGATCCGCGTACGGGTGAAATTCTTGATGCTGACATTGAGATGAACGAGGATTTAACGCGGGTCTATAACGCACGCCAGAGCGAAGATCCACCACGCCCCACCACGTTTGATCGCATGTTCTTCAACTCAACCGAGTTTTGCAGTTACGCTGGCAGCAAGTTGAACGAGACCGCGCTTGCGCTTGATTTGCTCGTGGCGCGCGGCGATTTCGAATACGGTTCAGCGGAAGCCGAAAAGTTTGTGATGGATGCGGTTAAAGACATCACGACGCACGAGGTTGGCCACACGTTGGGCTTGCGTCATAACTTCCGCGCATCAACGTCCATCACACCGGAGCAGCTTCGCGATTCGAAGTTCGGTGCGGATGTCGGCATCTCTTCCTCGGTGATGGATTACAACGCGCTCAACATCGCAACGAAAGATGAAAAGCAAGGGCAGTATTCGATGATCACCGTCGGCCCCTACGACATCTGGGCGGTCGAATACGGCTATCAGCAAACCACGCCTCAAACCGAGCAAGCAGCGCTCGAAAAAACGCTTGCTCGCGCGACGGAGCCGCTTCTGGCCTACGCGACGGATGAGGACGCTGGGTTTGGATCACTGGTAGAAGGTATCGATCCGGAAGTTAACCGCGGCGACTTGGGCAATGACCCGCTCGGCTTCTATGAGAAGCGTTTCTCTGTTGCTCGCGAACTCTGGGATCGTTGGCAGAACAAGCCGCTCCCGAATGGAGCCCAGTACGAGCAGCTTCGCCGGAATTTTGAACGTGGTTTCAACATGGTGAGCCAAGTCAGTGAGCTCACGGCGAAATATGTGGGCGGCGTCACGGTGCTGCGTGACGTGGCTGGCACGGGCCGACAGCCGCTGACCCCGATTGCTGCAGATAAACAGCGTCGCGCGCTGAATCTGCTCACGAAGAACCTCTTTGAAGTTGATTCGTTCAAGTTCCGCCCTGATTTCGTGGGCAAACTCACGATCGATCCTGATTCGCGCTTCGATTCGTTCGATGACGATTTCGGTCTCGGCGGAATTCCCTCGGTGGATTACTCGGTGTCCAATCGGATTCTGGGTATCCAACGTGGCGCGCTCGGCCAACTGATGCGCGATAGCGTTGCTGCACGCGTGATCAACGCCCCCGAGCGTCTTGCAGACGCAAGCAAGGCATTCACGGTTGCCGAGCTCTACAGCACATTGCAGCGCGCGGTTTGGAGTGAATTGTCGAGTGCTAGCGCTGCGATTTCGCCAATGCGGCGAAATTTGCAGCGCGAGCATGTGCGGATGATGGCGCAAGCAGTCGCGAATCCGTCGCCCCGCACACCGGCGGATGCGCGCGCGCTGCAACGTGAGTTCGCGATTGATTTGCTGGGCAAGCTTCGCACCGCTGGCGCGAAAAAGGGGCTCACGATTGAGAACCGAGCCCATATCAGCGAATCCATCGCTCTCCTAGATGCTGCACTCAAGGCGCAGGTCACGAAGGCATTGGGTTAAGTCACAGGCACGCCATCGCGTGCTCACCGAAAAAAGGCGCGGATTTCCGCGCCTTTTTTCTTGTGCGCTTCAGCCATGAAATCAACGTCTGGCATCGGTCCGCCCAGTTTCGCGACAGGTGAGATGGCAGGGTCGCGTGGCCTGAGCAATGCGAAAATAGGGGCTATGGTTTCGATTCGAACGCTCATTTTCTGGGGCTCTGCATTGGTCGCGAGCAGCTCTGTAGGTTTTGCCACCGCGCAGACGCCGCGCGAATCGCCGAATCTTGCATCGATCGATGCGCCCAACACACAGCAATTCATCCGTCTCTGCACGAACACGGCTGACCCCGCTGATTGTGGAAAAAAAGTCGAGGCGCAACAGCTCAAACAGAGCGGCGCTGATAAGGTTGCTCGACGCGACGGCAAGTTTCTCGCAATCACGATTCCGGGCGAGCCGCCGTTTATCTTTGAGGACGTTGATTCAGAGGCGGGCCCGAATACCAGTTTCTATTCGTATTCGGCGGGCGCGGACGCCGTGGTGGTCTACCGCGCGCGCGGAGACAAAGTTGAGTTCTTACTGTTGCATCGACCGACAGGATCGGTCACTGAACTGCCCAATGAGCCGAAGTTCAACCGCGATGGCCGCTATTTCGCGACTGCTGACTTTTGTAAAGACGGTTGCGAAAATCGTTTAACTATTTGGCGAATGGAGCGGCGTGGCGCGTTGCGGGAACGTGTGTTTACGCCGCGAAATCCGTGGAGCGACGCTGACGTTAGCTGGGCGAGCAACATTCGATTGCTAGTAGAGATTACCGAGGCCGGTAAATCGAGCGCTGTCTCGATTGATGTGAGCGACGCGCGCTGGACAGTCCTCGCGCCGTAGCCTTGAAAGCAAGCATGGCACAGCCTACCCCGCGCAGGGCGTCGGGCCCGCACTGCGCTTAACGAGCAATTTTGCTGTGAGCACGCAGATTTACACAGGGGAGAAAACGTGAGCGAGAACCAAACGCCTGCTGCGCCACTTGGGGCCGACTTGGGCGAAGAGGGCGTGAAAGAAAATCGCCGTATTCGCAGCTTTGTTGTGCGCGCGGGTCGGATGTCGAGCAAGCAAGAGCGCGGGCTCACCGACGGCATGCGCCGCTACGGCGTCGAATTCAAAAACGAAGCGCATGACTGGACATCGAGCTTTGGTCGTGCCGCGCCGCGCATCCTGGAAATTGGTTTTGGAATGGGGCAAACCACGGCGGAGATTGCCCTCGCGCTGCCAGATCGTGATTTCATAGCCGTCGAAGTGCACCCGCCCGGCGTGGGCAATCTTTGCAATTTGCTCGATGAAAAAGGGCTTAGCAATGTGCGCGTGGTGCAGCACGATGCGGTGGAACTGCTCACACACATGATCGAGCCGGACTCGCTTGCTGGCGTACACATTTACTTTCCAGATCCGTGGCATAAAAAGCGCCACCATAAGCGCCGTTTGATCCAAGCGCCGCTTGTAGCCTTGCTTGCCTCACGCCTCGTGCCGGGCGGGTATCTCCATCTCGCGACCGACTGGGTGCCGTACGCTGAACAAATGCTGGAGGTATTGAGCGCGGAGCGTGCGCTCGAGAATTCTGTCGCTGACTACGCGCCAAAACCCAGCTGGCGGCCCCTAACTAAGTTCGAGAACAGAGGATTAAAGTTAGGTCACGAAGTGAGGGATTTACTGTTTCATCGCACTATCTAATTTGGGCTAGCGGCGTTTTTTCGCTTTTCGCCGCTTCTGGCTATTGCATGTGTGAGCCGCATTTCGATGCGCCTTTCCGTCTTTGCAGGATACGGAAAACGTCTTTACCTTTGAACCGGGACTCGGCGACCGCCGACTTAGTCAAGGTAAGGTCAAAACGCCTATCCGAATCGAAAGGGAACTCACGATGAAACGCACCGTTATTGCCGCTATCTGCGCGTCTGCATGCCTAGCCGCCGTCCAGGCGCAACCTCAAATCGCGCCACAAAAATTACAAGTACCGCAAAAAATCAATCCCGATGCGCTGAAGCCGCTGGTATTGCCCGATTTGGTGGTGAGCAGCATCACGTTGCGCCCGATCGGAAGCACGGGCTACGCCTATGTTTGCGTGCGCAATCAGAATCCAAGTGCCACCGGTGCGTTCGATGTGCAAGTTACGATGCAGGCGGCTGCACCCACGGGCTCACCGCCGATTTCATGGGCGGTTCTCGTTGGAAAAATTCGCTACCCAGCATTTACTGCAGGCACTAGCTTCGTGTGCAACGATTTCATGCTGCCCGATGGCAAGATGCCAAACTGCGTGAAGGTCGTGGCAAGCGCTGACGTTGGGCGCGAGGTCGCAGAATCAAACGAAACGAACAACTCGCGTGACGTATTGAGCACCTGTTTGGGCGATCCGCCCAAGCCGCCTGCGAGTCTGCCTCGCTTGATCGATTTGCCGAAGCTTCCGCCAAAGCCATAGCGGTCTCTATCGCTTCGCACCGGCGGCGCGCGACACGCGTCACTTGAAATCAGTGGCGCGGAGTCTGTTGGCCGCCGAAGCAGGCAGAGTAGGCAAAGCGGGCAGAAGTGGTAAGTTTGTTTGCGACGGAAACGGCGCAAACTCACGTGCGCGGTCCACCAGATATTGCGCCCGAGCGGTGTCGTTAGCGCGTTCATACGCGCGCGCCCACGCCGTGAGCAAACGATCATCGAGCGTGGCTCGGATCGGGCGCGAGAAAAGCGTTAAAGGCGCTGTATCGCCCAAGAGCATGATTTGTGCGTAGTCACCATAGTGGCCGTAAATCGCGTGCTTTGAAGCCGTCTCCGCGCGTGCGAGGGCAACTTGGGGATCGCGTGCCGAGGCATAGATCTCCGACACCGCGCGATAACCATTAAGTGCCCATAACGCAATGAGTAGTCCGCCCGCGCAAAGCATAAGCGCCACCGCAAGCGGCCCACGGCGGATCGTCTCTGGCGCTGACTGAACTCGCGTATTGGTTTTCTGGGCTCCGGCGTCGGCTGTAGCGCGCGACGCGCTTGCACACAGAAGTGCCAGCACAACCACGCTCGGTATCGCGAAGAACGCAAACCAAAGCGGGTACTCAAAAAGGCTTTGCGTCGCAGCAGCCAACAACATCATGAGCGCCGCGATTCGCCACGGTGCGCGCGAACGCAAGGATGCGTAACCCACGATCCATACGAGTGCGACCATGAGCGCGGCCGCGAGTGGAATACCAAGCTCGACCGCTAAGTGAAGCGGTGCATTGTGAGCATGGTCGAAGAGATCGGAGGCGCGCGGGTTCAACGGCGTGAGCATCCAGGCA
Source organism: Betaproteobacteria bacterium (assembly GCA_013298145.1). GTDB lineage: Bacteria > Pseudomonadota > Gammaproteobacteria > Burkholderiales > Casimicrobiaceae > Casimicrobium. The sequence continues at coordinate 120,445 of JAAFJO010000002.1, forward strand.
AAGGAGAGCTGGCCATAGCCCACACCCAACCAGGGCTGCGAGGAAATGAGCGCCACCACGTTGTTCCATAAGGTGATGCGCTGGGCGACCGACAATGCGCGCACATCCTCAGAATTGGACGTGTGCGCGCCGGCTTGCAGTGTCATTGCAAGCAGAACAAGAGTGCACGCGGCAAGCAATATCGCTGCGCAAACGAGAAAGCGTGTCCTGAAGATTTTTGATCTGTCAGCGCTCGCGCGCCGCCGCCATACATAGCCGAGAAACGCTGTGGCGCATAGCGCGGCGGCCAGCCATCCGGATCGCGAATTACTCGCCCAAAGCGCAACGGCAAATATGGCAACTATGGCACCAAGCGCGATCCGTGCGCGGCCGGGAACATTGAACAAATAGGCCGCGCAAATCGCGCCCCAAATCAGCAGTAGCGCAAACAAATTGGGTTGCCGCAAGTTGCCGTACGGCCTATCACCTGCAGCTTCTGCAATCCAGAACGGGTGATGGAGCGACGGCGCGACAATTTGAAGCACACTAGTCACGACGTTCAACACTGCGGCAAGAGCGAGCCCAACGCAGACCGCGCTAAACACCACTTCAAGCGACCTCGCGCTGAGGCGAGCGATTGCTGCACAGCAAAGAAGCATGGTGGCTAGCGCAGCAAGCGTGGGAAAGGCAACGAACGCAGGCGTTAGCCCGAATGCCACATGCGCCAAAACGAGCAGCGCAAACACGACGACAACCACGATTAGCGCGCCGAGCACGGCAACATGCCACCCTCGTTGAGGTTTCGTGTGGCCTGTGGCCGGTGCAGGGGCGACGAACAAACAGGCGCCCACGATCCACCACAGCAGCAGACACAGCCATTGTGCGTAGAACGCAGGCTGAGGCGGCGACTGGTACGCATAGACGAGAGGGAGTGCCGATGCGACTACAACCAGCGCGTACTGCACACGCGCTAGGCGGGACGCCGTGCCAGGGTAGCCTAGCAAATGCATAGATTACTAGCTGAACTGACCATTTAATTGGGGCTAGACGAAAGAAAAGATGAAACCAATCTATCAATATTCAATCGACTAGCCCAATCAAAATAGCTGTTTAAGCGAAATTCTATAAATCGTTACGTCGCTGTCTCCGCACTGCGACAAGTACTGTTGCATCGAGCGCACTTTGTGTGCACCGCCGCTCAGGCAGACCGCGAGTCTTATGTGGCGTGAAACAATTATCCTTTAGCGGTGTTTCGCGTCACTAGCCTAATCAATATCGTATCAATGCGCATTCTTAACGGCTTCTTCAGCGCGCTTCGCGCACCATGGCCCGCCCTCTGGCGGGCTGCGGCGTTAGGATTAGTGTGCGTGAGCGCCTCGCTCTCTACGCCAGTTGCCGCTGCGCCAATTGGATATTCTGTTCGAAGCGACGCTGACGATAACCTTTACCGAATCGATCTCTCAACGGGTGTGGCCACGTTGGTCGGCCCGTCAGGTTTCAGCAAAATCGAAGGCATGGCAATGAGCCCTGCCGGCAGCCTTTACGCAGTTGACCCGCAGGCAAGCTCTCCTCAATTGCTTCGCTGCTCGACTGTACCGAGTAGTAGCGCGTTATGCGCTCCTGTCGGAGCGACTACGCTCGGGATCGCGCCAAGTACTTCGCCGGTCGGGTTGGCGTTTTTGCCCAATGGTGAACTCTATCTGGCGGTGAACGCCACCATCTACTTTGTCAATCCTACAACCGGTGCAGCCGTTAACCGCGGGTCCCCAGGCAGTATTGCGATTGCGGGTATGGCTGGAACAGCCCCAACCCCAAGCTGTGCAAGCGGACTGTTCGCGCTAAGCGCAAACGCAAACCCAGCCTCGCTCTACTGCGTCAATACAACCACGGGAGCGCTGACCTCCCTCGGTGCCGTTACACCGTCGTCGTTGGACGCGGGATTCGATGCTGATCGCACCACGGGTCTCTTGTGGGAAATCACCAACGGCAATCCATCACAAGCGTTCTCTATCGATCCCGAAACGCGCGCGACCTCGGCGCCCGTCGTCGTAACCCGGGAAGGGGCGCCTATTGGCGGCTTTGAAGGCTTGGCAGTCGAGCCGTCCCCGGCAGCCGTCGCGGCCCTGGACCCTTTTTCAGTGCCCACGCACGGCGCGAGTGGTGCGGCGTTGCTCGGACTGCTCATTGCGCTGCTTGGTTTGCGCTCAACGCGTAACGCTCGCCGGTAGCGCGTCCACTTCGCCTGCCGTGTAGGAGCCCTAGACGACTCGGCTAGCCCCAAAGCACGTGTAGCGCGACGACGGAGACGCGCCACATTTCAGACCCGTTCGGGTGTGAGTTCAGTGCATTCGGCAAAAGCGGCTCCGGGTCTGGGTTAGAAGCCCTTGCGAAAAGTTTGTTTGATCGGCTCCGTCGCCGCACCACAGCAGCCTTCACGTGTCACTTGCCAACTTCGCGCACACCGAATGTAAACCGCCGCACTCAGCCAAAAAGTGGTCACACGCCCTAGCTGAACAGTGATCGAAGTGCCATACCTGGGTCTTCAGCGCGCATGAACGCTTCGCCCACCAGAAAGCTGTTGACGCCGTGCTCGCGCATCAACGCGACGTCAGCAGTGGCGAGGATTCCGCTTTCGGTAATCACGGTTTTGTCCGACGGTATCTGTTCGAGCAGGCTGATCGTCGTTTGGAGTGAGACATTGAATGTGCGCAAATCGCGGTTATTGATTCCGATGAGTGGCGTGGAAAGTGTGAGTGCGGCTTCCAGCTCATCGGCAGCGTGCGATTCAACGAGCACATCCATATTGAGCTCATGCGCGAGCGCTTCGAGCGCGAGCATTTGGTTCCATTCAAGCGCGCCGACGATCAGCAAGATGCAATCTGCGCCCATCGCGCGCGCTTCATACACTTGATAGGGATCGACAATGAAGTCTTTCCGGATCACGGGAAGTGAACACGCTTCGCGCGCCTGCTTCAAAAAATCAAGCGAGCCCTGGAAATAATCGCGATCTGTTAAGACTGACAAGCAAGCCGCGCCGCCCGCTTCATAACGCTTCGCAATGTCGGAGGGCACAAAGTTTTCGCGCAGTACGCCTTTGCTAGGGCTCGCTTTCTTGATCTCTGCAATAACCGCCGATTGCTTTGCGCCAAGTTTGGTCCACAGTGCGCCAGCAAAATCGCGAACATTTTCGCGCATCGCTTCTGCCTCAGCACGCATCGCGAAGAGCGATTTTGATCGCATCGCGACCGCGATCTCCTCATGCTTTGTTGCAACTATTTTGTTGAGAATGTCAGACATCAATTTCTCCGCGAATCTCGTTCAATGCGTGCGCTGGCGTTCGCTCAGCATGGGCTAGCATTTCCCTGAATTACTTGAACTGCTGCGAAAACGCAGCAAACTCGTCCACCTTCTTGCGCGCAGCGCCCGACTCAATTGCTTTTCGCGCGAGGTTGATCCCATCGCGAAGCGATGGCACGATATTGGCGGCAAAAAGTGTTCCGCCTGCGTTCAGTAATACAACGTTTAGCGCGGGCGAGTGCTTGCCTTCAAGCGCGTTCAACATCATCGCCTTAGATTCCTCTGGCGTATCAACGCGCAGGTTTCGCGTGGCGCTCATCGTGAAGCCAAAGTCTTCTGGATGAATTTCGTATTCGGTAATCTTGCCGTCCTTCAGCTCGCCCACGAGCGTGCCTGCGCCAAGAGAGATTTCGTCAAGCGAATCGCGGCCATGAACGACCAACACGTGATTCGCGCCTAAGCGTTGCATCACGCGCACCTGAATCCCAACGAGATCGGGGTGGAATACGCCCATCATCGTGTTCGGTGCGCTCGCGGGATTGGTCAGCGGGCCAAGAATATTGAAGATTGTTTTCACGCCCATTTCGCGGCGAATCGGAGCCACCGCTTTCATCGCCGCATGATGATTCGGCGCAAACATGAACCCGATGCCGACTTCGCGAATGCTCTGCGCGATCTGCTCGGGTGAAAGCATGATGTTGACGCCAAGCGCTTCGAGCACATCTGCCGCACCGCTGCGCGAAGAAACACCGCGATTTCCGTGCTTTGCCACCTTGGCGCCGGCGGCTGCGGCAACGAACATTGATGCTGTTGAGATATTGAACGTGTGCGACATATCGCCACCTGTGCCCACCACATCCACCAGGTTCGGCTCGTTATCGATTGGCACCTTGATGGAGAGTTCGCGCATCACCTGCGCAGCCGCTGCGACTTCTCCGATTGTTTCTTTCTTGACCCTAAGCCCCATCAGGAACGCCGCTGCCTGAGCTTGAGTAAATTCGCCGTTCATGAGTTTGCGCATGAGCGAGAGCATTTCGTCATGAAAAATTTCACGATGCTCAACGGTGCGTTGAATAGCTTCTTGGATAGAGATAGGCATAGTTTTCTTTCTTAGCCGCGAACGATCAGTGATTTGGGCGAACTCGGCCCGCGTTTCAAATCATGGGCGGTTAGTGTGAATCTGTCGTGAAAATCAAAGAGATAAAAAATTCTTCAGCAAATCATGACCGTGTTCGGTCAAGATTGATTCTGGGTGAAACTGTACGCCCCATACAGGTAACGTTTTGTGGCGAACACCCATGATTTCGCCATCGTCACTCTCCGCTGTAATCGAGAGGTCAGGCGGCAGACTGGTGCGCTCGATCACGAGCGAGTGGTAGCGAATCACTGTGTAAGGCGAAGGAATGCCAGCGAAACAATCTTGTCGATTGTGGGATATCACAGACGTCTTTCCATGCATCACCCGTTTGGCGCGCACGATCGTGCCACCGAACGCGGCGCCGATCGACTGATGGCCGAGACACACGCCAAGGATGGGCACTTTGCCTGCGAAATGCTTAATGAGCGGCACAGAAATGCCTGCTTCATTCGGTGTGCACGGGCCGGGCGATACAACGATACGCTCGGGTTTCTTGTCGCTGACGCCGTTGACATCAATCGCATCATTGCGAACCACCTCAACGTCTTCACCCAGCTCGCCCAGATACTGCGCCAAGTTATAGGTAAAGCTGTCGTAGTTGTCGATGAGCAGAATCATGATCGTGCTCCCGAATAGAACTCGGAAACGGTCGCCACGAAGCGCAGGATGTCCTCCTGCGTAACATCGTGATGCGTGACCAGCCGTGTGCTGTAGACGCCTTGCATCAGCATCCCACGTGATTTGAGAAAGGCTTCAATCGTTACTTCTCCGCGCGCTGCTGGTGCTTTCGGGAGCTCCACAAACACCATATTCGTAGCCTGGCTCGTCATCTTTACGCCGTCAATTTTTACGAGCGCTTCTGCGAGCAGGCGCGCGTTGTCGTGATCGTTTGCGAGGCGCGCTACGTGGTGATCAAGCGCGTACACACACGCGGCGCCGATGAAACCGGATTGCCGCATGCCACCGCCCAGCACTTTCCGCCAACGGAACGCACGCTCAATAAGTGCTTTACTGCCGACGAGCAACGCGCCAGCGGGCGCGCCAAGCCCCTTCGACATGCAGAGCGAGACTGAATCGAATGGCTTGCAGATATCGGCAATCGAAGCGTTCGACGCAACCGCCGCATTAAATGCTCGCGCGCCGTCAAGATGGACGGCCAAGCCTTTTGATCGAGCAAATACGCTAGCCTCGGCCACGTAAGCCGCAGGCAGTACTTTGCCGCTCCAAGTGTTTTCGAGTGCGAGCAGCGCAGAGCGAGCGAAGTGTGCGCCGAGGCCCGGGCCATACGGTTTGATCGCGCTCGCAATTTTCGCGATTGGAATACTGCCGTCCGCCTCTTGTTCGAGTGGTTGAGGCACGACGCTACCGAGCACCGCTGCGCCGCCGCCTTCCCATCGATAGGTGTGAGCCATCTGACCAACAATGTACTCATCGCCGCGCTCGCAATGGGCCATGATTGCGGCAAGATTGCTTTGCGTGCCCGTGGGAAGAAATAGCGCGGCTTCTTTCCCGGTACGCTCGGCGATCACTGCGCAGAGCCGATTCACGGTGGGATCATCGCCCCACACATCATCGCCAACCTCTGCCGACATCATCGCCTGCAGCATGCCAGCCGTTGGGCGTGTCACTGTGTCGCTGCGTAAATCGATTACTTTCATTGAGCAACTCCGTCAAGACCGCGCTGAACCATCTCCGCAGCGCGCAGCACTGATCGGGTTTTCTGCAACGTCTCTTCCCATTCTTTGGAGGGCACGGAATCGTGAACGATGCCGGCGCCTGCTTGCGCGTAAAGCTTTCCGTCTTTGATGATTGCAGTGCGAATAGCGATACACATATCCATGTCACCCTGATAACTCATGTATCCCACCGCGCCACCGTAAATGTTTCGCTTGACGGGCTCAACTTCATGGATGATTTCAAGCGCACGTATCTTGGGCGCGCCCGAGAGCGTGCCTGCGGGGAAGGTCGCGCGAAGCACGTCAATATTGTTGGTGCCGGGCTTCAAAGTGCCTTCCACATTACTCACGATATGCATCACATGCGAGTAGCGCTCAATCGTCATCTTGTCTTTAACGACCACGCTACCTGTTTTTGCAATTCGCCCGACATCATTACGGCCCAGATCGATCAGCATCACATGCTCAGCGACTTCTTTCTCATCGTTGATCAGCTCATCGGCTAATGCATCATCTTCTTCGCGGGTCGCGCCGCGTTTTCGCGTGCCTGCGATGGGGCGGACGGTGACTGTCTCGCCTTCCTTACGAACGAGGATTTCTGGCGATGCGCCCACCACATGAAAATCGCCGAAGTTATAGAAAAACATGTAGGGCGACGGATTGAGCGTGCGCAACGCGCGGTAGAGCGAAATCGGAGGCTCAGGGAAATCCATCTGCATGCGCTGCGATGGAACGACTTGCATGCAATCGCCCGCAGCAATGTAGTCTTTGCAAACTTGAACTGCGGCTTCGTAGCTTGCTTGACCCACTTGCGATACCGCGTTGACCACCGTGGTTGCGTGTTGCAGCGGCAGTTTCGCCGGTTCGCGCAATTTGGCACGCAACTCGGCAAGGCGTAGGTTTGCGCGCATGAAGGCGTCGGGCTTTGCGGGATCGGCGTAAACGATCAAGGAAATCGTGCCTGAGAGATTGTCGACGACAGCCAATTCCTCGGTGAGTAGCAACAGAATGTCGGGCACGCCGAGTTGGTCGGGTTTCGCGTCCTGCTGGTAGCGTTTGCCAAGACGCGGCTCGATGTAGCCTGCCGTTTCAAATCCGAAATAGCCAGTGAGCCCGCCCGCGAAGCGCGGCAACCCTGGAACGGTGGCTACTTTGAACTGGGCTTGATAGGCCGCAAGGTAATCGAGCGGGTCGGCAACGGTCTGCTTGGTTGGGCCGTATTCGGTGATGTGCGTGACCTCGAAGCCGCGAACTTCGATACGTGAGCGCGTGCGCAAGCCGATGAAACTGTATCGACCGAAGCGCTCGCCGCCGACGACTGATTCAAGCAAGAACGTGTATCGATCGTTTGCAAGTTTGAGGTAGATCGACAACGGTGTGTCGAGGTCGGCAAGCGTTTGCTCGACCAATGGAATTCGCGTAAAGCCTTGTTGCGCGAGCTTGAGAAATTCTTGTTCAGTCATGGGACAGCATGTCTTTTTTTGTCTCCCCTCGCCCTCGGGGAGAGGGGGCGGGGGTGAGGGAAACTGTCAGGTTTCGTGCTTGGGGCGAAAGGCCCTCATTTCGACTGACAGTTTGGTTCTTGGTGTTGCGGTGTGACATCTCGTCACACGTGCGCTCGCAACCAGCGCAAAGCAGATTGGTAGGCCTAACGCCACCAACCTCCAGAGCTTTGCCACCAAGAACGAGTCGAACGAATCATGCTGTTTTAAGAAGTCGCGCCGCGTCAAGAAGCGGCGCAATGTCTTGAAATGTATCGACAATCGCGTCGGCTTGCAAATCGACCAGCGTTTCGCCCTCGGAGTAACCATAGGTAAGAAGCACGACGGGCGCGCCTGCTGCCTGTGCGCTTCGCGAATCGTTGCCCGAGTCACCAATCATCAACATCTCGCGCGGATGCACCTGCATCAAGCCAGCGGCATAGAACATCATGCCCGGATCAGGCTTGTTTGTGGTGAGCGTATCGCCACACACGCAGTGATCGAAGTAGCGTGAGAGCTCGAAGTGCTCGAGCAATTGCTCGGTGTATGAGCGCCATTTATTGGTGACAACCGCCATCGGCAGCTTACGCGACTTGAAGAGCTCAAGCGCGTCAATTACACCGGGATAGAGCGTCGTCTCGTCGAACAAATGCGCGGCGTAGTGCTTTCGATAAAGCGACATCGCGTGAGCTTTTTCTTCGTCACTGGGTTCGCGCTGCATCACCTCACGCAACGATTTACGCATGTGTTCGCCAAGCCCTTTGCCGACGAAGGTTTTCACCAGTTCGATGTCAAGCGTGCGATGGCCCAATTCAGCAAGCGTGCGATTCACCGCACCGCAAAGATCTGGAATCGTATCGAGAAGCGTCCCGTCAAGATCGATTGCGAGCGCTGACACGCGTTGGAGTGATTTCACGAACTAACCTTTCACGGCCGCGAGGATTCGCTTTTCGTTATAGCCGCGAATGATTTGGTCACCGGCCTCTAAGAGCGGCACGCCACCGCCGCCCAATGCGCGATAGAGCTTTGCGCCTTCGGCAGAGGTTTCGATGTCGAACTCACGATAGCGGACTCCCTCGCGCGCGAGCAAATCGCGAGTGGCTTTACAGTACCCGCACCAGCTCGTAGCGTAGAGCACCACTTCGCCGCGCTGCGCGAACTCTGACTTCGTTGCGCCGCCCCCGAGAAGCGCGGAAATCTTGCCCCAGTTCAGCGCGAGCGCCAAAACGAAAATCAGGAAGATGATTTTTTTCATAACTCAATTTATCCACGAAAACGCGGTGTGTGTCTTGCGTGGGTGGAGCTTGTCGGCACACACGATCAAAACACTGTGAAAATTTTGCGACGAAATAGGATTTTTATTGGGCAAGGGGCTCAAAAAAATACGTCGCAAGAAGTAGATAAAACGCTAGTAAGCCCTGGATAAGCTTGGGGTAGACGGCGATAGCTAGATTCTCGCAAGTGCCGCACGCATGCTCGAAATCGCGTTCGCGTAGCTAGGTGCACCGTAGATTGCAGAGCCCGCAACAAACGTATCTGCACCCGCTGCGGCTACCTTTGCGATGTTGTCTGCCTTGATGCCGCCGTCCACTTCAAGCAAAATTTTGCGCCCCGTGCGTTGCTCTGCGGCATCAATGCGCTCGCGCACTTCAGCGATTTTCGGCAACACGCCATCGATAAATTTTTGGCCACCAAATCCTGGGTTGACGCTCATTAGCAAAATCAAATCGAGCTTGTCGATCGTGTAGTCGAGATAGCTGAGCGGCGTTGCCGGATTGAATACCAGCCCCGCTTTGCAGCCCGCCTCGCGGATGAGGCCGATGGTGCGATCGATGTGCTCGCTTGCCTCGGGATGAAAACTGATGATGCTCGCCCCCGCTTTGGCGAATTCTGCGGCCACCGCGTCAACCGGCTTCACCATGAGATGCACATCAATCGGCGTGTTTCCCACATGCGGCTTGATCGCAGTGCAAACCATCGGACCGATGGTGAGATTCGGAACGTAATGGTTATCCATCACGTCGAAATGAATCAAATCCGCACCCGCAGCGATCACCGCGCGTACTTCGTCACCGAGCTTTGCGAAGTCGGCCGACAGAATGGAAGGGGCGATTTGGTAATTGCGCGACAATTTGAATTCCTTGTTTGGAGTTGCGAGCGAGATCGTGAAGTACAGCGTTGTTGTAGACCCTACGCCATTTTATTTGGCTGACCAAAGCGAGCCGGAGCGCGATCTCTTTACCTATGCCTATCACATCAATATTGTGAATGTAGGCGAAACGCCTGTGCAGCTCTTATCGCGCCACTGGATCATCACCGACGCCAATGGCCACGTAGAAGAGGTGAAGGGCGAAGGCGTGATTGGCAAACAACCGACGCTCGCACCGGGCGAGAGCTTTCAGTACACAAGCGGTACGCAGTTCAAAACGCCGGTCGGTACGATGCATGGTAGCTACAGTTTTCGCGCCGAAGACGGCACCGAGTTCGACGCGCCGATTCCGAGGTTCACGTGTACTGCGAAACGGGTGTTGCATTGAGCCGAAAGCGCAGATTCCTCATTGCGGTGTTAGCTCTAATGCTTGGCGTGCTCGCGTCCGCGTGGCTCGTGCGCGAAGTCCGCATCGATCAATGTCTCGACTCGGGAGGACATTGGAACGGTTCCGCTAACGCATGTAGCCATCGGCTCCATTGAGGGCCGCTTACTAGTTGGGTTGCCGGTTGTAGGCGCGAGGCCGCTCGCGAGAAAGGTCTACGATTTGGGCGGCGTGTCGTTATCTCGTATCTCGCCGCCATCTTGTACCTTCGCCTTGCGCCTCGCTTCTTCCATCTTTGCGCGATCCTTGGCTGATGTGCCTTTCATCACCCACCAAATGAGGCCGACAAACAGCCCGCCAGCGACAGCTGCCTCAACGATGAAAATCCAAAAACCGCTTTCGAGCATGGGGCGAAGAACTCAATCTGACGATTCCTCGATTATCTTTTGGATCGCCGGGCTTCACCCGCAGGATAGCCCGGCTTGAAGTTGTGAAATCTATTCCTTTCGAGCCATCAGCGGGAACGAGGTGTCGCCGCTACATCTGTGTGGCGCTGAAGAAAACCCCGGATACGATTGCATTATGAATTTTTCGTTGCTCAGCTTTCATCAATCCGACGATATAGCCTCAATCACGCTGGCGCGGGGTGTGAAGGCCAACGCCTTGTCGGCCGAGTTGGTGCAGGAGTTTGTGGGCGCACTGGAGGCGGCGCTAGCGCAGGGCACGCGCGTTGTGGTTATTCGCGGCGAGGGCGCGCATTTCTGTGCCGGTTTTGATTTATCCGATCTCGAAAGCGAGACGGATGAATCGCTGATTGAGCGACTGAAGCAGGCAGAATCGATGCTGCAAGCGCTCTACTACGCGCCAGTAGCCACCGCCGCGTTGATCCATGGCGGCGCGTACGGCGCAGGTTTTGATCTTGCAATGGCCTGCGATTACCGCCTTGCTGCGCCACAAGTGCGTTTCCGAATGCCGAGCTGGAAAATGGGTATCGCCATTGGCACGCATCGGCTCATCTCGCGCGTGGGGCCTGAGACTGCATTTCAGTGTTTGCGCAGCGCCGCGGTGCTGAATGCGGGCGACGCGTTGAGCGGGAAATTTGTCACCGAAATTGCTGATGAGGTCACCTGGGATCGGCGGCTGCAAGAAATCGCTGCTGAGGTGCGATCACTCAGCGCGGACGCCTACGCTCAGCTTAAGCGGCTCACCCTTGCCGATACCCGAGCGGCAGACATGAAGGCGCTACTCGATTCGCTCACCTGTGAGCCGCTTAAGCCGCGCATGGCGCGCTACGCGGGCACGCTGGGAAAAAGAGACTGAAGCTCCGTCCGCGGAGCGGTTACGGCGACCACTAGCTGGTATGTCAGCCAAACGAGTCATCCCCAGCAGTTATGCGGACAAGCGAATGGACTTGAGCTCAATCAAAAACACACAAAAATAAAGCCACCGCCCAATTAAATCGGGCGGCGGCTCTTAGAGCAGAATCTAGATTACTGCTTACGGAAATCGTCGTGGCAGGCTTTGCACGTGCCACCGACCACGCCGAATTGCTTCTTGAACTCAGCTTCATTGCCAGCGTTGGCGGCGGCGGCGAGCTTCACAAGTTCGGCTTCCATCTTGGCACCCGCTTCTTTGAACTTCGCGTTCTGCGTCCAGATTTCTGGCTTCGCTTTGGTGTTGCCTACGTTGTCAGTGCCGGCGACGAAGCCTTCCCATGGCATTTTCGAAAGCGCCACGAGATTGGTGGTGCGGCGCACCGCATCTTCTTTGTTGAACGGCGCTTCGCCCTTTGCCACCGCGCCCATGGGGCCGAAGTACCAGCCGATCAGCGCAAGCGCCGATTGGCGCTGCTTCACGAATTGCTCAGGACGCGGTTGAGCGAGAGCGGTGGTAGCAATGGCGACAGCGCCCACTGCGATTGCGATTTTTGTGAGTGACTTCATAAAACTTCCTAGATAAGAAAAAAACGTGAGGGAGAGTACAACTTGTTATTTTGAAAACCAGCTAGACCAATTCACAACGATAACGACGATAACGATAGCCGCCGAAATCACCACGTAGCCCACAGTCGTGGATGCGGGCTTCGCGGCGCTTGCTTCGCTTGCAAGCTCGGCGGGCAACTCTTTTTTGCCGCTAAACATCGCGCGAATCAGACCTTCTTTTTTCACGAGCACGTGAAATAACACTGCGGCAATGTGAATGCCTACCAAGATCAAGAGCAGATCGCCGAGCGTGCGATGCCAGCTCATTGCCTTGAGCGCGGCTTCCAACGCGATGTAGCGCGCGAGCGGACCAGTCGTTGCAATCTCATCATCGCTTACGAGCCCCAACCCCGCCTGGAGAGCGAGGAGCAACAGCAGCACAATCACCATCCAGCCGCCCAAGGGGTTATGCGAGATTACATGCTGTGCGCCGCCCTTGACGAGCCCCAATCCGTAACGAATCGCCCGAGCCGGGCCGGAGACGAATGCGCTGAAACGCGCGTATTCACCGCCAACGAAGCCCCAAACGATACGAAAAAGCACCAGTGCCAAAATGGCGTAGCCCGAAATCATGTGCCACTTGATCCAGGCGCCGCCCACTTTGCCGCTAATCGCTGAGATCGCGAAGAGCGTCACCAAACTCCAGTGAAACACGCGCACGAACACATCCCATACGGGAGCGCTTATGAGATGGGTGCTGGGTTTGGTCATCAAAAATATCCTTGTTGTGGGGCGAGAGCGGAGAGTCGGCGTTTAGTCCGCGTTCATCACTGCAATTGACTTGTCGAGCGCGTGGTGGAGTGCGGCAAGCCCAGTTTGCAGCTGCTTGAGCTCTGCACCACTCAGCCGTGAGAATGCGCGCTCCAAGTGCGCTAGGTGCGCGGGGAACACCTGCACGAACAGCGACTCACCTGCGGGCGTAAGCGCGATCTGCGTACGACGCGCATCCGCAGCATCCTCACGTCGCTCGATGAGTCGGCGTTGTTCAAGTCGATCAAGTACCCCGGTCAGCGTGCCCTTCGTGATCAAAGTTTTCTCGCCCAGTTCCTTGCACGACATGCCTTCCGTATTACCAAGGGTGGCGATCACATCGAACTGTGGCGGGGTGAGCCCAAGCATGCGAACATGCGCGCCAGAGAATCGTTCGAACGATTGATTGCAACGAACCAGCTCGCGCAGCGTGGGGAGAAATGCTGGTTTATCGTATTTGAGTTTCACAATGCTTCGTACTAGAACAAAATTTAGGACTTTTCGCAATAGGGTCGCTGTAAATCAAGTCCATTCTTAACCGAACGTGTCGGTTGGGCCGGCGCTCTCTTCGGTCGAAAAGCCGGAAAATAGCTTTTTACCGCGCTTACGCCAATTTAATTGGGCCTCCATAAGGTTAGATGAATCACTTGTTCGCCAAAATTACGACGCTCGTTTTGCTGTTCGTGGCGTGCCTGAGTAGCTCGCACGCCAAGCTCCCCTCCGAAATCGCAAAATCCCTGCGAGCCTCGGGCGTCCCTGAAAGCGCGATGGCGCTCTACATCCGTGAGGTGGGACGCGAGCAGCCGCTGGTTGAGCATCGCGCGTTTCAGGCCATGAATCCCGCGTCGACCATGAAAATCGTCACGACGCTGGTCGCGCTCGATGTGCTGTCACCTACGTACCAGTGGAAGACGGAGTTCGCGACTGTCGCGCCGCTTCAGGGTGATGTGCTGAACGGCGCGCTCTCGATCCGCGGCAGCGGCGACCCGAAATTCACCTGGGAACATTTAGACGTCGCGGTGAAAGAGCTGCGTCGTCAGGGCATTCGCGAAATTCGTGGTGATCTGCTCTTGGATCGATCACGCTTCGCGCCGGCGACCTACGATGCGGCGGCGTTCGATGGCCAGCCGTTGCGACCCTACAACGCACCTCCCGATGCGCTCTTGTTTAACTTCAAATCGACGGGCTTTAAGTTTTCGCCACAACCCAGCGGCGAGGTGATCATCACCACTGATGGCCCTGCACCGGATGGGTTGGTAATCGATAACAAGCTTCGCACGGTTCCCGGCGCGTGCGGGGATTGGCGTACACGAATTGGCCCGAACTTTGAGCCTGCGACGGCACCGCTCTCCGCAGGTGTGAGCGCGCCGCTGCGCGCGAGTTTCACCGGCGTCTACCCCAGCGAATGCGGTGATCGCGAGTGGTACCTCAGTCTTTTCGATCACAGCAGTCTGCTCGCGGGCACCTTCGCGCGGATGTGGCGCGATGCGGGCGGCGTGTGGGTGGGGGCTATGCGCGAGGGCGTTGCCGCGAAAGGCGCGCGCGTGCTCTTCACGCATGTGTCTGCGCCGCTTTCGACTATGGTGACCGACATCAATAAGTTCAGTAACAACGTGATGGCGCGGCAGCTCTTGATCTCGTTTGACGCGCAACTGATGGAGTCTCCTGGTCGCGCGGATCGTGGCGGTCGCGCAATGCGTGAATGGGCGAAGTTGCGAGGTTTTGATGTACCCGAATTGATCGTTGAAAATGGCTCGGGACTGTCGCGAAAAGAACGGATCTCTGCGAAGGGCATGGCGAAGTTTTTAGAGTACGGCCTGACCGCACCCTTCGCCGCAGATTTTGTGAAATCGCTCCCGATTGCCGCCACCGATGGCACGCTCACGCGTCGCTTCCTTGAGAAAGCTGCGAGCGGAAATGCTTACTTAAAAACGGGTACGCTCACGGGCGTGAAGGCGCTCGCCGGCTATCTACAACTGCCTAACAGCTCGCGCCGCTTCATTTTCGTCGCCATGGTTAATCACGCCAATGCGGATGCTGCTGTGGTGGCGATTGATCGTGCGGTTGATTGGGTGTATCAGTCGGTCAAATGAAAACGCCGCCCGAAGGCGGCGTGATCACAAGTGACTGGGCGTTAATTCACCTCGCGCTTTTCGGTCAAGCGCAACCAACCTTTGATGATTCGGTACGCGAACCAAATCCAGGTGATGCCCCACGGAATCCAGGCTACGAATATTCCGATTCCGAATGTCACGATCACGAAGATCCAGGTGAGTGTTGCCCAAAGCAAACCCCACCAAAACGTACGAATCAGCCAACTGAAGTGCGACTGGATGTAGGTGCCGCGCGCATCATCGGCCTTCACATACGCCACGATTAAACCCGCCACCGCGATGAGGCCCGCTGTGAGTAAACCCAGTGCGTAGAGCGCGTAGGTCACATGAGTAAGCTGAATCAACGATTCCTGAGGCGAGTTTGCGGCTGGAATTGTTTTGGGTTGTTCGAAGGTATCCGGCATGAAGAGCGCTCCTTTCAAAGCAAATGTCTCGTGGATACCAATATCGCTATGATTTCGCGCAATTGCAAGCGCTCTGGCGATGATTCGCTCGCTGCGACGACCAATCGACGGACGTCGCGATGAATTCAATGATTGACGCAAAAAAGAAAACCGCGCACGGACGCGTCGACGAAATGCTGATCGGACTGATTTAATGGTTGAAAACGAAATCAATGATCGCGACGCTAATCGCGTGATCGTTTTGGAAGGCACTCCTTTCGGCACGCCGGTGGCGAAAGGATTCGATCACGCCGACGCAGCCGAGCCCTTTGTGGTGGAGCGCATCCGAGGGCTGGTTGCTGCCGACCAGCGTGAGCGATTTGAGCGCGCCGTCGCCGACCGCATCGTGAGCGAGGATGGCGTCAAAGCTACATCCGCAGTGCTTGAGGGCTCGCTCGCCTACATTCGCGCACTTGCAAAAGCTTTCGCGCACGGCAAGCTCGCGATTACAGCGCGTCGCTTCGATGAAGACGACGACGCGCGCCGATGAAAACATTGCGCGAATTTCCGGGCCCGGCAAAGCAAGCGACTCGCATTCAATTTCACAAACAAGCTTTGCTCAGCTTGTCCTCGCTTACCGTAGGCTTGCTTACAGGTTGTGCAGCATTCGACCCTTACTATTTATCGGGTCGTAGCCAAATTAAATCGAGCTTTGAGGTGCAGAGTTCGACGGTTGTATCCGATGATGAATTCGCGACGCGAGCCCGTCGCAAACGCGTCGTGAATCATGTCTGGGATACCGTGAATCGCTACTACTACCGCGCCGATCTGCAGGGCGTGGATTGGGCAGCGGCCCGGCGAACGTGGGGTGAGCGCGCCATTGCCGCGCCAAGCGAAGACGAGTTCTGGGCCACACTTGATCGTATGACCGCAACGCTCGCCGACGCACACACGCGTGTCGAGTCGCCCAAGCAAGCAGAAGCGCGGCGAACACAACGCGTGCAGTCGCTCGGCCTCGGGCTGCGTGAAATTGAGGGTGCGCTGATCGCCACCGCAGTCAATGCCGATTCCGACGCGCACTTCGCGGGCCTACGCGCCGGCATGAAGATCACCGCGCTCGACGGCAAGCCGGGGGTCGTCTGGTGGCGTGAATTGATCGAGGAATCGCGCGAATCGTCCACGCAAACGGCACGTAGAAGCGGCGCGCTCCGGCGGCTGAACGAAGAGGCGGCCCGCCGCCCGCACGGTATAGAGATTGAGTTTGAACGCGCCGATGGCTCAAAACAAGCGGCACGTGTCACGGTTCGCGAAATTAGCACCCGTCCGCAAGTCAGCTCGCGCGTGTTGCCTTCTGGCTTTGGCTATGTGAGATTGAGTGCATTTAACGAAGTGCTGCGTGCCGATTTGCTAGCGGGCATTGAGCGCGTAAAAGATACCCCTGGATTGGTGCTCGATTTGCGCGGTAATGGCGGTGGATCGCTCGCCATGGCGGAGGCGCTGCTCGCGCGGTTCTTCGACAGCAAGACAGTGCTCGGGAAAACAACCACGCGTGACGGCACGCCCGTCAACGCGCTTTTTGGGCTCGCCAAAATAATGGCGCTCGAGCGGGCGACGCCAGGCGCGAAAAACGCTTACCGCGCCCCGCTCGTCGTGCTGGTTGATGCGCAATCGGCGAGTGCAAGCGAAGCCGTTTCCAGCAGTCTGCAAGCAAGCGGGCGCGCCACGGTGATCGGCGAGACGACCTGCGGGTGTTTGCTCGCATTCATGGGCTACGTACCGCTTGAGGGCGGCGGTCAGCTGGCGTTTAGTCAGCTAGGCTTTATTACGAAAACCGGCAAAATTGTTGAGCGAGAGGGTGTAAAGCCTGAAGTCGAAATCGTCCCTTCAGCTAGTGATCTCCAATTGAATCGAGACCGCGTGCTTGAAGCCGCTGAAGCGCATCTTCAGAAGCTGCGTAAAAGTTAGCGCTCGCTATAGTTTGTACGCCCAGAAAACAAAGGTTTACGTGGGCGTCCCGCCCATAAACTCGCCGCAATAGCGTTCGGGGAATCCCCTCGCGGGGTTGAAACACGAAATTCACTCCCTATAATTAGCACTCCTCGGCGGCGAGTGCTAACAGGTTGGTTGACCTTCTTTGTGCTCCATGCCACCCGGCGTTGGCCGGCTTCCGTGACCGCGGACTCCGCGTAACGGTCAGATTTCTAACCATGTTTTAGTTCAAGGAGAACCTCGCATGAAACTTCGTCCATTGCACGATCGCGTGATCGTTAAGCGTCTTGAGGAAGAGCGTAAGACCGCCTCTGGCATCGTGATTCCTGACACCGCAGCAGAAAAGCCGGACCAAGGCGAAGTGCTCGCCGTTGGCCCAGGCAAGCGCGATGACAGCGGCAAGCAAAACGCGCCTGACGTCAAAGTTGGCGACAAAGTGCTCTTCGGTAAATACGCAGGTCAAACCGTCAAAGTTGATGGCGATGAGCTCCTGGTAATGCGCGAAGAAGACATCATGGCCGTGGTGCAAAAGTAAATCTCGGGCGCATTGCTTCGTTGCTTTGCCGCTCGTGTACATACGTACACGGCGCGCCAAAGCGCCTCGCACTGCATCCCGATATTTCCTTTGCACGGTTCATTTTTGAACCGGCTTTTTCAAAGAATTTTTTAGAGTTACGGAGAAATCAAAATGGCAGCTAAAGATGTCCGCTTCGGCGAAGGTGCTCGCGCAGGTATGGTGCGCGGCGTAAACGTTCTCGCCAACGCAGTTAAAGTTACCCTCGGTCCTAAGGGCCGCAACGTCGTGTTGGAGCGCTCGTTCGGCGCGCCAACGATCACCAAAGACGGTGTGAGCGTTGCAAAGGAAATCGAACTCAAAGACAAGTTCGAAAACATGGGCGCGCAGATGGTGAAAGAGGTTGCATCGAAGACCTCTGACGTCGCAGGCGACGGCACCACCACGGCAACCGTGCTCGCGCAGGCGATCGTGCAAGAAGGCATGAAGTACGTTGCCGCAGGCATGAACCCAATGGATCTGAAGCGCGGCATCGACAAAGCCGTGATCGCGCTCACCGCAGAGCTCAAAAAAATGTCGAAGCCTTGCACCACCGCGAAAGAAATCGCGCAAGTGGGCTCGATCTCGGCAAACTCCGACGCAGACATCGGCAAGATCATTGCTGACGCGATGGAAAAGGTTGGCAAAGAAGGCGTGATCACCGTTGAAGACGGCAAGTCGCTCGAAAACGAGCTCGACGTTGTTGAAGGCATGCAGTTCGATCGCGGCTACATCAGCCCGTACTTCATCAACAACCCTGACAAGCAGCTCGCGCTGATGGACAACCCGTTCATCCTCCTGCACGACAAAAAGATCTCTAACATTCGTGATCTGTTGCCAACGCTTGAGCAAGTTGCAAAAGCGGGCCGTCCGCTCCTCATCATCGCTGAAGAAGTTGATGGCGAAGCGCTCGCAACGCTCGTGGTAAACAACATTCGCGGCATCCTCAAAACGGTTGCAGTGAAAGCCCCTGGCTTCGGTGATCGCCGCAAAGCGATGCTCGAAGACTTGGCAATCCTCACCGGCGGTACCGTGATTTCTGACGAAGTGGGCTTGAAGCTTGAGAGCGTCACGCTCGCAGATTTGGGCTCGGCCAAGAAAATCGAAGTGGGCAAAGAGAACACCACGATCATCGACGGCGCAGGCAACGAAGACGGCATCAAAGGCCGTGTTGCACAAATCCGCAAACAGATCGAAGAAGCGACCAGCGACTACGACAAAGAGAAGCTGCAAGAGCGCGTTGCCAAATTGGCAGGCGGTGTTGCACTGATCAAAGTGGGCGCGGCCACCGAAGTCGAAATGAAAGAGAAGAAAGCTCGCGTTGAAGACGCACTGCACGCAACCCGCGCAGCCGTTGAAGAAGGCATCGTCGCTGGCGGCGGCGTAGCGCTCATCCGCGCACGCGCTAACGCAGGCACGATCAAAGGCGACAACGCCGATCAAGAAGCAGGTATCAAAATCATCCTGCGCGCGATCGAAGAGCCGCTTCGCATGATCGTTCAAAACGCTGGTGGCGAGCCATCCGTCGTTGTGAACAAAATCATGGAAGGCAAAGGCAACTTCGGCTTCAACGCCGCGAATGAAACCTACGGCGACATGGTCGACATGGGCGTTCTCGATCCAACCAAAGTCACCCGCTGCGCACTGCAAAACGCAGCGTCTGTCGCATCGTTGATGTTGACGACGGATGCCATGGTTGCTGAGCTACCAAAAGATGACGCACCTGCTGGTGGTATGGGCGGCGGCGGAATGGGTGGGATGGGCGGCATGGGCGGCATGGACATGTAACGAGCTTCGTCTCGCCGCGTGGGGCGTCGTTGCTCGCGAGCTCGTGTACGTGAAGTACACGTCGCCCGCGAGCGCCTAGCCCGACGCGCCGATACTCGCTCGTTGGGCTGTTTCAACGACCCATTAAAAAAAAGCGCCCTTGGGCGCTTTTTTTATCCCTACAAGTTTTGATAGGTCAGGTATCACTAACCGTCCGTTGACGCTACTATCCTTGGCATACCTTCTTGCGAAAACCGAGGCATGGCAATGAGTAACACAAGCGCAAATGACGCGAGAAAAGAACTGATTCAATCCATTGACACGCTGGCGCGACGGGCAGGCATCTCTCGTGATAAGGCGCTAACCGCCTGGTATGCCGCCATAGTTCTGGGAATCGATGAAGACGATGCGATTGAAGCAGCATCAATCGATGGACCCGAAGACGGTGGGTGTGATTTCATCTATATAGACGAGGAGGGCGAGACCCTCTATGTCCTGCAAGGTTACGTATCGGATCGAGTCGAAAAAACGGCAGGCATGAGGAAGTGGAATGCTCTTACAGCTGCGGTTGCACGAATACAGGATCCGTCGTCATTTAAGCAATCCGGACGCTCAGATATCGCCGAAGTGTTGGAACAACTTGAGGGCACAGAGCTTACACACGTGCTCGGTTTAGTAACTTTGGCGGCACGGTCTGATCAGATCGACAAAGCCGTCCAAAACGCACAAAAAACTAAAGCGTACGGTGCAAACAAGTCGTTCTTTTACGAGCACCAGGAAACCCTTTATGACAAATATCTTGTGGCAAAAACGTCAGAGCGAAACGTTCCCACGGATACGCTCACGTTTGCGCATAGCGTCGCCAGCTTGCGTGGAGGATTTGGCGAAGCAATTGTTGGCACAGTACCGGCTTCTGAATTGGTTCGACTACATGGCAATCACGGCAACCGACTTTTCGAGGGAAACGTTCGGTTGTTCATTGGCCAGCGCAAGGGAGGAATAAACGAGAAAATTGTAGAAACAGCGACGGCACGACCTGGCGAGTTTTGGGCGTTGAACAACGGCATAACAGTTGTCGCCGAAACCTTTCAGCAGTTATCTGGCAACAAGTACGAACTTAAACACTTTTCGATAGTGAACGGATGCCAAACAACGGTTAGCCTTTGCAATGCGGTCGCAAACGAACCGAACGCCGGCAACGCGCAAGTAATGGTGCGGGTCGTTGGCGCAAAGAAAGCCTTGGTCACTGATATTGTGCGGTTCAACAACACACAAAACCCAGTGAAACTTTCCGCCGTGCGTTTATTGGATCCAATACAAGAAGCGTTGCGTCTTCGATTCCAGACAATTGACTATTCGTACGCGCCGAAACAGGAGGGAGCAAGGGCCGCCAAGACTTTGAATCGCATAGAGTTGGAGCGGATTGCACAATATTTGGCTGCCACGAAAGAGGAAACGGTACTCGAAGCAGTTAGCAAAAAAATTGAACTCTTTGATCGCTCGTACAAAAACATTTTTCCGCGTAGCCTCAAGGCAGAAGAAGTATTCCTGGTTTGGCAGCTGGCATTGGCGGTAGACGAAGAGCGAATTGAAATGCTCGACAAAATGGACACCACAGACGTCGATTCAGTAATGAAAGCGATTCTTGGAATTCACGGCACTCCGTGGGGAATATTCGTTGCGTACACAGTCATTTCAAAAGTCGGTGTTGATTTCACAAAACTCTCGCTAAAACAGTTGGTAACCCCAGACTTCAACAACGCAGTTAAGAAGTACGCAAAGAAGTCTATGGAGCTCTATGCTGATATCGCTGTCGGTGTGCTTGGGGACGCGGATGAAAGCACCCAGCCGCGTAATCAGATTCGCACGAAACAGTTTTTAGACAAACTGAAGCGCACCTTGTCCGTAAGGTCAACAAAGCTATCTACATGGAAGCTGCCGAAACTCAATTCCGTTGGAGTTTCATCAAAGTAGTTGAATTGCGGGAATCACTACGGCTATTGCTCACCTTAGCTTGGTACATAGCGCCGCCAACTCCTCACCAAATAAAACCCGAATCCCATTCTTCTCAGCGAACTGCACCGCCGCATCGCTCACAGAATTCAGCCCAACATAAACCCCGCGCCCAGTCTCCACTTTATCCATCGCAGCGAGCAATTCGCGTAGCGGTTCGATGCCGTGGTTCGCGGCTTTCCAGCGTTTGAAGCTGACGAGGGTTGTGTAGCCCTGCTTCTCTAACGCAAGGTCGGCTCCCGGTTTGCCGTGGGGTTTGACTGTGTAGCCTTCCCGTTGATACGCCGCAGTAAGTGCGTCGGCGAACTCTTTGGCTGTCATCGCGGTGAGTTTCTCTAGCACCGCTTCAAGTTGTTTGGGGCTTAAGGTATTGCGCTGCTGCCAGGCGGCCATCACACCGATCACAATGAACGGAACGCCTGAGAGAATTGCGGCGGCTTTGAGCTCTTTCGGCAGCAGTGCAAACATACCCGCAATGACTACAGCGGCGACGGTGAAGCTCACCCACCATGGCGCGCGAAGGAGCCGCGAAAAGAGCGATTTGTCGGAAATTTTGAACGCCACGAATACGACCCTGTATGCAAGAGGCGTGAGTTTGTCACATCGTTAGATGCCGCTGTAGGCGCACGAGAGTCGTCAGCGCTTTCGCTGCAGTAGCTTGAAAGCGGCGACGCGTTCAAACTGCGTCACCAGCCGAATGCGGGTTCAGGGAAGTGGTTGTTCCGATTCAAACGCGTCATCGGTCGCTCGCTTCTCGCGCCGAATATCGCGCAGCATGAACAAATAAAGCCCCTCGACTTTTTCGCGCGCCCACGGCGTTTTTCTCAAGAACTTCAAGCTCGAGTTGAGGCTCGGATCGTGGGTGAAGCAGCGAATCGGGATGCGTTCGCCGAGCTCTTTCCAACCGAAATGGGCGACGAGCGCTTCGAGGATCGTTGCTAGTGTGAGTCCGTGTAGTGGGTCCTTCGGTTTCGGGGCGGAGGCGTTCATTGAGTGATTATGCGCAGGCTACGCTAACATTTCATTTAAGTCCGCAGTTCACTCAGACGTTCCCGGCACTTCGGTGCTTCGCTAAACCTGCTGCTGTACAAGTCCGCGTTGCAACTTTGCTTCGCCACTTTTAAAACCACACGAATCGCTTCTTGCTGAACCGTGTTGGAAGGGGAGCTGCCAACTCTTTCCACGTAGGTGGGTTCGGCGTTGAAAGGCAGATTCGCTATGTCTGACGCTATTTCGTCATCCCCAAAGACTTCATCGCGTTCGCGTGAACGTGTGAGCTTCACTGCGTCCGATATCTCGGCGCTCGCGAAATCTCTGCGAGCCTCGATTGCCGCGCAAACCGATCCGCCCTCGCAAGCGCAGATGCTCAACTGGCTCGCGAAAGGCGCGGGTTATCAGAACTATCAAAGCCTTCGCGCGTCCGCTTCGGTCGCTCGATCTACCGCCAACGCCGTTGATTCCGAAGGTCACGTGGCAACCCGAGTTGCCGAAGTGCCAACAGCAAAACCGCGTGCGATCGAACCACAACCTGCGCCGCTTTCTGCTCACGCCGCGAAGGCGTTGACGCAGTTCGACGAACTCGGACGCCTTCACAAGTGGCCGCATAAGTTTGCCGTGCAACGCATCGCGATGTGGGGCTTGTGGATGCGTTTCGACGCGAAGAAGCACTACACGGAAAAGGAAGTGAACAGTGTGCTCAAGGCGTGGCACAGCTACGGCGATCACGTCACCTTGCGCCGCGAATTGGTGAACATGCAACTGCTCGCACGCAAACCCGATTGTTCGGAGTATTGGAAGGTTGCGCAGCAACCGAACGACGAAGTGAAAGCGTTTTTGAAAGCGTTGCGTGCGCAGACGGAGCGATAAACATTCAGGAGACAAACTTCGGCAACAGCGCTCTTGCCCATATTCCGCAGGGGCTAGAGCGACATTTCGCCTAAGTAATGCGAAGCTTTTGTTGCTGTCACGCCCCAATTAAATGGGGCGTTCACGTCAAAAGTTGCTGCTCAACTCGTCGCGGGGAGCTAGCCCTTCACGCCGCCCGCGGTAAGTCCGCCGACCACGCGTTCCTGGAAGATTGCGATCAAGATGCACACCGGCACGATCGCAACGATGAGCGCTGCGGAAATGAGTGGCCACGGGAACGCGAATTCGCCTTGGTAGAGCGTGACGCCGACGGATAGCGTTCGCATGCTTTCGCGTGAGAGGAACGTGAGCGCCAGCAGGAATTCGTCCCACGCGTTCACAAACGCGAGAATCGCGGCAGTGAACACGCCGGGCGCGGCGAGCGGCATCACAATTTTGAACAGCGCTTGCAGGCGCGTGCAGCCGTCGACCATTGCTGCCGCTTCAAGGTCGGGCGAGATATCTTGGAAAAAACTCGCCATCACCAGCGTGCAAACGGGCAGCGAGAGCACGGTGTACGGCAGGATGAGCGAGAGATAGTTGTTGAGCAAACCAATCTCGCGCATCACTTGGAAGAGCGGAACAATGAGTGAGATCAGCGGGAACATCGATACCGCGAGCAGTATGCTCATCAGCAGGTTGCGCTTCGGCATCTTGAGACGCGTGAGGGCGTACGCGGCGAGCGCGGCGACAAACACGGTGATGAGCGTTGACGCGCCAGCAACAATGATGCTGTTTAAGATGAAAAGATGCAGCGGTTTCTCAGTGAACGCTTGGTAATAGTTCACGAGCGTCGGGTCGCGCGGAATGTACGTGATCGGAAATTGCAGCAGCTCGCTCTCGGTTTTGAGCGACGTGAAAAAGATCCAAACTGCAGGAAAGAATCCGTTGATGACGACGATGAGCCCTGCGAGCATCACCATCGATTTGGTTTTCATTTCAGCGAGGTTCATTTCAGCAAACTCCGCAAGAAACGCCGCTCATTTCAGTGCTGTCATCCCCGCGGAGGCGGGGACCCAGACCGAGACGATCAATTAGAGTGCAAACGTCGATGTCCCTTGTAACTTGCCCGGTCTGGGTCCCCGCCTTCGCGGGGATGACAGATAGGCGCGAAAGGCTTGAGGTGCTACACGCGATGTAATTCATCAATCTCTCCCCGCGCTACGCTGTGTGTATCGCAAATATCCACTCGTCGCGACAATCGAAACGATAAACATGATGGCGGCAAGCGCCGAGCCGTACCCAAAATCGAGGAAATCGAGTGTGTTTTTGTGGATGTACATCGCGAGCGTTTCGGTGGAATCACCTGGACCGCCGCCGGTCATCGCGTACGGAATGTCGAAGGTTTGAATCGCCGTGATCGTGCGGAAAATGAGCGCGACAAAAATGGCGGGCACGAGCATCGGGAGCGTGATTTCTTTGAATTGCACCCATTTACTCGCGCCATCAACCTCAGCCGCTTCGTAAAGCGATTTCGGAATCGACTGCAATCCTGCGAGCAAGACAAGCGCCATGAACGAGGAGGACTTCCAAATGATCGTGATGCAAATCGCGATTTTTGCCATCATCGGATTGGTGAGCCACGGTACCGGATCAAAACCAAATCTCGTGATGAAATCGTTGACGAAGCCCAACTTGAAATCAAAGAACCAGCGGAAGATCAAGCCCGCGAAGACGAGCGGCAGCGCCCACGGAAGCAGTAGCGCCAAGCGCACTGGCCACTTTCGTTTGAACGGCAGGTTGGCAAGCATCGCAAGCCCCAAGCCCACTGCGAGCGAGCCCGGCACCGTGATCACGATGTAGAGGATCGTGTTTTGCAGCGCGCCCCAGAAGCGCTCATCCTCCCACGCCTTCACGTAATTTTCTAAACCCACGAACGGCGTGCCGAGCCATGGCTCGGTCAATCGAATCGTGAAGAAACTCGAATAGATCAACTGCCCGACCGGATAGATCACGATCAGCGCAAGCAGAATGCCCACAGGCGCGAGCAATAGCCAGCCTAAGGCGCGTTCGGAGAGGTCTTTTGATGGTTTCATGGTGACTTTTGGAAGTACTCTTGAGCGAGCACTTCCGAAAGTTCCCTCTCCCGCAGCGCGGGAGAGGGCGGAGGGTGAGGGCGGTTGCTTAGCGGAACCGAGGTAGCGGTATCAGCCGTGTTCTACTGCTTGGGCCGATTCGCAAATTTCCACGAAAACGGGCAGTCGCCGCCCTCACCCTATCCCTCTCCCGCGCTGCGGGAGAGCGAATACCTACCTACTTAAACACGGGCTCCAAACGCTTCTTCATGTCGCCCAGTGCCACGTCCGTTGTCTTCGTGCCTGAGAGATACGCGTTCATGTTCGAGCGAATCGCATCTGACACTTCTTGATAACGCGGCGTAACAGGGCGCGACTTCGCGGTCTCTACGATCGGGCCTGCGAACTCGAACCAAGGATTGGCCGCGACGACGTCTTTGTCTTTGTAGACACTTGGGAACACCGGCAGATGCGATGCCGCAATCGCTTGCATCTTCGACACTTCAGGTGACGAGAGATAGCGAACGAACTTCACGGCTTCCGCTTTGTTCTTCGAGAACGCGCTCACGGCGAGCTGCCAGCCACCAATGCACGTTGCCGATTTGCCAGTCTTTGATGCGGGCAGCACTGCGACGCCGACGTTACCTTTCACTTTGGAATCTGCGTCGTTTTGCGAGCGGTTCCACACGTAGCCCCAGGTTTGAGCGAAGATCAAATTACCGGCTTGGAAGTTGATGCGAATGCGGTCGGTGACGATTTCACCCACGTTAGGCGACATCACGCCCGCTTGTTTCAAGCGGCCGAGCAGTTGGAAGGGCTGACGCGCTTCAGGCGTGTCGAGATTCAACTTACCATTCTTAAGCATGTCGCTGCCTTCGCCCCAGAGCGGAACGAGAAACGTACACACCGTGCCCTCAATCGGCGCTCCTGCGG
Source organism: Betaproteobacteria bacterium (assembly GCA_013298145.1). Classification (GTDB taxonomy): domain Bacteria; phylum Pseudomonadota; class Gammaproteobacteria; order Burkholderiales; family Casimicrobiaceae; genus Casimicrobium. The sequence goes on from JAAFJO010000002.1 coordinate 146,954, forward strand.
TTTCAAAGCCGCGCAGGTTCGGATTCTTCTCGCCTGCCATGATGATTTGCGAGGTTTCCATCAACTCGTCCCACGTTTTTGGCACAGGGCGCTTGTACTTGGCGAGCAGATCTTTGCGGTAGTAGAGGAATTGTGAATCCGCGAAGTACGGCAGCGAAATCACTTTGCCATTCACCGTGTTCGCGTCAGCGTATGCCTTCATGTATTGCGACATGACCTTGGCTTTGTCTGCGCCCAAGTACGCATCAAGCGGCTCCGCCCAACCCGCAGCCGCCCATTGCGCAGGGCGGATCACGTCGATCAGCACCACGTCAAGCGCGCTGTCTTTCGATGTGAGCACGGTGTTCAGGTATTGCTGCTGTGCTTCTGATGTGGCGCCGCCGACTTCGACCGCGATCTTCACGCCGGGGGTGCGCTTCTCGTACTCATCGGCAATCTTGCGCATTACATCGGGACGTTGTTGTCCGCCCGTAAATATCCGCAGCGTCGTTTGCGACCACGATGCAGATGCACCGACCAGGAAAGATGCGAGCGTTGCCGCGAGTGCTAGTTGTTTAAGTTTCATCGTTCTCCGCCTCCTAAAGTAAGCGCCTTAAAAATTCTGGCGATCAATCAAAAAAATAGTTTGTTCGACGAATCAAGTAACTCAGGCGAGTGCCCAAAGAAATGAGGCAATACAAAACATAGTTAAAAGTCGTCTCTGTAACCACACTACACAATTTATCGTTGCATTGGCCTTTGACATGCCGCAACCGGTTGAACTAACTTTATGCCGTAATCGCGAGCTCGGACTTAAGATCGAACACATGCGTCTTTGCCGCATTGATCGACACCTTGACCTGATCGCCAGACAAAAGCTTGGTGTCAGCATCCACTCGCGTAATCATTTCAACTGGTTTACTTTCACCAATTGCGAGCGTCACAAGCGTTTCTGCGCCAAGCGGCTCGACTACAACGACGCGAGCCGCAATCGCATCAGCGTTCTCCCCACTCAGCGATATATCTTCTGGGCGCACACCAAAGGTCACATCACTCCCCGCAGCACTCGCGCGCGCGTAGCCCAGCTTTACATTTGAACCCGCAACCAACACGCTTGTACCATCGGCGCTCACTTTGCCGGGGGCGAAATTCATCGAAGGCGAACCGGTAAATCCCGCCACGAATTTCGCCGCGGGGCGGTTGTAGATTTCATCGGGCGAGGCGTACTGCATCACGTGCCCGGCAGAGAGCACTGCGATGCGATCAGCAAGCGTCATCGCTTCAACTTGATCGTGCGTCACGTATATGATCGTCTTGCCGAGTCGCGCGTGAAGTTTCTTGATCTCGGTACGCATTTCGTTGCGAAGCTGCGCATCCAAGTTTGAAAGCGGTTCGTCAAACAGAAACGCCTTCGGATCACGCACGATCGCACGCCCCATCGCCACGCGTTGACGTTGACCGCCCGAGAGCTGCCGCGGTTTCCGCTCAAGCAAATGCTCGATTTGCAAAATCGCGGCCGCATCGCCGACGCGCTTCTTGATTTCGGCTTCTGGAGTCTTCCTAAGACGCAAGCCGAAGGCCATGTTTTCAAACACGCTCTTGTGCGGATAAAGCGCGTAGTCTTGAAACACCATCGCGATGTCGCGCGATCGTGGCGGCAAATCGTTCACGCGATCAGTGCCAATCATGATGTCGCCCGAGGTCGTTGTTTCCAGCCCCGCAATCATTCGCAACAGGGTGGACTTGCCGCAGCCGGAGGGGCCGACGAATACAACGAACTCGCCTGACTTGATATCGAGATCGATGCCGTGAATCACCTTCGTTTCACCGAAGGATTTGACGACCTGTTTCAGCTTTACGTTAGCCATGATTTAACTCCTCTCCCTTTGGGACCAGCCAAAGGCGCACAGAGGTCGGCCGTGAGGCCGGGTGAGGGGGCGATAGAGACTTCACACAAACCTCCTCACGTTCATGACCTTCTGCCCGTAGCTGCGCCATTCGTTACCGACACGCTTCAACGCGTCGCCTCGAACGCACGTCTCGTACTTATCGTTCTTCGCGTAACCAAATTCAGCCACACCAACGACCGGTGTATCGCCTTCAAGCGGTCTTGTCGATTGCACGACCGGGCCCATCGGGAAAGCAACGCCCGCTTTTACAAACACAGGAATTCGTTCCAAATCGTAATTGAGCTGAATCACTTCGCCGCCATCCAAGTGCATGCCCGTCCATAAGTCATACCAACCGCCATCATCATGCCCGCTGCTCGGTAAATAGCCTTCGACATCGCCCTCGCGATTGGTAATCGGCATGACGAGCAAATGCGGGCCGCAATAAAACTGCGTCTCGAATGCGCGCGCAACGCGATCATCCGGATGTGTAAGCGCCATCGAGCGCATCACTGGCAAACCGGTTTTCACCGACAAATCGCATGCACCGCGCAGATAAGGCAAGAGCTTGTAGCGAATCTCGAAAAACTCGCGGGCGATGCGCTCAACGTTTTTGCCGAACATCCACGGCTCACGTGCGCCGATGCCGTGAATGCGGAAGTGGGATGCGAACACCGCTGCCTGCACCCAACGCAAATACAACTCAGGTTCGGGTTGCGTCGCACCGTAAAAACCGCCTACGTCGGTCGCATGAAACGGCGAACCGGAATGCCCGTGATTCAAACCTGCACGAATCGAATTGACGAGCCCACCCCAATCGCTTTGCGGATCGCCGCCCCATTGCAGCGGATGGCGCTGCGTACCAATCCACCCCGCGCGACCCCATAGGCAGGCATCATCGCCATACGCTTCGCGCGACGCATCCCACACGCAGCGCATGTAGAGTTGCGCATTCACGTTATGCACACGCTCGCCGGTATCGCCGTTATACGCAAGCGCGTTCGTGGGGACCTGTTCACCGAAATCGTTCTTGATCGTGTCGACACCGAGTGCCCACAACTTTTTGTGTTCATCGCGCCACCACGCGTAGGCAGCAGGATTGGTGAAATCAACGAGCCCGGAAGGCGGCAGCGGCGTGAGCGTGGGGCCAAACGGCGTCGTCTTTTTTCCGGTGTCCCACTGAAACACAAGCTCGCTGCCATCGGCGTTTTTCAAAAAGTAGTTGTTCGCTTTGTACGTCGCATATTCGGGATGATTCACCGAAACGAGTGGATATTCCCAGCAGCAAATTTTGTAATCGAGCGCTTTCAAATTGCCGATCACGCGTTTCGGATCGGGATAACGGCTCGGATCGAAGTTGAAATGAAAACGCGTCGGCGTGTCTTGCCACGCGCGACCGTCAAACGTAATCACGTCGGCCGGAAACTTGCGATCGCGTATTTCCTGAGCGGTCGCCATGATGTCGGCTTCGTTTTTGTAATACGCGCGCGAGATCCACGCGCCGAGCGACCACAGCGGTACGTTCTTCGGCTTGCCTGTGAGTCGGTGGTACGCGGCGATCACTTGCGCGGGCGAGTCGGCAGCGATCAAAAACAGATCAAGCTGCGGCTCATCGGCGACGATTACGTAGGAACGATTCGACCATTGCGGATAGCCGACGCCGTGATGTACGTCCACCGTGGTGTGTGTGAGCACGCCCCAGCAACCGTTACGCGTGATGGCCCAAGCAAACGGCGTGTTTTTGTACGCCAGATCGGTATTTACGCCGAGCGCGTCTTCAACGCGCGAGCTGACCCATTGCCCGACTTTATTGAGCGCTGAACCCTTCTCGCCCAGCCCATAAACTGCCGCCGATTCATCGAAATCAAACGCGATAGTGCTTTGATCGTTTTTAAGCCCGATACCCGGTGTCCGCTGGGCTTCAAGCGGCTTTGCCATACCACGAAAATGCTCATCTTTGGTGCTTTGCAGAAGCACCTTCCCGCGATGAGCGAGCGTGAGCTTGACCGCGTTCGTGTCATCGCTTGAAAGCGTTAACTTCGCGTGCCCAGACTTGAGCGAGATTGAGCGCTCTGCGCTCGCGAAACTACCGGAGTTATCCGCGTTCGCAACGATCAAACCGTAATCAGGCTTTGCAATTGGATTGACGCGCAAACGCACGATGCCAGCGCCGAAGTTCGCGAGCGAAATCGCAACACGTCTACCTTCAGCAGTTGTTGCAACGGCTTCATTCTCCGCAGCCAGATTGGTGGAGAGCGAGATCAGCCGATCAAATGCTGTGAAATCCAACAGCATTAGTACAGCACCTTTGCGGATGGATCTGGCATTGCGGTTTGCGTCGGCAAACCATCCATCGGAACGTCGGACATGAGCGAGCGAATTTGCTGCGTTGTCGTCTTGATTGAATTCATCAGCAATCCCAGGTCGCTTGCGTGTGAAACAAAATTGAACCCCACTGAAAAAGCCCAGGCTACTAGCTCCGGGGTTGGCATCACGGTGCCTAGAGGAACGCCTGCGCGAGCGCAGTATCCGGCGACCTCCGCCATCAGCTCTTTCACTTGGGGATGGTTCACGTCGCCTCCGTGCCCGAGGGTGACGGACAAATCGCCTGGGCCGACAAACAAACCATCAACGCCAGGCGCGGTGGCGATCTGCATCGCATTTCGCATCGCCTCTGGCGTTTCGAGCTGAGCGATTACGCAGACCTCGTGATTCGCCTTCTCAAAATAGTCGGAAACCGTGTTGTATCGACTGCCGCGATGCATGCGCGCGAAGCCGCGATCACCGAAGGGCGGGTAACGGCAGGCGCGCGCGACCTCCACCGCTTGGTCAACAGTGTTCACCATCGGAAAGTAAAGCGACATCGCCCCCATGTCGAGCGCGAATTTGATGTGAGTTTTGTTGTGCGAGGGCATGCGTACGACCGCTTGCGTTTTGCTCTCAGCCATCGCTTGCAAAAGCGCGTGCAAATCGTGCGTCGCGCCGGTGGAATGTTCAATATCGACGACGATAAAGTCGTAGCCGCCATTTGCCATCAGCTCCGCAATCACGGGAGAGGCTGACATGAACCAACCGCCGACCAAACGTTGGCGTTGGAGCAGAGCGTGCTTGAACGAGTTATGTAGGTTCATGGCTAGAAAATCGTAGGTTCAGGCAGTAATTCTGCGCCCTGCAGAAAATCAAAGTCCGCGCCCTCATCTGCTTGCGTGACGTGTTGTTGGTAGAGCGCAGCGTAACTTCGGTTGTAGCGCATTGTGGCGGGCTTTGCACCTTGCCATGCAGCGTGGCGTTTGGCGAGTTCTGCGTCATCAACCTGCAGATCGATCCTTCGCGCGGGGACATCGAGAGAAATCAGGTCGCCGTCCTGTACCAGCGCGAGCGGCCCGCCGATAGCCGCTTCCGGACATACGTGTAACACGCACGTTCCGTAATGGGTGCCGCTCATACGTCCATCGGAGATGCGCACCATGTCCCGCACCCCTTCGGCCAGCAATTTCTTCGGGATCGGCAGATTGCCCGCCTCCGGCATCCCGGGCGCGCCGACTGGGCCAATGTTTTTGAGCACGAGCACAGAATCTTTGGTGACGTTCAAATCTGGCGAATCGATGCGCGCCATCATGTCGTCGAATGTTTCGAATACGACGGCTGTTCCTGTGTGTTTCATCAAATGTGGCGACGCCGCTGACGGCTTCATCACTGCACCTCGTGGCGCGAGATTGCCTTTGACGACGGCGATGCCCTCCCGAGACACCGGATTTGAAAGCGGGCGAATCACGTCGTCATTGAACACTTGCGCGGTACGGATGTTTTCGCCGAGCGTTTGTCCGCTCACCGTCATGCAATTCAAATCGAGATGCGATTCGATGCGTTTTAGTAGCGCGCGAAGGCCGCCCGCAAAGTAAAAATCCTCCATGAGTGCATCGCCCGCTGGCATCAAATTCGCGAGCACCGGGACATCTTTGTTGAAGCGCTCCCAGATATCGATGGGCAGCTTTACCCCGCATCGCCCAGCCATTGCGGGGAGGTGCGCGCAAGCATTTGTAGAACCGCCGATAGCTAAAACCGTCTTTACCGCGTTGTTAAATGCGGGTTCAGTTGCAATGGTTCGAGGCGTGAGATCTTCCCACACCATGTCGACGATGCGCTCGCCCACCTCGGTGCACATGCGCGGATGCGCGGCGTCTGCAGCAGGGATGGAGTGCGCACCTGGCAGAGAAAATCCGAGCACTTCCGCAACGGCAGTCATCGTGGTTGCGGTACCTGCAGTGTTGCAGGTGCCGGGGGAGCGGGTCATGCAGCCTTCGAGTTCGCGCCACGCCTCATCGTCGATCTTTCCAGCGCGCTTCTCGTTCCAGAACTTCATCGTATGCGTACCCGTGCCCACTTTTTGCCCACGGAACGACGCGTTCGATGACGCGCCTGCGGGGATAAAAATGCACGGCAAGTTCACCGAAAACGCCCCCATCAAGAGCGCGGGCGTCGTTTTGTCGCACCCGCCCATGAGCACCACGCCGTCCACGGGATGACACCGGATCAACTCCTCCGCCTCCATCGCGAGGAAATTGCGATAGAGCATGGTGGTCGGTTTCACCCACACTTCGCCCAAACTCATCGCTGGCAATTCAATCGGCCAGCCGCCTGCGCGAATCACGCCTTCGCGTACTTTCTGCGCGCGTTCGCGTAGATGCGAGTGGCAGGTTGAAATGTCGCTCCACGTATTAAGAATCCCGATCACCGGGCGGCCCATGAAGTCATCGCGATTCCAACCCGTTTGCGCGAGCCGCGCGCGGTGCGAAAAGCCGCGCATGGTGTCAGGTGCGAGCCAGCGCTGGCTACGTAACTCTCCAATTCGCTTTTTCGGTGGCGACGTCCGCACAGTCACAACGGTGCTCCAAATGATCTCGATTTTTTGATCCGACCAGCGAAATACAGCGCGCTAGCATTGATCGAATATTAGCTGAAGCGTGCCCGAAAAAATACAACTCATATAGATGATCTATATGAGTTACCTAACTTGCTGAAATATATGGAAAAACTATCTGCCAAACTGGTATTGGACGCTCGCGCGGAGCTGGGCGAGTGTGTGCGCTGGGATCATGAGGCGAAACTCGTCTACTGGGTTGACATCAACCGCAACCAGCTGCACCGCTTCAATCCGGCGACCGGCGAAAACCAAAGCATGGACATCGGTCAGAACATTGGCTGTTTCGCGCAAGACAAAAAAGGCGGGTTTATCGCTGGGCTACGCACCGGCTATGCGCGAATTACCCACTTCGGCGGCGATGTGATCGCGCTGACCAGCCCCGATTACGACCCCTCAAAAGCGCGCTTCAACGATGGTCGCTGCGACAACTCGGGCCGCTTCTGGGCGGGCACCATGTGGGAGCCGCGGGATCGCGCGGGCGGTGTCGTTTACTGCCTTGAAAGCGATGGCGAATTTCGTGCAGGCGCGGTGCCGACCGTGATTACGAATGCCATTACGTTTTCTGCCGATGGCAAAACGATGACGCTTTCCGACACGCCGAATCATGTTCTGTGGGCGTTCGACTATGACGAAGCAACGGCCACACCGAGCAACCAGCGTGTGCTGCGTCGCTACGACAGGCCCGCCGTTGATGGAAACGGCAACCCGCCCGGCTATGGCGGTCGACCCGATGGCGCATGTGTTGATTCCGAAGGCAACGTTTACGTCGCTTGCATTCAAGGTTCGCGGGTCGAAAAGATTTCACCGTCGGGCGAGCTGCTCGCCGTCATCGAATTGCCCGTTCCCTGCCCAACCTGCTGCACCTTCGGCGGCGAGGATTTACGAACCCTCTACATTGTCACCGGACGCATTCGCATGAGTGAAGATCAAATCGCCGCGACCCCGGAGGCGGGCGGCATTTTCGCGGTTCGCTTGGAGGCGCCGCACGCGCCGGGGATTCTCGAGCCGAGGTTTGCGGGGTAAGAGCGCGCTATGGCGTTTTGGAAAAATCCGTTTGACGGACCACCGCCCATTCCGCGCGCACCGTTGCCGAGCGAAGACCCCTTCTTCGTTCGAGATGAAGCGCTACGGACAGCTGAAGTGGACGTAGACGCGGTGCCCCACGACCGGCTGGACCGGAAGGCCACGCAGCGCGATCTCACACTCGAGTTCACGGGCGATACATGGGAGTATTTTCGCTTGTGGGCGGCTACGCAAGCGCTGATTTTTGTGACCCTTGGACTCTATGCCCCTTGGGCTAAAGTGCGCCGAACGCGATATCTCGCACGGCACTATCGGCTTGATGGGGTGGGCTTCGAATACCGCGCCAATCCGGTGGCGATTTTGCGCGGCAAATTGCTGGTGTATGCAGTGCTCGCAATCGGCGCAATGCTCGCATTTTTGAATCCTTTCCTGATTGCCCCGATGGTCCTGGTTGTGTACCTGCCGCTCGCGTGGTTACTGACACATTCGTTTCGCTTTCGGTGGCAAACGATTCGATACCGAAACATCGCGTTCGGTTTTAGACCGGATGCGAAGGTAGTCCGATGGCCGGTGTTGGCAATGGGCGTTGTGACTGCGACGCTCTTTCTGCTGCAAACGACTACTGATCAGAAAACGCTTCCAGCAGCGCTTGTGCTGCTGTTGGCATCGCTCGCACTCGGCTTACTTGCATGGCCGTATCTCACGAGCAAGCTACTGCATCATCGCTTCGCCAACGCGCGTTGGGGCGCAACCGAGCTCCGTCTTGATTGCACTGTGAGAGAGATCTTCAAGATGATGTTCAAAGGCGGTAAAGGCTTTTTCATCGGCATTGTCGTCGCGTTTTCGGTGCTCAATGCGCTGACAGTGCTGATCAAAAACATTGACCTACGCTCGATCGCGCAGGCACTCTCGTATTTGTTACTCACAGTTTGCGCGGTCGCATTCGGTCGAACGCGACGGCTGAACTATGCGCTCAATCGCCTGAGCGTCGGCGATCAGATTACGTTTATTAGCACGATGGAGCCTGATCGTGCCGCAGGACGCGCGCTACGCTATGGGCTTGCAAGCGTGCTGACGTTGGGTTTAGCGATTCCTTGGGCAACCATTGATTTCGCGCGATGGCGTACGCAAAATCTGCTGGTGCGCCTAACGGGGGATTGGAGCGACTTTCCGACTAATCCACCCACTGTTGCAGCGAAGGGCGCAATCGCAGATGGCCTCGCCGAAGAATTCGGAATTGAGGTCGGATGGTGATGAATACGCGACACGAGTCAGTCGAAAGCGAGTTGAGCGTTCGTGCCTGGCGCTTTGACGGCGTTTACGCGGAGCGTGAACTTGTTGATGCGCTTTTCGCGAAAGACGTGGTTCAACTTACGCGGGAAGACGGCAGCACGCTGCGTTTTTTGGCGAATCAAGTCACCCCGAGTGACGACACTGATCGCGAGCAGCGAAACTTTGCGCTGCCCGATGGCACGCTTCTCGTTATCGACACACCGCAGCGCGCGCCCATCGCCGCGCCCCGAGACTCGAAGATTGAACGCTGGATCAAAAGCAAGGGCGCGACGCTGTTCAGTGTGTTTGCTGTGCTTGTACTTCCTGCAGCGCTGTTGACCGTCGTGATTCCCGGGGCAGTCAATCTCGCTGCACCCCATATCCCGCTGACGTGGGAGACTGCGCTCGGTGAGACGGTGTTTTCCTCGCTCATGAAAACCCAGTTTCAGCCGTCAGATTTGTCGAGCGAGCACAAGGCTCGACTCACCGCAAGATTCGATGAACTGAAAGCGTCGGTGGGCCTTGGTTCGGCGCGACTTGAGTTTGCTGGCGGAATCCCGAATGCGTTCGCGCTTCCCGGCGGAATCGTTGTGATCACGGATCAAATGGTTCAGCTGCTAGACAACGATGATCGTGTCGCTGCAGTGCTAGCGCATGAGCTCGGACATGTCGCAAATCGCCATGGGCTGCGCGGCATTGCGACACATACCATCGCAGCCCAGGTGCTCACCGTCGCACTGACGCACGACCAGCTGAGCCAGAGAGTCGTCGATCTTGTTGCGCAACGAGCACTTACAGCGCGTTATTCGCAACAGAGCGAACGTGAGGCCGATCGCTTTGCCTGCGAGCTGCTTGTGAAGACCCAGCGATCGGCCCGATCGCTCGCCGAAACCTTTGAGCGGTTTTATGTTTTGGCTGAACGCTATAACGTGAATCTCGACTCGGGAAGCTACACCTCAACTCATCCACCAGTAGACACGCGAATTGCAGCATTGCGCGCGTGCGCAAAAGAACTCGAAGCCGCGCGATAAACTTCCCGAATGCCCACGCTCTCAAACATTTACCCCTCGCTTCGCGGCCGCGCCGTGTTTGTTACCGGTGGCGCGACCGGGATCGGTGCGTCGCTCGTTTCGGAATTCGTGGCACAGGGCTGCTACGTGGGTTTTCTCGATATCGATGACGAGGCGGCCTCGGCACTGCGTGCTCGGTTGAATGCGAAAGATAAGCTGCGTTACTGGCATTGCGATATTCGCGATGTCGAGGCGCTGCAACGAACGATCACGACCGCTGCCGATGTGCTTGGCGGGAAGCTTGATGTGTACATCGGCAACGCGGCGAATGATGTGCGCCACGAATTCGATGCGTTGACACCCGAATACTGGGATAACAATCAGGCAATCAATCTTCGCCCGCAAGTGTTTGGCGCGCAAGCGGCTGCGAGGACGATGGGCTCCGGGGGCGTCATCATCGCCATGGGCTCGATCAGTTGGATGCGTCGCCGAAAAGGATTTGTTAGCTACACCACGTCCAAGGCCGCGATTCATGGCCTCACGCGCACGCTTGCGCAGGAGCTTGGTCCGCGCGGCATTCGCGTCGTTTCAGTGGTGCCCGGTGCAATCAGAACGGATAAACAGATGGCGCAAGTCGTCACACCGCAGCTCGAGCAGGAGTTTCTCGACAATCAAGCGCTCAAGTTTCGACTTCTCTCAGAGGACGTCACTGCAATGACGCTCTTCCTCGCAAGCGACGATGCGCGCGCATGCGCGGGGCAGTCGTTCATCGTTGATGGTGGAATGGTTTAATAAAATACGCTCTAGTCTTTATTGAATCAGGACGAAACGGCGGTTTCATTTAATATCGAAATACTAATTTACTGGCTTTTAGTCCGGATTCAATTTGGGGTAAAGGAAAAGAGTTAATGTCTCAAATCAAACTCATCGGCGTCGCTGCATCACGCGCTGTCCGCAACATTTGGATGCTGAAAGAGTTAGGGCTCGCCTACGAGCACGAAGCGATTCATTACACCGATCCTGCACTCAAGAAGCCGCCTTACACCGATTGGAATCCGAACGGTGCGATTCCAATGATTTTGGTCGATGGCACGCCGCTTTTTGAATCGCTCGCGATCAATTTGTTTCTCGCTGAAAAATTTCCCGGTGAACTTTCCGCGAAAACGGCTGAAGAGCGCGGTCAACTCGCACAGTGGTCGCTCTGGGCTGCAACGAGCATCGAAACCGATCTCGGTAATTGGGCGTATCACACGATGTTTCTGCCCGAAGCGGAGCGACGGCCTGATTTCGCCAAAGAATCGCTCGCCAAGGCGCTCAAGCGGTTGGATGTTTTGGAATCAGTATTGAGTTCGCGCCCGTATTTGCTGGGCGAACGCTTTACCGTCGCCGATCTCAATGTGGCCGCAGTGTGCTATCGCGCGCTCGGAATCGACATGCCGGACAAGCCCAAATTCAAAGCGTGGCTCAGCGCGTGCTGGTCGCGTCCGACAGCGATTGAGGCGCGGCGCGCCCGCGGAGATCAGGTGTGAGCCAAGCCTCAGGCGTGCCCGGTTCGTCCGCGCAACACACACTTCGTTTCGGCGAGTTTCAGGGGCTGCCCGCGCTGATCGTTCACACGCCGTTCTCTCACGCTGCGGTTAGCTTGTTCGGTGGGCATGTGCTGTCATTCGTACCGAATGGATTCGAAGACTTGCTTTGGCTTTCGCCCACCACGAGACGTCCGCCTGACCCCATTCGTGGCGGTGTGCCCGTGTGCTGGCCTTATTTCGCGAAACAGGGGCAACCCAGCGAAGCGCCGCAACACGGGCTGGTGCGTACGCGGCAATGGAAGCTCACCCACGCAGAGCAAAGCGAAGAAGGCGAATGGGTGATCGCGCTCGCCGCGCCCGAGATCGACGACGTGCCAATGAATCTGATGCACACCATGCGCATTGGCCGTTCGCTCGATCAAGCGCTCACCACGGTGAATCTTTCACAAGACACGGTTCGCTTCACGCAGGCCTTCCACACCTATTTCAAGGTGGGTGACGCGATGCGCGTATCGGTGGCCGAGCTCGACGGCTTGAGCTACAGCGACAAGTTCGACGACTTTAACGTCCACACGCAGCGCGGCGCGTGGCATTTGAACGATCCGCGCGATCCGGGCCGAAGTGATCGAATCTACATGAGCGCGCCGAGCCGTTTTGAGCTTGTTGATCCAGTGCTGCAAAGAAAAGTCGTGCTGAGGACAGAGGGCTCGCGCACGCTTGTTGCGTGGAACCCCGGCGAAGGAGAGGTGAAAGGGTTTGCCGACATCCCGGGTGCGTCGTGGCGCGATTACGTTTGTTTGGAAGCGGCAAACTGCGGCAACGAAGTCATCGAACTCGGCACCGACGACAGCCACATGCTGCGACAAACAATTACGGTTGAGGCGTTGCAACAGCATTGACTTTTGCCATGTAGGCGCGGGCTTGACCGCGCTCACGGGCGCGCCACTTGCGAACGCCCCATCCTCATTAGCCGCAGATTCACACAGATGAACACTGATGATCTTTGGAAAGAGAACTCGCCCCATCTCGCGCTCGTGATTGCAGCTGGTTGATTTTTTGACGCAGATTAACGCGGATTCTTTGAGTTGATTGACGCAGATTTCTTTTTTCATGTTCGACCGAACATCTGTGTGAATCTGTGGCGAAAATTCTCCCGACGAAGTGAAGCGCAGCACAGCTACAGAATGAAAAATCGGCGCAAATCCGCCTTAATTCAGCGTGAATCTGCGTTAATCTGCGTCAAAAAATACAATCGTCGGCAACTACATCCCTCCCACATCCAGTGACCGAAACCACTCATCACTTCCCTCTCGTCGTCGATCTTGACGGCACGCTCGTGCGCACCGATACGCTGTGGGAAAGTTTCTTTGCCGCGTGGGCGAACGATGTTTGGCTGCCAATCAAGTGCGTCGGTTGGCTTAGCAAGGGGCGCGCTCATTTGAAGGAGGCGCTTGCCGCACGCGCGCTCGAATCGCGACTCACGATTGACACGCTTCCGTTAAACGATGCGGTGCTCGCGCGCCTCCGCGATGCGCGAAATGCAGGGCGTACGACCGTGCTCGCGACTGCGGCGGATGCGCGAATCGCTAACGCCGTTGCGAAACGTGTCGGCTTGTTTGATCGAGTATTTGCATCTGACGGCCAAACCAATTTAAAGAGCGAACAAAAGGCAACCAAGCTTATCGGGGAGTTTGGCGAGAAGGGGTTTGATTACATCGGCGATTCAAACGCGGATGTCGCCGTATGGAAAGCGTCGCGTTTGGCGCTCACCGTGTCTTCGGTTCAGCCAAGCGGCGTTGCGCGCATCGAGTCGATAGCGGAAGAGAAGAGTGCGCTCTCGAACTGGATCAAACTTCTGCGCGTTCGCCATTGGGTCAAAAATATTCTGGTGTTCGTTGCGCTTTTCGCCGCGCATCGCTTCACCGAATTACTCGCCTGGCAGCAGGCGTTATTCACGTTCTTCGCGTTCTGTGCGGTGTGTTCCGGCATCTACGTATTCAACGATCTTTTTGACCTCGCCTCTGACCGGTCACATTCGAGCAAGCGATTTCGCCCCCTCGCTGCCGGGCGGATATCGCTGTCGAGTGCGTTTCTCATCGCGATCTTGTTGCTCACGCTGGGCTTGGTGCTCGCCTTTTGTACCGGTCTTTGGGTCGGTGTGGTCCTACTTGGGTACTGCGCCGTAAACGCCGTCTACACCTTGTACGCAAAGCGCATTGCCGTCCTGGATGTCAGCATCTTGGCTGGGCTCTACACGCTCCGCATCGTCGCTGGTGCGCTCGCAATCGCCGCGCCGCTATCGCCGTGGCTCTTCGCGTTTTCGGTGTTCGCGTTTCTGAGCCTCGCATTGTTGAAGCGCGCCATCGATATCAACCGGCTCGCGCCCGACGAGAAGCTTTCCGGGCGCGGCTACACCGGGCGCGATGCTGCGTTCGTCAACACGTTCGGCGCTGGCGCTGCGCTCGCTGCAGTGCTCGTACTCTCGCTCTATGTCTCGGCGCCGCAAGCAACCGTGCTCTACCGAAATCCGGCCTGGCTTTGGTTCGCGTTAGCGGTGATTCTCTTTTGGCTCATGCGCATGTGGCAGCTCGCGATGCGCGGCGCGTCGGATGACGATCCCGTGCTCTTCGCAACCAAAGACCCGACGTCTTGGGTTTGCGCTGCGCTCGTTGTCGGATGTTTTGTCGCAGCGATGTAATTGTTTATCGAGTTACCGACTACCTCGACCAATCGCGTCGAGGCGAACAATGCCATGCCCGTCCGCCGTTTTCTTCGGCGGCACTTTCCAAGCGTGGCCGTAGACGACTTCGACGCTGATGCGGATCATTCCGTTGGCGTCGCGTTGCGCATTGAGCGCATCGTTCAAGCGCGCCCACGCGTGCGGGCTCAGGCAGCCATGCGCGCGCGAGGCGACTGCGCTCATCGCGCCCTGCGCGCGCAAGTCTCGCCACAACGCATCGGTGGTTTTGTATTCGAGCGTGATGACTTCCATGTCCATCACCGGATCGGCAAAGCCCGCATGAACGAGCATGTCGCCGATGTCGTGTAAATCGGTGTGAACATGCAAACTCGAAACGCGCGACGGCAGCGCTTGAGTGACAGCGCGGCGCAGTTCAATCAAGGTATCTGGCCCAGGCATGGTGAACATGAGCACGCCATCAACTTTGACGGCGCGATTCCATTCGGCGAAGAGCGCGGGCAAATCGTTCGCCCATTGCAGCGCAAAGTTGCTCCAGAGCACGTCGGCCACGCCGTGTTTGATGGGAAGCTTCGCCATGTCGGCCACAACGCCTGAGTCTCTGGACTGACGCGAGAGCTTCGCGAGGATTCCACTTGGTGCGGGCGAGGCGAGATCAACCATCGCTCGCGCATGATCGATGGCGACGACATTGGCGTTGGGGAAGCGTGCGCGCAACGCTCCCGAGTGCGTTCCCGGTCCACAACCGACATCAAGAATCGTTTGCGGTGTGAGCTTCATGAAATCGAAGCGCTCGAGCAGTCTGTTTCCCACTTCACGCTGAACGACAGCAGCGGTAGCGTAATCAGAGACGCCCGATTTCGCCTGCACGGACGCCGCCGCGTTGAACCGGCCACGAACGAGTTGCGAATCTAGCTTGGGGGGTGCGCTCATGAAACAATGCGTTGAGATTTATGAGCATTGTAGGAAGCCTTCGAAAACTATTCGCACCCACGCAGCAGCCCATGGGCGCGGACGCCTCGCCTCTGCCGGAGCGGGCGGGTGATCACTGGACGAATCAGTGGCTTCCCGCACGTTGCGCGCTGTGCACGGATCCGTGCATGCGCGTCGTTTGCGCGCCGTGCGAAGGCGCGCTCGTGCGAGTGCCGGAAGAATCATGCCCTCGCTGTAAGCTGCCTTCGTCGAACGCGGAGGTCTGCGGACGATGCCTGCGCTATCCACCGCGTTGGGATCGGCTCGCCACGACGTTTATGTATGAGTTCCCATTGGATCGGTTGGTGGTGCGCGCCAAACACGGGCGATATTGGGGCGTATTTGAGTGGGCGGCGGCGATCACCCACGAAGACTTTTCGTTCGCATCGTCCACGCTCATCCCTGTGCCGCCTTCGCCCGAACGTTTGCTTGAGCGCGGCTACGATCAGGCCGCCCTCTTTTCAAAAGCGTTGGGCCGGCGATTCTCTTCGCGGGTTGACGAAAGCGCCATCATTCGTATTCGCGAGACAGGCACCCAGGCCACGCGAAACTGGGTGGATCGGCGCAAAAATGTGAAGCATGCATTCGCCGCGACTCGATCACTCGCGGGCGAAGCGGTCGTCTTGGTCGATGATGTGTTGACCACAGGCGCGACGCTCAACGAATGCGCGCGCGCCGCAATCGATGCGGGCGCATCAAGCGTGAATGCCTGCGTGATCGCCCGCGTGAATCCGCCCAGAGCGCGTTCACGAATTCAAAAATTTAATCGTGCGGTTGCCTGATTTTTTTGACGCAGATTAACGCTGATTTCACGCGGATTTGCGCGGATTTCTTGCACTCGGGGAACTGCATTCGATGCACCAAAGAACCGACGGTCACAGTTCTCCGACGTTTTCCTGAGGAAGACGAAGACAATTGCAACTGAGCCTGCGAAAAAATAATCTGCGTTCATCTGCGAAATCTGCGTCAAAAAAGCCAAGTTGTGATCTCCGTCGTCCTCGTCAGTCCAGAAATTCCGCCGAATACGGGCAATGTGATTCGGCTTTGCGCAAACACGGGCGCTGAACTGCATCTTGTGCATCCGCTTGGGTTTCCGCTCGATGATGCGCGCATGCGCCGCGCGGGGCTTGACTACCACGAATACGCCACGATGAAGGTTCACGATGATTGGGCCGCGTGCAGGCACGCGCTTGCGCCGCGTCGTTTGTTCGCCATCGAAACCACGGGGACGCGCTCGGTCTACGACGTGAGCTTTCGCGAAGACGATGTGATCGTCTTCGGCAGTGAAACCAAGGGCCTATCGAGCGACGTACTCGAAACGTTTGCACCGGAAAACGTGTTGCGTATTCCGATGCGCCCGTCGAATCGCTCACTCAATTTGTCGAATTCGGTCGCTGTGACGGTGTACGAGGCGTGGCGCCAGCTACATTTCACCGGTTCGAGCGATAACTAAAAGCTATAGGATTGTCGCCCTTTTTATTTTGGGGCTAGCGGCCCAAAAACTACGTATCAACAATTAAAAAGATAGGCGTCTAGCCCAATATAAACGGGGGCGAGCTTTTTAAAGCCAGCGCCTATTTTACTGACCATTTCTTGACCGTTTGCCGCTGCTCGCCGAGCCCTTCGATGCCGAGTGTCATCACGTCCCCGGGCTTTAAGAACACAGGATTGGGCTTCATTCCAAGCCCCACACCGGGTGGCGTTCCCGTGGTGATGATGTCGCCGGGTTCGAGCGTCATCAATTGCGAGCAATACGCAATCAGCGTAGCCACATCAAAAATCATCGTTTTTGTCGAACCGTTTTGCATGCGCTTGCCGTTGACGTCGAGCCACATAGCGAGCTTTTGAGGGTTTGGCACTTCATCCGCCGTAACTAGCCAGGGGCCGATCGGGCCAAAGGTGTTGAAGCCTTTGCCTTTGTCCCACGTCATGCCGCGCTCCAGTTGCCACTCGCGCTCCGACACGTCGTTCACCACGCAATAGCCCGCAACGTGTTTCAGCGCATCCTTCTTGGTGATGTAGCTCGCGCGGGTTCCGATCACCACGCCCAGCTCGCATTCCCAATCGCTCTTGACGGAACCCTTCGGCAACATCACGTCATCGTTGGGGCCGACGATGCAGCTTGTCCATTTGTTGAATACGACCGGCTCCTTCGGAATCGGTGAACCAGTCTCTGCCGCGTGATCGGCGTAGTTGAGCCCAATGGCGACAAATTTCGCTGGGCGTGCAACACATGCGCCGATCCGCGTGCTCTTTTTTACAAGCGGCAACTTGTCTGCCTTGATCTTCGCGATTTTTGCCAGCGTTTTCGCGTTTAACGTGTCCCCGTTCCAGTCGGGGACGTATTCAGCGACCGAGCGAATATTGCCGTCTTTGTCGACGATGCCAGGTTTTTCTTTGCCAACCGGGCCGTAGCGAAGCAGTTTCATGAAGTTCCTTTTTTTGCAGACTAGTCGCGATAGAAAAATTTAGCGCGGAAGCGGGGGTGCGTGTCCCGCTAGATCGTGATGCCGCCGTCAATGGAATAGGCATTACCGGTAGCAAACGCAGCCTCATTGCTAGCGAGAAAAATAACCAGCGGCGCGATTTCTTCAGGCGTGGCAAGCCGCCCCATGGGTTGCCTCGCGATGAACATTTTGCGAGCCTCAGTGACGTCGCCAAGCGCGGCCATACGGTCGAGCAGTGACGGCGTTTCCACGGTGCCCGGACAAATTGCGTTGCAACGAATGCCGCCCTTGACATAGTCGGCCGCGATGCTCTTCGTAATACCAATCACCGCCGCCTTAGTGGCGCCGTAAACGAAGCGATTGGGCAGGCCTTTGACGCTCGAAACCACCGATGACATATTGATGATGGAGCCCCCGCCATTGGCCACCATGCCCGGCAACACTGCTTGAATCATCTTGAACATGGAGCGCACATTCAGCTTGAACGAAAAATCCCAATCGTCGTCCGACGTTTCCATGATCGTGCCCTGATGCACGAATCCCGCGCAGTTAAAGAGCACATTGATATTTGGGAGGGCAGCGGCCAGGCTCTTGATTTCGGCATCGTTCAATACATCCAAGCGCATCGTTTGGATATTCGGCGTTGCTGCAAGCGATTCGAGTTGTTTCGCGTTGATATCGGTAGCAATCACCTTCGCGCCCTCTGCGGCCATCGCAATCGCGCTGGCGCGACCGATGCCTTGCCCCGCCGCAGTGACCAACGCAGTCTTTCCCTCGAGTCGATTCATGCGAGAAACTTCCTTAAACGTAGCTTAGTTGACCTGCGTCCTTCCCGGGCGCTGGCTGCTGCTGTGGCATTCTGTGCGCCGCTTTATGAGAGCCATCATTTACCAACGCGTTGCGAAGCATAGCGCGCGCGTTTACGTGCAGAATTCATGTTGCATCAATTCCGAGATTTGCCGACGCCGATGAGCGAATCGTCGCCTCCAAAAACCCCGTTGTACCGCGAAGAAGCCTTGGCGCACCAACGAGAGCGCGCGTGGGGCGAGCTGGTCGTGCTCACCCCTCGCATCGCACGCTACATGCTGTGGGCGCTCGCCGTGTTGGCGCTTGTTTTTGTTTGGTTTTTAGTCGAAGCGGAATACACCCGAAAAGCGCGCGCATTCGCTGTGCTCAGCTTTGCCGTTGACCCGACAACCGTCGCGGCAACTGACGCAGGAACGCTCACCTCAATTGCGGTGAAAGAGGGGGAACGAATTGCGCGCGGACAGGTGATTGCCACGGTGTCGACCGAGCGTACCGTTGCCGGGGTGGCCACGTTTTCAGGCGCGGCAAGTGACGCTGAGGCGCGTCGCGCTGCCATTTCGCGGGAGAAGCGCGAGCTCGAAGCACAGCTTGCGGCACAGTCAAGTCAGCTCACACAACGCGTACAAGCCATTGAGATGGAGCGCGCAGCGCTCGCACGCGAGATTGCCGCACAGGAAGAACGCGTGCGGCAACTGCAATTGCAAGTAGACCGTTTCCGGCAGCTCGCCAAAGAAAAGTTTGTGTCTGAACTGCAATTGCAAACCAAGCAGGACGAGCGCGCCGAGCAAGTCGTCAAAGTTGAAACGCTAAAGCGCAGTGACGCCGCACTCGCGAGAGATCTTTCGCAGGCGCGAAGCGAGTTGCCGCTTCTTCAGAGCGCCACTCGCAGTAAGCTTGCCGCACTTGATCGGGATGCCGCAGCGCTCACTCAAAGTTCCCGCGAAGACGCATCGAGACGTGCCTACGACATCACCGCGGCCACCGATGCTGTCGTAGAGCGCATCATCGCGTCGCCCGGGCAAACTTTAGTGCAGGGCGCGCCGCTTCTGAGGATGCAGAGCGGCGATGGCGCGCTACAAAGCGATCTCTTCGTTCCCACGCGCTCCGCTGGTTTTTTGAAGTCGGGGCAAGTCGTGCGGCTTGCCATCGATGCTTTTCCCTTCGAGCGTTACGGGCATGTTGAGGCAAGGATTGTGGAGATTGGTCGTGTCGTGTTGATCCCCGGCGAGGCGGGCGTTCCAGCCCAAGTGCGCGAACCTGCATTTCGTGTTCGCGCGACGCTCGTGACACAGGCTGTCGTTGCCTACGGACAAAACTATCCACTGCGAAATGGCCTGACTGCGCAAGCCGACATCGAGCTAGATCGCCGACCGCTATATCGCTGGATCATCGAGCCGATTCTGCGATTGCGAGGCTCGCTATGAGCGCAACCCTCGTTCGCTCGTTGCAATTTTGGCGTCGCAAAACGCCGCTTGTGATGCAGACCGAAGCGGCTGAGTGCGGCCTTGCCTGCCTCGCCATGATTGCTGGTCACCACGGGTTCGAAATTGACTTGCAATCATTGCGTCGTGACCACGCCATTACGCAAAAAGGCACAACACTTAAATCAATCATTGAAATTGCCGATAGTTTGGCGCTCGCGGCTAGACCGCTGCGCGTGGAGCTCGCAGCGCTCAGTAAGGTTCGTTTGCCGGCCATCGTGCATTACGATTTCAATCACTTCGTTGTATTGACAGAAGTAAGCGCCGACGCAGTGACGTTGCATGACCCAGGGCGCGGTGCGCGCACGTTGAGTTTGATTGAGTTTTCTAAGCACTTCACCGGCGTGCTGCTCGAACTCACGCCCACGTCTAGCTTTAAGAAGAAGCGCGTTACCGAATCGCTTTCAGTGTGGTCGTTTCTCAGTGGCGCTAAAGGGCTCAAGATAGCGCTCTGGCGGCTTTTTATCGCCGCGATTGTTTTTGAGGTCTTTGCCATTGCAATGCCTTGGCTCACGCAGCTAACAGTCGATGAAGTTCTCGTCTCTGCAGATCGCAGCTTGATGACGGTGCTTGCGATTGGCTTCGTTTTGATCGTCCTCATTCAAGGCTGCATCATGGCGTTGAGAGGGTGGCTGCTCGTGCATTTGACGACGACCTTGTCGCTGCAAGTGCTTACACAATTGTTCTCACATTTGCTGCGATTACCGCTTGCATTTTTTGAGAAGCGTCACGTGGGTGATCTGCTCTCACGCTTCTCGTCAATGGATGCGATCCAGCGCACGCTGACCGCAAGCTCGGTTGAGGTGATGATTGATGGCGTGCTTGCGCTTTCAATGCTCGCCGTAATGCTGATTTACTCGCCAAAGCTCACACTGGTTGTTTTAGTGTTCGCTGCGATTTACGCGATCCTTCGCTGGGCGCTGTATCGACCACTGCGTGAAGCGCTCAATGAACAACTGGTGTTCGCCGCACTTCAGCAATCACATTTCATCGAAAGTTTGCGCGGCATGCAGGCGATCAAGATGTATCAGGGCGAGCCTGATCGTTTGGCGCGTTGGCAAAACTCGGTTGTTGATACGTTGAATGCAACGATTCGTTCGCAAACGCTCACGTTGATTTACAAGACATCGAATTTCATACTCTTTGGCGTCGAATCAGTCATCGTGGTTTGGTTAGGCGCGAATGAAGTGATCAGCGGCGCATTTAGCGTTGGCATGTTGCTCGCGTTCATCGCTTACAAGCTGGTGTTCGTGACTCGCCTTGCGAACTTAATCGACAAGATCAGCGAATTTGCCTTGCTTAACTTGCATGCAGAGCGCGTCGCCGACGTAGCGCTCGCGGAGCGTGAAGATGCGGGTCATGCGCCTGCGCCTGATCTGTCGAGAGCGCGCTGGGTGATCGAAAATTTAGGTTATCGATATGGCCCACAAGACGCATTTATTTTCCGCAATGTGAGCTTCACGATTGAGCCGGGTGAAACGGTTGCGTTGTCAGGTCCGTCAGGCGTTGGCAAAACAACGCTTGCGAAAGTCGTACTGGGACTGCTACCCGCCACGGAAGGCCGCGTGTTGATTGATGGCGTCGATATTCGCGAAATTGATCCTGTAAGCCTGCGCGGACAAATCGGCGCGGTCATGCAGGAAGACTACGTCTTCTTCGGTTCGGTCGCCGAAAACGTGAGCTTGTTCGAACCAGAGATGGATCAGGAGCGCATTCGCGACGCGCTCAAAGCAGCGGCACTGCTCGACGACATCGAGCGTATGCCAATGCGAATCGACACCCTCGTGGTGAACGCCGGAAGCGTGCTCTCTGGCGGGCAGCGGCAACGCCTGCTGCTCGCGCGAGCACTCTATCGACAACCTAAATTCCTGATGCTCGACGAAGCCACCAGCGCGCTCGACAACGAGCGCGAGGCTACCGTCAATCAAGTCGTCAAAGACTTAGGCATCACCACGCTCATCATCGCTCACCGCGATTCAACGCTCGCGATGGCGACTAAGCGGGTGGGGTTGGGTTAACTACCGACAACAGCGATTTCACCGCCGCCAACAAGAACGATTTCGATATCCGCCAAGTCGCGCAGAAGGTTGTCCTCGAGGATGAAGTCAGTAGCGATCGAATTGGAGAGAGCGTTTGCGTTCATGATCGTGATCCGGTAGGTGATTTGTTTGAAGGATTCGTTTAAAGTGGAGTTCCACGACCCGAAATATGACGTCGTCATTGAAAGAAATCAAGTGGACACCGAAACACTCGTAAACATGATCGACAGCTCAGTGATGGACCTTGATGGTCATGGACTTGACGATCTAGTCATTGAACTTAACGGCAAACTTGAATCACTACTCAGATCTAGTAACCATGAGCACTTTCAGCTTGCCTTGAAGGCTGCTCGCATCATTGCGTTTTCTAGAGTTTCAAAGCCAGCCGGTGTTGCGGTGAAGATATTGCTCGACGTGGCGTTCGCGTTAACGCCCCGCGGACGAAGTCATGAGGGGTTGTCGTTGGTAGAAAGAGCACTAGATCTCGCAGCGGAACAAAATTTGCAGCCAGAGCTTCGCCGCGCTTACAGCGTGTACGCCGCGCTGAGTATTGATTCTGGATTTCCTGCGAAGGGGATTGAGTGTGCTCTACGCGCCCTTGAAATCGCTAAGAAGCTCTCCGACGACAATGGCATCGTGAGCGCGTACACCAACCTCGCAGGTGCGCTGTGCATGATGGGGATGTACCGTGAGTGTATTGAGGTGGCTTTGCGGGTTGATAGTGTCTACGGCCAAGACATTCGGTTCCGCGTACAAGTAGGCGCAGCGCGCGCGAACATGGTGAATGCGTGTATCGCCTTGCAGCAATATGAGCTGGGTGCAGCAACCGCTAAGTCGTCGGTGGAGTCACTCGGGGTACCGAAAAGCGGCAACGAGATTTTCATCCGCCTCGTCTGCGAAACAAACTGGCTTAAGTGTGCTCTCGGTTTGAAAGACGGCGATTCCGCCAAACTTCGATTGAGCATGGTGCAGCGCCTAGCGAAAGCCTTCAAAACGCCACGCACCGAGCTTAATCAAGAGCTTGCCGAGGCTGCTTACGAAATCTTTGACGGAGACCTGACCATTGCGGTCGCGACGCTACTCAAGTTGCTCGAAACATCTAAGGCGCTACCTACCCTGTATAGGGACAACCTAACGTTGCTAGTGCGCGCCTACGAGAAGGCTCACGATCACACAGGTGTGTTGATCTATCTCGGAAAACTCGTTGAGTTCCTGGCGAA
Organism: Betaproteobacteria bacterium; assembly: GCA_013298145.1. Classification (GTDB taxonomy): domain Bacteria; phylum Pseudomonadota; class Gammaproteobacteria; order Burkholderiales; family Casimicrobiaceae; genus Casimicrobium. The sequence goes on from JAAFJO010000002.1 coordinate 170,244, forward strand.
GTCGCAGGTCGATAGCGTGAAGCGCTCGCTAGATGCGCTTAAGGTGAAGGTGCAAACACCGATGCCGGGTAAGGACGATGTGCAAGATCTCATCGCGGCGATTCAGCGCGATGGGCAGCTTCCGAGGCAAGAAGTTGAAGTGCCGGAGCCGATGTATCGCGATGCCTTCGAGCGGCTAGCGGTCACCGCTGAACTTCGCGAAGATACTTGGGGAAAGCATGCGTATCGCGTAGGGCGCCTTGCCTATTTGCTCGCCGAAGAGTTGGGTTACGGGCATCGCTTTTGTGAGGAAATTGAACTTGCGGCGCGCTTGCATGACATCGGTAAATTGGGCATCCCGGATGGGCTTCTGCTGAAGCCTGGAAAGCTCACCAGCGCGGAGTTTGAAATCATCAAACGCCATACGGAAATTGGCGCACAGCTGCTGTCACTCTGCCCGAATCCTGCCTTCCGAATGGCCGAAACCATTGCGCTGGGTCATCATGAGCGCTGGGATGGAACGGGCTATCCTGCGGCGCAGAAAGGCGAAGAGATCCCGCTCGCCGCGCGCATTGCCGCAGTCGCCGATGTGTACGATGCGCTCACCCATGTTCGCGCCTATAAACACGCATGGAAGCACGCCGAGGCGGTCGCCGAAATCCAGCGATGCGCTGGAACGCATTTCGAACCGCGTATCGTCAACGCGTTCGTGACGATGATTGATCGTGTGAAACATAAGTACGGCAAAAAGATGGAGAACTATCTTGCTGCGCCGAGCGCTGTCTCTACGCTCGTGCAGGCACGTCGTGAGATGCAAGATATGCTCGATGCGATGTATCGGATCGATGACGAAGTGCGCGCAAAAGCGCTCGAAGCTCGCGAAGATCCAGAACGCGAAATTCCGCAAAAGCTCGCCATCGAAGTGGCGCCGATCAAGCCCCGAAATGACCCAGAAAGTGCTGCTTAAAAACTAGGCAAAATGAGCGATTTTCGATTATGGCTCTACGCCTTAGCCGCTTATTAACTTGGGCCAGACGGGTTCAAAGCAAGTTTTCGCGTTGCCCGGCAAAAGTCTGTAAGCCCCGATAAAATAATACTTAGAGCGAAATTGCCGCGTAGAAAGTTTGTAAAAATACAACACTTTTCCGGCAGATCTGTCGGCATTTTGGGCGCTAATGCAACGTTTATTGAGTCAGGTTGACGGGACCATTCAGCCTCCGAGCCGTTCGCTTTTGCTGCGCGCGGAAACGTTCTGATCCATGGAGCGCGCTGCCATTGCAGTCCAGGGTAAACCCTAGTCGGCGCAACCAGTCGGGTCGGCTTCGCACCATGTCGCGTCGATAATCCGAAGCTGTTTCATTTCGCTCACGTTGCGCAGTCGCGCGAACGCATCCATGTACGACTTCGACACGCTTTCCTTGCATGCCGGCGCGCGCCCCGACCCCACGACCGGTGCGCGGGCAACGCCGATTTATCAATCCACCTCGTTCGTGTTCGAAGACGCGGATCACGCCGCAGCGCTTTTCAATATGGAGCGAGCGGGACATGTGTATTCCCGGCTCTCGAACCCGACCAATGCCGTGCTCGAAGAACGGGTCGCGGCGTTGGAAGGCGGCATCGGCGCGATTTCGTTGGCTTCCGGTCAGGCGGCATTGCATGTGGCGATTTGCACGCTGATGGGCGCGGGCGGGCACATCGTTGCGAGTCGCGCGCTTTACGGCGGCTCACACAATCTGCTTGATTACACCTTGCCGCGCTTCGGAATCGAGACCACCTTCGTCGACCCCGGTGATTTGGATGCGTGGAAGAAAGCGATTCGCCCGAACACGCGTCTTCTGTTTGGCGAGACGCTCGGCAACCCTGGAAATCTGTTGATCGACATTGAAGCGGTGGCCGCGATCGCACACGAAGCGGGCTTGCCGTTGATGCTCGATTCGACGCTCACGACGCCGTACTTGATTCGACCGTTCGAACACGGCGCAGACATCGTGTTTCATTCAGCAACGAAATTTCTTTCGGGTCATGGCACAGTGATCGGCGGCGTACTCGTTGATAGCGGTCGCTTCGATTGGCTCGGCGACAAAGCAAAAGAAAAATTTCTAACGCTCACTGCACCGTACAAAGGTTTTCACGACATGGTGTTCGCGGAAGAATCGTCCACTGCCGCGTTTTTACTGCGCTGCCGCCGTGAAGGTCTGCGTGATTTCGGCGCTTGCTTGGCGCCGATGAACGCGTGGCAGATTCTTCAAGGCATCGAGACGCTGCCAGTGCGCATGGATCGACACATTGCGAACGCGCGTGCTGTGATCGAGTTTTTGCAATCGTATTCGTTTGTGAGCGCAGTTCACCATCCCGACGTGGAAACTCATCGCGATCACGCGCTCGCGAAGAAATACTTTCCGAAGGGATCGAGCGCGGTGTTCTCGTTCGACATTAAAGGTACAAGAGCGCAAGGCCGCGCGCTGATCGATCACTTGCGACTCTTCTCGCATTTGGCGAATGTGGGCGACGCGAAATCGCTCGTGATTCACCCGGCGAGCACCACGCATTCCCGGATGAGTGCGGACGCGTTGAAATCCTCCGGCATTACCGAAGGCACGATTCGTTTGTCGATTGGTTTAGAAAGTGTGAGCGATTTGATTGATGACTTGAAGCGCGCGATGAAGGTGGCGGAGAAGGTGAAATGAATCACTCGCAATTTCCTATCAATGTCATCCCCGCGAAAGCGGGGACCCACTGCGACGTGAGCGCAGGGCAAACGATCGAAGTTAACCCTTGCGAAGTGTGGGTCCCCGCTTTCGCGGGGATGACAGCGGGGGGAGGGCGACGCTATGTTTATTGAAGCGAAGGGCTCGCGCGCCTACGCGTACACCGGCACCAAACCCCTCCTCGAAACCCAACCTACCGCCGTCTTCATCCACGGCGCAGCCAATGACCATAGTGTTTGGGCATTGCAGTCGCGCTACTTCGCGCATCACGGCTGGAATGTACTCGCGCTTGATTTACCGGCGCACGGCCAAAGTGAGGGCGCGCTGTGTACAAGTATCGAATCGCTCGCGAAATTTGCTGCGGCCGTTCTCGATGAAATCAAGATAAAGAGCGCGTGCGTATTCGGTCATAGTATGGGATCCCTCACGGCGCTTCAGCTCGCGGCAGATCGCCCCGATCTGGTGGCGAAACTCGGCATGATTGGCACAGCGGTACCAATGGCCGTAGGCGATGTGCTGCTCGATGCGGCGGCGAATCATGAAGACAAAGCGCGGCAAATGATTGTGGATTGGTCGTATGCGCCTGCGTCCCAGCTTGGGAACAATCACAAAGTTCCAGGCACCTGGCTTCCTGGCGCGGGCCTCGCACTGATGCGTCGAATGGTGCGCGGCGTGCTGCACAACGATTTGCATGCGTGCAAAACATATGCGAATGGTCTTGAGGCCGCGAAGTCGATCAACCTACCAACGCTTTTCATCGTGGGCGAACGCGACATGATGACGCCACCGAAAGCCGCAAGCGCCGCTATTGATGCAATCAAGGACGCACGTGTGGTTCGACTTCAAGAGGCCGGACACTCGATGCTTTCAGAAGCGCCTGATGCGTGCTTGAAGGCGATGTGGGAATTTGCGAATACTCGTTGACACATGCCCCGCTTTTTTTCTGAAACACCCATCGTTGAAGGCGCACGCGTTGTGCTCGATACCCGCATCGCTCAGCATGTGCGCGTGCTTCGCCTGCGCGAGGCTGATTTGATCGCGTTGTTTGACGGTGCGGGTGGTGAGGTGCCTGCAACAATCGTTGAGATCGGTAAGCGCGACATCATTGCTGAAACAGCGCATCGCGTTTTGATCGAACGTGAGCTCGCGAGAAAGCTCACGCTCAGCGTTGGTTTGATCGCTAATGATCGCTTTGATTGGTTGATCCAGAAGGCAACTGAACTGGGCGTTGCGGCGATTCAACCGCTCTACACGGAGCGTTCGCAACGTATTCCCGGCGATATTGAAAAGCGTGTTGCGCACTGGCGCGGCGTAGTGATCGCGGCCTGCGAACAGTGTGGGCGCAATCAACTTCCCTTGGTGTCTGCACCGATTAGTTTGGCTCACGCAATAGAGTCGCAGAGCGCAATCCCGCGCGTATTGATGGATGCCGAAGGCGAACCGTCGATTGCGTTCGCGGCCCCGGAACTACCGAGTGTCGTTTTCGTTGGCCCCGAAGGCGGGTTCTCTCCGAACGAGCTCGCGCTATTGCGTGAGAGATGCGAGTATCGGTTACGCGTCGGGCAAACGGTGCTGCGCGCGGAGACTGCCGCGATTGCGGCGGTTGTTCGGCTTGCGACGTAGGGGGCCAAATCTGTAGGCGACGGCTTGACGTCGCTTGCCCAGTGACACTAAGCGCGGTCAAGCCCGCGCCTAGAAAAAACTTACGGGGCGCGATGGGATCGCACCCTACAGCGCGCGGCTTCCGATTCTTGGGTGTTTCTTCTCAAGCGTTGCGTCGGTCGCTGCTGCGTCGTCTCGCGGGGCGCGCCTTCGGCCTAACGGTTAGCGCTTACGCAATGACCTCCCGCTCGCTCCTTGCATGCGCAAACGCCGCCATCGAGCCCAGCGTGAGCCACGCGTCGCCAGCGGCTTGCCCCTTACTTTGCGCGTCAAGCGTTGCGCAGCGCTTCAGCAATGCCGCGATGCGCTGCGGTGCGATTACGCTCGTCGCGTGCTCCATCGCTTTTTGTCGCTTGCCCCAGACACGCGCATTGCGTAGCGCTTGAGCAACGGGCACGCCCTGACGTCTCGCGAGAAAAATGTTCGCGAGCGCGTGCACATCCTCAGAAATCATCCACGATAAACGCGGCGCTTGCTCGCCTTCCGCATGGAGCCCTTCCAGCACGCGCGAGTAACGCGCGAGGTCACCCCGCAGGAATGATTCAGAGAGTTCATTCGGATCATACCGAGCTACGTCTGCCACTGCGGCTACCAAGTCTTCCACTTTCAGTTCGCCTTTCGGCAACAGAAGCGAGAGTTTTTCAATTTCCTGCTTGGCAGCCAGCAAGTTTCCCTCGCATCGCTCACACAGAAAATCGACGACATCACGTGTTGCCTCGAACCCGTATTTCTTTAGACGTTTACCGATCCAGCCAGGCAACTGTTCGCGCTCAACGAGCGGCGCGGCGATCACCTCGCCCGCGCGCGAGCACGCGGCGAACCAAGCGCTTTCTGTCGCCGAGCGATCAAGCTTCGGCACGTTAAAAAGATAAAGCGTGTCAGGCGCGGGATCTTTCGCTGCGCTTTCAAAAAAAGCGCACGCATCGGCCGATGGCTTCGCGGTGTTGATCGTGATTTCAACGATGCGAAGCGTGGCAAAGAGCGAGAGGTTATCGCTTGCGTCGGTGACTTTCGACCAGTCGAAATGCTGCGAATCGACGACGTAATGATCGCGCTCGCTGTAGCCCGCTTTGCGTGCGTCTTCGCGGATCGCGTCGGCCGCTTCGATCTTCGTAATCAGCTCATCGCCGTGGATGAGGTAGACGGTCTTCATGCCTCAGCTGCCATCAGGCAGGACGCTTCACCGATTGCAGGCGGCGCAGGATTTGGCTCGCGGCATCCTGCTGCATGTCGCGAATCAGCTGTCGCTCTTCTGCCTCTTTCGCGAGGGCCTGAGACTCTGAATAAGAAAAATCTCGACGAATCGTAATTTCGCCCGGTTGCCCCCATGTTTTCTGGCGAGCGTCTACAAATTCATAAAGAATTCTGTATTCCAATTCGAACTCACGGGCACGTCCACTCCCAGAGAGCGAAAGCACTCGCTTATCAAATGTGACTTGCAGAAAGCGAATTGAAAAGTCGGCCTCTTCAATTTTGGGCTTGACCGTGATGCCGCTGCGCAAAAGCCCTTCAATAACGTCTGGCACAACCGGCGCCGCGGGGCCGCCGAGCGCAGCGCTCGTCGGCGCTTGCACATGAACCGACTTAAATTCATACGATCCCGCGCCGCGCAGCTGGAAGCCGCAGGATGTGAGAGTCACACACGCGATGACGGCGGTGACGAGTGATGAGTGACGGGCAATGCGTCGAAGAAAAGAAGTCTGTTCATTGCTCACTATTCACTGCTCACTTTCTAAACAACAACGTTCACCAAGCGGCCTGGCACCACGATGATTTTCTTCGGTGCGCGGCCCTCGCCGAACTTCGCAACCTCTGCCGATGCGGCGGCTGCTGCTTCGATTGCGGCTTTGTCTGCGCTTGAAGGCACAACAATTTCGCCGCGCGTTTTGCCGTTGATCTGCAACACGAGCTTGATCTCGTCTTGTACCAGCGCGCCTGCGTCGGGTTGCGGCCATTCTGTATCGAGCAATGCGCCGTCGGTTTTCTCAAATCCGAGATCGCTCCACAATTTGTAGGTGATGTGCGGTGTCACGGGCGCGAGCGTGCGCAAAAGGATCGATGCGCCTTCGCGTGCGAGTGATGGACACGCGCCAGGCTTCACCGCTTCGAGGGCATTCAACATCTTCATTGAGGCCGAAACGACGGTGTTGTACTGCTGACGCTCGTAGTCAAAGTTCGATTGCTTGAGCGCACTGTGCAATTCGAAACGCGTGGCTTTCTGTTCGGCCGTGAGCGTCGCGGCATCGACCGCGCCTGCGTTCGCAATATCAGCGGCGCGATCTGCACAATACGTCCACACACGCCGCAAGAAGCGCATCGCGCCCTCAACCGCCGTATCCGACCACACCGCTGCATCTTCGGGGCCGCCGACAAACATCACGTAGAGCCGCGCGGTATCAGCGCCGTACTTATCGATCAAGTCTTGCGGATCAACGCCGTTCTTCTCGCTCTTGCCCATCTTGCCGATGCCGCCGTAGAGCACGGGCGTGCCGTCTTCTAGCGTGCCGCCATTGATGTGGCCTTTTTCATCGTGCGTGAGTTTTACATCTGTTGGCGGGACGTAATTCTTCGCGCCGTGACTGCCTGGCGTGTAGAAGATGTGATTCAAAAGCATGCCGTGGTTGGTCATGCGTTTGAAGGGCTCATCGAATTTGAGCAAGCCCATGTCGCGCATCGCTTTCGTCCAGAAGCGGGCGTAGAGCAAATGCAACACGGCATGTTCGATGCCGCCGATGTATTGATCCATCGGCATCCAATAATCGTTGCGTGCATCGACCATTGTGTCAGCGTTCGCCGATGTGTAGCGCATGTAGTACCACGCCGAATCAACGAAGGTATCCATGGTGTCAGTTTCGCGCCGCGCAGGCTTGCCGCATTTCGGGCACGAGCATTTCAAGAACGCTTCGTCCTTATTGAGCGGATTGCCGCTGCCGTCAGGGATGTGATGCTCGGGCAACACGACGGGCAAGTCTTTTTCTGGCACTGGAACCACGCCGCAGTCGTCGCAGTGGATCACCGGAATCGGTGTGCCCCAGTAGCGTTGACGCGAAATGCCCCAATCGCGAAGGCGGAAGGTGGTTTTCTTTTCGCCTAAGCCTTTTGCGGCGAGATCAGCGGCGATTGCGTTTACCGCGTCCTGAAATGTAAGTCGGTCAAACTTCCCGGAGTTAATCGTCAAACCGCGTTCGGCACTGAAGTGTTCGTGCCGCATTTGGTGCGCTAATCCAACTACTGCGTTTGAGGCCTCCGGGGAAACGCGCGCGATATGCGCGAGTTGTCCAGCAATGTCACCGTTCCAATTTACGTTGAGAAGCTCCGTAGGCGACAGCGGTGCACCACCAGTCGCGGACTGATACGCATTTGAAACTGCCAGACAATCTCGATAAAGCTGCTCACTTCCGATGACAGTTTTTACTGGTATTCCGTATTTCGCCGCGAAATTCCAGTCCCGCTCATCATGCGCCGGCACACCCATCACAGCACCATCGCCGTAAATGATGAGCACGTAGTTACCCACCCACACTTCGATCTTCTCACCCGTGAGTGGATGCGTCACAAACAAGCCAGTGGCAACGCCTTCTTTTTCTTTAAGCGCGAGTTCAGCCTCCGTCGTGCCGCCGAGTTTCAACGCATCAATTTTCGGCGCGAGCGCAGGATTCAATTGCCCCGCGCGAATCGCGAGCGGATGCTCAGGCGCGACCGCCACGAAGGTGACGCCCATGATGGTGTCGGCGCGCGTGGTGAAGACATACATCTTGCCGTCTTGCACGAGCTTGCCGTCAGCGTCTTTAATGTCGTGCGGAAACGCGAAGCGTACACCTTCCGATTTGCCAATCCAGTTTTCTTGAATCAGGCGCAAGCGCTCTGACCAACCGGGCAATTTGTGCAGCGTCGCGTCGAGCAATTCCTCGGCGTACTTCGTGATGTTCAAGTAGTAGCCCGGAATCTCGCGCTTCTCTACGAGCGCGCCCGAGCGCCAGCCACGGCCATCGATCACTTGCTCATTGGCGAGCACGGTTTGATCGATCGGGTCCCAGTTCACGATTTGCGTTTTGCGATACGCAAGACCGTTCTCCAACATCTTCAAGAAGAACCACTGATTCCACTTGTAATACGCTGGATCGCAAGTGGCGAGCTCGCGCGACCAATCGAACGCCAAGCCGAGCGCTTGGCATTGCGCTTTCATCACGCGAATGTTTTCGTAGGTCCACGCGGCGGGCGCTTTCTTGCTTTTCATCGCCGCGTTTTCAGCAGGCAGGCCGAATGCGTCCCATCCCATCGGCATCAACACGTTGTAACCCTGCATCCGCTGATAGCGAACTAGCATGTCGTTGATCGTGTAATTCCTCACGTGACCCATGTGCAGCTTGCCGGACGGATAGGGCAGCATCGAGCAGGCGTAGTACTTGCCTTTCGGGAAACGTGGGTCATTCTCAATCGACCTGTAGGCGTCGATCGCGGACCAATGGGTTTGTGCGGCCGATTCGACCGTCTTATGGTTGTATTGAGATTCCATGTCGGGGAAACGCGGGCGAGCGATGCTGCCGCGGCTCACTAAAATTAGCGATAAACCTTTGAATTGTAAGGTTTTGAGCGGCGGCGGCTGCGGAACTAAACGGGCGTCATAGCGATCTTCATATCGTCAGCGACTCTGGCAAATTTCCTGGCGCGGATTTATGCCGATGCTGATACAGATTAGTGATGACTGTCTGTGAGCGCGACCACCAAAAAAATCTGCGTCAATCTGCGTGTAATCGGCGCTAATCTGCGTCAACAAAAGAACCCCTTGGCTATCGTGATCCAACCTTTTTCCCGCGCTGTTAAGTCTGCGTTTTCAGTCGCGAGCACCGCGTTCGTTTGTGCGCTCGCATTCGCCTCGTTGTCAGCGAACGCGGCCCCGATCAAAACGCCCCATGCAGAAGTGGAGTTGGTTGCGGCTGACACGGCGCTCGTACCCGGCCAAACGTCGCGCATTGGCCTTTCGATCAAACACGCGCCGCATTGGCACACGTATTGGAAGAATCCGGGCGATTCGGGCTATCCCACGAAGGTGACGTGGGCGCTGCCTGCGGGCGTGACTGTATCTGAGTTTGATTGGCCCGCGCCGCAGCGTTTGCGCACAGGGCCTCTGGTCAATTTTGGCTATGAGGATGAAGTCATCCTTCCGGCGTCGGTAACGGTCCCCGCGACTGCCGCCGCGGGAAGCGAAATCACGATCAAGGGGAAGGCGGAGTGGCTGGTCTGCAAGGACGTCTGCATTCCTGAAGACGGCGAAGTTTCGCTCACCCTGCCGGTCGCGGCGGCGGCGCAGAAGCGCGATGCCAACGCGTGGGCAGGCGTAGAGGCGCGAATTCCCGCCGCACTCTCCGGCTGGAGCGGCGAGGCGCGCGTAAGTGGTCGCGAGATGTGGATAGCGCTCAAACCGGCAGCGGGCGCGCCGAAGATGTCTAAGTTCGACGTGTTCCCTGAAGTCGAACAAATCACCGAACCCGCGGCGCAGCGCGTTTATTCGACGAATGACGCGAACTTTCCTTACGGCGCGATGCTGCGCTTAGTTGATGGCGCGAAAGTGCCAGAAAACTTTAAGCTCGTCGTCTCTTCCCCTGAATACATTGGGGCTAGCGCTAAGTTTGGTTTTGTATCAGTTACAACAAAAACTTTCGCTGAGCCCCAATCTATTCAAGGCTACACGCTATTAGCCGATGCTTCAAAAGATGCGCCGGCGAGCGACGCAGCAGCGCCTACAGGAGGTGTGGCGGCTGGCGCTAGCGGCGGCATGTCCCTCATCGCTGCGATTGCGTTCGCATTCGTCGGCGGCATGATCTTGAATCTGATGCCCTGCGTGTTTCCGGTGCTCTCGCTCAAGATTCTCTCGTTTGCGCAGCATGCGGGCCAAGGGCACTCTGCGGTGGAGCGACGCGGCGCGATGCGCGCACATGGGCTCTTCTACGCGATCGGCGTTGTCGTTTCTTTCCTCGCACTTGCGGGCGCGTTACTCGCGCTGAAGGGCGCGGGCAGCGCCGTGGGCTGGGGATTTCAATTGCAAAACCCCGGCGTTGTGTGGGTGCTCGCCGTGATCTTTTTCTTGATCGGGCTCAATCTCATGGGCGCGTTCGAAGTGGGCACGATGGCGCCATCGTCGCTCTTGAACTTCACCGCGAAAAATCCAGGCGTTGATGCGTTTTTCTCGGGCGTACTTGCGGTGATCGCGGCGAGCCCGTGCACCGCGCCGTTCATGGGCGCAGCACTCGGATTTGCGCTCACCCAAAGCGCACTCGCAGCGCTCGTCGTCTTTGCGGCGCTCGGCATTGGGATGGCGCTGCCCTACGTCATCCTCGCGTGGTTTCCGAAGTGGCTTGATCGCTTGCCGCGACCTGGGCCGTGGATGATTACCTTTAAGCAAGTGCTCGCGTTTCCGATGTTCTTGACCGTTGTCTGGCTCGTTTGGGTGATCGCACAACAAGCCACGATTGACGGCGCGGCAATCGCGCTCGTGGGCTTGGTTGGAATCGCGTTCGGCGCGTGGTTGCTCGGCTCCGTACGCGCACGGGCACGCATGGCGGGCGCGCTTGCGGCGGCGCTCGCCGTGGTGCTCGCATGGCCTTCGACGGCAATGGTGGAGGCAAGCAATGCAACGAGCGAAGCCAGCGCAACCTCAGCCAGCAGCGCGCAGTGGAAGCCTTGGAATCCGGAAGAAATCGCGAAACTCAACGCAGAGGGCAAGCCCGTGTTCGTTGATTTCACGGCGGCTTGGTGCGTGAGCTGTCAGGCGAATAAGCGCTTTGTGCTCACCCGCGAGGATGTTCAAAAAGCGTTCGCGCAGAAAAATGTGGTCTTGATGCGCGCCGACTGGACCAACCGCGACGAGCGCATCACCCAAGCGCTCAAACAAATGAACCGCTCGGGCGTGCCGGTGTATGCCTTGCACGCCCCGGGCAAACCCGTAGAACTGCTGCCCGAACTGTTGACGGTGGGCATTGTCACAACAGCTATTGCTCGCTTGTAGGGGCCGCGCGTTCTCGCGCTTCCCTAACTTGTGACAGATGTGCCCTACCGACCAAAGACGTTTTTCCCCGCGCGTTAAAACTCATCTTTTCGGAAAGTGCGTACCTGTGACAAAAATCCCTCGGTATGTTTTTGAAGGAATCACCATGAAACGCACTCTTACACTTCTCGCGGCCTCGCTCGCGTTTGCGGCTGCAAACGCAGCCACTGTTGGCCAAGCCGCGCCCGACTTCACGCTCACGGATGTGAACGGCAAATCGATCAAACTCTCCGATTTCAAGGGCAAGCATGTCGTGCTCGAATGGACTAACCCAAACTGCCCGTTCGTGGTGAAACACTACGGCTCGAACAACATGCAAACGCTGCAGAAAGACAAGACTGCCAAAAACGTCGTGTGGCTCGCCGTTAACAGTACCGCGAAATCGCATCAGGATTACATGGCACCGGCTGCGCTGTCTTCGAAAATGATCGGCGAATGGAAGGCCGCGCCCACCGGTTTGCTCATGGATGAGAGCGGCACGGTCGGCAAGAGCTATCAAGCCAAAACGACGCCGCACATGTACGTCATCGATCCCACGGGCAAACTGGTGTTTGCAGGCGGCATCGACGACAAACGTAGCGCCAATCCTGCCGATGTGAAAACGGCGAAAAACTTTGTTCGTGCCGCGCTTGATGAATCGATGGCCGGAAAACCAGTGTCGGTTTCGACCGCAACGCCCTACGGTTGCAGCATCAAGTACAACTAACGGTCTTCTGCACAAAGAAAGCGGCCCGCGGGCCGCTTTTTTGTTGCGATGCGGTCACGCACGAGTGGCATGTAGGGTGCGATCCTATCGCACCACAAATTGATACCTGCCAGGTCGGATCGAGGAAATGCGCTTCGCGCGTGTCCGCAGGAGGTGCGATAGGATCGCACCCTACGAGCTTCGACTATCGCCGCGCTTCGCATTGTTGGTCACTCGTCACTCGGCATGAACGACGGCTAAATCACCTTGCCCGGATTGAATAAGCCCTTCGGATCAAGCGCTTGTTTGATCGCGCGCATTGCCTGCATCGAAGCCGGATCACCGTAGTGCGCGAGCTCATCGCGACGCAATTGTCCGATGCCATGCTCAGCGCTGATTGAGCCGCCAAATTCCACCACACGATCATGCACAATGCGATTGATCGCCTCGGATTCAACATTGCCGAAGCTGGCCTGATCCGATGCGAGTGGTGCGAATACGTTGTAATGCAAATTGCCATCGCCAATATGGCCGAAGCAATTCACCCGAATGCCCGAATAACGCTCGGAGAGCGCTGCGAACGTCACTCGGTGAAACTCTGCGAATCGAGAGATGGGCACCGAGATATCGTGCTTAATATGGGGGCCTTCAACCATGCTTTGCGCCACAGAAATCGCCTCACGAATCGCCCACATGCTTTGTGATTGCGCCATTGTTCCGGCGACCGCGACATCAAGAATGCGGCCCGCTTCAATCTCTTCGCCAAGCATTACCTCGATCGCGGCGGTGGCATGAGCCTCTGACTCACCATCGGAAGCTTCCATCAACACAAACCAATTCGCCGAGTCACGCGGGAGCGGAAAACTTTTCACCGCATCGGATCGCTCTGCCATCTCCAAACCAAGCGGATGAATCAGCTCAAATGCTGTGAGCATCGCCCCCAGTTTCGCGAACGCAACTTGAAACAGTGCGATTGCATCGTCCATCGATTCCAACGCAATCCACGCGGTGACTTGCGCTTTAGGACGCGGGAAAAGTTTCATGGTCGCCGCGGTGATGATGCCAAGCGTGCCTTCACTGCCGATCAGGAGATCACGCAAACTGTAGCCCACATTATTTTTCCGAAGCCCCTGAAGCGCATTCACGATTTCGCCGTTTGGAAGCACGGCCTCGATGCCCAAACACAGCTCGCGGGCGTTGCCATAGCGAAGCACTGCGGTACCGCCCGCGTTAGAGGCAAGATTGCCGCCAATCATGCAACTACCCTGCGATCCAATGGCGAGCGGGAACAAGCGATCATGCTTTGCTGCTTCGTCTTGCAGCGTCTGCAAGATCACGCCCGCTTCGACGGTGATCGAATAGTTGGCGGTATCCACCGCACGCACGCGATTCAAGCGCTTCATCGAAACAACGATTTGCTTGCCGCTCGAATCAGGCGTGGCTGCACCGCTCATGCCGGTGTTGCCACCCTGCGGGACGATTGCGGTGTTGAATTCCGCGCATTGACGAACCAGTGCCGCAACTTCCAGCGCGCTGGATGGAAGGCAGACCGCGAGCGTGTCGCCCACATATTTTTTTCGCCAGTCAACGCAGTAGGGCGCTTTCTCTGCGGGATCAGTGATCATTCCGCGCTCACCGAGCGTTTCGCGCAGGGCGCTCAACAATGTTGTGCTCATGTGATTGTGTTGCATCCTGAAGAAAATTGCGGCCGTCTTAGCCGTGGTCGGAAAAAGAAAACGCCCCACAGAGGGGCGCTTTGCGTTTCACGTAACGTTAAAACGGAATGTCGTCATCGAAATCATCGAGTTTCGATTTCTTCGCGCCACCGGCTGGTGCGCTCGCGGGAGGTCGTGCTGCGGATGGACGCGGTGCGCTGTCGCCGCCGTCGTCGTAGGAGGCATCGCCCCCTCCGCCGCCACCACCGCCTTTCGAGCCGAGCATTTGCATGCGATCGCCGCGAATCTTAGTGAGCGTCTTTTCTTGGCCTTCTTTATCGGTCCATTTGTCGTACTGAATACGACCTTCGACATAGACCGGCATTCCTTTTTTCAAGTATTCGCCACAGACTTCCGCCGTGCGACCGATGAACTCGATGCGATGCCAATCGGTGCGCTCTTGTTTGTTGCCTTGCTTATCTTTCCACTGTTCAGTGGTGGCGATTGAGAACGAAGCGACCGCTTCGCCGCTGGGCAAATAACGCATCTCGGGATCGCGCCCGAGGTTGCCAATTAAAGTGACTCTGTTGACTGAAGCCATGTCAGTTTTCCTTTCTTGCAGGCGGTGGTTTCATTGAGTAAGCCACCACGAACCAAAGTGCCGCCAGTGCGGCACACCCATAAAACACGGTTTCGTTGCCGAACCGCTTTGCTAGTGTACCGCCGACGATTCCACCCGCGAACAGGCCAAGCGCCATCGTCGTGTTGTACACACCGAGCGCGAAGCCCTTCACCCGAGCGGGCGCGAGACGCGACACGAGGGACGGCTGCATTGCCTCGAGCAAATTGAAGGCGATGAAGAACAAAAGCAAGAAGCCAACGATACCGCCGAGCGCGGCGCTGCGCGACGAAATCAGCGTAGGCGCAGCGAGCATCGCGATGCAAAGCAGGCCGATTCCGCAGAGAAATACCGCGCGAACCTTGCCTTTGCGTTCGGCAAGGATCATTGGCGGCACCATGAGCGCAAATGACACCAAGATCACCGGCAGATACACCTGCCAATGTGACGGCGGCGGCAGCGCGCCACGTTCAACCAGCAACACCGGCACCACGACAAAAATCGCCGTCTGAAACATGTGTAGCAAAAACACGCCTACGTTCAGCCGAAAAAGCTGCGGATTAAAAAGCACGTCGCCGTGGGCAATAGGCGCGGGTTGCTCGGCGAGTACGGGCGCGGGCGGCACCAGATAAAGCACAACAAAGATCCCAGCAATCGCTAAAAACGCCGTGAGCCAGAAAAGCCCGGAAAGCCCGATGGCGGCGGTGAGTGGTGGCGAAACGATGAGCGAGAACGCAAAGGTCAGGCCGATCGAGGCACCCACCATCGCCATGGCTTTGGTACGCACCTCATCGCGTGTGGAATCTGAAATGAACGCCGAAACTGCGGCGCTCACCGCACCTGCGCCCTGAATCGCCCGCCCGACGATCATGCCTGCGATGCTGTCTGACAGCGCAGCGACCGCGCTGCCCACCGCAAATACGATCAAACCAAACACGATCACGGGTTTGCGGCCGAGTCGATCACTCGCTGCACCAAAGGGGATTTGGAATATCGCTTGAGTGAGCCCGTAGATTGAGATCGCGAGCCCGATCAGATAGGCCTCGTCGCCACCTTTCAACTCCTTTCCGTAGATCGCAAACACAGGAAGGATGAGGAAGAGTCCAAGCATTCGCAGCGCGAAGATGCTGGCGAGCCAGCCGCTTGCGCGGCGCTCGATCGAGGTCATGGAGTTAGAGGACGACACAGACTAGCTTGTTGTTTGAACGACAGGGCGGACGCAATGATAGCGACGGGGTTTGTAGATTTTTTTGGTAGCGCCGTCACAGACTCATCCATAAAGACATCAACGTAGGCTTGGAAAACTCGGGTTTCACTATAAATAATTAGAAAAACGATAACAATAAGAAAATGTATCTAGCCCGGATAAAGTCTGGTAAAGACATTAAACGCTATTTTGGGGCGACGCCCTCAGCGGCGCGCGCCGAGACGCGCGTGGCAAACGCGCGGGCGACCGACGAAAACTCATCGAAGCTCGGCACATGACAGCGTCGCTCAATGATGTGGATTTCGGCGGCGTTCGCGAAGCGCGCGTTCAGCGTGCGCGCCAAAGCGAGGGGCGTCACCGGATCATCCCGGCAGTGGATTTGTTGCACGGGAGCGCTCACCTGCGGCGCGGCCAAATCGGCGCGATATTGATCGAGCAACAGCCAGCGAACCGGCAGCCACGGGTATGCGTTCTGCGCCACGGCGAGCGCTGAGTCAAAGCTCGAATCGAGTAACAGTCCGCCGACAGGCACCTCGGCGGCGAGCAGTGTCGCAAGCGTGGTACCGAGTGATTCACCAAATACGATGATGCGCTTGGGATCGATTTTCTTTGCGCGCACCAGCTCGTCGTACGCTGTGCGGGTGTCGATGCGAAGGCCCGCCTCGGTGGGCGCGCCCGTTGATCCGCCGTAGCCACGGTAGGAAA
This sequence comes from Betaproteobacteria bacterium, assembly GCA_013298145.1. GTDB lineage: Bacteria > Pseudomonadota > Gammaproteobacteria > Burkholderiales > Casimicrobiaceae > Casimicrobium. The sequence goes on from JAAFJO010000002.1 coordinate 186,509, forward strand.
CCGCGAGGAGCCCCGCGCCGGATTCCGTTAAACGGGCGAACCGCGCGGCACGATTTTCTAAATTCGCTCCGTTGCCGTGAAAGTAGAGAAACACGGGTTTCATTGGGTCGCTCGGCGCGATCCACCAAACGATCACCTTTTGTTCATCCCGGGTCAAAAGCGTGGATTGCTGCGGAATTCGATCCGGCGCCCGACTGAGCGCAGTGCCTGGGTTCAGCGGCGTGGTGTTTGGGCGGTATTGCATGCCGCGTTGCGCAACGAACATATAGCCGCATATGGAAACATAGGCTAATGCCGCAAAGAACAATGCGCTAGCCAGAGCTTTTTTATAAATAGACATCAATAATTAACTGAATCTAACCCCGTTAAAGCGTGAGATTCGTTGGAAAGGCTGATGGGTACATTGCTCCGCAGTTGTCGTCTTTGAACGCGCTCTGCCCAACGTAGCAAAAGCCCGCGATCCCTGGAACCGGCGCAGCTTCGAATTTCGAACCTGCGCTGGCACAGTGCCTCCCAATTTTGCGTCTTTATCAAAGCAGACCGTTGTTAATGCAACTGTCGCACTCTCGCGGCATGCCTTGCGATGGGCAGAACGCTGCATCGGACGCGTACGCTCATCGGTTGCTGTTCGTGTGGGTCCCTCTTTGTTTCGGAGCATAAGATGCTTTCATGTGTAGCGCGCCTAGGATGGTCGAAACTCGCACTCGTGATTGCGGCGCTTGCAGGTGCTGGAGCGACTTGTGCAAAGCCGTACACGTTCGTCGCCTTCCATGATCAAAATCAGGTGGGTGTTTACGATCACGCCGTCGCTGCGTGGCTCGCGCCGATGACGGTAGGCAACGGCCCCGTCGGTGTTGCGCCTGACGCCATCCAGCGCAAGGTATACGTTACCAACCACCGTTCGGATTCAGTTTCGATTTTTCTCGCGGCGAACCGACAAGTCATTGGGTCGATTGCCCTTCCTGCGGGCTCGCAACCAATGGGGGTAGTTGTGTCGCCAGTGCAGCCGCGCGCCTACGTCGCAAACTTTGGCACCAACACAGTTTCGGTGATCGATACACAAACCAACGCGGTGGCGTCGAACATCCCCGTCGGTGCGTTACCCACCGGGATTGCCGTCTCGCCGAGCGGAGACCGCGTGTTCGTTGCTAACACGGGTGACAACACCATCACTGTCATCGATGCGGCAAGCAATACCGCGTCACAAACTTTGGCGATTGCGCTGCCTGACAACCCGCAGCCGCGCCCTTACGCGTTGGCCTTCGTTCCGGGCGGAAGTGGGCGTTTGGTCATCGCAAACAATAACGGCGCAGTCGCCTCGATTCTTGATGGCACCACGTACGCGCCAATTGCGAATGTGGCGCTCGGCGCACACCCAAGTGCGCTCGCGGTTGTGAATGCCAACAAAGTGTTCGCGCTCAGCAGCACAGGCGCGCTGTTATCGGTGATCGATCCGGTTACCGCAACCGTCAGCAGTGCTGTCGCGCTACCCAGCGGCGCAATGGGGCTGGCCGCGGCACCCGATGCATCGCTCGCGGCGGTTGTCATCTCCCCCAGCAAAATTGCATCGATTAACACGACTACAAACGCGCTCGGTGCTGTCGTGACGAGTCCAGTCGCGTTCAACTCCGCGCTGACGCTTGGCGGATTCGTGTTGAATCCAGCCTACGAGTGCTCGCTCGATCTAAACGCAAACGGTAGCGTTGATAGTGAAGATCTCACGCTGGTGACTCGTTATCTCGTGGGTATGCGAGGCGCAGGACTTATCGCTGGATTTCCGTCGCTGAACAGCGCTGCGATTGAAGCGCAACTCGCCAGCTTCGATCTTGATGCCGACGGGGATAGCGTGGAGCGATCCACCACCGATGCGATTCTGATTTTGCGAGCGAGCCGGGGCATCATCGGAAACGCTCTGATCGCGAACGCGCGGAACACCACGATTGCAACCCCTCCGCTGCGCAATGCATCGCTGATTCTTCAGTGGATGCTCGATGCGCACGGGGTGAATTGTTTGCCTTGAAGACCACTTCATTGAGTTTGAAAAACAAACTGGGAATCCAAGTATGAAACCGTTATCTTTATTGCAAGTCATTGCGCTCGCTGCTTCGTGTTTTGCGTTAGCGCAACCTGCGCGCGCCCAGTTTGATGCCAATCTTGTCTTTACGCCCGTCGCTCCTTGTCGCATCGCTGATACGCGCGCGGTAGGCGGCATCATGGCCGCAAATGTAGCGCGAGCCTTCGATGTCACGGCCGTCAGTAACTACAGTTTCCAGGGCGGCGAGGCATCGAATTGCAATATCGGCGCTGCCGGTTCGTTCGCGGCGTTGGCTACGAATATCACTGTAATCAATCCGAATGCGTCCGGCAGTCTCAAAGCCTATGCTTTCGGCGCGGCCGTGCCAGCAACGGCGAATACGATGTCCTATGCGGCCGGTGAGGTTCGCACTGTGTTCACCATCGTCAAGCTAGACCAGACCGCCTCAGCGAATGAAATGTCGGTGATATCCAGCGCAAGCGCCCATCTCACAATAGATGTCGTCGGCTATTTCACGCAGGCGGCGACCGTTGCAGCGCCCTCGCTGCAATGCCAGGAAACTGCGGAAACAAGTGTGACGATTGCGCCAGGTGCGTCGGACGACGCGTTTGCACCGGTGTGCGCTGCGGGTTTTGTGCAAACGTCAACCAACTGCAGAAATTCATCGTTTTTCGTGCCGTTTGCCTGGATTGCAGGCGGAGCGTGCTCCGCTCGGAACGGTACAGCGAGCGCGGTCACGATTCGCGCAACGCGTACGTGTTGCCGCATTCAGTAAGTGCGGGAGGCGATAATCCAGCGATCACGACCCATGTCGCCATTGATGTGGCGCAAGCGCCTGATCCATGGATTTCCTCCGCGTGCGCGGTGCGCGCACTCACAACTTAAAAAATATCAATCTCGACATTCCGAAACACAAGCTCGTGGTGATCACGGGTTTGTCAGGGTCGGGCAAGTCGTCTCTTGCGTTTGACACGCTTTATGCCGAAGGGCAGCGTCGTTATGTCGAGTCGCTTTCCGCCTATGCGCGGCAGTTTCTTCAGCTCACTGACAAACCTGACGTTGATCTGATCGAAGGCTTGTCGCCGGCGATTGCGATTGAGCAGAAGGCGACCAGTCACAACCCGCGATCCACTGTTGGTACGGTGACTGAGATTCACGACTATCTGCGCTTGCTTTACGCGCGCGTGGGCGATCCATATTGTCCAAATCACCCGCACATCAAACTCGAAGCGCAGACGATCTCGCAAATGGTCGATGCTTTGCTGGCGCTGCCGAGCGATACGCGAGTCATGTTGCTTGCACCTGCGATTAGCGAGCGGAAAGGCGAACACGTCGAGCTATTGATTGAGCTCAAAGCAAAAGGCTTCACAAAAGTGCGCGTGGACGGCGACGTGGTCGAGCTTGACCCATTACCAAAGCTCGCGAAGACGACGAAGCACACCATTGAAGTGGTGGTTGATCGCGTAAAAATCCGCGCTGATCAAAAGCAGCGGCTTGCCGAGTCGTTCGAAACCGCATGCAATTTAGGCGGCGGTCGAGCGCTGGCGGTCGACATGGATTCGGGGAAATCGACGCTTTTCTCTTCAAAGTTCGCCTGCCCGATCTGCGATTACTCGCTCGCTGAACTTGAGCCGCGGCTCTTTTCGTTCAATTCACCGATGGGCGCGTGTCCCACCTGTGACGGTTTGGGTGCGGTTGATGAATTCGAAGCGTCGCGCATCGTTTCGCATCCCGAGCTCTCGCTCGCGGGCGGTGCCATTCGTGGCTGGGATCGGCGAACGATTTACTACTTTCAGTTGGTGCAAGCGCTCGCGGCGCACTACAAATTCGATGTCGAGAAACCGTGGAACGAGCTTTCGCAAAAGGCACGCGATGTGGTGCTTTTTGGTAGCGGCGATGAGGCGATTGAGTTCGCCTACGTGAGCGAGAAAGGCTTCGAACAAAAGAGGAAGCATCCGTTTGAAGGTGTGATCCCCAATTTCAAGCGCCGTTATCGTGAAACTGAATCGAGCATGGTGCGCGAAGAGCTCGCGAAATATATGTCGAGGAGCGGCTGCCCTGATTGCGGCGGTGCGCGCATCAAGCGCGAAGCGCGGTTCGTAAAGGTGGGTGATGGCAAACAGAGCCGCGCGATTTACGAGCTTTCTGCACTGCCTTTACATGAGAGCGCCGCGTATTTTGAAGCGCTCAAACTCGATGGCGCGAAAAAGAAAATCGCGGAGCGGATTGTTTGGGAAATCAAAAGCCGAGTCGGCTTTTTGAACAATGTCGGACTTGAATATCTGTCGCTGGATCGAAGCGCGGAAACGCTCTCGGGTGGTGAAGCGCAACGAATTTGTTTGGCGTCGCAGATTGGTTCGGGGCTGACGGGTGTGATGTATGTGCTCGATGAGCCATCGATTGGTTTGCATCAACGCGACAATGATCGACTGCTCGCCACCTTGAAGCACTTGCGCGATCTTGGCAATACCGTGCTCGTCGTCGAACATGATGAAGACGCGATTATGAGCGCGGATTACGTGATCGATCTCGGCCCCGCGGCGGGCGTGCACGGCGGGGAAATCGTCGCGCAAGGCAAACCGAGCGACATCAAGAAGAGCGCGAAGTCTTTAACGGGCTTGTATCTCTCAGGAAAGAAGCAAATCGCGCTTCCGAAAAAGCGGATCGCACCCAACAAGAAGAAGCAGATCACGGTTCGCGGCGCGCGTGGTAACAACTTAAAAAACGTGGACGTGAGTTTTCCCGTGGGCTTACTCACATGCGTCACCGGGGTGTCGGGTTCAGGTAAATCAACGCTCGTCAACGACACTTTGTTTCGCGCCGCAGCGAAGAAAATCTACTCAAGCGTTGATGAGCCCGCCGCACATAAATCAATGACGGGCCTTGAGCATTTCGACAAGGTGATCGACGTGGATCAAAGCCCGATTGGGCGCACGCCGCGTTCGAACCCAGCGACGTATACAGGGCTATTCACTCCCATTCGCGAACTCTTCGCGCAAACGCCGCAAGCGCGCGAGCGTGGTTACGAGCCAGGCCGCTTTTCTTTCAATGTGAAAGGCGGGCGCTGCGAGGCGTGTGAAGGCGATGGGGTGATCAAAGTGGAGATGCATTTCCTTCCGGATGTGTACGTGCTGTGTGATGTGTGTCACGGCAAACGCTACAACCGCGAAACGCTTGATATTCAGTATCGTGGGAAAAATATCAGCGAAGTGCTGGAGCTCACGGTTGAGGATGCGAAAGCGTTTTTCTCTGCCGTGCCAACGGTCGCGCAGAAGGTCAATCTATTGGACGAAGTAGGGTTGGGCTATGTGAAGCTCGGTCAAGCGGCGACCACGCTCTCGGGCGGTGAGGCGCAGCGCGTGAAGCTCGCGCTCGAACTCTCCAAGCGCGACACCGGTAACACGCTCTACATTCTTGATGAACCCACCACGGGTTTGCATTTCGCTGACATCGACCTCTTGATGAAAGTGATCTATCGCTTGCGCGATCATGGCAACACGGTGGTGGTGATTGAACACAACCTCGATGTGATCAAGACGGCCGATTGGATCATCGATATGGGCCCCGAGGGCGGCGACGGCGGTGGCACGGTGGTGGTGGAGGGAACGCCCGAAACTGTAGCGTCGGAGGCTAAGTCGTACACCGGTCGGTATTTGCGCGAGTTACTTTCTCGAAAGATGAAATAGCAATCGGCAGCTAGCCAAGCTTAATTATGGGCTAGACGGTGATTTCGCTTAATACGGGTTTAAGACGAAATAAGCTATTCGTCCAGAAGTAATTGGGCGGTAAGCAAAAATTTATTCTAGAAAGAATCGTCACCGAACCTCGCTCACAACCTTCGATCAGTACCACTGCGGGTACGCATTCCGTCGTATTGCGTAGTCGAGCGCAAGGCCGACAAACACACAAAGCCCAAGCAGATTATTGCCGCGGAACGCCGCGAAACACTTCATCCTGTCTCGACCCTGAATCAGGGTGAAGTGTTGAATCGCGAGTACCGCTGCGAGCAGCAAGCCGCCGTAATAAATCGGCCCCGCTTGCAGTTCAACCCCGACTAATGCCATTCCGCACAAGAACGCGACGTAGCAGAACGAAATCGCAATCACATCGAAGCGACCGAAAAAAATCGCAGAGGTTTTGATCCCGATTTTGATGTCGTCATCACGATCAACCATCGCGTATTCCGTGTCATATGCCATCACCCAAAAAAAATTGATCGCTACAAGTGCCCACGCAATCATTGGCACTTCGCCGCGTCCGGCAGCAAAGGCCATGGGGATACCCATGCTGAACGCGACGCCCAAGATGGCCTGCGGCACCGCGAAGAAGCGCTTGGTAAACGGATAAATGATCGCAATGGCGAGCGCGGGTAGTGCCCAAAAACGTGCCGCCCAATTGAGTGGAATCAAGAGCATCGCCGCTGCGAGCGCAAAGAAGACGCCGACCCACAGTGCTTCTTTTCCCGAAATCTCGCCGGACGCGAGCGGACGCATTTCTGTGCGTTTCACTGCGCCATCAAAGTCTCGATCCGCCCAATCGTTTACGGCGCAGCCAGCAGAGCGCATCAGGATCGTTCCGAGTACGAAGATCCAGACGAAACGCACGTCTGGTGCGCCGTAGCCCGCAATCCAAAGCCCCCAGAGCGTGGGCCACATTAAAAGCATGAAGCCGACCGGTTTGTCAAGCCGAACGAGGCGTTCGTACGCGCTGAGTTTCGCCTTAACAAAACTGAGGGTCATACATCAAGACTTCGTTGTAGCGCGTCGGTTGGATTCATCGATTGAAGGAGCGTGTCGGGGGTCGGATAGCGCATCACCAAACGCAGCTCACGTTTCATGCGCGTATTTTCAATGCGTCGAGATTCGCTCATGAATGAAAGCATCATCGGCGTGATGTGCCTGGCGAGTTCTCCTCGGCTCATGCGCGGCGGGCGTACGAACCCGAGCGCGTCGGCGACGCGATCGAAGTAATCTCCCATTTTCCATTCGGCATCATCCACGATGTTGTACGTTCGCCCTGCGCGCGCTCGGAAGACAGAGAGCCAAATTGCGTGAGCGAGGTCGTCAGCATGAATGTGATTCGTATACACGTCTTCGGCAGCTACAAGCGCTGGCAGGCGCTCACGCAAACGCTCAATCGGCAGACGTGTTTGTGCGTAGATCCCGGGGACGCGCAACACGGCCATTCGCGTCTGTGCTGAGTTGCGAACTCGCCGCTCAGCCGCGACACGACGCGCCGCGCGTGCGCTTTGTGCGCGAAGCACACTCACTTCACTCACCCGCTCGCCCGCGCGATCCCCGTAAACGCCTGTGGTGCTCACGTAAACATCGGTAAGCGTCGACTTGCCGCGCCGATCTAAGTGCGCGCGCGCGCTGCGGCGTAACGCTTCGAAACGCCGCTCACCTCGTAACGGGCGAGTAAGCGCGCGCGACCTCGCAGCGATCCAGCGCTTCACCCGAGGATCATCGCCGCCGATGTTCGGCGGCGGCGCAAGAAAGATGGTGGCCGCGCTTGATCGCGCGATATTCGCCGCGCGCAACAGGCTTATTCGCGAATCAAGATCGCCGCTCACCGATAATACGGAGGAGGCCCGCGCACGCGTGCGAGCCTCATCACTGCGGGTGAGTCCGAACCAGCGTGCGCGACGAGCAGGCTCAGACAACGCCAAGCGCTGGGCGACGTCACCCATCCCAATCATCATGAACCGAAGTTTTCGCGACATCGTCACATGCCTCAAGTCACACTAGAGCCAGGCGGCGCAACGTTTGAATGCGCCGCAGAAGAATCTATTTTGTCAGCTGCGTTGCGCGCGGGCTACCTCATCCCGTACGGTTGCAAGAATGGCGCGTGCGGTTCGTGCAAAGGTACGCTCAAATCGGGCGAGCTGCGCTACGGTGCGTATCAAACTTCGACCTTGCCTGAGGCTGAGCGAGTCCAAGGCAAAGCGCTTTTTTGCGTCGCTCATCCGGTGGGTGATGTGGTGATTGAGGCGCGCGATGTTCGAAAGACGGGCGACATTGTGGTGAAAACCATGCCGTGTCGGATCGAGCATCTTGATCGCGTGACCGATGACGTAATGATTGTGCGCTTCAAACTGCCTTCGAGCGAGCGTTTGCTTTATCGCGCTGGCCAGTACATGGAGTTCATCCTTAAAGATGGTGCGCGGCGAAGCTTTTCGATGGCCAACGCCCCGCATGATGACGCGCTCATTGAGCTACACATTCGCCACATGTCCGGCGGGCTATTCACGGATCGCCTATTTGGCGTACGCGATCCGGCGGTGAAGGTGCGTGAAATTTTCCGATTTGAAGGGCCGCACGGATCATTTTTCCTCCGCGAGGAATCGGAAAAGCCCATCATATTTCTCGCTAGCGGCACGGGCTTCGCGCCGATAAAGGCGATCGTCGAACACATGATCTACACCGGCAATCGACGCAAAGCCGTGATCTATTGGGGCGGCAGGCGCCCTAGTGATCTTTACCTTGATCATCTCGTTCGATCTTGGGTTGCGAAGTATCCCGATCAGTTCAGCTATGTACCCGTAGTAAGCAATGCCCTAGCGGAGGATGATTGGCAGGGGCGCACTGGGTTCGTGCACCGCGCAGTGATGGAGGACTTACCTGACCTTTCCGCTCATCAGGTGTACGCCTGTGGAGCACCTGTTGTGATCGATTCCGCACGGCGAGACTTCGTCGCTGAGCGCCGACTGCCTGAGAGTGATTTTTTCGCCGATAGCTTTACTTCACCCGGGCGCTAGCTTGCGTTCAGATTTCGTCCAGTCGGGGGCCAGCCTGCCCGCGACGGCGGATTTTTACTCGATACATTTCGCGGTCTGCCTCGTGCAGTGCTGAGGAAAAACTTGCTTCGTCGAGTTGCGTGCAGCGGGCCCATCCAACCGAGACGCTCGCCAGAGCGAGTCGCGTTTTCCCAGATTGGTGGAGCGTGTTCTGTGCAAGTACCGATGCGCTACGCGCTGAGAAGGCGGCCTTGACCTGCTCGGCCATGACTTCTGGTGATTCGATTTCACGCGCAAAAACAATGAATTCGTCCCCACCGAATCGTGCAATTAACGATTTCGGTGGCGCGTATTGACGAATCGAGCTCGTGAGAACACGCAGGATGTTGTCGCCGGTCTCGTGGCCTTTTGTGTCATTGATCCGCTTGAATTCGTTGATGTCGAATACAAAAACAACGCCGCCGGGAAATGTGCGTGTTGAATGCTGTTTGGTCGCCGAGAAAAAGCCGCGTCTCCCGAGCACACCCGTGAGCTGATCGATATAGGCTAGCGCTCGCACCTGCGATGCACGCATTGCATTTACCGCCATGAGCAGCCCTGTCAGGGTACACATGAGTAAAGTGACGCCGATGAGATGGCTTGCGGCGTTCACTGGGTTTCGCTGTGTTGAGGCCGGCTCAGAGACGCCAGTTAGCGCGAGTAGTGCATGAAGAAGCAACATCAGCGCGGTGAGCGCAAGCGCAACGCCCGCCATGACAACGCCGGGTGATCGATGCTTCGTGCGGACTTGCCAAAACTCGTGCGCTGCGAGCGCGGCAGCAGTCGCCACTGCAAGCGAAGTGAAGCCGATGCGCGCAGCGGCACTCGGGAATAACGCCACAAACACGAAGTTGCTACTAATGCCGAAGATGCTGCCGAGCAGCGGCCACACCATTGACGCCGTTTTCCGACGGTAGAAGACGCGCGCGCCGTGCCACAGAAAGAACAGCGCTGCAATGAGCATCACATTAGAAGCGGCTCGTGCGAATAGGTCTGGTACGAAATCCTGGAACGCGCGGATTGAAAACGCTGTGGATGAAAGCAGTGCAGCAAGCAGCCAGAACTCTGGCCCCGGCAGTCGCTCATCGTCACGCAGAGTCGCCCAGAACGCGAAAGAAAAAATGTAGCCAGCGATCGCGGCCGAGGCGGCAAGCGTGCGCGGGTCAAACGGCTCTAGGTATGAAATCGTAGTCCTCTAGTTTGCACTTTGGCGGGGAGGCCGGGAGTTTAACGAGTATCGGTACACAGTTTTTCGCCTTGTGGCGCTTGCTCAGCCTCACGGATGACGTAGTAACTGCATGCCAGCGGAGACTCGCGGTCAAGATATGGAAGCATACTTTCGCAGCCGAGCAGTTTTCAAGCATTTTTTCCGAATCTTACGGACTCCCTTCGCTTCGCGCGGCGGTGCATCGGTGCCGCACGTTGCGCCAGTCCAGAGCGCCAAGCGGCCTGACAGCCCAAGTTTTTGTATACAAGTCGCTTACTTCTTTTATGGCGAAGAGGCGCGTGAACGGTCTGCTGCCCCGCCAATAGCGTCCGCCAAACAAATTCACCGTTGTGCACTGGGCATCGATACCGCGATTTTGAAAGGTTGCTGACATCTAGTTTCGAGCGGTGTTGGCTGAAGCAAGCGGCAGAGAGTGACCGCTAGCGCAATACGATATCAGCGTAGCAGCCACGCGCGTTGCCGTGTAGCGTATCGGTGTCGGTCATTAACCCAATACTCTCGATTTCACCGGGCTCTTCGCCCGCAAATGCGCGACGGAAGTCTGCTCGTACATCGCGCTCAAGATCGACCCAGCTGCCGAGCCCTTGCGAGCCACTGCGGACCACGATCTTCTTGATTCGCGAAACGGTGTGGTGGTTGATGATCGTTTCAACTTTCGCGTCTGCCTCCCAGATGTACTGGATCGATGCAAATGGAATTTCCCAGCCACCGATCAGCTTCGCCATGTTCATTGCAGCACGGTCGACAGCATCAATTGTTTCGCGATCCCCTTTGAATGCGACGACGAGACGGACAGGTGCGTCATCGCGGTCGCGCGATTCATTGTCCGCGCCATTGACAAGATTTGGAACATGCCAGCGCCATGAAAGGTTACTTGCCTTGGAATAAGGCGCGGATACCCGTGCACCCAAGAGTGACCACGACGATTTCGCCTCTCCGAGGATACAGGGCATCCCATCGACGACAGCGCGACTGTATTCAGTCGGCGTTTTGAATCGGATGATGATAGGTTGCCATGGAGGCTCAAGGGGATTATTAGGAAGCAACAACCGATCCGCAGGTGCGCTCACGGGTTTGCGTGAGTCCAAAGTAGTCGCGCATCCGCCGAGCAACAAAAGTATTGCAACCCATCCTAACCACACATTGCACCCCATGGCATCCCCCTGACTGCTTCTAGTTTAGGGAAACGCCGAACAAATCATGCGCGACGAAGGCAGCCTTGCCGGTCCACGGCAAAGCGTCGTCAGAGTTGGGTGAGCTGACACCCCCAAAATTCTTCAACCTAGCGCCGCTAGGCCTCAGAATTGTGGACACTCAGCGCGTCCCGAGCCGCCATGCGCTGCGTCCCGCAGACTTATTTAGCGTTTCCTTGATTGTCGCGAAGCGTAGCGAATTCAAGGCGGGGCGCGATTGCCGAGAACCCTCACCAGTTCGGCGCACACCGGTACCGTACCAGCGATCACCTCGTTGGTGGACAGATATCGATTGTCGCCGTCGAAATCGCAGACGCTGCCGCCTGCCTCACGCACCAGGAGCCCGCCGGCCGCCGCATCCCAGGCCGCAAGGCTCATGACGAAAAAGCCGTCGAGTCGTCCCGCAGCGACATGCGCTAGATCAAGTGCTGCAGCCCCCGTCCTGCGAATACTGGCGCAGCGGCTTGCCACAGCCGTCCATTTCGGCAGGACACGCGTAAAGCTGCCACTTGCGCTTGCGGGCAGCACGGAGGCCACGAGGGCGTCGGACAACGTACGGCATGAACTCACCGAAAGGCGGTGAGGGGGTCGATCATCGTCAACCGTAAGCCACGCCCCTTCGCCGCGCTCTGCGTAAAACACCTCGTCGGTGAGCGGGTTGGCAATCACTCCCGCTACCACTTCACCTTCGAACTCAACTGCAATTGAGGTGGCAATGTAGGGAAAACCGTGAATGAAGTTAAACGTGCCGTCGAGCGGATCAATGATCCAGCGATAACCGCTTGGCTCGACATCTGACGCGCTCTCCCGCTCGCCGCCTTCCTCGCCGAGAATGCGGTCGCCAGGAAACGTCGTGCTGATTCGCCGAACGAGGTGTCCCTCTACGCTGGCGTCAGTTTCAGTGGCGAAATCGTTGGGCGATTTCTCGTGCAGCGCATGACGACGCGATGCGAACGCGCTCGCTATCTCAAGCGAGGCTTCAGCGGCTATTTCCAATGCGAGTTGCAGTCGATCACTCATGACGGAAGAATACGAGCAAATCGGCGATATTTAGAAATCTTCGACGAACGCGCTGCAAACCAGGAGGAACCGTGTCGCACATCTCAATCAAACGCCCGCATCACACCACGCAGACAGAGGCGCGCAAAGTCGCCGATAAGGTCGCGGCAAAGCTCGGTAAAGACTATGACTTGCGCTCCGAATGGGAAGGCGAAGTGCTCTCATTCACCCGAAGCGGCGTGAACGGAACATTGACGGTGACCGCGAAGGAGCTACAGATTGATATCAAGCTCGGTCTCTTGATGGCGGCTTTCAAGGGGCCGATTCAAGGCGCCATCGAGAACAATCTCGAGCAGTTGATCAAACCCGCTGTGGCAACCAAAAAGCCAGCGGCAAAGGCGAGGAAGTAAGCCTGATCGCGGTAACTCCTCAGAGGTAACACTTTTTGCATTTATCCCCTATTTTACGAGAGCTAGACGCGTGAAATGCTTCTGAACAACAATGACTAATTTCTGCCGTTCGCTCCGTCGATAGTTGGAGAAAAGCGAAATAGCTTATTCCCTACGCCTTCCGACGAGGCTTTGCCACGCTGCCTACGCGCACCACATCATCTGCGCGGTCGCCCAACAGGTAGCGTGCACCGCTGCCGCGTGTCGAGGCCACGTCGCCAGGGTTGTAGAGCGCACACCGCTTGAGTGACAAGCAGCCGCAGCCGATACAAGCGCTCAGCTGATCACGTAACTGCGTCATCGCCGCGATTCGCGCGTCGAGCAAGGGCTTCCACGCGCGGGAGAGTTTCGCCCAGTCGTCAACCGTTGGCGTGCGTTTTTCGGGCAGCGTGGCGAGCGCCGATCGAATCTCATTCAGGCTTAGGCCAACGCGCTGCGCCGCGAGAATGAATGCGACTCGACGCAACACCTCTTTCGGATACTGACGACGCCCGCTCGCTCGTCGCGCGCCTGCGATCAACCCCTCATCTTCGTAAAAACGTAGCGCGCTCGCGGCGATGCCAGAGCGCGCCGCCACCTCGCCGATACTGATCCACGGTGTCGATTCCACGTAAGCCATTAAAAAAGTGTTTGACTTAAAGTTAACTTTAACTTGCATATTACATCGGGTCAACTTTTCAGAATCGAACTGCAATGCAATTTGAAACTCAGGCTTTACGCAACCTGCCATTGGCACTTTTCACAGAACGCGCCCCCATCGAGCCGTGGCTTGCAACCTCGATTGCGGCAATGAGCGACGCAAGACTCATCGAAGCCTGCATCGATGCAATCTCTCGCCCGAAGGCGGGCAACAAGAGGACGTCATTCTTGCTCCACGCGCCGCTGGAGCTACTCGCTCGGGCCGCACTTTTGCCACTCGTGCAGTTGCAACAGCGCGACCTCGCGCGACGGCGCATCGCAGAGATTGCTGTGCGTTACGCGAACGCCGGCGAGGAGCTGAGTATTGTCGAGAAGCGCTACGAAAGTGCGTCTGAGGCGCAGGCGGAACTGCTACGTGCTGTTGCAAGCGGTGACTCAGATGTCGCCGATGCTGCACTTTGCCACGTGTTGCAACGCATGCCAATCACACAAATCGCTAGCGACCTGTTCGATCCCATCGCAGCCTCTTACGCGGCCGCCGCACACGCCCCCATTCTGCTTGCCGAGTTACATCGTGTTGCCGGTCGATTTACGAATGCGGGTTTGCTCGTTCGAGCGCCGCTGCGCTATCTCGCAAGCCAGCCGAACGCGCGATTAAATTGGTTGGACGCGTCTGAGGCCTTGGCATCGGAGTCAATGCCAGAGGAGCCCACCCAGTTGGCGCGGGTTCTATCGAAGCCCGAAGCCATCGCGCTGGCGGAGCACAGCATTACAGCAACGCTGCCAGCCCCGGAATCGCTCGGGCGCTATCAGCGTGATCTGGGCGCCTTCGCATTCAAAGATGTCGGCGCGGTCGCACGGGTGTTGTTGCGCACGGCGGCACATTCGATGCTGCAAGACGATGCGAAGCACGCACCCTACGGTTGGACGCATTGCCTAACGCTTCCCTTGGCGCTCTTGTCAAACTTGCCGTACTCGAACAATACACAGCGCGTCTGCGCGATGGCAAGCGCTGAGGTGTATGCGTTTCGCGCAACGATGGCGAGGGTAGCGCTCGATTTCAACTGGAAACCAGAGCCGCCAACACATCGAGAGTGGATCGCTGCAACGCCTCGCGAAGCGGCTGCAATCGTGTACCACGCGCCAGAGAACGAAAGATCTGCATACCGCGAAAAGCTCGCGACCGAGGCCGCCGTTCACCGCGACGCGCATCTAGCGAAGTACACGCTTGCGTGCTTTGATGCAGCGGCGCGCGACCCTGAGTACGAATCGCTCTATCTTGCTGCGGCGGCCTATCTCAACGCGTGGTGGCGTGAGTTTGACGCCGAGCGGACAGGCGAGCCCGAATAATCCATGCGCGCTAACCCAGTGCGAACGTGTCCGCCCGCGCCTTGTCCCAGTAGTACGCGAACACGCGATGACTCGATACATCTTCAAGCAATTCGCCATGCCGCAAGAATTTGTAGAGCGTGGCGAGTGAGGTGACCTCTGTCGAGCTGATGCGACGGATGATGTGTTCGGGTTTGAGTTGATTCGGATGCGTGAGTCCCGCTGCGGCGATCAGCTCCGCAAGCGCGTGCAATGTGCTTTTGTGAAACTCGGTAACGCGTGTTGCTTTGTCGGGGACGACGAGCGCGCGTTGGCGAATCGGGTCTTGTGTGGTCACCCCTGTGGGGCAGTTTCCCGTATGACAAGTCTGCGCTTGAATACAGCCCACAGCGAACATAAATCCGCGCGCCGAATTACACCAATCAGCGCCCATTGCGAGTGTCTTTGCGATGTCAAAAGCCGACACGATTTTTCCGCTTGCACCGAGCTTCACACGGTCACGCAAGCCGATACCTACGAGCGTGTTGTGAACGAGAAGAAGCGCTTCACGAAGCGGCACGCCTACATGATCAGTGAATTCAACAGGTGCAGCGCCGGTACCCCCTTCGCTGCCATCGATCACAATGAAGTCGGGCACGATGTTAGTTTTCACCATGGCTTTCGCGATCGCAAAAAATTCCCAGGGATGACCGATTGCGAGCTTCATACCTGCAGGCTTGCCGCCTGAGAGCTCGCGCATTTTTGCGATGAATTCAAGGAGTTCGATCGGGTTCGCAAACACTGAATGTCGCGCTGGGGAAACGCAGTCAGCTCCAAGGGGTACGCCACGGGCCTCAGCGATCTCGGCGGTCACTTTCGCGCCTGGTAGTACGCCACCGTGCCCTGGTTTTGCGCCTTGGGATAGCTTCAACTCAACCATCTTGACTTGCGGATCGCGCGCTTGTTCCGCGAAGCGAACAGGGTCAAACGACCCATCTGCTTTTCGGCAACCAAAGTAGCCGCTGCCGATTTCCCAAATGAGATCCCCACCGTGCTCGCGGTGGTATTTCGAGATAGAGCCTTCGCCTGTGTCGTGTGCGAAGCCGCCGGTCTTCGCGCCTTTATTCAGAGCGCGGATTGCATTGGCTGATAACGCACCGAAGCTCATCGCAGAGATATTGAACACGCTCGCGCTGTAGGCATGCTCGCCCTGGCCAATGGTGAGTCGAAAGTCATGCGTTGGGATCGCGGCTGGCGCGATTGAATGATTGATCCACTCGTAGCCCGTCTCGTAGACATCAAGCTGTGTTCCGAACGGTCGTTTGTCGGAATCACGCTTGGCCCGCTGGTAAACAAGTGAACGCGCGGCGCGAGAAAAGGGCGAGGCTTCATTGTCGCTTTCGATGAAATATTGCCGCATCTCTGGGCGAATGTATTCAAAGAAGAATCGGAAGTGCGCGAGGATGGGGTAGTTGCGTCGAATCGCCTGCCGGGTTTGCAGCACATCAATCACACCAATCGTGGTGAAAAACCCCGAGATCGCGATGATCGGCCACGTCACCCACGGTGCTTTGAAAACAAATTCAAGCGCAAGACTCGCGAAAAAGACAGCGGCGACGATTGCGAAGGTATAGAAGCGAGAGGGCATAGAAACTCAGTGCAAAGATGGCGCGAGAGGAGACCCCTGAAAATACCTTGAGTCGGGCAGATCGCCGACTAAGTCTAACGTGCAGCGACCGCGTACGTCACCATTCGAAGCACCTCGTGGTGAAGCCAAGATCGGGTTTGGGCCGCGACCAGCGAATCCCTAGAATCGAATGATGACTACCGTTCTCATTACCGGCGCGACGCGTGGAATCGGATACGCCGCCACTGCCCGCTTGCTGAAGCGCGGCGTGAATGTACTGGCGTTGGGGCGTGACTTCTCGCAATTCGCAATCACGGGTGAACGCGTTACTCGCGTGCCATTCGATCTGCGCGCGGTCGACGGTATCGAATCGCTCTGTGACACGTTGCCTGACATTGATGTGCTGGTGAATAACGCGGCATTGCTCACTACTGAGCCGTTTGCAAATTACACCGTTCAGTCACGTCGCGATCTGATCGCAACCAACATCGAAGCGCCAGCGGAATTGATTCGCGTGCTTGCGCCAAAGATGATTGCACGCGCGATGGCGACAGAGCGTCCTGAGCGGATTAAGGGGCGGGTCATCAATATTGCCTCGGTTGCGGGATTTGGCGGACACCCTGACGTTTGGTACGGTGCGAGCAAAGGCGCGCTCTTAAATCTCACCAAGAGTCTGGCAAAGCTTTATGGCCCACAGGGCGTCATGGTGAATGCAGTTGCGCCCGGCCCAACGAAAACAGCGATGTTCGATCGCCTGCCGCAATCGCGAATTGACGAGTTCAACCGACTGGTATTTGCGCAGCGATTTGCCGAACCCGATGAAATCGCGCGCGTTATCGAATGGCTCGCGCTCGATGCCCCGGAGTATGTGAATGGCAGTTGCATCGACGCTGCGAGTGGCGGTTACCTAAGGTAGCTTTCTAGTTCTAATTCTTATTCGACAGCGACTGCGTCAAAATTACCGGGCGTCACAAAAGAGCGGATTAATGCTGTCTCGCCGCACTAAACGGGCGATTAGCGTCGTTTTGTGTTTCGCCATATTACTACTCACGAAGTCTCAGTTCCCTTGGGAAACGCTCGACTCCGAATTGAAGTGGCTCGCATCTTGCCGAGGCGATTCTTTGATTGACGTTGCACAAACGCAGCGCTCTTCGTCGGCGCGGCCTGGAACTGCGTAGTCGTGCCAAAAATGTTGCACTCCGCGAATACACTGTTCTTTTGAGAACGTAATCGCGCTCAGCGATTCGCGTTTAAATCTAAGGAAACGCTGAACAAATCTCTCGCGTCCGTCAAGTCGGCGGGCTTGGGCGATCTGGAAGCCCAAAATTCCTCAACATAGCTCCGCTATGCCTCAGAATTTTGTGCCTCTAGCTCCCCCCAATCCGCCGCGCGCCGAATCGCAGAAACTTGCTCAGCGGCTACATCATTGTTGCGGGGAAATTCGATGACTACTTTGCGTTTCGCCATTTTGCGTGGCTTGTACGGTACTTCTTACGCCACGGCCGTGGCCTCCATGATGTTGATTTCGCACAGTGCGCAAGCACAAGCGCAGGCGCAGCCGCAACCCGCTGCCGCAGGGGCCACGAGCGAATCACGCGCGCCTACGGTCGTTGAGCAAGTCAATGTAGTGGGTACACGTCGGCTCAATGCGTCTGCGACCGATACCGTTGCGCCGGTCGATGTGATCCCGCTCGTTAAGGCGTCTGAAACCGGCGGGAATTTTGATCTAGCGCAAACACTTGCCAACATTTCTCCCTCGTTTAACTCGACGCGCCAAACGGGCGCGGATGGCGCCGACTTAGTCGATAGCGCCGCGCTTCGGGGCCTGGGTTCAGATCAAACGCTCGTGTTGCTCAATGGGAAGCGCCGCCATTCAAGCGCGTTGGTGAACCTCTTTGGCGCACGCAATCGTGGCAACACAGGCACTGACTTCAATACGATTCCGGCGCTCGCTGTCGATACGGTCACGGTGCTTCGCGATGGTGCCGCTGCGCAATACGGCTCCGACGCAATTGCAGGTGTGATCGACGTGACGTTGAAGAAGCGCAAAGGCTGCGAAGCCGTGCTCTCTTACGGGCAATACACAGAAGGCGATGGCAAAAATTACCTCGGCAGCGCCTACTGTGGGTTCGGTTTGGCGAACGGTGGCGTCGTGGCTTTGACAGGTGAATACCTGGACCGCGGCCGCTCCAACCGTGCGGAGCCTGGAAATCCGCGAACGATTGGCGATAGCGCTATCAAAAACGGGACCTTTTTCCTCAACGGCGAAATGCCTACGGTGCCAACCGGCAAACTCTACTTCACGTTGGGACTGCAAACGCGCGATGCCTCCTCTGGCGCGTTCGCGCGCTCGGGCGTCACCGAGGACCCCGCTGATAGCGATATTCCAGTGCGCAATTCGCTCGCGATGTACCCGAAGGGATTCGTGCCCTTCATCAATGGTGATATCGCTGACCGCAGCGCAATTGTTGGCCACAAGATGCAGTGGGGTGAATGGAATATCGATCTTTCGCAGACCTATGGCTTCAACGATTTTCGCTACAACATCAGCAATACATTGAACGCATCAATCGCTAACCGCGACCTTGTGAGCGGTGGGCGCGGCATCAGCCCTACACGCTTCGATGCGGGCGGTTTTTCGTTCCAGCAGGCGACCAGCAACGTTGATGTTTCGCGCTTCTTTCCCGCACTCATGGGTGGGACAAACGTTGCGTTCGGTGCGGAATATCGCAATGAGCGCTACAAAATTTTTGCGGGAGAGCCGGGCTCGTACATCGACGCCGATGGCCCCGGCTTCGGTGGCAATGCCGGTAGCCAAGGGTTCCCAGGATTCCAGCCGGTGGATGCGACGAACAAGCGGCGTAACAGCGTGGCTGGTTACATCGACCTTGAAGTCGATGTGAGTCAGGCACTCAAATTCCAGACAGCGGTACGGGGAGAGCATTACAGTGACTTCGGCTCTACTGTTGACGGAAAAGTTGGGATGAGCCTCAAGGTAAGTAATCAACTCCTGTTGCGTGGCTCGGCGAGCACGGGCTTCCGCGCGCCTTCGCTGCAACAAGCACATTTCTCATCGACGTTTACCGACTTTATTAGCGGTGAGCCGCTCGATGTTGTGCTAGCCCCAAACGGAAGCGCGGTAGCTAGCGCGGCGGGTATCCCCAAGCTTAAAGAGGAGAAGTCAACGAGCCTGACGTTTGGTGCAACGTTTGCCCCTTCCAAGGCGCTATCGATCACGGCTGATCTCTACAACATTGACATCAAGGATCGCATCGTTTTATCCGGCCGCTTCAATGCGGATAACTTTGAAGCGCTCGCGCCGACGCTGCGTGCACTTGGCGTCGGAGAGGCACAATTTTTTGTCAACTCTGTGAAAACACGTACTACCGGCATCGATTTCACCGCTGCGCATCGAGCCGAGTTCGGCGCCGCCAAGCTCAATACGTTCCTGGGCTACAACTACAGTAAGACCGAAGTTAAGAAAATCAACACGCCGCCAGCGCTCGTTGGTAAAGAAGATGTTTTGCTTTCGGAGCGGGAGCGGCTGTTTATCGAACAAGGTGGTCCGCGTACCAAAGCCACACTCACGTTTGATTACAGCGTGGGCCAATGGGGGAGCGAGCTGAAGTTCATCCACTACGGTAAGCAAGTGCTGGGCACGTTCAGCGGCACTGCAGGCGGGGTGCCAAACCAAATCTATCGCCCCAAGACATCGGCGGATTTGTCTTTGAGTTACGCGCTCGATAAGAAAACCAAACTTACGGTTGGCGGCACAAATATCTTCAACGTGAAGCCCACATCGCAAGATGCCAACGAAACTGACAACGGCTTTAAGTATGAAAGCGTTCAGTTCGGACTCAACGGCGCAGCGTTCTTCGCAAAGATTTATAAGTCGTTCTAGCCGCGGTATCCAGGGAGACGCTGAAAAAGTCGCTCGCGTCCGTCGGATCGGGGGACCTGGGCTTCCAGCCCATCCCATTTCGCCGCGCGCTGAATCGCGGTGATTTATTCAGCATTTCGCGATGATCCGTGTACGCGCTTAACGCTCGGGCAGAGGCGGACCGAGTGGAACTCTCTGTATCGGTTAAATGTGTAAGTTCTTGAACTTGACTGAGCCCATGCGCGAGGTAACGAAGGCCCGTGGGGCGACGAAAAAACGCTCCAAGGCACCGAGGCCTATGCGCATCTGCGAAAACAGCTCAAGCATTGTGACAGGGCATCAAACAATGCTACTAAGCGGCAGCGGTAGCGGTAGCAGTAACTTTTTTTGCACGCCGTTGCCGTATGACTTGCAGGGAGGGGTTAGCCTTTGGGCGATCCAGTGAGCCTGGCGCCTTGGTGACAGGCTGCACTCCCGCGCGGGAGCTCTATTTTTTGCGAGATACCGCGCAAGGCCGAAGCACCCAAGTTAACTGACGGCCAGCAGTTGTTTGCGCATCACTGTGCGCTCTTTTTCCCATGATTCGAGGAACGCGGGTACCTCCGGCCCGGGCATCGGGTGCGCAAAATAAAAGCCCTGCGATTCAAAGCAACCGCGTGCTCGTAATGCGTCTAGTTGAACTTTTGTTTCGACTCCTTCTGCGGTAGTTCGCAGCTTGAGCGCAGTCGCTAGTTGCACGATTGCACGCACGATGGCTGAGGCTTCACCTTGCACGTCATCGAGCAGGCCCGCTGTGAACGCGCCGTCGATCTTCAGTCGATCAATCGGGAAGTTTCGCAGGTAGGCGAGCGAAGAGTACCCCGTGCCGAAATCATCAAGCGCAATACGAAGCCCTTTGGCGCGTAGTGCCGCCAGTGTTTCGCGCGCATGGACACTATCTTCGACGAGGCTCGACTCGGTGATTTCCAGCTCCAATCGCGTGGGATCCAAGTTGGATTCGGTGAGTGCAGTCTCTACAGTTTCAAACAGTGTTCGACTTGCGAACTGTACGGCGGAGAAATTTACGGCAACAAACAACGGTGCGGGCCACTGTGCACAGTCGGCACAAGCCTTCAACAGCACCCATCGCCCCATTGGGATGATGAGTCCAGTTTCCTCTGCGAGCGGGATGAACTCTAGCGGGCTCAAAAGCGTAGTGCCGTTACGCCGCCAGCGAACGAGCGCCTCGAAACCAATTACGTCCATGCTGCGTGTATCGATCTGTGGCTGGTAGTACACCTCGAACGATTGCTCGTTGACGGCGCAGACGAGAGCGGCTTGCAACTCAGCGCGCCTCGACGCGCGCTCGTCAAGGATACGGTCATACACGCTTACGCGGCCACGCCCTGCGTCTTTCGCAGCATAGAGCGCGGCGTCGGCGGATTTCATCAGCGAGTCAACCGTGTGGCCGTTCTCCGGTGCCCGTGCAATGCCTATGCTCGCCCGAATTTCGATGACATGGTTGCGAAGCTCAAAGGGCTCGCCGATCGCAGTGAGCAAGGCTTCTCCGCGTACAAGCGGAGAAGCCGCTTGGCGATCCCATCGAGAGATCAGCGCATACTCGTCGCCGCCGAGCCGAAACAACGCTTCGTCGTCCTGGATCGTGTGGAGCAGCTTTTCGGCGACTGCTTTGAGTACTTCGTCTCCCACGGCATGCCCAAGACGATCATTGATCCCCTTAAAGTTATCCAGGTCAACGATATAGAGATCAATACATTGGGTTGGACGAAGTGCGCTGAGCATTTCGCCTAACAACGCGTGGAAACGACGGCGGTTCGCGAGCCCAGTCAGTGCATCGAAGTTCGCGAGTTGCGTCATCTCGATTTCGCGACGTCGGGCATCGGTTACGTCAGAGCCCACGCCACGCCATCCGGTGTGTTGGCCATCAGCGTCAAAGAGTGGCTTAGCAGATAGGGCCCACCAGCGTACCGAAGGGCCGACCATGACAGGCACTACTTGATCGCGAAATGCACGTCGTGAGGCAAGACGGAGTTGAAGGAAATCATGCGCCTCAGCCGCGTCTCGCGATGGGTCGGGGAAGCTATTCCTTAGTAAATTCACCAACGAAAGCCCTTCGAGTGCGTGCCGCTCTTGGCCGAAGGCCTCAACTAACCTCACCGATACATGACGCAGGTGTCCCGCTTGGTCAGTATCCCAAAGCCAGTCGCGTGCGGAGCCTTCAAAGTCTTTCAACAAAAGATCGACAACTTCGCGCTGCCGAGCGTTGTGCGACTCCGCTCGAATACCCACGAGGTAGTTCATTGAGGCACGTCTGCTCACGGCCACTACGATTACGCAATAGCACGCAAGTAATGCGAGCGTAAGGTCAAAAATCGGCTGGTTTGCGCGTATCAGCGCGATTCCAGCGAGCGCCCCCGTTGCAAGTGTCCATCCTACGGCGGCGCTAAGTACGGGCGAGAGGACAAATCCGCCCGTGCCGATCAGCGCAGCGACGATCGCCACGATAACCAGTTGGGTATTCGCCGGTTGCTGGTGAAACAACAAAGCGACTGGGAGCAGAAGTAGCAAGCCCAACAGGACGGAGCGAATTGCAACCCAAGCGATATCAACAGGGGAGATGTAAGTGAGTGGGCTTCGTTTGAAGTAGGCGTGAGTGAGCGATGCGATTTCCACACATGCGATACCAAGCACGGACGCCAATATCCATGCACGCCATTCTGAATCTTGGAAAAAGACGAAGCCCAGCAGCGAAAGCCCGCCGATTGCCGGCACGGTCACTGGGAGGTGGATGAGATACCCACGGTACTGACGACGGCGAACACCTGCCGCGACGGTTTCATCGTCGCTTTCTTCAAAACCGATGTCGGCCGCGTCGTCCAACCTCAGCCCCCCGAGACGCCCTGCTAGCTTTCGCGCGCTCTTCGTGTCCAGAACTGGACGGTGATGCGCTTTCGCCTAAGCCATATGAGCTTTAAACCCCGTCTCTAGATTACCCATCGCAGGTTCGAGCGTCAACTCAAATAATGGAATCGGCGCGGGGACGCTAAAATTGGTGAACTTCGTCCATTTCGGGCACGTCGCGCCACTCTTCTTGCGGGCGCATCCTACACGTGTCATCACATATGCAAACCAATCCACAGCGGGCGCTGCGCAATATCGCCATCATTGCGCACGTCGACCACGGAAAAACAACGCTCGTTGACTGCCTATTGAAGCAGTCGGGGACATTCGCCGCTCACGAGCAAGTGGGCGAGCGAGTCATGGACTCGAACGACATCGAGAAAGAGCGTGGGATCACCATTCTCGCGAAAAACTGCGCTGTGTCGTACAAAGGAACGCGGATCAACATCGTCGACACCCCTGGCCACGCCGATTTCGGCGGCGAGGTTGAGCGCGTGCTCTCGATGGTGGACAGCGCGCTCTTATTGGTGGATGCGGTTGAAGGCCCGATGCCGCAAACGCGGTTCGTGACTAAGAAAGCGCTTGCGCTGGGTCACAAAATCATCGTGGTGGTCAACAAGGTTGACCGCCCCGGCGCGCGACCCGATTGGGTGGTTAACCAAACGTTTGAGCTCTTCGACAAGCTCGGGGCCACGGAAGAGCAGCTCGACTTTCCTGTGATCTATGCCAGCGGTCTCAACGGTTGGGCGACGCTTAACCAGGGCGAAGTTGGCGAAAACATGGATCCGCTTTTTGAGACGGTTTTGGCCAAAGTGCCAGTGCCTAAGCTCGATGTGGATGCACCGCTACAACTTCAAATTTCCGCGCTCGACTACAACAATTACGTCGGTCGCATTGGCATCGGTCGGATTCATCG
Source organism: Betaproteobacteria bacterium (assembly GCA_013298145.1). Classification (GTDB taxonomy): domain Bacteria; phylum Pseudomonadota; class Gammaproteobacteria; order Burkholderiales; family Casimicrobiaceae; genus Casimicrobium. The sequence continues at coordinate 210,459 of JAAFJO010000002.1, forward strand.
CGGCACCATCAAGCCGAACGCTCAGTATGCGTTGCGCTATGGCGATGAAGACAAGGGCGTGGCGAAAGTCAATTCGGTGCTTACTTTCAAAGGCCTCGAACGGCTGGAGGCCGAAAGCGCCTCTGCGGGCGACATCGTTGCCATCACCGGCATCCCCGATATCGGAATCGGCTTTACGATTTGTGACCGCGAGAAAGCAGAAGGACTCGTCCCGATTGCGGTTGACGAGCCCACGCTCACGATGAGCTTTTGCGTAAATACCTCGCCTCAAGCGGGACGGGAAGGCAAGTTCGTCACTTCTCGACAAATTCGCGATCGCTTACAGCGCGAGCTTTTGTCTAACGTTGCGCTCAAAGTTGAAGACACTGAAGACGCGGATATCTTTCGCGTTTCCGGCCGTGGCGAGCTGCATTTAACGATCCTCGTTGAAAACATGCGCCGCGAAGGCTATGAGCTTGCTGTGGGCAAGCCTCAGGTGCTATTTCGCATGATTGATGGCGAGCAGTGCGAGCCAATGGAAAACTTGACCGTAGACGTTGAAGAAGGTCATCAAGGCGGCGTCATGCAGGCCTTGGGTGAGCGTAGGGCTGAATTGCTCAACATGGAAAACGATGGCCGTGGCCGCGCGCGACTCGATTACCGCTGCCCAGCGCGCGGGTTGATCGGTTTTCAGAACGAATTCATGAACCTTACGCGTGGCACTGGCCTCATTAGCCACGTATTCGATGGCTATGCGCCGCATCGCGGCGATATTCCAGGGCGTCGCAATGGCGTACTAATTTCTCAAGACGATGGAAATGCGGTTGGATATTCTCTGTTCTCCTTGCAAGAACGCGGAAGGCTGTTTGTTTCCCCGGGCGACATCATTTACGAAGGCATGCTGGTAGGCATTCACAGTCGCGATAACGACCTCGTGGTCAATCCGATCAAAGAGAAAAAGCTCACTAACGTGCGCTCGTCCGGCAAAGACGAGAATATTCTGCTCACGCCGCCCGTGAAGCTCACGCTCGAATACGCCGTCGAATTCATCGAAGACGATGAGCTGGTGGAAGTCACGCCGAAGTCGATTCGCCTGCGCAAACGCTTCTTAAAAGAGCACGAGCGGAAATCCGCGATGCGAAAGGCTGAAGCCGCCGCCACTGCGTAGGCTTTCTGAGGCGGACCGCTCCGTGCGATCCGTTCCCCAAGACCGTTATGCCCCACCCACCGCCGTTTTTCGGGCGGATAGTGCATTTCGCCTGGCGCGCTGAGTGCTTTTCCGCTACGCTCGCAAAAAAATGTCGGCGCTAAAGCGGCACACTCGTTGCTGCTGAGCCGAAAGCCGTGTGGGGCGGCAACTGTCATGACCAACAAGAACCGCGCGCATGCCGAGCTAACGTCGGCTGAGCGAAGCATTAACGCCGCCGCCCAGCATCGGCGGCTTCGCGAGCAGGAAGACGAGTCCGAAGCTGACTCCACCCGCCCGTTGCTTGCTGCGGCAAACGACGACGACACCGAACCACTCGCACCCGCTCAATCGCGTGCGGATTCGTTCTGGCTAGACGTCCTTGATCGCGCTGGCGCGACTACGCTGCTTCTGAATGAAGCCGGTGTCGTGTTGTTTGAAAGCGCGAATTGGGGCGCGATGACCTCTAAGCCCAATAGCGACAGCAGCGTCGGCCGCTCGTTCTTGGAGCTCATTCACACCGTCAACGCAAGCGGTGTGCAGGATGCATTTCGACGGATGGCCGCCGGCGTGCTGCGCCGCGCCTGCTTTGACTTTACGATTCCGCATAGCGAGCAGCCCTCGCGCACCTTCTCTGCAGTTGCGGTGAATGCGCTGAGCGACGCAAATCTCAACACGATCATTGTCACGGTGCATGAAATTACGGATCGCAAGTTGCTTGAAGAAACCTTGCGGCACAACGCCAATCACGATCCGCTCACCGGGCTTGCGAATCGGCGGGCTGTGATGCGAACGGTGGCAACCTGGGTTTTGGAGGCGCAAAGTTCAGCCGCTTCACCGGCGGTGCTTCTGCTCGATCTTGATGGATTCAAAGGCGTCAACGACGCCTATGGTCATGCGGTGGGCGACGCGCTGCTCGTGGAAATTGCAACGCGGCTTCGTAACCTCGATCCGGCTAACTTGGGCGTGGCGCGATTTGGCGGTGATGAGCTTGTGGTGTTCGCGCGGTTCACCGATGTCGAGCGCGATGCGCCCCGTATCGCGCTGCGCGTGCTTGATGAAGTTCGAAGGCCAGTCCTTGCAGACGGGCATTGGATCTACCCAAGCGCAAGTGTAGGGATTGCAGCATTTCCGCAAGGCGGTGCAACAGCGGAGGAGCTGATTCGAAACGCGGATATCGCACTCCATCAGGCGAAGGCGGCCAGTCGCGGCGCCATTCGATGGTTCAGCCCGCGCGAGGCGACGTACCAACGGGAGCAAATGGCGCTTCGTACTGAGCTCACCAACGCCCTCCCGAATGGGCAGCTCCGGGTGTACTTTCAGCCGATTGTTGCGGTGAATACCGGATTGGTTCATTCGCATGAAGCGCTACTGCGTTGGCAGCACAGCGAGCGGGGTCTGTTGACGGCGTCGCTTTTTATCGACGCCGTTCAAGCGAGTGGTTTGACCGACGCGATTACCCAGTGGGTGTTGCATGAATCGTTCACCCAAGCGAAATCAAACATTGTTTTGGGCATGCGACCGATCGCAGTCAACGTCTCGCCACGCTCGCTTCGGCGCGGGAATTTTGCGCGACGGCTGTTAACTTCGCTCACCGCAGCAGCGATTGAGCCTAGCCGCATTGAGCTTGAAATTACTGAAGAAGATTTCGTGCGCGCCGTTGATGAGGCACCAAGCAACATCACCGCGCTTCACAGCGCTGGCGTGCGAATCATCATCGATGATTTCGGTAAAGGGTTCTCCAATTTCGGCTATCTCACGCGCTTTCCAGTGTATGCAATCAAAATTGACCGCGAATACGTTTCGCAGATTGGCCACAACGAGCGAACCGAAACGCTAATCGGTGCGTTGGTTCGAATGGCTGAAGAGCTCGGCATTCAAGCGATCGGGGAAGGTGTCGAGACGAAGGAGCAGGCGGATTTTTTGCTGCACCAGGGCTGTGTACTGCAGCAGGGATTCCTGCACGGTCGGCCGCGCCCTGCGATTTACGGCGCGGATTAACAGAGTTGAACTTTTCGAGCTGCTCGATCATCTCATCGCGTATGCTGATTCGTTGGAAACGCGCCTGCACCTATTTGATCGCGGCCATTTGGTTGCCGCTGTCGATGGTCTCGCACGCGCACATGACAGCGATGCTCGTGCAAAACATGGGCGGCGCAAACCATCCAGCGTTACCAGCAGCGCATGAAGTGGAAACTCCCGCGAATTGGGTCAGCGCAGATTTTTACGTCGTAGTTGATGCGGCGCTTTTTTGGGACGCAGTCGATCAGTATACGGACGATTGCAAATGGAGCGCATCCTGCACAACCATCGCCACGGCGGTTACCGTGCCCGCTCGCCATTGGCAACCTAGAGCGCTCTCAGAATCTCCGCCCATTAGCTCGGGTGGCCTCCATCGTTCCCTCTCGCTTAAGCCCGCCACGCCGCCGCCGCGCGACTCTCTGTAAACCGTTGGACGCGACTGCCAGCTCGCCCATTTCATGGCGAGCGAGATGCTGTGTCGCGTGATCAATTCACGTTTTACAAGGATTACCATGAGTTCAATGCGAACACCGTTCGCAACCGCGCTGATCGCTGCGCTCAGCGCGATGGCGACATCTTCCCACGCCGGATTTTTCATTCCTAAAGATATAACGATGCTCATGTTCACCGCAACACCGGATGAGCAAAACTATGAGCTGGCTTATGGCATTGATCGGCGCGTGAGCGGCGCGATCGTCTTCACCCGGTTGCAACAAGGCAGCAATACAGCCCCGCGGCGCAACCTGGCGACGGCGCAGCTAGCCTATTTGGTGCATCGGCAACCCACGACCGATGGCATCTTTAATGCCTATCTGTGGGCGGGGCCGATCGCGACGCGAATCGACCCGCACGCGCCGAGGAGCTTGGTTGAGCCGATGCGCAAACATGCGGCCGATAAAATTGGAAAAGTTTCGACGGTCGAAAACAAAGCGCAAATCGGGGCGCAGGGCGGCTTGTGGATCGACTTCGAAACGCGCTCAATCTATACGCGCGTCAAGTTCCACGGCTTCAAAACTGAAGACTGGCGTCGCAATGAAGTGGTGGCGCAAGCGATGCTCGCGCCGTACAAAGCCGACTACGAAGACATCGCGTCATGGGGCGGCGTTCAAATCAAGCGGGTGAGCGGAAACAAAACTGAAATCACGCCGTACGTCCGATTTTTTCAGCGTCGATGGTGGATCGACGCCGGTGTGAGCGTAGATCGCACGCATCGCGACAATTTTTTCTTTAACGTTAGCTATACCTTTTAGGAGTTCACTCATGAAAACCATCAAAACCATCGCTGTTTCCTTTGCCGCGTTTGCTGCGATTGCGGCCCACGCCGAAACCGTCAAAATCAAAGTTGACGGCATGGTCTGCGCGTTTTGCGCAGGCGCAATCGAAAAGAAAATGAAAGCGAATAAAGAGACGGCGGAAGTGTTTGTCAGCCTCGAAAACAAGATCGTCGCCGTCGCCCAAAAGCCTGGCCAAAAACTCGACGATGCGAAACTCAAAGCGCAAATCGCTGATGCTGGTTACGAGGTCAAAGGGATCGAGCGCGTCAGCGCGACGATCAAAGACATTCGTGAAGAGGTGAAGGCGAAAAAATCCTAATGGATTTTGAGTCAGAACAGGAGTTGGGAGACGCAGGGCGCGCGCAAGTCGCGCCCTTTCCCTCACCCCCGCCGCAAACCAGCGGCAAGCATGCCTTCGCTCTCCTAAAGGGCGAGGGGAGTGATCCGCTCAAATTCGCTGATGCGAATTTGAGAACCACGTCCACGATGACGTGGTTCTCAATTTTCACAAGCGCCTCAACGCTGGTCTGCTGCGCGATTCCTGCGCTGCTCGTCGCGCTTGGCGCGGGCGCGACGCTCGCCGCGTTTGTTGGCGCAGTGCCGCAGATCGTATGGTTATCGGAGCATAAAACCTCGGTGTTTTTGCTCGCGGGCGTGATGCTTGCAATTGCGGGATTTTTCCAGTGGCGAGCGCGGTTTCTGCCTTGCCCCGCCGATCCTGCGCTCGCACGCGCATGCACGCGGCAGCGCAAGGTTTCGCAGTGGATCTATTTAGTATCCGTCGCGATTTACTTGCTCGGCGGATTCTTCGCGTTTGTGTTGCCTGCGATTTTGTATTGAGCCCGCGCTGCCCAAGTCTAGTTAGGTCGGCTCGACGTTGCTTGGGGCGGCAAGGGCCAACAAGGGGCGCGCTTCATTTTGCGCCCCTCACCGCGAGTTACGCCTTCGCGAGCACGATCTCAAACTTTGCGGCGAGCTGCGCGCCGTCGGCCGGATCACGCATTGCTTCGGGTTTGATGGTTAAACGGTCGCGCGCTTTCGAGAAGCCGCCGAAGCCGCTTCGCTCCGTGTTTTCACCGGCGAAATACATCTGCGTGGTGAGTGATTTGTAGCCTTTAGCTTCAACGCGAAAATGCACATGGGCGGGGCGACCGCCGTAGTTCACGGGCTTGATGGTGCGGAATCGATAGCCGCCTTTGTCGTCGCTCGTCACGCGGCCAAAGCCTTGAAACCCGCGCTTAAGCGGCGCATCACCGCCATCGCGTGGATGGCGATATTCGCCCGTGGCATCCACTTGCCAAATTTCAACGCGCGCGTCGGTGAGTGGCGTGCCTTCGCTGTTGAGGATGCGCCCCATGAGCAACATGCTCACACCCGCGCCGTAGCGTTTTCCGTTCACCGTGAGCAAGTCTCCGTCAATCTCGCCGCGCCATTCGGGCGGATAGAACGGACCTTCGCTGTCCGCCGGGGTGGGTTGCAGAAGTGGCGTCAGTGCAAACGCGTCGGTGAAAAGCGGCGCGCAGCCGATGGCGCTAGCCCCCGCAACTCCTGCAATCGCGTGACGTCGAGTTAATGGCATCTCTGTGCTCCGGAAAAATGAGTTCAACACTGAAAGATCGGCGCACAACGACTTGGAGCGCGCGACCCTTCCTCAAACAAATCCTCTCGCACCAGAGCGAGACTCGTGCGCGTTCACGCCTTTTCGCGCCCCATGGACGTGAGCCACGCTGTGCAGAGGTCTTCGTCAGACGCGCGGCACGCGAAAACGTTTGCGCATTTACGATCTCAGTCTTAATGAAAAAGACTAGTTGGCGTTTTTTTATGAGGACCAAGCCGACTTATTGCACAACGTCGAAAAGTTAAGTTTTATACCGTTGACGCCTATTAAAGGGGCGATACGAGCAAAAACCTATTTAGTTTTTACCTGCACGAGCGTGGCAAGCGCACGCCCGACCGCGGCCAATCCAATCGCCGCCGTCATGTGCATGGCCGAGCCGTAGCCCGCGCAGGCAAGCCCTGCGCCGCCATCCACGGGCGCTTGCGCTGGATTCTCTTCGCTGTAAATGGCAGTAACGCCAAATTTTTTGTCACCGCGCGGAAACGCATACGCCTTACGCAGCGTGGCGCGTACCTTCGAGAGCAGCGGATCTTGCAGCGTTTGCGATAGGTCGGCAGCGCGAATGCGCGTTGTATCGAGCTTGCCACCGGCGCCTCCGCAGACGATGACAGCCTGCTTCGCCGCTTTGCAATCCGCGATCAGCGCTGCTTTCGCGCGCACGTTGTCAATCGCATCGATCACGAGATTGGCTGCACGCGGAATCAAGGTCGAGACGTTTTCAGGCGTTACGAAATCATCAATCGTGCGCACATCACAATCAGGGGCGAAGGCGTGAATCCGCTCTTTCATCGCGTCCACTTTGTTGCGACCCAAGTTCGCAAGTGTTGCGTGTGCCTGACGATTCAAATTCGATTCGGCCACCACATCGAGATCGATCAAGGTGAGCGTGCCGACACCCGATCGCGCCAGCGCTTCCGCAACCCACGAGCCCACGCCACCGATGCCAACCACCGCGACATGCGCTGAGCGCAGGCGGGCGAGCCCTGTCTCGCCGTAGAGCCGCGCAATACCTCCGAAGCGACGGTCATCGAGAGCGGGCGTCGCAGAATCGGAAGAAGGCGCGGTCTCTGTCATGGATAGCGCGTATTATCGGGTGGTGGGGCTAGCGCAACAAACGCTTACGGCCTGCCCCGCTTCGACAACACGGAAGTTTTTGGCAATGAATTCACAACGCACAGTTACAGTTCTCGCTGGCGGTTGGGTCCTGGTCGCGCTGGTCTATGGCCTGCTGATGAAACGCGGAATCGCCATCACTGCCCTCCCGATTGCTGGCGTCCTTTGGTTTGCGATCTATTCGGAGCGCCTTTTGCAATCAACGCAGCTCGCGATGCCTGTGCTGATGCTGCCGGGCACGCTCATGTGTCTCGTGGGCTGCTTACAAGCCTTGGGATACGGCGCGATGAGCGATGAACCGATGCTCGCGTTTAGCGCTGCGCGGTTTGTTTTCTTCTTGGTAGGTCTCGTGCTTCACTTCGTCGCGTACTGGATGCTCGCCAATGAATCGCGCGCAAGCGATCATCTAAGCGGCGAGCGGGCTACAAAAGTCTGACCGGAACGCGCTAGCGCGTGAAGCCGACTATTTAGTCGCGTAGGGATACGGCTTTTGCGGCACTTTCGCCGCGTCTTGGGTCTCGCGCTCTTTCACGTCAAGCGGCTTTTTATCCCACCAAATCGCGCGGCCCTTGCGCTGCTCTTCCTCTAAGTGCGGTTTCTGCGCCTTGAGGTCTTTAATGAATTTGGTGATTTCGGATTCGTACATAGCGGGGTCAAGAGTCAAGGATCAAGGATCGGGAATCGTGGCTTTACTGCGATTTTATTCGCGGCGTCATTCGCGGTGCGGGCGCTGGTGCTCAAGGGGAATGCCACCGTTGGGCAGTGGTTTCGGTTCGCGCTTGCTACCGGAATACATCTGAAATTCAAACAATCGGCAGTCGAGTGCGCCGTTAAAGAGCGGTGTTTTCTTGGATGGTTTGAAGCCGACGCCGCTCGGAAATTCTCGGTCCGCCGTGATGAAACATGCGGTCCAACCCGAGAGTTCGCGCTTCAACCACGCGCCGAGCGAAGGGTACCAAGTCCTGAGTTGCGCGAGCTCATCCAAGCGCTCACCGTAGGGCGGGTTGGTGAGTAGCAGGCCATTTTCGGCGGGGCGGGGGATGTCCTCCGCGCGCTTTTGGGTGAGCGTGACCGCTCGCGCGCCCTCGATACCGAGCACGTTTTCCAAATGCCGACGCGTGGTTTCGATGGCGGCAGGATTGATGTCGTTTCCGAAAAGCAACTTTTCGCGAAGAGCCCCGCTTGCAACGGGGAATACTTCACGAATCTCTTTAAACCGAGATGCATCGAAAAAGCGGAGTTTCTCGAACGCAAACGTGCGCTGTGAGCCTGGTGCTCGATTCACTGCGATCAACGCAGCTTCGGTGAGGATCGTGCCGCTGCCGCACATCGCGTCTAACAGCGGCTTCTCACCACGCCAGCCTTTCAAGAGCAACATTCCAGCGGCCAAATTTTCGCGAAGCGGCGCGGCGAGTCCATCGCGACGATAGCCGCGCTTGAAAAGCGCCTCACCCGCTAGATCGAGATAAATCGTCGCGCGATACTCGGTGAGGAACACAAAAATTCGCATGTCAGGCATCGACGTATCAACGCTCGGTCGCGAATTCATCGCGGCGCGGAATTTGTCGACGATCGCATCTTTGACTTTGAGCGATACGAAATCAAGCGAACGCAGCGGCGACCGAATCGCGTTTGTTTCAACGCGAATCGTCAAATGTGAGGCAAATAAATGAGGCCAATCAACGCCGCGCGCCAGTCGATAGATGTCATCTTCGCTTCGGTATTCAGCATCGGCTTGTTGCCACAACACGCGAGAGGCGACGCGCGACCAATAGCATGCGCGTTGCCCGAGCTCGTAGGGGCCAGAAAAGCCCACGCCGCCATCGGTTGGCTCAATCTTTTGTGCACCGAGCGCGGTAAGCTCATCAGCAAGCACGCCTTCGAGCCCGCGCGGGCAGGGCGCGAAAAATTTCTCAATCGCTTTGCTAGGCGCTTTCGCTTTGACAATGATCGTTGTGCGTTGCTGATCGTCGTTTCGCGAAGGCGGCGAAAGCGGCGCGGCGGGTGAAGTTGGCTTGGGCGGAAGAGGCATACGCTATTTTCGCAATACGCAGGCGTCACCCATGCCATCGCGCCACACCCGAACTTGCGAAAGGTTCGGAAATTCTTCAATCAGCGCTCGCCACACGAACGTGCAGAGACTCTCAAGCGTCGGCACACCGAGCCCGGCAATCTCATCCAAGTAGCGATGATCGAGCGCCTCACGCACGCGCGAAAGCGCGAGTCGCAGTTCACCCAAATCGCTCACCATGCCACTTTCCGGATTCGGCGTTCCGGCAAGCGTGACTTCGCACTGATAGGTATGGCCGTGAATTCGGCGCGAGCCCTCGGCTTCGATGTTTCGCTTGAGCGTATGCGCGGCATCGAAGAAGAAGCGCTGGGAAATTTCGTAGTTCATGGGGGCGGGCTAGCGAATGCCGATCACTTTATGGGTTTGCACCGACAGTCGCCACTCAGGATGCGCCATGCACCAATCAATGGCAAATTGGGTGTTGGCGATGCGATCGACGCCATCCATCGGCTGCACAAAACGATGCTCGAAATCAAGGCTCGAAAGAAAATTCATATCGAGCGGCTGCGGCATGACCACTTTTAACTCGTGACCGCGTTGCTGTTTGAACTCCGCGCCCGCTTTCGGGCTCACGCAGATCCAATCAATGCCGGGCGGCGCTTCGATCGTGCCATTGGTTTCCACGGCAATCTCAAAGCCACGCGCATGAAAGGCATCGATGAGCGGTGTGTCGAGTTGCAAGAGCGGTTCGCCGCCCGTGCAAACGACGAGTGGCTTACTGAGTTTCGCGTTCGACGCTGACTGCGGCCACTGTGCAGCGACGGTGTCGGCGAGCGCGTCGGCGGTGGTGAATTTGCCGCCGAGTGTGCCATCGGTGCCCACGAAATCGGTATCGCAAAACTTGCAAATCGCAGTAGCGCGATCACGCTCAAGTCCGCTCCACAAATTGCATCCCGCGAATCTGCAAAACACCGCAGGCCGGCCCGCGTTCGCGCCTTCGCCTTGCAACGTGTAAAAAATTTCTTTGACGGAGTAGGTCATTTTTTTTCTGCCGCCCAAGTCTCGTAGCCCGATTTGCGCAACGCGCACGCTGGGCACTCGCCGCAACCATAGCCCCATGCGTGACGCGCATCGCGAACGCCCTGGTAGCAAGTGTGGGTGTGTTCAATCACGAGTTCAGTCAGCGCATCGCCGCCGAGCGTTTGCGCGAGCGCCCACGTCTCTGCTTTGTTAATCCACATGAGCGGCGTCTCAATCGTCATCTTGCGATCAAGCCCGAGGGAGAGCGAAAGCTGCGTCGCCTTCATCGTGTTGTCGCGACAATCGGGGTAGCCCGAGAAATCGGTTTCGCACATGCCGCCCACCAATACATCGAGCCCGCGGCGGTACGCAATCGCAGCTGCGAAGTTGAGAAAGAGCAAATTGCGTCCGGGCACGAAGGTGTTTGGCAATCCACTCGCTTCATAAGCAATAGCCACATCGCGCGTGAGTGAGGTTTCCGAAATTTGACCGAGCACGGAGAGATCGATCACGTGATCGTCAGCGAGTTTTTCGCGCCACCGCGGAAACTGCGCGCGGATTTCAGCGAGCGTCGTCTTGCGTACTTCAAGCTCAATTCGATGACGCTGGCCGTAATCAAAGCCTAGCGTCTCAACGCGCGCGAAGCGCTCAAGCGCCCACGCCAGACACGTGGTCGAATCTTGTCCGCCAGAAAAAAGTACGAGCGCTTGACTCACAGAAACTGCCATCTAACTTCAAAAAAAACACGTTTATTTTATCGGGGCGGGGCCGCGATCATCGTTTAGGTCAAGTTAGCTAAAAAACCGAGTCTAGCGCCGATAGAATATGGGCTAAACGAGATTACTTGATCGGGTTCTTAGGGCTTCAGCACTACCAAGAACACGATGCCGAACAGCAAAAACACCGGCATTTCATTCATGATCCGGAAATACGTTTCGGAACGGGTGTTGCGCCCATCTCGAAACGCGCGAAGATGAATGAAGCAAAGCACGTGGTGCCCGATCAGCGCCAGCACTAAGAGCAGCTTCCACATCAACCATGTCCCGGTGAACCCATAACCCAGCCACAGCCAGGTTCCGAACAGCAGCGTGAACACCGCCCCCGGCGTCATGATGCCCCAGAAAAGTTTTCGCTCCATGATTTTGAAGCGAGCATCGCCGCGAGCATCGCCCTCATTGATCGCTTGCACGTGATACACGTAGAGGCGCGGCAGATAAAAAATCGCCGCCATCCACGTGATCATGAAAATGATGTGAAGTGACTTAATCCACAACATAAAAACTCAATTCGCAAAACGGCGGCGGAACAATGCCATCGCCACGCCAAAGCCGCCAATGGCGTATGCAGCCAACACCGCAATATTGAGCCCCACGTTCGCCGAAATCTTGCCTTGCAGTAGCGGGCGCACCAAATCAACGGCGTGACTCATCGGCAAACAGTAGCTCACGGTTTGCAACGCTTTAGGCAATTCGCTCATGGGAAAGAACACGCCTGAAATCATCGCTAGCGGCATGATGCCAAGCGAAAACCAGTACGAGAAAAATTCATAGCCTTTGGCAATGGCGCACATGATGAGCGCGATCGCCGCGAACACAGCGCCGATCAAAAGCGCCGCCGGAACCACGAGCAGTAAGGTCCACTCCCGACTGATGCCAAGCAGCACCAGCGCGCCCACGAATGTCACACAAGAGAGCACCGATTTACTCGCAGCGAATGTCCATTCCGCGAGCACCACATCGCTCAAGCTCATCGGCGCATTCAGAATGGCGTCCCACGTACGCTGAATCTGCATTCGCGCAAAGGCGGAATACATGCCTTCGAACGTCGCGCCGTTGACGATGCTGAACGCAAGCGTGCCACTTGCCACAAACATCATGTAGCTCATGCCGCCCAACTCAGGTACTAAGCGGCCCAAGCCGTAACCTAGGCCCAGCATATAAATGAACGGCTCACCTACGGCAAACATGAGTGACGATAGCCAGTAGCGACGCCACGATAGAAAGTGTCGCCGCCAGATTGGAATGAAACGAAGCAATGAAAAATCGTTCATATCAATCGCGAAGCTCGCGCCCGGTGAGCTTGATGAATACGTCTTCCAAATTCGCGGGGCGATGAAGCACACGAACGCCTTGAAATTGCGCGAGTACGTCAGTCAAAGGCTTCGGCGTGGTGGTGTAGGCAAAAAGTGTTTCACCCGATACTTCCACACGCGTAGCAAACGCGGAAACGCGATCTTTGAGTGCGGCAACGTTATCGCCGTACACCTCAACCACATCGGGCTCAATGGTTTTTTCGATCAGCTCGCGCGGCGAGCCCTGCGCGATCAACACGCCGTTATCGATGACTGCAAGGTGGTCGCAAAGCCGCTCCGCTTCGTCCATGAAATGCGTGGTGAGTAGCAGCGTTTTTCCCTTGGCGCGCAGTGCCTTGAGTCGATCCCAAATCAAATGACGCGCTTGCGGATCGAGCCCCGTGGTGGGCTCATCAAGCACGATAAACGCGGGATCATTCACGAGCGCGCGAGCGATCGTGAGCCGACGCTTCATGCCGCCCGAGAGCTCCGCAATGTTTGATTTCTCACGCCCGGAAAGGCCCGCGAATTCGAGAAGCGCGGGCACCTTCGATTTTGCGACGCTATCACTCATGCCGAAGTAGCGCGAATACACAATCAGATTCTCTTCGACCGTGAAATCCGGATCGAGATTGTCCATTTGCGGGACGACGCCGACTTTCTCTCTCGCGCGGCGCGCATCCGCTGGCATCGTGTAGCCAAGCAGCTCGATCAATCCAGAATCGGGCTCGGTTTGCCCGAGTGCCATACGCAGACTGGTTGTTTTCCCCGCGCCGTTGGGCCCAAGAAATCCAAAGCACTGACCGCCCTCGACCGCGAGAGAAAGGCCGCGAACGACTTCCCGTTTTGCGTCGCCTTTGCCGAAACTCTTACGCACATCGCTGAAGCGAAGCACGCTACTCATGCGTGCGCCCCAACATGTGCAACACCGCGTTTCACGCAATGTTTCAGCTCGCCGAGGCGGCCATGAAAAAAGTGGCCCGCGCCAGGAAACACAGTGACCGGAAGCGCTTGTGGTCGCGCCCAATTCATCACGTTCTCGAGCGGCACCACATCGTCTTCCTCGCCATGAATCACGATCGTGTGCTTTGGCATTTCGGGTAGCTGAAAGCGATGATTGATTGCCGGGCCGACCAACACGAGCTGCTCCGGATTGGAGCGTGTCATCAACCGCGCTTGCACGAAGGTGCCGAATGAAAAGCCGCCCGCAACGAGTGGGAGCGTTTTTCCCACGCGGCGTTCAGCCTCTGCAAGTGCCGCTGCGGCGTCCTCCGTTTCACCGATGCCGTGATCGAATTCACCTTCGCTCTTTTCAACACCGCGATAGTTAAATCGCATCACCGCGAAGTCGAGCTCTTGAAACGCTTTGGCGAGCGTTTGTACGACTTTATTGTGCATGGTGCCGCCTTGCTGCGGATGCGGATGACACACAAGCGCAATCGCGCGAGGCGTCTCAGGCGAAGTGAAAAGTATTTCCAGTTGACCGGCTGGGCCTGCAATCGTTTCGGTGGCGACGTTGAGCATTAGCCCATTTTAGAGGCGGGTGCATCACCGCCAAACCGCAGCAATAAGACGGTGGTTGCAACGAACGGCCAGAGCGTGACGATGGTGCGTGTGAGCCCGTTCAGGTTGAGAAGTTGGCCATAGTGCCAGTCGAACAGCGAAACTGGCGCGCGTAGGGTTGCGAGATCGGGCAAGAGAAGGGGGATGAGAACGCTCGAGAGGAGCGCGATACCGGCGACGATTGACTTAGCGAGCCTGGGTAACCAAAACAAAATGAGCAGCGCGACTGCGCCGAGCGCGATACCCAGCGCGTGACCGGGGCGCAGCCACGCCTCCCACGCAATCGGCGTCAAGAGCCAACTCGCTGCGAGCGTTTTCATCGCCACTGCCGTCGCAATCATCATCACCAGGGCGACGCCGCCATGCGCCCGCTTCTTGAGCGTGAGATCGGTGAAGAGCGCAATGCCAACGAGCGCGGCCGTGGTTTGCGCCATCTCGATGGCGACTACGGCGGGATCGAAGGCGTTTAGAAATCCCGGATGAAACGTGGCCCCAAAAAGCGGAATGCCCGGATTGATTTGCGCCACGAGCCAAACTGCAAGCAGCAAAATATTGAGCTCGCCCGTGGCGCCGTGAACGAAGTAGCGTTCGCGAAACGCGCGGATGCGCGCGACAAAATCACCTCGACTGAAGAGCCAGCTTGCGGCGATTGCGCCGATACACGCGCCCGCCGCGTTGGCGAGCGTGTCGTACACGCTCGATACGCGGCTTGGGAGCTGGGATTGCAGGGCTTCGAGGGCGATAGACAAAGCGCTCACGATCAAGAGCATGGCGAACGCGCGCCTCACCGGCGTCCAAGAAAGCGGAAGCGCTGCGTAGAGCGCAAAGCCCAGGGGCACGTACGCGATCACGTTGAAACTCACGTCCGACCGCGTAAAAAACTTCGAGAACGTGGTGAAAAAAGCGATGGGGCTAAACGCGGTGTGCGACCAGCCGGTGAACGGCTGAAGGCTCGCGTAGACGATCACGAATACGCAAAAAAGCGCGACGTAGAGAAGAAAGCGAGACCGCCTCGGCGCAACCGCAGCGGGCGATGTGGCGCGGGCGGGATTGGGGGTCGCCTGCATTCTGAGCGCAGCTAAAAGTAGGCGTGATCGGCCTTGAAGCCTACTGGTACTGCAGGGCTTACATCCAGATACAGCTTCACCTCGATGTCGCCATTGCCATCGAGTCCGCGCGCGAGACTTGCATTCGCTGGAGCGTATTGCTCAGGCGGAAAGACGCGACGCGCGATGGCTTCTCCACCCACGCCTTCGAGCGTAAGGACCAGATGTGGAAAAGCCACTGATGACGCGCTCGAATTGCGCATGGTGGCAGTGAAAATGAGCAAGCCTTTGTGGGCAGGGTCGGCGGCGAGATCGGAGCCGATGAAGCCGATGGCATCCGAGCGTTTCGGCGGTGAAACGCGGCAGCCAATCCATGCGCATGCGGCGGTGAGATACGGCTGCGTCGCGGGAACTCGGCTCGCGAGTTCGTTGCGCATCCAATAAGTTGCGTTGGCGATCAAGCCAACAAACAGCAAAAGCAAACAAAAGCCAAACGCCACCCGTTGCCCCCGCGTAAGTGGCTTGGCGGGTTTCCGCCAGTCATAATCGGCTTCAACTTCATCGGCTGAATCCCGATAAGCTCGGGGCTCGGCGCTTTTTTTTGATTTTTTCGAGCCAATTTCAACTTTCTTCCCCGCCCTCAAATCCTGGAGGATAGATGGGGAAAGCTCGCTTCCTTCGACTTGCCGCGTGGGCGGCCCGTTATCGCTTGCAGACGCATCCGCGAGCGGCGCATGAGGCGTTGCTGGCATTCCCGCGAGAATGGTTGCGGGGGAACCGCCGTCGTCAAGCGCGTCTTCGAAAGGCTCAAGCGTGCCGTCGATGATGTTCAGGCGCGCATCAAAAATGCCGCGGCACGCCCCGCAACGCACGAGCCCGGCGTGAGCGCGCACGTGTTCTTGTCGCACCCGAAATTTGGCGCGGCAGTGTGGACATTGCGTGACAGCTGAATTCAAAACGAGGCGAACAAGCGTGAAGCAGAGCCTGAAGCGTAAATGATTTGCACGAAGGAGGATGAACCGGTTAACCGGCGCGCTGCCCCGTCATCAGCACCCAGCCGTCGCGTTCGCGCTCGACATCGAGTTTGAGCCACGGCGCATAGGCTTCGCGAATGCGCTCCACTTGCGGCGTGAGGATGCCGGCAAGCGCGAGTCGCCCCCCCGACCTCACGTGCGAAGCGATCGCGGGCGCAAGCACGGTGAGCGGCCCCGCCAAGATGTTTGCGACCACGACATCGTAGTGCCCCGGAATCGCGTCGTCAGAGGTGGCGTAGTGAACGCTGTAGCCGTTGGCTTCGCTGTTAAGCCGCGCGGTAATGATCGCCTGCGGATCGATATCCACGCCAAACACGTCGGGCGCGCCGAGTGCTTTTGCCGCCATGGCAAGAATCCCGGAGCCACAGCCGTAGTCAAGCACGGTTGCCGCACCGAGCGATTGCCGGGTGAGCCATTCAAGACACAGGCGCGTGGTCGGATGCGTGCCGGTGCCGAATGCAAGCCCGGGATCGATGCGCAGATTGATTGCGCTCGGAGACAGTGGCTCACACCACGTGGGCACGATCCAGAGCGCGGGCGTGATCTCAATCGGGTCGAACTGCGCTTGCGTGGCGCGCACCCAATCAGTCTCTGGCACGACTCGAAATTCGTGCGCGCCGATAACATCCGGGTGCTGCTCGCGCAGTGCGAGCCACAGTGTTTCCAGATGGTCCGTTGAGACTTCGCGATCAAAGAGCGCTGCAATTCGGCTGTCAGCCCAACGGCGGTCCAGCCGCATGCCGGGCTCGCCAAACATCGGCTGCTCTGCTTCGCTTTCGGCGTGCAAATCCGCCACGTCGACAGCGAGCGCACCCGCTTCCATCAAGCAGTCGGCAATGTGATCGGCGAACTCGCCTTTCACCGCGCCAGAAATTTCGATCCAGGAATTCACGTAGTTCGCTTATGCCCGATTTCGCTCAGCGAGCTTTGCCATCCGCTTTTCGAGATAGTGAATCGAGAATCCGCCTTTGATGAATTCCGCATCGTCCATGAGTTCGCGGTGCAACGCGATATTGGTTTTGATGCCCTCAACTATCATCTCTGAAAGCGCGATCCTCATGCGAGCGATCGCCTGTTCGCGCGTGGTGCCATAGGTGAGCAATTTGCCGACCATCGAATCGTAATTCGGCGGCACGAAATAGTTGCTGTACACATGCGAATCGACACGAACGCCCGGCCCGCCAGGTGGATGCCAGGCCGTGATCCGACCGGGCGACGGCACGAATGTGGTTGGGTCTTCGGCATTGATGCGGCATTCGATCGCGTGGCCTTTTTTCACGATGTCCTTCTGGCGAAGATCCATCTTGAACCCGGCTGCGATCTTGATTTGCTCTTGAACGATGTCAACGCCTGTGATGAGCTCGGTGACAGGGTGTTCCACCTGAACGCGCGTGTTCATTTCGATGAAATAGAACTCGCCCTTTTCGTAGAGGAATTCGAATGTTCCGGCGCCTCGATAACCAATTTTTCGACACGCATCGGCGCAGCGCTCACCAATCTTCGCGATCAGCTTTTCCGCGATGCCCGGCGCAGGGCCTTCCTCAATAATCTTTTGGTGGCGGCGCTGCATTGAGCAATCGCGCTCACCGAGATACACGGCGTTTCGGTGTTGATCGGCAAGCACCTGAATCTCAATATGGCGCGGATTCTCAAGGAATTTCTCCATGTAGACCGTGCCGTTGCCGAATGCCGCGAGCGCTTCACCCTTGGTGAGTGTGACCGCGTTAATCAGTGTGCCTTCGGCATGCACCACTCGCATCCCGCGGCCACCGCCGCCGCCCGCGGCTTTAATGATGACGGGGTAGCCGATTTGGCGTGCAATTTTTACGATCTCTTTTGGATCGTCTGGCAATGCGCCATCGATACCGGGCACCACAGGCACGCCCGCTTTTTTCATCGCGAGTTTTGCCGAGACTTTATCGCCCATCAGGCGAATTGTTTCGGCGCGCGGGCCGATAAACACGAAACCGGATTTCTCGACTTTCTCGCTGAAATCGGCGTTTTCCGAGAGAAAGCCATAGCCTGGGTGAATGGCCTGGGCGTCGGTGACCTCAGCTGCGGCGATGATGGCCGGAACGTTGAGATAGCTTTGTGCCGAGGGCGGCGGGCCTATACAAATCGATTCGTCCGCCAGGCGAACGTATTTCGCGTCCGCATCCGCTTCGGAATAAACGACCACCGTTTTGATCCCCATTTCGCGACAGGCGCGCTGAATACGAAGCGCGATTTCGCCGCGATTGGCGATCAAAACCTTTTCAAACAGTACAGGCGCGGGCGTGCGCGAGAGTGACAAAACCATGCGCTTACTCGATCAACACGAGGGGCTGACCGTACTCAACGGCTTGCCCGTTTTCAGCGAGCACGGCTTTTACGGTTCCGGCGCGATCCGCTTCGATCTCATTCATGAGTTTCATCGCTTCGATGATGCAAAGCGTGTCACCCACCGACACTTTGCTTCCGATCTCAATAAACGGTTTTGCGCCGGGTGTGGCTGAACGATAGAACGTGCCGACCATCGGCGATTTCACCGGGTGGCCCTGATTTTCTGGGGCGGCTTGCACGGCGGTTGCTTCTACAGGCGCAGCGGAACCCGCAGGCGCGGCAGCCACGGGCGCCGTCATCGGTGCCGGGTAAGGCATCGGACTTGGCATGGCGTAGTGCATCGTCTGCGGCGCGTTCACGGTTCGCGTGATGCGTACGCGCTCTTCGCCCTCGGTGACCTCAAGTTCGGCGATGCCAGATTCTTGAACGAGCTCAATCAATGTTTTAAGTTTTCGCAAATCCATGCGAATGATCCTTGTGTGTGAATTGTCCTGCGAACGTGACTGGAAGCGGTCGACGTCTGCGACTAACGCAGAGCAGGTAGGGTTTGGCGAAGCGCGTCTGACATGAGACGCGGGCCCACGGAGGAATGAGGCACAAAAGCGGGTTCAAAGGTTCGAAGAAACGAACAGTTTGTCACGCGGTGCGTTGCGGTCAGCCCTAAAGATGACAGCAGTTAGAGTTGAGATGGACACTAGTTTGCACGAAATCGCAAAATGTTGCTAGTCGGCGACAGGAATTCTCTGTACTTTTTTTGACGAACGACCGTTTCAAATTGCCGTTCGATCTCGATAAACTCTTTTGACGAAAAACCCATTTGATTGGGGCTAAAGACGAAATCAGATCTACATTGATGTAAAGATAATTTACGACGACGCTCTCATCGAATTGGGGCGATCGGGCTTTAGCTAAATTTCAATCGAAGCTCACGCATTTCCGCGTAAGCTGCAGGATAGGGGCGACGTATGGGAAGCGCAATGGCAGATGTCTCGCCGCGTCGTTTCACGAAGATCGCGAAACTTAACTCATGATCGTCGAAATTTCGCTGTATTTGATCTTTCCAACCCGCACCAGCATCACCTCAGACGAAGGTCCGAAGACGACAGAAAATGGAAGGACGCCTTGCGGATTGCCCATCGTTTTGAGCTCGTCGAGCCATGCCGGATCCGCCATCAAAATGGGGTAATTGATTGCGAGTTCACGTGCGAAGCGTTCAACCGGCGCTTTTCGGTCAACGGCGAGGCCAATAATCTGCAGACCTTTCGCGGCGTACGCGGTTTGCGCCTTCACGAAATCCGGCATTTCTTCGCGACAAGGCGCGCACCAGGTCGCCCAGAAATTCACCAGCAAGGTCTTGCCCCGCCACGTGGAAATGGGCGTCGGCTTATCTTCAAGTGAGTTAAACGACGCATTAAGGAGCTTTCCCAATTCACCAGCGCTAGCCGCTGATTTGCGCTCATCGCGATTTAGCCACCAATAGCCGCCTAGCGCCCCAGTCGCGCAGGCGCCAAGCCCCGCAGCAGCCAGCGCGAGCGCGCGTCGACGCGAAACGTTTGAGGCCCCCTGCTCGGTCGGGTTCATTGACTCACCTGCTTCTTGAACTGCGCGCCGAGCCCTGGCCGAACGACTTCAGCCGCGGCCACTTCAACACCCGCTTCTTTAATTGCGAAGGTGCGCTTCGTCGGCGGGTAGCAAACCCCCGCGAGCTCCGAGCAGCCTTGATACATCACAACCAAATTCGTGTTTTTCGCCTTGGTTTGCCCCACCTGGATCGAAACCGGCGCGTCATAAACCCAGACATCGCCAAATTGTGGGTCCTTTTTTTGCACCGGTTTTGTACCGTTCTGCTTCTTCTTATCGAGCCCGTAGACCGCTTCGCCATCGCGTTGGAATTCGAAACGGTCGAGATACACGTAGTGACCGGGTTGCACATCAATTTTGAGCGTGATCGTTCCGGTCTGGTTTTTCTCGAGCGCTGCGGTCATCGGAAAGGCCACATCCACCGCGAGAGGTGCGGGTGGGGCGAGCGCGGGCCTGCCCGCCTGCGGGGCGGGCGGCGTTGCCAGCTGTGCATGAACGCCGAACGCGACCACGGCGCTGGCGAGGAAGGCTGACCCGTAACGCGTTGCGCGCAATGTGCGCTCACCGCTGAATTCGGCGGGTGAGGGTTCCCGTTGCGCACTTTTCCGCGCGAACGCTGTCATACTTCGATTAACGTAGACAGGCATAAAACCTGCAAACTTGCCGAAACTAGGGATGCGGCCTCGAAGGAAATTCATCGTGCCACTGATTTTTTTATTCATACTCGTCGGACTACCGATCCTCGATGTTTACGCCACGCTTCGATTGGCCGAATCGCTGGGCGTTCCCGGAATCGCGTTGTTTGTGCCGGGTGTCATCTTCGGCGTGATGATAATGAAACGCGAAACCCGTCAGTTTCGGTCGCGTTTTGTCGGGGCGGTGCAAAGCATGGCCCTCAATTCCATGGTGTTCGATAGCGGCCGTCGCATGCTCGCGGCGCTCCTTTTCTTGTCGCCCGGATTCGTGAGCGATGTGTTCGCACTGTTCTTGATTTTGATCCCCAATCGCTCGCTCGCCCGCGAAACATCGGGCCAGAGCGCGTTTTCAGACGTAAGCGATTCGCGTCGTTCTGCCGATACACGCGATACCGCAGTGGTGGATGGCGAATATCGCCGCGTTGATTAGGCCGTTTCTCAATCAGCCTGATCGAACTTCGCTTCTACTTGCGGTAGGTTCGCGAAGCTCAGCGCGCGCTGCGTTGATTTAGCGTGGAAAAATCGTGCGCACGCTCGTGCGACTGGCTCCACTGCGCCCGTAAAAAAGCCCGCACACGGCGGGCAAATCCTTCTGAGAGGAACGCAGAAGGTCGGGGGAAGCGGGTGAGTTACTTCTTTTCAGCAGGAAGCAGCGTCGAACGAACCGGGCCGATCTCAACCGTGCCTTTTTTGTCGGTCACAGACCGAATCGCGGCGGTTTCGATGAACTTGTCGACCAGTGTGGCGAGTTGTTCGACCGGGATGGCGTTCTGGATTCGCACTGCGGTCGAAGTGGGATCAATAATCTTTCGAAAATCGTAGCGCTCCTCTCGCTTGATTACGTTGAGCGTTTTCGCGTCGAGTGTCGTGACCACAGCGTAGAAGAACGGGGCGACAAATGTTTCGGAGCGCTTCGTTTCGCCGCGTTTTAGCGTTTCAACTTCATCTTCAAATTGCAAGCCGAAATCGCCCAAAATGTTGTCGCCATTTTCGCCTTGCATCTTCGCGGATTGAATCGGCTGCACGTAGATGCCAAGCCCCGACAGTTTGCTCGCCATGCCTTGACGCTGGCTGTACAAATAGCGCGGCGTCACAAGCACGATGCGATCCCACTCCTGTCGCTGCGGCATTCTCAAAATCGAGTTAATCGCCTTGTCGACGGCTGCTTGCTCGCGCGCCTTTCCGTTCACGCTGCTACTTGCGTCTTCGGAATGAGGGATCGTCAAGAGAATCCGCTCAGCGTCTGGGTACTCACGACCAACCGCCTGGTCAAGTCCACGCAGCACAGAAAGGTTGAGTCCCTGCCCTGGCACACGCACGATCTGCCGGGAGAAGTTATCCAGCATATTGGTACCTGTCGACTCCTTTTGTGTGACGACCGTGAATTCGTCACCCACCATCGAAATCAACGCGATCTTTTTTGGTGTTGCGTCGGTCGCCGTTGTTTGCGCATAAGCAGGCGTGAATGAGCCCCAGGTCACAACGAGTGCAGCAACCACAGAAACCGGTAGGCAAAGCGCACGGCGCAGAGCGTGGATCGACATAAAAAGTCTCCTCAGAAAACAAAAGCAGTGACAACGACCGAACTATCTCGGATATGAGCACGCCATGCGAGTGGTCTGCGACGAAGCGACAAATAACAACCGCGAATTGCGTGGGCTACAGTTTTCGCAACGCAATCACCAAGCAAACGTCGCGTAATGCTCTGAACTACTTGCGCGCTGAGCGGTAGTCCCCTCTATTCCCGCGCATCAAGGGATAAGTTCCACCGATCGCGTTCAAGGCTTCCGGCGGATACCAAGCGCTTCGAGATTGCGAGTGCGAATCTTTGACACTATATCCGCGACGACGCGATCCATCGCGTCTGCAGGAAGCCCATCCCTTGCGAGTACATAGCGCCAAAGCGCGGCGACGTCCGGTTGGCTACAGCCGCCGTAGAGTAAACATGCGTTCTGGAATATGTCTCCACTTGGGCTGCAATCGGCGACGCTCATAACGCACGCTGCGAGATGTCCGACTTCGAGCCCAAGCACGAGTTGCGCGAACTGGTGCTCCGGCGGAATTCCGGAAACGTCCAAGTCGCTCAATAGTCGATGGCGGCGCAACATGGTCGCTAACGCGTCAGGTGCTTGCTCAGCGAAGGCTTGAACGACCAACGCATAGTCCCGCTCGGACAGAAACCTCAATGAGCTCCCGCTCGTCCAGCCCGCACTCGTGTTGAAAAGCAGCGCGCCCAATGCGCCCTCAGCCGCAAAACGATCACGCTGCGCACGGTACGCTTGCCCAAACTTATCGCTCATGCCTAGTGCGCCGTCGCAGCGCGTAGCCAGCGATTCACGCATGGACTCAAACGCTTCAGATTCTGCTGCGGTCTGTGGCGCGCGCATTTCTAACCAAGATTCGATCGACTCGGCACTTACGTCGCGGCTAAAAGGGGCCGACTCGCTGTTAGACGACGGCGCACTGGTTTGCCGAGCGCGCTCTTTCGCTGCGACGCTCTCGGGGAATACGATTCGTGAAGGCCCCAAGCGTCCGCGTAGCTCGGTAAATGCGAGGTGTTGTTCTGAATAGGCGACAGGCTTTCCAGTCTTTCTGTCAACCGACACCCAATCGAGTAGGCCGCGTGCGCCCTTCATCCGAATAAGGACTGGCTCTGTCGAGCAGGGGAGTGCAATGAAGAGCGAATTGAGCCAGATGACCGGGTCATCACTCATCGCCGCGACTAATCCTGCGTCCGCGACACTAGGGCGTGTTCACACTATTTTGGCGAGATGCGTTACGAAAATGCGGCGATGGATGCGCGAAGCGTTGCGAAGAACGGGGCGCCTCCCCGATCAAGCAACGCGACAAAGCAGACGCGCCGCATTTTCGTAACCCTCCGGGGCGTGTTCAGGTTTCGCGCCCGGTGTTGTTGCGAAGTCCTTGTGGTGCCCGCACCACGGCGGCCTTCGCGCCTAACCGTGCATCGAAACCTGAACCGCCGCACTCGGCAAAATAGTGTGAACACGCCCGAGTCATCGTTTGAATCGTTCGGAGCTTAGCGACCGTGCCGTCGCTCGGCCCACGCAGTGGAAACTTGGTGTTGAGGGCGAGCGAAGCAAACGGATCTAGGTTCGCGATCAGACTGACATCGCCTCGCGGCGCCGCGATGGAACTGGGTGTCGAGGGATTGCTGGACGCGGGAGCGTTCTTGGGCGTAGCGGTGCCGGGCACCTCTTTCGTGGTTAGTTGCTCACCTCTATAACTAAATAGCGCAAGCCCAATTTAAGTAAGGACTAAGACCGCAAAAAAATATTTCTTACTAAATATCTTTTTCATAATCTAGTCCCAATTAAAAGAAGGCTAGCGGTACTGAGTTATTTAGTCTCGTGTTCGTCTTCGAGCGAGGAGCCACCCGCCCACCGCCAGCATCGGTACACAAAGCCACTGCCCCATCGTCATGCCGAGCGCGAGAAAGCCCAAGAATGAATCGGGTTCGCGGAAGAATTCGGCGATGAAACGGAAGATGCCGTAGCCGACCAAAAACGCGCCAGAAACACGACCGAGCGCACGGGGTTTGCTCGCGTAAATCCAAAGCAGAACGAACAGCAACACGCCTTCAAGCGCGAATTGATAAAGCTGCGACGGGTGGCGTGGAAGATTGTCGATTTGCGGGAACACCATCGCGAAGGGTGTCGAAGCATCGGTCACGCGCCCCGGCAATTCCGCGTTAATGAAGTTGCCCATGCGCCCGGAGGCGAGACCGAGTGGGACCAGGGGGGCAATGAAATCCATCACGCCCAAAAAATTGCGTTCCGTCCGCCGCGAGTAAAGCCACATCGCAAAAATCACGCCCAACATCCCGCCGTGAAAACTCATCCCACCTTGCCACACGGCGAAAATTTCGAGCGGATTTGAAAGGTAGTGAAGCGGCTTGTAGAAAAGGCAATAGCCTAGGCGGCCGCCGAGCACGACGCCCAAGATGCCGTAGAGCAGGAGATCGTCGAGATCAGCCGGTTTCCACCCACGCAAAACGTTTTGCCGCGCGCGGATTCGGCCGAGGACCAGAAACAAAACGAAGGCGACGAGATAGGTCAAACCGTACCAACGGACGTGTAGCGGGCCAAGCGAAAACGCAATCGGATCAAACTGTGGATGGGTCAACATGATGTGTCACCGCCAATGACGGGTGGAGCGTCGCGCAGCATTCGAAATCGACCGAACACCGCGCAGCCGCGAATGAGAGAATGCGTAATTGTCGCTGGTTTGCACCAGCTGAGTCGCGCCGATCCATGGCATCATGGTCGTCGCACCCACCCGCGCCATTTGTTATTCGCTCTTCGCCTTTTTCACTATGCCTTTCAACAAACGCTCTAAGACCATCACCGCCGGTATCGCCCGTTCACCGAATCGTTCCATGCTTCGCGCCGTAGGTTTCGGCGACGATGATTTTGAAAAACCGATCGTCGGCATCGCCAACGGCCATTCCACCATGAACCCGTGTAACGCGGGGATTCAGCCGCTCGCGAACGCGGCGGAAGCAGCGATCAAAGCGGCGGGCGGCATGCCACAAATGTTCGGCGTGATTACGGTGACCGATGGCATCAGCATGGGTACCGAAGGCATGAAGTATTCGCTCGTGTCGCGCGAAGTGATTGCGGATGCGATTGAAACGGCTACGCAATCACAGATGATGGACGGTGTGTTGGTGATCGGCGCGTGCGACAAGAATATGCCCGGCGGCATGATCGCGATGTGCCGCATGAACATTCCTTCGATCTACTGCTACGGCGGCACCATCAAGCCCGGCAACTGGAAAGGCCAAGCGCTCACCATCGTGTCTCCGTTTGAAGCGGTCGGCAAGATGGCGGCGGGCAATATCTCGCAAGAAGATTTTGACGGCATTGAGAAAAACGCCTGTCCTTCACACGGCGCTTGTGGCGGTATGTATACGGCGAATACGATGTCGTCATCGTTTGAGGCGCTTGGCATGAGCTTGCTCGGCTCATCGTCAATGGCGAACCCTGACAAAGAGAAAGCAGACAGCGTTGCCGAATCGGGCCGCGTGTTGATCGAAGCGATCAAGAAAGATTTGAAACCGCTCGACATCATCACCAAAAAGTCTATCGAAAACGCAGTGGCCGTGATCATGGCAACTGGCGGCTCAACGAACGCCGTACTTCACTTCCTAGCCATCGCGCACGCAGCAAACATCGAATGGTCCATCGATGATTTCGAGCGCATGAGGAAGAAAGTGCCCGTGCTTTGCGATTTGAAACCGAGCGGTAAATACGTGATGACGGATTTGCACGCCGTGGGCGGTGTGCCGCAAGTCATGAAAATGCTTCTGAACAAGGGCTTGTTGCACGGTGATTGCATGACGATCACCGGCAAAACGATGGCGGAAGAACTGGCGAATGTGCCCGATCTTCCCGCGAAGACGCAAGACGTGATTCGTCAGCCTGACAATCCGATGTACGAGCAAGGGCATCTCGCAATTCTCAAAGGCAATCTCGCGCCTGAGGGTTGCGTGGCAAAGATCACGGGTCTGAAAAATCCGGTGCTCACCGGCCCTGCAAAAGTGTTCAATTCAGAACCTGAATGCATGGAAGCGATCATGGCTGACAAGATCAATCATGGCGACGTTTTGGTGTTGCGCTACGAGGGACCAAAAGGCGGGCCTGGCATGCGCGAAATGCTTTCTCCCACCTCCGCAATCATTGGCAAAGGCATGGGCGAGACGGTGGCGCTGATTACTGACGGACGATTCAGTGGCGGCACGTGGGGCATGGTGGTCGGCCACATCGCACCTGAGGCGCAGGTGGGCGGCTTGATCGCGCTGGTAGAAAATGGTGATTCGATTACGGTTGACGCGAAACAGCTACTCATTCAACTCAATGTGGACGAAGCAACGATTGCCGCGCGCCGAGCCAAGTGGACGGCACCCCCGATGAAGTACACAAAAGGCGTGATGTACAAATTCGCCCAACTCGCATCGAGCGCGAGTAGGGGCGCGGTGACGGATGCTTGAGGCGAACCGCAAGATCCATCGAGTTCGTTGCAGGTTAAATATTTGAGAGGGTAGCAATAGTGATGCGCGGTCACGCTTTGATTTTTTGCGCAGTGATGCCAAGAATCGCTGCAGCTGCCTTAGCGTGTTTTTCGCTGAGTGCTGCGTCATTCGCAGGGTGTAGCCTTGATGTTGACGGTGACGGCGAGATACTCGCCACCACCGACCATGTGATCTTGACTCGCTACGCGATTGGCATTCGCGGTGCACCCCTTATTGCAAATGCGCTGGGCGCGGGGGCGTTGCGCACGACTGCGGCCGCGATTGAAAGCTTTATCGCGACACCTTGCCGCCAGCCGGGTTGGGTCGGCGATGGAACAGGGCGACTGAACGACACTGGGATCACGTTCGGCGGCAACGCGACGGCGGGTAACAACGCGGCATGCACGGGCGCAAACATTGCGCAGCAAGATTGCAGCAAAGGTCGCGATGCCAACGCCGTGACTAACAGCGCCGCGAACGGCAAAGCCGGATTTCATTTCACAAAGATCAGCAATAGCGGGGGCAGACTTCCTGCTACTGCGACGCTGGGTAGTGGCGTGAATGATTGGGCGTGCACCTACGACAACACCACCGGACTTATGTGGGAAGTAAAGACCAGCAGCGGTCTGCGCAGCAGCGCACACACCTACAGCTGGTTTACGAGCGATGGGACCAACAACGCGAGCGGGAGCGGTAGTGCGAATGGCGGCACCTGCCACGATTCAATCAACTGTGACACCGAAAAATATGTACAAGCAGTGAACGCGGTTGGCCTGTGTGGGCGCAACGATTGGCGCATGCCGCATATCAATGAGCTTGCGGGGCTTGTCGATTTTGGCGGCGCGCCGCCGATGATCGACGCCGCTTTCTTTCCCAATACGCCGAGCGGATCGATGTGGTCTGGCTCGCCTTACGCGTTTGGTTCGAGCGATGCGTGGGAAATCGCCTTGTTCTTTGGCGACGTTGTCGCGAATGCGCGCAGCGTTGCCAACGCCGTTCGCCTTGTGCGCGGCGGGCTGTAGCTGAATCGTTGCGGCGTCTACAACTCGTTGCTCTGGGCGGCGCGTGGCGGGATTTGTAATCCAACGGAGTGATCGAATGTATGGGGTGAGATTTCGATGAGCGCGCAATTCAACACTTGGCGATTCATGATGCTCTGCGGCTTAGTTTTGCTCGCGGCGATGCCAAGCCGTGCGCAAACCTGTGTGAGCCGGATGCAGCCCTCTAACCCCAGTGCCGTTTACACATTTAACGCTGCGAACAACACGGTGACCGATACCCGAACGGGTCTGGTGTGGGATCGCTGCGTACTCGGGCTCTCGGGCGGCGGCTGCGCCACCGGCTCGGCACAAACGTTTACCTGGGATGCAGCGCTCGCGGCGGCGGCGACTGCGAACAGCGCAGCGTTCAAAGGCCATACGGATTGGCGAGTACCGAACATCAAGGAACTACTGAGTTTGGTGGAGCACTGCCGCTTTAGTCCCGCGATCAACGAGCTAGTTTTCCCCGGAACGACGAACTTAAAAATCTGGTCGGCATCGCCCATCAACCTTGCGACGAGCTCAGCGTGGACAGTCGATTTTTCCGACGGAAGCGGTAGCGACTACGACCGAGGCAACGCGTTGTCTGTGCGCTTGGTGCGCGCCGGGCAGTGATCCGCCCTTTCAGACTGCAACGTTGGCCCCTACAGTGAGCCCCAGTTTAGACGAGGGCCTGCTTGAGAATTTATTAGTAATCATAAACATATAAAAATTGGCGTTAGTCCCAACGAAATAAAGCTTTTCGTTGAGTTGTTTTAGCCAAAATTTCACAAAGCGATCGCCCGTCAACACGCCATGGCTGTGTGCGTTAATCGCTCATGAACACCGCATTCAAACTCCTCGCGCCGCTCTCTTTTGTATTGATTGCTCCCTCCCACGCACTTGACCAACTTCCGCTGGATCAGCTGCAGCATGGGCTTTGGAAGGTCGAACGAAAAATTGAAAAGCTTGAAGAGAATCCCGTGGTGCGCGAAACGCGTCACAGCGAGTATTGCGCGAGCCCGAAAAAAGAAATCCTCAAAACGCTCCGCACGGCAAGCTATCTTTGCAAGACCGACGTGACTAAGCTGGCTGACAATAAGTTCGCCATCGACGCCGCGTGCAAGCTCGGCATCGTCTCAGGCACGAATAAAACCACCATCACTATCGTGAGCCCATCCGAGTATTCGGCAGAAGTCGAAAACAAAGGTAGCAAGCTTGGCGAGAAGCAACACCGCAAAGAGTTCATCACTGCCGTTCGTACAGGTGATTGCAGCGAAGGCGAATCGAAAAAATAAAAAGGCGCGCGACTTTCGACGCACGCCTTTCAGGGCTTCGCTTTGTTCGCTGGTTGCGTAGGCGCCTCAGCTAACTGCGCCGAACCATTACGCGAGCGCGCCTGACCATTACGCCAGCGCGCCCGACCATTACGCCAGCGCGCCGAACCATTACGCCAGCGTAATGCTCACATCAATGTTGCCGCGCGTGGCATTCGAATACGGACACACTTGGTGCGCGGTGTCGACGAGATCCTGCGCCACTGCGCGATCTAATCCCGGCAGCGACACATTCAATCGTGCGGCGATGCCAAAGCCTGCCGGGATCGGCCCGATATCCACTTCCGCGTCGATTGACGTGTCAGCGGGTACCGCTACCTTTTTCATGCCTGCAACATGTTTGAGCGCGCCCATAAAGCAAGCCGAGTAGCCCGCTGCAAAAAGCTGCTCGGGGTTCGTAGCCGTGCCCGCACCGCCCATCGCTTTGGGTGGAGACAGTGTTACATCGAGCAAACCGTCGTCGGTGACCGAGCGACCATCGCGTCCGCCTGTGGTGTGGGCTTTGGCCGTGTAGAGAACTTTACTGAGTGTGGTCATGTGATTTCCTTTTCGAGGGGAGGGAGAAAATATTGGCGTTAACCGAGAAGTTTGTCGCGCAGTGCGCGCACCTGAACAGTTAACGAGGTGAGTTCGGATTCGCTGCAATGAGACACAGCAAGCAAGCAGGGCGGTATCTCGGCAGCGCGGGCTTTTAGCTTCCGGCCTTCGGCGGTGAGCTGCACGAACACGCGGCGCTCGTCTGCGGCATCGCGCACGCGGCTCACATAACCAAGCGCTTCGAGCCGTTTGAGGAGGGGGGTGAGCGTGCCGGAATCGAGTGTGAGCCGCTCGCCAATCGCTGATACGTTCATCGGCGCTTGTTCCCATAAAACTAGCAGCACCAAATACTGCGGGTAGGTGAGCCCAAGCGGATCAAGCAACGGTTTGTAGAGCTTGGTCATCGCGAGCGATGCCGAATAGAGCGCGAAACACAGCTGGTGATCCAGTAAGAGTCGCGCGTCGGTCTCGATTGCTTTTTTCGCTGCCATGTTCAAACTATAGCGTGCAATTAAATTGTGTGCAAGTTAATTGTTTCGAAATAGTAATACCGTCATCGACACGCGATGGCTACGACGCACTACGCTGGCTACACTGCGCTACAGATTTTGCAGAAGTGATCTATGAAAGCCACCAAAATTGTTGCAACGCTCGGCCCAGCGAGCGATTCCGTCAACATCATCGTTGCGTTGATCGAAGCGGGCGCTGACGTGTTTCGTTTGAACTTTTCTCATGGTGCGCCTGAAGATCATGCGGCACGCGCGGCGCGAGTGCGTGAAGCGGCTACACGGGTCGGCCGAGAGGTCGCCATCATGGGCGATTTGCAGGGACCGAAGATTCGCGTCGGGAAGTTTGACGGTGGAAAAGCCATGCTCGAGCCGGGTGCCGCATTCGTACTCGACGCCGCACTGGACAACAAAGCACCGATTTCGAATGCACAGTCGGCGAGTCTTGATTACAAAGAGCTGCCGCGCGATGTGCGCGCGGGCGATACGTTGCTCTTAAACGACGGCATGATTCAGTTGAAAGTCGTACGAGTTGACGGCTCGAAAATTCACACGCTCGTCGAGTTGGGCGGTGAGTTGTCGAACAACAAGGGCATTAACAAAATGGGCGGCGGCCTAACCGCGCCAGCGCTCACCGCGAAGGATTTAGCAGACATTAAAACGGCAGTTGAGATTGACTGTGATTACCTCGCCGTATCGTTCCCAAAGAACGCGGCAGACATGCAAACAGCGCGCACTGTGCTTGCAGCGGCGGGTGGAAAAGCACGATTGATCGCGAAGATCGAACGCGCCGAAGCCATCATCCCCGACACGCTTGATGAAATCATCGATGCGAGCGATGGCATTATGGTCGCGCGCGGTGATCTTGCCGTGGAGGTGGGCAATGCTGCGGTGCCGGCTCTACAAAAGCGCATGATTAAACGTGCTCGCGACAAAAACAAGCTCGTGATCACCGCAACTCAGATGATGGAAAGCATGATCACCGCGC
This sequence comes from Betaproteobacteria bacterium, assembly GCA_013298145.1. Taxonomy (GTDB): domain Bacteria; phylum Pseudomonadota; class Gammaproteobacteria; order Burkholderiales; family Casimicrobiaceae; genus Casimicrobium. The sequence goes on from JAAFJO010000002.1 coordinate 241,412, forward strand.
CGGTGCCAACGCGCGCGGAAGTGAGCGACGTGGCGAACGCGGTGCTCGACGGGACCGATGCCGTCATGCTTTCCGCCGAATCGGCCACCGGCAAGTATCCGATTGAAACCGTGAAGACGATGTCTGCCATCGTCTCTGCCGCCGAGCGCAGCCAAGTCTATGAATTGGATCGCGATTTCATCAATCAACAATTCGTGCGTGTTGACCAGGCCATTGCGATGGCCGCACTCTTCACCGCGTTTCATCTCAATGCGAAAGCCATCGCGGCGCTCTCGCAGTCGGGCTCAACGGCGCTTTGGATGAGCCGCCACGACAGCGGCGTGCCGATTTATGCGCTCACGCCCGAGGTGGCCGCTGCGCGTCGCGCAGCGCTCTATCGTGGCGTTCGCCCGATTCTGGTTCCGTTCGACGCAGATCGTGATTCTGCGATGCTCGCCGCAGAAAACGCGTTGCGCTCTGTCGGGGTCGTCAACGACGGTGATGCCGTGGTGATCACGTGTGGCGAACCGATGGGCAAGAGCGGCGGCACCAACGCGCTCAAGGTCGTGAAGGTCGGGGAACACCTGTAACAGCTTTAGCGTGCGAAGTCTGATTCAATTGGGTAAAGCGATCTCTTTTTGAAGAAGCAACGTCAAGTAAAAATGAACGCTAGCCCCAATAGAAAACGAGTTAGCAAGGAATAGTCTATCTGCGTTAGCGCTGCGCCGCGGTCGCGCGGCGCGCCGCCCGCCAATGCGTCCCCGAGCGTGAGCGTTTTGAATGACGCCCACACCGTCGCGCCGATTTCCCTGCGGTTGCCGCCTGCCGACTACACTTTCTATCCATGAGTGAAGCAGCGAAACCTACCCAGCGAATTCTTCTCGGCGTGACCGGCGGAATCGCCGCCTACAAGTCGGCGGAATTGGTTCGCCTGTTTGTGAAGGCGGGCAAAGAAGTCACCGTCGTGATGACCGAGTCGGCCACGCAATTTGTCGGAACAGCCACCTTCCAGGCGCTCTCTGGCAAACCGGTCTACACCGATCTGTGGGATCGACGTCCGGAAAACGGTATGGCGCACATCGATCTCACGCGTAACGCAGATGTGATGCTTATCGCGCCCGCGTCTGCTAATTTTCTTGCGCGTCTCGTCCACGGCAGAAGCGATGATTTGCTCACAACGACCGTACTCGCGCGCACGATCCCGCTCCTCGTTGCGCCGGCAATGAATTTGCAAATGTGGGAGAACCCCGCGACTCAACGAAACATCGCACAACTTCGCGCCGACGGCATCGAAGTTTTCGGCCCTGGCAACGGCGAACAAGCGTGCGGCGAAGTAGGCGACGGACGAATGTTGGAACCCGCGCAAATCGCAGCGGCGCTCGATGCCTGGGCGCAACCGAAATCGCTAATCGGCAAACGCGTTCTGATTACCGCCGGGCCAACGCAAGAAGCGATTGACCCGGTGCGCGTGATTACCAATCACTCCAGCGGCAAGATGGGCTACGCGCTCGCGCAAGCGTGCATGGAGGCCGGGGCGCAGGTCACACTCGTAAGCGGCCCCACCGCGCTCGCAACGCCGTTTTGGCTGGCGCCCGGATCGATTATTCGCATCAATGTCACGAGCGCGGCGCAAATGCTCGCAGCTGTTGAGGCAAACGTCGACGAAGCGGACATTTTTATCGCGGTCGCTGCCGTCGCCGACTACCGCCCCGCATCAAGCGCCGAGCAAAAAATCAAAAAAACAGATGCGAACCTCTCAATTCACCTGGAACCAACCGCCGATATTCTGGCAAAAATCGCTAAGCATTCACGCAAGTCGTTAGACCCGAAAAAAGCAGGCTCACCCCCGTATTGCGTGGGCTTCGCCGCTGAATCCGAAAACGTTGAACAGTACGGCGCAGAAAAGCGAGCAAGGAAGGGCATCCCCATGCTCATCGCCAACCACGCGCAGAGCACGTTCGGCAGCGAAGACAACCAAGTCACCATCATCGACGAACGCGGCGCGGCGGGTGCATCGCGGTTGGCGAAACTCAACAAATCAGTCCTCGCGCGAAGCCTCGTACAAGAAATTGCTAAACGCCAAAAGTAACGTGCGCGCATCGGTGGTGCCCCCATCCCGAGGCAGGCCCTAAAACACCGCGCTAAGGCCAAGGCTTAAACGGTGCGATCCCGATAACTTTAGCGGTTTTTGCGTCCATGATCACGGCCATGTCCTGGGTGCGTGCTTTAAGACCTTGGAATACCACGCTGTCGGGCGTAGCGCCGTTGCGTGCAACCCAGCGATCGATCTGAGCGTCAGCCCCGGGATTAAACTTCTTCAGTTCCGCGATCGGTCGCGCATTTTTCAGCAACTCCTCGCGCATGTTTTCAATCGGCTGATGGTGCTGAGGAAAGTGCCCGTAATCCACGCCACCCAGCGAGGCAAACATCACGCGTTCACGCTCTTTCGGATCGGTGGCCTGCTTGATACCCACCCATTTGGGCCCGAAGAGCGGCAGTGGCTTGCCAGACGTCTTGATTTCAGACGCGTCAATGTCCGTTGCGTGGACTACATCAAAGCGCGGACCGAGTGCGGCGACATAAACCGGGCGGGCGATCCAAAGCGTATACACCCCGTAGCCCAACGCTGCGATCTGTAACAGCGCGATCACTGCCAAGTCTTTACGCAACTGTTTCCAATCCCTCTTCCAAACAATAAGTGTCATCAAAGGGCCGAGGACGACGTCAATGGCGAGCAGCACCAAAAAAACTTTGAGCGCGCCTGAAGCTTGGAAGAGAGGAGCCGGATAGAGTTGAAACCAGAAAAATGCGAACAGAAAGAGCGCGATGACGACACATAATAGGAGGTGGCCCCCAGCGACTTTTAGGCGAGACACTTTAGCACTCAGCTCAAATGCAGATACCCAAATTTTATGGCTGCAAGCCGCAAGTACCAAGCGGATGAGCCGGTAGCAAAAGTTCTCCTGCGCTAGACTCGAGCCAAGTTGGCGCCAAGAGTACCTAGACAGGATTGCCTCTTAAGGTTACCAAAGGCATCTCGTGACTAAAGACCACCCGTATTCGGCGAGCTTGATTCCCAAACAGCCCGTCAAATGCACTGGTGATTGCCGATTTCTAGTATCGCGACCTTACGCGAGCGTCGGCCCCGACGGCATTTTTTCTTGCAGAGCTTTATCGAAAATTACGTTGTCTGTCGGGATCGCATTACGCCAAAGGCAGCCGTTTTGTTTTCTGACGGTACGGGTGTCGTGGAGGACGCCTTGGTTATTCCAAATGCGATTATTGCGAACGACAGATTGATGCTAGGTTGTACGCACAAAGCTGTTGTACTGATCGCGCAGGGTGCGGCTTGTGCTCTATGTGACGTGGTTACGAGCAGCCTTCGGCGCATGAAGATCGGTGACAAAACGACTGGTGGTGCTCTCGCTGCGACGAGACGCTCCGCTCCACCAAATGCGCCTAGTTACCGTGAGTCTGTAAAGCTCTCAAAACTTGCAAGTGGTGCTAGATGAGCAGCCTACACCACGCGCGTTACTTGCGCTTTCGTCCGTTCCCGTCGGACTCTCCAGAGGGTCGCGCTGCTGAACGGCTCCGCCGCGCAGCTTGGACGATGGTAGCGCACATAGTCAGCAGTGCAACAAATGTGCTCGTGATGGTGCTCTCTGTGAGCTGGACTTTGCCCTACCTCGGGGTCGAGCGTTTCGGCGCTTGGATGACGATTACCAGCTTGGTAACTGCGTTGAGTTTTCTTGACCTTGGGGTGGGCAATGGCTTGACAAACCGCGTTGCGCAAGCGGCCTCCGAAAATAGTTCCAACACACTACGACTCGCGATTAGCGGGGGGCTGGGTCTGCTGGCGGCACTATCCCTAGCTCTTCTTCTTCTTTTAGCCACAGTCGCGTGGCTGCTACCGTGGGAAGCGCTGATAAAGAGCGGGTCGGTTGAGCTCGTTGATGAGGTTCGCCGCGCGACACTGGTGTTCGCCGTGCTATTTGCCGTGTCAACTTTCACCGACGGCGTGTCGCGTGTTTACCACGGGTTACAGCGCGGTTATGTCGTATTCGCAACGAATACCGTATTCACCTTGAGCGGGATATTGATGCTGTACCTGGCCTCGCAGCGCCAGGCCTCTATCCCGGTGCTCGTTTTGTGCGTCATGGGGACATCAATGTTTCCGGGACTTTTTTTGTGGATTCGACTTTGGCGAAAGGGCCTATTTCGCTTCACTACATTGTCCCAAGATGTCAATATCGAGAAGCCGAAGTTAATTCGCGTCGGCGTGTTATTTTTCGTGTTGCAAGTCGGCACCTCGCTTGGAATGGGAATAGACAGCCTAATTGTGTCGAGTAACCTCGGTGCGTCAGCGGTTGCTACCTACGCAATTGTGCAGCGCATTTATTTGATCGTGACCCAACCGATGCTGATTTTGAACGGGCCACTATGGCCCGCTTATGCCGATGCTGACGCACGAAATGACCGGATGTTTATACGCAAAACACTCGCAACGGCCGGATTGATAACACTTTTGTACAGTACGTCATCAGTCTTCGCGTTGGCATGGTTCAGCGAACCTTTAATAAAGTTTTGGACGGCGAGTGTTTTGAGCTCGTCTTCAGATTTGGTGTACGCACTGGGCGCGTGGACAGTAGTAGCAGCGATCGCCAATTGTTTCGCTATGTTTATGAACGGAGTTGGCGCGCTTAAACCCCAAGTTATTGCCGTAACAGTCATCGTCGTTGTCGGAGTTCCATTGAAAATTCTAGTAGTCCAATCACTTGGAATTAGCGCGATGGTGGCGGCATTCGCGAGCTTATTCGTCATCACTTTGGGAGTACTTTACGGTTTCAGCTTTCGTTCGCACATCACGCGGGCGCTCGGGTTGACACGAGAGGAAGGCCGTCGCAAATGACGATTTCGTCCCTTTTCACCTTCATCAGGTGGCGCGCAGCAAGATGCCGGCGCAGAACATATGTAGTTGGAAATTACAAGATTGAATTGCCTCCAGGACACATGCTGGACGAACACCAAGAGGCGTTCCTCAATTACGATAGAAAACTACCCATCGTCGCCACTCTTGTCGACGCGAAGTACCCACACTCAGTCACACTTGACATTGGTGCCAACGTTGGCGATTCCGCAGCCGCCATTCGCACAGTCGTGGCTGGGCCAATCTTGTGCGTGGAAGGTAACGCGGCGTTCCTTCCGTATCTGCGCGCCAACCTTCTGCGGCTTTCAGGCACGAATAGAGTCATTCCGAAATTCATTCGTCCGTCGGAAAAAGACGCAGATAGCTTTGCAGTCAGTACCGCTAGGGGCACAGCTCATCTCTTGCATAACAGCGCTTTCGTACCAAACCAAGGTAGTCCGCAAACCACGACTGTTAGCGAAGTGATGGGTAGTAATGCCGACGTCGGGGAGGTGAAGTTAATCAAAATTGATACCGATGGTCTCGACTTCGCGATTCTGCTCGGCGCGCTGGATATCTTGTCCCGGAGTCTGCCCGTTCTGTACTTCGAGTTCGACCCGACGATCGGCAGTTCAAGTGCCGACGCTGCCATCGGCGCGGTTGAAGGACTTATCGATATCGGCTATCGAAAAGTTGTCGTTTATGACAACTATGGCAATTATTTGATCGGCACGACGCTTTCTGCTGAGTTGGCGCATGACCTTGTCACTAGCGTCACTCAATGCAACGAGGCTGGTGGTGGCACGAAATACTACGATCTATGCTGCTTCTCGGCGAGCGACAACGATATTTTCCAGTCGCTTGTCGAACGAGAACGCGTGACGAACAGCGCGCCATGAAAATCGTTTTTGATCACCAAATATTCGATCTTCAGCAATACGGTGGGATCTCACGTTACTTTGTTCGCCTGGCTGAGCACCTTCATTCACTCGGCCATTCGACAAAGATCGCGGCTCCTCTGCACATTAATGGATATCTCAGGCAAGCAGCCACACCGCACTCGGGCGTTCGACTACCTGGGTTTCCGCCGAGAGCGGCTCCCCTGCTACAGGCGGTCAATCGTGCAATGCTGAGGGCACATCCTGCATCTTTCGAACATTTCGATGTCGTACACGAAACGTATTACACAGACCGTCCGGCATACCGCGGCCGGCGGGCGGTGGTTGCAACAGTGTTCGACATGATTCACGAGCGCATGCCTAGCTCATTCCACCCGCGTGATGCAACCACGCAAAGAAAGCGAAGCGCGATTGGTCGAGCAGACCACCTCATAGCAATTTCACAGTCTACGAAACACGACCTTTGCGAGCTGTTCGAAGTGACGCCCGATAAGGTAAGCGTCGTTCACTTGGGGTTCGATGTTTTGCCAGCCGCTGGACTTGTAATCTCTACTCCGACAGGACGCCCATTTCTTCTCTACGTTGGACAGCGGCAGGGTTACAAGAACTTTCATGGGCTGCTTCGTGCAATCGGCGCCGCTCCCGATCTGCGTTCAACTCACGACGTTCTCGCATTCGGCGGCCCCCCACTTAACCGCGCCGAGCGGCTTGCAGCCATCGACGCCGGGTTGCGGTCGGATGGTCTTCATTTCATGAGCGGTGACGACGCGGTGCTTTCGGCGTGCTACAGGTCTGCAGTTGCCCTCATCTATCCGTCCCTCTACGAAGGATTTGGTCTTCCTCCGCTTGAAGCCATGACCTGTGAGTGCCCTGTTATCTCTAGCAACACGAGCTCCATGCCTGAAGTCATAGGCGAAGCCGCTGAATACTTTGATCCTAGCGATACAGACTCGATCCTGCATGCGATCAGGGCAGTAGTTTCCGATCGACTCAGGCAGCGGCAACTCGTTCACGCCGGCCTGCAACGACTCAAGAGATTCTCTTGGCATAAGTGTGCGAAGGAGACAGCTGCTGCCTACCAACTCGCGCTAGCCCATCAGTGACCAAAATGCTCTCCCCTTTGGAGAATGGAAAGGACGGTCGATGAATAGCATGACCATCTCGGTCATCATCGTGTGCCGCGATGCTTGCGCCGCCCTCGAGACGACGCTGCGAGAAATGCTCGAGCTAAGCGATCAGCGAGTGAGGGTAATTGTCATTGATGGCGGATCGAACGATGAAACGCTCAGCGTGTTGGATGCATCGCGCGACCGACTTTTTTACTACGTCAGCGAACCTGACCATGGCATCTACGATGCAATGAACAAGGGTTGGGCCGCAGCTGCTGATGACTCATATGTCATGTATCTCGGTGCTGGCGACAAGGTGCTGACACTGCCCGCACCTGAAGATACGCTAAATCCTGACGGCACTCAGGCACCAGTGCTTATGGGAGACTGTTTGATGGGCGATTCGCTTTTCGTATCGCGATGGAATCGCAGCATGCGCCACCACAACACCGCACACCATCAGGCTCTCTTAATTCATAAGCGAATACATCCTAGTCCGCCGTTTGATACTGGTCTGCGAATTTTTGGTGACTGGGATTTCAATTTACGTCTTTTCAACGCGGGTATCCACGCAAAACATGTGAAACGCTTTCGGACTTACGCCCTGCCAGGTGGAGCAAGCTCCAAGCCCGATCTTGAGGAGGTCGTGGTTGTTGCGACACGCCACAGCGGCGCGTGGGCAGGGCGCGTTGCTTGGGCTCGATATCGCGCATTTCTGATGTGGCGAGAGTTGCGGCGCCTACTAATTTGAAGTCACCAATCGTGGTACGTTAAGGGCAAGTCGCCGCCATTTCGAGTAAAGACATCGCGCTAATCGAGTTGGATGGCATCTCATCGCTAACGCGTTTGATCCAGCGCTAAAGCGAGCGCCGACGAGGACGCCAAAGTCTAAGTTTGTGGAGCGTCAATAAAATCCGCAATGGGAGCTCGTGTGAGGCCATTTGTCTGTACCGTCTTGGAGCGAAGATGAATCGCCACTTAGGGACGACCGCGCTTTCGTGCACGTGAAAGTGCAAGAACAACCAACTTCGAGTAGAGCTTGGCATAGATTCGCCGTAAACATGTATTAGCGCGTGGACCTGACCAAGGAGAGCACTGACCCAATCATTTTTCATTAGAAATGATGCCATTCGCGTCTGTCGACCGAACCAGCTAACGCCGCGCCCAATCACATTACCGTTGTGCTGTCGATATAGCAGCGTTGAATGGTTGTCGTAAACCACTGTTCCGAATGTGCTCAACACAAGATAGAGCCACCAGTCATGAAAGCGTACACCCCCGGGCGCACCGGCCCGCTGCAAAAGGATTACAGCCGGTCGATTGATCGCTGCCGTGCAGCCGGTGATGATGTTTTCGGTCAGGGCTCCCTCAAATGATGGCCCACGCGGCCACTTTGGAGTTGTTCCCAGAACGTTGAGATTTTCATCGACTAACGTTTGCGCGCTTCCGTAAATGGCTGGACCCTGAGCGTGCTGCGACAAGAAGTCCCAGGCGCGTTTTATTTTGCCTGGAAGCCAGACATCGTCCTGATCCGAGAACATTGCCATCTCTACATCGTCGGGGATTTGTTTAAGAAGTGTAAGAAACGAGTTAGCGAATCCGAGATTTTGACCGCGATAAACGCTTACGCGTGGGTCCCTGCAGGCCTCAACAATCTCGCAGGTACGATCCGTTGATCCGTCATCACGAACATACACTCGGCCGTTAGTGGGGAGCTGCAGCAAGATTGAGTCGATTTGCGCAGAGACGTAACGCTCTCCGTTGTAGGTCGACATGAGCACTGCAACCTTACTATGCGGCGAAAACTTCATCCCGATTCGAACGTCTTCCATTTCTTGTCGGTCAAAGGGCTTGTCTCACGCGGCGATGCGCGATGACTCGAACGCGCTTCTCAACGCCGCGAAGAATAGAGATGCGACGAGCGTCTGAGTGCCTACCAAGAGCAACGCGACACCCGGAATGATGAGACGCATGGCCTCCTCGGGTCGGAGCGCTCCAAAGCCTGAGCCACCCCAGTCAAGAGCGACGCTCAAACACAGCGCTAGCCCAACAGCAGAGCATAGCGAACCAAATACGGGTAGTGCAACGCCTTTCGAGAGTGACGAGGCGAGGCGTTCGCGTGGGTGCAGAAGCGCAATCTTTGTACTTTCTCGAGCCATCAGAAGCCCAACCGCAAACAGAACGGTTTGGTAGCCGATGACAATCGCCGCCGCAGCGAACAGCTGGGTGTGTATGCCCACGGGCCAGCGACCGAGCCCCAAGGGGTTTGCAAGCGATACTATCAGCTGAGCCAATCCAAATAGAAAAAAAATCGCGCCTGGATAGAGGAAGAGCCATCGCGGGGTAAATAGCAAAAGGAACCGAAGGTGGCGCCAGCCATCGCGCCACGTTCGCAAATGTGGGGGGCGACCACGCCCGTCCTTAGAGAGCGTCGTCGGTACCTCCGATATTTTGAGCCCTTGAAGCGAAGACTTGACGATCATTTCGCTTGCAAACTCCATCCCCTCACAGCGTAAGCCGATACCGAGTATGCTGTCCCGGTCAAATCCTCTCAAGCCGCAATGAAAGTCAGCAACAGGCGATTTGAAAAAAAGCCTACCAATGAAGCTGAGCACCGGGTTACCCAAGTAGCGATGAAGGAGCGGCATTGCACCAGGCTCGATGCCACCGAGGAAGCGATTTCCCATCACTAGCTGCGAGCCGCATCTTAGCTCGCGAACGAAAGCTTCTAATCTGCTGAAGTCGTAACTGTCGTCGGAATCGCCCATGATGACAAATCGACCCTGCGCGGCTTCAATTCCTGCAATCAGGGCTGCGCCGTAGCCACGTTTGCGGACGTTTATCACGCGCGCGCCGGCCTCAACAGCGATAGCCAGTGAGCCATCCGTGGAACCGTTGTCAGCGATCAACACTTCGCCGCTAACTCCAGACGACCTCAAAAAGCTCGTTGCTTTCGAGATGCAAATCCCTAGGGTCAGCGCCTCATTCAGGCACGGCATTAAGATCGTGAGATCTAGATCAGATTCGCATCGGTTTTTCACTATCGATTCCACGGAAGCTGATACCGTCCATCAAGTTTTTTGCAGTTCATCGTCGCATCGCCCGCTGCTACTTTTTCGACGGGACCTATCAGCGTCGGGTTGAGTGCCTGCTGGTAGCGGTACACAATGACACCGTTGTCTCGAGCCCGCAATTGCGTGTCGCTGCCTGGATAAACGCGAAATGATACGCCGTCGCCGCGATGGTCCTGCCCGCCTCCTGGTGGGAAGAACCTTGGACACATTGCTTCAATCGTATCGAATGCGGCTCGGTGAACTTTCGGTACCTCGTACGTCTTTTCGTTGACTATCGACAACCGCGCTGTTTCGAATCGGCATATCCAACGTCCAGGTGTTTCCAAGTTGATAGGGGTCGGCTGCCGTGAAGTTTGCAGCTCGGCTCGCGCAAGGAAGTGGCAGGGCTCTTCGCTCAGTCCAAGTCCAAGCGGTCGAAGTCGTGTGTTTAGCCATGACCGGAGCTGTAGGTGTGCTTCAGCACGCTTTTCCAGGGGTTCGAGAGCACCATCCGCAATCACATACTTTTTCAGGGAGCTGGCTAGCGCCTCTTGCACACGCTTTTGTTCCGAGCTGCCTACCGGCGGCGTGTAGTTTCCTAGAAGAGCTATCCATCTTGACTCGGGATGGAAGCTTGGCACTAGCGCCGAGTGGGAATTTCCGCCGATCACCGTGAAGACCGCAGGTTCGTTTCGAAGAAAAGACTCTGGAAGGCCGACGACATTGCCAGTCGTCCATTTCAGGTTTGTGAGCGGGTTAGGTACGTACATCGCTGTGACGACCGAAAATTGCCCGATTAGCACAAACCCAACGACCGCCCATCTCATCGCGGTCGTAACCTTTATCGCTATCGCTAGCGCGATAGCGAGCGGGCCAACAAGGACTAAGCCGGGAAGAAAGTAGCGCCCATTCCCACTGATATAGCTCCAACTCCATAGCGTTACGAGAAAGCCTACGATCATCCACTTTGCCGCACGGGTTAGCGCACTCCACCGCTTCGAAACCAGCACGACTACCATGAGCATCAGTAATGCGCTCAAACGTAGGTCCGGTGCAGGAAATTCGAAGTAAACACCCCTCCCTGGATCAAGCATCAGCAGCGGACGCAGCCACAGCTCAATCCAATCGTCGGGTCTGAAGCGCTCCAAAACTAACCCCGGAAAAATGTGTCGAGGTGAGGGTACAGCGGATTGCCGAACTGCGTCCACAGCTGATAACCCCACGGCGCGTACGCAAGCGCGAAGGCAATCACCGACGCAACGCCCGCAAACGCTAGACGCAGCAAGTGAACAACCCCGCCGCGCGAGGCTGGGAGCGTTGCGAACAGAAAGAGCGGTAGAGAAAGCACATTGGAGAACTTCAGCGCGACGGCGAGCCCAATCAGCGAGCCGCACAGAACCGCGCGCTTGGGCGTAAGTTCGCCAGCAAGTGCCAAAGCGATCGCCCAGAGCAACGGTACGGCGGCCAAGAGATCATTTGCGCTCCCAGCGATGGCAGCGAGTACGAGGATGCTGCAATATGCCAACAAACAACCGGCAAATCGAAGCGAGCGCGACTCCCACTCGCTCTGGGCGTCACCGACAATTTGAGCGGTCACGAACCAGAGTGGAGGAACGAGGCAGATTGTCTGGAAAACCGACCAGATAATTGACGCTGTAGTGCCAGATATTCCCATGACGGTAACGCGATAAAACGGCCAGTAGATGTAAGGATATTGGTACGACTGAGAAGCCGCCGCCGCTGCATCCAGGTGCCACCTCGGAGATTCGGCAACGAGCCCGAGGTATACGTGGTGATTTAGTGCATCCCAGCTTAGACCGAAGTGGCCCGCGTGCAAGGCTAGTCCTGCTGAGACGCAGCAAAAAAAAAGGATCGTACTAAGCAGTTCAACCTGACGTTGCATACGTGATCGCTGTGGCCATCGTTGCGCGAGCTGAGTGGCGGGCTGGTGAAAAAGAAAAAGAGGGCCAGAGGCCCTCTTTTATCCGAAACATGGGTAGTGAGCGTTAAGTCTTCGTTCCGCGGCAGCTAGTAGGTACAAACTTCGAACCCGCACCGGCTAAAGCACCGGCACCTCCGCAAGACCAATCAACAGCGCCATTCACCGCAGGAGCGGGTCGTAGCACGATCTGACCGCCGCTCGCGCCGCCCAGAGACGCCAGTGTCTGAAGCGTAACAGTAACAACACCGCCTGTACCGACGTTGACGCCCGACACGTACGTTGTAACGACTGTCGTACAGCCAGCGCTCTGGAGGGAACCTGGATATGAGCTATTGGCGGCATAAAACTCTGCGACACCGAGCTTGCAGGGTGCGGCTGCGGCGATACCCTCGGTCACCTTCGCGCGAACCGTGTAATCTTGATACATCGGAATAGCGATTGCGGCCAATATGCCGATGATCGCGATCACGATCATCAATTCGATGAGAGTAAAGCCCTGGTGTTTGGTGCGAAAAGATTTCATTACATTACTCCGGTCCGACAGATTATAAAAAACGCGATCTTGTGCCGCGCGGGTTGACAGAAGCAGCAATCGTGCCAAACTTATGTCCGCTCTGCTGCAGGTGGTTAACTGTCGTCGAGTGGCCACACAGGATGGGTCCATGGGCGCTTAACAGTGCTTAAAACTAAGTTCGCAGAACGTCTCAATCCGAATACGCTCGCGGTGGCCGCTGCCAGGATTCCGCGCTGAGTTTTACGAGGAGATGTGGTGTATTTGTCAAAAAACAAAAAGGGGCAATAAGCCCCTTTTTGCTTGATCCGAAACACCCTATACGTTAGGTCTTCGTTCCGCGGCAGCTGGTTGGCACGAATTTCGAACCCGCACCAGCTAGAGCACCAGCCCCGCCGCAAGACCAATCAACAGCGCCGTTAACCGCTGGAGCTGGCGTCAACACGATTTGACCGCCGCTCGCACCGCCGAGAGATGCCAACGTCTGGAGCGTAACAGTAACGACACCGCCAGTACCGACGTTAACGCCCGAAACGTAGGTTGTCACGACCGTCGTGCAGCCTGCGCTCTGAAGCGATCCAGGGTAGGAGCTATTTGCAGCGTAAAACTCGGCAACGCCGAGCTTACAAGGTGCTGCTGCAGCTATACCTTCGGTCACCTTTGCGCGAACCGTGTAGTCCTGATACATCGGGATAGCGATCGCAGCCAGAATACCGATGATCGCGATCACGATCATCAATTCGATGAGGGTGAAACCCTTTTGAATCGTACGTTTCATTTTCAAATCTTTCCCCCGGTGAACGGGATTTCAACAAATCAGCGACACCGCTGCATGGCAAATCTGTAGCAGCCGCCGTGCCAGTGTGTGGTGAGAATCGTCTTATCTCGGTTAAGTGCTTGTTTTCAAATGACTTAGTGCGCGTGCTCAAGCGGCGAGGGGCTCAAGCCTTTACCCGATTCATTGCTGTAATCGTCGTTGTCTGATTTCTCGATGACGTTTTTCGTCACCGAATGGTTCGGCTTTGGCAGTTTGTGGAGCGCAGGCGTGGAAGCGCGCAGCAGAACACGGGCGCAAAAGACGACAAACGCTACCGTTTTCCCACGACCACCTTGGAAAGCCCGAGCAAATTCGCCGGTTCGACTTCCACTACCTTCAATGGCGATTGCCCGATGTGTTCTTCGTACGAAAAGGTCGAGTGAAAGCCAATTTTTGCGGCGATGGGTTCGGCGACCTTTTCGAGCAGCGCCCACGTTTTTGAGCCGCTAAAGTGGTTCGCGATGATGACATGACCGTCGCTCGAACAAAGCCTCATGGCCTCATGCAATAACGCTTTGGGATTAGGTGTTACTGAGATGACATAGGGGAGTACCACGCATTCGAATTCTCCATCCTTAAATGGGAGCGATTCGCCGTCCGAGAGCTCAACTCGCGTGTTTGTCAGATTGTGCTTCGCGATTCGATGACGTGCAATCGTGAGCATGTCTTCCGAAACGTCAACACCGACCACGCGCGCGGTTGGCGGATAGTGCGGCAGCAAAAGCCCCGTGCCGACGCCAATCTCGATGATGCTTCTGGGCTGCAACTTCGCGACTTTGCGCAGCAGCTTGTTGCGCCCGTCTTGGAGGACGGCGCCGAATACTCGATCGTAGACTCCGGCCCAGCGCTTATAGCTCGTCTTTACGTCGGCGAGCGTGACTTTCTGTTCTGACATGTCGTTTTGATTGTTTTCGACCCCGACGAATGATAGCCGGGACACCATGACCTATGCCGTCAAGACGCCGATTAGCCGCGTGGGTGATGCTGAGCCACGATGCTTTTCAGCCGTTCGCGAGCAACGTGGGTATAGATTTGCGTGGTGGTGATGTCAGAATGGCCCAAGAGCATTTGAACGACACGCAAATCAGCGCCATGGTTCAAAAGATGTGTCGCAAAGGCGTGGCGCAGTGTATGGGGCGAAAGTGAATCTGGAGAAATGCCCGCTTTGCCAGCATGCTTCTTGATGAGATGCCAGAAAGCTTGTCGCGTCATCGGCTCCCCGCGTGCGGTCAGGTACACATAGTCGCTGCGACGCGCGATTCCGCTCGGAGACACAACGCGCTGGCGCGCGCCGCTCAGATAGCTTCGCAACGCATCGCGGGCGAGATCACCGAGCGGCACGAGCCGCTCTTTCGACCCTTTACCGATGATCTTTACCAAGCCCTGCTCAAGATTCAATTGGATGAGCTTGAGCCCCACCAACTCGCTCACGCGCAAGCCGCTCGCATAGAGCGTTTCGAGCATCGCCTTATCGCGCTGACCGAGATCGGTTGCTTCATCCGGCGCAGCGAGGAGCGCCTCAACTTGCGCTTCGGTGAGTGTTTTCGGGAGATAGCGTGCGCTTCGCGGCGCGTCGACCATCGCGCAAGGATTATCCGAGCGCGCACCCATTTCCACTTGCCACTTGAAAAATCGTTTCAACGAAGACAGGCGGCGTGCCGCAGAGCTTGCCTTGGCCCCAGTATTGAATTGCGCTGCAAGATAACGCTCGACGTCGGCGCTCGTGAGTGTTGTCGCGCTCAAGCCCGCCGCGCTGCACCACGCAGATAAGCGCTGCAGGTCTTGCCGATAGCTCGCAAGCGTTGCCGGCGAGAGCCCATCGGTGAGCCACAGGTAATCGCAGAAACGATCAATCAGTTCAGCTTGCATTGCGCAGAAATTGTAGGTGGGAGCTTGATCGACGAGGCTGCGCGGTAGAGGAAAAACTGCTGCAAACGATGATCATCCGGCGCTATCGAAGAATCTTGGGCTTTCAGATCGCCCACGCCCGCCGATGCGACGCGTGCGAGCGGCTTGTTTAGCGTTTACTCAGTGCGTTCGCATGCACTTCAATGCCGAGTTGGAGCGTATCGTAAACCGGCAGGCCGGTTGCTCGCACCACAGCGGCGCGATATGGCGGCATGTTCGCGCACTCAAACAGCCAATGCCCGATCTGCGGATAATCGCGCTGCGCGGCAAGCGCGGTTGCCACCATTTCTTGTTCCGCCTGCGCGGTGTCTAACGGGTGTGCCGCGTCAAGAATCGCACGACAAAAATGCCCGTCACGCGACGGCGAGACGACGATCGCATCGGCTTCAATGCCGCAGTTGTTGCGAATTTCCTCATCAATGGATCGCCGATCAATCGTGACGATGCCGACGCGGCGATCCTCTCCGAGACGTTGTCCTAGCGCACGGTATCGAAGAAGCGTGGAAAGCACTACCCCTTCGTCTCTCAAACCCTCAATTGATTGGGGCAACCTTGCAAGAAAACCACATGTAGAGATCACACAAATACAGCCGCTTGCCCTGAGAGAATTTATTGTCTTGACGAAGACCTGATAGTCCTTAAACCGACCCGTCACCACCTCATTCGCATAGGCACGCAGCACCCGCTCAATCTTCACCGGAAATGGCCACGACGCCGGATTGCCAGCATCCCCCAACGGTCGCTCGAACGAGGTGTCGAGCATGACGATGCCGAGCGGCGGAGGGTCGAGTGGAGCGTTCACAACATCGATTATCGCTACGATTGCACCATGCGCCCACGCCCTTCCACCGTCCAGGACTATCTCGCACCCAGCGCGGCACACGGCGTCAAGCTCACCCGCACGGAGCGGTGGCTGTCAAAGAATGTGCTGTCACTTGATGACTTCGAACGGTACGCGAAAAAGCGTTTGCCAAGACCACTTTTTGGCTACGTTTCAGGTGCGGCGGAGACCGCGCAATCGCTCGCGATGAATCGCACTGAGTTTGCGCGCTATGCGTTCGTGCCACGCGTGCTAAGCGATACGTCGGATCGCTCCACCCAGGTTGAGCTGCTTGGGCAAACCTACGATGCGCCATTCGCGGTCGCGCCGATGGGCATTGCGGCCTTGTCTGCTTTTCGTGGTGATATCGCGCTTGCCAACGCAGCGAGCGAACACGGGATTCCATTCGTGCTTTCCGCCACATCGCTCACGCCGATGGAGCGCGTGCTCGCGGACGATTCCAAGCGCTGGTTTCAGGCCTATCTTCCCGCTGACATGTGGATGATTGACGCGCTTCTGGCGCGGGTAGAAAAAACGCAGTGCCGCACCTTGGTCGTCACCGTCGATTTACCCGTGAGCGCCAATCGCGAAAACAATGTGCGTAACGGTTTCACGATGCCGCTCCGGCCGTCGCTGCCGCTCGCTTGGCAGGGCATCACACATCCGCGCTGGAGCGTGGGCGTGTTCCTGCGAACGCTCGTACAGGATGGCATGCCGCATTTCGAAAACTCGTCCGCCCAACGAGGCGTGCCAATTGTGGCTCGCGACGTCACTCGCGACTTTTCGAATCGAGACCGGTTTTCGTGGAAACACATCGAACACATTCGCGCCCGCTGGCGACGTCACTTGGTTCTCAAGGGCATCCTTGCCTGCGAGGACGTCGTACGCGCGCAAGCGATGGGCATTGACGCGGTCATACTCTCAAACCACGGCGGGCGTCAGCTCGATGGTGCGATTACTCCGCTTGCGGTGCTGCCCGAGGTCGTCGCGGCCGTTCCGGGATTTCCGGTGCTGCTTGACGGCGGCGTGCGTCGGGGCAGCGACGTCCTCAAGGCTGTGGCGCTTGGCGCACGCATGGTGCTGATTGGGAGGCCGTTCAACTACGCAATTGCCGTCGCGGGCGAGTGCGGCGCAGCGCATGCGTTTGCGCTGCTGAAGGCGGAAATCTCTCGAAATCTCGCCATGCTGGGTGCGCGCAGCGTGGACGAACTCAGCGCGGCGTACATTCGAAAGCTAACAGCGTAGTGAAGTGATGCGATCATGGCTTGGGCCGTTACGCGATGGCGGTTCGTGGCAAAGCAGGAGATCGACGTCGCTTTCCGCCCAAAACGAGCGTGGCGCGCGAATTCAACCCCTCGCCTACAGCGAGGGGCACGGTAAACACCCGGATGCGCCCCTGGTTCAGGATTCAATAAACGCCGTCGCGATTCTGAAAACGCCATAGCGCCTACGGTCAATAGTGAGTATTCTTCATACCAAGTGCGCGCGCGTTACCGAGTGAAAGCGCGCTCGAAAATAACCAGACTTCGGAGACCTTATGAATTTCAAGAAACTTAGCGTTGCGGCCGCAACGCTCGCGATGGCGGTTGCCGCTGCTGCACAAACCAAATGGGATCTCGCATCAGCCTATCCCGCGACCAACTTTCACACCGTAAATCTGAACGCATTCGCCGCTGATGTTGACAAGGCGACTGGCGGGAAACTCAAGATTACGGTGCACGCCAACGCCGCGCTCTTCAAAGCGCCGGAGATTAAGCGCGCGGTGCAGACTGGCGGCGCGCAAGCCGGTGAAATTTTGCTCGCGAACTATCAAAACGAATGGCCCATTTTCGGGGCAGACGGATTGCCGTTTCTCGCGGATAGTTATGACGAGGCGATGAAGCTCTACCGCGTGCAAAAGCCAATGATGGACAAGAAAATGGCCGAGCAGGGCATGCTTGTTTTGTATTCCGTGCCTTGGCCACCGCAAGGGATTTACTCGAAGAAGCCGCTTGCGAGTGCAGCGGATTTGAAGGGCAGCAAGTGGCGTGCGTACAGCCCGGCGACCGCACGCATCGCCGAATTGGTCGGCGCGCAACCAGTCACGGTGCAAGCCGCTGAACTGTCGCAAGCCATGGCAACGGGCGTCGTTGAAAGCTACATGAGCTCCGGCTCCACCGGCTTTGATACGAAGACGTATGAACACATTAAAAATTGGTATGACACCCAAGCTTGGTTGCCGAAGAACGCGGTACTCGTGAATAAGAAAGCTTTTGACGCGCTTGACAAAGTGAGCCAAGACGCCGTGTTGAAGGCGGCGCGCGATGCTGAAACGCGCGGCTGGGAGGCTTCGAAAAAAACCAACACCGATTCGATTGAGAACCTCAAGAAAAATGGCATGCAGATTCATAAGCCAAGCACACAGCTTGCGGCTGACATGAAAAAGGTTGGCGACACATTGCTGCAGGAATGGCTAAAGAACGCGGGCGATGAAGGCAAAGCACTCGTTGATGCGTTTAGGAAGTAACTTGTTATGCCCTCTCCCTGGGGGAGAGGGTGCCCGACAGGGCGGGTGAGGGCATTGTTTTACGAAAACGATCGAAACCTGCGATCACCCTCACCCTAGCCCTCTCCCCCGGGGAGAGGGGACGCCCTCACCCGCACTGCGCTTGACGCGCATGCACCCTCTCCCGGTGGGAGAGGGAACAAGCCACGAATGCCCCTCACCCGCACTGCGCTTGACGCGCATGCACCCTCTCCCGGCGGGGGAGGGATCAAGCCACAAATGATGCGTAAAACCCTCGACACACTCTACAACACAAGCGCCTGGATCGCAGCGATCTTCATGATTTTGTTGCTGATCATGGTGTTGCTTTCAATTCTGGGTCGGCAGTTTGGATTCCATGTGCGCGGAACGGATGCCTACGCGGGCTACATGATGGCGGGCGCAGGATTCTTCGCCCTCGCGCACACGTTGAAGCGCGGTGAACACATCCGCGTCACGCTTTTGTTATCGGCGCTCTCGCCTTCTCTGCGTCGTCAACTCGAAATTTTTTCGCTCGCAGCGGCGGTGTTGCTTTCGGGCCTTCTTGCCTGGTTTTCAATTCAGCTTGCGGTGCAGTCGTACACGATTCACGATATTTCTACGAGCAACGATGCCACGCCGCTCTGGATTCCGCAGCTCGCGATGGCGTTGGGCACAACGATATTGTTGATCGCGTTTGTTGATGAATTAATTGGTGAAATCCGTGGCACGCGGAAAGTGGCGAGCGGCGATGAGTCCTTGCGCAATGAGTAGAAATTGTTTGCCACCGATGCACACCGGTGAACACAGATGTTCGTGCGTCCCGTGTGGAATCTGTGCTTGTCGGTGTAAATCTGCGGCTGAAATTCGGACCTCATGGAAATCTTAATCACCATTCTCTTGATCGTAGTCCTCTTCGCCATGCTCGCGGGGGGCGTGTGGATCGGCCTCACCCTCGCCGGGGTTGCCTGGGTGGCGATGGAGCTTTTTTCGTCGCGTCCGGCGGGCGACGCGATGGCGATTACGATTTGGGGCGCGTCTAGCAGTTGGACGCTTACGGCCCTGCCGCTTTTCGTCTGGATGGGCGAGATTTTGTTTCGCACGCGGCTCTCGCAAGATATGTTCAAGGGGCTTGCACCCTGGGTTGAGCGCTTGCCCGGTCGACTGCTGCATACGAATGTGATCGGCTGCGCGATCTTCGCTGCGGTGTCGGGCTCATCTGCGGCCACCTGCGCCACCATCGGCAAGATGACGTTGCCGGAACTCAAGAAGCGCGGCTATCCGGACGATCAGGTAATCGGCACACTCGCTGGCGCAGGCACGCTCGGATTATTGATCCCACCCTCGATCATCATGATCGTGTACGGTGTTGCGGCGGATCAATCGATTTCAAAACTTTTCATTGCGGGCGTGATTCCCGGCATCCTGCTCGCGGCGCTTTTCTCTGGCTACATCATGGTTTGGTCGATGATGAATCCCGACAAGATTCCTGCAGCGACCCGCCGTTACACCTTACTTGAGCGTATTCATGAATCGCGACATCTGATTCCCGTGGTACTACTGATCGCCGCCGTGCTCGGCTCGATCTATGCCGGGATCGCAACTGCAACAGAAGCCGCTGCTGTCGGCGTGGTTGGCTCGCTCGTTCTCTCGATAGCGCAAGGATCGATGAATTGGCAAACGTTTAAGGAAAGCCTGCTGGGTGCAACGCGGCTCTACTGCATGATCGCGTTGATTCTGATGGGCGCTGCCTTTTTAACGCTTTCGATGGGCTATCTCGGCTTGCCGCGCGCACTTGCTGAATACATCAACGCCCTGGGGCTTTCGCAGTTCGCATTGATCGTCGCGCTGATGTTCTTCTACATCTTGCTCGGTTGTTTCCTCGATGGCATCTCGATGATTGTGCTCACGATGGGCGTCATTTTGCCGACGGTCACTGGTGCGGGCATCGATCTCATTTGGTTTGGAATTTTCATCACGCTTGTGGTGGAGATGGCGCAAATCACGCCGCCCGTTGGCTTCAATTTGTTCGTGTTGCAAGGCATGACGAAGAAAGAGCTCACCTACATCGCGCGGGTCACGTTACCGATGTTCTTCCTCATGATTGCAGCGGTGTTGCTCATTTACGTGTTCCCAAGTTTGGTCACGTATTTGCCGAGCAATATGAAGCTGTAGTGTGGTGCGAAACGTCAACGAACCTCGCGTACGGCAGTGGATGTAGGCAACAACGTATGAGCTGAGAAGACTTTTTAATCCGGGCTAGCGAGCAATAACTATTGTTATTGAAAAGCTGTGTGGTCCCCGTTTAGCCCTAATAAACTATGAGATTTAGCAAGAAAACCACAAGTGTTTCAACCACTCACGAATGAGTCATGAATCTGCGGTTTGTTGAAGCGTTTTACTGGGTCGCCACGTTGCGCTCGGTGTCTCGTGCGGCCGAAAAGTTGTTCATTACGCAGTCGGCGATGTCTTCGCGAATCGCAGCACTCGAAGAAGAACTCGGCACCTTGCTGCTTGATCGTCGCGACAAATCGTTCCGCTTGACGATTGCGGGTGCGCGCTTTTTGACCCATGCGCAAAAACTCCTCGAACTCCAACGCACCGCAAAGGAAGAGCTCTCCGGCGGCAACGTCGTTGGCGAGCAAGTGTTGCGCGTGGGTGCGATCGAGTCGGTGATGCATTCGTGGCTGACGGATTGGCTCTCCGCGCTTCGCAAACAGCATGAGGGGCTCGCCATCGAGCTAACGGTAGAGACCACGCCGCTGTTGCTCGATCACGTTCATCGCGGGGTTGTGGATCTTGTGTTTGCTGCTGCACCGGCGAGCGCGGGCAATGTCAGTAGCGCAGCGATGCCATCCATGTCGATGGTGTTCATGGGCAATAGGGAAACTCATGGCGCGCGAAAACACAGCGCTACCGAAACAGCCGCGATGGACATCATGACATTTCAGCGCGGCTCGCAACCCTATATCGGCTTGATTGATTTGTTACGGGCACGCGGTATCGAGGGTGCGCGCATTCATGCGATCTCGTCCATTTCTGCGATGGTGGAATTGGTCGAGGCGAACTTCGGTATCGCAACGCTTCCAAAAGCCGCCGCCACGCGTCTCGCGAAAAATCGAAACGTGCGTATTCTCAATTCCGAGCTCGAACTTCCACCGCTCACCTTGTTCGCAAGCTACCGCGCCGATCCTGCATCCATTGATATTCCGACGGCGCTCGCACTCGCTCGCAAGTGCGCAACGCCTGCGACTCGTGTAACAAAATAAACTTCCGCGTTTGTAATCGCGCTTTTTCATCTCATGACTGATTCCTCGACACGTCCGCCACTGCCCGATCATCTCTCCGTTGATCCAAGAAGTCCGCATCACGTTGCCGCCGTGTTTGAACACGATGTTGGCATTCGCTTCAACGGCAAAGATCGTACCGACGTAAGCGAATACTGCATCAGCGAAGGCTGGATAAAAGTACCCGCAGGAAAATCCGTTGATCGCAAAGGAAATCCGCTGCTGATCAAACTGAAGGGCGCGGTAGAGGCTTTCTACGTTGAGAATTAGGCACCGCACGTGAGGGCGTTGCTTCGTAGCGGCCCCTAAACTCACCACGGATCAAATGCGATTGCGTGCCCGCGTGCATTCGCAAAAAATGCACCTATCATCGAAAAAATCGATGACCTAACAGAAAAATTTTGCGTTTGCGCTACGGCACCCTTGTTCGCAAAATCGCCACCAGTGAGATGTGACGTCACCGTGACGCCACAACAGTTTGCGCAAGCAAAGAGGGGGCGGTGTGTTCGGGGCAACAGTCGATTCAAAATCAATCGAGGCGACCAAGGCAATCGCAAATGTGCAGGCCTTGCGAGCGAAGATTCGCTCGGGCGATTTCACGTCGCACACGAGCGGTATCGCGGAGGATTTCGTTCAAGGCAACGTGGTGATCCTTCCGCAAAAGTACGCGAAAGACTTCGCCGCGTTCTGCGAAAGAAACCCAAAACCCTGCCCCGTACTTGCGATGGGCGATGCGGGTGATCCCATGCTTGCCTCGCTCGGTCGCAACATTGACATTCGCACTGATGTGCCTCGCTACCGCGTGTGGCGCAATGGTGAGCTCAGCTCAGAGCCCAGCGACGTGCAGTCGGTGTGGCGCGATGATCTGGTGACCTTCGTGATCGGTTGCTCATTCTCATTCGAATGGGCGCTCGCCAAGGAAGGCATTTCGCTTCGCCACGTGAGCCAAGGCAAAAACGTCGCGATGTATCGAACCAATGTGGCCACCACGCCTGCGGGCGTTTTCTACGGCCCGATGGTGGTGTCAATGCGTCCACTTAACGCCAAAGATGCTGTGCGCGCGTATGAAATCACCTCGCGCTATCCGCGTGTGCACGGCGCGCCGGTGCACGTGGGCGATCCTTCTGTGCTCGGTATCGCCGACTTGCAAACGCCTGACTATGGCGACGCAGTCGAAGTTAAGGCCGACGAAACGCCTGTGTTCTGGGCCTGCGGCGTCACGCCGCAAGCGGCGATCACCCAAGCAAAACCAGATTTTTGTATTACCCACGCACCGGGGTCGATGCTGATTACCGATTTACTCAATTCCCAACTCGCTCAATAAACCTACGAGGGCACACCATGAAACCAATGATGAAGATCACCGCTACGATCGTCGCCGGACTCCTGAGTTCGCTCAGCTTCGCGCAAACAAAGTGGGATATGCCCACCGGCTACTCCGTCGGTAGTTTCCAAACGCAAAACGTTCAGCAGTTTGCGAACGACGTTGAAAAAGCAACCGGCGGCAAACTAAAAATTACGCTGCACGCGAACGGCTCCTTGTTCAAGGCCAATGAAATCAAACGCGCGGTTCAAACCGGTCAAACCCAAGCGGGCGAGTTCATCATTAGCGGCGCAGCGAATGAAAACCAACTGTTCGGTGTCGATTCAATCCCTTTCCTCGCGACGAGTTACGATGAAGCGCGCAAACTCCATAACGCCGCAAAACCTGTTATTGAGCGTGTGCTTACGCAGCAAGGCATGAAGGTGCTTTTCACTTCACCGTGGCCGGGTCAAAGCCTCTATTCGCTCAAGCCGGTCAACAGTGCGAAAGATTTGGCGGGCACCAAGATGCGCGCATACAACCCGGCGACGTCACGTATCGCGGTGCTGCTGAAGGCGCAGCCCACCACGATCCAGCTCGCAGAGCTCGGGCAGGCGCTCGCCACGGGCACGGTCGAAAACTTTCTGACATCGAGCGCGAGCGGCGTAGAAAACAAACTCTTCGAACAAGTGAAATTTCTCTACACGGTGAACGCCTGGCTCCCGAAGAACGCGATTGTCGTGAATCAGAAGGCATTCGATGCACTCGACAAAGCAACGCAAGACGCCGTGCTCAAAGCTGCCGCAGACGCCGAAGCGCGCGGATGGGCTACAAGTCAGCAAAAAGATGATGAATATCTGAAAGAGCTCACAGCCAAGGGCATGCGCGTGTCACCGCCATCCGCTGAGCTCAAGAAAGAGCTCCAAGCCATCGGCGAGACCATGACGCAAGAGTGGCTCAAGGCGACCGGCGCTGAAGGTCAAGCAATCATCAGCGCTTACCGGAAGTAGCGAACGCCGCTTAGGCGCGGCGGAAAAGCACCGCGCCTCATCAAACTCCGACTAGTTCGGTTTCAACCCAACCAACCAGCGTATGCGGCCATAAGAGCCGCAGGGGGAACTCATGTTCGCGAAATTCTCAAACAAGCTGTATCAAGCCCTGATGTTTGGTGCATGTCTCGCCATGGTGGCCGCGTTTGTTTCAATCGGCCTCGGGGTGATCGCTCGCGAAGCCGGATGGAACATTCAGGGCCTTGATGCCTATGCTGGATATTCAATTGCGGCAGCGCTTTTTCTTGCCTTACCGTCGACACTCAAACAAGGCGATCATATTCGCGTTACCTTGATTTCACAGCGCCTTTCGGAGCGCTCGCGTCGCCTGCTTGAACACTTCTGTTTATTTGCTGGAACTGCGCTCGCCGGATACATCGCGTACTTCGCATGTCGGCTCGTATGGATTTCTCGCACCACTCACGATGTATCGCAGGGTGCCGATGCAACGCCGCTCTGGATTCCACAGCTGTTCATGGCGATTGGCGCGCTTGGGTTTCTCGTAGCCTTCATCGATGCATGGTTGCATCACGTTCGGCGCGATGCTTATTACGTCGTCAGCGACGAAGCGGCGCGGGTGGAGTAGGTCATGGAACTCTTCATCGCGCTCTCCCTCATCGCTCTACTCTTCATCATCCTTGGATCGAGCCTCTGGATTGGGCTTTCGCTACTCGGCGTCGCAGTGTTCGCGATGGATGTGTTCACGCAACGTCCTGCGGGTGATGCGATGGCGCTCACGGTGTGGGGATCAACATCGAGTTGGACGCTCACCGCGCTGCCACTCTTTCTTTGGATGGGCGAAATCCTCTTTCGATCCAAGTTGGCGGAAGGACTGTTCGCGGGGCTTGCGCCATGGCTCAATAAGGTGCCCGGTCGCTTGCTTCACACCAACGTGATCGGCTGCGGCATCTTCGCCGCCGTCTCCGGCTCATCGGCTGCGACCTGCGCAACGATTGGAAAGATCACGCTACCGGAGCTCAAGAAGCGCGGCTATCCGGATGACATCGCGATTGGAACGCTGGCGGGTTCAGGCACGCTGGGGCTTCTCATCCCGCCGTCGATCATCATGATTGTTTACGGTGTCGCAGCCAACGTTTCGATCGCGAAGCTCTTTATCGCGGGCGTCGTACCCGGCATTTTGCTCGGGCTCTTGTTCTCGGGCTACATCGTTTACTGGGCCTTGCGCAACGCTTCGCAGATTCCTGCGGCTGATCGCGGCATGAGTTTCCTGCAGAAAGTTGCAGCCGGAAAAAACTTGATTCCGGTGGTGTTGCTCATCGTGATCGTATTGGGCTCAATCTATTCAGGCGTCGCCACGGCGACCGAAGCCGCCGCGCTCGGCGTTGCCGGTTCGCTCATCCTGTCTGCCATTGAGCGCACTTTGACTTGGAACAGTTTCAAGGCGGGATTGATCGCTGCATGTCGTGTGTATTGCATGATCGGGTTGATACTGGCTGGTGCGGCATTCCTCACGCTTGCGATGGGCTTCATTGGGTTGCCGCGCCAAGTGGCTGAGTTGATCGGCTCGCTTAATTTGTCGCCGTTCGGGCTGATCCTGTTGCTCACGGTTTTCTTTGTACTGCTCGGCTGTTTCCTCGATGGAATATCGATGGTGGTGCTGACCATGGCGGTGCTCTTGCCCACCGTGGAAAAGGCGGGCTTCGATTTGATTTGGTTTGGCATCTATATCGTGCTCGTGGTCGAAATGGCGCAGATCACACCGCCCGTCGGCTTCAACCTGTTTGTGCTGCAAGGGCTCACCAAGCGGCAGCTCCCGTATCTCGCGAAAACCGCATTGCCGTGCTTTTTCATCATGTGCGCAGCGGTGCTCTTGGTTTACGCGTTTCCACAACTCGTTCTTTGGCTGCCGCAAAACATGCAGTAGAAAAATATAAGCGGTGATCTCAACGGGGCTTTCACATAACCGGAGATTGATATGAACTTACGTATCGGGTGGTTAGGGGTTGGGTTGACGCTGATGGCTGCGACTGCAAACGCGCAAACGTCATGGCGGCTTGCATCAGGCTATAGCGACAGCTCGTTTCACACGGTGAATCTGCGTGAATTCGCGAGGGATGTTTCGCGAATTAGTAACGGAAAGTTATCGATTGAGGTGCGAAGTAATAACGCGCTCGTCAAACTCGCCGAAGTTAGAAAAGCGGTGGGTGAAGGCACAGTCGAGG
Organism: Betaproteobacteria bacterium; assembly: GCA_013298145.1. GTDB lineage: Bacteria > Pseudomonadota > Gammaproteobacteria > Burkholderiales > Casimicrobiaceae > Casimicrobium. Next base: position 267,681 of record JAAFJO010000002.1, read on the forward strand.
CAGGCGAGGTCATTCTCACTGGCGTATCGAAAGAGTTCCCGATCGCAGGTGCGGATGCGGTTCCGTTTGTGGTTGGCTCCATGACGGATGCCGAGCGGCTATGGGGTTTGCAGAAGCCCGCGCTCGAACAGCAGTTGGGCGCGAAGGGGCTTGTACTTCTGTACTCAGTACCCTGGCCGAGCCAGGGGCTGTATTCAACGCGTCCCATTGTGAAAAAGATCGATTTCTCGGGATCGAAAATGCGCACTTACAACCTGACGACGATACGAATCGCAGAGCTTTTGGGTGCAACGCCCGTTGACGTGCCGATGGTGCAGGTTGCCGATGCATTATCGAGCGGGCGGATGGACAGCATGATCTCGTCAGCGGTGACCGGCGTTGAAAACAAAGTGTGGTCTCACCTCAAGTATTTCTACGAGATTAACGCGTGGACGCCGAAAAACGCAGTTATTGTGAATGCGACTGCGTTTGCGAAGCTCCCCAGCACCGAGCAAAAAGCCCTTCGCGAAGCAGCCAAGCGCGCTGAAGCACGCGGCTGGCAAATGAGCCGACTTGCCGCACAAGAGGCCGTGCAGACCCTTCGCAGCAATGGTGTGAAAGTGGAATCAATGCCACCCAATCTTGAGAGAGAATTTACCCGCCTTGGCGAACGTTTCTCGCGCGAATGGATTCGCGAAGCGGGCGCTCAGGCCAGCGAGATTTTCACCAGCTTTTTTTTGAAACTTCCCAGTAGCGCCAGCGATGCCGCCCCCGTTGTAGCAACCGCATCAGGCACACCCACAAACAGACCTTAGATCACTATGTCCGTTACACAAACCACAAACTCTCGCTGGCAATTTTGGATTGATCGCGGCGGTACCTTTACCGATATCGTTGCGAAGCGTCCTGGCGGCGAGCTCGTCACTCACAAGCTGCTTTCCGAAAACCCCGAGCGCTACAAAGACGCCGCCGTACAAGGTGTGCGCGAACTGCTTGGCCTGCATGAGGGCGAGGCTATCCCTGCCGAGCAGATCGAGGCGGTGAAGATGGGCACCACGGTGGCGACCAATGCATTGCTCGAGCGAAAAGGCGAGCGCACACTGTTGGTCGTCACCCAAGGATTTCGTGATCAGCTAAGGATTGCGTATCAGGATCGCCCGAAACTGTTCGTTCGCAAAATCGAGTTGCCAGAGCTGCTCTACGAAGACGTTATTGAGGTTGAAGAGCGCATTTCCGCTGGGGGGAACGTCGAAATACAGCTCAACACGGAAAAAACAAGAAACGATCTTTTGTCCCAATACAAATTGGGCTACCGCTCTGTAGCTATTTGCTTGATGCACGGCTATCGGTTCACAGAGCACGAGCGCGCATTGCAGAGGATCGCGAAGGAAATCGGTTACACGCAAGTGAGTGTTTCGCACGAAGTCTCGCCGTTGATGAAATTCGTGTCACGCGGCGACACCACCGTGGTTGACGCGTATTTGTCGCCGATTCTCCGTCGCTACGTGGATCAAGTGCAAAGCGCGCTTGGAAATGTTCGTTTGCAATTTATGCAATCGAGCGGCGGGCTCACCGACGCGCACAAGTTTCAAGGAAAAGACGCGATTCTTTCCGGCCCCGCAGGCGGCATCGTTGGCGCGGCAGCCGTCACGCAGCTCGCGGGCTTCGACAAGATGATCGGCTTTGACATGGGCGGCACGTCTACCGACGTCGCGCACTTTGCAGGCGAATACGAGCGCGCATTCGTCACCGAGGTGGCGGGTGTTCGCTTGCGCGCGCCGATCATGCAGATTCACACGGTTGCTGCGGGCGGTGGCTCAATCTGCACATTCGATGGATCGAAATTTCGTGTCGGCCCCGAGAGCGCGGGCGCGAATCCGGGGCCTGCGGCGTATCGTCGTGGCGGCCCGCTCACGGTAACCGATTGCAATGTGATGGTCGGCAAATTGCGACCTGAATTGTTCCCTTCGATCTTCGGACCGAACGGCGATCAACCGCTCGATGTCGAAGCGGTGAGAGCAAAGTTCAAAGCGCTCGAAAGCGACGTCGAGCGCGCTACGGGCGTGAAGAAAAGCTCAGACGAAATCGCCTCGGGCTTCCTGCGCATTGCGGTTGAAAACATGGCGAATGCGATCAAACACATCTCTGTGCAACGCGGCTACGACGTGACTGCCTACACGCTCACTTGTTTCGGCGGTGCCGGCGGTCAGCACGCATGCTTGGTCGCTGATTCGCTTGGCATGAAGCGGGTCTACATCCATCCATTCGCGGGCGTGCTCTCGGCGTACGGCATGGGGCTCGCCGACGTGCGCACGATGAAGCAAGCAGCGGTTGAAAAGCAATTGAGCGATGAACTACTCAATGATCTGCAACCTGAATTCACGAGACTGGCAAGCGCTGCGAAGGCCGACGTGCTCGCGCAAGGCGTGCGCGATGATCAGACGCGCCTCGTGAACACGGTTGCCTTGAAATACGACGGTACGGATACGACCATTGAGCTTCAACTCCCTCCCCTTCAAGGGGACCAAGACACACTTGTCGCCAGTAGGCTCCCGGGTGGGGATGGGGTTCGGTTCTCTGGTGACGAAACCCATCCCCCTCCCAGCCTCCCCCTTGAAGGGGGAGGAACGACTGTGCTCGTCACTGCCTTCGAATCCACCTACAAACAGCGCTACGGTTTCTTGATGCCAAATCGCGCGCTGGTCGTTGAGGCGATTGCATCGGAAGCCATCGGTGTTACGCAGTCATCGAAGGAATCATCGAAGCCCGTTCCGCCGCGAACCACTGCTCTGGCAGCTAACGCAACCGTCGATGCATTCTTCGCGAACGGCGCATGCAAGGCGAACGTGTACTACCGTGAAGCTCTGCAGCCTGGGGACACGATTGAAGGGCCAGCGATCATCAAAGAGCCCATCGCAACGACTGTGGTCGAGCCCGAGTGGCGCGCAACGGTGACGCCGCTCAATCACCTGGTGCTCGAACGCGTGAAAGAAGCCACGCGATCACATGCGATTGGCACCACGGCTGATCCCGTAATGCTCGAAGTCTTCAACAATTTATTTATGGCGATTGCCGAGCAAATGGGCGTGACGCTTGCGAACACGAGCTACAGCGTGAACATCAAAGAGCGTTTGGATTTTTCGTGCGCCATCTTTGATCCCGATGCAAATCTAGTGGCTAACGCGCCGCATATGCCCGTACATCTGGGCTCGATGGGCGAGAGTGTGCGCGTCGTGCTCGAATCGCGGCGCGGACAAATGAAACCGGGCGACGCGTTTGTGGTGAACGCACCCTATGGTGGCGGCACACATATCCCAGACGTTACCGTGGTAATGCCGATCTTTTTGAAAGGCGAAACTGAACCGCTTTTCTATACCGCTGCACGCGGGCATCACGCCGACATTGGTGGCATCACGCCTGGCTCCATGCCACCGTTTTCGAAGTCGATTGAAGAAGAGGGCGTATTGCTCGACAACGTGCAACTCGTGCGCGAAGGTGTGTTCCTCGAAGACGAATTGACCAAAATTCTGCTCTCCGGTAAATTCCCCGTGCGTAACGTGACGCAGAACATCGCCGATTTGCGCGCGCAGGTGGCGAGCTGTAACAAGGGGGCGGAAGAGCTGCGCAAGATGGTGACGCACTTCGGCCGCGAGGTCACGGTTGCCTACATGAAGCATGTGCAAGACAACGCGGAAGAATCGGTGCGGCGTGTGATTCACAAATTGCATGATGGCGACTTCGGCGTTGACCTAGATGATGGTTCGCATATTCATGTGAAGGTGACGATTGATCGAACTACGCGTTCGGCAACCGTTGATTTCACTGGCACGTCGGCGCAGCGGCCAAGCAATTTCAATGCGCCGAAACCGGTCAGCCGCGCGGTGGTGCTCTATGTGTTCCGCACATTGGTCGATGACGACATTCCGATGAATGCGGGTTGCTTGAAGCCGATCAACATCGTGATTCCCGAAGGTTCGATGCTCGCGCCAAAGTATCCCGCCGCAGTGGTAGCGGGCAACGTTGAAGTGTCGCAAGCGGCAACGAATTGCTTGTATGGCGCGCTCGGTGTGCTCGCAGGTGCTTACGGTACGATGACCAATTTCACCTTTGGCAACGACACTTATCAATACTACGAGACGATTAGCGGCGGCAGCGGCGCAGGCCCAGGGTTCGATGGCACCAGCGTCGTGCAATGCCACATGACGAATTCGCGCCTCACTGATCCCGAAGTGCTCGAATTCCGCTACCCCGTGCGCGTCGATTCCCACACGATCAATCGCGGCACAGGCGGCAAAGGCAAATGGCACGGCGGCGACGGCGCAGATCGTCGCATTCGCTTTCTTGAGACGATGACCGCGGGGGTGCTTGCGAACTATCGCAAGAACCGCCCACACGGTTGCGAAGGTGGCGAGCCGGGCGCTTCTGCTCGAAACTGGGTGGAGCGTGCAGACGGTTCGCGTGAAGAGTTCGGTCACATCTGCGAAGTGCAAATGAATCGCGACGATGTGTTTGTGATTCAAACGCCAGGCGGCGGTGGATTCGGTGCGTCAGACTAAACCTGATGCGGCAACCAGCCCTGGTGTGCCGAATGCGGCGCTGATCTGGTGACGCTGCAGCCGCTTTCATCCGCGTTGCATCGGGCCTTCAACTGAGTTGAGACGCCATTCCAGTTCAATTAGAGGCTGCGGTGCGCGCGAGCCGCTTGATTGCCTCGAACATCGAAAAATTCCACGGACGTAGAGCCACGAGCATCCCTACGCTTACCCGATCGCTGGGCGGTAAGCCGCCATCCAGATCGGCGAGTTCATCGAATTCCCGCGCAAGTGTTTGGAGTTTTCGTTGCATTGTGGCGTGGGTCGCCACCGATACCTCGCGAACGCTGTAGCGAAGGAATTCGTCGCGGCGGGTAAAGGTTGAGTCGGTCAGATATTCATTGAGGGCGCGTACGCCGAGCGCGGCGGCAATTGGGCCGCCGCTGCGCCAACGAATCGAGCGCTCCACTAACAATTTGAAACGAAGCGATGCGCCTAGCTCGATAACTCCCAAGCGATCAAGTTGCAAAAGCATTCGCTCGCAAGCGCGCGTATCGACTTCGAAGTTCTTGACGATTTCATCAACCTCCCAGTCGTTGAGGAGCAGATTCAGAAAGCTCAAGAGTTTGGTGTCTTTCGCAAGCGCACGCTCTTGCTGCAATGTCAGTGATGTTGGGCGCGGCTTCTCTCGATTTGCGGCAATCAACAGCGCCCCGAATTCGATATTGGCGATCTCGCAAAACGCGAGCAGCCGTTCGACCGAAATATTCCCATCATTCAAGGATCGCTTCACTGTTGGAACACTCAGGGAGAGGCGATCAGCGAGGTCTGAGTAGCGTAGACCCCGAGACTTGAGCTGTTTTTTCAGGGCGTCTAGAAGACTGTGCGTTTCCATAAGCGGGATGTGTGTCTGAACAATGAGCTCGTAAGGTATCAAATAATGATCCATTTCGGAAAATAGATCGAAATGGAAACATCACGGCATTAGTCTCCTTCGCGTGGCGACACAACCCCACATTCAATCGAAGGAGTCAATCATGTCGAAATCAATGTCGAGCGCAGTAACTGCATCGCTCTGCGCACTTTCGCTTTCAACGGTAACTTATCGTGCAGCCGCCGATCCGATCGGAGCCTCTATCGCTGGGTCGATCAAGCTCTCTCACGCCCTTGGCGAAATGGCAGCGATTGGCGCAGAGGTGTCGCTATACGCGGGCGCGGCGTTGGTTGTTGGTAGTGTGAAGCTGGTTAGCGGTGTGATGCATGTGACGCTACAGACGGTTCGTGGCGTGACCGTAGCGACCTTGAAGATCGGCGAGAGCGTCGGGAAAGGGCTCGCAATTACAGCGGGCGCAACTGTGAACGTAGTTGCACACACGGCTGGGTTTCTTCTAATGCAAGGTGACACCTTGCTGGCCTTCGCGCCGAGTGCTCAGTCGCAATATCTCCTGCATAGCTCGCGATCATCGTAAGGCGTCAACATGAAATCAATGTTTTCATCCTTGATTCGGCTGTCGCTCCTTCTACTCGCGTTTTCGCTTGCGAGCGCATCGTATGCTGGGCGAGAGTGCACGACCCACACGCCGCAGCCCAACACGATTGCCCAGGCGTTTTCGCTGGGCGAAAGCGTGACTCGGTTGCTTGATCGGGACGGTGCACGCGTGGCAATCATTGCGCGAGCAGGTTCCGACCAATCGAAACGGGGCGTGCGCTATACGCACGTCGCGTTCGCCCAGCGCGATCACGCGAAGGGTCGTTGGACCGTTACGCACATGCTCAATCATTGCGGCGAAGACTCGGCTGACATCTACGACGAGGGGCTTGCGAACTTCTTTCTTGACGATTTGTTCGTGATGGAAGCAAAAGTAATCGTGCCATCGGATTCTCTGCAAACGCGTCTTCTGGATGCGATCAATTCGCCGCTTAAACGGGCGCTTTTCGAGAGACAGTACAGCTTAATCGCGAATCCGTGGGACACGCGCCTCCAGAACTCAAACAATTGGGCACTCGAACTCATCGCAGCTGCATCTGCGCCGCGCCGCGAAGTGAACAGTCGTCGACAGGCGCAGCAATGGCTTCGCTCGACGGGATATCAACCGACTAAGATCGCGATCGGTGCTGGCGAGCGCGCCGGTACGCGGCTCTTCGCAGCCAATATTCGCTACAGTGATCATCCCGATACTGCGTGGCAAACCCAGCGTTACGACGTCGCGACCGGTGATTCTGTGCTTCACTACGTCGAGCGCATCGACGCAGGTGCCGCGATCTATGTTGTCGAGCACGGCAAAACGCCGACGCTGCTGCGCGCGAGTACAAACCCGACCGAACACCGCTTGTTGCAAGCGCCGTCGATCTCGTCATCGGGCGCTGCGGCGAACGCGGTCACGGTGTCGAGTGGCACGTCATCAAGGGAACAGGTGCTTACCGGCGTTCGTGCACTCGTCACGGGCTATGCATGCCGCGATGCCGGATATTTGCGCCAATGTCATGAGCTAAATCCTTTGCGCTGCGAATCACTAGTACGCATCGCCGTGAACGAATGCTTTGCGCCAGTCTCTGATCGGGAGCTGGTTGAGGCTGAGCGCAATTCCGCGCTTGGCATGGTGGAGCGGATCGGCATGTGTGCGGTTGCGAGCGTCGATACATCGCTCGGCGCTCAGCAAAAGCGAGCCGTCTCTTCGTCTGGCGACTCATGCGCGGACTTTCGTCGCTACCAAGCGGCTGCGAGATAACCGGTTTGCAATAGACTTTCGCTATGAAAGTCATTCACAACGATCTACATCATCTCCACGCTGCCGAGTTTGAATTCTTTCGCGGCGACAAAGTGGAAGCGTTTGAGAAGTCCGCGCGAGCGGACTTCGTGCTTCGCGCGTTGCAGGACGCGAAATTCGGCGATTTCGTTGCGCGCGAATCCTTTTCAGACGCGTCGATTACGCGTGTTCACTCCGAGCTTTATGTGAGTTTCATTCGCAGCGCGCACGCGGAATATCTCTCGCTCGGAGGCAAAGGCGACGCGTTTCCCTCGGTGTGGTCCATTCGCGGCATGCGTAGCGATGTTGAGCCGAAAAACTTCGCCGCGCGTATGGGGCTCTACTCGTTTGATTCTGGCACGCCGTTGACGCCCGGTGCCTACGCAGGCTCGCGCGCGGGCGCTGACTGCGCGCTCACGGGCGCGAAGCTCATCGCGCAAGGCGAGCGCTCTGCATTCGTGCTCACGCGTCCACCGGGCCATCATGCAGGCAGCGACTTCTTCGGCGGCTATTGTTTCTTGAACAATGCTGCAATTGCTGCGCAGTACCTTCGCGATCACGGTGCCTCGCGGGTTGCGATTCTTGATGTTGACTATCACCATGGCAACGGTACCCAGGAAATCTTTTACTCGCGCGATGATGTGTTCTTCGCGAGCATTCACGCGGATCCATCAACCGACTACCCTTTCTTCTTGGGCTACGCAGACGAAATAGGCGAAGGCGCAGGGCTCGGCTTCAATCTCAACTTGCCGCTCGCGCAAGGCGTATCGCCTGAGGCTTGGTTTGCTGCGTTGGACATTGCCATCGCTAAAACGCTCGCGTTCAAACCGGATGCGTTGATTGTTTCGCTCGGCGTGGATACCTACGAGGGCGATCCGATCAGTCATTTCAAATTGCGAACGGGCGAAGACTACCCTCGTTTGGGCGAGAAAATTCGTTCAATGAATTTACCCACGCTCTTTATTCTTGAAGGCGGCTATGCCGTGAAAGAAATTGGCGATAACGTCGTTGCGACGCTTGCAGGCTTTGAGTCGAGATGATCCAAAAAGCGCTACGCCTCCAGTCGCCCGACGCATGGCCCGCGGCGAACCTTCGCCGGAGTAAATATTTCGATTCAGGGCTTGGTGATCTTGGGCGTGGGCTGGGCGCGCCGAACGGTCCCGCGTGTGAGGTAGGTCAAGCCAAGGTCGACTAGAAAGTCGAGCAAGCCGTAACTGCGCTCACCATCTTTTTTGACAGCAATCACCTGACACTGATCGCCCGACGCGAAGAGGATTGCGGCTTCGGCGTGCTGCTCTTCTTCGGTGACGAAAATCGCCTCTTCGTTACGCGCGTAAGTGTGACAGTGCTTGGTTTGCAGCACAACGGAGTTGGGCTTCGTGTTCGGCGCTTTCACCACCATGTAGGCATCCGGCGCGATGCGATTCACCGTGATCGTCGTGTCCACCCACGCGAAAGACGGGGTTGCGCATGCGCACATCGTGAGAAACGCGATGAACGAACGCGCGGAACGCATTGAATGGAAACGAAGTTTTTTCACAAGTTGAACGCTAGCACGGAAGAGAGACTAAAACAACGCCTTCATTGATACGCCCAATGAATATAGGCGAGCCCTTAAAAATAAGCTTTATCAAGTGAACTTTGAATCGAACGCTTGCCCCAATAAGGAAAGCTTGATCTCTAAGAAGTTGACGCTGCGTCTATCCCGCGATCACACCGCCCCCGAGGCACACGTTGTTGCGATAAAGCACCGCATACTGCCCAGGCGTGGGCGCCCATTGGCCGTCGCGGAAATGAAGGGCCTCGCGCGAGTCCTCTCCCACATAGTTGCACGCCGCATCGGGCTGTCGATAGCGCGTTTTGCCACCAAAACGGTAGTCGGGTTCCTCGGTTTCTGGCGAGGTCGCCGAGGGCGCGTCACCACCGATCCAGTGCGTGTTAATGAGTTCTACGTCTTGTTTCCTGAGCGCGGCATGCTCGCGCCCCTGTACGACGATCAGCCGATTCTTCGCGATGTCTTTGCCTGCAACATACCAAGGCTCGCCCGAGCCATCCTTCGCGCCGCCGATGTGTAATCCGCCGCGTTGCCCCAGCGTGTAGTACGCGAGCCCTTGATGCTGGCCGACGATCTCGCCTTCTGGCGTAACCATCTTGCCTGGTTTTTTAGGCAGATAGCGCTCTAGAAACTCGCGAAACGGTCGCTCTCCGATGAAGCAAATTCCGGTGGAATCCTTTTTAGCGAAATTCGGGATACCGAGTTTTTCTGCGAGCAGGCGAACCTCTTTTTTCGGCAGGTGCGCAAGTGGAAACATCGCTTTTGAAAGCTGCGATTGGTTTAGGCGATGCAGAAAGTAAGACTGATCCTTGGTGTCGTCGTCGCCCTTGAGTAGCTCGAATTTTCCGTCGGCGGTTTCGCGCACGCCAGCATAGTGGCCCGTCGCAATTTTGTCGGCACCGAGCTTCATCGCGTGATCGAGAAACGCGGCGAACTTGATTTCTGTATTGCAGAGCACGTCGGGGTTCGGAGTGCGTCCCGCTTCGTACTCCGCAAGAAAATACGAGAACACGCGATCTTTGTATTCGCTCGCAAAGTTCACCACTTCGATATCGATACCGATGTGATCGGCCACACTCACTGCGTCAACCAAATCCTCGCGCGAAGAGCAGTACTCGTTGTTATCGTCATCTTCCCAGTTTTTCATGAAGATACCGAGCACATCGTGGCCCTGCTCTTTGAGCAGGTGGGCTGAGACAGCCGAATCTACCCCGCCAGAAAGACCTACAACTACGCGCACGCGAACACCTCGCGAGCGGAGCGAATGCCTAATAGTGAATGGGTCAAGGGTTTGTCGAGCTTAGTGACCATGACACGATTCTCTCTCTTCCAAATGACTAACCAATAGGTTGGCGCGCGAGCGAGGTTTCCAAGGTTTTTGTCGCGTGCCGTTGGTCATCCGTCACGCTGAGCGCAACATGTTCGTCTTTTCGCACGCCACAAACGTAAAGGGCGCCTTGCGGCGCCCTTCAAATTCAAAGCTTTCGCGTTCGAATTAAGCAGCTTTCTTAGCAGCAGCTTTCTTAGCTTTTTTAGCTTTCTTAGCTTTTTTCTCTGCTTTAGCAGGAGCTGCGTCTTTCTTAGCTTCTTCTTTCTTAGCTTCTGCCTTAGCAGGAGCAGCAGCGGCTGCAGGCGCAGCAGCGGCAGGAGCAGCAGGAGCTTGTGCGAACGAAGCAGCTGCGAAAAGCGAAGCGATCAATGCGGTCAAAAGTTTCATGTTCATATTCCTCTAGAAGAATTTTGGTTTTGCAGGACTCGGTTAAATCCCGAATCTGTGCCGTTAACGAGTCCGCTTTCCGGTCGGTTGACACGAAAAACTCAAAAAACTGTCCGAAGGTCCCCCGAACGCTTTCTTCGACTTATCCGAACTCAGCTGCGCATTGTATGTGTGGATTCGGGATAACGCTTAGTTTTCTACTCAAAAACTGTAGGGTTAGTACCGTGTTTATGGGCCAAATAAGCTCGCGCGAGGGCGATGGTGACGCGGCGTTTGCTGGCGAGCGACCAACGATCTAGCTCTGTAACCACGGAAGCAAGATGGGCAAGGTCACGTGTTTCGTGGTTCAGGATGTAAGTGAGCACTTCTTCGCTGAGGCTAAAGCCATGCCGCTCGGCGTGCTCGCGTACGAATCCTGGGATATCTTCAGCGCGCGGCGCGCGAAGTTCATAGGTGAGGCCGCTGAGGATGCGCGTGCGAAGATCGTCTCGGATACTCCAAACGGTTGGCGGTGCACTACCGGTTGCAATGACTAAACCGCCGCAAGCCCCGACCTGAATAAACGCTTTAAACGCGAGGTCTTGAGCCGCGTCGCCGAGCGCATCGACATCATCGATCAGCACTGCATCCCACGCCGCAAACGGATCAGCGTCACAACTTGAATCAGCTTCTATCCAGAAAACTTTTTTTTGCTGGGCCAAAAGCGCATTTTTTACGCTTTTCAGTAAATGCGTTTTTCCTGCGCTCGCCCCGCTCCAAAATAGGGTCACTGGAGAGAGCTGTTCGCCGCTGGCGATTTGGTAGAGCGCCGTGACTAGCTCAGCGTTATCGCCGACGACAAAGTTTTCGAACGACGGCGGGGCCGGTTCCGCCCAATCGAGCGGAATCTGTAGCGGTGCCGCGTTCACTGGCGATCGGTGGCGGCAACGGGGTGCTCGCTCTCGAGACGCGCCTCAGCGATCCGTTCGCGCAAAAAACGAATTGCCACCAAGAGCGCGGCGGAAAGCGGCAGCGCGAGCAGTACACCCACAAACCCGAAGAGCTGGCCGAAGGCCATCAGAGCGAAGATCACGGCGAGCGGATGCAGCCCGATTCGATCACCCACCAGATACGGCACCAGCACAAAGCCCTCAAGAATTTGCCCTACTGCGAACACTGCAGCCACAGCGAGAATCGGCCCCGCCGCTGAAAACTGCGTAAGCGCGGCAAGCATGCCAAGAATGAGGCCAAGCCCGAAGCCAATGTAAGGAATGAAAACCAGTAATCCGGTGATGAGACCCACCGGAATCGCGAATTCAAGCCCCACCAGGCTGAGCGCGACACAGTAAAACGTGGCGAGCGCAAGCATCACGAGACCTTGTCCGCGCAAGAACTCTGAGAGCACGGCATCGATCTCTTTGGCGAGCTTTCGCACGGTGCCCTGCATCTGCTGCGGCAGCAAGCCGTCGATGCCGGAGATCACCTGTGGCCAATCGCGCAGCAGGTAGAACATCACCACCGGGATCAAGGTGACATTTATCAGGAGCGTAAGCAGCATCTGGCCGCCGAGTTTTGCCGATCCGGCGACACTCGCACCTATATTGGAAAGCGTGTCTTTGTTTTCACTCGCGAGCGTTTTGAGCTGCGATAAGTCGAACGCGAACGAGGTGCCGAGCTGCGTATTGAGCCAAGGTATCCATTCGTTTTGAATACGAGCCAGAACCTCGGGAAACTTATCCGCGATGATCGACACTTCTTTGCCAATCAAGGGCGCAACCACCAAAATCATTCCAGCGAAGAAGCTCAGGAACGCGACGATCACAATGACCGCGCCCACCGTGCGCGAGACACCTCGTGTCGCCAGCCAGCCCACCACCGGGGCGCCCACGTACGAAAGGATCGCGCCGAACATGAACGGCGTGAGCACCGGTGCGAGCGTGTGGATCAGAAAGCCGAGCAGCACTACCGCAGAGATCGCTGCGATCGCATGCCATGAAGGCGAGAGCTGTCGCCACCAAGGCAACGTCCCGTCGGTTTGACTTATTACGTTTACCCCCGATAAAGTGGGGGCTATCAGCGAATTTAATGAATTACCGGAAACCGCTTTTTCATCATGCTTACCCTTCGAGCCGCTGGGTGAGTCCGCTGGGGTTGGTGGTAAGGTTTGTCCCAGTCCCTGCGAACTAGAATCGTGGTTTGAATTCGGATCCATCGTATCCAGATTAAATCATGAGCGCCGCCTCTCCTACGCTCCCCGCCGATGCACTCACTTACGATCAGGCGGGCGTCAAATACGATCAAGTTGATCCGATCAAGTTGCTCGCCCAGCAAAGTGCGAAGGCGACCGTCGCCAATCTCGCCGCCAAAGGACTCACAGAAATCGCCGCGTCGCGCGGCGAATCTGCGTACGTTCTGGATATCGGCCACGCGTATTTGGCCTCCATCGTCGAGTGCTTGGGCACCAAAATTCTGGTGGCCGATGCGGTGTATCGCGAAACGGGAAAGAGTTTTTACGCCGCCATCGCGCAAGACACCATTGCAATGGCGGTGAACGATTTGATTACGGTGGGCGCTACGCCGCTCATCGTGCAAGCGTACTGGGCTGCGGGCGGCAGCGATTGGTTTAACGATCGCAAACGCGCCGCCGATTTGATCGCAGGCTGGAAAGCGGCTTGCGACGTGTGCGGCGTGTCCTGGGGCGGTGGCGAAACGCCAGCGCTTGCCGGGGTGGTTGAAAGCGACACGATTGACTTGGGCGCTTCATGCGTCGGGCTCGTTCAGCCCAAATCGCGACTTTCCTTGGGCGATAAGCTCGCGCCGGGCAACGCAATCGTCTTGCTCGCTTCAAGTGGTATACACGCCAACGGCGTTTCGCTGGCGCGGAAGCTCGCTGAGCGTCTACCCAAGGGATATCAAACGGCGATCGAGCGCGAGATGACGTTCGGTGAGTCAATACTCGCGCCGACCACGCTCTACGTGCCTGTCACCGAAGCGCTTGCAAATGCGGGCATTGCGGTGAATTACACGGTGAACGTGACTGGCCACGGTTGGCGAAAACTGTTGCGTCACACAAGTGAATTCACTTATCGCATTCACACGGTACCGCCGGTGCCGCCCGTGCTCGCGTTCATGCAGCGCGAAGCGAAACTCGACAACACTGAAGCGTACGGCACGCTCAACATGGGCGCAGGTTTCGCGCTCTTCGTTGATGCCAAAGACGCAGAAGCGACGGCGCATATCGCACGGCAATGCGGCATCGAGGCGTGGGTCGCAGGCGTGGTTGAAGCTGGCCCGAAGCAAGCGGTGATTGAACCGATTGGCGTGACGTATTCGGCGGATGACTTGAAGCTGCGCTGAGACGGGGTCAATTGCCACGCGGATCGTGATCGCTTTACTTCCAGGACTTTTCGTTGAACAACTCTCGCAAACGCATCGCCGTTCTCATTTCTGGCCGTGGCTCAAATTTAGCGTCGCTCTTACGTAACGACGTAAGCGGCGATATCGTGCTCGTGGGAAGCAACAAAGCCGATGCGAAGGGGCTGGATATCGCGCGCGAAGCGGGTATTGAAACCTTCTCACTTTCTCACAAAGCGTTTGCTTCACGTGAGGCGTTTGATGCAGCGCTCGCTGAGCGCTTACAGCGCGCGAATGTGGATTTGGTCGTGCTGGCGGGCTTCATGCGAATTCTCACGCCTGTGTTTACCGATGCGTTCGCGGGGCGCTTGATCAATATTCATCCGTCGTTGCTGCCGAGCTATCCGGGGCTGGATACGCATGAGCGAGCGCTCGCCGATGGCGTGAAGCTCGCGGGCTGCACCGTTCACTTCGTGACCTCTGAGCTTGATTGCGGCCCGATCATCGCGCAGGCGGCGGTGAACGTGGATGATGATGAGACGCCCGATAGCCTTGCGGCGAAGGTGTTAGTTCAAGAGCATCAAATATTTCCCTACGCTGTAAAGCTCTTCTGTGAGGAACGGCTGCAGGTCGAAGGAAAGCGTGTGCGCCTGCGCCCGATCAATCGGTGAACCATTTGTGCGCTGAGTCAGCCAAAATAGGCGATTCATCGTTTTACCGGGCTTATGTCCACGCCCAGCATCGACACTCCCGCAGCCGCAGCTAACGCGACGCCAGAATCGGCGGCGCGGTTCGAACTTGCGCGAGCGCTTTCAAGGCGTCAGGGCTTTCTTGCAACGACGCGCGGAAAGCTTACCGCGGCGATCATTGCTTCGTTGCTGCTGCATTTGTTTTTCGGCGCGTTTTTGCGAGCGGAACAGGCCGAAGAGATGATGCCGCCGCTCAAGGCCCAGTTCATGAAACTGCCTCCGCCGCCTACAGCGCAACGTGTGAGCCCGCAAGCGAAGGCAACTACCAAGCCGAAACCCAAACCTCGCCCGAAGCCTGAGTCGAATGCGGTTGCTGCGGCGCTGCCGAGCATCGCAACAGAGACGCCGCAAGTCGAGAAGGACTTGCCTTCGCCAGTCGAGCAGAAGATCGCTGACGCTCCCCCCAAAGAGGTGCCGGTTGCAGAGAAGCCCGCCGAGCCTGAAAAAGTTGCAGCAACCGAAGCGCCGCCCGCTCCGCCTGCGCTCGATCCGAGCAAATTGCCGCCGAAGAAAATTCAGCTCGGCTATACCGTTTTTCTCGGTGAAAATAAATCAGAGCTCGGCCCGGTTCAACTCATCTTCACGCATGAAAACGGGCGCTACAAAATGCGCGTGACAGGTCGCGTGCGCGGGCTCGCTGCCGTGCTTTACCCAGGCATTTATCAAGGCGAATCGGAAGGTGTGATCACCGAGGAGGGGCTGCGGCCGGAACGCTTCACGGAGGAGCGGGGCTCGCCCGACAAACGCAGAGAAGCCGTGTTCGATCATGCGAACAAAAAGGTGGTGATCCCCGAGAAAGATCCGCTCACCATCGAGGGCATCGCACACGACCCGCTTACTTGGATCGTGCAGTTTTATTTCGCGATGCCGAAGACTGAGCGCGCTACCTTCAGTGTGGCATCCACGCGTCGCATCGATACATTCACGATGGAGAGAACCGGGCGTGACAATATTTCTACGCCCGTTGGCAATGTTGATGTGCAGGTGTGGCGCGGCGCACGCAAAGCGCGAGGTGATGGCTCGGGCACGGGCGGTTCGGCGCAGTTTTGGCTTGCGCCGGAATACCACTTCATTCCGTTTCAGATTCAACTGGTGAGTGCAAATGGGCGAAGTGCCTACCTCGAACTCACAGCAATCAACGCTGAGTAGCTTTTTACTGATGAACCTGAATTAATCGGGGCTAGCAAGCTGTTTTGTAAGCCTTTGCTTCACCGTATATAGCTGAATTACCCCAGGAATTTTCAGGGGCTACGTGAAAAAGCTTTTATTATTTGGCGTAAACTAGATCACGCAAGCCAAGTGAAATCGCTGGCACATAAGTGATGATCATCAAACACGCGAGCACGACGAGCACGAACGGCACCAATCGCGTAACGATCCGATCAAGCGAGATTCTCGCAACAGTACACGCCGCGAAGAGGTTCACGCCGAACGGCGGCGTAATCATGCCAAGGGCCAGATTCACGACCATGATGATGCCGAAGTGAACCGGATCAATACCAAAGTACACCGCCACCGGCGCGAGAATCGGCGCGAGGACGATGATGGCGGCGGATGTTTCGATGAACATCCCGATCAAAAAAAGTGCCGCGTTAACACCGAGCAAAAAGAGCATCGGGTTTTGCAAAACCTCTTTAAGAAACTGGCCAATCGCATCGGGCACACCGGCGCGCGTGATCAAAAACGCGAACAGCCCCGCGTTCGCGATGATGAACATGATGACCGACGATGAAACCACCGACTTTTTGAAGATCGGCGCGAGATCGGTCAACTTGATTTCGCCGTAGACCACCATACCCACGAAGAGCGCGTAGATCACGGCCACTGCTGAGGCTTCCGTGGGTGTGAAGACGCCACCATAAATCCCACCCAAAATGATGACGGGCATCATGAGCGCATATGCAGCGCGCCCATGCAATGCAGCGCGAACTTTCGGGATCAAGGAAAGTGCGATGAAGTAGGCCGCAAACAATCCAATACCGAATAAATCGGTCAGGCGATCATGCCGCCCCTCGCTTGCATCCCCGCCCACGAGCATGGGGCCAATCACCTTATTCCCAACCAGTAGTAAGCCCACGCCAATGGCGATCACGGCCATATCGAGAAGTGCGGAGGTAAACGAGAGCCGACCGTCGCCATCATTTTTTCCCCAACCCTTGCGCTTACACGTGATGTAGACGTAGAGCATCAACGCGCCGCCGATCAGCAAACCCGGACCGAATCCTGCAATGAAGAGTTCGCCAATGGAAACTTCAGCAGAAACGCCGTACAAAATCATCGGGATGGAGGGCGGAATGATGACACCCAATTCGGCGCTCGTCGCTTGCAACGCAGCGGCCCACTCGCGTGGATAGTTATGTTTGATGAGTGCAGGAATGAGGATCGCACCGATTGCAAATGTGGTGGCCACTGATGAGCCGGACACCGCAGCGAAGATCATGCAAGTCAACACGCACGTCATCGGCAACCCGCCTTGCACGCCGCCTACGATTGATTTCGCGAAATCGACCAAGCGGCGTGAGATGCCGCCCGTCTCCATGATGTTGCCCGCGAGGATGAAAAATGGAATCGCCGCCAGCGGAAACTTGTTGATTGCGGAAAACATTTCCTTCACCGAGATCAACATGTTCGCGTTCGATAGTTTGATGCCGACGATTGACGCCAAGCCAATCGACACCGCGACCGAAATCGTCAGCGCGAAACACAGGATCATCGTGAGCAACATCGCATATGACATAGCAAACTCTTACTCTTGTTTTGGTGCTGTCATCCCCGCGAAGGCGGGGACCCAGACTGGGAACGATGCCGAATACGCTTTTTTAAGAACGCAAGTGAAAAACGATTCCGAACTGGCAGGTAACCGCATGGGTTGTGACGCGCTCATTGTGCTCTCGGTCTGGGTCCCCGCCTTCGCGGGGATGACACCACTGAAATAGGTCGCACAGTGTTCTGATTCACTGCGCCGTATCCAACTCAAGCCGCTTCGGGTCGAGCAAATTGCCGACGATACCCAGCGCAGCGAACACACCACCGACAGGCATCGCTACGTACGCCCAGAACATCGAAACGTCTTCGAGCCCGATCACGCTTTGCACTTTGCCGCGGTTCGCGTAGTCCCAGCCCACGATCACGATCACCGCAATCAATGCGAGTGAAGCAATCGCAACCATCCAATCGAGAAAGCGCTTCATGCGCGGCTTCGACCAACGATAAAGCACATCCACGCTCACCATCGCGCCTTGGCGAAAAGCGTACGGAATGCCCATGAATACCATCCAGATCAGCGAGAAACGAATCAACACTTCCGTCCACTCGGCGGGCTTTTCAAGAATGAATCGCGTCACGATTTGAAAGACGCCAAGCGAGGCGGCGATCGCGAGCATCAAGCAGGCAACGATGAGCGAGAAGCCCGTCACGTAGCGCTCGAACTTCAGAAAAAACTCTTTCACTCGCCCTCCTTTTTTTGTTCCACTACCAAATCAATCCGATACTTCGTTGCGCCTTCTTGCCGTGCGTTTGCACTGCCGGCGTCGTCGCGCCTCGTCTCGCACTGCTTTGGCAATAGAACTATTGATCGATTCTAGGCAGAAAAAAGCCCGCATGGCTGTCATGCGGGCTTTTCATTTTTTGTAGGCGCGGGCTTGACCGCGCGATGTCCCAGTAGGCGCGGTCAAGCCCGCGCCTACCCACTATTTCACCGCGCGGATGCGATCCAAATTGGCTTTTCCAAATTGCTTCTCGAACTCCGCGTTGACCGGGCCAAGCGCGCTCACGAATTTTGACTTATCAACTTCAATCACTTGCATGCCTTTGGCGCGAAGCTCGGTGACGCCCTTGGCATCATCTTCGTCGACACGGGCGCGATTGGCGCGCACTGCAACTTTGGCAGCCTCAAGGAAGTGACCTTTGTCCTCAGCAGAAAGCTTGTCAAACGCCGCTTTGTTCATCAAGAAGATCGCAGGCGAATACACGTGACCGGTGAGCGACAAGTGTTTCTGAACTTGTTCGAATTTTGCCGCCATGATCACAGAGAGCGGATTCTCTTGCCCGTCCACTGTGCCCTGTTGAAGCGCGGTAAACACCTCTGGGAACGCCATCGGTGTGGTCACGATACCGAAGCCTTTGTAGGCCGCGATGTGCACTGGATTTTCCATTGTGCGCATCTTCAAACCTTTGAGGTCTTCCGGCGCGTTCACGGCACGCTTGCTATTGGTCATATGACGAATTCCGTTTTCGCCCCACGCAAGCGCCTTAAATCCTTTGGCCTCAAACTTTGCGAGCATCTCTTGCCCAATCGCTCCGTCGAGCGTCATCCGCGCGTGCGCTTTGTCACGGAAGAGGAACGGCACATCGAGAATGCGCGCTTCTGGCACGAAGTTCGGCACGGGTCCGGTTGAGGTAAACGTCAGCTCTTGGGTGCCCAGTTGCACTGCTTCGATGGACTCACGCTCGCCACCCAGGGAGCCTGAATAGAAGGGCTGCACTTTGATACGGCCCTTGGTGCGCGTCTCCACTTCTTTCGCGAAGGTGTCGATGGCAACCCCTTGGTGCGAGTTCTGCGCCACCGAAATACTGATGCGCATGTTTTGCTGCGCGAAACTAACTGCCGAAAGTGTGGCGACCGCGAGGGCGGTCGCGGCGAGGCGGAACTTCATGTCATCTCCTTTAGATTTCTTTATGGCTCGCGATTCGCTTTCGCAAAGACGAAGCACACGCGAATAACATGTGAGTATTTCAGCGCTACCGAGGCTCACCCACCGGAATTACCCTCGCTGCAGCGTAGAACCTGTCTGCACACAACTCAAACTCTCTCACTCCCTCCCTCGATCACACCATGAGCTGGTTAACGGGTCTCCCCATCTGGATGCAAACAGCAGGATTGCTTGTGCTATCGAACATCTTCATGACGTTCGCCTGGTACGGGCACCTGAAAAATCTGAACCACAAACCGTGGATCATCGCCGCGCTGGTGAGCTGGGGCATCGCGCTCTTTGAATACCTCTTGCAAGTGCCCGCCAATCGAATTGGTGCCACGCAGTTTTCGCTCGCGCAGCTCAAGATCATGCAAGAGGTGATCACGCTCGCAGTGTTCGTGCCGTTCGCGATTTTTTACATGCAGCAACCGATCAAGCTCGACTATCTTTGGGCGGGGCTGTGTTTGCTCGGCGCGGTGTATTTCATTTTTCGAAGTGCGTGAACGAGTTCCCGATTGCCTGCTGACTTTGATGCCCGTCGCAGCGATAGACCGCTTCTATTGGGGGTGGAGCTTGTTTTGGTAGATAGTCGAATATTGCTATTTACGTCGCTGAGTCGAAGTAAATATTGTTTTTTATGGTTATCTTTATAGAGTGACGACGGGAGCGTCAGGGAATGGCCGTCCCACAGTTCGTGTTGAGGTGAGTTCGGATTGCTGACCAACTGTTCCGTGTAGCACCCGCGCCAATGGCGTTCGAGATCACGGCGGAATCACTCGCGCCGCGTGCGATCCGCGCCACCAACGCCGCATCAGTGGTTGCCAACGAACGCGCGTCGCCATCGATATCAGACGAACAGGCATGCGGTGCGGGGAGCGCACCGAGCGAAATTTTCGCAACACACAGCCAACGGAATCCGCCTGCATCCGGACACGATGCCACCGCGAACAGAGCGTTGTCTCGATAGCGCGTCGCACCGACGCCCTCCCATGTCAAACGGGTCGGGGTCGTGCTGCCGTCGAACTCAATGTCGTTGGCAGCAACACCCGTGAGCAGTTGGTACGAAAAGTTTCCGCTCGCTGTGTGCGTTTGAACGCAAAGCCGACGCCGCGTTTGCGCGCTCACCGTCACGTCGCAGTTGGCGAGTAAAACAAAACTTCCGTCTTGACGCAGCACCATGCCCGCTGCGGTCATCACTTCGGGACGAAGAAAAGCCCGCAGGTAGCCGTTGTTACCAAACCAACGGTCGAACCCCACCTCCGGCATCATTCGGACGGCGCACGCAAACTGGGTCGGTGCAGCTGTTTGCCTGCACGTGCCATAGAGCAGTATCCCGCCGTCGCTTTGAATGGCCATATCGACGAACGACGTGCTCGTCGCAAACGACCAGAGCGCTGCGGTGTAGTAGCTGTATACGTCAAACTGATCTTGACTATTGAGAACCGAGCGCAGTCTGCGCGATCCGTCGGCTTCAAGAATGGCAACGCACATCCATTCGATGGCCGCACCCGCACAGCGTCCGCCCGCGTAAATTCGCCCGTCGCCGTGATAAACCACTTTTCGCACGCTGCCATCAACCACTTGTTCGATCGCATTGAATGGATCGTTTCCCCACCCCGCAACCTGCCCGCCGTTGAAACTCG
Organism: Betaproteobacteria bacterium; assembly: GCA_013298145.1. Taxonomy (GTDB): domain Bacteria; phylum Pseudomonadota; class Gammaproteobacteria; order Burkholderiales; family Casimicrobiaceae; genus Casimicrobium. The sequence continues at coordinate 288,630 of JAAFJO010000002.1, forward strand.
AATCGATCGCGCCGCTGGGCAGGAGTCGGATCGCGCAGGGGTGGTATTGATCGCCATCAAAGCAGCGCCCGCCCACAGCAATCTTGCCATCACGCCCTACGTCGACGGAGGTTGCGAACACCATGCTCGGGATATCGATACGAGCGAGATTTCCATTCACCCCCAAGTTGCTCGCATTCGATCCATCGCGCAGTCGCTTGGCAATACAGCCTTGCCCATTGCAGCTTCCGCTCACCCAGGCATGATCGTTGGCATCGACTGCAACGCCGCCTACCACGGTGGTGCCCGCCGCTTGAATCACGGGCACGATAGCGTTGAATTGATTCTCCATCTGCCCCGTCGGCGAATAGGACGTCACGCAGATCGAGGCGACACCGGCAGTGCTGAAACATGAATTCGCGAGGTAGTAGCCACCGTCTTTGCGCACCGCAGTGGATGCGGTAGATAGCGTGTTGAACGCCACCTGCGGTGACGGCGCACCACGCGTGATTCCCGCAGGGGTGAACGGCGAACCGGTGACCGTGCCGAACGCGGTGTCGAGTTCGCCTGGCGCGGCAGCAGCATGGGGCGCCGCCAACAGGAACGCGAGCGAGATGGCGAATGCGGCGCGAAAAAGGGGAAGCCTGTGTTTCATCATTGCTCCTTAGCGAATGCTGCAGTGAGTGCCAAGGTGATTCATGATCGCATCGGGTGTTGTGCGTTGTGCTCGCGCGCCGACGGCGTTTTGGGTGAGTGCTGCGCCGCGAATGCCTAAGTGCACACGTGCCCACAGCAATGCATCCGTCGCGGCGTTGATCTCACCGTCGCCGTCGAGGTCCAAACTGCAGCGCTCGCCGGGCGGGGTATCGACAAAGTGGCGAGTCACACAGGCGCGACGATCGATCGCAGATCGGCCACAGCTGCCCGCAAGATACAAGCGGTTGCGATCAACCACGTGCAGAGCCTCAGCCGATTGTTGCCAAATCTCGAAACCAACATCGGGTTTGTAAAGTGCCACCCCTTGCCGCGCAAACAGCGCATCAGCGCGACCGTTAGGAAGAGCGCGGGCGAGACAGAAGCCAACCTGGCAGTAGCCGCCGAGCAAGATACGATCTTGTTCGTCCACATAAAGCCGCGTGAAATTTGCAAAGAGCGCGCTGCCGATCCATTGAAAGCTCAAACCTGCGTAGGCATCCTGACCGAAACTGGTGTCGAAGTCGCCGTTTTCATTGAGTCGCGAGATGGCAAACACATTGCCGTTCCCGCTGTCGCACACGCCAGCCACGATGATCTTGCCGCTGCTTTGCACGGAAATCGCGCTCGAGGAGCAATTCACCGTTGCTGTTTGTAGCGCGTAGATACGACCCACGCCACCGTTAAAGGTCGAATCGATCGCGCCGGCAGAAGTGACTCGTATTGCGCAGAAGCGCCCGTACTGCACCGCGTTAAATTGCGCGTTACAGTAAGCCGCGATCAAAATGCGTCCACTGGCGTCGAAGGTGAGATCAGACGCCGCTTGATAGCTTGCATTCGGAAATCCGAGTACGAGCACCGCGCCCGCGTTAAAAGTGCTATCTAGTACACCGGCAGCGGTGAGCCGCGCGACGCAAGGGCGCGATTGCGCCGACTGAAAGCATTCGCCCGCGACCACCATGCGGCCATCGCTGTCGAACCGGATCTTTTGGATTTCGCGCATGCCGCTCACGCCGCCGCGGCCTGAATTGCCAAACGTCGTATCGAGTGTGCCGTTGGCGTTGAAGCGCACAATGCAGGCCGGCAGACTCGTGCCGTTACAAATGCCCGCAGCGATGATGCGATCAGCCGCATCGATGACGGCCGTGCGTGGATAGTCTTGCCCCGTGAGTACGTACTGCGTGAGTCCGTTGTTACCAAACGTCGAATCGAGCTGCCAGCCGTCGCGGTTGAGGCGTGCAACACACATGTCTTCGCTTGGATTGGCGTTACACGTGCCCACAACGACCGATAGGCCGTTGGACTGAGTCCCAACCATCGACGCGGAGGTCATGGTGTTTGCCGCAAACACGTAAACGCCCGACTGGCCGCCGCTGATCAGCGCGCCAAAATCACGATCACGCGCACCGGCTTGTCCAACGACACTCACCTGTGCGTCGGCGAGCGGCGCGGCGCAAAGGGCGCAAAAAAGTGCGAGCTTGCCAACGTCGCGCCCCAGGCGCTGCACGCGGCGGCAAATGCGGCCGAATTCGCTAACTGAGAATTTCATATCGAGTTCCAAAAAACAGAACGACGGTTTGATAACAAAAATCCACGTAAAAACATTTATTCAAAAGGACTAGGTGCTGCGAAAAGTAGTATTGAATATGCTAGAAAAAAGTCGCTAACCCTAATAAAAAGGCCTACGCGGCACGGTTGTTGTTCACGAGTTTCGTGCTGCGGGTCACATCCAACGTGTTGAATTGCGGGAAACGCTAGAAAACGGCTCACGCTCGTCCGACAATAAGCGCTCGTTGAACCCACCGCGCACCGCAATCGATTCACCGCATGACGCCTCCCGAGACTTTTTCCGATCTGGCCACCCGCGTCCCGGCTGAAGCGACCGACTTGATCGCGCGCTACGCGAACGGAAACCAATCGGCGGCTGATCGTCTGATGCCGCTTTTCTACGAAGAGCTAAAGCGAGTTGCGCGCAACCAGTTGCGAAACGAACGACGCGATCACACGTTGCAAGGCACGGGGCTCGTCAATGAAGCGTTTTTGCGATTGAGCGAACGTACGCAGCTGCCCTGGCATGATCGGGTTCACTTTTTTCGGCTCGCGTCGCAAGTGATGCGCCACATCTTGGTGGATCATGCGCGGGCGAAACAAGCGCTCAAGCGCGGCGGCGATGTGTCGGTAACAAGTCTCGATCAAACCGCGATCGATTACCACGCGCAGTGCGCGAATCAATTGTTTTCGCAAGAGGAGGCGGAAGGCGCGGTCGAAACCGAGCTCGACTTCATCGCGCTCGATGAGGCGCTTGCCAAACTCAGGGCGCTGTCCGCGCGTCAAGCGCAGGTGGTTGATTTACGATTCTTTGGCAACCTCACGCTCGAAGAAACGGCGGAGGTGATCGGCATCTCGCTCGCCACCGCGAAACGCGATTGGACGATGGCGCGACTCTTTCTCAAGCGCGAGCTGGCTCATCGCGAGCGCCTTGCCCCGTGAGAATCCGTCGCCGCACCGATGAGCCGTCTTACCCTCTAGAGCGCTGTTAACGCCGATGGATTCAACGCGCTGGCAACACCTAAGCGATATCGTGAGCGAATGCCTCGATTTGCCTGCCGAGGTGCGTGAAGCGCATGCGCGTACCCGCGCCGCGGGCGATGAAGCGCTCCTGCGCGACGCGCTTTCGTGGATCGCCGAGGCCGACGATATCGGTGGATTTCTCGCAGAAAGCAGCGCGCTTGCCGCCGTCAGTGCATTAACCAGCGAACCCTTGCTCGGGGCTAGCGAGCGCATCGAAGCGGCCTATGCGCGTGCGCAATCGATGGTGGGCCGCCGTTTTGGCGCGTACCGCTTTACTGAGGAAATTGCGCGCGGCGGCATGGGTGACGTGTACAAAGCGCGCCGCGACGATCAAGAGTTTGAGAAAGAGGTCGCCATCAAGGTGATTCGAAGCGATCTGGCATCAAGCCGCATCGCCCAGCGATTTAAGAGCGAGCGCCAGATTTTGGCAAATCTCGATCATCCAAATATCGCTCGCCTTGTCGACGGAGGTCAGGGAGAACAGGGCGAACCCTATATTGTGATGGAGTTCGTCAGCGGCTTTCCGATTGACAGCTATTGCCAGATGAAATCGCTCGGCCTCGCTGAGCGTCTTCGGCTTTTCATCGATGTCTGCAACGCCGTTCACTATGCGCATCAGCGCTTGGTGGTGCATCGTGATTTGAAACCGAGCAACGTACTTGTGAACGACGAAGGCCAGGTGAAGTTGCTCGATTTCGGCATCGCCAAATTGCTTGATCCCGAACGCAAAGAGGACGGCGAGGCGGGCGCGAATCCAACGATTGCCAACGCGATGACACCCGCCTACGCAAGCCCCGAACAAGTGAAAGGCGAGGCGATCACCACCGCCAGCGACGTGTATGCCCTCGGCGTGTTGCTCTATCGTTTGCTCACGGGTGAAAGCCCGTACCGCGCGAACACCGCGAAGCCGCTGGAGCTCGCCAAAGAAATTGTGGAGACCGATCCGCTGCGACCGAGCACGCGACTGCGCCAGCGCCAGCGCCCGCGCGAGGGCGGCGAGGCTTCGACGAGCGTGCCCACGCTCGATACCGCGCGGCTCACGCGCTCGCTCCGTGGCGATCTCGACAACATTGTGCTGATGGCGCTGCGGAAAGAGCCATCGCGCCGCTACGCCTCCGCCGAACAATTTGCCGACGACATCAATCGCTATTTGCGCGATCAACCCGTGCGTGCGAGCGCGGATGGTTGGGCGTATCGCACGCGAAAGTTTTTGTCGAGAAATCGTTGGTCGACCGCGTTCGCCGCCTCTGCCGTGGTCGCGTTGATCGGCGGCATCAGTGCGACGGCGTATCAAGCCAAAGTAGCACGTGATGCGCAGCTACGTGCAGAGACCTTGTTTGCGGATGTGCGCAAACTTGCCAACTCTTACCTGTTTGAGGTGCATGACGCAGTTCGTGGCTTGCCAGGCGCGACGCCGGTGCGCGAAATGCTTGTCAAAAATTCGCTCACGTACCTTGATCGTCTCGCGCAAGATGCGGCGAGCGATCCCGCGTTGATGGTTGAGATCGCGAGCGGCTACGATCGTCTTGGCGATGTTCAAGGCGCGTGGAGAAGCGCAAGTTTGGGCGATGTTACCGGCGCGGAGGCGAGTTTTCGTAAAGCCATTTCGCTGCGCGAGCGTGCAGTGGCTCTGTTCGCCAAACAGCGCGACTCTAAACAGATGCTCGAAAGCGAACGTCTGCTGATTGTGAATCACGGCAAACTGTCGGAGCTTTTGCTTGCCAACGGGCGCGCAGAGGAGGGCTTGCGTGAGGCCGAACGCGCGCTTTCACTGAGCGAAGCGCTCGCCGACCGTGCCGAGACGAGCGTCGCTGATCGACTCAACGTGGCACGCAGCCGTTTCTCGCTCGCCTCGCAGCGAGTATCGAACGGCCAGTTCGAAGCGGCGATGCCCGAACTCACGCGATCTGTTGAAGAAGTGCGGCAATTGCACAGCGCAAACCCAACGGATGCGCTACTCACGCGGGTCGGTGCGGCGATGTTTAATCAAGCGGGCGTGTTTCTTTCGCAGCACGAACGGCTTCGCGAAGCAAAACTCGCGTTCACTGAAGCGGCACGCCTCACCGAGCTTAACGTCACGCGCGAACCGAGGAATCCGCAGTTCGTGCGCATGAGCAATTTCGTTCGCATGCAAGCGGCAGAAGTGGGGTATCGGCTGCGCGAGCGCTCGCTTGATGACGCGCTCACGACGCAGCGCGAGTCGTTGCAATCGGCGATCGGGCTGGCGGCCGCAGACCCTAAAAATCAGCGCTACGCGATGGATGTACCGCTAGTGCGGCAGTGGGTTGCCGACAAGTTGGCCGCACGCGGCGAAACCGAGGCAGCGCTTGCCATGCTTTCACTGGCGAGTGATGAACTGGCGATTGGGTCTGAACGTGGTAACGATCCTATCTTGCTCGCGAATACTGAGGCGGTGCGGCAACAACGGATCGCTATCCTTGCGAGCGCGATTTCACGCGATCCGCGTAGCGCTCTTGCTCGTGCGGCGTGCACAGAACTCGCTTCGAGCGAGGCGACACGTGCAAGTGCGTCGCCGATTGTTAAGGCGGAATCGTTTTCGAGCGAGGCGACACGTGCAAGTGCGTCGCCGATTGTTAAGGCGGAATCGTTGAGTCTGTTACTGAGCGTTGAGGCGTTTCACAACGTCGTCGCTGAAGCAAAGCGGCAATGCGAGGCTGCGTGAGCACGCTGCATTCGCTGCAGCGCTTTTCTCCGTCCTAGCTGTGGGCGCTCCGAAAGCACGCGCTGCTAGCGCGTTGCATGGGCGCTACGGACAATCGCCCTATCGGGCTCGCGTCATGGCCTCAAAGAACTCTTTGTTGTTCTTCGTCTCGCGCATGTGCTTCTGAAGTTTTTCCATCGCTTCAATCTCATCCATTTCGGAGAAGAGCTTGCGCAGGATCCAGGTTTTTTGCAGCACAGCGGGTTCGAGGAGTAGCTCCTCGCGGCGCGTGCCTGAGCGACCAATGTTGATCGCTGGATAGACGCGTTTTTCGGCCATGCGGCGATCCAAATGGATCTCCATATTGCCCGTGCCCTTGAACTCTTCGTAGATCACGTCATCCATGCGGCTGCCCGTATCAATCAGGGCTGTAGCAAGAATTGTGAGCGAACCGCCTTCTTCAATATTACGCGCCGCGCCGAAGAATCGCTTGGGGCGCTGCAATGCGTTGGCTTCAACACCACCGGTCAATACTTTGCCGGACGACGGCATCACGGTGTTGTACGCACGGGCGAGGCGGGTGATCGAATCCAGAAGGATTACGACGTCTTTTTTGTGCTCAACCAGGCGCTTCGCCTTTTCGATCACCATTTCGGCCACTTGCACGTGACGCGTCGCTGGTTCGTCGAAGGTTGAGGCCACCACTTCGCCGCGCACAGTGCGCTGCATGTCGGTTACTTCCTCTGGGCGCTCGTCGATCAATAGCACGATCAAGACCACATCAGGATGGTTGCTTGCAATCGCATGCGCGACGTGCTGCATCATGACCGTTTTGCCGGACTTTGGTGGCGCGACGATGATGCCGCGTTGACCTTTGCCAATCGGCGCCACGATGTCGATCACTCGGCCGGTAATGTTTTCTTCGGCCTTGATGTCGCGTTCGAGACGCATTATTTCATCGGGGAAGAGCGGCGTTAAGTTTTCAAAGAGAACTTTGTTTTTGCTTGCTTCCGGCGGCAGGCCGTTGACCGCATCGAGACGGGTCAATGCGAAATAGCGTTCGCCTTCTTTCGGCGTGCGCACTTCACCTTCGATCGAATCGCCCGTGTGCAGGTTAAACCGGCGAATTTGCGAAGGCGAGATGTAGATATCGTCGGTGCCCGCGAGATAGCTAGCTTCCGGGGAACGCAGAAATCCGTAGCCGTCGGGTAATACTTCGAGCACGCCCGAGCCTTTGATCGCTTCGCCTTTTTTGGCCTGCTGCTTAAGCAGCGCGAAGATGAGGTCGTGCTTACGCAAGCGATTGGCATTTTCCAATTCGTTGGCGGCAGCGAGTTCTAAGAGTTCAGCGGCAGACTTGAGTTTGAGTTCGGCAATGTTCATTGGAACAAACGAGAGGGAGCCGCGAGGTCAGGACCTATGTACGGCGACATGGCATACCGGATCGCGTGGGCACGAGGCGCTCGCGGGGGTAGGCCGACTGAAGAAAAGATTCGGGTAGTGCTTTGGCTTTATCCGCCAGAGACGTTTCGTTTTTCTTTTTTGGGGAAACGCAGCACCAGACAAGGTGCGCGACCAGAATTGTGACGGGATCAGCGAGGGCTGTCAAACCAGCCATCCGTACGAGTGAGACGCAGGGCGCGATGTTGCGCGGGTGGTCGCTGCGTGTCGCGCGGGGGCGACACGCATTCAATGCAAGGGGCTTAAACCTGCGAATCGACGAACTGCGTGAGTTGCGCCTTCGAAAGCGCGCCCACTTTTTGGGCGGCAAGTTCGCCATTTTTGAAGATCATGAGCGTGGGGATGCCACGGATGCCGTACTTAGCCGCAACCTCGCGATTGTCATCAACGTCAATCTTGGCGATTTTGATTTTCCCCGCGTGGCTCTGCGCGACTTCCTCGAGCACGGGCGCGATCATCTTGCACGGCCCACACCATTCAGCCCAGAAGTCGACCAAAACGGGGGTGTCCGATTTCAGCACGTCGGCATCAAACGTTGCGTCGGTGACATGGGTGATGTTGGCGCTCATACGAAGGGGCTCCTGCGGGGTTGGAATTAATTTAAATGTTAGATGAGACTGCCTCGCCAAATTACAAGGGCGTCTGGTGAACGACGAGATTCGTTCAAATTTAGGGGTAAGCGCCAGCACACATCGTGTGTGGGGGGCTCGTCTGGCGTGGCGAGCGTCGCGCAAAGACTCTGCACGCCCTCTATAATTGCAGAGTTTTCGAGAAGAATTTCCCATAACTATGAAGCGTATCGCGCTTGCGGCTTGGGCCGCCGCTGCAGTTTTCGCTGGTTTTGTTTCGAGCGGTTTTGCGCAAGCGCCCGCTGGTGATGCAAAGGCCGGCGCTCAAAAGGTGCAAATGTGTCAAGGCTGCCACGGCATTGACGGTTGGCGCACCGCCTTCCCCGAGGTTTATCACGTGCCAAAGATCGCTGGGCAACACCCACAATACTTCGTTAACGCCTTGAAAGCGTACAAGTCGGGCGAGCGTAAGCATCCCAGCATGCGTGCGATTGCGATGAGCCTTTCTGACAAAGACATGGCAGATCTTGCTGCTTATTACGCGACGGGGGGCAAATAATGAAACGATTCCTAGCCTCAGTCTTTGCGGCAGCTTTCTTTGCATCCGGCGCAATCGCTGCCGACGTGAACGCTGGCGGAGCGAAAGCAAAGGAAGTGTGCGCGGCTTGTCACGGACAAGACGGAAACAGCACCGACCCGAACAATCCTCGCTTGGCGGGTCAATGGCGTGACTATCTCGAGAAAGCGCTACGCGACTATCGCTCTGGTGAACGTAAAAACGCAATCATGGCGGGTTTTGCGAAGGGATTGAGCGACGCGGATATCCGCAATCTCGCGGCGTATTACGCGGCGCAGAAATCTGTGCTTGGCGTAAAGTATTGATCCTAGTTGCTTGGTTCGAGGGTTCGGGCCGAGTTAAAGCTTGCGAAACAGAGTTCAACGCTCTGAAAACTAAGGCGCTTCTGCCGCACGGTGGCGAGCGCCTTTTTTATTGCAGGCGCCACGCATACACTTCCTTTCATGTTCGATAAGGCAAAAGAGCTTTTCACGCCGAAGCGAAAAAACCGGCGGGTGAGGTCGGCGCGCACGTTCGTCGCGAGTGATCGTATTGACACGCTTCGAACCTGGTTTGTCTGGGCCTTGATTGGAGCAGCAATCGCTGCTGCGATGCTTGCCTGCTTGAGCTTCCGCAGCGCTGATCCCGCATGGTCAACCACGGGATCGGTTGCGCGCGCCGCAAATTGGTTGAGTTGGCCTGGCGCATGGTTTAGCGATATCGTGTATTTCGTGCTTGGCGCGTCGGTCTGGTGGCTGTTTCTTTTTGCGGCTGTGGCTTGGTGGCGGGCGCGTCCGACGCCACAATCCAGCGACGGCGACGAGACCGAAGAGATCGAGGCGTTTCCACTTTGGTTGGTGGTTTCTGGCCTGATCTTGCTTCTAGTAGCCAGTTCGATGCTCGAAGCGCTACGCATGCACAAGTGGTTCGCCGGCCTTCCGCAAGGGGCTGGCGGTGCGCTTGGGCAAACCTTGGGTTTCGCGGCGATGCGCGGCGCTGGATTCTTGGCAACAACGCTCGCGCTCATCCCGCTGATGGTGATTGGCGCAACCTTTGCGTTCAATCTTCGCTGGATGCAAATCACAGAGCAAATCGGCACTTGGATTGCTGAGCTAAGTCAGCGCTGGCGAAACAAGCGCGAGACGCAAATCGAGGTTGCGCGCGATCTTGAGATTGCCGAACCGATGATTGCGGAGCGTGAAGCCTACATCGCTGAAGAAGCGAAACGCGTCGAAGAACATGAGCCAATTCGCATCGTTGAAGAGGCTCAGCCAGTCAAACTCTCTGAGCGAGTGCAGCGCGAAAAGCAGGTCGCGCTCTTTTATGACTTGCCTGATTCCACGCTGCCGCAGCTCGCGGCGCTCGAAGCGATTCCAAAAGAGCAGCCTACGGTGTCGGCTGAGACGCTCGAATTCACCTCTCGCTTGATTGAGCGGAAACTTGCTGAATTCAACGTGCCGGTGAAAGTGCTCGCAGCGTATCCCGGCCCGGTCGTCACGCGCTACGAGATTGAGCCGGATGTTGGGGTGAAAGGTAATTCAATTGTGAACCTTGCGAAGGATCTCGCGCGCGCGATGAGCGTGATGAGCATTCGCGTGGTGGAAACGATCCCTGGCAAATCCTGCATGGGCCTTGAAGTGCCGAACCCGAAACGGCAGAGCGTGGGCCTGATCGAAATATTGGGCAGCACGGCGTATAACGATTCCGCGAGCTTGCTCACGCTGGGGATGGGCAAAGATATCTCCGGCCGCCCTGTCGTTGCCGACCTGGCCAAAATGCCGCATTGCTTGGTCGCGGGTACCACGGGCTCTGGCAAATCGGTGGGCATTAATCAAATGATTTTGTCGCTGCTCTACAAGGCCGAGCCGCGAGAGGTGCGTTTGGTGTTGATTGATCCCAAAATGCTCGAGCTTTCGGTTTACGAAGGCGTACCGCATTTGCTTTGCCCGGTCGTGACCGATATGAAGCTCGCATCGAACGCGCTGAATTGGTGTGTGGGCGAGATGGAGCGCCGCTATCGATTGATGAGCGCACTGGGTGTTCGTCAACTCTCGAGTTTCAATCAAAAAGTACGCGAATCTGCCGCGAAAGGCACGCCGATTGCGAATCCCGTATCGCTCACACCAGACGAACCCGAACCGCTAGAGGAATTGCCGTTCATCGTTGTCGTGATCGATGAGTTAGCTGACTTGATGATGGTCGCGGGCAAAAAGATTGAAGAGCTGATTGCGCGACTCGCACAAAAGGCGCGCGCCGCTGGCATTCATTTAATCCTCGCGACACAGCGTCCGTCGGTCGATGTGATCACCGGGCTCATCAAAGCGAACGTGCCGACACGCATTGCGTTTCAGGTGGCAAGCAAAATCGATTCGCGAACGATCCTCGATCAGATGGGTGCGGAAGCGCTTCTCGGCCGCGGAGACATGCTCTACATGATGGGCGGCACCGGGCTTCCAGTGCGCGTTCATGGCGCGTTTGTGACCGATGATGAAGTGCACCGCGTGGTAAACCACTGGAAACAGCAAATGCCGGTGCAATACGTTGAAGGCGTGCTCGAAGGCACCGATGAGATGACCTTGAACGAGGTACGCGGTGGTGGCGCAATCGATGGCGAGAAAGACCCGCGCTATGACGAAGCGGTTGCGGCCGTACTTGAATCGCGGCAACCCACGATTTCCTATATTCAACGTCGCTTGCGCATCGGCTACAACGGTGCAGCACGATTGATCGAAGCCATGGAGCAAGCGGGCGTTGTGTCGCGGCCCAACGCGATGGGCAAGCGCGAAGTACTCGTCCCAAAAACCGAGTAGCGCGAACGAATCTAACCAAACACTGTCTTACCGCTGACAATTCCAAGCGAACGTATCGCGCCGAACGAGCCCGCCAACCCAAGCCGTGTCGCGATCTAATTTAATGACATGAATCTACGCAGTCTTTCGCCCGTCATACTCCTCTTCGCGTCGTCGCTTTTGCAGGCGCAAGACGCTTTATCAGAATTTCGTGTATTCACGAGAGACTTGAGTTCACTCACAGGCAGCTTTTCCCAGGAGGTACGAGATAAAAATGGTCGCGTATCTCGGACCTCAGCAGGCACGTTTTCGCTGGCGCGTCCTGGGATGTTTCGATTCGTTTACGAAAAGCCCTATAAGCAGACGATTGTGAGCGATGGCACGACTGTTTGGCTACACGATGAAGATTTGAATCAGGTCACCGTTCGAAAAATCGGCGACTCGCTTTCAGAGCAACCCCTTTCGTTGCTTCTCGACCCTCAAAGTGCAGAGAAAGTGTTTGATATCAAGGCTGCACCTGCTCAGGGTTCGATCGCTTATCTAACTGCGAAGGCCAAGAAAGCGGATGTTGCCGTGAGTGACCTCGCCATTGCCCTGGTCGGCGGTCAGCCCAGCGAAATTACTTGGCGGGACGCGCTGCAAAACATAAACACGCTTCGCCTCACTAGCCTCGCAAAAAACGCTAAGGTAAGTAACGAGCGGTTTAGCTTCACGCCGCCGCGCGGGGCAGATATCCTCAAGCAATAAATCCGCAATGGGCCGTTTCGCACGCTAGACCCGGAGAAGGCGAAATTATTTGTCTCAATTGGTATGCCGATAAATCAGGCAGGTCCCCGGCAATCTGCGGCTCGAGCGGCGAAAAGCAGCGGGCGGTGTCGCTCCATGTTGGGCCTGGAAAACCTGCGCCTCAGTCTTCCACGCTTTCCAGCCCTCAACACCCTCATTCGCTGGGACTGATGCTGTGTTTCCTCGAATCTAATGCGACCCTTGTTTGTCAGTAGCTTTGTCGCGGTACATCGCCTGATCGGCGAACGAGATCAGCGCTGCGAGTGACACGCCGTGTTCTGGGTACATGGCAAGGCCGAACGACGCGGTGATGGAAGTTTCCGCGCCAGCCACTACGAGCGGCGCTGACAAGCTTTCGCGGCAACGTTGAACCACGACATTCGCATCGTCGAGGGAAGGGAGATTTCGCAACAGCAATACAAATTCATCGCCGCCAAACCGTGCGATCAGATCACCCTCTCGCAGCGCGCGAGACAGCCGCTGTGACGTAATCGCAAGGACGGCGTCGCCAACAGCATGCCCATGTCGATCATTCACTCGCTTAAACCCGTTGAGATCAACGAAAACGAGCGCCACTGTGTCTTGCTCCGCGTAGTCGAGCAACTCGAGAAGTGATGCTGCGCGCTGTTCAAAAGTTTTTCGGTTCAGTGCGCCTGTAAGCGGATCGACAAACAGAGACGTACTCAGCTTTTGCATCGCGCGCGCTATCGTGCCCAACTCATCAGGGCGATCAATGTGCACAAGCGCAGGCGCTTCGCCTGCTGCCAATAGCCGTGTAGTGTCGGAAAGTCGCGCCACGTCTGCGCCAATCCTGCGCGCAAACCATAAGCCGAGCCCAAGCGCTGCGATGACCGCAAACGCACCGATAGAGACGCTTCGGTACACATCGCGAGTCAGTTCACCCAAGTGATCATGGCGTGGCACCGCCACGAATACTGTCCAGTTGAGTCCCGGATGATCGCTACGTCGCGTGACTGCGAGGTCTACTGTTCCGTTCTCGGATCGAAAACTAGTGCGTTGCGTCTTAACGCTTTCGGAATAGGCGTTTTTCTTTGAATGCTTCAGGAATGCGGCATACGACGCCCGAATGAGGCTCACTTCACTATCAGTCGCTTTGCGGCGTACGGGTGTGTTGTTGATGTGCCCAACTAGGGCTGCATTCTTTGATGCCGCGACTAACTCGCCTTGCTCGTCAACGATGAATGCGACGCCAGTTTCGCTAACCTGCAATTGATTCACAAACTGTGTGAGCTGTTGTAACGGCAGGTCTGTGGCGACGACGCCATGAACTCGCCCGCCTCCGTCGCGTAGCGGCTTCGCTAGCGTTAGCGTAAGCGCTTTACTGGTTGCAGCAACATAGACGGGTGTCCATGCGGGTGCATTGCGCTGCGCGGCGACGCGATACCAAGGACGCTCTTGCGGAACGAATCGGTCGCGTCGAAGCTCGTCGCCGCGCAGACCCGGGCCGCTACTTCGATACGCGATTCGCTCACCGCTCGCCGATTCTTTGATGCGAACCTCAACGCCAGAGGTGCCGCGATGGACGCCAATGAATCGTCCGTCGGACGCGCCAAAATATACGTATCCGCTCACCTCTGGTAGCAGGCCACTTGCAAGCCAAAGACGCTTTTCTATCCCGTCGAGTGAATGCGCAGCCAGCTGGTCAATCGAGCCTGTAGCGCCAGGAAGAAACGCCTCAGCATCGGGCGCAACGACGTTCAACACCAGCATTGGCAACGCCATGTGCGCAGCGACAGCATCGACTACGCGATCCGTTGTATCAATGAGCAATCGTTCCGAAAACGACTCGGCCGCTCGCTTACCTGTGAGGTAAGACAATAGCCCGATCGCGCCTGCGACAAAGACGATTAGACCCACGGACGGAAGTAACAACGCCGTCCGAAGCGATGTGAATCGAAAACCCATATGCTTGCTGACTCTGGCCAAAACGGCGGCACAGCTTTTTTCTCTTGCATAATTTTCATGCGTTAACGTCTGTCGGGGCGGATGTGCCCTACACACGCGAGAAATTTAGGATGTATCTGAAGGCATCTGTTTCCCATGGTTGATCCCCTCATCAAAGCGCCACTTGCCGAGCGCTTAAGGCCCGCATTGATCGCTGACGTGGTAGGACAACGTCATTTGCTCGGCGAAGGCAAACCGCTTGCGAATGCCATTGCGGCGAAGGTGCCGCATTCGATGCTGCTATGGGGCCCACCCGGCGTTGGCAAAACGACCATTGCGCGTTTGCTCGCAAAAGCGTTCGATTGCGAAATGATTGCCCTTTCTGCGGTGCTCGCGGGCGTGAAAGACATCCGCGAGGCCATTGAGCGCGCCCAGCTCCTGCGCGATCAGTTTGGCAAGCGCACGATCATGTTCGTCGATGAAGTGCATCGCTTCAATAAAGCGCAGCAAGACGCGTTTTTGCCGCATGTTGAATCAGGGCTTTTCACCTTCATCGGGGCCACCACTGAGAATCCTTCGTTCGAAGTGAACTCGGCGCTTTTGTCTCGCGCGCAGGTTTACGTGCTTGAGGCGCTGGATGGCGACGCGCTGAAAGCCTTGCTCGCGAAAGCGCTGAGCACGCTTGATGCAACGTACACAATCGATCTGGATGCACAACAGCTTCTGATCGACTATGCCGATGGCGATGGTCGTCGTTTTTTGAATTTGATCGAGCAACTCGATGCAGCGGTGCACGCGAAACACATTGCGCAAGTGAGTGTGGACGTTGTTAAAGCAACGCTCACGCGTGCACGGGCTCGGTTCGACAAAGGCGGGGAGCAGTTCTACGATCTAATCAGCGCGCTTCACAAAAGCGTGCGCGGCTCAGACCCCGACGCCGCGCTTTATTGGTTTTGCCGCATGCTTGAAGGCGGCGCTGATCCGCTCTATGTTGGGCGTCGCATGATTCGCATGGCGAGTGAAGACATCGGGCTCGCCGATCCGCGTGCCCTCGAAATTACGCTGAGCGCCGTTGCCGCATTCGAACGATTGGGTTCGCCCGAAGGCGAATTGGCGCTCGCGGAGGCCTGTGTGTTTCTAGCGGTTGCCGCGAAAAGTAATGCGATTTACCGGGCCTACAAAGAAGCGCGAGGCGCCGCGGCAGAGAGCGGTACGCGGCCTGTGCCGCTTCGCCTGAGGAACGCGCCGACCAAACTTATGAAAGACATTGGTTACGGCACCGGCTATCGCTATGCGCATGATGAAGAGGGTGGCTTCGCCGCCGGTGAAACCTATTTCCCCGATGACATGAAGCCGCAACAGTTCTACCGCCCCGTAGATCGCGGCATGGAAGGCAAGATCAAAGAAAAGCTGGATGAGTTGCGCGCGCGCAATCGTCAAACGTAGCGGGGTGTTTCCAGTATGACTGCCGCTGCACGCACGCTCGCGAATCGTCGCGGCATCATCGCGATGATCGGTGCGATGACTTCGTTTGTGATCAATGATGCGTTCGTGAAATATGCGAGTGCGTCGCTACCGCTTGGTCAGATCATCGTCATTCGCGGCGTTTTCGCGATCACATTCTTGCTCGGTGCGGCCTGGTGGATGGGGCTTGCGAGCGGCCCCGGTGCGCGCCTGAAGGAGATTGCAGAGCGCCCTGTGGTGATTCGATCGCTCCTTGATGCGATCGCTACGTTTACATTTCTCACCGCGCTTTTTCACTTGCCGCTTGCGAACGCAACCGCGATCAACATGGCGGCGCCGCTGTGCATCACGCTTCTTTCGGTGCTTTGGTTGGGAGAGCGAATCGGCCCCATGCGCTGGGCGGTGATCGCAGTCGGATTCATCGGCGTGATCTTCATCGTGCAGCCGCGCGGCGAAGGCTTCAACGGCTATTCACTCGTGTGCCTACTCAGCACGTTTTTCGTGGCTTGCCGCGATTTGTATACGCGCCGCATCAATCCTGGCACACCTTCGATTTTGATCACAATTGGCACAGCCATCGCCGTCACCGCGACGGGCGTTGGCTTGTCGTTGTTTCAGGAATGGAAACCGATCAACGCGTGGCAACTCGCGATGCTCGCAGCCGCATCGGTGTTTCTAAGCTGCGGCTATATGCTGCTGATTCGCGCGATGCGTGCAGGTGAGGTTTCAGTCGTCGTTCCGTTTCGCTATTCGGGCTTACTCGCGGCGCTAACCATTGGATTTGCAGTGTGGGGAGAAATCCCCAACGCGCTGGCGTGGATCGGGATCGCCTTGCTCGTATCAGCCGGGCTCTACATGGTGCTTTCTGAGCGCAGCAAACACGCCAAAGCGCTAATGGCGGAAGTTGAGAATGCACGCTCCGGCGAGTAGTGCAATCGCTTAGCGCTGCAGCAGCTCGGATCGTAGGCGCTTCGTCATTGTGAATTTCGAAAGGTCAGGCGCGTAGCCGCTTAGTTCAAGGGCGACTGTGTAGCCGCATTTCTCGTAGAAGTCTCGCGCCTGAAAGCTCCAAGTCTCAAGATAGGTCAACGTGCAGCCGCGCTTCCTTGCACCGTCTTCGAATACGCTCAAAAGTGCGCGACCAAGCCCGTGGCTTCGCAAGGCGTCTGGTAGCCACAGTTGTTGCAATTCCGCGTTGTCGCCCCACGTCCTGCCTACTGCGCCGCCCACGGCGGCGCCCATATCGTCGCGTGCGATACACGACAGATGGCGCACTTCGCTCAGTCGCGGTTCGGCCGCATCGTTGTAGTCACCTATGCCAGTATCAACGAGATCGAGCGCGGCTTGATCGCTGGGTTCATCGTGCGAGGTGATGCGGTAGGTCATGGCTTGAAATCCTTGAATTCGCCCTTAGCTCGCGCTCCAGGGCGCGAATAACAGCGCAAAAAAGTACGTCTAACAATATTTCGCGATTATGAGTAAACAAACCTTATCTTTCCAAGCCGAAGTTGCCCAGCTGCTGCACTTGGTGACGCACTCGTTGTATTCGAATAAAGAAATCTTTCTTCGCGAGCTGATTTCTAACGCATCGGATGCGTGCGACAAGTTGCGATTCGAAGCGCTCAACGATGCGGCGCTCTTCGAAGACGCACCGAACCTTGAAGTACGCGTTTCGTTTGATAAAGACGCGAAGACCCTCACGATCGCCGATAACGGTATCGGGATGTCACAGCAAGAGGCTATCGATAACCTCGGCACCATCGCAAAAAGCGGCACGCGCGAGTTCGTGAAAAAGCTCTCGGGCGATCAAAAATCGGATTCGCAGCTGATCGGGCAATTCGGTGTCGGCTTTTATTCCGGCTTCATCGTGGCGGACAAGATCACGGTCGAGACGCGCCGCGCTGGTGCGAAGCCGGAAGAGGGCGTGCGCTGGGTTTCCGGCGGCACTGGTGATTTTGAAGTCGAAGCCATCAACAAGGCTCAACGCGGTACCAGCGTCATCCTACATCTGCGCGATGATGCGGAAGAGTTTGCCAACACCTATCGCATCAAGAGCATCATCGGCAAGTATTCCGATCACATTTCGCTTCCCGTGCTCATGCAAAAAGAAGAGTGGGACTCAGACAAGAGCGAGTACGTGACGAAGGATGAGTGGGAGGCGGTAAATCAGGCGAGCGCGTTGTGGGCGCGGCCGAAAAAAGACATCACGCCTGAGCAGTACAACGAGTTCTACAAACAAATCGCCTACGATCAAGCCGATCCACTCGCGTACACCCACAACAAGGTGGAAGGCAACCAGGAGTACACACAGCTTCTCTACATCCCCGCACAAGCGCCAATGGATTTGTGGGATCGGCAGAAATCTGCGGGTGTGAAGCTTTACGTGAAGCGTGTGTTCATCATGGACGATGCGGAGTCGTTGATGCCGCCGTATCTGCGCTTTGTAAAAGGCGTGATCGATTCCAACGACTTACCGCTCAACGTTTCGCGCGAGCTCTTGCAGGAAAGCCGCGATGTGAAAGCAATTCGCGAAGGCTCCACCAAGCGCGTGCTCGGCATGTTGGAAGAGCTTGCAAACAGCGAAGACGCCGCGCAGAAGGAGAAATACGCCACGTTCTATAAAGAATTTGGCGCCGTGCTGAAAGAAGGGCTGGGTGAGGATTTCACCAACCGTGATCGCATCGCCAAGCTCGCACGCTATGCATCGACGCAGAGTGAAACTGCGACTGTAAGCCTCTCTGAATACAAAGCCCGCATGAAAGAAGGGCAAAAAGCGATTTATTACCTTACTTCGGAAACGCTTGGAACGGCGCGCTCGTCCCCGCAATTAGAGGCGTTTAAGAAAAAAGGTATCGAAGTATTGCTGATGACCGATCGCGTGGATGAGTGGACACTTTCCTTCCTACGCGAATTCGACGGCACACCCATGCAATCGGTCGCGAAAGGTGCGGTCGATCTCGGCGATCTGCAAGACGAAGCGGAGAAGAAAGCAGCCGAAACCGCAGCTGAGAATTTCAAACCGGTGATCGAAAAGCTGAAAGAGGCGCTCAAAGACAAGGCGGAAGACGTGCGCGTCACCAGCCGATTGGTCGATTCGCCCGCCTGCCTGGTTGTGAAAGACGGCGGCATGAGCACGCAACTCGCGCGCATGTTGAAACAGGCCGGACAAGCCGCACCCGACTCGAAGCCCATACTCGAAGTAAACGCGGAACATGCGCTCGCGAAAAAGCTGCACTCGCTGATCGGTACTGAATCGCAGTTCACCGATCTAGCAATGATTTTGTTTGATCAAGCGCTGCTGGCGGAAGGCGGCATGCCGGACGATCCTGCGGCTTATGTGAAGCGCGTGAACGCGATGATTGCTTAGCAGCCATCTCTAGCCGCGCTGATCGATTGAGAAGCGCGGCGATGCAGCGAGCGAGCTATTTCAGTTCTACGCTTTCCGCATTCAGCCGCTTGCTGCGCACAGTGCCCTGGGCTTTGAGCAAGTTGCCAGGGACAATGAGAATGCCAAATCGCGCTTGATCGGCTTTGATCTGGTCGCCGAATTCAAGCGAGAGCCCAGAAATCAAAAGCGACGTGTCGGCGCTGCGCGTTGAAAGCAAGCCTTGAACCGTCATGCTAGTGCCTTCGCTCGCGGCGGCAGAGAGGGCATAAGGCTGGATCGCGTCAGCTTCAAATCGATCCGGATCGCGTTGGAACTGGCCAGTGATTTGAACCAGATCGCCCGGTTGCGGCAAGAAACTGCTCACCGCTGCGAAGCTGCCGCTCGGGCGAATACGCAAGTTGCCTACGAAAAAATCGCCGGCTGACGCAGCGCAGGTATTACATCCTTGTGCTTGCACCACACCGCTGATCCTTTGCTGGGTTGTGCTGGCGCGGCGCTCGATCAAGGTGGCCCGTAAGCGATTGTTTCCGCTTGGGTAGCCATACACCTGAACTGTTTCGCCAGCGACGAGATCGCTTACGGTGCGAAGTGAAGGATCAAGGATCGTGCTCGCATCCCACTCGATGGTGCTGCCGAGAAGTGTGAGGGATTGCGTTGATGCTGAAACTGCGTCTACGACGCCAATAAACTCGGGGGCCGCAGAGACAGACACGACGTTTCGCTCACCCGAGGCGAGTCGCGACGCCGCTTCCACACGTACCATCATCCCCGGTCGTAGCTGCGTCGATTTGCTGTCGCGAATTTCGATGCGCGTTGTCCCTGATAAAGTGAAGCCCAGGTTATTCACAAGTAGTGGACTCACCGAGGTGACGGGGCCTACTGCGACAACGGGCTTATCTTCGACCACACTGCCCGTGCCACCACCGCCGGGCGCGACTGCAAATTGATCACCACCGCATGCGGCGAGAAACAAGCTCGCCGCAACAGCTGCGAAGAGAGTGCGCGTCGGATACAAATACACAAGTATGTTCATAATTTTCACGGCAGTTAGGCGTCGCGCTTCACGTCGACGCGCCCGGATGGGACTCGTAGTTGACGTACATGCCAATACGAATACGGTAGGTTTCGTCGCCCTTGGGCGCTTCGGGCGCATCGGAGATCGCCTCAAACAATTTCGCATGCGCATCGCGCCAGCCGTCGGCGGCAACGCCTGCAATTTTTTGCGCGGATTCGAGCGATATTCCCAGGCCCCAAATGGATTGCTCGAGCTGTAGCGGCCGTGCGGCGAGCACGTTGGCGACAGAGGTGTCTAGCATCGCGCTTGAGTTGTCCTTCATCAGCGCAAGCAGCGCGTCTGATCGGCCCTGTGGTGTGAACGTGTCAGAAAGGAGCTCCACTGAGCCTTCGGCTTCTGATGCGAGGCCCAAGCGCACGAGTTCATCGAGAATCGCGCGGGGATGAACGTCGGTCACTAGCGAGCGCGCGAGCTCCGTAAAGCTTTTCTTTTTATCGTCCTCCGCGATTGCAAGACGCTTCAGGGCGGGCTTGCGGCGCGCCTCATGCGCCCAGCGTTGAAACACCTGCGAGACCGCAGTCTCAGAACGAGTGGCAGGGCTACTTGACGCTTCACTCCCTCCGGCCAAATGAGCGGCAACAAATTTCCGGTGCAAGCCAGTCATCACGGAGAGTTTGCTCGCGTTCGCACGTTGCGCGCCGTCAATCTCTTGTTGGGCAACACGGACGAGCTCTTCGCGAAGAATGAGATCGAGTTCTGCGTAGCGTAGGCCCGCTTTGACTGCGAGCCGAAGCACGGATTGCAGAAGCCGACGAAAGACCCCGGCGACCGCATTCGCTGAAAGAAGGGATGTCGCACCCGGCACCGAAGCGGGGGGGGATTGGGTGACCGCGTGCGACATGACTGAATTCTAAATGGGAAAAATTCCCATGTCAAATCAATGCGCGAATTTTTTCTCCTCCAGGTTTCTCAAGCCAAGAAACAGCCTCCCGCGTCTCACGCTAGCATCAGCCCATGCTCCAGTTTGACAACCGCTTCCTCCGAACTTTTCCAGGCGACGCAAGCGCTGCACTGCATTCCCGACAAGTGCACGGCGCGATGTGGTCACAGGTGAAGCCCACCCCAGTGAGCGCGCCGCAATTGATCGCGTATTCGGTCGAAGTGGCCCAAATGCTTGGGCTTAGCGAATCGGCGCTTCAATCTAGCGCGGTAGTCAGCGCGCTTGCCGGGAACGCGACGTTGCCTGGGATGGAGACCTACGCAACCGTTTACGGCGGGCACCAATTCGGAAATTGGGCGGGTCAATTAGGTGATGGGCGTGCCATCCTGTTGGGCGAGGCGGTGTCGCCTAATGGGGCACGATTTGAGCTTCAACTGAAGGGCGCGGGCCCCACGCCTTATTCGCGCCGCGCCGACGGACGCGCCGTGCTGCGATCATCAATTCGCGAATTTCTTTGCTCCGAAGCGATGCATCATTTGGGCGTGCCGACGACCCGCGCGCTCTCGCTGGTGCTGACTGGCGATCGCGTGGAACGTGACATGTTCTACGACGGTAATCCAGAGATGGAACCGGGCGCGATTGTGGGCCGTGTCGCGCCAAGTTTCCTGCGATTCGGACACTTTGAAATTTTCGCTTCCCGTGGCGAATCCGCGTTGTTGCGCATGCTCGTGGATTACACCATCGCGACGTATTACCCTGCTATCAACAACGCACATACGTCGCCAGGCGAGCGCATTTGCGCTTGGTACGGCGAGGTGTGTGAGCGCACCGCAGAACTCGTGGCCGATTGGATGCGAGTCGGCTTCGTGCACGGGGTGATGAACACGGACAACATGTCAATTTTGGGCCTTACCATTGACTACGGTCCGTATGGCTGGGTCGACAATTTCGATCCAGGCTGGACGCCAAACACCACCGACGCGCAAGGCCGCCGCTACGCGTTCGGACGTCAGCCTGCCATCGCGCAGTGGAACCTCGCGCGCCTGGGCGATGCGCTCGCAACACTAGAAGATGTATCAACCGATGCACTTGCCGCGTCGCTCGCACGTTACGAGCAGGCGTATGGGGCAGCGATCACACGTGCCTACAGCGCGAAACTGGGCCTGTCGCACTGGGTCGACGATGAGGGCGATCTTCTGGATGAACTCTTCGCACTATTGGGCGAAGCTGAAATCGACATGACACTCTTTTTCCGAGCGCTCTGCCGCGCAACGAATGCAGAGGTGCTGAGCGAGGCTTTTTATTCGCCAGAGGCGTGGCACAACAATTCTGCGCGTGTGCGACGATGGTTTTCGCGTCTCGACGCGCAGGTTTTACGCGAACGCCCAAGCGCTGAAGCGCGAGCCGCTCGGGTTGCCGCGATGCTTCGGGCGAATCCGAAATACGTGCTACGAAACTATCTTGCGCAGCAGGCGATTGATGCCGCCCATGCGGGGGACTTCACGCAGATTCATCGCCTGCTTGAGGTGATGCGCCGACCGTACGACGAACAAGCAGAACATGAATCGTTTGCCGCAAAGCGCCCGGAGTGGGCGCGAGTGAAGGCAGGTTGCTCGATGCTTTCTTGTAGTTCTTGATAGAAATTCAAATTAACTGCGCTTACCCTTTATAGTTTGAGGCTAGCGGCCAATCAGCCTCTACGTCGTGATAGAGACATAACTAGTGATCGCCCTTTTTTTAATGGGTATAAAGCGTAATAGTTGAGCTGTGAGCCGAATGGGTATTTACGAAATCGTTCGTACGCCTAGTAAACCATTTCGCGTTGACTTCGTCTGACGATTCATTACCATGGGGTCGCTATGAAGATTACCGAGCAAATTGAAGCGATAGTGCGCCGAAGCGAAATTCGATCGCTCGTGTTTGGCCTGGTGGGAATGGCGCTCGCGTTAACGGTCTATCATCGCGCGTTCAGTGAGTCATCAACGTTGACGCAAGACGATATCGACGCTGCCGTCGGTCATACGCTCTCAACGACTGTGATCCCGTCACCCGGCGTGCGCGCCTATGAAACGATCATCCCGTCGGTGGTGCGCATCGAAGGCTTTCGTACCGATCCAAAGACGAAAGAGGAAACCCGCTTTGGTGTGGGAACCGGCGTTGTGATTGTCAACGACGGCACGATCCTGACCAATCTTCACGTCGTGCAAGGTGCGGAGCGCATCAAGATTACTTTCGCAGACGGGCACGAAAGTCCGGGCGTGTTTCAAGGGGCGCGACCCGAGCATGATTTAGCGGTCGTTCGCGCGCGCGTGGTGCCCGATGATTTGTTTGCTGCAACGATGACGAGCACGGCGAAGTTGAAGCCGGGCGATCACGTCTACGCCGTTGGCTTTCCGTTCGGGATTGGCCCGTCGGTGAGTGCCGGAATCGTGAGCGGATTGAAGCGCGAGTTCAGATCCCCCGACGGTGGAAACTCGCTGTCCAATCTGATTCAGTTTGATGCAGCGGCCAACCCGGGTAACTCTGGCGGCCCACTGGTCACGGCGGAAGGTGAGGTTGTTGGTATCGTCACAGCGATTCTCAACCCGAATGAGGATGATCGAACCTTTGTGGGTATTGGATTCGCCGTGCCCATCGAAAATGCGGCGAGCGCGGTGGGCCTCTCGCCGTTTTGAGAAGCATTCGATGGGATGCACTAAGCGCTGGCTAATCGCGTCTGAGTGAGCCTGGAAACGTGACGTTTGTAATTCGTTGAACGGAGCAGTACATGGAGAGTTTGAACGCATACAACGACCCGGCGAAACTGATGGAGCGCGTGCTCTTTGAAGTGAAGCGCGTTGTTGTCGGCCAAGATAAGTTTCTCGAGCGCGTGATGGTGGCGCTCCTCGCTGAGGGCCACCTGTTGGTTGAAGGGGTGCCAGGACTCGCAAAAACCTTGACCGTGAAGACGCTCGCGAGTGTGGTGCAGGGCAGCTTCAAACGTATTCAGTTCACGCCGGATCTCGTGCCTGCCGATCTGATTGGTACCCGGATCTTCAATCAAAAGACTGGCGAATTCACAACCTCTCTTGGGCCCGTGTTCGCAAACCTGCTGCTCGCCGATGAAATCAATCGCGCGCCTGCGAAAGTTCAAAGCGCGCTACTTGAAGTGATGCAAGAGCGACAAGTCACGATCGCGGGCGAAACTCATAAAGTGCCATTGCCGTTTGTCGTAATGGCAACGCAAAACCCTATCGAAACTGAAGGCACCTATCCGCTTCCTGAGGCGCAAGTGGATCGCTTCATGATGAAAGTGGTCGTCGAATATCCAAATGCTGATGAGGAATTCGTTATTGCCCAGCGCGTCACCGGTGAGCGCTTTGAGCTTTCGCCGGTTGCCACGCTCGAAGCCCTGGCTGGTTTGCAGAAAATGTGTCGAGAGGTTTATGTTGATCCCGCGTTAGTGCGCTACGCCGTGAACGTTGTGGTGGCAACACGCGATCCTGCGATTTGTGGCCTGAGCGATATCAAGAAATACATCACGTTTGGCGCGTCTCCGCGCGGCACGATTGGCTTAGTTGAGGCGTCGCGCGCGCTTGCGCTTATGCGTGGGCGACGCTACGTACTCTCGGAAGACATGGTTGATTTGGTGTTCGATGTGCTGCGCCATCGTTTGGTTCTCTCTTACGACGCAATTGCCGAAGGTCTCACTGCCGATCAGTTGCTAGGCAAGATTCTTGGCAAGATCGCGGCGCCCTCAAAGCCAATGCAGTCAAAGCAAGAAGAGACAGAGCGCATTCAGCGAGCGGCCTAACGGACGAGCGCCGCCATGAAGTGGAAAAAACTTTTTGATCCGCCCACCCTCGAAGAGGTGGCGCAGTTTGAACGCGATTTAACGCCGCCAGCCGCGCAAAGAGCGGCGCACAAAGACGGCTCGCCACAGTCAGCCGATGCACTACTGCGTCGGCTCGAGTGGACGACGCTCAAGCGGCTCGATGGCTTGCTTCACGGAGATTTCCGTACGTTAATGCGCGGCAGCGGGCTCGATCTGGCTGACCTGCGCGAGTATCAAACTCATGATGACGTTCGGCACATCGATTGGAACGTCACCGCGCGGATGCAAACGCCGTATGTCCGCCAGTTCACTGAAGACCGCGATATCAATGTCTGGCTGCTGGTGGATCTTTCGCCCTCCGCCGACTTTGGTTCGGGCGCACGAAATAAGCGCGAACTCGCAATCGAGCTCTCAACGATCCTTGCCAGGCTTTTCACCCAGCGGGGCAATCGCGTCGGGGCAATGCTTTACACAAGAAGCGTAGACACCGTGTTGCCGCCGCGCGCAGACCGACGACACGTGCTGACGCTTATCCAAAAGATGCAACGGCCGCCGTTGCACGCAGTGAGCCATAAGGGCGTGAACCACGGCACAAATCTCGCTCAGCTGCTTTCGCGCGCTGCGCAAACGATCAAGCGTCGTAGCGCACTGATTGTTGTGTCTGACTTTATTTCTGAGCCGGGCTGGGATGATTGGTTGCATCGCCTTTCGATGCGCCATGACGTGTTACCCGTCCATATCGACGATCCACTTGAGCGTGAGCTTCCGCAAGTCGGATTGATGACGATTGAAGATCCAGAAACAGGCGAGCAACTTTTCGTGGATACAGGAAACGCAGCGCTACGCCGTCGATTCGCTGAGATGGCCAGCGCGCGCGAGCTTGCACTCAAGGCGAGTTTCGAGCGTGCGGGCTGCGATCCATTACGCTTGGCAACCAATGGTTCGTTGATTGATAGTCTTGTTCGTTTCGTAGAGCGCCGCAAACTCAAACGCCGCGGCGGTATTCATTCAATTCAAAGGAGAGTGGCATGACATTCGTCTGGCCGTCGCTACTCTGGCTACTTTTGATCCCACCGTTATTGCTCGCGCTTTACGTGTGGCTTTTGAGTCGGCGCAAGAAAGTATCGGTGCAATACAGTCAGTTCGCGCTGTTGAAACAAGCGATGGGCGCGCAACCGTCGTGGCGTCGACACGTACCGCCTGCGTTGATGTTGATCGCGCTCACGTTGATGCTTTTCGCTGCGGCGAGGCCGATGGCGCTCGTCAAGTTACCGTCGAATAAGCAAACCATCATGCTCGCGATGGATGTTTCGGGAAGCATGCGTGCGCAAGATGTGAAGCCAACGCGACTGGTCGCGGCTCAAGATGCTGCGAAAGCGTTCCTCAAGGAATTGCCTCGGGATGTACGGGTCGGGATTGTCGCCTTCGCAGGCAGTGCGCAACTCGCGCAGCTGCCTACGCTTTCACGCGAAGACCTAGTGACGGCGATCGACAGCTTTCAGCTCCAGCGCGGCACAGCAACTGGCAATGGCATTGCGCTTTCGCTCGCCACGTTGTTTCCGGATGACGGCATCGATATCAGCGCCATGCAGTGGAGCGGCAGCGGACCGCTGCCTCGCAGCCGTCCGCTGGGCGAAGCGAAAGCCGCCGAAGCGCCGAAGCGCGAGCCCGTTGCGCCGGGAAGCTATGCGAGCGCTGCAATCATTATGCTCACCGACGGACAACGCACCACGGGCATCGATCCAATGGAAGCAGCAAAGCTTGCCGCTGATCGTGGCGTGCGCGTGTACACCGTCGGCATCGGTACAGTGAATGGCGAAACGATCGGTTTCGATGGTTGGAGCATGCGCGTTCGCTTGGATGAAGAAACACTAAAACAAATCGCCAATCGAACCGCAGCAGAGTATTTCTACGCAGGCACCGCTGCAGATTTAAAGAAAGTTTACGAATCGCTTTCGACCCGTCTCGGCGTTGAAACAAAAGAGACCGAGATTTCCGGCCTTGTTTCGCTGCTTGCAGCTGCGTTCGCGCTGCTCGCTACCGCGCTATCGGTCGCCTGGTTTGGACGTATATCGGGCTAGTAACGAAGGCTTGCGCAGTCAGGTTGCGCTTTGCCGCAGCCGAGTCCGCTGCTCATCGTGAATCCGCAGCGGACACGTTGTCAGAGGAGGAGAGGTGATTGGCGGGCCTCCCGTGAGTCGAACACGGCCCAAGGGACTGAGACGGGGTTTCGAGTTGCGCGAGCAACGAGCCGTCGAAGGGCAAGGCAATGCTTTGCCGCAGCCGAGTCCGCTGCTCATCGTGAATCCGCAGCGGACACGTTGTCAGAGGAGGAGAGGTGATTGGTGGGCCTCCCGTGAGTCGAACACGGCCCAAGGGACTGAGACGGGGTTTCGAGTTGCGCGAGCAACGAGCCGTCGAAGGGCAAGGCAATGCTTTGCCGCAGCCGAGTCCGCTGCTCATCGTGAATCCGCAGCGGACACGTTGTCAGAGGAGGAGAGGTGATTGGTGGGCCTCCCGTGAGTCGAACACGGCACCAACGGATTATGAGTCCGCTGCTCTAACCAAGCATGAGCTAGAGGCCCATTGCGATTTGACGCTTCGTTGCGAAACTTATTGTGTACTTTCGTACACGATCTCGTTTCACGCCTCGCTTGAAACCGCAAACAAAAAACGCGTCCGAAGACGCGCTTTTCGAACGACGTAAGTTTATCGCTTACGCCTCGGTTACGAAGCCTTTCAGACGTTCTGCGCGGCTTGGATGACGCAGCTTGCGCAGTGCCTTTGCTTCAATCTGACGAATTCGCTCGCGCGTCACGTCAAATTGCTTGCCGACCTCTTCGAGCGTGTGATCGGTGTTCATTTCGATACCGAAGCGCATACGCAACACCTTGGCCTCGCGTGGCGTGAGTGTGTCGAGCACTTCTTTACACAGATCGCGAAGGCTATCTTGAACCGCCGCATCAATTGGCGTGAGCGTCGTGGTGTCTTCGATGAAATCACCCAGATGGCTGTCATCGTCATCACCAATCGGCGTCTCCATGGAGATCGGCTCTTTGCTGATCTTCATAATCTTGCGCACTTTGTCTTCCGGCATGTCCATCGCTGCTGCGATGGTCGGTGCGTCAGGCTCGATGCCGGTTTCCTGCAGGATTTGCCGCGAGATGCGGTTCATCTTGTTGATCGTTTCGATCATGTGCACCGGAATACGAATGGTGCGCGCTTGATCGGCGATGGAGCGGGTGATCGCTTGACGAATCCACCACGTAGCGTAGGTTGAGAATTTGAAGCCACGACGGAATTCAAACTTATCAACCGCTTTCATCAAGCCAATATTGCCCTCTTGGATCAGATCCAGGAATTGCAAGCCGCGGTTGGTGTACTTTTTCGCAATCGAAATCACGAGACGCAAGTTCGCCTCTGTCATTTCTTTCTTGGCCTTGCGAGCTTTTGCTTCGCCCGAGGCCATTTGCTTGTAAATGTCTTTAAAGTCGGTCAGCGGCAGGCCAAGCGTTTTTTGCAGGCCGAGCAGCGCCTCTTGACGCTCAATAATGGCTTGGCGATTCTTTATGAGCGAATCGCTGTAAGGCTTACCAGCGGCAATTTCTTTGTCGATCCAGCTCGTGTCAAGCGATTTCTCGGGAAACATCTTGATGAAATGATCGCGCGGCATATGGCACTTGTGCACCATAATTTCTTGGAGCTTGCGCTCGTGACCACGCACGGTCTCCACCTTGGAGCGCACCGAATCGCAAAGCTGCTCCACGATCTTCGCCGCGAAACGAATTTCCATCATTTCATCGGTGATTTTCTTCTGCGCCTTTACGTAGCCTTCGGACTTGTACTCGTCTTTTTCGATGTGTAGCGCGATTTTTGCGTGCGCCTTACGAATGGAAGAGAATTTCTCGATCGACATCGACTTCAGCTGGGCCAGAAGCTCGGCGGAAATCGCGGCAGTCGCCTCTTCATCTTCCTCTTCGGCTTCTTCGTCTTCTTCGCCTTCTTCGTCGGTATCCGCAGCGGAAACCGGTCCGGCAGGCTCTGGCTCGGCAAGACCTGCGAGTCCGTCGACGATGTCGTCAACGGGCACTTCTTCTTTTTCGATCTTGGTGGCGAGTTCGAGAATTTCGGCGATCGTCATTGGGCAGGCGGAAATCGCTTGCACCATGTGTTTCAAACCGTCCTCAATGCGCTTGGCGATTTCGATTTCGCCTTCGCGGGTCAAAAGCTCCACCGTGCCCATTTCGCGCATGTACATGCGAACGGGATCGGTGGTGCGACCGAATTCATTGTCGAGCTGCGAAATGGCTTGCTCGGCTTCTTCCGCGACTTCGTCGGTCACGGCAGTGGCCGTTTCCGTGATCATCATCTCTTCTGCGGCAGGCGCCTCGTCGAAGACTTTGATCCCCATGTCGGTAATCATCGCGACGACGGATTCGATCGCTTCGGCATCAACCAAGTCATCCGGCAGATGATCGTTGATCTCAGCGTAGGTTAGGTAACCGCGATCTTTTCCGAGCGTGATGAGCTGTTTAAGACGCAAACGGCGCGTCTCTGCATCAACGGTTGGCAGCGGCGCGAGCGCGGCGAGCAGCGCTTGCTGCTTTTTTTCCAGCAACAGCTGTTTGCGCGTTTTCGGCTTACCCGTTAACGGGTTGATTTCGATTTTCTCGGGCTTTGCATCGGCTGCGGGCTCCGCGACCACTTCGGCCGCTTTCTCCGGTACTTCAACTTTCGCTTTTGTTTCCTTCGTCGCTTTGCCTGACTTCAAATCTGGTTTTGCTGCCACGACAACGTCCGCCGCTTTCGGCGTTGGCTTTACGTCTGCTTTCGGCGCTTCGCCTTTCGACTTCGGGGCAAGCGCGGGCTTTGCTAGTTTTTCGCTAACTACTTTTTCTTTCACGGAAGCCTTTTTCACAGGGACGACCGTTTTTGTACTTGCAGGCTTTTTCGGCGCGGGTGCGGACTTCGCAGCGGCCTTTTTCGGAGGCGCTTTCGCGGCGGTCTTTGCCACTACCTTGGCGGTTACTTTGGGGGCCGCTTTGGGTGCCGGTTTCGCAGGTTTTGCCGCAGGCTTTTTTGATGCAACTTTCGTTGCAGGCTTCTTGGCGGCTACTTTGCTTGCGGGTTTCGCGGTCGATTTCGCGCTGGACTTTGCGGCCGGCTTTACCGGCGTTTTAGGCTTTGCCGCTTTGATGGGGGGCTTGGCGGCTTTCGCTGCGGTTTTAGTCTTTGCTTTTGCCATCTTGAATCGACTCCGAAACGTGTCGTACAACGCGCGGTCGGTCATACCGCGCGCGCTCATCGCATGCCGGACATGATTGTCAGCGGCAAGCGAAGAACGGGTAAAGGGGAACCTTCAATTATAAAGCTTCCCATGCTCAAAATTGGAGCAAGTTCTCGTGATTTTCAAGGGGCGACGGGCGATTGGGCTCATTCAAGGCGCGCTCCGGGGGCAGACTTACTAGCTCTTAGGCCTTTCGCTTGCCTTTTTTAGGGCTGGCGTGAAGAAAATAAATTTATAGCTATTGATAGAAAATCTATGTAAGTTCAGCTTGTAAAGTGTGTACACGCAATTAGCCTTATATGCTCCGCGAGTCACGCCATCGGGCTGCGTTTCGTCGCAACGCGCGTTCTATGTGGGGAACGAAAGGCTACGCTTCGCTGAATCAATGCTGGCGGTCGCACTATGCGCTCGTCCTAATGGAGAGAGATCAATGAAGAAAAAGTGGGCGGTCATTGGGGCTACAACCTCGCTAATTGTGGTGGCGGCTGGCGGCGGCTATTACGCGATGGCCGGTAAATCGGGCGCCGACAAGAAAGCGGATGGGCAAAAGAAAGCGGATGTGCCGCTCCAGCTTTCGGCGCTCGATTTCACCAAGGCCGGCCCCGCAACGATCGCACAGACGCTTTCGATCTCAGGCAGCGTTGAGGCGGCACGGCAAGCGGTGGTGCGTTCGCGCCATGCCGGCCTTGCGATGCAGATGACTAAGCGCGCCGGTGAAACGGTGCGTCAAGGCGAATTGCTCGCCCGCGTAGACAGCGACGATCTGCGCCTGCGCCTTGGCGAGCGCGAGGCGAGCGTGCGGCAAGCGCAGGCGGCGCTCGGCGTTGCCGATTCGGCGCGTGCACAACAGCGCTCTTTGGCTGATCGTGGCTTCATCTCGAAATCAGCGCTCGACAGCGTGGAGAGCAACTATGTGGCGGCGCGTACCGTGCTTGAAACCGCCCAATCGCAGCTCACTATGGCGAAAGCGCAGCTGGCTGAAACCGCGTTGCTCTCGCCGATCAATGGCGTCATCGCGAAACGAAATGTTGAGCCGGGCGAACGGATCGGCGCTGAAATGCAGGTCTTTCATGTGATTGATCCGAGCAGCCTCGAGCTCGCTGCCCAAATTCCCGCGGAGCGAGCGAGCGAATTAAGGATTGGACAATTAGCTACCTTTACTGCCGATGCCCCCAACGCTGGCGGGAAAGTAGAGGCAAAGCTTATTCGCATTGTTCCAAACGCGGCCGCTGGCGCGCGAACCATTGAGGCCCGCTTCGCGCTCCCGAAGGGCACGCCGATTCCTGCAGGCGCCTTTCTCTCCGGGCAACTCGCACTCGCGCAAACTGAAGTCGCGGTGGCCGTACCGCGTGTTGCCGTGCGCAGCGACGGCGGCGGCAGCTACGTGTGGTCCGTGCTTGATGGACGCATTGCGCGTAACCGTGTGAAAGTGATTGACTCCGATAGCGCAAGTGATCGTGTTGCGATTGCAAGCGGCCTAGGCAAAGATGCGACTGTGCTAATTCTGCGTGGCAGCGAGCCGCGCGAGGGTCAAGCGGTCGCCATGCCGGGTACAACCCCAGCGGTTGCGCCGCCCGCTGCTGCCAAAGAAGCGGCCCCGACTAGCGCACCTGCCAACAAGACCTAACTCCGGGGAGCACGACAATGTGGATGACGAGAGTTGCGATTAGCAACCCGGTGTTTTGCGCGATGGTCATGTTCGCGCTCATGGTGATGGGCGCGGTGTCTTACATGCGCCTGCCGGTCGATTCGATGCCTGATGTACAAGTGCCAATCGGCGTGGTGTATGTGGCCTACCCTGGCGCATCACCGCAAGCCGTTGAAAACGATCTAACGAAGCCGATTGAAAACGCGCTTAATCCAATCTCTGGCGTGAAGAAAATCCGTTCGCGCTCGCGTGAGGGTTCGAGTTTGGTGATTGTCGAATTCGACATGAACATCAAGATGGACGTAGCGATCCAGGATATGCGCGACAAGCTCGCGCAGGTTCGCCCGAGCTTCCCCAAAGAGGCGAAAGACCCCTACATTTCGAAGGCCAATAACGACGATGACCAAGCGGTCGTCTCGCTCGGCGTTACATCGAAAACGATGGCACCCGCCGACGTTGCGTATTACGTCGAAGAGATCATTCGAAAGCGCCTGGAAAACGTAACCGGTGTCGCCACTGTGGACACCATCGGTGCCGCGTCCCGCGAGGTGCGGATCGAAGTTGATCCCGCCAAACTTCGCGCGCGCCGCATCGGCGTAGATCAAGTGATTGCAGCGCTGCGTAACGACAATATCGATGTGCCGGTGGGCATCATCACGTCAGGCGTGAATGACAAATCCGTCCGCATCGATGCGCGATTCAAATCAATCGCCGATTTTGAAAATTTGGTGATCGCGCGACGCGATGGAATGCAGGTGCGTGTTTCGGATATCGGCGTCGTTGTCGACGGTACGCGCGAGCAGAATAGTTTCGCGCGGATTGACGGCTCGAAAGCCGTCATCCTTGATATGAAAAAGGTGCGCGGCACCAATACGGTTGAAGTCGGCGAGGGCGTGAAGCGCGCGATTGAGCGGGTAAAGAAAGAGTTACCTAAAGAAATCGAGTTATCGATCCTTTCTGATCAGTCGCGCTACGTGAAAGCGTCGGTGAAAAACGTGCAGCGCACCATCATCGAAGGCG
Source organism: Betaproteobacteria bacterium (assembly GCA_013298145.1). Taxonomy (GTDB): domain Bacteria; phylum Pseudomonadota; class Gammaproteobacteria; order Burkholderiales; family Casimicrobiaceae; genus Casimicrobium. The sequence continues at coordinate 321,177 of JAAFJO010000002.1, forward strand.
CGATCTTGACGGTGTTCATCGTCTTCCTATTTCTTGCCTCGTGGCGCTCAACCGTGATCACCGCGCTCACACTCCCGATTTCCGTGGTCGCGACGTTCATCGCGCTCTACGCCTTCGGCTTCACACTCAATTCGCTAACGCTGATGGCGCTCTCGCTGTGTATCGGTCTTTTGATTGATGACGCGATTGTCGTTCGTGAAAACATCGTGCGCCATCTGCACATGGGCAAATCGCATGCACAAGCGGCCCAGGAAGCCACCGATGAGATCGGTTTAGCGGTGCTTGCCACCACGCTTGCCATTGTGGCGGTGTTTACGCCGATCGCCTTCATGGGCGGCATCATTGGGCTCTACTTTTTCCAATTCGGAATCACCATCGTGGTGGCCGTGATGGTGTCGCTCTTCGTGAGCTTCACACTTGATCCGATGCTCTCGTCGGTGTGGCCCGATCCAGAAGGCGAACGCTTCAAGCGCTTCCCTTGGCTTGGGCGGCTATTGGCAGGATTTGATCGCGGCATGGAGGGGATGCAGCATCGCTATGAACGGGTGATGCGCTGGGCGCTCTCCCATCGGAAGTCCACCATTGCCATCGCGCTCGGATCGCTCGGCGCAAGCGTTGCGCTCATGATGGGCGGCGTGATCGGATCGGAGTTTGTGCCGCGTGACGACCAAAGCGAATTTGGTATGCGCATTGAAACGCCCGTGGGATCGAGTTTGGATTACACGCTCGCGAAAACGGAGCAGGTTGAAGCGGTGCTTCGCACGCTGCCGGAAGTAAAGCGCATCTACTCGTGGGTGGGCGGTGGAAACGGCCGCAATACGGGTCGAGTCACCGTGTTGCTCGTGCCTCGCGATGATCGTAAGCGCAGTCAAAAACAAGTTGAGGATGCCGCTCGCGAGCTCGTGAAGCCAATTGCAGGGCTCACTTCAACCGTGGGATGGAATCGCCCAATTCAAATTGCGCTTCTCGGCCCCGACGTAACCGTGTTGTCCAGAATTTCGCAGCAGCTCGCAGCCGAAATCGCGAAGATTCCAGGGGCCGTAGAAGTGGAAACAAGCGAGAAGGCCGCCGTGCCGGCGCTTGCGATCACGCTCAAGCGCGCGGAGGCCGCTGAGTTTGGCATTACCCCTGCGACGCTTGGAACCATCACGCGCACGCTAGTTGCGGGTGACGCGGTGACGACCTGGCTTTCGCCGCAGGGAAACTCGGTGGACGTCTCGGTTCGCTTGCCGAGCGAGCTCAAAAGCAATGCCCAACAGCTGATGCAAATTCCGCTCAACAACCCGCGCGCACCCGATGGCGAAGCGCTCGCGCTGGAGCGCGTGGCGTTGGTGAGCGAAAGCGCGAATCCGAAAATCATTGAGCGCTCCAATTTGCAGCGGCAAATTACTGTGAGCGCGGGCGTCTCTGGGAAGACGCAGGGCGAGGTTGGCGGCGAAGCCAATCGCATCATGAAGGAATTCGAACTTCCGCCGGGTTATCGATTCGATGTTGGCGGCGACAACCAGATGATGGCGGAATCATTCGGCTTTGCCATGCTCGCGCTTGGCATGGCGGTCGTGTTCATCTATTTCGTGCTCGGTTCGCAATTCCACAGTTTCGCGCAGCCGATTGCGATCATGATGACCCTGCCGCTTTCTCTGATCGGCGTGTTGATCGCTCTCGCGGTAACGCGAACCACGTTCAACTTGTTTGCCATGATCGCTTTCATCATGCTCATGGGCTTGGTGGTGAAAAACGGCATCTTGCTGGTCGACTTTGCCAATCAGGTGCGACGCGAGCGCGGACTCTCGGTGATCGAATCGCTGGTAACGGCGGGCCACATCCGATTGCGGCCGATTTTGATGACGACTGCTGCGATGGTGTTTGGCATGTTGCCGATGGCGCTTGCGCTCGAAGAAGGCGCTGATGGCACCATGGGGCGCGCGATCATCGGCGGTGTGCTTTCGTCAACGCTCCTCACCTTGATCGTGGTGCCCGTGATTTACGCGATCATCGAGGAATGGAAAGAACGCCGGGCGGCGAAGCGACTGCTTCGAAAGCGTGCATCGGTCATCGAAGCCGCACCCGCAGAATGATTGCGCTCGCACTTGCCAAGCCAAATGATTGCGGTAAACTTCGTTAATGACTCGCGGTCATTTATTTGGGTTGGTGCGGCCGACGCGCTCTAAAATCGAAGGTTTTTAATCCAACCCCGGCATTCCAATTTTTCGCGCTATGAACATCGAACAAGTCCGTTTCAACATGATCGAGCAACAAATCCGCACCTGGGATGTGCTCGACACCGATGTGCTTGATTTGCTCCATGAGATTAAGCGTGAGAGCTTCGTTCCAGCCGAACAGCGGCCGTTTGCGCTGATGGATATTGAGACGCCGCTCGCGCCTGTATCAGCGGTAGCCAAGATGTGGCCGCCGCGCGTTGAGGCGCGCGTGGTTCAAGATTTGGCGCTTCGCGGCAGCGAGCGCGTGCTTGAAGTGGGCAGCGGGAGCGGCTATCTCACCGCGCTTCTCGCCGCGCGTTCAAAGCAAGTCACGAGCGTGGAGATCGATCAGGCGCTTGCCGCGTTTGCACGCGACAACCTGACTCGCGCCGGTGTTACCAACGCAACAGTTACAGTGGGCGACGCCTCAAAAAACTGGGGCCACGGAAGAGAATACGATGTAGTCGTGTTTACCGGTTCAATGGAGCGTCTCCCTGATGAAATCTGGTCTTGCGTCGCAGAGTCGGGTCGCGTGTTTGCAATTGTGGGCGCTGCGCCGGTGATGTACGCCACGATTTTTGAGAAGCAAGGCGAGGTTGTGCGTTCGCGTCGATTGTTCGAAACACTCGTTGCGCCGCTGACGAACGCGGCGAAGATTGACGCGTTCGTTTTCTAAATGATTTCCCAGATCGAACCCACCGAACTCGCCAGCGCACTGAAAAGTGGCCGCTCACTCGCGCTCCTAGATGTTCGCGAACCTTGGGAGGTCCAGCAAGCGGTGATCGCGGGCTCGATCAACATGCCGATGCAAAGCGTCCCGCAAAGCCTGGAAGCGATTCGCAAATTGCAAAGCGACGCTGAGCTCGTTGTGATTTGTCATCACGGCGCGCGCAGCATGTATGTTGCGCAATTCCTGCAGCATCAAGGCTTTGACGATCTCATCAATCTTCGCGGCGGCATCGATGCTTGGAGCCGCCAGGTTGATCCGACTGTTCCCGTTTACTAGGTGGCCGCTGCCGCCGCTCTGCTTGGTTTTCCTCCTCTTCAACGCACCCCAATAGAAAAATCTCACCATGCGTAACTTGCGATTGAACGTACTCTCCAGTGTCATCGGTGCGGCGCTGGCCGTGACTGCTGGTGCTGTCTCCGCGCAAACGGCTGATCTGCTCTCGCTCTACCGCGAAGCCACGCGCCAAGATCCCGCAGTTGCGGCAGCAGAGGCGAGTTTGCAGGCCGCCCGTGAGCGGCTCGCGCAGTCAGAAGCGGCCAACGGGCTCTCGGCCACTGTCTCAGCCAGCGCGAGCGCAAACTATGGCGACTCACGCGTTCGCGGCTTGCCTTCATCGATTGGTCAGGTTGATCGCGGCTACCTAAACGGCAGCGTCACCGCGCAAGTCACTAAGCCTTTGATTCGCAGCTCGATCAAAGTAGGCATCGAGCAGGCGCGCGCTGGGGTGTCGCTCTCGGAAATCTCGGTGGCTTCGGCCAAGCAAGATCTCGCCACGCGCGTTGCTCAGGCTTACTTCGATGTGCTCCTCGCGCAAGATAACGTGACGCTCGTCGGCGCACAAAAAGCCGCCGTTGGCGAGCAGCTTGCGCAAGCGAAACGTAACTTCGAAGTAGGAACGGCAACGATTGTTGACACTAACGAAGCGCAAGCCCGCTACGACCAAGTGCTCGCGCAAGAAATCGCAGCCAACAACGAACTTGATCGTACTCGCTGGGCGCTTCGTAACACTGTGGGCCGCTTCGAAGCCAGTATCGCTGGACTCAAACCGAGCATCATGATTGATGCGCCGCAGCCGGCAAACATGGAAGCTTGGGTCACGCGCGCAGAGCGCGATGCCTTCGGTGTGCGCATTGCGCAGCAATCGCTCGCAGTGACTGAATTCGATGTGAAACGCGCGCAAACCGGCAAAGATTGGACGCTTGATGCATCCGCCAGCGCAACCCATGGTCAAAACACGGGATCGCTCGCCTCATCGCGCGGCGGTTTCAGTACCACGGGTCTCGTTGGCGTGAATTTCCAAATGCCGTTTGATATTTCGGGTGCGGTTGACGCGCGCATTCGCGAAGCGATCTCGAATGTGGAAAAGGCAAGAAACGATGTCGAGAGCGCGCGCCGCACGGCCGCCCTTGGCGTTCGCCAAACCTACCTTGGCGTGACCAGTGGCATCGCAAGTGTCGCAGCGCAGCAGCAAGCGCTTAAATCTGCCGAAACCTTACTCGCCTCAACGAAGCTAGGCCTCGAGGTAGGTGTACGTACGAACCTGGACGTATTGAACGCGCAGCAAACGCTCACCCAAGTCCAGCGCGATCTTGCTCAGGCCCGCTACAACGCGATTCTCAATCGCCTGCGTCTTGAAGCTGCATCGGGCGATCTAAACGAAGACGACATTCGCCGCACGAACGACTATCTGGGTCGCTAAGAAGCGGTTAATTTTTGTGGCGTGGCTTGGAAAGATCCTTTAGCGCGAATTGACCCGCGCTAAGCTGTACATTCACCGTCGCGCGCGAAGCCACGCGCCACGCGTAGATCGAAGTGCCGACCGCTCTACTTCTTGGGCTGTTCAGCGGGCTTCGCTGCCGCTGGCGGCGCAGCAGTCGCAGGCGCTTGCAAAACGGAATCGGCGACTAGCGGCGTGACCTTGATGCCGCGCTTCTCCAGGGCTTGCAACAAGTTGGTCGGCCCATGCATGTGCGCAACGCCAATGGCGATGAAGTGTTTTTCGTTTTTCGCGAGGTAGCCGTCAATGGTCTCCGCCATCGGCCCGTGGCGATCGTCAAAAATGCGTTGACGGGAACGTTTGCCAATCGGCGAGTCGCCAAATTCATCCACGGTAATCTTGGCGATGGCTTCGCCGTCTCCGATGCGATATGCGGCAATCATGTCGTTGATGCGACGCTCCATTTTGTTTTCACGAACGGCAGTGAGAAAGCGATTCATGCCTGCCACCGCCTCGGGGCCATCAGCGCCCGCAAGGCTCGTGCACTGTTTCGGGCCCTCAACCTCCACCACGCGCTTCTTCTGGAAATACGCTTCGCGTGTAATCACCAAATCAATACCGTCTTCAAAGTCCACGCCGAGTTGGGTTAATTCCGTAACGGTCAGAATGAGATTCACCATCCAAAGCTTCCGACCGTCGAGTTTTTTCAGATCGAGCCCAGAGGCTTTTGCATAGCGCGAGAGCTGCTGCATTTCTTCTTCGGGCAAAAGCTTGTCGAGCTTTTCGTTGGTGGCGGCCAGACGGTTGCACGCAACGCGCGTGTCATCGCGTGTGACATCGACTTCGACCGCGATGACGTCTGCCGCATCAAAGCGAGTGCGAACAAACGTGGGCACTGGATAGAAATCCGGCTTCCCGACATGGAGCGAGCCGAATAGCGTTGCCGTTTTCCCGTTTTTCGATAGCTCCCACAGGAAGGGCTTTTTCACCTGTGCAGTCGCAGTTTGTGCGAATGCGATCGCAGCGGTGAGCGTAAGAAGTGTGAAGAGACGTTTCATAGCGCGGATAATAGCTTGATGCAAAACCAGACAACTAACGCGGCGCAAACGGGGGCCGCTGACTTGCCGCCGCGCGACGCGCCGGAACCGAAGAAAACTTGGCGAGAGGCCTTACAGGTTTATCTCGAACCGGCGTCCCTGCGCATGTTTGCGCTTGGCTTTTCGGCTGGCTTGCCGCTGCTACTTGTTTTTGGAACCTTGTCGTTTTGGCTGCGCGAAGCGGGCGTGAACCGCGCGACAATTGGGTTTATCAGTTGGGTGACGCTCGCCTACGCCTTCAAATGGTGCTGGGCACCGCTCGTGGATCGTCTGCCGATTCCCGTGTTCACGCGCATGCTTGGGCGGCGTCGCAGTTGGTTGTTGCTCGCGCAAATCGGCGTGGTCATTGGGCTCGTCGGGATGGCGTTTTCCGATCCGAAAGTTTCGATTCACGCGATCGTTTGGTTCGCGTTACTGGTTGCGTTTTCATCCGCCACGCAAGACATCGCGCTCGACGCGTTTCGCATTGAATCGGGCGATAAAGAACGGCAATCCGCGTTATCCGCGACGTATCAAATGGGCTACCGAATCGCGATGATCTGGGCGGGCGCGGGTGTGCTCTGGATTGCGGCGCGCGCAGAAGTCGCGAACCCTCAGAACTACGATGTGAATGCGTGGAAAGTGGCGTATCTGGTGATGGCTGCATCCATGATTGTTGGTTTTGCGACGGTGCTTTTCTCGAAGGAGCCTGCGCCGCAGCCGCTTACGCGACCGAAGAACGTGTTCGAGTGGCTGCAATCGGCGCTGATTGAGCCTTTCGCTGACTTTTTCCGCCGCTACAAATGGCATGCCGCACTGATCCTCGCGCTCATCGCAACGTACCGCATCAGCGACATCGTGATGGGCATCATGGCCAATCCGTTTTATGTGGACATGGGCTACACGAAAGACGAGGTCGCCTCCATTGCCAAGGTGTACGGCGTAATCATGACGCTCGTCGGCGCGTTTGTCGGCGGCGTGCTCTCGATCAAGATCGGCATGATGCGCACCCTGATGCTGGGCGCAATTCTTTCTGCCGCGAGCAACTTACTTTTCGCATGGCTCACCACGCGTGGGCATGATGTGCAAGCGCTAACACTCGTCATTTCCATCGATAACTTGAGCGCTGGCATCGCATCCACTGCGTTCATCGCCTACATGTCGAGCCTCACCAACATCAGCTATTCGGCAACGCAATACGCGCTGCTTTCGTCGATGATGCTCTTGCTGCCGAAATGGATTGCAGGGTTCTCGGGGGTCGCGGTGAACGCAGTTGGCTATCCTTCGTTTTTCATCGGGACCGCGATGCTTGGCGTGCCTGTTTTGATCTTGATTTGGATTGCTTCGCGCAAACTGAAGTAACGTGAAGCGTGAATACGTTAGCTTTTGCGACTAAGCCACAATTATCGCGGGTCAACGTTGGCATTACTTTTGTTATTGAAATGTAAATTTTCGGCTCGCTTTCCCTGATTAAGCGAGGGTAAGCGCCGAATAGTTAAGTAGAAGATTCGTGGAGAAATCACTATGCCTGTGAGCCTCACCTTAAACGGCGCGCCGCTCAGTTTGAATGTCCCTGATGAGAAACCGCTCTTGTGGGCGATTCGCGAAGACGCGAACCTCACTGGCACCAAGTTCGGCTGCGGCATCGCGATGTGTGGCGCCTGCACGGTGCACGTGAACGGCGAGGCGACGCGCACCTGCGTGTTGCCATGTTCCGCGGTCGCGGGCAAAGACGTGACGACGATCGAAGGCATCACGTCGAAAGGCCTGAATGCCGTGCAGCAAGCGTGGATTGAAATGCAAGTGCCGCAGTGCGGTTACTGCCAGAGCGGCTTCATCATGGCCGTCACCGCGCTCCTCGATAAGAACCCGAATCCGAGCGACGCGGAAGTCGATGCCGCGATCACGAATTTGTGTCGTTGCGGCACCTATCCGGCGATGCGAAAAGCGATCAAGCGTGCGGTTCAGATCAATACGGAAATCAAGAAAGGAGCGAAGTAATCATGGCTCGCTCCGAAACTTCAAAACCCAAATCATCACTGCGCAGAAATATTCTGATCGGTAGCGCCTGGGTCGGCGGCGGTCTCGCGGTCGCTGCCTCCATCGGCGGCACACTCGCGTGGCGGCGCGTTGCGAACGCACAGAAATTCATGTTCCCAGCGGACAACGCAAAGAGCGAAGCCTCGTTCAACGCGTGGCTCAAAATCGCGCCGGATTCCACCGTCACCGTCGCCGTGCCGCGGCAAGACATGGGGCAGGGCATCTACACGATGCTCGCGATGCTGGTCGCTGAAGAGCTCGATGCTGACTGGACGAAAGTGAAGCCCGAGCAAGCGCCCGTGAATCCGATTTACGGCAACTTGACGATGCTCGTCGATGGCGCGCCGCCCGCGATGAAATCGATGATGGGTGTGGTGTCGAAAGTGCTCGGCGTTCAGGCTACGGGCGGCTCCACGTCCACGCGCGATGCGTGGGTGCCAATGCGCGCGGCGGCAGCGAGTGCGCGCGCGATGCTGCTCATGGTTGCGGCGACGAAGTGGAGCGTTCCCGTTGGCGAATTAACCATCGCCAAATCGATCATCACGCACGCGAAAAGCGGCAAGAGCGCGCCGTTTGGAGAGTTCGCAAAAGAAGCGGCGGTGCTTCCTGTGCCGCCCGCGATCACGCCAAAACCGCAAAGCGAATGGAAGCTCCTCGGCACATCACCGAAGCGCACCGACGTACACGATAAGTCGATAGGCAAAGCCCAATTCGGCATCGATGTGCGGCTCGACGGCATGCTCTATGCGGCGGTGAAACACATCGATCTCGTGCAAGGTGAACTGCAAGCCGTGCGTTGGAAAAAAGGTGCCGCGCCGAAGAACGTGATGCATGAAGTGCGCGGCCCGGATTGGTTCGCCGTGATCGGCAAGAGCTATTGGGAAATGCAGCAAGCGCTTCAAGACGTGGAACTCGTCGCTGGCGGAGCGAACGCGGTGATGCTTTCTTCGCCACAGCTTTCGAGTTTGTATGAGCGCATTTTGAATGGTGAAGACGAGGGCTTGAAGCCGCTCGCGAAGCCGCTGCGTCGGACGTTCGAGTCAAAGGGCAATGCGCTGCGCACGATTGCCGCGACTGATTTGAAGCAACGCATCGAAGCGAACTACAGCGTGCCCTTCCTCGCGCATGCCACGATGGAGCCGATGAATTGCACGGCGCAGATCGCGAGCGGAAAAGTGGACGTGTGGGTCGGCAACCAAGCGCCGACGATTGCGTCGTGGCTCGCGGCGAGTGCTGCTGGTGTGAGTAGTGACGACGTGAAAGTACACACACCGTATCTCGGCGGCGGTTTCGGCCGCCGCGCCGACATGGAAGTCGTGCGCCAAGCGCTCGCCTGCGCGAAGGTGACGGGCGGCAAGCCCGTGCAAGTGATTTGGTCGCGCGAAGAAGACGTGAAGCATGATGCGTATCGCCCCGCGGTCGCCTGCAAAATGTCTGCGGCGTTTGACGAGAAGGGCGGCGTCGGCGCGTGGTATCACCGCATCGCCGGGCCGAGCGTCACCAAGGCGTATGTGAAGCGCTTGAACCCGATGCTCGCGGGCGATGATCCGCCGGACAAAACCAATTGCGAAGGCGCGGCAGACGCGCCGTATCGCTCAGCGATTGCGAATTTCCACGTCGATCATGCGCAAGTGGATTTGCCGGTCCCGATGGGCTATTGGCGAAGCGTCGGTCATTCGTTCAACGCGTTCTTCGTTGAATCGTTTGTCGATGAAATTGCAAACGCGTTGAAGAAAGATTCGTATCTCTTCCGACTTGAACTATTGAAAGACGTACCGCGTTTCGCCAAAGTGCTCGACGCCGCTGCAAGCGCCGCGAAATGGAACACACCGCTCACGCCGATTGCGGGCGGCAAAGTCGGCCGCGGCATCGCCATTGCCGAGAGCTTCAAGAGCATCGTCGCGCAAGTGGTTGATGTGGAGATTATTGGTGGCAAGCAGATCAAATTGCGCCGCGTGGTGAGCGCCGTCGATTGCGGCTTCGCGCTTGATCCCGAAAACGTCAAAGCCCAAATCGCCAGCGCCGCAATTTACGGATTAACGGCAGCCCTCAAAGGCAAGATCACGCTCAAAGAAAGTCAAGTCGAACAATCAAATTTCAACGACTACGGCCTGCTCTCACTCGCCGAAGCGCCCGAGTTTGAAACGGTGATCGTCAACTCAGGCGAAGCGTTGGGTGGAATCGGTGAAGTGGGTCTACCGCCTGTGATTCCTGCGCTTGCGAATGCGATTTTTAGTGCAAGTGGGAAGCGGTTGCGGGAGATGCCGTTTGTCTTGGGTTAGGCGCACGTAGCCTACTGCTCGGGAATGTGCGTGACTGGAATGTAGCGCCCTCAACACATGCGGATTAGCTAAACGATGAACGACACCGATTACTACTCGATCTTGGGTGTTTCTCCAGAAGCGGAAGATATTGTGGTGTCCGCTGCGTATCGAGCGCTTGCACAACGCTACCACCCGGACAAAAACACGGGCCGAGATACGCAAGCAAAGATGAAAGCGATCAACGAGGCATATGCAGTTCTTAGCGATCCGGTCCGCCGAGCTGAGTACGACAAATCCTACCAAAGCGCTTCCAACAAAAGCTTTGAGACACAAGACGATGATGACCAATCAAGCGCCTTTGTCGACGCGATGAAGGAACTGGATGAGCGGTGGGAGGTAGCAAAGAGCATCTATCCTGACATCGAACTCTTTCGAGCTCGGTTGAACAAGTTTTCAACCTCTCTCTCGTTCGCTTTCGTCACTACCTTGCTCGTGGCGAAGGCATTTGGGCGGCGGAGAGAACTGAGCTTGCAACTGGAAGGTCAGTTTTTGACGAAATACTTCGGATCTAATGAACAAATTGTTGACTACGCGCGCGGATTAATCCTTAGTGGACGGCGCGATGCGGCCAAAGCGCTGAATAGATTAGTTGAAGTGATCGGATCGCCAGATGATCCACAACTCTTCGTCGACAAGATTGAAAGCGACTTCGATCTACATCATGCTCGTCAGGCAACTTCAAAAGAAGATCGCAATGCTGCACGCCAGCGTGAGCTGAAGAAAATTGTTAAGAATTTTGGCTACTTTGACGAAGCGACCGAGCTCGCGCGTCTAAGTGGGTTTGTTGTCGCCGAAGCAGGTGGCGGTATCTTCTCAAGTGCGAAAGTGGCCGTTTCGTCCCAAGATGGATTTGCAAAAGAGTTTGCCGATACCAAGTCCTTTGTTCGCTGGGTTCAATCGAACCTATGTGAATACATTTGAGTGTCCTTAAGTTCAGGATGCACGTTTCCTAATCTGCGGACGATGCAATCAAATTGGGCGCGATGCGATTGCCCTCTGCGCCCCATCACGAAACCCACTTCGCGGGCTCACTCTCAAACGAATCCGCCACTGCGAGAAACGTCCCACCCGCGACGTAATGCAAGGTTTGTAATTCGCTTGGTGTGTTTGCATCGTACGTCCAATGTCCGTTCGAGAACACGCGTGAATCGGCCCATGCGGCGGTGACTTCGCCGAGGAAGAGATCGTAGGTGTTTTGAATGTGCGGCTCGGGGATGACTTTGCATTCGAGCCACGCAACGCAACCTTCAACGTGAGGCAATTCCATCGCCAAATCGATCCGGCTACTTCGTTGCTCCTCCTCGTCGTGCTCACGCACTGCCTTCGTCGTTGCGCCTCGTCCCGAATCGATTTGACGATGGAATGATTCGGGATCGTTGAAGGAGAAAGTGTGCAAACCGAACGCGGCAAACTTGTCTTCGTAAACCTTCGCATCCAGCTCGCGCGCGCTGGTGCGCCCGACCGCGAGCACCTGCGATGCGATCCAGCGTGCGGGCACGTTGAGCGCGAACTTGCCGGAGGCTTCGACAAGCTCGCGCGTAACGGTTGATTTATCGATCACCACCGCCACCTGCGCAGGCTCAAAATTGAGCGCCATATTCCACGCCGCCGCCATCACGTTGCGTCGACCGTTGTACGCGCTTGTCACGAGCACTGTCGGGCCGTGGTTAAGCAGGCGATAGGCTTTGGCGAGCGGGACGTGTTGGCGAAAACTCACTCAGGCGACTTTCTTTAGCTTGAGTTCGACCGAATACCCGAGCTTCGAGGCGATGTTTACAAGCGCGTCGAGCGTGAAGCGGCGCGTGCGGCCCTTTACTAGATCGTTTAGGTGTGGCCGCGAGATGCCTGCGCGTGCAGCGGCCTCGGTTTGGGTGATTCCCAGTTTGTCGATCGCTTTGCGAATGCGAATGGAAAGATCGGTACGTAGCAACAAGTTATGTGCTTCGTCCTCGGGAAAACCGAGGTCGCGAAATACGTTGTCGCTGCCAGCTTGAAAGAGGCCGGATTTCATCAGCAGAGACTATATCGATTTTGGGAGTCAGAACGGAACTGCGCTTTGAAACGTAGCGTTCGCACCATTCGGCATCGGAAACGCAAGTTTCGCCGCATGCAACAACAACCGCGAACTCGGAGGAGTGCTTTCGTTCGCATACAAGCTGTCGCCCAAAATCGGATGCCCAATCGCTTGCATGTGAACGCGAAGTTGGTGCGAGCGGCCGGTGAGCGGATAGAGCCTCACGCGCGTGCAGCCCGCGTAGCCGCTCGCGGCGTCGCGAGCGAGCACGCGGTAGCGGGTGAGCGATGGTTTGCCGATCTCGTGATCGACGATTTGGCGCGGTCGGTTCGGCCAGTCGCAGATGAGCGGAAATGATATTTCACCCTCATCGCCCGTAATCATTGGGGCAACAATCGCTTCATATTTTTTTTCGACTTGACGGTTTTCGAACGCCTTGCCCAAATGTCGCTGGGCGTCTATTGAGCGAGCGAACACCATCAATCCGGACGTTTCCATATCGAGCCGATGCACGGTAAGCGCCTCTGGAAACTGCGCCTGCACTCGCCGCCACACGCAATCGGCTTTCTCCGGGCCGCGACCTGGGACGGAAAGCAAGCCGCTCGGTTTGTCGACGATGACGAAATCCGGATCGACGTGCACGATCACGATATCGCTCGTTGTTTGGTTCGCGTTCATGGTTTCCTTCGGCGGGCTCAGGATGAGCTACGCATCAGCAAGAACGGGAACTACGACTTCACCTCACCCACAACTAAATACTCAAGTAACGCCTTCTGCGCATGCATGCGGTTCCACGCTTCTTCCCACACCACACTTTGTGCGCCGTCAATCACGCCCGCGGTGACTTCTTCGCCGCGATGCGCGGGCAGACAGTGCATGAAGACCGCGCTGGTGTCGGCGAGCGCCATCATTTCTTCGTCCACACACCAATCGGCGAACGCTTTTTTGCGCGCTTCGGTTTCGGCTTCAAAGCCCATGCTGGTCCATACATCGGTGGTGACCAGATGTGCGCCGCGTGCGGCGTCGAGCGGGTTTTCGAATACACGCACGCTGGAGCCGCACGCTTTGAGCAGTGTCTCGTCGATGGGATAGCCGGGCGGCGTGGAGGCATGTACCGTGAAGCCGAGCACATTGGCCGCTTGCATCCACGAGTTGAGCATGTTGTTGGCGTCGCCCACCCAGGTGACGATCTTGCCTTTAATATCGCCACGCTGTTCGATGAAGGTGAAGAGGTCGGCGAGCACTTGGCAGGGATGATGATCGTCAGTGAGACCATTGATGACGGGCACGCGCGAATATTCGGCAAACCGCGCGACCATGCTTTGCTCGAACGTGCGAATCATCACTACGTCCACCATGCCGCTAATCACGCGGGCCAAATCCTCAATCGGCTCGCCACGCGAAATTTGCGAGGCTTCGCTCGTGAGGAAAATCGCCGAGCCGCCGAGCTGATTCATTCCAGCTTCGAAGGAAACGCGGGTGCGCGTTGAATTCTTTTGAAACACCATCGCGAGCGTACGATCGCGCAGCGGGTGATAGAGCTCGTATCGCTTGAAACGATCCTTGATGATCTTGGTGCGCTCGAACAGATACGCGTATTCCTCGGCCGAGAAATCGGTCATCTGCAGAAAGTGGCGAACTTTTGCCACGGGGGCATTGGATTTGAGTGCTGAATTGGCGGGCATAGCGTGTGCTTTGCGTCGAATGAAGGCGAAACAGGCGCAACGGCGGCGGGTAGCCGCGAGTGGCGATGAGGCGCGTGTGAGCGCTCTCAACCATAACCACTGATTGCTGCAGGCAGCCTACGGTACCTGCGCGCGGTAAAAACGAAGAGTGTACCCGCGTTGATAAAATCTGAAATTCGTGTTGCCGACCCGGTGCGCGACCCAACTTCAAGGCCCGCCAGCGTGTCACCCGCGCCCGAATTTGCTGCGTCTAACGTCGTCGAGAGCGATCTCGTCATCAAAGGCATTACGCGCGATGGCCAGCAATTCCGCCCGAGTGATTGGTCGGATCGCCTGTGCGGGGTGATGTCTGCGTTTGGGGCGGATGAGCAGTTGCGCTACAGCCCGCTCGTACAGCCCGCGCTTCGCGAAAACGTGCGCTGCGTGATCGTAAAAAAAGAACTCGCCGCGCTTGAGCCGCGTCTGTTTAAGTTTTTCTTGAGTTTCGCAGTTGAGAATGAGCTACAGATCGGGTTTGATGCGGACGCCGTGGCAACGCTCTTACCCGAAGCGGCAAAGCGGCTCTCGCGCGATCCCGTCGCGGCGCCTGCGCCCGCACCTGTCGCGAAAAACGAAGACTATTGAGTCGCTGCCGCTGCGCAAGTTCGCGACGCCGAAGGCTTCAGCCACGCCGAAGGCGCCAGCAAAAACGAGATGACGCAAAAAGAAAAAGGCTCCCGAGGGAGCCTCTTTTCGTAGGCGCGAAGAATTACTTCTTCTCGCCAAGACCTTTGATCGCCTTTGCGAGGCGGCTTTTGGTGCGCGATGCCAAATTTTTGTGCACGATCTTTTTGTCAGCAATACGATCGATCACTGATTGCGATGCGATCAATTGCTTTTGGGCAGCGTCTTGGTCGCCTGCCAACACTGCTTTTTCAACTTTTTTCACGGCAGTGCGCAATTGGGTGCGCAATGCTGCGTTGTGTGAGCGCTGTTTGTCGTTTTGACGTGCGCGCTTTTTTGCTTGGGCTGAGTTTGCCATTAATTAAATCCGATTGACGTTGGGTGAGCGCAGAGTGGATAGTTCCGATCAACACCCGGAAAAGGTTGCGAACGTTGCTCCGGAGACACGGACGATGCAGCGTGCAAAATTTTTCTGACGAACCCGCTATTCTACGTGGCTCGCGCGTTTCCGCCAACAAGAGTCGCCGCTGGTGAACATTCTCAAAGCCATTATTGGAGTTTCAGCCCTCACCACGTTATCGCGGATCACTGGGCTCGCGCGTGAGGTGGTCACCGCAAGAGTGTTCGGTGCGGGGGCGATGAACGACGCCTTCGAAGTCGCTTTCCAGCTTCCAAATATGATGCGCAGGCTCTTTGCTGAAGGCGCGTTTGCGCAGGCGTTCGTACCGCTTTTGTCCGAATACAAAGGGCAACGCGGTGAAGCGGCCACTCACCAACTCATCAATCGCGTGGCCACGCTACAGCTTCTCGCGTTGATCTGTGTGAGCGTGATTGGAATGATCGCCGCACCGGTTTTGGTAACGATTTTTGCATCGGGCTTCAAACAGTCCCCCGGTAAATACGAGCTTACGGTCAATTTATTGACATACATGTTTCCGTATTTAATTTTTATCTCGCTCACAGCGCTTGCGGGCGGTGTGATGAATGTTTGGCGGAAGTTTGCGATTCCGGCCTTCACGCCGGTGCTCCTGAATGTCTGCATGATTGGTGCGTCGCTCTGGCTTGCGCCGCACTTTGAGCAGCCGATTTACGCGCTTGCCGTCGGCGTCCTCGCAGGCGGCGTGGCGCAGCTCGCCGTGCAGCTCTGGCCGCTTCGCAAACTCGGCATGTTCCCGAAGCTGGATTTTCACTTTCGAGACGAAGGGGTGAAGCGCATTCTTAAGTCAATGGCGCCCGCGATTTTGGGGGTGTCGGTGGCGCAGTTCTCGATGTTGATCAACACGAACTACGCCGCATTTTTTGGCGATGGCTACGTGAGCTGGCTCAAAAAAGCGGACCGGCTGATGGAATTGCCGACGGCGTTATTGGGTGTTGCGATTGGTGCGGTGATCTTGCCAGCGCTGGGCACCTTGCGCAACGAAAAACGCAATCGAGAGTACGGCGAATTGCTCGATTGGGGAATGCGCTTCGCGCTGCTCGCCACGCTTCCGGCCATGGCCGTGATGGTGGTGCTCGCGGCACCGATGGTGAATGTGCTTTTTCAGCGCGGCGCTTTCACCGCGAACGATGTGCTGCAAACCGCGCCTGTCGTGGCGGCTTACGCGGTCGGGATCGTCGCCTTGGTCTGGATCAAGATTCTGGCTCCAGCCTTTTACGCCCAACAAGACACGGCCACACCGGTGAAAATCGCGATACGCGTGTTGATCGTTACTCAGCTGCTTAACGCCGCATTCATTTGGCTTCTGATCGAAAACGTATTTCCGGAATACAAGACGTGGCGTCACGCGGCGCTGGCGCTATCCACGAGTCTCGGCGCGGTGCTCAACGCGTGGTGGCTCTTTCGCGGCTTGCGAGCGCGCGGCCTCTACGTGCCGCAGCCGCGCTTCTCTCGCTACGCCGCGCGGCTCATCGTCGCGGCGGCGTTCGCGACGGCCCTGATCGTATTCGCGTCGCCCGCCGTTGAGTGGTGGTTGCGCGCGGACATGCTGCCACGCGGCCTGTTATTGGCAGCGCTGTTCGCTCTTGGTGGCTTTGGCTACCTTGGCGCGCTTTACTGTTTTGGCTTCCGCTTGCGGGATTTGAAGCGAATGGAGACACCGGGCGCTGAGGCGCTTGCGGCGTAGGGACGCCTTGTTACTTATCAGCTTTTAAGGCTGATGCCACAACAAATAAGGGAGACAGGCGGTTAAAAGCAGGCATGCTTTTTCACAAAATGTTGCCCTAGCCCTTGTATCGATTCGGTTTTACCAAAAAGCGGTAAGTCACTACCGAGTGCTGCGACTGCTCTTCGCCGCCGCGCCGCGCCCGGATGGCTTCCCATCCTTCGACGGAGCGAGTGCGCGGATATGCAGCACGTGATCGACAAGTTCGAAACCATGTTCTCTGACGATCTTCTCGATCCGCTTTTCAATCTCGACATCATGAAATTCAACGACTTGGCCTGTGTTCACGCAAACAATGTGATCATGCTTATCGCCGTCGTGTAGTTCGAAAATTGATTTACCGCCTTCGAAGTGATGCCGCTTCAGAAGGCCCGCTTGCTCGAATTGAGTGAGCACACGATAAATGGTGGCGAGCCCAACATCCATGCCCTCATCCATCAGCAAGCGGTAGACATCTTCTGCGGTCATGTGACGCACTTTGGAGCCTTGAAACAAATCCAGCACTTTCATGCGTGGTAGCGTTGCTTTCAGTCCGGCATTCTTAAGATCGAGTTCACGGGCCATGGTTGCGTCCAGAATCAGTGCGGGCAAAGTTTTGTGGAGCTCCCGAAGGATCAGCGCACCGATGCTGCTGTTGGGAGAGCGGGCCGCCGTGTTTGCGAGCGCGCGCCTTGGCTATCATACTGAGTTCAGGCGCCGCGCGCCAATTGGATTTGTCTTCTCAATGATTGCTCGCTCTCTTCATTCTGTGTTCGCGATATTGCTCGCGGCGATCTCACTTTCCGGCTGTGGTTGGGTCTACAAAATGGAGATCAACCAGGGCAATTTCATCACCCAAGATATGGTGGAAAAGCTGCGCGAAGGCCAGACTCGGCAACAAGTGCGTTTTGCGCTCGGCACACCGGTGACCGAAAGCGTGTTTCATCCCGATCGCTGGGATTACAACTTTTCGCTGGAGCGCCGCGGCAAACAGGTCACCCAACATCGGCTCACGGTCGTATTTGACGGTGACAAGCTCAAAAGCTGGAACGTCGCTGATTTACCCAAATCGCCGATGGTGGATCGTGACCCCGCCTACGCTGTGGTTGATCCGATGGGGGCTAAATCCACCGACGATCGTGGTTTCTGGAGTCGAGTGACCGACTGGTGGCGCAAATAAATCGCGCCTGCCCCGCGGGTCTCACAGCGTTCCGCCTTGACGCAGCAGGCGCCAGTCCGAATTCAGAAAGCACTTACTACTATGGCGACCAAAACCAATCTCGCAATCGCAGGCGCGTCCGGACGCATGGGCCGTATGCTGCTCGAATGTGCGGCCCAAGACCCAGCCATTGAACTGATCGCCGCGCTCGACGCCGAGCAAAGCAAAGCCATTGGCGTAAGCGCGCGGTTGTTCGGCGCAAATACAGATGTATTTGTCACCGATACCGCCAACGCGCTCGAATCGGGCGATGTGTTGATCGATTTCACACGTCCTGAGGGCACGCTCGTCTACCTCGGGCAATGCGTTCAGCAAAACGCAGGCATCGTGATTGGCACTACCGGATTCGATGCTGCGGGCAAAGCACAGATCGAAGCAGCAGCAAAAAAGATACCTATCGTGATGTCGCCCAATTTTTCTGTGGGTATGAACACCGTTTTTCGGCTTCTTGCTCTAGCCGCGAAATCGCTCCAAGATGGCTATGATGTTGAAATTTTGGAGATGCATCACCGCATGAAAGTGGATGCACCGTCGGGAACAGCGATTAAGCTCGGCGAAGTGGTTGCCGATGCGCAGGGCAGCCGCCTTGAGGATCGCGCAGTCTATTCCCGAGAAGGCCACACCGGCGAGCGTGAGCGAGGCAGCATCGGGTTTGCTACGCTGCGCGGCGGCGACGTGGTGGGAGACCACACCGTGATCTTTGCCGGCCCGGGCGAGCGGATCGAGCTCACGCACAAGTCGAGCAGCCGAATGGCCTATGCCAAAGGCGCAATCGCTGCAGCGAAGTTTCTTGCGTCGAAGCCCGCCGGGCTCTACGATATGTTCGATGTACTCGGTTTGCGTGAAGGGAATGGCTAGGCCGTCTGCACCTTGGTGGGCAGGAATGGTGTAGTGATGTCTCTCAAGCCATTGGTAATGGGTCAGTGCTCGCGTTTCGCGATGCCGTGACGTTTTTGCCGTTTCGCATGCGCACTCCCGAGTCTGAACTGAACATCTAAACTGCAAAAAATCTCGGGGGTCGGTGTATGGTGTCGATTGCGTTACGGCGCGCGTTGTTTGCGTGCGCACTGTTTCTGTGTGTGTTTTCTAGTCATGCATCGAACGCAGCAGGATTGCGGCTGGTGATTCATGATGATTCGGGCAACGAGGGGGATGCGCTGCCTCTGCCATCGCGCTTCGCAGCGATAAAACAAGTCATCGAAACAGCTGCAGGCCGCCCCGTGGAACTCATCGTCACACGTGATCGAGTTCGGGTGCGCGATCTCATGGAGCGCAACATGGGCGATCTCTTCATCGTTGATGGCATCGATCTCGCCGCGCGCGCATTGACCGGACTGGGTTTTAACTTTGTCGCCACTGGGCGCCCGGATGTGAATTCACTCTTCATCGCGAAAGGCGCGCCGATCGAGAACCTGAAGCAGCTTGCAGGTAAGGCGGTCGCGATGCCACCCACCGATGCGCTCGGCGGCAAGATGTGTGCGGCAGAGCTGCGCGATTTCGTGGGAACACAATTTACCCCGAGGCCCAGCCGCGAGTACAGCGCGGTTGTATGGGCGATTGAAAACAACGTCGAATCTGTCGGCTGCATTCCGTCGTACGCCCGCGCGCTTGAGGGGTTGGAGGCGAAAAAGCTCAAAGTCGTGTATGAGGGGCGGATGGTGCCAGCGAAGGCGGTGGTATCGAGCCTTACGCTTCGTGATTCGGAGCGCACGGCCATTGCGCGCGCGCTCTCCGCGCTGGACGACGAGGGCGCAGGGAAAGCCGCGCTGAAATCGATTCGCGTCACCGGATTCACCGAAGGTGGCGAAACGCGGCTCAGAAGCCTGGCCGGATGGCTCAAAGACCGCTGAATACATCGGTTGCGATGCGAGCGCGGCGGCGCTCAGGTTAATTGAGCGCCTCTGTGTAACGTTTTTTCTCTTGCGTCGAATCAAATAACTCAGGATTTAATAGTGCTTCAGGAGCGCGAGCAAAAGTTACGCGATTTGATGCGGCGGGGCCTCGCGGGCGACGGCGCGGCCTATGCACTTTTTTTGCGAGATCTTGCGGCGCTGCTTCGAAGTTTCTTGCGCAAGCGATTGAGCTCGATGCCCGATGAAGTCGAAGATTTGGTGCAGGAAGTGTTAATCGCCATTCACAACCAACGACACACCTACGACGTGGCACAACCCGTCACAGCGTGGGCGCACGCAATCGCGAAGTACAAACTCATCGATTTCTTTCGACGAAATTCACGTCGTGGCGAACAGGTCGAGCTGGATGACGCGGAGGATTTCCTCGCTACCAGCGATCATGATGCGCAGGACGCGAAGCGCGACGTGAGCACGCTACTTGCCGAACTCCCGCCCAAACAGCGTGCTGCGATTGAATCGGTGAAGATCGAGGGGCTGTCGATCGCCGAAGCATCCAAGCGGACGGGGCAATCCGAATCACTCGTAAAGGTAAATATCCATCGCGGCTTGAAGACACTGGCCGCGCGCATGCGAGAGTCGTTATGAAGACCGATCAACTCATTGAAATGCTCGCCAAGCACGACGTGCCGGTGAACAAGACGCGCATCGCTCTTCAGGTGTCGCTTGCCGTCGCGCTCGGATTTATCGGCTCGTTCGTGTTGCTGCTTGTAGTGTTTGACATGAATCCCGACCTCGGCATGTTGTTTAACAACATGTGGTTTTGGGTGCGCTTCTTGTTTATTGTCTCTGTGGGTGCGATTTCGGCGGCGGTACTTGCCCGTCTGGGACGCCCGGCCGAGGCATCGCGCGTTTCGGTTTGGTTGATTGTGGTTCCCTTTGCGCTACTCGCGTTAGTCGCCGCCTCGATGCTTGTGATGGCGCCGCGCGAAGAGCGCGCAGACATGTTGCTCGGCATCTCTTGGGACGTTTGCGCGCGCAACATTTCGTTGCTGGCGCTGCCACTCTTTGTTTCCGCGATCTGGATTGCCAAGCAGTTCGCGCCGGTTCGACTGCGAGTGACCGGCGCAATCGCTGGGCTGTTCGCAGGTGCAGGTGCAGCGCTCATCTATTCGCTGCATTGCCCCGAAATTGAGCCGGCATTTCTTGTGGTTTGGTATTCGCTAGGGATGATGATCCCCGCGGTGGTTGGCGCCGTGCTCGCGGGAAAACTATTGAAGTGGTAGCAGATAATCTGTCTAAAGCGCCCGTTAGATGGACTAGCGAGATGAAACGAGCTTTACTGACATCAACCTAGAATCTGCTCTAACCGTTAAAAAGCAAAGGTTTCCTGTCGTTTTTTACCTGAAATCTTTGGGCAAAATCGGTATACTTCGGTCGCTCTAGATACGGGATTTCGCAGGACACGCGGTAAGCGTGGTGTCCTGTTAGCGGAATCCCGTTTCGCACATCTAGGGCTCTGCATTCGCTGAAGTTCTCGGTCTGGTTTTCAGGTCGGCGCGACTTCGCGCGAGTGCGAACGATGAGCCAACTACTATGACTAGCCTACTTCCCCCCACCGTCCCCGCGATCCTCGCGCTCGCAGACGGCACGATTTTTCGCGGCCGCTCAATCGGCGCCAACGGCTCAGCCACCGCTGAAGTCGTCTTCAACACGGCCATTACGGGCTATCAGGAAATCCTCACCGATCCGTCGTATTGCGGTCAGTTTGTCACGCTCACCTACCCGCACATCGGGAACGTGGGTGTGAACCCCGAAGACGTTGAATCACGCAAAGTGTTCGCGAGCGGCTTGATCATTCGCGATCTATCGATGACGGTGTCCAATTTCCGCGCGACACAGTCGCTTGACGCTTACCTGCGCGAAGCGGGCGTCGTCGGGATTTCTGACATCGACACCCGAAAGCTCACTCGAATCCTTCGCGACAAAGGCGCACAAAACGGCTGCATCCAAGCCGGCGAGGGCCATATCGACGAAGCAAAAGCCGTGGCTGCTGCTAAGGCCGCGCCTTCGATGGCGGGGCTTGATTTGGCGAAAGTGGTTTCGTGCGAAAAGGCATACGACTGGACCGAATCGGTGTGGGCGCTAGGAAAGGGGTACGGTAAACAAACCGCACCCAAATTCAAAGTCGTGGCCTATGACTTCGGCGTGAAGAACAACATCCTGCGCATCTTGGCTGAAAAAGGTTGCGCGCTCACTGTTGTGCCCGCTCAAACGAGCGCGCACGACGTACTCGCGATGAAACCGGATGGCGTGTTTTTGTCGAACGGCCCCGGCGATCCAGAGCCGTGCGATTACGCGATCAAAGCGATCAAGGAAATCATCGCGAGCGGCACGCCCACGTTTGGCATTTGCCTTGGACATCAGCTGCTCACGCTCGCGTGTGGCGGCAAGACGATGAAGATGAAAACCGGGCATCACGGCGCGAACCATCCGGTGAAAGATTTAGATGATGGGCGCGTGCTCATCACCTCACAAAATCACGGCTTCGCAGGCGATCCGGCATCGCTGCCGAAGAACGTACGAGTGACGCATGTCAGCTTGTTCGACGGCACCCTGCAGGGTATCGCCCTCACCGACAAGCCTGCATTCAGCTTTCAAGGTCATCCCGAGGCAAGCCCCGGCCCACGCGATTTGGAATACTTGTTTGATCGCTTTATTGCGATGATGACGAAGGCGTGATGGCAGCCGCCGCGAAAAAAGCACCGATCAGGGCGCGAGCGAAACACGATGCTGCGGGCGGGAAGCCGTTGCCCGGCGCAGACGCGATCGCTGCGCAAGTGCTGCTGCTTCGTGGTCAGCGTGTGCTGCTTGCGCAGCAGCTTGCGGTGCTTTATGGCGTTGAGACGCGAGCGATTAACCAAGCCGTCAAACGAAACAGCGCACGTTTTCCAAGCGATTTCATGTTTCAAGTTGAAATGGATGAAATTGATTCGTTGCGGTCACAGTTTGTGATATTGGACGAAGCAGGCGTGCCGATTGACGACGTTTCAAGATCACAATTTGTGATCTTGAAACGGGGCAGCAACATCAAGTATTTGCCTTACGCCTTTACTGAGCAGGGGATCGCAATGCTCTCAAGCGTGTTGAAGAGCGAGCGCGCGATGTCGGTGAATATCGAAATCATGCGCACCTTTATCAAATTGCGCAGCATGCTCTTTGAACATCAAGACTTGAGGCGCAAACTCTTGGCGCTCGAACGTAAGTACGATGACAATTTCAAAGTCGTGTTTGAGGCAATTTGCGAACTGATGATGCCAGCACCGGCGACGAAGAAGCGACGAATCGGCTTTATTCGGGACGAGGTGTAGCGATGGCTAAGCAAAAGCGAATCCTGCTCGTTCGACACGGCGAAACTGACTGGAATCGCACTGAGCGCATTCAGGGGATGGAAGATATTCCACTGAACGCGCTTGGCTTGGCACAGGCGGAAGCCGTTGCGATCGAAATCGCAAAGTGGGTCCGCGGCGATGCAGCGCTCGTGTGTTCGGATTTGGTTCGTACCCGAGAAACCGCGAAGCCAATCATCGAGACGACCGGACTCGCCGTACGCTACGACGCACGCCTGCGCGAACGCCACTTCGGGGTGCTTCAAGGCAAAACGTATACGGAATGGCGCGAGATGGATGCCGAAGGCGCGCGCCGCCACGCCGAGGGCGATCAGGATTACGGCCCCGAAGGCGGTGAAACTGCGCGAGAGTTTTATCTGCGCTGCGTGAACGCGATCACCGACCTTGCCATTGCGTGTGACGAACCGACTCTGTTGATCGTGACGCACGGCGGGGTAGTGAGTTCAATGTATCGGCATTCGCAAGGCATCGGCGCAATGGGCGCACGCACCTGGAGCGTGCCGAATTGCTCGATCAGCGAGTGGCGCTTTGACGGCGCGAATTTTTATTGTGATCGTATTGGAGACGATACGTTTTTGCAGGAGGCGTTGGACGAAGTTGACGCCAAGTGAATTTGAGTGAATCTAAGTGACGATGCAGCGTGCGCTTACGCCGCGTCGGCAGTGAAATTCATTCCCTAGAGTGACCGTCGCGAGTGGCTCAAGGGCGAGGCGGCGGTGGCCGACGTGTGCTTCAGGTACGCGAGGCCACCGACAACGACGCCATTGAGTCGCGCAGCAGGTCAATCGATATGCCAAAAAGAACAGATATCCACTCCATCCTCATCATCGGCGCGGGTCCGATCATCATCGGTCAAGCTTGCGAGTTTGACTATTCTGGCGCCCAGGCCTGCAAAGCGCTTCGGGAAGAGGGCTACAAGGTGATCCTTGTGAACTCGAATCCGGCGACGATCATGACCGATCCGGAAATGGCCGATGTGACCTACATCGAGCCGATTACGCCGCAAGTGGTGGAGCGCATCATTGCGAAAGAGCGCCCAGACGCGCTGCTGCCTACAATGGGCGGACAAACCGCGCTTAACACCTCGCTCGATTTGCACAAGAGCGGCGTACTCGCCAAATACGGCGTTGAGCTGATCGGCGCAAATGAGCACGCGATCGAGAAAGCCGAAGATCGTTTGAAGTTCAAAGATGCGATGACCAAGATTGGTCTCGGCTCTGCGAAGTCTGGCATCGCGCATTCGATGGAAGATGCGCTCGCGGTACAAAAAACGGTGGGCTTCCCCACCGTGATTCGCCCGAGCTTTACGCTCGGCGGCACTGGCGGCGGCATCGCCTACAACATGGATGAGTTCGTCGAAATCTGCAAACGCGGATTGGAGCTTTCACCGACCCATGAACTCTTGATCGAGGAATCCCTCCTCGGCTGGAAAGAGTTCGAAATGGAAGTAGTGCGCGATAAGAAAGATAACTGCATCATCGTCTGTTCGATTGAGAACTTGGATCCGATGGGCGTGCACACGGGCGATTCGATCACTGTCGCCCCTGCACAAACGCTCACCGATAAAGAGTATCAATTGATGCGCGACGCATCGATTGCGGTGCTGCGCGAAATCGGCGTGGATACGGGCGGCTCAAACGTTCAGTTCTCGATCAACCCGAAAGACGGTCGGATGATCGTGATCGAGATGAATCCGCGTGTCTCGCGTTCATCCGCTCTCGCGTCGAAAGCCACTGGCTTCCCAATTGCAAAAGTCGCGGCGAAACTCGCAGTCGGCTACACGCTGGATGAACTCAAGAACGACATCACGGGCGGCGCAACGCCCGCCTCGTTCGAGCCGTCCATCGATTACGTGGTCACGAAGGTGCCGCGTTTCGCGTTCGAAAAATTCAAGGAAGCCGACCCGCACTTGACGACGCAAATGAAGAGCGTTGGCGAAGTGATGGCGATGGGTCGCACGTTCCAGGAGAGCCTGCAGAAAGCGCTGCGCGGTCTCGAAGTGGGTGTTGATGGGTTCAACCTGAAATCGGTAGACCCCGACAAAATTGGCGAGCAAATTTCGAATCCGACGCCCGATCGCCTTTGGTACGTGGCCGATGCGTTTGGCGTTGGTATGAGCGTTGAGGAAGTGTTCGATTTGACGAGTATCGATCCATGGTTTCTGGTGCAAATCAAAGAAATCGTTGATCTTGAACTCGCGCTCGAAAAACGCACGCTCGATTCACTCAGCAAAGACGAGATTCGTCATCTGAAGCGAAAAGGTTTCTCGGATCGTCGTTTGGCGTACTTGCTCAAAACCAATCAAGATGCCGTGCGTGCAGTGCGCCACGCGCATGGCGTGCGTCCTGTGTACAAGCGCGTGGACACCTGCGCGGGCGAGTTCGCGACGAACACGGCCTACATGTATTCCACCTATGAAGAGGAATGCGAAGCCAACCCTACGACCAATAAAAAGATCATGGTGTTGGGCGGTGGTCCGAACCGAATCGGTCAAGGAATCGAGTTTGATTACTGCTGCGTGCATGCCGCGATGGCGATGCGCGCGGATGGCTATGAAACGATCATGGTCAACTGCAATCCAGAAACTGTTTCAACCGACTACGACACCAGTGATCGCCTGTATTTCGAACCCGTCACACTTGAAGACGTGCTCGAAATCGTCGCCAAGGAAAAGCCGGTCGGCGTGATCGTGCAATACGGTGGACAAACGCCGCTGAAGCTCGCGAAAGATTTGGAGCGCTGCGGTGTGCCGATCATTGGCACGACCCCGGATGCGATTGACGTTGCCGAAGATCGCGAACGTTTCCAAAAATTGTTGCAGCAGATTGGCCTCAAGCAGCCGCCGAATCGCACCGCAAGAGATGAAGCAAGTGCACTCAAACTTGCGGCGGAAATTGGCTACCCACTCGTCGTTCGCCCGAGCTATGTGCTCGGCGGTCGCGCGATGGAAATTGTGCACGCGCCGGAAGACCTTGAGCGCTACATGCGCGAAGCGGTGAAGGTGTCGAACGATTCGCCGGTGCTCCTTGATCGTTATCTGAATGATGCGATTGAAGTGGACGTGGATTGCTTGTCCGACGGTAAAGAATGTGTGATCGGCGGCATCATGGAGCACATCGAGCAAGCGGGCGTTCATTCCGGTGACTCTGCTTGTTCACTGCCACCGTATTCGTTGTCAAACGCACTGCAGGATGAGCTGCGTCGGCAAACCGTGATGATGGCGAAAGCGCTCAACGTTGTGGGCTTGATGAACGTGCAGTTTGCGGTGAAGCAGGAAGAGGGCAAAGACGTTGTCTATGTGCTCGAAGTGAACCCGCGTGCATCGCGCACGGTGCCGTTCGTTTCAAAAGCGACGGGCCGCCCGCTCGCGAAAATCGCAGCACGCTGCATGGCGGGGCAATCGCTTGAATCGCAAGGTATTCGTGGCGAAGCACAAACACCTTACTTCAGCGTAAAAGAGGCGGTGTTCCCGTTCAACAAATTCCCGGGGGTTGATCCGATTCTTGGCCCCGAGATGAAATCGACGGGTGAGGTGATGGGCGTCGGCTACACCTTCGCCGAAGCGTTTGAGAAATCGCAACTTGCGGCGAGCACTCGTTTGCCAACCAGCGGACGGGTATTCCTATCGGTGAAAAACACCGACAAAGCGAAAGTCGCGGAAGTCGCGCAGATCCTTCATAGCGCGGGACTCACCTTGGTTGCCACCAAAGGTACGGCCGCAGCAATCGCGGCTGCGGGCGTGCCCGTCGAAACGGTGAAGAAGGTACAAGAAGGTCGCCCGAACATCGTGGATCAAATCAAAGACAACCAGATTGTCATGGTGGTGAACACGGTGGAAGAGAAGCGCGGCGCGATTGCCGATAGCTCGTACATCCGCCGTGCGGCGCAGGCGGCTCGCTTGCCCGCTTACACCACGATTGCGGGCGCGAAGGCTGCTGCAGTCGGCATTGCCGATGGTCCGGAATTGACGCCGTATCCGTTGCAGGCGCTCCTTAAAGAAGTCGTTATCCACTAAAATTTAGATATACGTTTGAAGCCCGCCGAGCCTGCTCGCGGGCTTTGCTTTTGTACCGGTCAAATTCACAGTTCGCGCTGAACGCGGCGCGGAGCAATCACTATGAGCACTCTACCTATTACCAAGCGCGGCGCAGAAATGTTGAAAGCTGAGCTTCATAAATTGAAGACGCAAGATCGCATTGCGACCTCGCAAGCGATTGCCGAGGCGCGCGCTCAGGGCGACATTAGTGAAAACGCCGAATACGAAGCGGCGAAGGAAAAACAATCGTTCATCGAAGGCCGAATTGCCGACATCGAAGGCAAACTCGGCACTGCGCAGGTGATCGATCCCTCGACGATCGATTCAGATGGACGCGTCGTCTTCGGTGCGACGGTTGAAATCGAAGATCTAGATACGGAAAAAAAGTCGACCTACCAGATCGTCGGTGAAGACGAAGCCGATTTCAAAATCGGCAAGATTTCGGTGGGCTCACCTCTCGCGCGTGCCCTGATTGGAAAAAGCGCGGGCGACGTTGTTGAAGTCCAGGCGCCCGGCGGTTCGCGCGACGTAGAAATCATTGACGTGCGCTACGTCTAGTTTTCCTAGCTTTTCATGTGTCGACCTAATTAATATTGGGCTAGCAACGCGAAAACAGGTAAATCGAATCTATCTTTTCTCTGCCCGTCGCCCATGCTAAGCGCGGGCAGGCGGCTATGCGTTTATTACTCGCTATGTGGACAGCCGCGCGTGCCTAAGGCTACGACCCAGCTGAGCGTGCATGCCCTGGGCGAACGCTGACGAATTGTGCCGTCCTCGCGCGCGGGCTTACGGCGCGCCACCGTCGCCGCCAGCAACAAACCTAAACTTTGCATTAGGACTCGCAAGCGCGCTTGGTCGCTTCGGGCGAATTTTCTGCGCCTTTTTGCATCGTCGTATCCCCGACGCGCTCATAAAGAATGCCGTGAAAGCTGCATTCAAGACACCCGCGCCGCCGCTCGGCACGTAAATGCGAAATCTGGGATAAACCGCGCTGGAGTGGCGACTCTATAATCGGTTGCAGCTAGTTGGTGTTTTGCCGTATTCGCGACGGAGGATTGCGAGCGGCGAGCGACGACCAACGGCGGCGCGGGAATTTCGCGGGCCAAGTGTGGCGGGTGCTTTGAGCTTCGTTCAAAGCAACACCCCCGTACGGAAGCCGTGCCGCGGGGACTATTAACCTCATAGAAGGAGCTCTTCACCCATGACAGCCACCACTTGGCTTATCGTGTCGTTGGTCTGCGGACTGGCGGCGGTACTCTACGGGATCATTTCGATCAAATGGATTAACGGCCTTCCTGCCGGTAACGCGCGTATGCAAGAAATCGCAGGCGCAATTCAAGCGGGCGCGAAAGCCTATCTCTCGCGGCAGTACAAGACGATCACCTTCATTGGTGTCGTCATTTTTGTGATCTTGTTCTTCGTGCCGGGCCTGGGTGCGAAAACCGCTTTCGGCTTTGCTGTGGGCGCGTTTCTCTCCGGCGTGGCAGGCTTCATCGGGATGAACGTTTCGGTGCGCGCTAACGTGCGTACGGCTGAAGCGGCACGCGGTGGCATCAATCCGGCGCTCGCGGTCGCCTTCCGTGGCGGCGCGATCACGGGTATGTTGGTGGTCGGGCTCGGTCTGCTCGGTGTGGCAGGTTTCTATTGGTTCTTGCTCGGCACGGCCGGTCATGCGCCGAATCCGATGAAAGAGGATCTGCACAAGATCATGGGGCCGATGATCGGCTTTGCATTCGGATCATCGCTGATTTCGATCTTCGCTCGTTTGGGTGGCGGCATCTTCACCAAAGGCGCTGACGTCGGTGCTGACTTGGTAGGTAAAGTTGAAGCGGGGATTCCTGAAGATGATCCACGTAACCCTGCGGTGATCGCAGACAACGTGGGCGACAACGTGGGCGACTGCGCAGGCATGGCCGCTGACTTGTTCGAAACATACGCGGTGACCATCATCGCTACGATGCTTTTGGGCGCGCTGCTCATGAAGGTGAACGCTGCGGCGGCTGCGGTGTATCCGCTTGCGCTCGGCGGCGTATCGATCATCGCATCGATCATCGGGTGCTACTTTGTGAAATACAGCGGTACCGGCAAGATCATGAATGCGCTCTACAAGGGCCTAATCGTTGCGGCGGTTCTTTCGCTGATCGCGTTTTTCTTTGTCACGCAGGCGATCTTCGGCGGCATCGATGGCGGCAAGTTGGTGATGCCGCTCTTCGGCGCGTGTATCGTAGGGATCGTGCTCACCGGCGCGTTGGTGTGGATTACTGAGTACTACACAGCGACTGAATACGCACCTGTGCGCCACGTTGCGAAAGCCTCGACGACGGGCCACGCCACCAACATCATCGCCGGTATCGGTGTATCGATGAAGTCAACCGGTTGGCCTGTACTCGTTGTGTGTATCGCAATTCTTGCGGCGTTCTGGCTTGCCGGGCTCTATGGCATCGCAATCGCTGCAACTGCCATGCTCTCCATGGCGGGAATCGTGGTTGCACTCGACGCCTACGGCCCAATCACCGATAACGCGGGTGGCATCGCCGAGATGAGCGAGCTTCCGAAAGAAGTGCGCAACGTGACCGATCCGCTTGACGCTGTGGGCAACACCACTAAAGCAGTGACCAAAGGCTACGCGATTGGCTCTGCTGGCTTGGCAGCACTCGTACTGTTTGCTGACTACACGCATGGCCTCGAAAGCCGTGGCATGCATGTGTCGTTCGATCTTTCGAATCACATGGTGATCGTTGGCCTCTTCATCGGCGGCTTGATTCCGTATCTCTTCGGTGCAATGGCAATGGAAGCGGTCGGTCGCGCGGCCGGTTCGGTGGTTGAAGAAGTTCGACGCCAGTTCAAAGACGGTCAAATCATGGCCGGGAAGCGCACTCCGGATTACAGCGCGGCTGTTGATATGTTGACCACCTCTGCGATCAAGGAAATGATCATTCCTTCGCTGCTGCCAGTCGCCGTCCCGATTCTCGTCGGCGTCATTCTTGGCCCAGCGGCGCTGGGCGGTTTGCTCATGGGCACGATCATCACCGGTCTCTTCGTGGCAATTTCGATGTGTACCGGCGGCGGCGCGTGGGACAACGCGAAGAAATACATTGAAGACGGCCATCATGGCGGCAAAGGCTCAGATGCGCATAAAGCGGCAGTGACTGGCGACACCGTGGGTGACCCGTACAAAGACACCGCAGGTCCTGCCGTGAATCCGCTGATCAAGATCATCAACATCGTTGCGCTCTTGATCGTGCCGATCGTTGCATCGATCCATGGTGGCGATAGCAAATCGGCTGCGTCGGCGCACTCCGGTGCATCGACGGCAGCGGTGACTGCTGCCGCTACAGGAAGCGCCGCGATGGCGGGCGCTTCAGCCACAGCAGGACAAACCGCCGCACCTGCTGCGCCTGCAGCCGCCGCGCCTGCTACACCGGCTCCGGCTGCCGCGGCACCCGCTGGCAAGCCTGCGCCCGCAAAGCTCTACTTCGCGAGCGGCAAGATCGACTCACCGCCTGATGCCGCAAAAATGCTGGAGCCTGTCATTGCTTATTTGAAGGCGAACAAAGATGCGAAGGCTGCGATCAGCGGTTTTCATGATTCGACGGGCTCGATTGCCACCAACGAAGAGCTCGCCAAGAACCGCGCGAAAGCCGTGCGCGAGCTTCTCAAAGGTGCTGGCATCGAGGAATCGCGGGCTGAGCTGAAAAAGCCCGAAGTCGTACAAGGCGGCGCTGACAATCAGGAAGCGCGCCGTGTCGAGGTGTCGGTTCAGTAGCATCTCTCGGCTATGCACTCGCGAACGCGGGTGCAGCTGATAAAAAAGCCACCCTCGGGCGGCTTTTTTTATGATGTAGGCTCGCGCGTTTGATCGCGCGCCGCGTCGAGTCTACCGAGGCGATTTAGGGTTCACAGCGCAACGCGTGCGAGCATGCGATTCGTCGTCAGAGACGCCTCCGTGTTTTTACGCGTCTAAGTAAGCTGAGTTTGGGTCAAGCGTCTTTTTTGCTGCGGGTCGTTACAGCATTGTGCGTCGGCCTTAGGCACCCTCCTGCACGACCGACCAGAGCGCTTCCGCCGCCTCCGAGAGCGCAGAGCGCGGGCGCACCAAGCGCACCTCAATTGGAACAGTCCACTCATCTTCACCCGAGCGAACGAGCGCACCCGCGGCAAGCTCAGCGGAGATCAGGCTATGGGGTAACCAAGCAACGCCACGACCTTCAAGTGCCATGGTCTTTAGCAGCACGGCGTGATGCGCGGTAAACACTGTGTGCGTTGCCAGCGTTCCGCGTTCGCCGAATACGTGACCCATGACCGCTTGCATGATTTGCCCCAGGCCAGAGGCTGCGCCGTAAGTGAGCACGGGCAAGGCAGCCCGCGATTTCACACGTGATCTGGAAGCCGCGTCGTCTGCAGCAAGTAGCGTGTGGAGCGCGGAGCCGTCTTTATCGGCGGCAGACACAGGAATCAAGCGATCCGCACCGACAATGACGTACTCAAACTGGACCGGGTCGAGACGGCTTGCGACGTCACGGTGCCCGTGACACAGGAGGAATTGCGCGCGTTTTTGCAACATTAAATCTTCGCACGCCGCAAAGCTATCCGACACCATTTGTATCGGCCCCATTTTGCGCCCCACGGGTAGTCGTGCCTCAACCTTGCTGAGCCACGTGGGAAAAAAAGTAAGAGAGAGCGCGTGTGTCGCAGCGAATTGAAGACTCACAGACGCTTGTTCATGCGCTGCCCGCGCATGAGAGCGGGCCGTCTCCAAGCGCTGCAGCGCTTCTTCAACATCGGGCAGCAAACGCTTGCCAGCGGCAGTCAGCGCGACTGGGTGCGTCGTTCGGTCAAAAAGATCAACCCCAACCCATTCCTCGAGCGATTTGATGTGGCGGCTGAATGCAGGCTGAGCAATGTGTCGGGCCTGTGCAGCACGCGAGAAATTACCGCTTTCGGCGAGGGCAATAAAGTCCTCCAGCCAATCTACGTCGAGAGGACGATTTCCGGGGCCCATCTGATTGAAACGCTCCTCGCGATTTTGAATAGTTCTATCTGTTTCGAGTATTGGACGCGGTGAGTAGTGCCCAACAACAATTGCGCACTTTCGACAAAACTAACTCAGCTCGCATGCCCACCATCACCAACTATCGCGGCATTATCCCCGCAATCTCGACACCGTTCACCAGCGATAACCGCATCGACGAATCGGCACTGCGCGAACTCGCTTCGTGGCTCGCTACGCATGAGGGCATCGTGGCAGTGATGACCAACGGCCACACCGGAGAGGTTTTCGCGCTCACGCCGGAGGAGCGCGCTGAAGTCACACGCATTGTGGCTGCGGAGTTGAAAGGCAAATTGCCGGTGATTTCCTCGGTGGTTTGCGAGGGTTTTGGTGACGCGGCGCATCATGCCAAACTCGCCAAAGCGGCGGGGGCGGTGGGTATCGATGTCATGCCGCCGCATCATTGGCTTCGATTCGGGTTTCATCCCAACCATGCGCTGGATTACTTCAAGAATATTTACGATGCGAGTGGTCTCGATCTAATCTGCCACGTTTATCCGGCATGGACTAAAGCCTCCTACTCGTCGACGCTCCTTGCTGATCTTGCGCGGTTGCCCTATGTGCAAGCGTTTAAGGTTGGTCAGCGCGACATGAGCAAATACGCCAGAGACATCAAGGCGATCCGAGACGCCGACGCGACCAAGGCAATTCTCACCTGCCACGATGAATACCTGCTCGCCTCCATGGTTCAGGGGGTCGATGGCGCGCTCGTCGGCTTTGCGAGCGCGATTCCGCAACTCATCATCGATCTTTGGAACGCAGTGAAAGCGGGTGACCTACGCAGGGCCATGGCAGTACAAGCGAAGATCACGCCGATCAAAGAGGCCGTGTATGGCGCGGGGGAGCCCACCGGTGAGGCCCATGCGCGGATGAAGGCAGCGATGCGTCTCGCTGGCGTGATCGCCAACGATCACGTGCGGCCACCTACTCACACACCCAACGCGCAGGAGCTCGATTTGATTCGCGCAGCGCTAGCGCAGGCCGCGCTGCTTAAAGAGTGAGCCGCGCGCGTTGCACATCACTACATCAAGGAGGACACAATGAAACTTAGTTCAATGCTCAGAAAAGTATTGGCTTGCTACCTGCTCGCAGCGTGCGCAAGCGTAGCGTCGGCGCAGGGCTATCCCAACAAACAAGTCCGCGTAATCATCCCGTTTCCGCCAGGCGGTACGCTCGATACCGTGGGGCGATTGCTTGCGCAAAAACTCAGTGAGCAAACTGGACAGACTTTCGTGGTTGAAAACCGTCCGGGTGGTAATGGCACCATTGGCGCGGACGCGGTCGCAAAAGCGCCTGCCGACGGCTACACCCTGCTGTTCAATGCATCGACGTTCACTACATCAACACTTGCGTTGAAAGTGCCTCCGTACGATACGGTCAAGGATTTCATGCCGATTGCGCTGGTCGCAAAAGCCCCGCTTGCAGTTGCCGTTGCAAAAGATCTGCCGGTGACGGATGTAAGGTCGCTGATCGCTCACGCCAAAGCGAATCCAGGTAAGTTGTCGTTCGCGATTGGCTCCAACGCATCGGCTGGGCATTTAGCGACGGAGCAACTTCGCCGCGCGGCTGCGCTCGAACTTTTGATCGTTCCTTACAAAGGCTCCACGCCCGCCTATCAAGACTTGCTGGGTAACCGCATTGCAGGCTTCATCGATCCAATCCTCGGATCGGCGGGCTACGCCAAGGCGGGGCAGCTCAAGGTGATCGCCGTCACTTCGGCAAAGCGCGTACCGTCGATGCCGGATGTGCCGACAGTGGGCGAAACCGTGCCTGGATACGAAGCGTTCAGCTGGTACGGCCTTTGGGCTCCCGCGAAAACCGCCCCCGAAGTCATCCAAAAATTAAACGCCGAGACCAATAAGGCGTTGGCGGGCGAGATGAAAGAACGACTCATCAGCAATGGCCTGGTGATCGAAACTGGATCACCCGATGATTTCGCGAAATTCCAGCGTGACGACACCGCGCGTTCGTTAAAGACGATTGCCGATAGCGGCATCAAGTTCGAATAGTTCGCCGCGACGTAACGACCTATGCAACACGCAGTCGTCACGGGTAGTAGCGCTGGCATCGGCCATGCAATTTCGGTTGCGCTGCTTGAAGCCGGTTGGCATGTCACTGGCCTAGATCGGGCTGCCGCAACAATCACTCACCCTGAGTATGCGCACCAAAGCATTGATCTCACGCACGGCGAATCGTTGGATCATGCTGCACGCGGATGCTTGGGCGCAGGAGCGCTCGTGCATGCCGCTGGTGTATTGCGCGTGGGAAGGATTGGCGAGATCGATCACGCGGCCAGCGAGTTGATGTGGAAACTCCATGTCGATGCCGCGTCTCGGCTCGCAAACGCGCTCATCCCCACCATGGCGGCACGCGGGCGCGGGCGTGTGGTGTTGATCGGTAGTCGCGTTGCGGCAGGCAAGGCGGGGCGAAGTCAATACGCTTCGACAAAAGCGGCACTGATTGCGCTTGCCAAAAGCTGGGCGGCAGAAGTCGCTTCGCAGGGCGTGACGGTGAATGTTGTTTCCCCCGCTGCGACCGCCACAGGAATGCTCTCCGACCCAGCGCGCGCCAACGAAGCGCCAGTGCTGCCACCCATTGGACGCCTCATTGATCCAGAAGAAATCGCAGCGCTGGTCACTTTTTTGTTATCGGAAAAAGCCGCGGCGATCACCGGGCAGGACATCCAAATTTGCGGCGGGTCGTCGCTCAATAAATAGTCATTGATTCTTCTCATGAAAATTACGCAGATTCTTGAATCCACCCGTCCGATCAAGTCCGCTATCCGTAACGCGTATATCGACTTCAGCAAAATGACGCTGAGCCTTGTCGCCGTCGTGACCGACGTGATGCGCGACGGAAAGCCTGTTATCGGCTACGGCTTTAATTCCAACGGGCGCTACAGCCAAGGAAACCTAATGCGCGAGCGCTTTATCCCTCGCATTACGGACGCTGCGCCTGCGTCGCTGCTCAACGACGAGGGCAATAACCTAGATCCGCACCGGATTTGGGCCTGCATGATGACCAACGAAAAGCCGGGTGGCCATGGCGAACGCTCTGTAGCGGTCGGCACGATTGACATGGCGGTGTGGGATGCGGTGGCGAAAATCGCAGGCTTACCGCTGCATGAAATGCTTGCGCAACGCTATGGCAACGGCAAGGCGAATCCCAAGGTTTTCGTTTACGCAGCCGGCGGCTATTACCACCCCGGCAAGGGCCTTGATGGCCTACGCGGTGAGATGCAAAGCTATCTTGATCGCGGCTATTCCGTGGTGAAAATGAAGATTGGCGGCGCACCACTCCGAGACGATATCGAGCGCATCGAAGCGGTGCTGAAAATGCTTAAGCCCGGCCAGCAACTTGCGGTAGACGCCAACGGTCGCTTCGATCTTAAAACAGCGGTGGAATACGGCAAAGCAATGTCGCAGTATCCGCTTTTCTGGTACGAGGAGGCCGGTGATCCGCTTGATTTCGAGTTGCAAGCGCGACTTGGTGAAAGCTATTCAGGCCCGCTTGCAACGGGTGAGAATTTGTTCTCAATGCAGGATGCGCGGAACCTAATTCGCCATGGCGGGATGCGCAAAGATCGAGATTGGTTGCAATTTGATTGCGCGCTCTCGTACGGGCTCGTCGAGTATTTGCGAACGCTCGCGATGCTGAAAGACTACGGCTGGTCGCCGAGTCGCTGCGTGCCACACGGCGGTCATCAGATGTCACTCGCAATTGCTGCGGGCCTGGGTTTGGGCGGTAATGAGAGCTACCCAGACTTGTTCCAGCCGTATGGCGGCTTCCCCGACGGCGTGCGCGTTGAAAATGGGTATGTCACGCTACCGTCGCTTCCGGGAATCGGGTTTGAAGGCAAAAGCGATCTCATCGCCGAGATGCACGCGCTTGCACATTGAGCGCGGCTTCTCCGCGATGGCGACTAGTCGTGACATCGCGGGCGGAGCCACTCTACACGCGTGAATGCTTCGTAGAACGGCGCGCGCGGACGGCGTTAGTTACAGGCTTACCACGCGAAACCCAGCAAACACATCGTATCGCTCCGGCGTGAAAAAATTTCGGTATTGCGGATGGTGCATGTACGGTAGCGTGGCGAAGCTGCCACCTCGCAAGACGCGATGTCGCCCATCAAACCAGGGCGCAGAGTATTCGCGATAGAGGCCGGGGACGAAAGCCCCCGCCTCATACGGGGCAAACATTGTCGATGTCCATTCCCAAACTTGGCCGTGCCAATGCTTTGGCGACGCGGAAAAGTGAACCTGTAGCTCTGCTTCGGTCGGTAGCCGCCCGCCAGCCCATCGCGCAAACGCTTCGGCTTCAATCGCACTCACATGGATAACGGGGGCATCCATCGCGATGGACTGCCATCGATCAAATGATCGCGTTTGCCACTCATCCCTCGAACGCCGCCAGTACGCCGGATGCGCCCGCCCGGTCGCAGCGGCGTAGTCGCCGCGCTCGACGAAGCTCAAAAACTGCGCGTTCGTTACTAAAGCATATTTATCGACTAACGCCTTATTTTGACAGGGCGAGACGCCGATTTCATTATCAAAACGAAAACCTATGTTATATCGCTCTTGCCCAAATTCAATAAGAGGTAAGTCAATATTGCTGTTTTTGAAACTAGAGTCCAAAAAATCGTCGTGCAACCAACCAGGCACAGGCCACGCGAGCGTTTGCGCCATCCATGCCAGCGCCTCCAAGTGCATTGCCTCATGAAATAAGGCAAGTCGAAATCGATAGAGCGACTCGTCATCGTCGGCGGATTGGTCAAGGGCGCGCAGCGTGAGCTCTAAGCTGCGCTGCAAATAATCAAGCGCTTTTTGACGTGAGAGTTGCGGGAGCCGCCAGCGCGCATCATGCGCGATCAGGTTCGAATTCAAGAACGCGTCGCTTTCGGCCCAACAGGACGCCCGCATCGCAACGGCTTCACCCGTTTCACGTGTCTGCCCGCCGCGCACACAAAACCATTCAGCAAACCAGCCCACATGCGCTGCTTCCCAAAGCGGTGGATTGATGGTCGAAATTGGGGGCGGTACGAGTTGCTGAGGCGTTAGGCTTGCGATGTGCTCACAAAGCGCGCTACGCATCCACTGCAATGCGTGCGCAATCGCATAATGATCCAACTGCCGGGCGGCGACGCCACATCGCAGGTAATGCGCGCGCGAAGATTGCGCGGCAGTGTGCGATAGTAGTCGGGTGAAGCCTTCAGTTGTCATCGTCTCCCCTGCAAATGCCAAAGCGAACAACGGCAACTGGCATACGGCTTCGCGCTGGGCGCGGATGCTTGCTCGCGATTATGCGGTGAAAATCGTGGAGCGCTGGACGCCCGAGCGTACGCTTCCCGATGCGATGGTTGCGCTGCACGCGCGCCGCTCGGCCGAGAGCATCGCACGCTTTCGTCATCGTCGAGCTGAGGGCGGTCTCTTGCTCGCGCTCACGGGTACCGATGTGTATCGCGATATTCATGTGGATGAAAGTGCTCAGCAATCCCTAGAGTTCGCTGATTCGATTGTTACGTTACAGCCAAAAGCGATTGACGAGTTGCCCGAAGAGCTGCGTTGGAAAGCGCATACGGTGTACCAATCGGCGCGTGAATTAGTGCCGGGTGAAAAATCGAAGCGGCGGTTCAACATTATTCAAGTCGGGCATTTGCGCCACGAAAAAGATCCGTTCACGCCCATCACTGCGCTGCGAACCTTGCCCGACGAAAGCAAGATTCGCTTGATCCACGTGGGCGGCGCGCTGGATCGCGAACACGCTGACACCATCAAGCAAGTGGCTAGAGACGAGCCGAGACTCACGTGGGTGGGCGCCAAAGATCGCAGCAAAACGCGCAAGTACATCAAGCGCGCTAACGCTTTGGTTATCGCGAGCAAGATGGAGGGTGGCGCTAACGTGATTGTTGAAGCGGTCACCAGCGGCGTTCCCGTGATCGCAAGCCGAGTCAGCGGGAATGTCGGCATGTTGGGCGAGGATTACGCGGGCTACTTCGAATTCGGCAACTCGCATGCGTGCGCCGCGCTGATGCAGCGCTGTGAGGCCGACAAGCGATTCTTTGCCAAGCTTGCGTCACAGAGCGCGAAGCGTGCAAAACTCTTCGTGCCAGAGCGTGAGGCTGCCGCCATCCGCGCTGCGGTGAAAGCGGTGTTGTAACTAAACCGCTTTGATTTGCGAAAATACAAGCTCACCCTACGGAAGAATTTCGCTATGAACGCACCCGCCAGCACCTCAAACATTGAACCGCGCCTCACCTCGCTTTCGCACGGCGGCGGCTGCGGCTGCAAGATCGCGCCCGGGGTGCTCTCAGAAATTTTGAAGAACAGCGCGGGCTTGCTGCCGAAAGAGTTGCTGGTTGGCATCGAAACGGCAGACGACGCAGCGGTTTATCAGTTGAACGAAAACCAAGCGTTGATCGCCACCACCGATTTCTTCATGCCGATCGTTGACGATCCCTTCGAATTCGGACGTATCGCCGCGACCAACGCGATCAGCGACGTGTACGCCATGGGCGGCACGCCGATCATGGCGCTCGCGTTGGTGGGCATGCCGATTAATGTCTTGTCGATAGAAACAATTGGCAAGGTGATTAAAGGCGGACAAAGCGTTGCGACTGCGGCGGGCATTCCGATTGCCGGTGGACACACGATCGATTCGGTCGAAGCGATATATGGTCTGGTCGTGATGGGGCTCGTGCATCCGAGCAAAGTGAAAAAGAATGCCGACGCGAAAGCGGGCGACGTGTTGATTCTTGGCAAGCCGCTTGGCGTTGGCGTGCTCTCTGCTGCGCTCAAGAAGGAAAAGCTCTCGGCGGAAGGCTACGCCGCAATGATCGAGAACACGACCAAGCTCAACAAACCGGGTGCAAAGCTCGCCGACATGAAGGGCGTTCACGCGCTCACCGACATCACTGGCTTCGGCCTCGCGGGCCACACGCTCGAGCTTGCGCGCGGAGCGAAGATGACGGCCGTGATTGAGTGGAACAAAGTGCCGCTGCTTCCGAACGTTAAACAAATGGCAGAAGAGGGTTTTGTTACGGGCGCATCAGGTCGCAACTGGGCGGGCTACGGCCACGATGTTTTGCTGCCGAAAGATTTTTCCGCCGCCGAGCAAGCGCTCCTCACCGATCCGCAAACATCGGGTGGTTTACTCGTTTCCTGTGACCCAGCTATTGCTGATGACGTGATCGCGCTCTTCAAACAAGAAGGTTTCGCCACTGCTGCGGTGGTGGGGCGGATGGAGGCGGGGGCGGGAATACTCAAGATTTCCGCTTAGTTAAATGCCTCGATTTGTTTCCGCGCGCCGCGCGAAGGATGAGCAAACACTAAGCGGTAGGCTCATTCGGCGAATTTGTCGTCAAATTTTCCCCAGGCGTAACGAATACAACGATAGCGAGGCTGATTTTGAGGAGCTTGTCGTCGACCTTGCAAAATTCGGCATCGCAACTCGCGGACAGTTCCGACAATTGTTAACTCGAAATCGTCGCACGCTCATGCAAATGGATCGCGCCGCGTTTGATCCTGCTGAATGAAAAGTCTATGAAAACTGGTGCGGAAAACAAATGATGGACGAACATTACCGCCGACAGTTTGTCTATGCTTACCCAGGATTTGTGCGCAATGCGCTCGAACTAGAATTCGGCGCCGAGTTTTTTCCGAACCGTTAGCTAACGAATAAGTTGAGTTAATTATGTCTGTGTTCAAAGCCTACCTCACCTCCCAAGAAGGCAAATCGGTCAAAACCGAACTTGTCGACATGACTGTCGATCAACTCGATCCGGGCGAGGTGGTGATTGCCGTCGAGTATTCGACCGTTAACTACAAAGATGCGTTGTCGGCAACGGGCGCGGGGCGGATCATTCGGCGCTTTCCTTGCATTGGTGGGATTGATCTTGCTGGGACGGTTGAATCGTCATCGTCTCCTGACTTCAAACCCGGCGATAAAGTGATTGCGCATTCCTACGATGTCGGTGTGGCGCATCATGGCGGCTATGCGGAGCGTGCACGGATGCCTGCATCTTGGTTGGTGCCAATTCCGAGCGGCATGAGCACGTATGACGCGATGACGCACGGCACCGCTGGTTTCACTGCCGCGCAAGCAATTCTTCGCATGCAGCACGATGGCCTGCATTCTTCGATGGGGCCGGTGTTGGTGAACGGTGCGACCGGCGGCGTGGGCATCGTGGCGATCGAGATTCTCGCGAAGCTCGGCTATCACGTGGTCGCCGTGACGGGCAAAGAAAAGGACGTTGAGCTGCTCAAATCGATTGGCGCGAAAGACGTGTTGATTCGCGGGCAATTTGAGATGACCGAGAAGCCGCTCGGCTCCGAGACTTACGCAGGCGCGGTCGACAACTTGGGTGGCGAACAGCTCTCGTGGCTTACGCGCGTGATGAAAGTGGGCGGCACGATTGCGTCCGTTGGGCTCGCGCAAGGCTGGGAAGTGAAAACGACGGTGATGCCGTTCATTTTGCGTGGTGTTTCACTACTTGGCATCGATAGCGTGAATTGCCCGATGTCGCTGCGCCGCGAGCTCTGGGGCAAACTTGCCAACGAATGGAAGTGCGAGAAGCTCGCGAGCCATTGCAAGACGGTATCGTTCACTGAGCTTCCCGGCGTGTTTGAGGCCTACGTGAAAGGCGCAGTCACAGGGCGCACGGTGGTGAAGCTGTAGCCAACGATTGCGAGATACCTAGTCGCTTTATGCCGCTTGTCCAAGTTCAATTAGGGCAAGCGGGCTTAAATCAAACACTCTACCTATATATTTTTTGCCGCTCTGCCCCTATTTAGTGGGCGCTAGGTAAATAAAGTTGGCACCGGATCGTGCTTTGAATTAGCTTGGCGAACGCATCGCTTCTAACCGTTCGCAATCGCACAAAAGCAGGACGAGTTCATTCAGAAAGTGGTTTATGCGTGGGCGAGAACCGCAGAGCGCGCTCCGCGCCTTCAGCTGAAATTTCCCTGTTTGTAAACAGCTCAGCGAAACGTTCGGATTTCTTCGATGATCTTCGGGTTGAGACCTGGCAGCATGCGTTCGTAGGCCGGACGAAGCGCAGACCGAAACGCATTGGTGTCTACGAACGTGTTGATTTGCATTCCAGATGCACGTAGCGCGGTCAGCGCTGAGAATTCATCTGCATTGACGCGATCACGCTGTGCGCGAACTGCAGCTCTCGCCGCCATTTTGAAGGCGTAACGATCCTGCTCGTTCAAGGTCGCCCACAAGGCCGGTGAAACGGTGAGCACGCAGGGCGAGTAAAAGTGTTGCGTCAAGGAGAGAAAGCGCTGCGTTTCGCTGAACTTGGAGGCAAGGATCACAGGCAGCGGATTCTCTTGTCCATCGAGCTCGCCGCGCTTAAGCGCATCAAATAGCTTGGGAAACGCGAGCGGCGTCGGCTGTGCTTTGAGTGTGCGCAGTGCTTCCATGTGCACACTGTTTTCCATGGTTCGAAGCTTCAGGCTCGCGAGATCGGCTGGGTAGATGACGGCTCGACGATTATTCGTGATGTGTCGAAAGCCATTTTCGCTCCACGCCAAACCAATCAGCCCGTACTTCGGGAATAGCTCAAGAATGCTCTGACCAATTTTTCCGTCCAGGGTGCGCCGCGCATGCGCGTAGTCGCTGAACAAGAACGGCAGATCAAAGAGTTTCGCTTCCGGGACGATGTTGCCGAGCGGGCCTGTGGACGTATTGCCCATCTCTAGCTCGCCGCTCTTCACTTTGTTGAGAATCTCGAGCTCGCCGCCTGCCTTGCCTGCGGGCACGTGCTCGACGCGGAAGCGGTTGTTGGTGAGCTCTGCCAGCTCACGTCCGAACGCATCCACGCCTGCACCGTAATGCGAGTTTTGAGCGACGGCATACGCAATTCGGATGACCTTGACCGCAGTTGCGTCAGGGGCCGAAGGCGAAGTTTGCGTGGGCGAGGCGCCGCGCCCCGGCACAGCGCGGGTCTCACTCGCTTGCGCGGTGGCGGTAGCGCTCGCGACAAGTCCCAGCGTGACACATGCCGTTTGAGCGACTCGATGCAGCGCAGAAAAACTCACGTTCAAGAACTCACTCCTCGTCTGTATCGTTAGGTATTCGGTGACAGCAGCGCTTTAAGCGACTCTCGCCTCATGTCTAGGTCGGTGGAGACACGCGCATTCGACTGTATCGGTTGGGCCTACGGTAGTCAATTCTCAAGACTGGGCTCAGCCCTCCCGGCTCGAGCGCGTGAATGTTTCTGTGACCGCGCCCCAAGGTATTTCAGGCTATTCCTATTCGCAGCCTGAATCACGCGATCATCCCCACGCCAACTTCGGACCAAGGGTTATCCAGCGTCTTGGATGGGTTCGCGAGCCGCGGTCTAACCAGCGGCGTCAGGTCAACTTACTAACGTGCATAGCGTTTATACATCTCGGCATTTCGAGCGCCTTAGCTTGCCGTATATTGCGGCCCGAGCGTTCGTCATCGCTGGTACGAAAACATCGACACAGCACCGACGATCCCGTGCGGCAACCACGCCGCCCAACGCATCACATCACCACCACTCCTTTTCGAGGATTCATCTAGATATGAAAAAGCAGATCGTACTTGCGGCGATGACCGCATTAGTAGCTGGCGGCGCATTCGCGCAGTCGGCGGTAGACAAAGCGAAATCGTCTGGCAGCATCACCATGGGTGTCCGCGAGTCTTCGGGCGCGCTCTCCTATACCTTGGGCGACGGCAAGTTTGCGGGCTTCCACGTGGAAGTGTGCCAGCGCATCCTCGCTGAAGTCGAAAAGCAAGTCGGCCGCAAGCTTGAAGTGAAATATCAAGCCGTGACCTCGCAAAACCGTATCCCGCTCCTGCAAAACGGTACGGTGGATATCGAATGCGGATCGACAACGAACAACGCAACCCGCCAGAAGGACGTCGCCTTTCTCAACACCACGTATGTTGAAGAGGTACGTATTGCCACCAAGGCAAACTCAGGCATCACCAACATCGCTCAGTTGAACGGAAAAAACGTTGCAACAACCACCGGTACAACGTCGGTGCAGCATCTTCGTAAGCACGAGCGTGCAACCGGAATGGATTTCAAAGAAGTGTTTGGTAAAGATCATGCCGACAGCTTCTTGATGCTTGAAACTGGCCGTGCTGATGCGTTCGTGATGGACGGCTCCATCCTCGCAGGCAACATCGCGCTTGCGAAGAACCCGGCTGAGTTCCGTATCGTGGGCGAAGTGTTGAACGTCGAGCCGATTGCAAT
Organism: Betaproteobacteria bacterium; assembly: GCA_013298145.1. Taxonomy (GTDB): domain Bacteria; phylum Pseudomonadota; class Gammaproteobacteria; order Burkholderiales; family Casimicrobiaceae; genus Casimicrobium. The sequence continues at coordinate 364,563 of JAAFJO010000002.1, forward strand.
CATGGTTCGCAAAGACGACGCAGCGCTCAAGAAAATCGGCAATGACACCATCGCAGCGATGGTGAAGTCTGGCGATATGGCGAAACTTTGGGATAAATGGTTCATGCAGCCGATCCCGCCGAAGAACACGAAAGTGGGACTCGCATTGTCAGAGAGCACCAAAAACGCGTGGGCGAACCCGAACGACAAGCCAATGGAAGAGTACGCGAAGAAATAAGTTTCTTTTGCGCTACTAAGAAAGCCCCTGCCGTGGGCCACCACCGCAGGGGTTTATTCTGTCTGGAGAAAATAAAAATTCTGCTTGCGTAGTTGCTGTCGCATCGGTGTGTATGACGCATGAGACAGCGGTACGCGTCTGCGCCCAGATCGCGCTGAACAAAATCAGCGCGTGAGGGGAGTGAAGTGAAGGGGGCTTAATGGCTTGGGATTGGCAATTATTCTGTAAAGAAACCGCAACCGGCGAAATCATCGCGGGCTGTTTTGGGAAGGGTGGGGATCAAACCTACCTGAATTGGATTCTCTCGGCGTGGGGATGGACACTAACCGTTGCGCTTGCCGCATTGGTCGTGGCGCTTCTGATGGGGCTCCTCATGGGCACACTGCGCACGCTGCCCAATAGCCCGTGGCTGGTGAGGCTTGGCACTGCATGGACAGAGCTCTTCCGCAACATTCCACTGCTCGTGCAAATCTTTCTTTGGTACTTCGTGGTCCCCGCGATTTTTCCGGCGATGAAAGACGTGCCATCTGTCATTCTCGTGATTCTTGCGCTCGGCTTCTTCACCTCTGCGCGGGTGAGCGAGCAAGTGCGCTCCGGTATTCAAGCGCTACCGCGCGGGCAGCGCTATGCAGGCATGGCCGTCGGTTTCACAACGCCACAAACCTATCGCTATGTGCTCTTGCCGATGGCGCTTCGCATCGTCATTCCGCCGCTCACCAGCGAATCGATGAACATCATCAAGAACTCATCGGTGGCGTTTGCGGTGTCAATTGCTGAGCTAACGATGTTCGCGCGCCAAGCGGGCGAAGAGACCTCGGCGCCCGTGCAAATGTATTTGGCGGTGACGGTGCTTTATGCTATTTCGGCGTTTACGGTCAATCGCATCATGCGTGTAATTGAACAGAAGACACAAGTTCCAGGCTTTGTCGCTTCCGGCGGCATGGGCGCGGGGCACTAGGGGTCACGATGGGAAATCTTGATCTCACCTTTTTTGACTGGAGCGTAATCGGACCTTTCGTATGGAAAGGTCTCATCTTCAGTTTATGGCTCACCGTTGTTGCAACGATTGGTGGCGTGATCCTTGGCACGGCGCTCGCGTTGATGCGGCTTTCGGGCAAGAAATGGCTGGAAGTTCCGGCGGCCGCGTATGTGAATACGATGCGCTCCATACCGCTCGTGATGGTGCTTTTGTGGTTCTTCTTGTTGATCCCGTTTGCGATTGGGCGTCCGATTGGCGCGGAGATGAGCGCGGTGGTCACATTTATTGCCTTCGAGGCCGCGTACTTCTCGGAAATCGTTCGCGCGGGCATTCAGTCTATTCCACGGGGCCAGATTTTTGCGGGGCAAGCGCTTGGCATGACCTATGGGCAGAACATGAAGCTCGTGATCCTACCGCAAGCCTTTCGAAATATGTTGCCGGTGTTTCTCACGCAAACCATCATCCTGTTTCAAGACACCTCACTTGTCTACGCGATTGGCGCGTACGACATGCTCAAAGGCTTTGAAACTGCAGGCAAAAACTTGGGCCGCCCGGTTGAAGCGTATCTGCTTGCGGCCGTTGTGTATTTCTTTATGTGCTACGCGCTTTCCTGGATTGTGAAGCGTATTCAGCAAAAAGTGCAAATCATTAGGTAGGGAGCGGAGTCGAATCATGATTGAAGTTAAAGGTATTTCGAAGTGGTACGGCAAGGTTCAGGTGCTGAACAACTGCTCAACCAAAATTAACAAAGGCGAGGTTGTGGTTGTTTGCGGTCCGTCAGGGTCGGGTAAATCAACGCTGATCAAGACGATCAATGCGTTGGAGCCCGTACAAAAAGGCGAGATCTGGGTGGACGGGACGGCCGTGCACGATCCAAAAACGGATCTGCCGAAGTTGCGCTCGCGTGTAGGCATGGTGTTTCAGCACTTCGAACTGTTTCCGCATTTGTCGGTGACCGAAAACCTCACCATCGCGCAGAAAAAAGTGCTTGGACGCAGCGAGGAAGAGGCGCGCACGCGCGGCTTGAAAATGCTCGATCGCGTGGGTCTGATGGCGCACAAAGACAAGTTTCCAGGGCAACTTTCGGGCGGTCAGCAGCAACGCGTTGCCATTGCCCGAGCGCTCTCAATGGATCCGATCGTGATGCTCTTTGATGAGCCGACGTCCGCGCTCGATCCCGAGATGGTGGGCGAGGTGCTCGATGTAATGGTCACGCTTGCCAGAGAGGGCATGACGATGATGGTTGTGACTCATGAGATGGGGTTCGCTCGCAAAGTGGCTCACCGCGTGATCTTTATCGACGTCGGCGGCAACATCCTAGAAGACTGCTCAAAGGACGATTTTTTCGGCAATCCCGATGCGCGCCAACCGCGCACCAAAGACTTCCTCTCGAAGATATTGCAACACTAACCCGCAGCGCGCTCTGGTCGCGAATCTTACGAATCGCGCGATAAATCTTAAATGCTTACGTCTGCGGGCGCGAAGGTTCAACCCCTGACCATCGATCTGACGGCGCCCCGGGGCGAGACGACCGCTGCGGCGGCGAGCGGACATTTCCGCTAAACACCTCTTCGCTCTGCGAGGAGCTAAGCTGTTCGCTGAATGAATGAAGCGTGGACCGGATAGCGCCCCAGAGCTCGTGGTGCAGGAAGTCGACTCAAAACGTTGCTTTTTCGTGTTGAAACGACTGGAGTGCCTTGGGTATGCGTTCACGCGCTTGCGTGCTCCACCCTATACTCGACCTCCATAGGATAATTCTCTTGTAGTGGCGACGTGAAGGACCTCAGTACGGCGATGCCCGATTTCCAGCCGGATGTCGGAGGCCACATTTCTTGCGAGAAGGCAAAGATCGGCGTTGTCATCGCAACTTACAACCGAAGCAATGTACTGCGGTATGCCATCGAGAGCGTTCTTCGACAAACGCTCCAAGCGTGGGAGTTGCTGGTGGTGGGCGACGCCTGCACGGATGACACCGCTGCTGTGGTGGCAGCTTTCTGTGACCCGCGAATTCGGTTTGTTAATCTTGAGCGCAACTGCGGAGAGCAGTCGGGCCCGAACAATTGGGGTGTGGCGCAACTAAAAACAGAGTTCGTCGCCTATCTCAATCACGACGACTTTTATTTTGACGATCATCTTTCGACGGCAATGAACACGCTCGCGTTGGCCGAGGCGGATCTCGTCTATTCCGCACTCATTTGCCCATTGCCAACTTCGGATTCGCAGACATGCGCGGGGTCTAACAAGTTTTTTTTGCAGGGCGCGTCATCGGGGGACATTTATGACCCTGTCCTGTTTGTGCCGGCTTCGTCGTGGGTTTTGCGGCGTAGCCTGGTTAGCGAACTGGGAGGTTGGAAATCTGCGCACGATTGCGGAATGGAGCCGTCGCATGACTTTTTGTTTAGGGCATGGCGAGCTGGAAAAAAGCTTGCGTCCACCGGGGCGGTAACAGTGTTTTGCGTACCCTCTGGCGCACGAGAGTCGACTTACGCGAAGCGCGCCAGCCATGAACACGACACTTACTGGCATCGCATGCGTAGCGAGCCAAAATTTAGAGAGACGGCGATCACGTGCGCAGCCTTTAGCCTCGGCGGAGAACTGATTGCGGCTAATCGACGCGCCAGCAGTGCGTTGCTGACTCGGTGCAAACGCTGGCTGTTCTATGCCATGTGCAAGCTTGGATACCATCCAAAGGATGTGCGGATGCGCATCAAGTTCGGCCCAGGCGGGCTCGTACGTGCATTGCGCCGCCGACGCGGGCTGACTGAAGATTTTTGATTGAATAACCGGAAGTAAGACGGGGGATAGGAATTGGATACAAGTGATTGGGCAGTAGAGGGCATGAGCCGAGATCTACAGGGCATTACGCGTGATTGGCAATTGCTGGGCCAGTCGCTGATTGACGGCGTCGCGCTGAAAGAGGTGGCAAATGTAATGTCGGGATATGGCGTCCTGACTGAGATTTATCGTAGCGACTGGGGGCTTGATGCGATGCCTGTGACGCAGGTGTTTCAATCATCGCTTAACCCCGGAGGCATTTCCGGATGGCATGCGCACGGAGAGACCACTGATCGACTCTTCGTGAGCACGGGGACTATGCGGATCGTGCTCTACGATTCACGTCGCTCATCGCCGACTTATAAAGGCGTTAACGAGTTTCGCTTAGGCGTGCAGCGTCCGGCCCTTGTAGTGATTCCACCCGGGGTCTGGCACGCGGTTGAAAACACGTGCGCGACGCCTTCGTTGTTATTGAATGCAGTGGACGTCGCGTATCGTTATGAGTCGCCCGATCATTTTCGGTTGCCGATTGATACGCCCCATATTCCGTATCGTTTTCAAAATCGGCCTGGCCGAGCGCTCGACTCGGTCACAAGCCGATAGCATAAGGTCCGTCGCTCCTGGCTGACACGGGCGTTCGCTCAGTCGTAAAACGCAGTCACAAGCATCGTCCGGCGCTAGGTCGTTCAGGTGGTGTTCTCAGAACGTGTTTCCAACTATCGAACGCTTTTCACCTTGAAAACAACCCCTGACCGTAGCTACCGCGTCTAAGCGGAAGGATTTAAATTTTTTCTTGGACTCGACATAATTGCGAGGCCAGAGCGGTCTAACGTATGAAGGCCAGTTGCCTAATTTCTAGCCGCTATCGCGCATATTGCGGATTGAATCGCACAAAAGCTTTTGTTTTCTAACGTGGGTTCAGTGCCCCAAGATCTTCGACAAGAAATCCTTGGAACGATCTGTCTTTGGATTGTTGAAGAACTCGTGCGGCGTGTTTTGTTCGACGATTTGTCCCTGGTCCATAAAGATGACGCGATCGGCGACCGCTTTCGCGAATCCCATTTCGTGGGTGACGCAAATCATGGTGATGCCTTGATTGGCGAGCTCCACCATTACGTCGAGCACTTCCTTGATCATCTCCGGATCAAGCGCGGAAGTGGGCTCATCAAAGAGCATGATTTTTGGCGTGAGGCAGAGCGCGCGGGCGATTGCCACACGCTGCTGCTGACCGCCGGAAAGTTGCAGCGGATATTTCTCCGCTTGCTCCGCAATACGCACTCGCTTCAACTGCGTCATCGCGCGCTCTTCGGCTTCCTTCTTCGGAATCTTGCCTACGTACATCGGCGATAGCGTCAGGTTTTCGAGCACAGTTAAGTGCGGAAACAAATTGAATTGCTGAAACACCATGCCGACATCTTTGCGGATGCGATCAATGGCTTTCACATCGTCGGTGAGTTCGGTGCCATCAACGATCAATCGCCCTTCCTGATGTTCCTCAAGACGATTGATGCAGCGAATGAGCGTTGACTTGCCGGAGCCCGAGGGGCCGCAGATCACGATGCGCTCGCCGCGCCTTACCTGTAAATCGATGTCGCGCAAAACGTGGAAGCTATTGCCGTACCACTTGTTGACTTTGTCGAAAACAATAATGTTGTCAGTGCCGGTGCTCATGGCGATCCTCGATTAACGGAGCTTCGATTTGTTCACTTGTGCTTCGATCCACAAGCTATAGCGACTCATCGCGAAACAGAAAACGAAGTAAATAGCAACGATGAATAGATAGCCTTCAAGTTTGAACGGCCGCCAATCGGCGTCTGAGTTGAACGCGAGCCCATGTGAACCGGTGAGTTCGTAGAGCGAAACGATCGTTACCAGCGACGTGTCTTTGAAGATCGAGATGAAGTTATTCATGATCCCTGGGATCACGGTGGCGAGCGCCTGCGGCAGGATGATCTTTCGCTGCGTTTGCCAGTAGGAAAGGCCAATGGAGGCCGCCGCTTCTGTTTGGCCTTTGGGTAACGACTGCAAACCGCCGCGCACCACTTCCGCCATGTAAGCGGCAGCAAAGAGCGTGATCCCAACCAGCACGCGAAGCAGCGTATCAATCGTCACGCCCTGCGGCATGAAGAGCGGGAACATGAACGATGCCATGAATAGCACCGAGATCAGCGGTACGCCGCGGATCAATTCGACATAAACCGTGCAGAGCGAGCGGATCGCCGGAAGGTGTGAGCGACGCCCCAACGCAACGACCACCGCGAGTGGAAACGCCAGCATGATCGAGAGCGTTGAGAGCATGATCGTGAGCGGCAAACCGCCCCAGCGATCCGTGGTGACTTTGCTCAATCCGAATACGTCAAGATAGCCAAAAAGGCTTCCGTACATCAGTATGAAATACGCGGCGAGCGTCACGGTCCAGCCGAGCACCAACCACTTGCTCCAGAAGTAGCGAATGCAACTTACGACGAGCATCGTGAGCATGATGAGCGTGGCCACCAGTGGCCGCCACTGCTCGTCAAACGGATAGCGCCCGAAAATGATGAGACGATACTTTTCAACGACCGCGCCCCAACACGCGCCAACACCCGCAGCGCGGCAGGCGTCTGCGTTAGTGGACGTAGTGGAGGTGAAGATCGCCCAGTTCAGAAACTGAGGCACATAGAGCACCAGCAACGCGCCGATGATCACGGTAGATAGTGCGCTTTGCCAGGTACCAAACAGATTCAGTTTGATCCACGGGAGCAAGCCTTCGGTGCGATTGGGCGCTGGGCGTGCAGGCTTTGATTGGAAGATGATGGTTTCGGCCACGATTAACGCTCCTTAATCGCGGATTTCGCGTTGTACCAATTCATGAAGAACGACGTTGAAAGCGATGTGGTGAGATACACCAACATGATGATGGCAATGCATTCCACAGCGCGGCCCGTTTGATTGAGCGCGGTGTTTGAGATAGACACTACATCCGGGTAGCCAATGGCAACTGCGAGCGATGAGTTCTTCGTGAGATTCAAATACTGATTAGTCATCGGCGGAATGATCACGCGCAACGCTTGCGGCAGAAGCACCTTTTGCATTTCTTGCCCGCGCGACAAACCAATCGCTTGCGCGGCTTCCGATTGCCCGCGCGGCACCGACGCTATACCCGAGCGAACCACTTCCGCAACGAAGGCAGCGGTGTAGAGCGTGAGCCCGAACAGAACGGCGAGGAACTCAGGCGTAAACGATGCGCCGCCTTCAACGGCGAACTCGCCTTTCACGGGTACACGCATCTCAGTGGGTGAGCCGCCAATGAACCAGCCGCCGAGCGTGAGCAACAACACCATCGCGAGCGAGCCCCAGAATGTGCCTGGCTGTTTGCCGGTGGCTTCGAATTGCCGGTGCGCCCAGCGGCGGTAGAACCAAACCGCGACGAGCGCCGCAATCAAGCCCGCGAACATCCACGCATGACCAGAGACCCAAACCGGCGCGGGGTAAGTGAGCCCCCCTTTGCTCAGAAATACCGAGCCAACTTGTTTCGCTTCGCTGATGTCGGGCAATAGTTCGGTGAACAACAGGTACCACATGAGTAGTTGCAGCAGCACCGGAATGTTGCGGAAGAGTTCCACATATGCATAGCAAAGCCCGCGCACCAAACCGTTGCGCGAAAAGCGCCCGACGCCGATTAAGGTGCCGAGAATCGTGGTGAGAATGATGCCGATGATGGCGACGCGAAGGGTATTGCCCACGCCGACCAAAAACGCTTTCCAGTAAGGATTGTTCGAGTCGTAGCCGAAAAGCGGCTCGCCAATATCAAAGCCAGCGGGTTGAAACAGAAAATCGAAGCCGCTCTTGATGCCACGAACCCGCATGTTTTCCACGGTGTTGTGCGCCAGGAACCACACTGCGCCACCGATGACCGCAACGGCGAGAATCTGATAAACCAGCCCGCGAAATGCCTGAGATCGCCATGACCAATCGCGTTTCTTCGGTGGAGTTCGTGGTGCAACCGCCATAGGCTTCCCCGTGCTTTGTCTGCTAAGTTCGTCAGGTTGTTTCTTCTAGTTTGTGTGAAAAAACTTCTTAAGCTTTTTCACACAAATCCTCTTTCAGTGAAGAGGATTTGTTTCGCGAGCCCGAACAAATGAATAATGTCTCAGGCGACGCGAGCCCCTAATTTCGGGTGAAAAGCGTAGCGAGCGGTTGAAGTTCGATGAAGCGGTTGCCGACGCGTACTGATGTACGCGAGGCAACCTAAGACGAAGAAATTCAGCCGCGCAGTAGCTTTACATCGAAATTAGCGGACGGGGTAGGCGTACATGAGCCCACCCTTATTCCAAAGGTTGTTAGCGCCACGCGGCAGCTTCAGCGCCGACTTCGGTCCAACGTTCTTCTCGAAAATCTCGCCGTAGTTGCCAACCGCTTTGATCGCGCGAGCCATCCACTCTTTATCCAGACCGAGCAGCTTGCCCGTATCTTCCGTGGTGCCGAGCAGACGCTGAACGACAGGGTCGGTGCTCGACTTCATCTGATCAACGTTCGCTTGCGTGACGCCATATTCTTCGGCTTCAAGCAGACCATGGATTACCCACTTAGTAATCGCAAACCACTCGTCATCGCCGCGGCGGACCATCGGTCCGAGTGGCTCTTTCGAGATGAGCTGCGGAAGGATCACGTGCTCGTCTGGATTCTTCGCTTCTTTGTTGCGAACTGAAGCAAGGCCCGACGCATCCGTCGTGTAAGCCACGCAGCGACCCGAGAAGTAAGCGCCCGTAGCCGCTTCAACTTTTTCAAACACCACAGGCTTGATGCCTAGGTTGTTGGCCTTCGAGAAGTCGGTCAGGTTTTTCTCGGTCGTGGTGCCTGATTGCACGCAGACCGTTTGGCCTTTGAGCTGTTTCGCATCACGAATTTTGGATTTCGTGGTGACCATGAAACCTTGACCGTCGTAATAGGTAACGCCGGTTACATGCAAACCGAGCGACGCATCGCGCGTGAGCGAGAAGGTCGTGTTGCGCGAAAGGATGTCGATTTCGCCCGATTGCAGTGCGGCGAAGCGCTGCTGTGCATTCAGCGGAACCCATTTGATCTTATTGGCATCACCCAGGGTTGCGGCTGCGATCGCTTTGCAGACATCGACATCGAGGCCTGACCAGTTTCCTGAAGAATCTGCTTGCGAAAAACCGGCGAGGCCCGTGTTTACACCGCAGACGACTTGGCCACGCGCTTTGATCGCGTCCAAGGTTTTTCCGGCGTGCGCTGGAAAGGCTGATAGTCCGAGCGCAGCAATGACGGCGCTTAACCCGAATTGGGTTCGTGACAACTTCATACAGTGATCTCCTAGTGTTGAGGTCTTCGTTTTGAAAATTCTTCGCTCACGCGATGCCCCGAATCGGGGCATCTCAGCAACGTTAAAGATTGCTATCGCAAACCTCGTGCCGAGCAACCCGAAACAGTAGGCGGCTGCGCGTATGAATCGGAGAGGTTAAACCCTAATCGTTCGTCACGCTTTCCCTAGGGGCCAAAGCGACTCACCCGAATATCCAGCAACTTTGGTGGCTCGAGGAGGCGCTGCTACGCACGCGCTTTACTCAGTAAGCTTGAGTTCGGCTGCACTTACAGCGCTTTGTGTGCCGAGCAAGATGAGTGCATCTCCTGGCGCAAAAACAAAATCAGGGCTCGCTAGATCGATACGGGTGCCCTCGCGACGGATCACCGTAATTTCTGCTTCAAATCGTTCAAACAACGTGTCTTTCACGCGGAGCAACGTTTTGCCGCACGCCCAAGAATTCTCAGGAATGTTTACGGAGTGGAGCACTCGTGCGTCGCCTTCGCTTTCGTTACCGTCGGATGCACCACGAAAGAAGCCTTGAAAGAGGTTGTAGCGCTCCTCGCGCACCGCGCGGATGCGTTTGAGCACTTTGGTAAGCGGTGTGCCGAGGACGAGTAATGAGTGAGTCGCCAACATTAAACTGCCCTCTAGCACTTCGGGCACCACCTCAGTTGCACCCGCGGCTGACAGCGCAGCGATGTGTTCGTCATCCATTGTGCGCACAATGATCGCCAGATCACTGCGCACCGATTTCGCCGTTGCGATGATTTTGAGGGCTGCGTCTTTATCAGTAAATGAGACAACCAATGCGCGCGCACGCTCAATGCCTGCAGCGATCAATGCTTCTTTACGCGTGCTATCGCCAAACACGACGTCGCCACCTTCGCTCGTACCTATCGCTTCACGCACGCGCTCCGGATCATTGTCGAGCGCAACATACCGAACTTGTTCTGCCTCGAGCAAGCGAGCGAGATATTGGCCACTGCGGCCGTATCCGCAGATAACGACGTGGTCTTGCCTAGACAAATTTTGTGCGGCAATCTTGAAGATGTCGGCAGAGCGAGCTAAGAAATCGTTCGCTGTCAGCCGCGAAGAAATCTTTTCAGCCAGCATCGGGACGAAGGGCGCGGTAAGCATCGAAAGCAGCATCGCTGCGAGTGCGATTTGGACGAACGTTTCGTTCACGGTTCCGAGGCTGCGACCCAGCGTAAGAAGCACAAAACCAAACTCGCCCGCAGGAGCGAGTAGCGCAGCGGTGAGTAGTGCATGGTGCTGATTGAGGCCGTAGCGTCGCGCGAACGCGTAAATTACTAATTCCTTCACCAGCGTGACCGACACAAATGCCGCTACGACCCACCCCAAATTTGCAAAAACGAACGGCAGGTTCAGCTGCATCCCGAGCGAGATAAAAAACATTCCAAGTAGCACGTCGCGGAAAGGGCGGATGTCGTCCTCCACCTGCAACTTGTACTCAGTTTCTGAGATCAGCATCCCAGCCACAAAAGCACCAAGGGCGAGCGGCAATTCGGCCAGGTGGCAGAGCCAGGCGAGCGCCAGCGCGACGAGCAGCACGCCGAGCATGAACAGCTCGGTGCTCTTTTGCTTAGCGATGACACGAAAAATTGCCCGCAACAACGGTTGCCCGAACTTGAGCATCACTGCGAGTAACACGACCGCCTTAAACACTGCCCAGGCGATTTGCATGCCGTCGCCCGCAGTGCCGGCAACGGCCGGAATGAGGATCAGGAGCGGCACAACCACAATGTCCTCAAACAGAAGGGCGCCCACTACATGTCTGGCGTGGGCCGAAGATAGCTCACCGCGCTCTGCGAGTAACTTAAGCCCGATCGCGGTTGAAGACATAGCCAACGCGGTTGCCAAAACAATACTGCCCGCAAACGAAGCCGACAACGCTAGTGCGATTCCGGCGAAGAGCAGCGTGCCAACCAGATATTGAATACCGCCGAAGCCCACCACTAAGCCGCGCATCGCTCTAAATTGCGGGAGCGAAAACTCGAGGCCGATCGAGAACATCAGAAAAACGACACCGAATTCAGCGATCTCTCGGGCTTGCTCAGAATCAGGAATAACGCGAAAAACGTAGGGGCCAAGCAGCAAGCCGACCGCCAAATATCCGAGCAGTGACGGTAAACGGAAACGGCGACACAGGCCGACGCACGCAACGCTGGCAGCAAGAACGATAACGATGAGAGCGAGCGGCGATTCCACGAATCGAATCTATCAGAACGAGCTTTGAGAGCGCGTTCGTGCGCCTTGCGCGTTGTGTACGTGTGCGGCGCAATACACTCAGTACATGCTGGACCGATACGCCCTTCCTTTGCTCTCACGCCCTCATCGCGCCGTGGCCCGTGCCGCGCGTGCGGCCGGCTTGTCGGCAGACACCGTCACCGTGCTTGGCTGCGCGATTGGGCTGGTGGGGGCGGCGCTGATCGTGACCGAGTGTTACGGCTGGGCGCTATTGCTGTTCTGTGTGAATCGATTTCTAGACGGCGTGGATGGCGCGATGGCGCGGCAGGTAGGACCGACGCCACGTGGCGGCTTCCTCGATATTGCGTGTGATTACTTTGTGTACGCCGCGTACCCGCTCGCTTTTGCGGTTGCAAATCCGGTTGCCAATGCGCTCGCTTCCGCAACGCTGCTGGCGAGCTTCATCGGTACGGCGTCGACCTTTCTCGCCTTCGCGGCAATTCATGCGAAGGCGGGTGGCGAGGCCAATCCGGTGTACCCAAACAAGGCGATTCACTACTTGGGCGGCCTGACCGAAGGCACCGAAACCATTGTCGCTTTCTGTGCGATGTGTCTTTGGCCGCAATATTTCGCGATGATCGCGTACATGTTTGCGGCGGCGTGTTTTGTGACGATGCTCACACGGCTTTGGACGGGCGCGCGTGCGCTAACTAGCGAGTAACTATTGCGGAAGATCGATTTTCTATCGGGGCTAAGGGAAGTAATTCGCGTAATCCGATGAGTAATTTAATTGCACGCTAGCCCCAACAAAAAAGCGCTTGCGACCATAAGGTTGATCTAGTTCGATCGTTCGGCTGGATCACGCTTCCGACTAGCGAGGAAGCAACGTCCAACTCGGCGGCGTGCCGCCAAAGAATCCGGGCGTGCCTTTCACGTATCGAAAAACGAACTCGTCTTTAACCGTCGTCGTGGCGGGGTCGAGGTATTTCGACGTGACTGTGCAGCTCGCTTCAAACGGCACGGCGACTGTTTCTTTGTTGATCGCAGACTGTTTGCCTACCGAGGTGAACTGACAGGCCATCAGACCACCTCGGGTGAAGCGAGCCTGCAGCGCGCGATCAAGGGTGTGCGAATCAACCTCACGCCGAGGGCCGATGCACGCCGACAGCGCCGCGCATGCGAGTACTGCCAGCAGCAAACGACTAAAACTTAACTTGCGCCCCAAGTTCAAGCACGCGATTCGAAGGAATTTGGAAGTAGGCCGTCGCCGATTGCGCATTGCGCGCCATCAGGCTAAACAGGCGTTGGCGCCAGATTGAAATGCGCTTGCACTTCGTAGGAATCAAAACCTCTCGCGAGACGAAGAACGAGGTATCCATCATGTCGAATTCGAGATCGTAGTCTTTGGCCACGCTCGTAAGCACTTTCGGGATGTCTGGCGTATTCATAAAGCCGTAGCGCACCACCATCGCATAGAACCCATCCCCGAGTGCTTCTACGTGCAATCGCTTGGTGCGGGGCACGAGAGGCACATCTTCAAACTTGACGTGAAGAATCACGTTTCGCTCATGAAGAATACGGTTATGTTTCAGGTTATGCAGCATTGCCGCGGGCATGTCGTCTGGCGTTGATGTCATGAAAACAGCGGTCCCGGACACGCGGGTCGCATCGCGGGTAAGCGAGGCAATCATGGGCACGAGCGGCAGCGCAACTGCTTTGCGTTGTTCGTTCATGAGGTTTCGTCCACGTTTCCAAGTGGTCATCAGCACGAGCACGACGCTCGCAACGAGCAGCGGGAACCATCCGCCGTCTGGAATTTTGATAGCGGTGGAAGCGACGAGCGCAATATCCACAATCGCGAACACCACGATCGCAAGCGCAGCGACCAGCTTGTTCCACTTCCACAATCCCGTGGCAACGACAGCAAACAAAATCGTGTCTACCATCATCGCACCTGTAACCGCGAGTCCGTACGCAGAGGCGAGCTTATCGGTGGAGCGGAAAGAAATAACCACAATCACCACCAACACATACAGCGCCCAATTGATCGCGGGCACATAAATTTGTCCCTCACTCTGGTGCGACGTATGCACGATTTTCATGCGCGGTAGGAAGCCAAGTTGCACGCCTTGCCGCGCAATCGAAAACGCACCCGAGATCACCGCTTGCGACGCGATCACGGTGGCAACCCCCGCAAACAAAATCATCGGGATCAAAAATGAGGACGGCACTTGATCATAGAAAGGATGCATCTTGCAAGCCGTGTTACTCGCGGCGGCGCTGGCGCAGGTTTTCAGGATCAGCGCGCCTTGCCCGAAATAGTTCAATACGAGTGCCGGAAAGACCCATACGAACCAGGCTATGCGAATGGGGCGGCGTCCGAAATGCCCCATATCCGCGTAGAGCGCTTCCGCACCGGTGACCGCGAGCACGGCTGAGCCCAGAACGATCAACGACAGCCCCGGGTTTTCAACCAAGAAGCGCAAAAAGTACATCGGGTTGATTGCAGCGAGCACCGCCGGATTGCTCGACAAATGAAAAATCCCGAGCGCACCGAGCATGGCGAACCACGCTGCCATGATCGGACCGAAAAATTTGCTTACCTTGCCTGTGCCGCGGCTTTGAACCCAGAAAAGTCCGGTCAAAATGACCAAAGCGATCGGCACCACCGCCGCTTCAAATTTCGGATTGATTTCCTTCAATCCTTCCATTGCGCCGAGCACCGAGACAGCTGGCGTGATGATGGAGTCGCCGAAGAAAAGCGCCACACCGAAGATGCCGAGTAGCGTGAGATAGCGACGCTTGGTCACTTCCTGCACCGCACGCAAGGCCATCGACAGCAAGATCATGGTGCCGCCCTCACCTTGATTGTCCGCGCGCAAAATGACAAACGCGTACTTCACGGCGACAACGATGGTGAGCACCCAGAAAATCAACGAGAGCAGACCCAGCACATTCGCCTCGGTCAGCGCGATCGCGTGCGACGAATTGAAGAACACCTCTTTTAGGGTGTAGAGCGGCGATGTGCCAATGTCGCCATAGACCACGCCCACCGCACCGAGAGAGAGCGCCGCGAGCCGAGCGCCCTTCGCCTCTCTCATGTCATGAGAACTCATTCGTTCACTCTTCTTCTGGAAGCAAGTCGCGGATTCTATGCCTGTTTCGCGGGGCGTTGTGCGATGCACAAAGACTGTTTCAATCGAATAACTCCGCGTTGCTAGCGCTTATTGCGAGCGGGCGAAGCGGATTAGTTTGTAAATAGCGTATTTATCTATAAATTTTCGCTCGCCCGGATCGAATAAGCGCGAGCACGTAAAAGCTGTAAGTGGTTAACAGCCCAGCTTTCACGCGCGATTGAGCGGGAGATTGAGGAGCAAGTTCTGCGGTTTCAGTTTGAGTTTGTTCTCGGTATCCATCGCCATCGCAAGATAGATCGGCTTCCCGGCGATCGCCTGACGCATGTCAGTCGGATTTTTGAAACGCAGCTCGAAGAGGCAGAGCAAGCGATTCATGCGCTCCTCGTCCACGGGCGATTGGTTATAGAGATCGTTCAACACACCCGAAGCGGTCGCATCGAGCCCCACATGCCACACCCAGTGTTTATCGTCGATCTCACGGCGGTGTTTGATTTCAACCTCAACGCCCAAGAAATGCTTCACCCATTTCTCAAGCACGCGCATCAACGCATCGAGCGCGGGCTGCCCGCGGTTTAGCGACACGGCGAAATCGAAGCGCTCGTCGCGCGGCCAATACGCGTCCTTGTTATCGGCTGCGAGCACATCGAGATCGATGGAGCGCGTGGGCGTGTTTTGCTTTTTGAGCAGTTCGCCGAGCGAGCCGAAACCACCCGTTTCGGCGTATGTCTCGATGGCTTCATCGTCTGCGGCCATCACCGCACCATCCTCGAGCACTGAAATTTTCTGAACGCGGAACAAGCATTCCCCCATCCTCGCTTCAAGCGGATCGGCAGCAGTGTTCGCACCCAACACGTGTCGCAAAAAAATCTGCGTAAGCTGGAAAACGAACAAGGGCGGAACATCCACGCCATCGCCCTTGAACAGATTTAAATAGGCGGCCTCAAGCGTGGTCGCGGCGAGCAAGCGATCCCGGAAACGAAGCAACACCCGATAGTTTGCCTGCGCATCGGCGTCCTTGAACGTGAGCAGCTCTGCGCTCGCCACGTCGCGCCGTGGCGCTTTCATCAACGCGTCATGGAGCTTGAGTTCTGCGTCACACGAGTCGGCGATGGGCGCGACTTCCGGACGCAAGTAGAGCGAACGCAGGAAGTCATCGGTGACGATCAGTGCGCCATCTTTCTGTTGCAAAAAGCGATAGCCGCAGGCGGGCCAAAAATCATTCATAGCTTGGACGACGCGCTTGACGCCACGCCGCAATCTTTCTAAAGAGCCAGGTTCGGGGCGGCTCGATTCCCGTGAGCAAAATTGCCATCTGCGAAGGATCGGCGCTTACGCTTTGCAGCAAACGCCTCGATTCCTCGCTACCTACAAAAAGCAGGCGATCTCCATTCATCACAACGGTATCCTCGCTCGGCAGCAACACCATGTCGCTGCCGCGCAATAGCATGAGGGCAAGTGCACGTTGCGATTCTCCCGTTTCGCGATCCAGTAGCAACGCATCGATCGTGAGCGGCAGGCCTTGCTGAAGCTTCGCAAAAAAGACTCCAGGCTGCAACAAATCGCAGGCGAACGCGAATGCGAGCGGTGCGCCGTTGCCAACTCGGGCTTGAATGCGCGCCAGGGCGTCGGCGGCAAATGCGCCACCTTCCTGGCGCATGCGCTTGAGAAAGACACCAAGCAAGGGCTCATTGATGAGCTGCAAACATTCGTGCACCATGATGTCAGATTGCACAAATCGCAAATTCGATTTGGCGGCGCGGATTAACACGCGGTCCGCGATGTGATTCTGGCGAATAATTGTCCATACATGCGCATTCACGCGGCGCGCAAGGGTGACCGCCGCTAAGTTCGCAGCGTCGTTGTCGGTACCCGCGACCAGTACTGCCGCATGCTCGATGTCAGCCTCACGCAGCGCACGTTCCATGTTCTCAGCAACTAACACCCGATCACGCCCGTCGGTGAGCTCATCTAGCGTGCGGTTATCGATTGCCCGCCAAGCGATCCCACGGTCATCGAGCACGCTCGCAATCGATTGCCCGAAACGACCAAAGCCCACGATCACCCACGGCCCCGCTGGTACGCCGATCCGCGCAGGGCAAGCCGCGTCGGGTGTGGCAGTAAGCCATTCTTCGAGGCGCAGCACTTCCGGATGATCCAGATCCAGCGCAACGTTCTGCGCAAACGTATCAAACGGATTGATCACATCAACGCCGCCAAAGGATTCAAGATTGATGCGCGCGGCGTCGGTCTTCACCCGCGCCATCACATGAAGCTCGGGTCGCAAAGTCCGTGCGCCAATCGCAATAGCTTGGTTCGCTTTATCGTCGCCAGTGAGTGCGATCAAGCCGCGACACTCTCGCTTATAGATGCCCGCATCGCGCAGCACCTTAGGCAGCCGTGCGTCCTCGCTCAACACGATTGCGGCAGACGTAAAGGTTTCAATCGCAATTGACGAGGCGCGCTCTTTCCGCGATTCGATCACCACCACGCGTATGCCCATGCGATCAAGCGCGTGCGCGATCGCGCGCGCGCTTTGGCCATAGCCGCAGAGCACGTAGAACGGGTCGGCGAGCGTTCTTACGCGCCAGGCAAACACGCTGCGTGAAATGGCAGCACGAAACGTTGTGTCAGCAATTAGCGTAAAGATCGAGCCGAGCGTGTAGGTCCAGGCGATCACCGTGATGTAGATCGATAGGGTAAGCCACAGGCGCTGCGCGTCGGAAAACGGGTGGGGCAATTCTCCGAAGCCAATCGTCGTTGCGGTATAGCTGATCACGTAGAACGCGTGGAAAAGCCCCATCTTCCAGGGCCTCCCATCGGGCAGTTGACCGGGCATGAAGGTCAAACCGATCACCGCGATCGCGTAGGCGATGATCAGCACGATTAACGGCGCACGCAAACGCCGAAGAATGAGGAATAAGACGTCAGACATAGCCGCGATGCGGGCTGATCGTGCCTAGCGTTGCTGCTTGAGTGTTTCCCCGATCAAGAGAACCACTGAGATCAAGTTTGCAAGTAGCGCCCCGCCAGACAGTGAAACTACGGTCGAAATCGTGTTTCCGTCCATCGACTGCCCTTCAATGTAGACGTGGACGGTCCACACCAGCGCGGCGGCAACGAGTTGCACGCTTGCTACCAAACTCGTTGCGAGATGCGTGGCACCCAGGTGCGTACGATCACCAAATTTAAGAATTAACGCGATCAAGTTAACCACCACCGCCGCAGCAAGCTCAGTGGGGTGATGCAGCTCCGGGCGATCAATGTCACCGATGAAAAAGCCGAAATTGAGCGTACAGGCCAAGATGATGAAGAAACCGAAGATGACTTTTTCAAGATTCATGAAATGGGTGTGGAAAAGAGGCTTACTTGCAATTGTCGCCGCTTGATCCGAAGCGTAGACCCTTCCGGGATGATCCAAATAAAGAATAGCTATTGGAGCGTAAGCTTTTATTTATTGGGGCTAGACTGCACTAAATTGCAAGATCAAGATAGAAAGCCGTAGCTCCTTGGCCCAGCGGGCACAAGCTCGAACCCATAAAGTGATGGGTTGCGGGCTGCGCGTGGCGAGAGTTCAAGCGGGTGGCAACCGCGCCCTAGACAGGCACGAATTGTCTGCGCTGCTGAACACGGTTGCACCCATGGCGAAGCAGATTCGAACGTTATAATCTGAAATGTTCGAGGAGCGTTGCGACCGTTTTCACACGGCCAGGCTCGAACCAGACGTCGGGCATGCTTTCGATGTCCGTCAACGGCGCTCGCAAACCACGGTGACCCCGAAGCTGTTTGCGATGCGCGAAAAATTCCCGCCGCCATGAGCTTTGTTCACCGCTTTTTTGGAGTGAACATGAACGCTATTGCTGACAAAGCATTTACAGACTACATCATTGCTGATCTCTCGCTCGCCGCGTGGGGACGCAAAGAGATCAAGATCGCCGAAACCGAGATGCCGGGCCTGATGGCCATTCGCGAAGAATTCGCAGCGTCGCAGCCGCTCAAGGGCGCGCGCATTACCGGCTCGCTGCATATGACGATTCAGACGGCTGTGTTGATCGAGACGCTGCAAGCGCTCGGCGCGCAGGTCCGCTGGGCGTCTTGCAATATCTACTCAACGCAAGATCACGCAGCTGCAGCGATTGCCGCGCGCGGAACGCCCGTGTTCGCAATCAAAGGCGAAACGCTCGAGCAATATTGGGACTACACGCACCGCATTTTCGAATGGCACGACGGCCAGCCTTCGAACATGATTCTGGATGACGGCGGTGACGCGACGCTGTTGCTTCACTTGGGCACTAAAGCCGCGAAAGACGCGAGCGTGCTCGCCAATCCAGGTAGCGAAGAAGAGGTGTGTCTCTTCAACTCAATCAAGCAAAAGCTCGCAACCGATCCAGGCTTCTACGAGCGCAATCTCAAGGCCGTGATTGGCGTGACGGAAGAGACAACGACTGGCGTTCATCGCTTGTACGAAATGAGCAAGAAAGGCGAGCTCGCCTTCCGCGCGATCAACGTAAACGACAGCGTCACCAAATCAAAGTTTGACAATCTCTACGGTTGCCGTGAATCACTCGTTGACGCGATTAAGCGTGCGACCGACGTAATGATCGCTGGCAAAGTGGCAGTCGTTGCTGGCTATGGCGACGTGGGCAAAGGCTCCGCGCAGGCGCTGCGCGCGCTCTCCGCTCAGGTTTGGGTCACAGAAATCGATCCAATCAACGCGTTGCAAGCGGCAATGGAAGGCTACAAAGTTGTCACCATGGAATATGCGGCAGATAAAGCCGATATTTTCGTAACTGCGACGGGCAATAAAGACATCATTCAGTACGAGCACATGGCAAAGATGAAAGATCAAGCCATCGTGTGCAATATCGGTCACTTCGATAACGAAATCGATGTGGTGTCGCTTTCAAAATGCCAGTGGGAAGAGATCAAACCGCAAGTCGATCACGTGATCTTCCCAGACGGCAAGCGCATCATTATGCTTGCAAAAGGTCGCTTGGTGAATCTGGGCTGCGGTACCGGCCATCCAAGCTTCGTGATGTCGTCGTCGTTTGCGAACCAAACGATCGCGCAAATCGAGCTCTTCCAGCATCCGGAGCGCTACGAAAGCGGCAAGGTCTATGTGCTGCCTAAGCACCTCGACGAAAAAGTTGCGCGTTTGCATTTGAAGAAAGTGGGCGCACAGTTGACGGCATTGCGTCCTGAGCAAGCGTCCTACATTGGCGTAAAAGTCGAAGGCCCGTATAAGCCAGAAACGTATCGCTACTAAAGCCTGACGATCCAGCTGCGAAGCAAATGCTTTCGGAGCTGACATTCGTCAGCCAACCGACACGCTTTGTTTCGCAGCCTCGCCTGAGAAGTGCTTAGGCCGTCAATGGCTTAGTTCGATGGATTCGGCTTGAACGTGACCCGAAATATTCGATCCATCGCTATGCGCGTGGCTTTGATAGCTCGATACGTTTTCATGTAGGGGTCGAGTCGCCCTCGAGTGTCTGAGTAGCGCGTTTGAGCGTTTGGCCACCAGGCTTGTGAACGACGCAGTAGCTACCCCACACGTTGTACAGTTCGCTTTCATCGATGTGAAGAGGAGTCGTCTCGTGGTACGTCTACTGATTGTTTGGCTGTTAAACGCGGTGGCACTGATGGCAGTGGCCTATGTTGTGCCCGGCGTCACTGTGGTGAATTTCATCGCTGCGCTCATCGCCGCGTTCGTCCTCGGCTTCGTCAACACGTTGATCCGGCCGATACTCACGATCCTCACGTTGCCAATCTCGGTGTTAACACTGGGATTTTTCTATTTGCTGCTCAATGGTTTCTTGTTTTGGGGCACCAGCAAAATACTCGGCGGCTTTGAAGTGAATGGTTTCGTCGCAGCGGTGCTTGGCGGGCTGCTCTATGGCCTGATCGCGTGGGCACTGGCTTACCTCATCCCGTTTGGAAAACGAGCGAAAAAATAGCGTGCGAGCTGATGTGCTCCTCGTGCAGCGCGGCCTTGCGCCTTCGCGCGCACTTGCGCAACGTCTGATTGCGGGCGGACATGTGTATGTGCTCTCGGGCGCAACACGAACCGGTGTGAGCAAGCCGAGCTTCGCTTTGGAAGACGATGCGAAGCTAGAGGTGGCGGCGAATCCGCTCAACCGCTTTGTGTCGCGCGGCGGCCTCAAGCTCGAAGGCGCGATGGCGCAGCTTGGGCTAAGTCCAGCCGGTCTTCGCTGTCTCGACATCGGTCAATCGACGGGTGGGTTCACTGATTGTTTGTTGCAACAGGGTGCGGCAAGCGTCGTGGGTGTTGATGTGGGGCACGAGCAGCTTCATGCGCAGCTTCGGGATGATCCTCGTGTGGTGTGTGTCGAAGGCGTCAACGCGCGCGATGCAGATTCGCTGCGTGCGGCGGTGGCCGCGTTTCAGCCGTTTGATTTGATCGTGGCAGATGTTTCGTTCATTTCGCTCACCAAAGTCATTGACTCGTGGCCTTCGCTGTTATCTCCTACAGGCGAAGTGCTCAGCTTAGTGAAGCCCCAGTTCGAGGTCGGCTCTGACAAGATTGGCAGAGGCGGCATTGTCCGGGACATCTCGCTCTATCGAAGCGTCGAACGAGTTGTTCGCGAGGCGTTTGTTGCGCGCGGATTCGAAGTGCTTCACTACATCGAAAGCGTGATCACCGGGGGCGATGGAAATCGCGAATTCTTCATTCATGCGAGGAAGCGATGAGCCAGAAGCATGACGAGTTTCGCGACTATTGCATCGAACTTCTGAGCGGATTGCGCCAAGGCGAAGTGGTTGCAAAAAAGATGTTTGGCGGCACAGGGATCTCCATCGACGGAAAAACTTTCGCCATCATCGCTCTTGAAGCGCTTTGGCTCAAAGGTGATGAGGTTTCGAAGGCAAAATTCGCCGACGCGAAGTGCCAAATTTTCACCTACGAAGCCGACGGGAAATTACGCACGATGAACTATTTCAGCGCGCCCGAAGCGGCGATGGAGTCCGCGTCCCAGATGCGACCGTGGGCACTGCTCGCATGGGACGCGGCACTGCGTGCAAGCGCAGCCAAAGCAAGCAAGAAAAAGACGCCATCAGTCGCCCGGAAACCCGCCAGTTCTTAACAAGAAATTTTTTGAAAAGCTAATCGTTGAGGGCAACGCAAATTGCGTTGTCTGATGGCGAAAGTAACAACTCTGAATGAATAACATCTCCTTCGAATTTTTTCCTCCGAACACGCCCGCGGGCAGCGAGAAGTTGGTCGGTGTCGCCACCGAACTGATCGCGCTTTCGCCCAAATACTTCAGCGTGACTTATGGCGCGGGCGGGTCAACACGCGAGAAAACCATCGCGACCGTGAACGCAGTGCAGGCGCTGGGCGCAGACGTGGCACCACATCTCTCATGTGTGGGTGCAACGCGCGAGAGCGTGCGTGAGCTGCTCAGTGGCTACCAAGCGCAGGGCATCCGACGCATCGTGGCGCTGGGCGGCGATGTGCCTTCTGGCATGGTAGCCGCTGGCGATTTTCGCTACGCAACAGATTTGATGGAATTCGTAGGCCACGAGTTTGCGGGCGCGTTTTCGTTAAGTGTCGCTGCTTATCCAGAGGTTCATCCGCGCGCGCAGAGCGCTATCGCCGATTTGAAAGCGCTCAAGCTTAAACAAGATTTGGGCGCAACCACTGCTGTTACCCAATTTTTTTACAACGCGGATGCGTACTTCGCGTTTCTCGATGCGGCTCGAAAGATCGGCATTACGATTCCCATCATTGTCGGCGTGATGCCACTACACAACTACTCGCGCGTTGCACGATTTGCCGAGAGCTGCGGCGCTGAAATGCCGCGCTGGCTCACTAAGCGAATGGCCGACTTTGGTGATGATGCGGATTCTGTGCGCGAATTTGGGCTGGATGTCGTCACCCAGCTTTGTCAGCGCTTGGCTGAAGGTGGGGCACCTGGATTCCACTTCTACACAATGAACCAATCCGCGCTTACGCGAGAGATCGTGACTCGTCTTCGCGCCTGAAGCGTTGAACTTCGCTAGCTCGTTAAGAACGTAATTCGGCGTACTCGCACTAATCCTTCAAACCCTCGCGGCCGTTGCCGCAACAAAGGCAAGCATCATGTCGAATCACCCAATCCATACAGAGAAAGCGCCCGCGGCGCTCGGCCCTTATTCACAAGCGGTAAGTGCCAATTTCGCATTTAAAGGCACGGTGGTCTTTTGCTCAGGGCAGATCGGTCTCGATCCGGCGACGGGTGCGATGCGCGAGGGCTTCGAGGCGCAAGTCGATCAGGCGTTTGCAAACCTGCAGGCGGTGCTTCACGCAGCGGGCTCAGATTTCGCTGGCGTCGTGAAGCTCACACTCTTTTTGACTGACTTATCGAATTTCGCGACCGTCAACGCGAAGATGGAAGCGCTCTTCTCAAAGCCTTATCCTGCGCGGTCGACCGTCGGGGTCGCTTCGCTGCCCAAGGGCGCATTGTTTGAAGTTGAGGCGATTGCCGCAGTCTAGTTGCTACGGTTTGTTGCTCTCCGCGCGAGTGGGCATCTTGACGGTTTGGCACTCAACAGATGGCGACGGCGAAACATTCTCTTGCCACCGTCGCTTTAAGCGTTGAAAACTTGTAATCGTTAGCCCTGTTCAATGCCAGGCAAGACGTTAAGTCGACCTTAAATCGAATTAAAATAAAAACGGACGCTAGCCCTACGTCCAGTGGGCCGGTAATGAAATAGTCAGTACTTCAGGTTAAACCCCGAACAGGAACTTCGCGGCGGGCGGCACTTTAAACGGCTGCCAAGCCTCAATATCCGGATCAGCTGCGCGGGCTAGACGATCAGCTACGGCGTACCACGCAGCAGGATTGGCTCCGATACCAAAATGGCTCGCGAAAACTTCAATGTTTTCGACCTGCGGATTCTCCGGGTGGACCGCTTGGATACTCGCTTGCCAGGCAACGATGCCGTCGGATTTTGAATAGATGCTGGTGGTGGGCACCGGCGGAGCGGTCGCAAGCTCTCGCAAGCGCATTTCGTCCGGCACGGATTCCCCCGCAAGCATTTCGTAGAGCCGCCACGCGTTGGTTGCGCGCGGGGTGTGCGAAAACGGCGTTCCGAGCGTGATGACTTGACGCACGACCGACGGATGCGTTTTGGCGAGCTCGCGCGCGTAGACGCCGCCCAAACTCCATCCGATCAACGTGAGCTTAGAGCCGGCGTCGCGTTCAACGGCAATCAATTGCTCTTCGAGCCGAGCCAGCACACCACGGCCCGGGCCGCGATTCCTGCCTTGATACCAACCGTGGACTTGGTAGCCCATATCGCGCAAAAAAGCGCGCAGCGGTTGCGTTGAAACATCGGTGGCGGCAAGCCCCGGATAAACAATGATGTGGTGTTTGCTGGCGTGCGGCGATTTGGGCCATACGTTTAGCATACGAAGCATCGGCCACGCCGCCATCGCGCTGCCCCATTCCCAGGGCGCTCGCGCTTCCATCGCCATCAACAATGCGTTCGGTGGTTTCACCTCGCGATCACGTGAATCTGTTTTCGCGGCGCGTGCTTTCACGGTCATTATTCGAGATCGACAGAGATAACGCGGTTAATGGTAGCGCTGTGCAGCTGCAGCAAACCTGTCTACGGCGCGGTCCTTGCCCGTTTACGAGCGGATGCTCTAGCTTCACCCGCGCTCGATTGCCTTGCGGATGCTGCGGGTTTCGCGCGTGCAGCGCTCGGCTTCGGCGATTTCGCCATTTTCACCTCGCGTGCCAGCGGTAACGATTCCGCTTCGCGTTCTCGGGCGAGCGCCTCGTGCGCTTCGGCAAGCGCAATCAATTCGTCAAAGCCCGCGTGCATCGCGTCAGTGAATTTCGCAAGATCGGGCACCGCTTTTTTGCACGCAATCACACCAAAGTACACGTTGCCGCAATACGTTTGAACGGTGACGTTGAGCGCGATGCTGTGCACGATAATGGAGACCGGATAGAAGGTCATCATCCGCGCGCCCGAGAGATAAAGCGGCACCTGCGGCCCGGGCACATTGCTTATCACGACGTTAGCCACAGGCGGCAGCTTTTCCAAGAGCTTGGTGCTTGCAACTGTTTGGTTCAATCGCGAGACCAAGAGCGGCGCCAGGAGTCCGGGGTAATCGGTCGGCAAGACGCTCTTCAAACTCTTCAGTGACTCTTTCACTTTTTTCGTGGACGTGAGAATGGCTTGCCAGCGCTTTTTTGCATCGCCATGATGCGTGCCCAACTCGGCGAGCACCATCGATGCTTGATTGTTAAGCTCTTTGTTGCTCTCCTCGCGCAGACTCACCGGCATCGCGGCCACCAAGGTCTTCTTCGGGAGCGCGTCGTGTAGCTTTAAGTAACTGCGAAGCGCAGATGCGCAAACAAATAGCACGCCGTCATTGAGTGACCCGCCCAACGTTTTTGCCAGCGAGCGGAGTCGATCAGACGGCAACGAGGCGGTGGAGAAAACACGTTGCGCGGAGATATTCACGTTAAACGGTGTGCGCGGCGCGAAGTCGATCGGCAGGCTGCGCTGGCTTGCGGCTTTCTTAAGGACTGGGGCTGCCGCCTGCGCTACTGCGCCTGCCACGGTTGGGATCGATTTCACGATCTTTGCGTATTGTGCGAGCGTGTTGGAAAACGCAGCACCGATCATCTCGCCGATTTTGAGATCGGTCTTCACCGGTAATGCTCGCGGTCGCGGTGGCGGCACCTCGCGCGGCGTTTCACTCAGGTCAAGGATCGCATTGGCGAGCACAACACCGCCCTGGCCGTCGAGTGCGGCATGGTGCACCTTGCCGTAAAACGCAATGTGGCCGGCTTCGAGTCCGTCAAACACCGTGAATTGCCACAACGGACGGGATCGATCCATGAGCTTCGCGTGCTCTTTAGCGACTGCTGCCTCAAGTTGGCGCATTGACCCGGGCTTCGCGAGCGTGATGCGCTGGACGTGATGGTCAAGATCGACGTGTTCTGCAGCTTCCCAATGCGGATGCCCTAAATCGTAGGGTGCATAGGCAAGCACATTGCCAAAGAGCGGCGCGAGGTGCATTCGGCGCTTAAGGTGCGCTCGAACATCATTGACAAACGAGCGCTTGCGACGCGCAGGCACTTCGTAGATGCAAACGCTCGCCACATGCATCGGCTGCTCAGGCGTTTCCAGATACAGGAATGAGGCATCAAGCCCGGACAACGTGCGTTTGGACATGACGCTCCCCTTCTGTTGCGATCACATTATGCTTGCGCAAGCGTACTCCGATTTTTCTCTTCGCGGCGTTGACGCAGTGCAGCAGCGCGCTTGCGTTGCGATGATGCGCCGCAAACGACG
Source organism: Betaproteobacteria bacterium (assembly GCA_013298145.1). Lineage (GTDB taxonomy): Bacteria > Pseudomonadota > Gammaproteobacteria > Burkholderiales > Casimicrobiaceae > Casimicrobium. The sequence continues at coordinate 390,497 of JAAFJO010000002.1, forward strand.
CGTTAAACGCATCGACCGCCGTCAACTTCGAGGCACGCGCCGGTGATGAACTCCGCATCCTCACTCGCGAGAAAGAGCGCGGCGTTCGCGATATCGCGCGGCGTGGAGAGGCGCCCCATCGGGATCGACGCGCGGAACTGGGCGCGCTTTTCAGGCGTGTCTTCGCCCATAAACGTAGCTAAGAGCGGCGTCTCGCCTGCAACCGGGTTGATCACGTTGACGCGGATGTTGTCTTTCGCCAATTCTGCGGCCATCGAACGCGAAGTGACGATGACGGCACCCTTCGAGCCGTTGTACCAAGTCAAACCTGGACGCGGGCGCACGCCAGCGGTGGATGCGATCTGAACGAAATTGCCGCCGCCTTGTTTTCTAAACACCGGCACGCAGTGGCAAGCCGACAAATAGATCGATTTCACATTCACCGCGTAGACGCGATCAAACTCCGCTTCATTCACATCGAGCATTGGCTGATTTCGATGCGAAACGCCCGCGTTGTTCACCACACAATCGATGCGCCCGAATGCAGCCAACGTGGCCTCAATGATTGCGCGCCAGCCCGCGTCCTTCGACACGTCCGCGCTCAGCGACCGTGCGTGGGCAAAGCGTTTGGCAGCGGCCGCTGCCGCGTCGCCCTGTACGTCGACAATCATCAGTTTCGCGCCTTCTTCGGCAAAGCGCTCGACGATGCCAAGGCCAAAGCCCTGCGCACCCCCTGTCACCACCGCTACTTTGTTTGCCAGTTTCATCGCTCGCTCCTTTAGTTACATCGATTATTGCGCGGTAGGCTTTCGTCGAGCCTCTGGCGCTTTGGAAAGCAGCGATCGCCACCCGCGTCCAATGTTTCCGTCCCAGCCCTGCCGTCACTTCGGGCCGCGTACCCGGTAGCATCTCGCTATGAGCTTCGCCATTCGTGCCTCTGTGTTGCATTGCCTTCGCGATCCCGGTTTATCGGGCGATACGCGCGCGGTTCAATGTTTGCGCGATGCAATCGTCTTGGTTAGAAATGGCAAGTTCGAGCTCGTCGGTGATGCAGCGCAGATCGCGCCGCAATTGGGTGATGACATTCGTGTGTTTGACCACCGCGACAAGTTTCTATTGCCGGGATTCATTGACACCCACGTGCACTTTCCGCAAGTGGATGTCATTGCTAGCTACGGCACGCAACTTCTCGAATGGTTAGAGAAATACACATTCCCAGAGGAAACCAAGTTTGTTGACGAAGCACATGCCACACAAACTGCACGCTTTTTCCTTGATCGCTTGCTCGAAAACGGCACGACGACTGCGAGTGTTTTTTGCACCGTGCACCCCGAATCGGTGAACGCATTTTTCAGCGAGAGTGAAGCGCGCGGTTTGCGAATGATTGCGGGCAAATGCCTGATGGACCGAAACGCGCCGGACGGCCTTCGTGATAGCGCGCAGAGTGGCATTCGTGAATCGCGCGAATTAATTGAGCGTTGGCATCGTCATCAGCGATCGCTCTACGCAATCACGCCGCGATTCGCTGCCACGTCCAGCGAGGCGCAGATGCATGCAATCGGTGAGCTTGCAAAACAATTTCCGGATACCTACATCCAGTCGCACGTGGCGGAAAACAAGGCCGAAATCGAGTGGATCGCGAAGCTCTTTCCATCGCACCGGAGCTATCTTGATGTCTACGACGCGTATGGCTTACTGCGAGAGAAGGCAATCTATGCGCACTGCATTTATCTCGACGACACGGACCGCGCGAGGATGATGGCAACGGGCGCAACCCCGTCGTTCTGCCCCACGTCAAATTTGTTTATCGGCAGCGGTCTCTACAACCTTCAACAAGCGCTCGCTGCTGGAAATCGTGTTTCGATTGGCAGCGACGTGGGCGGCGGGACGAGCTATTCGCTTCTGCGAACGTTGAGCGAAGCCTATAAAGTCCAGCAATTGCAAGGCATCTCGCTTTCGCCCGCCTACGCGCTCTATATGGCGACGCTAGGTGGCGCGCGCGCGCTTTCGTTAGACGATAAGCTGGGTTCGATTGAAGTTGGGAAAGAGGCCGATTTCGTTTTGCTCGATCCGAACGCGACGCCACTCCTCGCGCGCCGCTCAGCGCTGCGAGACGATCCGCTGGACATGTTTTTTGCGTGGATGATGCTCGGCGATGATCGAATGGTTGCCGCGACGTACGCCAATGGAAAATGCGTCAATCAACGTACAAACTAGCTGCGTTTCAACAGAACTTGGTTCGTGCGGCGCGGTCTAGTCGAAGACGGCTCGCGCAGGGTGCAGACTTATGCACTTTGCGGCACGCGATGCATTTCGACAGTGTTCGATTTCGTTTGGTTTGATTTGCAACTAGTTGCTTCAAATTGCGGTTATATGAGGGCCGTGCTTAATAAATACTAATTAACGTGTATTAACGTATTCAATTCGTCGCCCTGTAAAGTGTTGGGCTACATATAACGTGTCAATAACAACATCTGAGCGCCCTTGTGCCATTTTTAAACCGCTTTGAATTCGATCTCGGCGTGCGTTACGTGCGTGCGAAGCGTCGAAATAGTTTCATCTCCTTCATCTCCGCTGTCTCGATGTTTGGGATCGCGCTTGGGGTCGCCGCGTTGATCATCGTGATTTCGGTGATGAACGGCTTTCAGTCTGAGCTTCGTTCGCGCATGCTGGCCGCGACCGCGCACATCGAGCTCAAAGGCATTGAAGGCCCGATGCTTGATTGGCAGTCGTTCATTCCGAAACTCAAGGAGCAAAAAGACGTTCGAGCGATCGCACCGTATGTCATTGGCGAGGGCCTCTGGGTAAATGGCGACATCAACAAGCCTTCGCAAATACGCGGCATCGATCCCGCCGCCGAAACTCAAGTCGCAGAGGTGCAAAAGCACATGCGAATGGGCGCGCTGACCGATCTGAAGGCAGGAGAGTGGGGCGTTGTGTTGGGAATCGATCTCGCTCGCGGCCTCGGCGTGCGGGTCGGCGAAAAAGTGGCGTTGATGATTCCCCAGGGAACGGTAACCCCCGCAGGCTCCGTGCCGCGAGTGAAGACCTTCACTGTGACGGGTTTATTTGAGATTGGCTGGATTGAAGCGGACAGTCGCATCGCGTTGATTCATTTGAACGATGCGCAGCGTCTGTATCAACTGGGCGACGGTGTGAGCGGAATTCGGATGAAGCTTGAGAATTTGCTCGATGCGCCAGCGTTCGCTGCGCGGCTCGCGCCGCAATTGCCGCGCGGGTATCTGATCGCCGATTGGACGCAGCAGAATGCGAATTTCTTCAAGGCGGTACAACTTGAAAAGCGGGTCATGTACATCATTCTCACCTTGATCGTTGCTGTCGCCGCGTTCAATCTTGTGAGCACCTTGGTAATGGTTGTCACCGATAAACAAAGCGACATTGCGATCTTGCGCACCCTTGGTGCGCGTCCCTTTAGCATCATGCAGGTGTTCGTGGTGCAAGGCAGCATTATCGGCGTGATTGGCACGCTCGCCGGCTTGTTCCTCGGGCTTCTAGTCGCGCTCAACTTGAACACGGTCGTCGGATTTATTGAGCGCGTGTTCAACGTGACGTTTATCGATAAAACGGTGTATCTCATCACTGAGTTGCCCTCGAAAGTTCTTGCTGCTGACGTATTCACGATTGTCGGCATGAGTCTTGTGATGTCGCTTCTGGCGACCCTCTATCCGAGTTGGAGCGCGTCTCGCGTGAATCCTGCGGAGGCGCTGCGCTATGAATGATCCACGCTTGAAGCCGCTCGTCGTGCGCGCCGAGGCATTAGCGAAGCGCTACGAAAGCGGCATCGCATCCACAGAGGTTTTGACTGATGTTTCGCTGGACGTTCACGAAGGCGAAACCGTGGCGATTCTCGGCGCTTCGGGCTCTGGCAAAAGCACACTGCTTCACTTGCTCGGCGGACTTGATTCAGCAAGCGCTGGGCGCGTCTTCATTGGTCGCGATGAGGTTGCGACATTATCGGAGCGTGCGCGGTGCCAGCTGCGCAACGAAGCGCTCGGTTTTGTCTATCAGTTTCATCATTTGCTTGGGGAATACACCGCGCTTGACAACGTCGCGGTTGCATTGCGCATTCGAAGAGTTTCGGTATCGGAAGCACGCGCGCGAGCGCTCAAAATTCTGGACTCAGTCGGGCTCAGTGCGCGCGCGCATCATCTACCCGCAGAACTGTCCGGGGGCGAGCGTCAGCGCGTCGCCATTGCACGTGCGTTGGTCACTGACCCTCGTTGCGTGCTTGCCGATGAGCCGACGGGCAATCTCGATACGGAAAACGCGGATCGTGTGTTTCAGCTCCTGCTAGAGCGTGTGCAAGAGCGCGGCGCAGCATTGGTGCTGGTGACCCATGATCGTGAACTTGCTGCGCGTTGTGATCGCCAATACGTGCTTCGGGCTGGTGAGCTTCAGCAGCACATTGCTTAGTTGCTCAGCCGCAGCTGGATTCTATGGACAGGGGCACAACAGAAGTACGCCTCGGTTTCTTCGGCAAAATCCTTGCGACGCCTTTCCGCTGCGAGGTGCGCCGTGGGGTTGCCGGTTCCCGCTACGTCGTACAGGGGCTTTTTGGGCTTGAATTCACAATAGCTATTTTGAATTCGACTCGGCGCTAGTTCGCGCGTCGTTTGCGCGAAATCCGTGGTTGGATCCAGTCATCTTCGGAAAGTAGTTCGCTCAGCCACCGTTTGAAATCGCTCGCGTTCATTGGGCGCGAAAACAAAAAACCCTGCATCGCATCACAGCCCAATAGTTGCAGGCAATCACGCTGATCGGCGCGCTCGACACCTTCGGCAACCACATCTATCGTGAGGCCTCGACACAGCTGCAAGAGCGCCGTGACGATCGCGAGCGCCGTATGTGATTCCGGAAGCTCGGCGACGAAACTCTGATCAATCTTTAACGTATCGATCGGTAACGCGCTCAATCGTGAAAGGGATGAGTATCCGGTACCAAAATCGTCGATGGAGAGCTTAATCCCTTCGCTTTGTAAGCGAAGTAGCGCATCGCGAATGGCGTTATCCTGGCTCATTAGCATGCGCTCGGTGAGTTCAAGCTCAAGATGCTCACCAGCAATCTCTGTGCGCCTAAGCGACGCGATGATTTCCGCAACGAAGTCGTCCGCGCGCACCTCGTTATTTGATAGATTAACAGCGACTCGCGCGTGCTCCCAGCCTAGCGCTATCCAATCTTTAACCTCGCGCAGCGCATGTTCAAGCACCCATTGCCCGATGGGAAGAAAAAGATTGCTTTCCTCGGCGATATGGATGAATTCGTTGGGCATGATGAGCCCACGATTGGGATGATTCCAGCGCAGCAAAGCCTCGGCAGAAATGAGTTCCCGACCGTCGCTTGACATGATTGGCTGGAAGAAAAGTTCAAACTGTGAGGTTTGGATCGCGCTTGCTAAATCTTGTTCGATTTCGAGCATTGCGTCGGCGGCGCGGGCAAGTGCTTGATCAAAGTATCGGACAGTTCGTCGGCCGCTCGCTTTTGCGGCATACATGGCTGCATCGGCGTTCTTCAGTAGTTGATTTGAGTCTTCGCCGTCAGACGGGTAGAGGGCTACGCCAATCGATGCACTTGCCTTTATCTTGCGACCATTGAGGAAATACGGCGCATCGAACGCAGCCTCGATTCGCGAAACGAATGAATCGAGCGTCGCTTCATTGGGGTTACGAAGCGTGAGTACAAATTCGTCACCACCGATACGCGATAGCCAAGCATCTTGATCGATTGCGTTCTCCGTGGCACAGAGTCGGGCGAGACGACCGGCTGTCTCGATCAAGAGCGCGTCGCCCGCTGCGTGCCCGAGCGAATCATTGATGCGCTTTAGTTGGTCGACATCCAGAAACAACACCGCGAAGTTTACGGCTGGCTTCGCCTTCATGAGCAAGCGCAGGTGCTCATCGAGTGCCGCTCGGTTAGGCAGGCCAGACAAGGAGTCATTGAGTGCCAGATAGCGGATACGCTCGAGCGTTGCGCGCCGTTCGGAGATGTCGCGCACGATCACCATTCGCTGTTTTACGCCAGCCCACACGATGTCACGAACGATGAACTCCACCGGAATCGCGCCACGCGTTTTATGCAACGCGAGACTTTCGTAGGCGATTTCGTCGCGTTTAGCGATGACAAGCTTCACACGATCATGTTCACTTTCCGGCACAAACTCCAACGTGCTGTGTCCGACCATTTCGTCGCTCGCGTAGCCGAGCATTCGCAGCAGCGCCTGATTTACGTCCGTAATCATGCCGTCGATATGAAAAGCGATGCCTTCTTCGCTTGCGGCCATGAATTTGTGCAAGCGGCTCATGCTTTGCTCAAGCGCTTGTTCGGCGAGCCGGTGCTTAGAAATGTCGTTAGCCAACACGTAGAGGCGTGACGAGGTGTTAACCGGAACAAAGCTCACTTCTAGGTGGCGTGGCCCCGATGCGTCGGTGACCGTTCTTGTGTAGCTGACGGGCTCGCCGCTAGAGATTGATGTGTGCGCGTAGGGCAGCACAAGCGTTGAAAGTTCGGGGCCAAGAATTTCTGCCAGCGTCTTTCCGACAATTTGGGCTGGGGTTTGCTGACCGAGTTGCGCGTATTGCGAGTTTGTGTACAGGCAGCGCAAACTCTTTGCATCAAACACGGCCAGCATCACAGGCACGCTTTCCGCGAGCTGCAGCAAGTCGCGAACGTCTGCTTCCAGCAGGGGGCTTTCGCGGCCACATATACGTTCGTTGGAATTCAAAGGACGCTGTTGTTGCGCGTGTGAAGCGCAAGATATTGGTTATGCGCCGAATCGTAGCGCGTTCGAGACGGAGGGAAACGCTCAACAAGTCATGCGCGACGGAGGCAATCTTGGCGATCCGCGGCAAGGCATCGCCGGGGTGGGTCGATCCGAACCCCCCACAATCCTTCACTACAACCCCGCTGTGCCTCAGAATTTCGGACTTCCAGCGCCTCCCAATCCACCGCACGCTGCACCACGCAGGCCGATTCAATATCGCGCGAGCTTGGTGCCTGCTAGTCAGTTTGCTTCAAATGCTGTGCTGCACAATTTCTACTTAAATCGGAACCAAAATAGCTTAGAACAAAACGTGTGGTTTCGTTAAAAGCGTTTGGTGTGTTTTGCTCAAAATTCGAGGCCTAAACTTCACTACGTTGAAATCTCGCCAACAATACAACTTCCCTCTAAAACCGTCGTTTTCGACTCGGCCATACCTTCTTTGTGGGTACAAAACGTGTCATCCAAATTTCTCTTCTCGCCCCCATATAACATGACTTCTAGCGCTTTTCCTGTTGGTTTGACAATCTCTGCTGAAATCACGCCCGCCTTCGCGGAAATCCTGACGCCCGAAGCGCTTGCACTGGTTGCGAAGTTGCATCGCGCGTTTCAGCCTCGCCGCAAGGCATTACTTGCCGCTCGCGCTGAGCGGGTGAAGCGGCTCGACGCGGGCGAGCGCCCCGACTTTCTCGCTGAGACGAAGCACATCCGTGAAGACGCGAGCTGGAAGGTAGCGCCCTTGCCGAAAGCGCTTGAGTGCCGCCGCGTCGAAATTACGGGCCCGGTTGAAGCCAAGATGGTCATCAACGCGTTCAACTCGGGCGCCGACTCCTACATGACGGACTTTGAGGATTCGAACGCACCCTCATGGAGCAATCAGATCCAAGGCCAGATCAACTTAAAGGCCGCGATTCGTCGAACGCTCACGCTTGAGCAAAACGGCAAGACTTACAAGCTCAATGACAAGATCGCCACGCTTCAAGTGCGCCCGCGTGGTTGGCATCTCGATGAAAAGCATGTCTTGATCGACGGCGAGCGCATCTCTGGCGGCATTTTTGACTTCGCGCTCTTCATGTTTCACAACGCGAAAGAGCAGATCGCGCGCGGCGCTGGGCCCTTCTTCTATCTGCCGAAGATGGAATCGCATCTCGAAGCACGTTTGTGGAACGACATCTTCGTGATGACACAAAACGAGCTCGGCTTGCCGCAGGGCACGATCAAAGCGACGGTGTTGATCGAAACCATCGTTGCGGCGTTCGAGATGGAAGAGATCCTCTACGAATTGCGTGAACATAGCGCGGGGCTAAACGCTGGGCGTTGGGATTACATTTTCTCGTGTATCAAAAAATTCAAGGTTGATCGCAATTTCTGCCTGGCTGACCGCGCCAAGGTCACGATGACAGCGCCGTTCATGCGCGCCTATGCGTTGCTGCTTTTGAAAACCTGTCACAAGCGTGGCGCGCCCGCGATCGGCGGCATGAGCGCGCTGATCCCTATCAAAAATGATCCTGAGAAGAATGCGGTTGCGATGCAAGGCATCATCAATGACAAAAAGCGCGACGCGACGGACGGCTATGACGGCGGCTGGGTCGCGCATCCGGGCTTGGTCGAGCCGTCGATGAAAGAGTTCGTCGCGGTTCTGGGCGACAAACCGAATCAATGGAGCAAAACGCGCGACGACGTAAACGTCGCCGCTGCAGACTTGTTGAATTTCCAACCAGAAACGCCCATCAGCGAGGGCGGCCTGCGTATGAACATTAACGTCGGTATCCACTATTTGGGAGCATGGCTCGCCGGTAACGGTTGCGTTCCGATTCACAATTTGATGGAAGATGCGGCCACCGCCGAGATCTCCCGCTCGCAAGTGTGGCAATGGATTCGTTCACCGAAGGGTGTGCTGGACGACGGTCGTAAAGTTACGGCTGAAATGGTGAAGGCGCTGGTGCCGGAAGAGCTCGCGAAAATCAAAGCGGGCGGATTCATCGGCAAGTTTGATCGTGCAGCAGAGATTTTCGTAGAGATGAGCACGAAAGACGCATTCGCGGAGTTTCTAACGCTACCGCTTTACGAGGAAATCTAGCGCTAGCTCCTATTCAAAAATAGCTTTATGCGTTGATTTGTACATTGGTGCTGAGCGCTTGAGCGTTGGTCTTGTCGATGACCTCCGTTTGGAATCGGGCGAGCCCGTATAGGCGGCCGCCCGAAGCGCGTATGCGACGTGTCTTTCGCGATGCGAAGTGCTGCGATCGCCATACTGAGCGTACGATTGAAAGATAGTGAGCGATTGCTATGGCTCATACGTTGCGCCCCTCCGAAAGGTCCGAAACTGTGAAAACTAGAGCATTCGCATAGACAAAAGTGCTCGCTTTTTTGGAACCCCGGACCTAAAATTCCGCTCTTACCTGCACAAAAACTGCGCGCAGGAGTGGGCTTGGAGTGGGTTGTCTTCTAGCCGCGACGCAGTTTGAAGAAGCGAAAACGCGGTGCGACGTGATCCAAAAGAAGATCGCGCGCCGAATGCGGTGTATCGAACACGGAAATTAGGATCATGGCTAAGAAATCGACGCCCGTTTTGTCGCGGGCCAATCTCTGGTCGCTCGACGAATACGCGAAACGTCGCGCGACGTTTCGCCCGGAAGTTCTGGCGCATAAAAAAAACCGCACGGTGCATTTGGGTGCGAACCTGACGCTTCAATTCGAAGATGAAATGACGGTTCGCTATCAAATCCAGGAAATGCTGCATTCCGAAGGTAAAAGCGATGCGGCATCGATCCAGGATGAAATTGATGCGTATTTGCCTTTGATCCCCGATGGCGGCAACTTGAAAGCCACCATGTCGCTCGAGTACGAAGACGAAGTGGAGAAAAAGCGCGCACTGATGCACTTGGTAGGCATCGAGGATCGCGTGTGGATTCAGGTCGAAGGGAGTTCGAAGCTCTATTCGATCTCCGACGACGATGGCGACCGCGATGGCGATTACAACGCGTCTACCGTGCATTTCCTTCGCTTCGAGCTCACCAAGGAAATGAAGGCGGCGCTCAAGTATGGCGTGGGTTTGGCGGTCGGTGTTGATCACCCTCGCTACAAAGCAGCGATCAATCCGCTGCCACAAGCGATTCGCAACGCATTGGTTGCAGACCTCAAATAAGCGGCTTTGTGTTTCAAAAAAAGCGACCTCCGGGTCGCTTTTTTGTTTCTCGATCTAGAAGGCTGAGGCTAACCGAGAAACGCCATCCTTGAGCTTTTCGAGGCTCACTGCATAGGCCATGCGAACGTGTTCGCGCGCGCGGTGCTCGCCGAAATCAATGCCGGGCGCGAATGCGACGCCCGTGCGATCCAGAATTTCAGTGCAGAAGCGTTCGCTGTCTCGCGTGAACGCACTCACGTCCGCGTAAACGAAAAATCCCGCATCCGGCATGATTGGAATTTTGAAACCGAGCTTCGTGAGCGCGTCGACAAAATAATCTCGTCGCGCCTCAAACTCCTTGCGACGCGCCTCAGCGACCGCGTATCCCGCTTCGCTGAAGCACGCGATGGCGGCGTGCTGCGAGAGTGCTGCGGGCGAGATGTAGAGGTTCTGCGCAAGCGTTTCGAGCTTGCGAACGTAGCGGCTCGGGGCGACCAACCAGCCCAGCCGCCAGCCTGTCATGGTGAAGTATTTCGAAAAACTGTTGATGGAAAACACGTCATCTGAGTACGCAAGTGCAGTCTCAGGTTTTCGGCCGTAGTTGAGCCCAGCGTAGGTCTCATCCGAAATCATCACGCCTTGGTGCGCCGCGACACATTCAACAATTTTTTTGAGTTCCCCCTCGCGTACGCTCGTTCCGGTGGGGTTCGATGGGCTCGCGACCAGCACGCCTTTTGTCTTTGCTGACCACGCGCGATCAATTAAGTCTGCCGTGAACTGATAGGCCTCCGACGCACCCACTGACAACGTTCGCGGCACCCCGTCCATGACTCGCACAAAATGGCGATTGCAGGGATAGGACGGATCGGTCAGCAAAATCTCGTCGTCTCGATTGACTAGAAGCGCGCAGGTGAGCAAAAGCGCCGCAGATCCACCCGCGGTCACAATGATTCGATCTGGCGAGATATCCAAGCTGTAGAAGCGCTTGTAGTGGCCGCTGATGGCTTCTCGTAATGGCTGAATACCGAGCGCACTGGTGTAATAAATTTGACCGCTTGAAAGCAGCGCTTGCGCCGCTTCGATTACAGGTGGTGGCGAAGGAAAATCCGGTTCGCCTATTTCCATGTGAATGATGTCGCGACCTTGCGCCTGGAGTGCGCGCGCGTGGGTCGCGATTTCCATGACATGAAAAGGAGCGATGTGTTGCAGTCGTGCGGCGAGCACAGTGTTCATAGCGGATGGGGTTTAGTGTCGGCGCGAGTTGAGCCTTAGGCCGAGATGAAGATAAAACTTTTCTAACAGCTAAACAGAGATTTACGACGGGTTCTTACGAGCGACACACGTCACGCCCAACCGCACCAAAAAAATCAACAGCACGAGGCGAACTACCGCTTGCTTCCGCAGCATTCTAAGGAGCACGGAAAGCCGAGCGCGCTCGTGCACACACAAGTAGCAGTTCAGTGCTCGGCCGCCGAAGGCTCGCCTCAAAGCTGAAGCCCGACACCCAACACAGCGCCTACGCCGATCACTAGCAACGGATGGAGCTTCGGCCTCAAGAGGAACACCGCAAGTGCGAGGGCCGCGATTACCCACTCGATGGCGCCGCGAAAGCTTTGGGTGAGTAGTGCACAGCCCGCAAGCATGAGGCCGACCGTGACGGGTGCTAGCCCGCGAAGAATGATCTCGCGCCAAGGATTGGCATGCACGCGCGCGAAAAACTTCGCAACCATGATCACCATGACAAACGGTGCTGCGCTAATCGCGAGAAGCGTGGTGAGCGCGCCCGGGATGCCCGCAACATGGTAGCCAAACAAGGCGACGTAGAGAATATTCGGCCCCGGCGCTGCCTGCGCAAGCGCGATGTAGCCCGCGAACTCGTTCGTACTCATGAGCCCGCGAGAATCAACGAAGAAGCGATGCATGTCGGGTACGAGCGGGATAGTGCCGCCAATACACAGGAACGACAGCGTCACGTACAGAAACGCCATGTCAAAAAGCAGGCTGTCGCTCCTCACAGTTTCCCCGCTTTAGACAACGCCACGCCTACTGTGCCGCAAGCCAGTAGCACGTAAGCCATATGCCAATGAAGGAATACTGAGAGGCAGGCCGCCGCGATACAGAGCAGCACGGCCAACGTGTTTTTCCTGAAAGGCTTTGCCATTTTGAGCGCCATCGCCACAAAGTACGCGGTCGCCACGACCGACATACCTTTGAGCGCTGATTTAACCTGTGCGATGTGTGAGAAGTGCTGATAAAGCTCGTTGAGGACGAGCAACATCGCAAGCGGCCCGCCAATCAGTCCGGCGAAGGCTGCGAGCGCTCCTGTAATGCCACGAAATCGCGTGCCGATGAAGACGCTGGTGTTCACCACGTTTGGCCCCGGAACCGCCTGGCAAACGGTGAGGATTTCGTTGAAATCGCGCTCATGTAACCAGCGCTTCTCTTCGACGATGATCCGATGCACCCAGGGCAATGCACCGCCGAACGCGCTGACGCCGATCTTCAGAAATGCGCGAAAAAGCTCCCACCGTGTGGGCGGAGCAGACAGGGTGTTGGTCTGGCTTTCGGCTAGCGGTGTTGATTCGCTCATAGGAGGGATGATACGGCGGTTCGCTGGCGATTCGCCCACGCGAGCGAGGCACTCGCGTTCCCGGGAGACGCCGCAGGATTCAACGAATGTTAAGCGCGGCGCAGGGTCGGAATTTAGGGAAACGCCGAACAAGTCATGCGCGACCGAGGCGCACTTGCCGATCCACGGCGAGAGATCGTCGGAGTTGGGCGATCTAAATCCCCAAACTTCGTCAACATCGCCCGCAATGCCTACGATTTTTGGGCCTCCAACTCACCCTTTCCACCGCGCGCTGCATCATGCAGCCGTATTCAGCGTTCCCCTGGCATACGTTACGATGATGCAATGAAAAGCCATCCTTCCGCTTCTCTGCCGTTGACTGACAACCCGTTCGCATCGCCCATCGCGGGATTCATGCATCGTCGGGGGGTGCAACCGGAAGAGATCGATGAACTCGAACACGTCAACAATGTTTGCTACTTAGCCTGGGTTAACGATGTCGCGATTGCGCATTGGAATTCGCTCACATCTGTTGCTGATCGCGCGCGGCTCGTTTGGGTCGCGCTCCGACACGAGATTGACTACAGGGCAGAGGCGCTGGCCAACGATGTAGTTTTGGTGAAGACCTGGACCGGGCGGGCGGTGGGGCTTCGCTATCGCCGCCACACGCAGATTGTGCGCGAGCATGACAACATGCTACTTGCCGAGGCTCTGACGTTGTGGTGCCCGATGGACGCAAAAAGTCGTCGACCTGCGCGTCCTGCGCCGGAAATTGCTGCGCTCTTTGGTCGATAGCGGAGCGCGTGCCGGTCGTAGCCCCAGCGCGTTCGCCGTTCACATTGAACCCACGGCGCAGCGGTTTTTTCCCCGCGTGCGAGGCTTCCAATGAGCGGAGTTGCTTGGTGTTCGCGCAGCTCAGCCGTCGAGCGTTGTTGACCCATCGACCGGCATGACAGTCACCCTTACTTGCAACGTATGCGCGCCTCCGCCGCGAATAACGCCGCGCAACGGGGGTACATCGCTGTAATCACGTCCATAGGCGACGACAACGTGGCCTTCACCCGCCAGGCAATTATTGGTAGGGTCGAACTCAAGCCACCCGGCGCGCGGGCAATAAACGGCAACCCAGGCGTGCGAAGCATCGGCCCCGATGAGGCGTGGCTGTCCTGGCGGCGGCTCTGTGAGCAGGTATCCGCTCACATAACGCGCGGCAAGCCCCAAGCTTCGCAGCGATGCAATCATCACCTGCGCAAAATCCTGGCAGACCCCTCGTTTGAGCTCGAACGCTCGAAGCGGAGACGTGTCTACATCCGTAGCATCCGGCGCGTAGGCGAATTCGCGGTGGATCCTCTGGCAAAGTTCGGAGGCGAGACGAAACACCGAGGTTGAGGGCGTCGCCAAATCTTCAACGTAGCGGGCAAATACGGGAGCAACCAGCGCGAGCGGGGACGACTGCACGAACTCGCGCGCGCCGTCAAATGACTGGTTTGCGTTGTAGCGCATGTAATCGGCAACCTCCGTCCATGCGAGACTGACCGGTATGGCGACGCGATCAAGCTTTCCCTGCTGATTGCTGGGTAAAGCGCGTGTGATGACCTCGCTATGTGCGACTACTTTCAGTTCACTATGAGGCTGCGAAAAATCAAAGTAGAGACGACGTTGTTGCAGGGCGTCAAGTGATTCCGATTGCGTATCGGGTTGAGGGTAAATATCTACTCTAGCCCACATTAAATCTTGCGTTGGCGTACTGAGCGGATAGAGCATGGCGACATGATGCGCCTGCTCCACATCGCTTGAGTAGCGATAGTGAGTTTCGTGGGTGATCGCAAGTCGCATGGTTAGCCTTCGTTTGCTGAGCCTGCGCCCAGCGTCTGTGTGCGTTGTGCATGCGAAAAATAGCGCTGCGAGATGACATCAGATAAACCAGAGGCTTCATCGATGACGCTTTTAAGTCGATCAATGATAGGCGCGAGATCGCCAGCGTCGCCACGCGAGAGTTGCGACTGTATCAGCGACTCACTCCACTGATGCGGTAGCGAGCGCTCTTGAAGGAGCTCGGGGAGCACCCCCATTGCCGTATTGTCGAGTTTCGCGAGCCGCGATTGCAGCGTTTGGGACACCCATGCGAGCGAGCGCGGGTTGTCGCGATCCAGCGCCAAGAGTTCTACCAAGCTACGCGCATCGCGCCGCTGCAAATAGCGAGCGCGATAGGTAATCGTACTGTCAAAAAGTGCGAGTACCAGCGCGAAACCACTGTCGGTCGAAATTGCATTCGCTTCCAGTGCCTCCGCGAGTGCGTGCGACAGCATTACCAAGCGTTCAATTTGGCGACCCACGGAAAGCATGCGCCATCCATCATCCCGCGTCATGCGATCAGCCTGCGCGCCGGTCATCGCCATCACTTGCTGCGCGAGACGTTCAAGCGCCCGGAGCGCTGCCTGGGAAGAGACACTTCGATTCGAAAACGTTGAATGGAACTCTTGCTCGCTCGCGGTGACGAGCGTCCACTGCTCAAGCGCGAGCCGCTCGCGTACAGCGAATGCCGTTTGCTTGAGCGTCTGTAGTGTCGCTGCGACGCTGTAGGCCCCCAGGCCCGCATCGCGATCCGCGAGCGACGCAATCAGTGCGCGCTCGAAGACTGCGGCCGACTGCCGCATCGTCGGAACTTCCTTGGTAACGAGTCCGTTTTCAACCGCAAGCGCGGACAGCCAGCTCTCAGTATTCGCATTTCCTTCGTCATTGCTGGCGAGCGCTTCGAGCGTGATGCGCGCCAGCCGCGTGCTGTTATCGAGACGCTCGGTGTAGCGACCCAACCAGAACAGGTTTTCAGCCGCACGTGAGGTGATGCCGATCCCGCTCTGGTGTGTTCGAATAGGGGTGAGCATTGAAGAGAGCGGAGCCCTATCCTCGCGCACCCTGCCCGTGACCGCCCAGACGTCGGCCGAGCTTCCCCCGCGATACATCGACACAATTTCTTTTCCTGGCGGTGCCACACGCGCAAGGCCACCAGGCAGCACGCGCCACTGCCCCACGCCATCGGAAATGGCGTAAACGCGGAGCATGGCCGCGCGCGATCCCAGCACACTGCCACTACCCCCAGTATCGAAGGTGGGCGTGCGCGATAACGGCAAATAAGCCTGCGCAACAAAGTTCTCTGGCTTCCTCGCAATCCTTGCAACCCATTGTTTGCGTTCGCGCTCACTCAGACTATGCCCGGTTACCGGCACAAACCGTCGCGCCCGATCACTGTACGTGGGCTTTATAACCAGCGATTCGAGCGCTGGCAACATTGATTGCATCGCTGATTGCTCACCGCACCACCACGTTGCGATCGAGGGCAAACTCATCGCTTCACCGTATAGCGCATCGGCAATTCGTGGGAGAAAAGCGAGTACGGCCGATGATTCCAACCACGCACTGCCGGGCGCGTTTGCCAGCACCACGTTGCCCGCTCGGTAAGCTTGAATCAATCCAGGAATGCCTAGCGCTGAATCTGAACGCAACTCTAATGGGTCTAGGAAATCGTCATCGAGACGACGCAGAATCACATCAACGGGCGAGAGCCCCTTTATCGTTTTAAGCCACACCCGCTCATTTCTGACAACTAAATCCCCGCCTTCGGCAAGCGTGAGTCCCAGATAGCGCGCGAGATATACGTGTTCAAAGTAAGTTTCGTTAAACGGCCCCGGCGTGAGCAATACGATGTGCGGTGAGCTTACTTTGGAGTGCGAAGCGAGGCTTGACATCAAGCCCTTGTAAGCCTCGAGCACTCGTTCAATTCGAAGCTCGCGAAATGCGTCGGGAAAGAGCCGCGAGACGATCATGCGGTTTTCCAACAAATAGCCTAAGCCAGACGGCGCGTCCGTGCGCTGTGAAATGATCCACCACGTGCCGTCGGCACCGCGCGCCAAATCGAAGCCTGTGATGTGAAGATGCGTACCCCCGGGTGGAGCTATCCCATGCGCCGGACGCAGATAGCGAGGATGCGCTTTGACAATCGCGGTGGGTAGTAAACCCCGTTTAACGAGCGTTTGCGCTCCGTACACGTCGTTTAGTACGTCGTTGAGCAAGTGAACGCGCTGAAGCACGCCGCGCTCAATGCTTTGCCATTCGTGCTGCGGCACGATCATCGGCAATAAATCTAGCGACCATGGACGGGCTTGGCTACTGGCGTCTGAGTAGACGTTGTACGTGATGCCGTTATCCGCGACGCGCCGCTGAACCGTGGCGTTTAGCTCAAGCAGACGTGCGCGAAAACTCTCCACGGATTCAGGCGAATCCGCCGCTTCAACCCCACTTCTGAGGCCGTGGTGCGCGCGAAGCGACTGCTCGAAAAAGCTTTTCCAGTGCGGTGCGAGCTCATCGCCTGAAAACATCATTTCAGACTTAGCCGCAAACGCGCAATCCTGCGCGAGACGCTCGACAAACGAACGATCAATGGCATCACGCAGCGAGGCGTTGGGCGTGGAAGTGCGCGTCATATAGCAATTATGCGATGGGTGCCACTGGCGCAAGAAAGCAAGGCGCTTGTACGACTTTGATCCGGCGTCATATCCATCGCTCGTTGACGGCACCAACGGCTGAGTTCACGATCTTGATTTCTGTTAAGGTAATGCCCTCGACCTGTGCGCTCAATTTCTCAATGGTCTCACGCTCGGAGCCGTGAAACGCTACGCCGCCGCAATCACCAAAGCCGTAGCCGCCGTCACCTTCTTCGCATACGCAATATGCAAAAACTCATTTGGTCCGTGCGCGTTCGATTTCGGGCCGAGCACACCGGTGACGAGCATTTGTGCGTTTGGGAATTTCGCGCCGAGCATGCCCATGAAGGGGATGGTGCCGCCTTCGCCCATGTACGCAGCAGGTTTGCCGAAGTAGTGCATTGAGGCGGCGTCAAGCGCGACGGTGAGCCAGGGCGCGAACGCGGGCGCGTTCCAGCCGGTCGCGGCACTATCGGCTTCGAAGACGACGTGCGCGTTGTACGGTGTGTTGTTTTCAACCAAGCGCTTCACTTCGCTCGCAGCCTCTGCGCCGTCAACCGTCGGCGGAATACGCAGCGAAAGCTTGAGCGCGGTGTACGGACGCAGCACGTTACCCGCCGCAGCGGTGGGCGGCAATCCATCGGCACCCGTGATCGAGAGCGATGCGCGCCACGTGCGATTCAGAATGAGTTCGACAGGATCGTTGCTGGTCGGAATCGTGAATTCATGTGCGCCGCCGCAGCTTTGCCACGGGAAGCGCTTCCACATCGATTCGCCCAAAATGTCAGAGGCTTGCTTTGCTTGTTGCAAGCGCTCGTCGGGAATCGGTGCGGCGAACACGGGCGACTTCGTCATGCCCGTCACTGAATCGTCAATACGGTCGAGCAGTAGTCGCGCTACACGGAACGTAGATGGCACAACGCCGCCTGCATCGCCCGAATGCACGCCCTCGGTCAACATACGCACGGTCATCGTGCCGTTCACGAGCCCGCGCAACGACGTTGTTGCCCACAGTTGATCGTAGTTCCCCGCGCCTGAATCGAGCGCGACCACAAGCCCCACGTCTCCCATGCGCGGCGCTAGCGCATCCAGATACGGTGGCAAATCAAACGAACCAGATTCTTCGCAAGTTTCGATGAGGCCGAGAACGCGCGGGCGCGAGATGTTTTCGGCATCGAGCGCGATCACGGCCGCGAGCGAGGCGAACACCGCGTAGCCATCGTCTGCGCTGCCGCGACCATAGAGCTTGCCTTCTTCAACAAGTGGCGTCCACGGCCCGATGTCATCGCGCCAACCACTCATTTCCGGTTGCTTATCGAGGTGACCGTAGAGCAATACGGTCTTGCCGTTTGCTTTCGTACCCGTGCCCGGAATGTCGAAGAAGAGAACCGGCGTGCGACCTTCAAGCGTGATGACTTCAAGCGTCATGTTCTTCACCGGCTGCGCTGCAACGAATTTCTTCGCTTGCTCGATCGCACGCTGAATTTGCCCGGCGCGCTTCCACTCAGCTTCGAACGAGGGCGACTTCGCAGGTAATTTCACGTATTCGATCAACTGCGGGACGATGTCGTCATCCCATTGCTTCGATACGCGAGTGAGAAGTTTCGATGAGTCGTCGGAATCGAAAGGGAATGTGCCTGGGCGCGCAGTCATGATGAGAAAGCTCAAAATGAAAAAGGAGAACTATTGTCCTCCTTTTTCCGAGCGCTTGCAGCGTGCGACTAACTCTGCGAAACAGCGTCTGCGATGAATTCGCCGACATCCACAGTCTTTGCGGTTCCGCCTAAATCCCCCGTCTTCACGCTGCTCGCCGTGCTCGCTTCAATCGCCCGCAAAATTGCGTCGTGCGCATCTTTGTAACCGAGCCATTCGAGCATCATTGCGCCGCACCAAATTTGGCCGATGGGGTTGGCGATTCCCTTGCCTGCGATGTCAGGCGCGCTGCCATGAACGGGTTCAAAGAGCGACGGAAATTTTTTCTCGGGATTGATGTTGGCTGACGGCGCAATGCCGATGGTGCCTGTACATGCGGGGCCCAAATCCGAAAGGATGTCGCCGAACAAATTGCTCGCCACCACGACATCGAAAAACGCAGGGCGTTGCACGAAATGCGCCGTCAATATGTCGATATGAAACTTATCGAGCGTGAGTTCGGGGTATTGTTTCGCCATCGCTTCGACGCGCTCATCCCAATAGGGCATCGAGATCGAAATGCCGTTTGACTTCGTGGCGCTGGTGAGATGTTTCTTTGGTCGCGACTTTGCAAGATCGAATGCGAATTTCAGAATGCGATCAACGCCTGTGCGGGTGAACACCGATTCTTGCAACACGAATTCACGCTCGGTGCCCCCAAACATCCGTCCACCAACGCTTGAGTACTCACCTTCAGTGTTCTCGCGAACGATGTAGAAATCGATTTCCCCTGCTTTGTAGGGCGAGCCGTCGCGCTTCACCACAGGCGCGATCACGCCTGGCATGAGTCGCGCAGGACGCAAGTTCACATACTGGTCGAACTCGCGGCGGAACAGAATGAGTGAGCCCCAGAGCGAAATGTGATCGGGAATTTTCGCGGGCCAACCGACCGCGCCGAAATAAATCGCATCGTGCGAACCGATCTGCGCTTTCCAATCGTCGGGCAACATCTTGCCGTGTTTTTCGTAGTAGTCATACGACGAAAAATCAAAGTGATCGAACTCAAGCGGGATCGAGAACTTCTTCGCCGCCGCTTCGAGCACCCGAATGCCCTCAGGCATGACTTCTTTACCGATGCCGTCTCCGGCGATGACTGCAATACGTTTTTTCATAATCTTTCGTTGCCGAGTTGGCGTCAATTCAAAGTAAGTTTGCGTGGATACCCGAAGAGTTTCTTGACGCAGATTAACGCTGATTTCACGCTGATTTACGCAGATTTTTCCCTGACCTTTTAGCCACAGATGTACACAGATTGACATAGATGAGCAACGATTCAGCGCGCACGAACAGTGCTGTGGCAACCCTTACTAGTTGGAAGATGTCGAAAAATTGAGTCGCTCGCGAGCAGATCAGTGGGCCGCCTTCATCTGTGTCAATCTGTGGCAAAAGAAATCTGCGTAAATCTGCGTGAAATCCGCGTTAATCTGCGTCAAAAAATCAGTTCTCCAAGAGGAAGGGCAGCGAATCCTTGAGCAGAGCCTCCGGCGCTTCTTCGGGAATGTAGTGTCCGCATGGCGTTGAGCTACCGCGCACGTCGAGTGCGACGCTTCGCCAATCGTCGAGCGGTTTGAAACATTTTTCAATAATGCCGTTCGCGCCCCAGAGCACTTGCAGGGGTTGTTGGACTTTGCGGCCCGCTTCACGATCCGCGCGATCATGTTCTAGGTCAATCGTTGCTGCGGCGCGATAGTCTTCGCAGATCGCGTGCGCGATCCCGGGCAGTCGGATGCAACGACGATACTCAGCCAGCGCCTCGGGCGCAAACGCGGACAAGCCCGCGTGCCGATTGCCCATCATTTTCTCGATGAAAAACTCTGGATCGGCGGCAATCATGGTTTCTGGAAGCGGCTCGCGTTGGATCAAGAAAAACCAATGCCAGTACGCCTTTGCGAAATCCATCGTCGTTTGCTCGTACATCGCAAGCGTTGGCGCGATATCGAGCAGCGTCGCACGTTCAATGACATCGGGATGATCAACCATCATGCGATGCGTCACTCGCGCGCCGCGATCATGGGCGAGCACTTTGAACGTCTGAAAGCCAAGCTCCGCCATGAGCCTAACCATGTCTTTTGCCATTTCCCGCTTGCTGTACGGCGCGTGATTCACGCTTGCGTCTGACGCAGGCTTATCGCTATCGCCGTAACCGCGCAAATCGGCGGCAACTACGGTGAAGTGCTTCGACAACTCGGGCTCCACCTTGTGCCAAATTACATGCGTCTGTGGATGTCCGTGCAAGAGCAACAGCGGTGGTTTGCTGCGATCATTGGCGATTCTCGCGTTGATCGTGATGCCGTTGGCTGGAACGCGATGAAGGGTGAAATGCTCAAACATGTCAATGACTCACCAGCCGCGAAAGCGCGGCCATTCACCCTGGATATTCGTGCTCCCGCGCACCAGCTGATAGGAATCAAATTGTGCCGCCGTCGCGCAGGCGTGGTTCGGCAACACGCGCAGTGTTGTACCTACTGGGAATGCGTGCAGATCAATTGCGCCACCACTGCGGCGGCTGACAATCCCGTGCTCTTGGTTTGCGTCGCTCACGATCAAATCATCGAACGGTTCGCCGCGCGCATCACAGACTAGGCCGTACCATTGATCCACGGTTTGCTTTGCCGTGCCTCGGTCTCGTGACATTGCCATCCATCCTGCATCGATGATGATCCAGTTTTTATCGGGTTGGTGGCCGATGACAGTGGCGACGACGGAAAAAGCGATATCGGATTCCTTGCATACCGAGAGCCCCGCCATCACAAGATCGTGAAACACATAAACGCCAGCGCGCACCTCGGTAACCCCGTCGAACTGTTTACCGTACGTGGCTGTGGGCGTTGAGCCAAGGCTCACGATCTTGCAGTCAAATCCGCCGTCGCGCAACGCGGTGGCCGCTTGAACGATACCCGAGCGCTCTTGTTCTGCCATGGCTTCGATGGCCGCAATTGTTCTGCAGTTGTACGACTCGCCCGCATGTGTCATCACTCCCGCAAGGAGCGGTGCGCTCGAATTGAGCGCGGACGCAATCGCGCGCAGTTGATTCGCTGCATCGGCCTTTACGCCAGAGCGATGCCCGTCGCAATCAATTTCTATCAACGTTGGTAAAGAGACGCCAGCTTCCTTGCTGGCCGCAGCAATAGCAGATGCGCCCTCGAGGTTATCGGTCACCAACTTTAAATCGACGCCGCTTTGTCGGAGGCGAATCGCATGTTGGAGCTTGTTCGGCGTCGCGCCGACTGCGTAAAGAATATCGTTGAAACCCGCCTGCGCGAATTGCTCAGCTTCTTTCAACGTCGATACAGTAATTGGCCCCGGCTTTCCGCCGCATGACAGCAGCGCAACATCGAGCGATTTAGCAGTTTTTACGTGCGGCCTCAGACTGACGCCGAGCGCGCTGAGTCGTTCCAGCATCCGCCGCGTGTTGGCTTCAACCCGCTCGACATCAACAAGCGCGTAAGGAGTTTCGAGATCGGTGACGTCCATGGCGAGAGATAACAGTTTGGAACTTAAGGGCGGATTGCGCGTGGAACAGTTGCGCCGCAAGAATGTCTGGCATGAACTGTAGCGAAATCGTCGATTCATCAGGTTAAACGTCGATAAACTTTAAGTTCAGCCAAACTTAATATGCTGCATTGGCAGATGCGTACCCAGAAGCATGCGAGACATCGACGACCCACGATTCTTTCTACACATTGTGCGTGGCGGCTCGCTCGCAGCAGCGGCGCGCGCGTTGAATGTCACGCCCTCAGCCGTGACCCAGCGCCTACAGGCGCTCGAAGCGAGGCTCGGGCTGCAACTGGTTGATCGAAGCGCTCGAAAGCTGCGCCTCACTGATGAGGGCGAGTTATTCGCTAGCGAGTCAGAAAAAATACTGGAGCAATACGATCGCATGATTGATGCCTTGCAATCGCGGCGCTCGCTGGTGCGCGGGCACCTTCGTGTGCAAGGCACTTTCGGCTTCGGACGCCGCTATCTGGCACCCGCGCTCGCGGCGTTTCAGAGCGAGCATCCGCAGCTAAAAATTACGTTGCATCTTACGGATCGATGGGTGGAGACGGAGAGCGGTGGCTACGATGTGGTGGTGCACATCGGTGAGCTTGCGAATTCATCGCGAGTTGCCTTTCGGATCGCCGCTAACGAGCGATTGATGCTGGCATCACCGGCCTACTTGAAGCGGGAAGGAATGCCGAAATCGCCCGACGATTTGCCCGCGCATTCGTGTTTGCTGCTTCAGGAAAATGATGAGGACGTGGGGTTGTGGCGAATGCAATCATCGCGCAGCAAGACGGCGACCGTGCGCGTGCAGGCGAGCCTACTTTCCAACGATGGCGACGTCATCAAGCAGTGGGCGCTGGCAGGGCGCGGCATCATGCTGCGCTCCGAGTGGGACACGGCAAGCGAAATTGCGGCCGGGAAATTGGTGCGCGTTTTGCCCGAATGGCGCTTACCTGAGGCCAATGTGTACGCGTTGGTGCCGCAGCGCAAAGGGCTTTCTAGCCGTGCGCGCGAGTTCATTCAGTTTTTAGGCGCGCAGTTTCAGCCAGAGCCGCCGTGGCGCGCCGTGAAGAAAAAATAACCTAGCACTTAAACGGATTAATAAATCAGGGCTAGCGGTCAGTTACGTAAATAGTTAAAAACACTTATAGACTAACGCTAGCCCAGATAAAACCGTCTTTCGCAGTCAACAGTTGTTTTATTTCGCGAGCAACGCGAGGTGCCTTAGGGCTTGAGCTTTCCCGCGATGAGCGATGCGATTTCAGCGACCGGCACTTTGGTCGCAGCCGTTTCGCGTCGACCTTGATATTCGACAACGCCTTCTTTCAAGCCACGATCACCAATCGTGATGCGATGTGGAATGCCGATCAGCTCAAGCTCCGCAAACATGACGCCTGGCCGCTCGCCCCGATCATCAAGCGCGACATCAATGCCCGCAGCGACGAGTTCTGTATACAGCTTGTCGGCGGCGGCTTTTACCTCCGCGCTGCGGTCATAGCCGAGCGCAGCAATCGCTACGGTGAAAGGTGCCATCGCCTCGGGCCAGACGATGCCACGCTCGTCGTGGTTCTGCTCGATCGCAGCCGCGACCACGCGTGTAACGCCGATGCCGTAACAACCCATCCACATGACCTTTTCCGTTTGGTCTTGTGCGAGATAGTTGGCTTTGAGGGCGTCTGAGTATTTGGTGCCGAGCGCGAACACATGGCCGACTTCAATCCCGCGACGCATCTTGAGCGTGCCTTTGCCATCGGGCGACGGATCGCCTTCAACGACGTTACGAATATCGGCGACCACATCGGGTTCGGCGCAATCGCGCCCCCAGTTGCCGCCCGTCACGTGATAGCCGGATTCGTTCGCGCCGCAGACGAAATCGCTCATTGCAGCAGCCGTTCGGTCGGCAATAACGATGACCTTTCCGGGATGCGCTTTACCATGACGCGCGGATTTAGGAATAGGCCCGCAATAGCCAGGCTCAACGCCCAAGTGCGCTTCGATTTCCTCAGGCGTCGCAGGACGCGAATTGGCAAGCTCTTTCAACTTACCGAGCTTCACTTCGTTCACCATGTGATCGGCGCGCAGCATGCAAAGCACGAAGCCTGCGTCGCTCATGTACATCATGGCCTTAAGCTGTTTCTCAAGCGGCAGCTTCAAAAACTTGCCCACGTCTTCGCAGGTTTTTTGGCCGGGCGTGTGTACGAGCTCTAGCGCGCTTGCGGGCGCGGCGCGTGGCGTTGCTGGAGCGACCGCCTCCGCGAGTTCGATGTTCGCCGCGCAATCTGAATCTGGCGCGTAAGCGATCACATCTTCGCCGCTTTCGGCGAGCACTTGAAATTCGTGCGAGGCGAAACCACCGATGTTGCCGGTGTCGGCAGCAACGGGACGGAATTCCAAGCCAAGGCGCTCGAAAATCTTCACGTACGCGTCGTACATGACTTGATAACTTTTGGTGAGCCCGTCTTTATCAACGTCAAACGAATACGCATCTTTCATGATGAATTCGCGCGAACGCATCACGCCAAAACGCGGGCGACGTTCATCGCGAAACTTCGTTTGAATGTGATAGAAGTTTCGCGGCAGTTGACGCCATGAACGAAGCTCCTGCCGCGCAATGTCGGTGATGACTTCTTCGCTCGTGGGCTGTACGATGAAATCGCGATCATGGCGATCCTTGATTCGCATCATCTCTGGGCCCATCTTGTCCCAGCGCCCTGATTCTTGCCACAGCTCGGCCGGTTGAATCACCGGCATCAAAAGCTCAATCGCACCTGCGCGATTCATTTCTTCGCGAATGACGTTTTCTACTTTGCGCAGCACGCGCACGCCCAGCGGCATCCATGAATAAATGCCCGCGCCGAGCTTTTTGAGCATGCCCGCGCGCATCATCAGTTGATGGGAAACGATCTCCGCTTCGGAAGGGGCTTCTTTGGTGGTGGAGAGGAAAAATTGGCTGAGTTTCATGGGGCGAATTCGAACGTAACGTGTGACTTAGAGAGAGGGTTTCCGCAGCCGAAGCGGGTGGGTGCTTACCAGTAGCATCCCGGCCCGGTCTGAGCGAATCGGGCGAGTGCCGCCGCAAAGCCTCGCATTTTTTGGAACCAGAGCGCGTTCCGCATTTCTTGAATTCTCGCCTATTCTTAGTACATGGCTTCAAATTCTCTAGGGTTCGACCCAGTTCGCGTTTTTTCACCGACGCAGTCGGTGCCACCGATCCCGCTTGTCCTTGATTCACCGCACAGCGGCACTCGTTATCCCGCCGATTTCGATCATTCCTGTGATCGTGCGCAGCTTCGGCGGGCCGAAGACACGGATGTGGATGATCTTTACTCGGCTGCCCCGGCACTCGGCGCAACGCTCGTGTGTGCAGAGTTCCCGCGTAGCTATATCGATGTCAATCGTCGCGTGGAAGATCTCGATACCGACATGATTGTCGGCCGCTGGCCGCACCGCGTTCACCATTCCCCGAAAACCAAAGCGGGAATTGGGCTGATCTGGCGGCTGATCGATGATCGAACCCCCATCTATGCCCGCCAGCTGTCGATTGCGGAGGTGGAGGCCCGGATCGCGCAATGCCATAGGCCGTACTGGCAAGCGCTACGAAGCGCAGTCGATGCGGCCCACGCTGCCCACGGTCGCGTGTTTCATATCAATTGCCATTCGATGCCCGCTGAAGCCGGCTCGCTTTCTTGGATTGCGCGCGGAACCAAGTTTGCCGATGTCGTTCTTGGTGATCGCGACGGCACCACTTCATCTGCGGAGTTCATGCAAATGCTGAGCGACGCGTTTCAATCTGAGGGGTTGAGCGTGGCGATCAATGACCCTTACAAAGGCGTCGAGATTGTGAAGCAGGTGGGAAAGCCCAAAGAAAATCGCCACAGCATTCAAGTTGAATTGAATCGTCGGCTTTACATGAACGAGGCAACGCGCGAGCGAACGCCCGACTATGTGAAGCTCAAGGCCTCAGTCACGCGGGTATTGGCGCGCATGGCTGAATTCGCGAGCAGCTCGCCGCGCTAGGCACGATAGGCGACATAGGCGCGCTGAATTTATCGCGCTTCTACAATTCGGTGATGCAGTTCTCCATCCCTGATCCACGAGCCTTCGCAGTTTACGAAGGCAGTCCCGCCAACCCGCTCATCGATCTTTCGCTCGCCTCGCTTGGCGCGGAAGTGGCGGTGATCGCCGAAAAGAAAGAAGCTCACCTACGCGAAGAAATTGTCGCGGCGTTGATCGCCGGGCAGACTCAGTCGATCAGCGATGCGCTCGCTCGCGCGCCTTCGCTTGCTGTGCAGCGGATGCTCGCTCGTACGCTTGCCCAAGCGCATGTTGAGGCCGGGCGCGCGCGCTCAGGTGAGACGACCCTGCCCACGACCGTCTTCGCGTTGCCGATTGTGGTGGTTGCCGCAAACGCAGCGCCGATTCAAGTGCCCGGCGCGCTACCGAATGTGGGTGAGTTCGTAGAGCTCATGAAGGCGAACGGCGCGCTGCGTGGTAATCAGACTTTTACCCTGTCGAACGCGCTGGCCTCAGTGCATGCGCTTGCGCTCGAAAAGCTACCCAGCTCATTAGCTTGGTGGCAGCTAGAAACACAATCACAGATCGCAGTCGAAAAATCGTCGATGCAAGTTCCGGCAAATCAAGAAAGTGTGTTCTTGCGTTTTCTCATCGGCAGCGCAATCGCCGGGCCAGGCGTTGATTTGCTCAGCGAAAAAGACACCGGAAAATGGGGTATGCCGTTTACGCAGACATTTGCGAAGCAGCTCGGCGGCGGCAGCCTTTCGCTGCTCGCGATGCCTAGACCCCCTCGAACGCCCCTGGCTGCGCTGTTTCAGGGGCGCGCCGCGCAGCGTGAAGTTTCGATGCAACTTTTCGCAACCAACGCGATTCGGAAGTTTCGTTCGAGCGTTGGCGAGCCTGAGGCCGTCATCTCCGCCCACCGAACGGCAAGCGGCGGCGAAGTGCGGCTTTCTCTCTCAAACGCGTTCGACGAAAAAGGTGCGGAGGGATTCCGCGCGGAGCTTTTCGCGACGGATCGCGCACAAGATATCGCCACTGCGATGCAGGATCTGCTTCGCGAATGCAACGTAGAGCAGGTGACAGTGCTCGCCGACATCTTTCCTGATCACGATCCAGAAACGAATCTACCGTGGTTCTTCAGGGCTGATGCGCTGGAAGAAAGTGTTCAGAGAGCGTTACGAAGCGCTCTCCACTAAAAATCCAGTTGTAGTCGACAGCCGATTGGGGTGAGGGGGCAATTCAATGCGTTATTGATTGGCGCGTTTATCGATGTTTAGCCCCAATAGAATTGGCGATAAGTCGCAATGGCTGAAGCAGAAAGCTAAGCCAGGCGCGATAGAAACCGTGTGCCTTTCGATCGCAACGGAACCGCGCGTCTGATTCCGTCTCAAACACTCGTTATCCATCTCACTCAAAGCGCCGCAGCGCCGTGCGCGCCCTAGAATTTCGCTTAATGAATCCGCTTAATGTGTTCCCTTCGCGCCGTGTTGCGTATGCCTTTGGTTTTGCTGTCTGTGCGGCGTTGATGGCGTATGCCTATTACTTGCAGTACGTGAAAGAGCTAGAGCCTTGCCCGATGTGCTGGTTTCAGCGCGGCGCGTTGCTCTTGATGGCGATCGTGTTTTTGATCGGAGCGATCGTAAAGACTGAGAAGCGCGGCGCGGTAGTGCTCGCGATCGGTTCGGCGCTGACCGGCGGGCTCGGCATTTTTCTGGCAGCGCGACATCTCTATATTCAGTCGCTGCCCGCCGATCAATTGCCAAGCTGCGGCATGGGCATTACCTACATGCTGGACGCGTTTCCGTTTCTCGACGTATTGAGCCGCACGCTCAAAGGCTCCGTTGAGTGCAACAAAATTGATCTGATTTTGGGGCTGCCGATTCCTGCGTGGACGCTCATCTTTTTCGTGTTAGCCGTGATCGCGGCGTTTTTGTTGATCAATCATCGCGCCAAAAGCGCTATTTGAGGATGTCTATGACTCACCGGTCGAGCGCTTTAGCGCTCTTTTTGTTGCCCGCCACGTTGATGGCGCAAGCGCCCGCGAGCTTCACGCCGCCGCCTACGCCATCAAAGCCCGTGCAAGACGTAGTGAATGGCGTGACGCTCACCGATCCTTACCGCTGGCTTGAAGACAACAACAATGCCGATGTCGTGAAATGGACCCGTGCGCAGCATGATGCAGCAACCGGTTGGCTTGACAAAAATGCCCCGGCCGTCCCCGGACTTCGCGATGAACTCGCGCGGTTCATTGATCGAACCGTCACCTCGCCGCCGTGGTTTTACAAAGGCCGCGAATTTTTTACGCGCAAAGTGAAGGGCGATGCTCAGTCAAAGCTTTACACGCGTATTGATGGCAAAGAAGTTCTCATTTTCGATCCGCTGAAACTTGATCCATCGGGCAAGTCGGCGCTGTCGGGTCAAGCCATTTCGCGCAGCGCCAATGTGATGGCCGTCGGCGTGCAGGTATCGGGCGATGAGTTACCGACCCAATACTTCATCGATACCCGCACCGGCAAAGAAGTGTTTCCGCCGCTATCCGAGGTGTGGAGCGTTTCTTGGACTGCGGACGAGAAAGTGGTCTACATCCAACAGCGCACGAAAGAACAGATCACCAAGCAGCTACCGCTCTTCTCGCAGCGGCACACGCTCGGCACCGATCATTTGAAGTCGCCGGTGGTGCTGCGTCTGAATGACGCAAAAGAGTACGGTGGTTTGATTGAGTACGAGTACGCGCCTTACACGCTGACGACGGTGGGCGTGGGTCGTTCGTCTAAATATTCCATTGCACGGATTGGCAGCAATGCAGCGCCTCGCGAAATCTTCGCTGAACGCGATTCACAAGCGAGCATTCAAATGCTCGGCGAGACGATTTACGCACTGACCAATGCGGGCGCACCGAACTACCGCATCATGCGCGCCACCACGGCGAACCCCGAGTTCAAAGACTGGCGCGATCTGATCCCCGAGCAGAAAGATGCGGTGCTTGAGAGCTTCGTGGTGACGAAGCAGAACATTCTCGTGCGCGAGAAGCGCGAACTCATGACGCGCGTTCGCGTGTACGACCTCGAAGGCAAATTCGTCCGCGATTTGCCAGCGCCAGAATTTGGCAGCGTCGGTAGCCTTTCGTATGACCGAGAAGCCGACGTGCTCTACGCGTCGCTCACCACCTTCAACGCACCGTTCAAGCTCTACAAACTCGACGGCAAAACGCTCACCTGGAACTTCATGTACCAGGACGAGATGATCCTCGACACCAAAGACATTGAAACCAAACTGATTTACGCCACGAGCAAAGACGGCACCAAGATCCCGATTTTCTTGAGCCACAAAAAAGGCATCAAACTGGACGGTTCAAACCCAACGCTCGTTTACGGCTACGGCGGGTTCAACATCGGGATTCAGGTGCGCTATCTCGGTTCGCGCATTCCGCTTATCAATCGCGGCGTGATCTACGCCGATGTCGGGCTACGCGGCGGGAACGAGTTTGGTCGCGCCTGGCATCGCGCGGGCATGCTCGGCAACAAGCAAAATGTGTATGACGATTTCTACGCGGCCGCCGAGTGGCTCGTGAAAAACGGCTACAGCACCTCAAAGAAGATGGTTGCCTACGGTGGCAGCAACGGCGGTTTGTTGACCGGTGCGGCAGCAACGCAGCGCCCCGAGCTTTTCAACGGCATCATCTCGTCAGTGCCACTCCTCGATATGGTGCGCTATCACAAGTTCCGCATCGCTCGCTATTGGATTCCGGAGTACGGCGATCCTGACAAGGCCGAAGATTTCGCGTGGCTGCTGGCGTATTCGCCGTATCACAACATCCGCGCTGGCGTGAATTTGCCGACGACGCTCGTGATTGCGGGCGAAAACGACACCCGCGTCGATCCGCTGCACGCGAAGAAATTCGTCGCGCTCGCGCAAAACAATGTGGGTCAAACGAGTCCTGTGTTGCTCAAAATGGACTACGGAGCCGGCCACGGCGCGGGCAAATCGACGCAACAGCTGGTGGACGACATCGAGCTTTGGCAGCGGTTCGTAATTGCACTGACCAAGTAAACTTTATGCCTTGAACCCAATTTTAATGAGGGCTAGCGCTTATAAAAGTGAATCGTTGATTCCGCGTTTATTAACGTCTCGCCCCATTAAAGAAAGGGGGAGATTAAATTTTTTGTTGAGTTATGGTGCAGAATCGCGACCTTAAAGCAGCGTAAATTGGTGCACAGACTCGGCTAAATGGCGTCTGATTCACCTATAATTTAGGGCTAACTTCGATAAACATATCGTTTTGCGGGGTGTGCGTTTCAAAGCGCATTTCTCTGCTCTACGGCTAAAAAAGAAAGACACGACTATGGCACTCACGCCAGCACAAACCGCCGCAATCATCAAAGAACACGGTCGCGGCGCAAACGACACCGGCTGCACCGAAGTTCAAGTTGCATTGTTGACCGCAAACATCAACGGCCTCTCTGATCATTTCAAGAGCCACGCAAAAGATCACCACAGCCGCCGCGGCTTGCTCAAGATGGTTAATAACCGTCGCGCGCTGCTCGCGTATCTGAAGAATACGGATCGCGCTCGTTATCAAGCGCTGATCGAAAAACTCGGTCTGCGTAAGTAATACGCGAGACCGCGAAAAGGCCGCAACTTCGTTGAAGTCGCGGCCTTTTGTTTTGGGAGTGAGCGGTGAGGCGTGAACCTTGGGGATTGATTCAATCTACAACGTTCACAGTTCACAGCTCACATGTTGAACTAGCAAAAAAGCGCAATCGTAAAGATCGTTTCACGATGCATAGCCGTAACGCCAGGATGAACAGCGCGCGCAAAGCGTGTTTCGTCGGGCTAATACGGTCTACGTTCCGAAGAAGCGAAAGCGCTGAAGAAAGGTATCCAGCTCATGCTGACTGCAACCATTAAGTCCATTCAATATGGCGCACACACTCTAACCCTTGAAACTGGCGAAATTGGCCGCCAAGCGGATGCAACGGTCGTTGTACGCTATGGCGACACCGTTGTAATCGTCTCCGCTGTTGCCAAGACGAGCGTGAAAGAGGGCCAAGATTTTTTCCCTCTTACCGTTGACTACCAAGAGAAGTTCTACGCTGCAGGCAAGATTCCTGGCGGCTTCTTCAAACGCGAAGGCCGTCCGAGCGAGAAAGAAACGCTCACTTCGCGCTTGATCGATCGTCCGATTCGCCCGCTGTTTCCTGAAGGCTTTTACAACGAGATCCAGATCATCGCGCAAACGATGTCGGTTGATCCTGAGATTGATCCGGACATTCCTGCGATCATTGGCGCATCCGCCGCGCTCTATCTCGCAGGCGTACCGTTTGCGGCGCCCATCGCTGCCGCACGCGTGGGCTATGCCAATGGTCAGTACATCCTGAATCCTTCGCTCACCGAACTTAAAACGTCGGAGTTGAATCTCGTCGTTGCTGCCACCGAAGGTGCAGTGATGATGGTTGAGTCGGAAGCAACCGAATTGCCCGAAGACGTGATGCTTGGCGCGATTTGGTGGGGCCACGCGCAACAGCAAGCCGTGATTGACATGATCATGGCGCTTGGCGAAGTCGCCGCGAAGCCCGCTTGGGATTGGCAACCGCCTGCGAAAGACGCAGCGCTCGTCGCCAAAGTGCTCGAAGTGGCAGGTCCTGGCTTCGATGAGGCTTACAAGATCAAGAGCAAGAGCGCCCGCAGCGCGAAGCTCAAAGAAGTGGCTGCTGCTGCTGAGGCCGCGTTGATTCCGGCGGATGCTGACACGCTCACCAAAAACAATATCAAGAACGAAATGTTCGCACTCGAAGCGAAAACCGTTCGCGAGCAAATTCTGCGCGGTGAGCCGCGTATTGATGGCCGCGACACGCGCACGGTGCGTCCGATCTCGATTCGCACAGGTGTTCTGCCGCGTACGCACGGCTCCGTGCTCTTCACGCGCGGTGAAACGCAAGCGCTCGTGGTCGCAACGCTTGGCACCAAGCAAGATGAGCAAATCATCGATGCGTTGTCGGGCGAATACCGTGATCGCTTCATGCTTCACTACAACATGCCCCCGTTTGCAACCGGCGAAACCGGTCGCGTCGGTACGCCGAAGCGTCGTGAAATCGGTCACGGTCGCTTGGCGAAGCGTGCGTTGGTTGCCGTGTTGCCGCCAGAGAAAGATTTCTCGTATTCGATGCGTGTGGTGTCCGAAATCACCGAATCGAATGGTTCGTCATCGATGGCTTCGGTCTGCGGCGGCGCGCTCTCGTTGATGGACGCTGGTGTGCCGCTTAAAGCGCCGGTAGCGGGCATCGCAATGGGCCTCATCAAGGAAGGTAACCGCTTCGCAGTGCTCACCGACATTCTGGGTGATGAAGATCACCTGGGCGACATGGATTTCAAGGTGGCCGGTACTGATCGCGGCATCACGGCGTTGCAAATGGACATCAAAATCCAAGGCATCACCAAGGAAATTATGGGCGTCGCGCTTGCGCAAGCCAACGAAGCACGCCTTCACATTTTGAAGATCATGCACGAGGCGATGCCACACACGCGCACTGAGATGAGTGCGTACGCGCCGCGTATGGTCACCTTCAAGATCAATCCTGAAAAGATTCGCGATGTCATCGGCAAAGGTGGCGCAGTGATCCGTCAATTGACGGAAGAAACGCGTTGCCAAATCGATATCCAGGACGACGGTACGATTACCATCGCATCACCCAATGCGGACGACTTGGCTGAAGCCAAACGCCGCATTGATGACATTACGGCAGAAGTCGAAGTAGGCAAGATCTACGAAGGCCCTGTGATGCGCATCATGGATTTCGGCGCAGTGATCCAGCTGCTGCCAGGTCGCGACGGCTTGTTGCACATTTCTCAGATCGCGCCAGAGCGCGTGAACGCGGTTACCGATTACCTCAAAGAAGGTGAGCTGGTGAAAGTTAAGGTGATGGGTTTTGATGACAAAGGGCGCGTGAAGCTCTCACGCAAAGTGCTCCTCGAAGAACAAGCGAATAGCGCAAACGCCTCTGCTCAGCCACAGCCCGAATAACAGTCATAAGAACAATAACGGGGTAAGCGCGGCGCCTGTGTGCCGCGATTCAATTCGCGCCCACTTCGGAAACGGAGTGGGCGTTTTTATTTCGAACTGGTATTGCTGCGAGACAGGGTTCTGCACAACGTAGTGAGAGCCTGTCGGACAGGGAAAAATTCGAGAAAGTAGCGCAGCGTTCGTGCGCGCGCGATCGCTTCTCGCGCACTTTCAACGAGCCATTACGCGCTCGTAGTCGTTCTACAAAAGGCTCTAAAAGCCCCAACCGTGCGTTTGCACGATGCGCTTGCCGCTAAGTACATCGTCGCTCACATCAACAAACGCAGTGCCGTTCCACCGAAAGAACTTAGCGTTCGGCAGCCGCTTTACGTCGCTAATCATCGTACGGTATCGGTAGCGCACGCCGCCCCAATCGTAGTCGGGCTTCACGGCTCCTTTGGCATCGATAACGATTGGCGTAAGCCCAATCTCAGCCAGGGCTTGGTTCGCGGGCGAGATGAAAATCCAAGGTGTACTTTCGCTGAGTACTGCGCAGCGCCACGTGGTTCCCGGGCGCGTCGTGAGTGCCTTCACCGTTACGTCAGAGAACATCCGAAACCAGGGATTGTTGTTCACTTGCGTGTCGAGAAACACGACGACGCAGGGTGATGCGGAATCACGGCTCACCGTATCCACGATACGTGCGGCAGCAACAGAGATCGGTTCAATTCGCGTTTGAGTCCAACGTGCGAAGGCCTCCGCTGTGGTTCGAGTTTGTATCCCGATCATCATCGCACAGAGAACAATGAGTGTTGCGACGCTCCGCACAAGTCTTGCGTTCGCAACGATGAGCCCAATTAGTATCGCGAGCGCCGCGGCAGGCGCGTAGAAAAATCGCGCGTAGGTCGTTGTCCCAAGCGCGCCGCCATCAAGCATCGGCGCGAAGTTCGACGCGAGTGGCCATTGTGTGAGCGCGCTCACCGCCAGAATGATGACTGCGCCGAATAGTGCGCGAGTGGGTGAACCGCTCGCGTGATGACGCGTACGGCGCGGGAAAAATATCGCCGTTGCGGCGGCGAACACGGCTGCAAGAAGCGCAGTCCCTAGGGCGAAGGCAGCAAGCGAAGCGCCATTCGTTGCGTGAGAGAACAGTTTCAGCAGCGCATCCGACCACGCGGCAGCGCCGCGCGAAAGCATCGCTAAAACATCGCCGCCAGCCGCAGCGTAAGGCATCGGCAACATCGCGTGTCGCCACACAAATGCCAGCGTGATTGCGCCGCCGAGCATCGTGAATAGTCCCACGCGTCGCTGCCATGGCGCGTGTTTCGCGACAAACAAACAAAGAAATGCGGTCGCGGTCGCAATCGGAAATGCGAGCTCTTTGCTCAGGCACGCCGCGAGCGCTGCTCCTCCGGTCGCAAGCCACGTTAATGGATGCCCGTTACGCAAGAAGCGAATACACCCGATTGCAGTAAGCAGCAAGAACAGCACAGCCAACACATCGAATCGATTCGATGGCCAGAGAATCGCAGTGAATGAAAACGGCAGTAATGCGAATAGCGCTGCAGCGGCGAGCGCGGCGGCCACACGCTCGGTGAGTGCACGCACCAAAATCGCGAGCAACACTACGTTTACGCTATGCAATATGAGGTTGATGACGCTATGTGCGGTGTAGTTCAGATCAAAAAGACGTGTCGCGATCCACCAGAGCGTCACCCCGATCGGACGGAAGTAAAGCGGCTCATAGAAATGGTTTGACCAAAACGCAGCCCAAGGCGCGTCCACCATCCGAGACTGCGCGAGGAACACATAGTCATCAATGACAAACGCGCCCGAGGTGACGGGCCAAAAGCACCAACACAGGACCGCCAGAAGCAGCAGAAGCAGCAGAAGCAGCGCTCGAAACACGTCTAGCCCGCCCGCGGGTCGGGTGAAAAATGCTGTGACGCGCGGCGAAGCAGGCTAGCTGCGCAAAGACGTGCGCCACTCATATCGCACGATTTTTTATAAAGAAACCCGAAATTAACATGTTTGGCTTGGGCTACATACCGGTTTGATTTTGTATCAACTTAAACGATTTTATGTGCGTAGCCTTTAGAAAGTATGGGCAAACGCGCTAAAGAAATTAGATTCTCCTGACATCGTCAGTCGATTCTAGATTTCCGTTCTTAATGTCGCACGCGTTCGACGCGTCCCCTGCAAATTCGCTGCACGATTATTTGCCGGGCTCTGTGCTCAAATCATGTTTCGCCATGACCGCTCAATCGCCGACAACTGCCCTTGCGGCCCACGAACCGCCACGAGGATTTGTACTCTGGCTCTCAATCGCGCAGCTCATTAGCTGGGGCACGCTTTTCTATACGTTCTCACTGCTGCTCAGTCACTTCGAGCGTGATCTAGCACTTTCTCGTGTGGACGCTTCGCTCGCGTTTTCGCTCGCGCTGCTGTGCGAAGGCCTACTTGCATTCCTGATTGGCCGGCTCATTGATGCGGGAAAAGCGCGCTGGGTCATGTGTGCAGGATCGCTCCTCGCGGGGATCGCTTTCTTCGGCATGTCGCTGGTGCAAACGCAGTGGCAGCTCTATCTTGCATGGATTGCGGCAGGTGTCGCTATGTCCGCAACGCTCTACGCACCCGCCTTCGCGATTCTTATTCGACGCTATCCCGAAAATTTTCGGCGAGCGATCATCACGCTCACCTTTTTGGGTGGTCTTGCGAGTACTGTTTTCATCCCACTCACAGCGCTGTTGATCGCGCAGCTTGGTTGGCGTGGCGCACTGCTCGTGCTTGCAGCACTTCACCTCTTGGTGTGTTTGCCGATTCACGCGCATTGGCTTCGCAATGAACCCGCCGCACGCGCACATTCGCACGCGGATCCGAGATCGCTTCGGGATTTCACGCGTGAGTTTCCGTTCTGGGGGCTTGCGACCTTCTTTGTTTTATTTGCGGGCATTACCTCGGCCATGGGAACGCACATGGTGCCGATGCTGAGCGAACGAAATTTACCCGCAGCTTGGGTGATCGCTATTCCTGCGTCTATCGGCGTACTTCAAGTGATCGGCCGCTTTGTGCTCTACATCACGGAAAAGCACATTGACGTACATGCAGCAAACCGCTGGATTCCCGCAACGCTTCCTGCGGCGATTTTCATCCTCGCGCTCGGGTTTGCTTCGCCTCTGGCCGCGCTACTTTTTGCTTTGCTCTACGGCCTCGCCAACGGGATGATTACCATCGTGAAAGCGACCGCGATGGCGCAATACGTCTCCCGCGAGCGCGCGGCCTCGTTAAATGGATTAATCGGATTACCCACCGCGATCGTGCGCGCGCTCGCGCCTTCGGCACTCGCGCTCATGTGGACATGGTCTGGCAACTATCGGTTTGGTCTGGGTGTGCTTTCTCTCGCAGGCGTAGTGGCAGTTGCAGCGTTCTGGCTCGCCCAGCAAAAATCAATGCGAGCACGCGGAGTCTCGCAGTAGCAAGACTCTAACTCAAATTAGACCGGCTGTACCGCGCAGCGCTTCCGGACTCTGGACGTATCCTGGGAGGGCTACGGGCGCTTCAACTTCGCGAATGCCGCCGCCATCGCGCCTTCTGCAGCGGGTGCAGCAGTTCGGGGCTGTGCACTGCGAGGATTAAATGTTCCGCGCGGCTGATTGCGATCATTCGTTTCGCGCTTGCCTACTTCTGCGTCCATACGCATGCTAAGCGCGATGCGTTTGCGAGCGATGTCTACCTCTACCACCTTCACCTTAACGATCTGCCCCGCCTTCACGACATCTTTCGGGTCTTTCACGAATTTGTTCGCGAGCTGCGACACGTGAACTAAACCATCTTGATGAGCACCGACGTCAACGAACGCGCCAAACGCTGCGACGTTAGTGACTGTGCCTTCGAGGATCATCCCCTCGCGCAAATCGGTGATGTCGTTCACCCCATCGTTGAACCGTGCAACCTGAAACTCAGGGCGCGGATCGCGACCGGGTTTCTCCAGCTCTGTCAAAACATCGCGCAGCGTAATCTCACCAATACCGTCCGCGACGAACGCATTGGTTGGTACTGCCTTAAGTGCAGCACCGTTACCCATGATTTCCGCGAGTGGGCGTTTGGCGCGCTCGATGATTTTCTGCACGAGTGGGTAGCTCTCAGGATGCACAGCGCTCGCGTCGAGCGGATTTGATCCTCCCTGAATTCGCAGAAAACCTGCACACTGCTCGAACGTTTTTGGACCGATACCGGTGACTTTGCGAATTGCCTCGCGGTCTGCGAACGCGCCCTGTCGTTCGCGATGCGAAACGATCGCGCGCGCATTAGACGAAGAAAGCCCAGCGACCCGAGCCAAGAGGGGCGCGCTTGCGAGGTTTACGTCCACCCCAACAGAGTTCACGCAGTCTTCAACCACCGCGTCCAATTTCTTCGCAAGCAGCGTTTGATTCACGTCGTGCTGATATTGTCCGACACCAATTGATTTCGGATCAATCTTCACCAATTCGGCAAGTGGATCTTGCAATCGGCGCGCAATGCTCACAGCGCCTCGTAGGCTCACGTCGAGGTCAGGAAGCTCTTGCGATGCATATTCGCTCGCGGAGTAAACAGACGCTCCGGCTTCGCTCACCACGACTTTCGTGATGCCATTACCTATTTGCTTGATGAGATCTGCGGCAAGTTGATCGGTTTCGCGGCTTGCGGTGCCGTTACCAATCGCGATCAGCTGTACGTTGTGCATTATGCAGAGCTTGCGCAAACTGTTAAGCGCTCCGTCCCAGTCGCGTCGTGGTTCGTGTGGATAGACCGTGTCAGTAGCGACGACTTTTCCGGTTGAATCTACAACCGCGACCTTCACTCCGGTTCGAATACCCGGGTCAAGTCCCATCACCACTTTATTCCCAGCGGGCGCGGCAAGCATCAGATCACGCACGTTGTCGCCAAAAACCTTGATCGCAACGTCCTCCGCGCTCTCACGCAGCTTGGTGAAAAGATCGCGTTCTAACGACGGAGCGAGCTTCACCTTCCACGTCCAACTCACAACGCGCTTCAGCCAATCGTCAGCCGCGCGCGCTTGGTGGGACCATTTAATGTGGGATGCGATCATCCCTTCGCACGGGTTAAAAATCGCAGGGGCGCGCGCGCTCGCCGCGCCACCGACGCTGCTAGAAGGCGCGAGCGGCGGCTCCGGAAGCGCGAGTTTGGTGGTCAAAACTTCGCCCATCCAACCACGAAAAACAGCCAATGCGCGGTGTGACGGTACTTTTGAAATCGGTTCGGCGTAGTCGAAATAGTCTCTGAATTTTTCGCCTTCACGCTCCTTGCCCTCGACGACTTTGCTCTCAAAAAGGCCGCTCGTCCAAAGCCACTCACGCAACTTCCCCACGAGCGCGGCATCTTCAGCCCATTGCTCGCTCAGAATGTCGCGAGCACCGTCGAGGCAGGCGCTGGCATCGGCGAATCCCGCATCAGCATTCACAAACTTCGCCGCTTCCTCTATCGGCACCAGCGTTGGCTTGGCGAACAACTGCTCGGCAAGCGGCTGTAGTCCACCTTCACGCGCGATCTGCGCTTTCGTGCGACGCTTTGGCTTGTACGGCGCATAAAGATCTTCGATCTCCTGTTTCGTCGTTGCACGATCGAGCGCAACGGCGAGTTCATCTGAAAACTTATTCTGCTCTTTAATCGATGCAATGACTGCGTCGCGCCGCTCATCAAGTTCGCGAAGGTAGGTCAAGCGCTCATCGAGCAGTCGAAGCTGAATGTCATCGAGGCCATTGGTCGCCTCTTTGCGGTAGCGC
This sequence comes from Betaproteobacteria bacterium, assembly GCA_013298145.1. Classification (GTDB taxonomy): domain Bacteria; phylum Pseudomonadota; class Gammaproteobacteria; order Burkholderiales; family Casimicrobiaceae; genus Casimicrobium. The sequence continues at coordinate 429,406 of JAAFJO010000002.1, forward strand.
GCGATGAATGGCACGGTCGCCCCGCCATCGAGCAATTCGACAGCCGCGGTGGCTTGTTGTGTGGAGATCGCGACTTCGCGCGCGAGACGAACAATCAGTGACTCAGGCATCGGGAACGAGTAAACGAAAACGAATGAAGGGCGCGAATGTACCAGCACCGCGGCTGTGTGCAGTGGCTGGTAATTGTGGGTAATTGTGCTATGTAGCTTTCGCGACGGCTTCGACCGTATCGCCTCTCGAAGCGGGTTCTGAGATCACCTTCACGGTGCGTTGAGGAAAAGGCATACCAACGCCGTTTGCGGAAAAGGCACTCAGAATTGACCGATTGATGTCAGAGCGAAGTGCAAGCTGGCCGTTTTGTGGATCAGCGATCCAAAAGCTCATCGTGAGCTCAATGCCGTCGGCCGCAAAATTAGAAACAAACACCGCTGGCGGTGGCTCATTGAGCACCCGGGCTTCCTTCCGAATTGCATCCATCACAAGCGGAATCACGTGGTTCACGTCACTACCGTAGTCGATCAAGAGCGTGCTTACGACAGAGACCTTAGTATCCGAAAGCGACGAGTGTTCCACGCGCTGCGTCATGAACGTTTCGTTCGGTATGACGGCCTCGCGACCGTTCGTTGCGCGCACGACGGTGTAGCGTGAGTTGATTTGGGTAATGATGCCTTCGAACGCGTCAAGTCTGACATAGTCACCCACGCGAAAGCTGCCCTCAACCAGCATCGCGAACCCACTCACGTAGTTGGCTGCAATGCGCTGCAAACCCAAACCAAGACCCACGCCGAGCGCGCCGCCAAATACAGATAGCACGGTCAGATCGATGCCGACGGCTGACAGCGATAGCAACAGCGCGAGCACCAGCAGGAAGGCGCGGAGCAACCGCGAAATAAGAAGTCGTGTGTTGATCGCGACGTCAAACGCGGCAATTCGCGTTTCAATCAATGCAGACAGCCACAGCGCACCGAGTAGGGTAACGGCGATGAGCACAAGCCCCTGTAGAAGCGCGAGCAAATCAACGCGGGCTTTTCCGATAGGGATGATGACCTGTTCGAGCTCACTGGTGAGAAGTGGCAGCGCGCCCACAAAGTGCAGAACGACGCCGACCCACACCAAGACACTCGTGAGGTTAATCAGCGTGCGTGCTGCACCAGATTTCGGAAACAAATTGCGCAGCACTCTCGCAACAACGCGGATGGCCGCGAGCGAGCCGAATATGGGCAGTGCGAGCTTGAAGACCATGCCACTTGTCCAGGCTTTCGCAGCGACTGAGGCGAGCCACACGAAAGTCAGTGCAAGCGCTGGAAAGCTGATCCCGAGCCACATCGAATGTGAAATTGAGCGTAGAAAGCCTAGCCGACGATTTCTTCGGTGGACGATGAACGCTGCACACAGAAGCGCCACACCAGCGAGCAAGATCACGGCGGCGAATTGCTCCCACGCACGCCCATCAACGCGCTCAAACTCCGAAATCAGTTGTTGAAATGGTGAACTCATGGTGACGCTATTCTTGCCTACAATGGATTTATCACTAGTTTCGTATTTTCATCATGTCGATTCAGCCGTTTCACCTAGCATTTCCCACACACGACCTACAAGCGTCGAGAAAGTTTTATCTCGATCTTCTCGGCTGTAAGGAAGGCCGCGCTTCTGAGCATTGGGTGGATTTCGATTTCTATGGGCATCAAATCGTCGCGCATCTGGCGCCTGAAGAATGCACGATGGCGAAGACAAGCGACGTAGACGGTGATAACGTGCCTTGCCGTCACTTTGGCGTGGTGCTCACGATGGCGCAATGGCATGCACTGGCTGAGCGCTTGCGCGCCGCGAACACAGATTTCATTATCGAACCTCACATTCGTTTCAAAGGTGAACCGGGCGAACAAGCCACCATGTTCTTTCTCGATCCTTCAGGTAACGCGATCGAGTTCAAGGCTTTTGAACATATGGATAGCTTGTTTGCAAAATAGCGCGGGGTCACTCGGTTCGGATTTGAATTTGACGATGTGTCTCCAATCCCTTCTGTAGTTGAGTCGACGCGACATCCAAGTATTCAGGGTTGTAGTCGTCACTGCTGGAAGCCAGGATAGTTCCGAGGGTTTGCTCACTAACGTGAGCGCTTGACGCCACTGGCGTCTTTACTACGTCTGGAACGCGGGGGAGCGCAACTTTTTTTGACTGGCGCAGACATACCGCCGATAGCCACGACAGAAATTCACGCATGCTGCAATTCTCAGATATTCAGTCCGCCGCGAAGCGCATCGCAGGTCACGCGCACCGCACCCCGATCCTCACCAGCCAGACATTGAACTCGATGCTCGGCTGCGAAGTCTTTCTGAAGGCTGAGAATTTCCAGCGGATGGGCGCGTTTAAGTTTCGAGGGGGATTCAATGCGGTTGCATCGCTTGATCCTGAGATGCGCGCGATGGGGGTCGTTGCTTTTTCATCCGGGAATCACGCCCAAGCCGTTGCGCTCTCGGCGAGATTGCATGGAATCGAATCCACCATCGTCATGCCAAGTGATGCCCCGCCGACCAAGATCGCTGCGACGCGCGGATACGGTGCTTCGGTGGTTTTGTACGATCGCTACAAAGATGATCGAGCTGCGATTGGTGCGCAAATCGCGGCAGACAAGCGCTGCACGTTGATTCCCCCGTATGACTATTTGCCGGTGATGGCAGGTCAGGGCACATGCGGCCTGGAGATTGCTGAAGACATTCCCGCCCTCGATTCGCTCATTGTGTGCTTGGGTGGTGGAGGGTTTTTGTCGGGCTGCACAGTTGCGATGAAAGCAATTCAGCCACAAGTCTCTTGCTTTGGCGCCGAGCCCGCCGCTGGAAACGATGGCCAGCAATCACTCGCGAAAGGCGAAATCGTCTCGATTGATGTGCCCACAACCATTTGTGACGGGCAGCAGACGCAATCCCTTGGAAAAGCGCCGTTTGAAGTGATCCGCGCGCACGTTGCGGGCGTACTCACGGCGACTGACGCAGAGGTGATTGAAGCGATTCGTTTCGCGTTTGAACGACTTAAACTGGTGATTGAACCGTCTGGTGCCTGCGCTTTGGCGAGTTTGATGGCAAACTCGGCTCATTTTCGCGGGCAGCGCGTGGCGGTAACGCTCTCGGGCGGTAACGTAGATTTCCCTCGTTTCGCCTCGTTGCTTGCGCGCTAGCCCAAGGCAGGGGCGAGGGCGTATCGGTCTGCGTCAGGGTAGGGCGGTTGTTACCCATTTGACACACACTGCGGCGGCGCTGGTTTCCGGAAAAATCGCCGGTTCAAAACGCGAATAACTCGGCTAGACTGCTACGGCTTTGAAGATTTGTGGTGGAGTCTAGGAATGTTCTGTACAGACGCTTTGCGCCGCGCTTGTGGTGGATCGAGGGAGGCATGCGGGCGCGATGTTTGATGTTTCATACCAGCCGCCGGGCTACGAAGATGCGCTCGACGTCAACACCAGTCTTGCGGTCGAATACCTCGCAAAGCATCGCGAAGCACCCAAACTGAGCGTTGCGGCAATGTTGCCGCCGCTATCGCGCGAAGCCATTCGTACGCTGTTGGTGGTGGACGCGGCTTGCGATCTTCCCAGGGCTTGGCTTGACTTTAATGCGGTCGCCGTTATGCCGAGAATTGTGCGCTTCCGGAATGAGGAGTTTGTTGACATTCCTGGCAGCGATCGCGCCTCCGTCCTGGCGGACAAAATCCATCGCGATGCCGACCGTGCGGCCGTCAGCCTTCCGCACTCTTCTGTAGCGATGCGTGACCATATGCAGCGATTCATGTTGTCCGGCACGGAAGCGGTGCTCCATTTGTGTAGTTCCGCGCGCCGAAGTAAGCATTTCGTCAACGCACTCTCGGCGACTCAATCGCTCGTTCTCATCCACAACAAAGTGCGTCGGACCCTTGGGCAGCAGTCCTCCGTAACCGCGTGGGTGATCGACTCCATGAACGTGCTTGGCGGTGTGGGCGTGCTCGTCTCGCACGCGGTCAGACTGCGAGAGCGCGGTATGTTGGCTGCAAACATTGCCGTCACACTGAACAGCTTTCGAAGCAACGTCCACACGCTGATCGTGCCAAATGACCTCGCAGTTGCGGCAAATGGCGCGCGAACGCTCGAACAGCAAGCAATTCCAGCCTGGAAGCTAACTTTTGCTGGAGCACTCGGACTAAAACCCGTGGTTCATGTAAATGGCGATAGGTTGCAAAGAATCAGGGCCGTTCGCGGGCACGTAGCCGCCACTGGTGGCGTTTTTAGTCAAATCGAATCGCTGGTGACGCGCGGTGCGTTGTCAACGCCGTTTGTTGCGGTGAGCCACGCCGGCAAGCTCGACACCGTTGAACGTTTAACGGCGTATCACTCGTTGCGCAGCGCCTGCAGTCGCCACCAAGTCACCCTCTCGCTTGCGCCGATGAGCATGACTGGCACGCTTGCGCTTGGGCCTGGCGCCACGGCGGCGAGCTTCGCGTCGCAGCAGTTCAGAGCCTAGGAATCTGCGCGGCAGAAGAAACCGTACTGCGAGCGATGATCATCCGGCGCCTTCCCACGCAATTTCGCTTGCCGTAGCAAAGGCTACGACACTCGAAATTGCGCAAAAACTCACTCTGCGCTCATCGCTTTCGCGACAGTTGCTTCTGCCGCGCAGACTCCAACCGCGACGAATATTCGTCGCACGCCTCCGGACTCCCTAGAATCTGGATGCATGACTAAACATCCACCCATTCGACTAATTGGCGCCCCCACCGACATCGGTGCGGGTTCACGTGGGGCCTCAATGGGTCCGGAAGCATTGCGTGTTGCGGGTCTAGCCGCAGCGTTGGCTTCGAGAGGACTTACCGTAAATGACGACGGCAATCTAATGGGGCCTCCGAACCCTTGGTCGCCACCTGTTGACGGATATCGCCACCTCCCTGAAGTATTGGCCTGGAACACCGCAGTACGGGACGCTGTTCGCCACTCTCTGCGCGCAGGTGAATTCCCGATGCTGCTTGGCGGTGACCACTGCCTCGCGATCGGCTCAATTACCGCAATCGCTGCGCATTGCCGCGAGTTGAAGAAAAATTTACGAGTGCTCTGGTTGGATGCCCATGCAGATTTCAACACGAGCAAAATTACGCCCTCCGGCAATATTCACGGTATGCCCGTTGCAACCCTGTGTGGATTTGGTGCACCGGCTCTCGTTAACTTGGCGAACCCAGCGCCTGCGATTCTGCCTGCTGAAATTACGCAAATCGGCATTCGCAGCGTTGATGAAGACGAAAAGCGATTCGTCAATGAACAGGGATTAGATGTGTTCGATATGCGCTCAATCGATGAAATGGGCATGAGAACCGTGATGCAGGACGCGCTTCACGATCTTGACGATAACACTCACCTACACGTGAGTTTTGATGTCGATTTCTTGGATCCCGAAATTGCCCCCGGCGTGGGCACCACCGTCCGTGGGGGACCAAGTTATCGCGAGGCACAGCTCTGCATGGAGATGATTGCTGATACCGGACGTCTTGCATCGCTCGACGTGATGGAGCTCAACCCCGCGCTTGACCGTCGAAATCAAACGGCTGAATTAGCCGTTGATCTGATCGAGAGCTTGTTTGGCAAATCGACATTGATGCGCGATCGCACTTAGTGCGTCACTTAGGGGTGCGCGGCGCTTTCCTCGAGCCGCCTCCGCTATGGACGTCTAAGGAAATGCGAAACAAGTCGCACGCGAGCATCGCCCGGTCGGGCTTGGGCGATCTGAAATCCCAAAACACTTCGGCGTAGCCCCGCTATGCCTCAGAAGTTCGGGATTCCAGCGCATTGCAATCCGCCGCGCTTCATCACGCGGGCATCCTGAGCGCTTCTCTAGTTTTTCGGCACCGGAATAATCATCGACTGCGATTGAATGCGCTCGGCGTCTTCTCGCGAAAGTGAACGCACGTCGGGGTTTCGGCATTCGCGCTGACGCAGGTTGCTGCCGGTCACAAAGCAGTGCTCAGCTGGCGGGCTGGACGCGGTTTGCGTTGCCGATGCAGTGCTCGGGTTCGAATCGCATCCCTGCAGCGCGGCAAACGCCGGGATCAACGCGCAAAGCGCGACTAAAGACAAGCGATGTTTCGTGATCATGTGAAAGCCTCCATAAATGACGCGACTCTAGCGCACTTCGCGGTCATCGTATCGATTCAGCAAAGAGAAGCATAGACACCCGATAAAACGCCGTACCCCGAGCGCGATGCGTCGAGCCCGAATCGCGTACTTGGTCTCCCTGCGAACAATCAAATCTAATATAGCAAATGCGCCCTAATCCCTTCTTGTTTGGGCTAGGGCTAAAATTTGTAAGCTATTGTTATATAAACATATTCTCGCGTAGCCCAAACGAAATTAGCGCTAGCCTTAGTAATTTGCGGTCTTGTTCCGCTCGCTAGACTGGCTGAGCCCGCTACGCCCCCCACTTGTGCCACGCCATGCGGCGCAGTCAAGGAAACGGCGAATACGTCTGCGTGATGCAGCGTGCAGTGGGGTCGGAGACGCTTGAAGTCCAAGATTCTGCGGCAGCGCGGGGCTAAGTTGAAGCATTTTGGGGTTTCAGATTACCCAAGCGCGACGATGCCTAGCCGTGGCTCAGCGATCCCACCTACGCCGCGAGACTTGGTCATCGTTTCCTTAAGCTCGCCGCGAGCGCCAAGGGGCGGGCGAGTTGTTACTTGAAAACTGGCTAAAAATACAGTATTTTGTGGCTTTGCTTCTTCCACGTTTCGCCTGTGTCCTCTCGTTCTGCAAAACCCAAAGCGCAGGTTCACAAAGGCCGAGGCGCCACGCTCAATATGGCCGGTCGCTTCGAATCGAGCGCGGTCGAAAAAGTGGACGATGGTTGGAGTGAAATTGAGGCAATGGAGCGCGCTTCAGTCAAACCCAAAACCATCGTGCGTATCGAGCAAGCCCGCTCGATCATCTCGCGTAACGATTCTCCCGACATCCGTTTTGACCAATCGGTCAATCCTTACCGCGGCTGTGAGCATGGCTGCATCTATTGCTACGCACGGCCCTCGCATTCCTATGTGAATCTCTCGCCTGGGATTGATTTTGAGACTCAGTTATTCGCTAAGCGCAACGCGCCTGAGCTCCTACGTAAAGAGATTTCCCGGCGAACTTATGTCCCCTCAGCGATTAACTTTGGCGCGAATACGGACCCCTATCAGCCCATCGAGCGCGAAGAAAGAATCACTCGTGCGTGTCTTGAAGTGCTGCTCGAAGCCAATCATCCGTTAACGATTGTGACCAAAAACGCGTTGGTCCTGCGCGATCTGGATTTGCTTGAGCAGTTTGCCGCAAAAAACTTGGTGACGGTTTTCGTGTCAATCTCCCAGCTCGACAATGAGCTCACGAGAATTCTCGAGCCACGCGCGAGCGCGCCCGCCAATCGTTTACGCGCGCTAGGCGAGCTGGCACGAGCGGGTGTGCCCACCTGCGTGCTTGTCGCTCCGATCATTCCGTTCATTAATGATGAATACATCGAGCGCGTGCTTGAAGGCGCGCGAGACGCTGGAACACCCGCCGCGAGTTACACCATTATTCGTTTGCCCTACGAAATAAAGGATTTGTTCAAAGATTGGCTTGCGCAGCATTTTCCTGATCGCGCGGAGCGGGTCATGGCGCGGATTCGCGACATGAAACATGGCCGTGAGAACGTGAGTGCGTTTGGTGAGCGAATGCGGGGCAGTGGAATCTATGCCGATCTCATTCGGCAGCGGTTCCGTAGCACGTGCGCGCGATTGGGAATGCGTACCGGCTCACTCGTTGATCTGGATGTTTCGAAGTTTGTTGCGCCTGTGAAGCGGTCCACCACGGCGAATGAGGCAGGCGATGCAACGCCGCGCCAGGCGAATCTTTTTTAGGGAAACGCTGAACGAGTCCTGCGATTCGGCGCGAGGCGCATTGGGATGAGCTGGACGCTCAAAATTCTGAGACATCGCGGGGCTATGTTGAAGAATTTTGGGCTTTCAGATCGCCAAAGCCGGTCGATGCGACGAACGCGAGAGACTTGTTCAGCGTTTCCCGAGGCAAGCGCTCGATATGTACTTGTGTTCGGCATTTGACCGATGAAATACACGACTTTAGAGATAAAGTTATTCCAAAAGGAAATGATGTTCGCTGGACGTGCGATTTCACAATTGTCGTATGTACCGATACACCGAATTCGACCAATCGATCGTCGATCAGCGCGTCGCTCAATTCCGCGGGCAAACCGAGCGCTACCTCGCCGGCAAGCTTAGTGAAGATGAGTTCCGCCCACTGCGCCTGCAGAACGGCCTCTACGTGCAAAAGCATGCACCGATGTTGCGTGTTGCCATTCCGTACGGTCTCATTGACACGCGACAACTGCGAATGTTTGCGCAGATCGCGCGCACGTATGACCGTGGCTACGGACATTTCACGACGCGCCAAAACATTCAATACAACTGGCCCGCACTAGACCGAGTGCCAGACATTTTGGCGGATTTGGCGAGCGTGCAAATGCACGCGATCCAAACCAGCGGTAACTGCATTCGCAACACAACAACGGATCAGTTCGCGGGTATCGCGCCTGACGAGGTGGTGAATCCGCTCGCGTGGGCGGAGATCATTCGGCAATGGAGCACGATCCATCCAGAATTCGCACACCTACCGCGCAAATTCAAAATCGCGATCAACGGAGCGCGCGCGGATCGTGCAGCAACGCTCGTTCACGACATTGGATTAACCGCACTGACCGACCAAGTAGGAAGCATAGGTTTCAGAGTGGCGGTCGGCGGTGGTTTGGGGCGTACGCCAATTGTGGGCGTCGTGGTGCGCGAGTTTTTGCCGTGGCAAGATTTGATCACTTACCTCGAAGCTATTTTGCGCGTCTACAACCTTACTGGGCGACGCGACAATAAGTACAAGGCACGCATCAAGATTACGGTGAAAGAAACCGGCGTCGCTGAATTTACCCAGCGCATTGAGGACGAGTTCGCGCGCACGAAGAGCGGCCCTACGCGCCTCACCCGCGAAACGGTTGAAGCGATCAGCGCGCGCTTCACCCAAGCCACCTACGCAACGCTCCCCGAGGACGACGCAGGCGTTGTGACGCTCTCTGCAAGCAATAGCGAATTCGCTCGCTGGCTCAAGCGCAACACGCATGCACATCGCGTTGCTGGTTACGCAGCGGTGACGCTTTCGCTTAAGCGCAAAGGCGTGCCTCCGGGCGACGCAACCGCCGATGAAATGGATGCAATCGCACTGCTTGCCGATCGGTTCTCGCAAGGTGAATTGCGCGTTACGCACGAACAGAATCTAGTGTTCGCCGATGTCGAGAAGCGCGAGTTGCCTGAGCTCTGGCGCGAGTTGAAAGCGCTTGGGTTTGCCAGCGCGAATATCGGCTTGATCGGCAACATCATTGCTTGCCCGGGCGGAGACTTCTGTTCGCTCGCAAACGCGGTCAGCATCCCGGTGGCTGAAGCGATTCATGATCGCTTTGAATCGCTGGACTACCAGTTCGATATCGGCGAGCTTGATCTGAACATCTCAGGTTGCATCAACGCTTGCGGACACCATCACGTCGGTCATATCGGCATTTTGGGTGTCGATAAAAACGGTGAAGAGTGGTACCAAGTCACGATTGGTGGTGCGCAAAGCATCGCCATCAACGGCAACGACACTGCGCGAATCGGAAAGATTATCGGACCCTCATTCGCGCGTGCGGACGTACCGGATGTGGTTGAGAAATTGATTCAAACGTATTTAGGTTTGCGCGAACGCGAAGATGAACGCTTCGTTGATGTTGTTGCGCGTACTGGAATTGAGCCATTCAAGGAGAACGTATATGCCGAAGCTAATTGATCACTCTGGCGAGCGCACCGGCGATCCTTGGATCACCTACGCAGGCGATGCTCATGCGATCCCCGCGGGCGCGTGCGTCATCCTTCCGCTCACCGAGTTTCGCGAATTCGCAGGCACATGGAAGAACCACGCGAAAGCGCTCGGCGTGTTGCTGTCGCCTTCGGATAGTCTTGAGCTGATTGCAAACGATCTCGACAAACTCCGCTTGATCGCGATTGATTTCCCGGTGTTCACCGATGGGCGTGGCTATTCGCTCGCACATGCGCTGCGCAGCCGCTACGGCTGGCGAGGAGAGCTTCGCGCGGTGGGTGACATCCAGCAAGACCAGATTTATCTGCTCACGCGCTCTGGCTTCGACACCTTTGCATTGCGAGACGATCAGCGTGCGAACGAATGCGTCGCCGCCACTGACGATTTCACCCACGCCTATCAGTGGGGTGCGGATCGCTTCGGCGCGCGGCCGGGGCCACAAGTGCGCTACGGCGCTTGAGCGTGAAGCGCGTCTCGCGGCGCGGGATTGAGAGCAGGCATGGGGGCTGTAGCAAGCTCCCTCAGCCAAGCCCGGAACAGCATTGAACTGCAATTAACCAAAGTCCGGCAGCTCATATTTAATTGGGACTAGAACAAGATTACGTAGTAAGTGGATCGTACAAAAACAGAACGCTAGCCCGCATGCGAACTGGGCAAACGCTCAGATACTCTTTACATTACAGCGCTATTTTGTTTACCGAGCGACTGTTGCGCTAGGTGTAGAGTGAAGTCTCTACACTCTGCGAAAACGGGGTTTCATACGCACTTTCACAAATTTCGTCCGTCACAATTCAAACACTCGTTTGAGAATAGCTGTGAAGGAGCGAAGTTATGCCGACCTATACACCCCCGCTGCGCGATTTGCGCTTCGTGATGGATGAACTGCTTGATGTGGGGAGCACGTTCAAATCCCTGCCAACGCACGCTGAGACCGATATCGACACGGTGATGGCCGTGCTCGAAGAGGGCGGCAAATTTGCAAGCGAAGTGATCTTCCCGATCAACCAATCTGGAGACCGAGAAGGCTGTACGCACGACAAAACCAATTTCACGGTGAAAGCGCCGACTGGCTTTAAAGAAGCGTACAAGCAATACATCGACGGCGGCTGGGCAGCGCTTTCCTGCGACCCAGAGTACGGCGGTCAAGGTTTGCCGCTCACTGTGAACCAAGCGTTCTACGAAATGTTGAATAGCGGCAACCAAGCGTGGACGATGTACCCAGGGCTCACGCACGGCGCGTACGAATGCTTACACGCGCACGGAACGCCCGAGCAGAAGGCAACTTACTTGCCAAAGATTACAAGCGGTGAGTGGACTGGCACGATGTGCTTGACCGAGCCGCATTGCGGCACCGATCTCGGCATGCTTCGCACGAAGGCCGAAACCAACGCAGACGGCTCGTTCACGATCACCGGCAACAAGATTTTCATTAGCTCCGGCGAACACGATCTCGCTGAGAACATCATTCACCTAGTGCTCGCGCGTCTGCCTGATGCGCCACAAGGATCGAAAGGCATCTCGCTCTTCGTCGTGCCAAAGTTCCTCGTGAACGCCGACGGCTCACTTGGCGAGCGAAACAAAATTTTCTGCACCGGTCTTGAACACAAGATGGGCATTCACGCGAATGCCACGGCGCAAATCGCGCTCGATGGTGCGAAGGGCTGGCTCGTCGGTCAACCGAACCGTGGTTTGCAGGCGATGTTCGTCATGATGAACGCTGCGCGCATCGGCGTGGGCATGCAGTCGCTTGGGCTCACCGAAGTCGCATTCCAGAATGCGCTCGCGTACGCAAAAGATCGCGTGCAAATGCGTTCGCTCGCTGGACCCAAAGCGCCTGACAAGCCCGCTGATCCGATCATCGTGCATCCTGATGTTCGCAAGATGCTGATGACCGCCAAGGCGTACGCGGAAGGCGGACGCGTTTTATCGATCTACTGCGCGTCGCTGATCGATACGTATTTGAATCATCCGGACGAAGCGGTTCGTAAAGAGGCGGAAGAATTCGTCGCGCTCTTAACGCCGATCGTCAAAGCGTTCATCACCGACAACTGCTGGATCGCGACCTCACACTGCATGCAAGTGTTTGGTGGCCACGGCTTCATCGCCGAATGGGGCATGGAGCAATACGTTCGCGATGCCCGCATCAACATGATTTACGAAGGCACGAACACCATTCAGTCGCTCGATCTCTTGGGCCGCAAAGTACTCGGCAATCAGGGCGCGACGCTTAAGAAGCTCGGCGCACAACTCGAAGCGCTCGCCGAAGAATGCGAAGGCAACGAGGCGATGCAAGAGTTCATCGGCCCGATGCTCAAAGCCGCGGAACTCTGGTCAACGCTCACCTTTGAAATCGGCAAAGATGCGATGTCGCACCCCGAACTCGTGGGTGCCGCCGCCGTGGACTACATGCGCGTTGCTGGTCACACCGTGTTCGCCTTCTGGTTCGCGAAGATGGCGAAGATTGCGCTCGAAAAACAAAACTCGGGTGATGACTTCTACAAAGCGAAACTGCAAACCGCACGCTTCTACTTTGCGAAGCTGTTGCCAGAAATCGAGAGCTGCGCGATCACTGCGCGTGCAGGGCTGAAGCCGTTGATGGAAACTGAGGCGGCGTTGGCTTAGCATCGCTGGCTTCTTGTGGAAAAAACGCCGACCTCGCGTCGGCGTTTTTCATTTAGGCCGCTATTGCGCTGTAGGCAGATGCAATGGGGCGAGTAGCTAGCACGATTGCGACGAATGACGTTGACACGCACGTATTTACGGATATCCTTTTCCGCTCACAGCAAACAATTTCGTGGAGCGTAGTGATGCGGTTAAGTGTTTTGTCGGTGGTCGGCTTCGCGATTCTGGCCTCTTCGTTGAGCACAGCGCAAGAAGCACATCGCGCTTTCTGGCGCGGTCAGTGGGTGAAATATTTCGAGGTGGAAGGCTATGCTGTCACCGAAGGCGATATCAAGATTGGCCCGATTGCAGAAGTGCGCGAATGGACGCGTCTTATGGAGCAGGGCGAGCGTGAATCCGCTCGCATGCAAAAAGCGCTCACCATCGCCTCCGCGACGAATCTTTGGAATTTGCGCGATGCATCAGGCGTGGTGCAAGTGCCCTACGTCATCACCACCAATGTTTCCGGCGTGCAACCGGCGATTGATGAAGTCAATCGCGTACTCGCTGGCGTGCTACGCTGGATTCCGCGCACAACGGAAGTTGACTATGTTGACTTCAACTTAGCCACGGTGGGGCGTGGCGCGTGCGCGAGTTTCGTAGGTCGGCGCGGCGGACGCCAAGAGATTACGGGCGATCCAATCTGTTCAACATCGACCATCGTACACGAGATGGGCCATGCGATGGGCCTTTGGCATTCGCAACAAGACGCGAGCGCGAATGCCTTCATCGATTTCCGACTCGACAAAATGGAGCCGGGTTCGCGTAGCAACAGCCAGCCGATTTTTGGCGCACGAACGTTGAGCGGCTATGACTATGCGTCGATCATGCATTACACGCGCACGGGCTTTTCCGCGTCAAGTGAGAATCGTTTCGCGCTTGAAACGAAGCCGCCTGGAATGTTGTTGACGCCGCTTTCCACCTATTCGCCAGGTGACCTTGATGCGCTTTTCAGGCTCTACGGTAGAACGCCAACGACCACAACGATTCACACCAATCCGAGCGGCCTTCGCGTCGTGGTCAATGGCGTATCAACGACGACACCTGCCACATTTAACTGGCCAATTGGATCGGTGCAGCGAATTTGGGTGGAGGATGGCCTGCAATCTACAGGCGGTTTCCGCCATGCCTTCGGTCGTTGGAGCCATGATCGTGCAACAACGCCTTCATCGCAGCTGACCTGGCAAGTGCGCGCAGGAGATGGCGGGCTCGGGCAGCCAACCGATGCACCGTCGGACACGGTGATCACGGCAAACTTCGTGCGCCTCATTGATGTGCAAACCACACCCGCGCAGCAAACGGGCGGGAGCGTGAGCTTTACACCGCAGCGCGCGCCGTGGCCAGGCACGCAGTCGCTCTATCCTCAGTTTTCAAGGTTCACGCTGGGCGCGCAACCCGCGAGTGGCTTCGAACATTTCTTTATTTGGGACAGCGCGTTTGCTTCCAGCGGTGGCCCCGGTGTTCGCCGCAACGTAACCCTCGATATCACTGGCAACACGCCGCTTCAAACCTTGGGTGCGAACTTTCATAGCGGGGCCGCCATCGCGCTCGACATCATCGGTGCTGGAACGGAAGATAGCGTTTCTGTTCGCGTTACGCCACCGGGCGGGAGCGCTGCTAATCAAACCGCGCCGCGACTCGCGCGCACGACACCCGGCACCTGGAAATTCGAACTTACGCCCTCGCAAACTGTGGGTACATCAATTCGCTACGGTGCCGACGGTAATGAGGGGTTTGACGACCCGGCCGCTGGCACGATCGATATGCCAGCAAGTGGCGTGCGCCGCGCGGCGCTCCGGGTGTTTCGCGAAGTGCGGCCTTTCCGCGCAGTGGATCCGAGCTGTGCGGGCGGGGTAACGCTTTCCGATTCGTCGCAGTGGCTGCGCACAGGATCGCCGCTCACCGTCACCCTTTCTAGCAACAACGTTGGCGTATTCACTGGCTGGACCGGAACGCTTTCCGGCACGTCACTTACCCAAAACATTAGCGTGGGCTCAAATGTGCCGGAGTTCGTAGCGAACTTCAATTCCATCAGCGAACCTCTCGTGCTCGGTAGTGTCTCGCCCTCGTTCGTAGGCGATGAAACCCAAAACACAACCCTCATCTTGCGCGGAAGCGGCTTCACCAGCGCGTCCCAAGTCTGGATTGGTAACAACGTGTTCCCGTCGACGTTTGTGGATTCGCGCACCATGCGCGTGCAGGCGACGCGCGCCCTACTTGCAGCTGGCCGCTTGCCGATTTACGTTCGTAATTCGCTCGGATTTAGCTGCTTCGCATCCACCGATGCGCTAGCAGTTGATGTGCTCGAAGTGGGCCAAAGCGCTACCGCAACAGTGACTGAGTTTTACAACCCCGATCTCGACTATTACTTCATGACCGGTCGCGCCATCGATAAGCAGATTCTGGATGGTCGTCCCGAATGGCGTCGCACGGGGCAAGACTTCAAAATCTTCTCGCAACAGAGCGATGGTGCGCTGCCTTTCGAACGATTCTTCTTCGCGAACGCGGCGCGCGCGGGGCTGCGAGGCACACATTTCTACACCTCGCTCGCCAATGAGCAGCGCCTGTTGACTTCGCTGAATACCAAGAATGAAGCGCTTCGTGCAAAGCCCTTCCTCGAAGGCGTTGAGGGCTACACCATCGAAACGCTCGCAAACGGAACATGCCCATCGCAAACAATTCCGGTATATCGCGCATTCCGTGGCCCGCCGCGCTTCAATGACGACGCGAATCATCGCTTCAGTACATCCTTGACGCAGCATCAAGAGATGATCAACCGCCTAGGCTGGGCTGATGAAGGCATCGTGTTTTGCGCAGTGCAATAGCGTATAAAATATAGCTCTAGCCCAAATTATTATTGGGCTAGAGCTCATTTATTTATTAAATGGATAATACTTATTGAATGTGGCTAGCCGAAATTAAATCGGGCTCTTAGCTTATTTTCTGGTGCTTAGATTTTTTGCTGATTGTGCGTTCGCCTTGCCCGCTGAACGCGGCGCTCCCGCTAGCATGAGTCGTTCATCGACTCGCGGATCGCGCCATGCCTCAGATTGAAACCGATTACCTCATCGTTGGCGCGGGCGCGGCGGCGCTTGCCTTCGCAGATACGCTGGTCCGAGAATCTGACGCGCACATCACCATCGTGGATCGGCGCGCGCAGCCGGGCGGTCATTGGAATGACGCCTATCCCTTCGTAGCGCTGCATCAGCCCTCCGCGTTTTACGGCGTGAATTCGCTGCCGCTCGGCACGCTTCGCAAAGACACCACAGGTCCGAACGCGGGCTACTATGAGTTGGCGAGCGGCGCGGAAGTGCTCGGCTACTTTCAGAAAGTGATGCACGAATCGCTGCTGCCAACAGCGCGCGTTACCTATCGCCCGATGAGCGAATACTCGCAGGCCGATGGCATCACATCGCTCCTCACGGGCGAGAAAACCCAAGTTCATGTGCGCAAGAAATTGGTTGATGCCAACTACTTTGGCCCGAGCATTCCGGCCACGCAGCGCCCCGCGTTCGCCATCGCGGATGGTGTTGAGCGAGTCACGCCGACCGGCCTCACCCAGCGCTGGGCGAAGGCCGATGTACCGCCGAGCCGCTACTGCATTCTGGGCGCCGGAAAAACAGCGATGGACGCTGGCGTTTGGCTGCTCACGAACGGTGTTCCTGCGGATCGAATCTCGTGGGTGATGCCGCGCGATTCGTGGCTCGTCGATCGCGCGACCACGCAGCCAGGCGAGGAGTTTTTTCACGCAGCCATTGGCGGCCAAGCGATGCAGATGAAAGCGCTCGCCGAAGCCAGCGACATTGATGATCTCTTCCTGCGCATGGAAGCCAGCGGCCAAATGCTTCGCATTGATCGCAGCAAAACGCCGCGCATGTTTCATTACGCAACGATTTCCGAAGGCGAAGTGGAATTGCTGCGGCAAATCAACCACGTGATTCGCATGGGGCGCGTGAGAGCGATTGAGCGTGACGCGCTGGTGCTCGGAGCCGGGCGCGAAGCGATGCCCGCCGATACGCTCTACATCGATTGCACTGCCTCGGCAGTCGAACCGCGACCGATGCTGCCGATTTTTGAAGAGAACAAAATCACGCTGCAACTCGTGCGCGCCCCACTCATCAGCTTTAGCGCCGCAATTATTGCGTACGTTGAAGCGCACTACGAGGGCGACGCGCAAAAGAACGCGCTCTGCGGCAACGTCCCCTTCCCGAAAGAAATCGTTGGCTTCGTCGAATCAACGCTCGCCAACATGCAAAACCAAATGCGCTGGGGGCAAGACAAAACGCTGCGCAAATGGATGCACGAAAGCCGCCTAGACGGCTTCGGCAAAGCTGTCGCCTCTATCCCACCCACAGATACCGAAAAAATCGCTGTGCTCAACCAGTTACGCAGCTATTCCGCAGCGGCGATGGCGAACGCGCCTAAGTTGCTGGCGAGTTGGAAGAGGGAGTCTTAGGGCGGGCACCCCGTGCCCACCAATGTGGGTGCGTTGAGGCAGATGGTGGGCAGGGGCTGCCCACCCTACTCGGCGTCCGTTCAGTCACCTTCGATAGATATCTGCCTATTTTGGCGATGCAAATCATGTTTCCATCGCTAGTGTCGCAGGGCGTACTGCGAACGCGCGGAAGTGCTTCATCACAACTACACTCGGAAGCATGGAAGACTCAGCTTTCTCCCTTGCTGAGGACTCAGAGATATCGTTTGGTGTGATCTGCGGCAAGGACATCGATGCTGTGCTCAGTAGAGATCATGCAGCTGTCAGAGCCTGGGCAATTGAGGTGCTCCAGACTGCACTGGACCGCGTACTGATTTATAGATCGGACTCGCACGAGCTGTTTCACCTTGCCGTCGAAGTCTTGTGGCAGTTCTCTGGTGGTGAGGCCAACGAGTCGGATCAGTTCAAAATCCGTGAATGGTTAGACAAGGAACACCCACGCGGTCGGCAATGGTCCGAGTTTGTGGCTTTTGCCTCTTGTTTTATTGAGGACGCGAATGCACTGTATGTGACTGAGTTGGAAAGGCAAAAGCAGACACCAATTAGTGACGGCGATCTGCCGTTCTAGCCGTGCAGGGGCGGCACCGCCTGCCCACAAGTGTGTTCAGACTTTGCGCGCTTCGCGAATCACCTGTTCACGGAATTTATCTGGGAGCGCACGCGGCGTGAGGACATCGACTGTGACGTGAAGCATCCGCGCCACCTCCAACTGCAAGCGCGCAATGTCCATCATGGTGGTTTCGTTCGTGGGCTCAACCAACAAATCCAAATCGCTGTCGTCCGTATCTTCCCCGTGCAGCACAGAGCCAAACACGCGAACGTTCGTCACGCGATGACGTAAGGCGATTTCGCGGATCTCATCCCGATGAGTGTTCAGAGCTTCGGAGGGGCGCATTCTTCAATTTTAGTAGCGAGTTGACATTTGCGCGTGCGCGCCTTTTTCGTCCAAATGAGTCCAGCCCCGGACTTTCGAAGCGTGGAACACCTAAAAACCATGTGTTCACGCTGGTGGTGGGTAGGGGGCGCCCACCCCGCCCGCCCGACAGCGATTCGTTGTCTGCTGCATATTGCGATTAGCAACGCACTCAGGCAGAGCCCTTGATGACAAGGGCCACAATAGAGCCCTCGTAGTAGAGCTCCTCCTAGCTGCCGGGTGAATGGGTGCGCCCAATCCGGTTTTGCAAGACCTATCGCTTGCCTCCGAACCTTTCGGGGACTCCATGCGCGAGGCGTTAGGCGTCACCTGAGGAATTGCTGGCTTCGGACTCTGCGTGGTTGCCCGAAATTACTTCAATCGTCGCTGAAATAGTGAGTTTTGGTGGACCACCTGGCTCCGGGAGCGACTTTGAGTCAAATGAGGGGTACAAAGCGCATACCTGAAGAAAGGCCGCATGAAGTAGGTGGCAGAGTTTGGATGTTTCCACTCGCTTGTCTCGAAACCGTATCCACTTACCTTCACCGCTAAAGACTATAGAAATCGGCCCATTGCCGGTTTCCCCAGGCACAATCTGGGAGTGCATGTGCTCAAACTGATTACGCAGTCCCTTGAGCCTCTCAAATGCATCGTCGAGACTTCCGTTTTTCGCTTGAGGGTCTGATGATTGCATTCGTCCTAAAGCTGAGAGAACCCGATTGAGAGCCATGACACAGCCTTCAAGCTGTTCTGAAACGTCGAGCAGGTACAAGACAGCTCCACCATCCGCAACTTGGTGGGCTTGTTCTTGAAGTTGCACGAGTTCTCTCGCTCTTATGTACTGCCTTGCTGCTGACGCGAGCGTATGAAGGAGCCAGCTCCGAAGTCTGACTTCCTTTAGCGAAACCGCAGGCTCAGGAACGAACATCACAAGGAGTAACGAATGGCGCTTGAGCCCCTCTACATTCATTGTCAATGGAGGGATATTCGCAGATTTCGGAAGAGCATCAAATGAGTTCACTTCTTAACCTTCCGAGAGCTTCGTTTGCGCCACCTGAAGTGTTCAGTACAACAGTCACAACCCCAACTTTACAAAAGTGCGCCAACCAAGATTGCTTCCTGCTTCGCGCGGTACATACATTCGGCCATAGCAACGGCGCGCGTCCTCCCTACCGCCTCCCCCCCAATATCGACCCCAGCACTCCGCGAATAACGCGCCGGCCAACCTCACTACCAATCGCGCGCGCAGCGGACTTCATGAGTGCTTCACCTGCGCCTTCGCGTTTCCGTATCGTGCCGCCCCGCGGGCCGCGTTCGGGTTCGCCGCCGCCAAGTAGTCCACCGAGTTTGCCGAAGAAGCCCGCTTCTTCTTTCGCGGCTTCGACCGCGCCGTCGCTTGCGCTAGTCGCTGCGTCGGTCGCTGCCTCTCCGGCTGCTTCGGGCATCTTGTTGTTCACGCGCCCGGTGAGCACTTCATAGGCGCTTTCGCGATCCACTGTTTCATCATAAACACCGCTCACGAGCGACTGTTTTCTGAGTTCATCGCGCTCGGGTGCGGTGACAGGGCCGATGCGCGACGAGGGCGGGATGATCCACGCGCGCTCCACTGGATTCGGGCGGCCTTTTTCGTCGAGGAAAGAGACTAGCGCTTCGCCGGTGGCAAGTTCGGTGATCGTTTTTTCGGTGTCGATTTTTGGATTCGGTCGGAAGGTCGCGGCGGCTGTTTTCACAGCCTCTGCATCGCGCGGCGTATAGGCGCGAAGCGCATGTTGAATGCGGTTACCGAGTTGACCGAGCACGACATCGGGCACGTCAAGCGGATTCTGCGTAACGAAATACACGCCAACGCCTTTTGAGCGCACGAGCCGAACAACTTGCTCGATCCGCGTGCGTAGCTCCGGCGGCGCTTCACTAAACAGGAGATGCGCTTCGTCGAAAAAGAACGCGAGCTTGGGTTTGTCAGGATCGCCCACCTCGGGCAATGACTCAAACAGCTCAGAGAGAAGCCACAAAAGAAACGTTGCGTAGATGCGCGGGTTCGAGAGCAGTTTGTCGGCCGCGAGAATATTGACGACGCCTTTGCCATCGACCGTTTGCATTAAATCATCAAGATTGAGCGCGGGCTCGCCGAAGAATTTCTCGCCGCCTTGCGATTCAATGGTCAAGATGCCGCGCTGAATCGCGCCGATGGATGCGCCGCTGATGTTGCCGTATTTGAGTTGATATTCCTTCGCGTTTTCGCCCGCATGCACGAGGAGCGCGCGCAAGTCTTTCAAATCAAGCAACAACAATCCTTTGTCATCGGCAATTTTGAACACGGCGGTGAGCACACCGTTTTGCGTTTCATTCAAATTCAAAATGCGCGAGAGAAGGAGCGGGCCCATTTCTGAAACGGTCGCACGAAGCGGATGACCTTGCTCGCCGAATACGTCCCAGCACGTCACGGGAAACGATTCGTTGGTAAACCCCGTGAGCTTCAATTGCGCGACGCGATCTTCAACGCGCTTGTTGCCGCCGCCCGCTTGCGAAAGGCCCGTGAGATCGCCTTTCACGTCCGCCATGAATGTGGGTACGCCGATACGCGAAAAGCCTTCGGCGAGCACTTGCAAGCTCACTGTCTTGCCGGTGCCGGTCGCGCCCGTGATCAGGCCGTGGCGATTGGCGAGTTTGGGAAGGATTGCGACATCCGTGTTGGTGTCAATCGTTTTTGCGACGAGGAAAGGATTAGCCATAGGAAGTTCGCTGTGTTTATTTCAGGAGATTATGCGGTTTCTCCTCGTGAAGCAGGATTCGGAAGTCCCGCATAATTCGCCCTAAGCAACTTTACGTTTACGTCAACTTGAAAGGCAGGCGGCTGTGGAAATCGCTGGAAAAGTATTCATCATTACTGGAGGAGCTTCAGGACTTGGAGCAGGGGTTGCGCGGGCCATCGCGAAGAAAAACGGCAAAGTAGTGATTGCTGATATTCAAGCGGAAGTCGTTGAAAAACTTGCGGCTGACATTAATGGTTTATTTGTGAAATGCGATGTCACTAACGAGGCGGACGCGAAGGCGGTTGTCGCTGCTGCGACAGCACTTGGCGAGTTGCGCGGACTGGTGAACTGCGCAGGCGTGGCCACCGGTGAGCGCGTGGTGGGGCGCGAGGGCGCGAGCGGCATCGCAAAGTTCGCCAAAACCGTGCAGATCAATTTGATCGGAACGTACAACCTGCTCAATCAGGCAGCGACCGCAATGTCTGCGCTGCCCGCGACCGCGGACGGTGAGCGCGGCGTGATTGTGAACACCGCGTCTGTTGCTGCGTTCGACGGTCAAATCGGACAAGCGGCGTACGCAGCGTCGAAAGCGGGCGTAGCCGGGATGACCTTGCCTGTGGCACGCGAACTTGCCAAGTTTGGTATTCGTGTGATGACCGTCGCGCCAGGTATTTTTGAAACGCCGATGCTCATGGGCATGACGCCGGAAATCCAAGCGAGTTTGGGGCAAATGGTGCCGTTCCCGCCGCGCCTTGGCAAACCCGCCGAATTCGCAAACTTGGTGATGCACATTTTTGACAACGTGATGCTGAACGGCGAAGTGATTCGTCTAGACGGCGCGATTCGGATGGCACCGAAGTGAAGCGGTATCCGAACTCGCGTCGCATCTTTACTGCGACGCGAGTTCGGCGAATGCCGCTTCATCCCCGCGTTGGCAGGCATTTAGTTCGTGCCAGTGAGCGAGGCGAAGACGTCTTCCGCCCGTAAAATCCCTACTTCCCTCTCACGCGCAGCAGGCTCGCCGTGTCTCAACCCGATCTCTCGAAACTCACACTCAACAAGAGTGCGCCACAGCAAGCGCTCGCGAAGCGCCGTAAAAAGCGCGTAGCCAAATGGATTGCCATTGCAGTGGCGATTGCCGCAGCGACCGGGTTTTTCGTGAACAAGCGCGCCAACGCGCCGCAAGAGGTCGAGCTGGGCACGGTCACCACCGCGTTTCCCACGCAAGCGTTCACCTTGCTAAACGCCACAGGGCGTGTGGTTGCGGCGAAGAAGGCGGCGGTATCAACCAAGGCGACGGGGCGGCTTGAGTTTTTGGGCGTGCAAGAGGGCTCGCAAGTGAAAGCGGGGGATGTGATTGCACGCATCGAAGCGCTCGATGTGAACGCAACCAAAGATCAGGCTCGCGCGGGCGCGCAGGCGGCGCGAGCGAACTTAGCCCAAGGCAATGCGGAACTCGTCGATGCCGAAGCGAATTTCAAGCGGCAGCAAGAGCTTTTCGAAAAGAAGTTCGTCAGTGCGGCTGTGCTCGATGCGGCGAAGGCGCGCGTTGATCGTGCGCGGGCAACGATGGCGAGTTTGAATGCGGCGATTGGCGTGGCGGATGCGCAAGTGCGCTCGGCGGGCGTGAGCGTGGAGCAGACCTTGATCCGCGCACCGTTTGATGGGGTGATTCTCACCAAGAACGCAAACGTGGGCGACATCATCACGCCGTTTTCTTCTGCATCGGGCTCGATTGGCGCGGTGGTGACGATGGCCGACATGACCACACTTGAAGTGGAGTCTGACGTTGCCGAAGCATCGATTGGAAAAATTGTGGTCGGCGCGCCTGCAGAGATCACGCTGGATGCGTTGCCAGAGGTGCGATTGCTTGGCGAGGTGTCGCGAATCGTGCCAACGGTTGATCGTGCGAAAGCCACAGTGTTGGTGAAAGTTTCATTCGTTGAACGCGATCAACGCGTGTTGCCTGACATGAGCGCGAAAGTGGCGTTCTTGAAGC
The DNA here is from genome assembly GCA_013298145.1 of Betaproteobacteria bacterium. GTDB lineage: Bacteria > Pseudomonadota > Gammaproteobacteria > Burkholderiales > Casimicrobiaceae > Casimicrobium. The sequence continues at coordinate 452,095 of JAAFJO010000002.1, forward strand.
AGAAGCCGACTGAGGCAGATCGAAAGCCGGTCGTGGTTGCGCGCAAAGAGGCGTTGGTCGAGCGCGACGGCAAGGTGGCGGTGTTTGTCGTAACTGATGCGAAAGCCAAACTCACCGCCGTGACCAAAGGGCGCGACATTGGCGATTTGGTTGAAGTTGCGGGTGTGAAATCCGGCGACAAAATTGTGCTCAAGCCGAGCGAAAAGCTCGCCGATGGCGCGAGCGTTGTGCAAGCGGCGAAGAAGTAATGAGCGATCCGCGAATTCTGGTTGAGATCAAAAATCTCACCAAGAGCTACACACGCGGCGATCAAGACGTCCCCGTTTTGATGGACATCACGCTCGACATTCCTGAAGGTGATTTCATTGCGTTGATGGGGCCGTCTGGCTCCGGCAAATCAACACTTCTGAACTTGATCGCGGGCATTGATAAGCCTTCAAGCGGCTTGCTGCGCGTAGCGGGGCTTGATATTGCGGAGCTGAGTGAAAGTGAGCTCGCCGATTGGCGCGCGCAGAATGTCGGCTTTATTTTTCAGTTTTACAACTTGATGCCCGTATTGACCGCGTTCGAGAATGTTGAATTGCCGCTGATGCTGACCGACCTCTCGCGCGGCGAGCGCAAAGAACGCGTGCAGCTCGCGCTGGGCTTGGTGGGACTCTCCGACCGGATGACGCATTACCCGAACGAGCTTTCAGGCGGTCAGCAACAGCGTGTTGCAATCGCGCGAGCGATCATTACTGATCCCACGTTGATCGTCGCAGATGAACCCACTGGTGATCTCGATAAAAAGAGCGCAGAAGATGTGTTGAATCTGCTTCGCAAATTGAATGATGAAATGGGCAAGACCATCATCATGGTGACGCATGATCCGGGCGCAGTAAAAGCTGCGAAGCACGTGACACACTTAGAAAAAGGCGAATTGATCGCTAAAACGCGGGTGGCCGATTCGCACTAAGGAAACGCTGAATAAGCCTCCGCGATTCGGCGCGCGGCGGATGCGAGAGACTTGTTTAGCGTTTCCCTACGCACTTCGCCCGTCTCGATACTGACCGGCGCTACACGTAAGCGCGCGTGACGAGCTCGGCAACGCACGCAGGCTTTGCGTGCCCTTCAATTTCAATGGTGACTTCAAACACGGTTTGCACACCGCCTTGAATCGCTTCGCATTCGAGGAGTTTGAAGCGCGCACGCAATTGCGAATTCACCGCCACCGGCGACATGAAACGCACGCGGTTCGTGCCGTAATTCACGGCCATGCGGATGCCTTCGTAGGCGATACATGCGCCTTTGAAATACGGCACCAGCGATAGCGTGAGGAACCCGTGGGCAATCGTCGTTTTGAACGGCGACTCGCGAGCGCAGCGCTCAGCATCGAGATGAATCCACTGATGATCGCCCGTGGCGTCTGCGAACTGCGCGATGCGCGCCTGCGTGATGAGCAGCCAGTCTGAAACAGCGAGTTCTTGGCCGATGAGCGAGGGCAGTTGATCGAGCTTGAGACTAATCATAAAAAAGCTTTGAGTTCATATTTAATAAGGGCTAGGTGGCAATCAAAATAACTATCAATAAACGTTATATATTTGGACTAACCCCGCACCAATAGGGGATAAATGTACGAAGGTGTAAGTTCATCAAGCCTAGCGGATGAAGTCGCCAATGATGCGATTCACCTCCGCTTCGCGCTCGCGGAGTAACCAATGACTTGCCCCTTCAATGCGGGTGATTCTCGCGTTCGGCACGTGCGTTTCGATGCCTTCGAGCAACACTGGTCGAAGCGCCGCATCGCCTGTGCCCCAAATGATTTGGGTGGGAACCGTGACATGAAATGCGCGGGGATCGAGCGCGGCGGCGAGCGTCTTCGCATGCCCCGGCGTCTGTGCGGTGTCAGGATGCAAGGGTGACGCGCGGTAGAAATTCACCCCGCCGCTCAAACCCCGCGACCAACATTCCCGATAGCGCGCTAACTGCTCTTCGGTTTTAAGCGAGGCCATCGCGACTAAGCGTGCAAAGTCATTCTCAGCCAAGAGCGCTTCCGAGCCCTCCGCGCGCAGCCAGTTCATGTACTGACTCGCCTCAATTTGCGCAGCATCATACGCTAGCGCATGAGCAAACGTGATGGCATGCGGCGAGTTCGCAACGATGAATTTGTCCATGAGCTGCGGCGATTGTGCGGCCAAACCCCATGCCACCGCGCCGCCCCAATCGTGCGCAATCACCGCGCGGACGCGGCCGCCTACCGAATCGATCACGGCGCGCAAGTCGTCTAGCAAGAGCGGTGCTTTGTATGCATTCACGGCGGGCGGCTGCGATGACAGATTAAATCCGCGAAGATCGATCGCGTAGCAACGATAGTCGCGCGAAAACTCACGAAGCTGTTCCACCCAGGCGTACCAAAACTCCGGGAATCCGTGAATAAACAAAAGCACCGGCGCGTCTTCAGGACCGCAGGCGACCTTGTGTAGGCGAATTTCGCCCGCAACTGAACATTGACGCGAGAGCCAAGATGATTCGAAATTCATCAGCGAATTATCATTGCTCTCCGCGATTCTTCCTTCCGAAAGTACACCGTATGAAACTCTATTACAGCAATGGCGCATGCTCGCTCTCGCCCCACATCGTTTTGCGTGAAGCAGGCATTCCGTTTGACCTGGTTCGCGCCAGTACAAAGACGCACAAACTTGACGACGGCACCGATTACTATACGATCAACCCCACCGGCGCTGTGCCGATGCTTGAGCTCGATAACGGCGAGCGCTTGAGCGAAGGCCCAGCGATCGTGCAATACATCGCTGATCTCGCACCGCAGTCGAAACTCGCGCCAGCGAACGGCACCTTCGAGCGCGCTCGCTTGCAGGAAATGCTTAACTTCATCACGAGCGAACTACACAAAGGCTATTCGCCGCTTTTTAAGCCGGATACGCCAGACGCGTACAAGCCAATCGCGCAAGAGAGCCTAAAGAAAAAGTACGCGCATATCGACGCCAAACTGGCTGGGCGCGATTATTTGATGGGCGACACATTCACGGTCGCCGATGCGTATTTGTTCACCGTGACGAGCTGGGCGAAATACGTCAACCTCGATCTTTCAGAGTACAAGAATGTACTGGCACATTCCGCTCGCGTTGCTGCAAGGCCGCACGTACAAGAAGCGCTTAAGGCTGAAGGACTTTTGAAGTAGCGATTCGAAGCGAATGCGTTGAATTAACGACGTTCGGTCAGCGGTTCTCTCAATCAGTCCCCGAAACGCTCGGGGACATGAGCGACGATCTGCTGCTAGAAAAAAAGATTACGCAGCGCGCACGAACAGTGTTTGCAGTGGTTCTTCGCCAAGCTGACGCGACCAATGGCCGTGCACCGCCGCGTCAAACGTTGCGCCTTCCGGCAGCGTATCTGCTGAAAAGAAATGCTCTCCTGGCGAGAAGACGCGCGAGCTGCCGTCTTGCAAACCGATCTCCATTTTTCCGCGCAGGATGAACACCCACTGCGGTGCGCCCGTGCAATGGAATGTGCTCCGAAACCCCACCGGACTTTCGCGTAATTGATAGCCGCCTGACGACATCAATTGCGACAAGCGTGCTTCTGGCTTACCTTCAGAAAGCGGAATCATTTCCTCACGCCAGCGCGCACGGCCGTCGCTGTCGGTGAACAAGATCGTTTGCGTGAAATGACTCATCCGTGCTTTCCTCCGAAGAGCTTTTTCGCACCAGTCACGAGTAACAAAACCAGTGCGCCCACGATGATCCCCACCACCAGATCAGCGATCGTAGACAGCACAAACGTGATGACGCCTGAGCCAATCCCCGCAAGCATGGCTTCGACCGCATGCGCAATTGGGCCGAGACCGTGCAACACAATGCTGCCGCCTACCAGGAACATTGCGGCGGTGCCCAGAATCGAGAGCGTCTTCATGAGAAACGGCGCAAACCACAGCAAGCCGCGACCAAGGGCCTGAGCGAGCGAGCTCGCGCGCTGAGTCAGCCGGAGCCCTACATCGTCGAGCTTCACAATCCCAGCGACGAGGCCGTACACGCCAATCGTCATCGCGATTGCGACTACGGAGAGTACGGCAAGTTGCTTGCTAAATACTTGGTTAGCAACGGTTCCCAACGTGATCACGATGATCTCTGCGGACAAGATGAAATCCGTGCGGATCGCCCCTTTGATCTTGTCTTTTTCGAACTGCACCATATCAATCGCGGGATTCGAAAGCGCCTCAAGCTCAGCTTTGTGATGGGCAGCTTCGTCGGCTTTCGAATGTAGAAACTTGTGTGCGAGCTTCTCAAAACCTTCGTAGCAGAGAAACGCCCCACCGAGCATCAGGAGCGGCGTGATGGTCCAGGGAACAAATGTCGCCAGCGCAAGCGCCGCAGGCACGAGAATCAGTTTGTTGATAAACGAACCCTTCGCCACTGCCCAAACCACAGGCAATTCGCGATCTGCTTTCACACCAGCAACTTGCTCGGCGTTCAGCGCGAGATCATCGCCCAGCACACCTGCCGTTTTCTTCGCGGCAACCTTTGACAGGACTGCGACGTCGTCAAGGATGGTTGCGATGTCGTCGAAGAGCGCGAAAAAACTGGAAGCCATAAGCGAAGCCGCGAATGTGAGCGCGTTAACACGCCCCAATCAAACAATGATTGCTTGATTGTATTCGCGGCGATCCGGTGCGCTGGCTCGTCCGAGGCGCGACCAGCCTTATTGGCCCTGACCGAGGGCGAAACCGCGTTCTCCGTCAAAGGTGCACAGGTTCTCTGTTTTGATCACGTCGAACCCTGCGTCGGTGACGGTCGTGAGCACCTCAATGATGTCGCGATGCGTGACTTCGCCGCTCTCTTGAATTGCGACGAAGCGGCAACGCCAGTGATCGGTGCAAAACGTTTCGGGAAAGCCGCCCGGGAACACTTTGACGCCGCGATTGGTAATCATCTGGAGTTTCAAGCTCGCCGTTGATAGCGTGCCAAGCGCTTTGCCCAGCGCGTCGGGTGTGCATCCAGTGTGATGTAGGAAAACATCGACGCCGACGATGTGCTTCTTGGCAGGTGCAGCGCGCGTATAGAGTGGTTTCTGGGCTTTCGCTTCCGTTGGATTGGCGTAGCGAACCGCGGCGAAGTGTTGCGGTAACTGGCCGAGGCGATCAATCACGGCTTGTGCAAAGCCGCCGGTGCCCACTTCCTTGGTCGTACGCTCACCTTTGAGATCAGGCGTGTGAATGCCGTCTTCGATGGTGCGCAACCATGCGTTGTGAACTTTCTCTGCAATATCCGCCTGGCGAATGTGTACGAGCATCTGCACCGCGCCCAGTAAAAGGCCACTCGGATTCGCGATACCGCGACCTGCGATGTCTGGGGCGCTGCCGTGGATAGCTTCAAACATCGCGACATGTTCGCCGATATTTGCAGAGCCCGCGAGGCCCACGCTACCGGTAATCTCAGCAGCGATGTCGGAGATGATGTCGCCGTACAAGTTGGGCGTGACGATCACATCGAAGCGCTCGGGTTTCGTCGCGATGCGCGCTGCGCCGATGTCGATGATGTAGCGCTCTTTCTGGATTTCCGGATACTCCGCACCAATGTCTTCGAACACTTGATAGAAGAGCCCGTCGGTCATCTTCATGATGTTGTCTTTCACCATGCAGGTGACTTTTTTGCGACCGTGGCTCTTCGCGTATTCGAATGCGTAGCGCACAATCTTTTCACACCCTGGGCGCGTGATGAGCTTCAAGCACTGAAACACTTCATCGGTTTGCCGATGCTCGATTCCAGCGTAGAGATCTTCCTCGTTTTCGCGAACGATCACCATGTCCATCTTTGGGTGCGGTGTGTCGACGAACGGCGCGTAACTCACACACGGACGAACGTTTGCGTAGAGACCGAGCGTTTTGCGCACGGTGACGTTCAGGCTTTTGTAGCCGCTTCCGGAAGGCGTGGTGATGGGGGCTTTGAGAAACACTTTCGTGCGGCGCAAACTCTCCCACGCAGACGGCTCGATACCCGCTGAATTGCCCGCTAAGTAGACACGTTCACCGATTTCGATAGGTTCCACCGCGATTTGCGCGCCCGCAGCCTCAAGGATTGAGAGCGTTGCATCCATGATTTCGGGGCCGATACCGTCACCGTAGGCGACCGTGACAGGTACCTTAGTTGCCGCCAGTTGTGATTTCTGTGGATTTTCCGCATTGAGGAGGGCTGTGCTCATCTCTATTTCCTTGAAAGTTTTGCAACGGAAGGAATTTTGGAGACAATCGAGCAATAAGAAAAATACTTTGTATTTATTGAAAGCATAGAGAAAAAGCTATGACTAGAAGTGCAACCTTAAATCCTTTGCTTCGCGTCACGCCGCAGCAGTTGCGCGCATTCGAAGCCACGGCGCGACTTCTTTCGGTCACACGCGCCGCGGAATCGCTTCACGTCACGCAGCCAACAGTCAGCGTGCAACTGCGCGAGCTAGCCGAGGCAGTGGGTGAGCCGCTCTTTGAAACGGTGGGTCGGCGCATTCAACTCACGCAGGCGGGCGAGGCGATGCGGCAAGCGGTTGAGGAGTGGGGGGCGCTGTGGCAGCGGTTCGAGTCGAGACTGGCTGAAATTCACGGCCTAGTGCGCGGCAGGCTAAGAATCGCTGCGGTGACGACTGCGGAATATTTCGTTCCCGATCTTTTAGGGCCGTTTGCTGCTGCACACCCCGGTGTTGCGATTGAGCTTGCGGTTGAAAACCGTGATCGCGTGATCGAGCGTTTGCAGCGAGGCACCGACGATCTCGCCGTCATGATGCTGCCACCCGAAGATCTGCCGTTGGAGCGCGTGCCCTTTCTTGATAACCCGTTGGTGGTGATTGCGGCGTCTAGTCACCCGCTTGCGGCGCAATCAAAGCGAATCGCGCTTTCGCGGCTTGCACGGGAGCGCTGGCTATTGCGTGAGTCGGGAAGTGGGACCCGAATGGCGGCCGAGCAGTTCTTTGCCGCGCATGATTTCGCGCCCAACATCGCAATGAGTCTGGGCAGCAATGAAGCGATCAAACATGCGGTAAACGCGGGTCTCGGTATCGCTGTGGTGTCGCGCCTAGCGGTCGCCAATGAGCTCGCCAGCGTTTCGCCTACCCGTGGCGCAAGCGGACAGCCCGCGCATGCCGGATTGGTTGAGCTGCGGGTGACGGGGTTTCCCATTGAGCGGCAGTGGTCAGTCGTTTGGCGACGCGATCAGCCGCTATCGGCGGCTGCGCGTCGCTTTGTTGCCTACCTGCGTGACGCTGCGACTTAGTAGGCGCTTCTGGACGCACAAATCGAGTCGCGGGCCGGTTAATAACAAAAAAGCGCTCGCCCCACTAAACGGGGGCAAGGTGGAAATAAATGTGTTTAGCAACCCATTAACAACAAGTCGCTAGTCCCAACGAATACGTCTATTAGCGATAAATGCCATTAATTCGATGGAGTGCCATATCGCTTCTTCGCCTCACTACACGCGCTGACCCTTCACCATCGCCATCACATCGGCCATGTTGACGCTCCGTGCCTTCTCCTGAATCTGCGGCGCGTATTTCGCTTGCAGTTCTTTTGCGGGCGAAAGCAATTGATCAAAGGTTTGTTTGAGTACGGAGGTGCTCATCGTGCGCCCGCCGCCGTAGTAGCGCTTAGCAAGCTGCCCCAGTGCGTAGGTCGACGCGAACGAAAACGCCATTCCCGTTGCGCCGCGCGCGAGGCCGCCTACCAAACCGCCCGCGAACTTTCCGAGCAAGCCGCCGATCAATTTTCGACCGGCTTGTTCAAGGTACTGGGATGCGAGCCCCACACCGACGGTCGCGAGAAATTCCTTGATGTGGCCGCTATCAAGTTCGTAGCCGTAGGACTTTCCGATGTTGTAGACCATGCGTGTTTGCAACGGAATGATGGCCATCGTGGCCCACGACTGCGGCAAGAGCTCTAACGCACCGTTCAAGATCGAGTAGTTCATGATCGACTTGTCGAGCGCCGCTTCGTCGGGCTGCGAAGGCGTGAGCGCAGCGCTCGCGCCAGAGGCCGCTGCCACACCGGCCGCTGCTGCAGTCGCGGCTGTTGGAATGAACGCCGCCTCAGCGATTTCGTCGGCATCGTGAGCAATACGAGTCGCCTCTGCTTCGGTTAAACCGAGTTTTGCGCGTAGTGCATTGAGAAAAGCGCGCTCGGGATCGGTTTGCTTACCGTCCGAATCGATGACGTGGACCGCCATTTCGTAGGCGAGATGTTTGGATTCCGGGTCGCCAAGCGTTGCCGCTGCAGAGTCAAGCGTGACCCGCTTAAAAAGAACATCCTGATACAGCTGCGGAATATTGAGCGCTGCCGCGCTGCCGCCCGCCCCAGCGAGTGATTCAGCAATCTGCTTGAGCTGTTCGCGTTCGCGTTCATCTTTATTTCCATCGGCGAAAGCCGCCATCAAGCAAAGCGTAAGGATTGACTTTTGTTGTTCGATATTCATAGTTGAAAGAAATTGGGTATGCCTGTGGAGGAGCCGGTTCCCCGGGATGCGCCGCATTGGAGCGGTGCGAGCAATGATTGTTCCGCAGATCCGCCCGGATTGCGCTGCCAACGTGACGCGGGGTGCTGCAAGTGGCTGAGCGGCGGAAATTGGGGAACGAAATGGCGTTCCCGAGCGAATAAGTGCTTTGACACGCGCGCGGCGCCAAACGCGCCTCAAGCCCCGTAATTGGCGAACGCTATCTGCAACTCGTCGTCGCGCTGTCGCGCGCTGAGCCAATTGCGGCGATGCTTCGCCACATCCATCAAATACCCGCCAAATCAAGAGGTCAACCATGTCTCAGGTAACCAACGTGTCGAGCTACGTCAAGAATTTTGCGAAGCTGAGCGCTACGGCGATCATTGCCACCGCATTTTTCGGCAATTCAAATTCAGTGGCAAATACAGGCGAGCGCACCAAAAACGTTAGTACCTGGGGTTTTGGGCTAAAGACCGTTGTTGGCTCCGGCAAGCTTGCGTCCGAGCGCCGAGCAGTCGAGCTGCCGTTTTCGAAGATCGATATTCAAGACGGGCTCAGCGCAACGATCCGCCGCGCTGGCGCGGTGAACGTGAGTATCAGCGCTGACGACAATCTGATTTCGCTCGTGGAGGTGAAAGTGAAAGACGGCGTGCTCATCGCCAGAATCAAACCAAACTCAAGTTTGCGCACGAAAAACCCAATGCAGTTGACGATTGATACACCCACGTTGGAATCACTCCGCGTGCAAGATGGTGCTCGCGCGACCGTGGATCGCATTAGCGGCGCCAAGGCTACGCTTCGCGTGAGCGACGGTGCGAGTGTCACGCTCGCGCAGCTTGAAGCAACGGACGAAATTGATATCGCCATCGCAGACGGCGCGAACGTAACCATTACCCAGGTCTCTAAGGCACCCATTCAGAAGATTCGTTTAAGCGACGGCGCGCGGCTCGAAGTTGGGAGCAACGAAGCCAATGCACGCGCGGTCGCGACGCTATCCGACGGCGCACGTCTCGTTCTTCGCAAAGCCGCGTTCGCCGATTTTGACTTGAAGGCCAGCGACGGCGCGAGCGCGACGATTGCAGGAAGCGCACGCACCCAGGTGTATCTGCTGCAGGACGGCGCATCGCTGGATGCTCGCGAATGCACGGGCGAGCAGGCAAGTGTGCTTGCCAGCGACGCAAGCAGCGTAACGCTTGGAAAACTTGCCAAGATCGAAGTGGCCTTACAAGACGGGGCTCGGGTTCGACATGCGGGTGAGGCTGAAGTCACCATCAAACGCGGTAGGCGCTCGCAAGTAAGCAGCTACTAAAGGCCCACTTACAACTTAGCAAGCACCTCTCAGCCGAGGGAAAAATGCGTGAAAGCACCGGGACCTACCTCGCGTAGGTGCGCGAGGATATTTCACACTTTTTTTGATGAATGATTCTCGGCTCGAAGCAGTATTGCAGCGCTCGCTACTCGTGCTCCAGAGTGAAACGCGGTGGAGAAGCCCTCTGCGGCCCCTCACACGCATTGGCAGTAACGCGATGGTTACGGTTTTGGTTTGGCTGATTTCCGGTTCGTTTATCTGTATTGCGAGCAGGGCGCGCTTGTGCACTCACGCAACGGCGACGCTCGGCACCCGCCTATTGAGCGACTACTGAAGCGTAGGCTAGCTCGCGAATACGACGTGGAAGAAGGCCATCGTTATCCCCACCACACCCGAGATGAGAATGGAGGGCAAGAGATAGACCACGTAGCGCCAGAACGCAGCCCAAATAGACACGCCGAATGCGTGCCGCGCCGACAGGATTTGCCAAAGCATTGAAACCAGCGTTGCAGGCCAGTAAGCGAGCGGGGCATTGAAAAGGTACGGCAGGGCAAAAATCAACGAACCACCCGCTGTGGCGTGAAGCACGAACACGAAGTGGCCGCCATAGGTAATGCCGCGCCCGGCATACAGCATCCAGTTGATGAACGCCATGATTGGCACCAACAGCGCGAAAAGCAGCGAATAGTTTTGCGTGAGCGAACGGTAAACCCGCTGCTCCATCTCAGCGGCGGAACGCTCCCCGATCGTTTTAGCGCGCTCGCGCATCTTCTCTTGGAGCCAGGGCGGCAAGCTCGCTTTCGCGCTCTCGCCAATCACCCGACCTGCTTTGTAGCTCGCTGAGTCTGATTTGGCGCTGCCATCCGGCTTCGCTGTTTGCGTCGGCTCGCCTTCGCTGGATGGCGTAGCTGGCTTGAAAATTTCTGATGAAGCCTGCTCGAAGGGCTTTTGGCCCGTCCAAGACCGCCATGTGCCGTTCAATGATGCGATCGCCACGAAAACAAACACGCACAACAAATAAACGCGCACCGGATGCACGTAGCGGTTACGTTGACCGCTCAGATACGCTCGACTCAGCTCGCCCGGCCTGCGATAGAGTGTCACTAGCGTTTCGACTATCTTGCCTGATGGAGAAAGCGCACTGCGCAGAAGATCACCGATCACCTCGCGGCTATCGGGCATTGCAGGGCCATGCTTCTGCCCGCAATTGGGGCAGAAATTCCCTTTAAATTCAGTGGCACAGTTCAGACAAGTGACACGCATCGCTATCCCCTACGCAGAGCAATCCCGAGTGTTCATTTTTCGCAAGCGGGCGCGCTACCAGGCCTGCGCCCACACCGCAGAAAAGCGCTCACGAATCTCGCGCTCTGAGAAACCGTGATTTTGTCCGCCGCGCTCGGAAATTTTGATTGAGCCGATGAGGCTGCCGAGTTTGCATGACTTTTCGAGCGACCACTGATGCGCAATACCGTAGAGCAGTCCGGCGCGGAATGCATCGCCGCAGCCCGTCGGGTCCACAAGCGATTGCGCGGGCACCACAGGAACATCGATGGTTTTTCCGTCGGCATAGATACGCGATCCGTGTGCGCCTAACGTCACGACGAGCCCTTTCAAGCCCGGCGCGAAGGCCTCAATGGACTGCCCCGTTTTCTGAGCAATCATTTCGGCTTCATAGTCGTTGACAGTGAGGTAATCAGCCAGGCTAATCAGTTCCTTGAGATCCTCACCACTGAACGCGGGCATTGCCTGACCCGGGTCGAAAATAAACGGTACGTTTTGTGATGCGAAGCCGCGCGCATGCCGAAAGATTCCATCGCGGCCATCCGGCGCGACGATACCAAGCGCAATGTTGTGAACCGCAGTGACGTCGTTCAGATGTGAATGAAACATCGCGCCAGCATGGAAACTCGTGATCTGGTTATCTTCCAAATCCGTCATGATGTAGGCCTGTGCGGTGTAGGCCTCTGGAATCGTCTTGAGTGCATCAAGCCCAACCCCTAGCTGCTGCATGCGATCGCGGTACCCGGCTGCGTCATTCCCGACGGTTGCGCACACGACAGGCGCACCCCCGAGTAACTTTAGCGAATAGGCGATGTTTCCCGCGCATCCACCGAATTCGCGCCGCATCTGATCGACCATGAAAGAGACGCTTATTTTGTGAGTCGCCTCAGGAACGATATGGTCGCCGAATTTGCCTTGAAACACGCAAATTGTGTCGAACGCGACCGAGCCGCAGATGAGAACGCGTGGTTCCGCCATGAAATGCTTTCGAAATGGTGAGGCAGCGCGGAATTGTAGACGCCGCCTAAAATCCTGGAATGGTTACAGATTCAAAGCAATCCACGGCGCTCCTTCTTGGCTACACAGGCGTTGCGCCATTCATCGCCTGTGCGCTTTATGTCGCTTGGTTTGCCGGCACGGCGGGGCATTTCGCCGCCCATGTTGCGTTTGTTGGCCTGGCATACGGCGCGGTGATTCTGAGTTTCGTCGGTGCGCTGCACTGGGCGTACGCGCTCCACCGTACGGAGCTAGGGCGCGGCGCGTTCGTTCGAAGCATTATTCCGGCGTTTATCGCCTGGGTTTCGCTCTGTATTGCGCTATTGGTCCCTGGGGGATTTGGCGTGCACGCCTTTGCGGCGGCGCTGATGATTGCGGCCTTTATTGCGCATTTGCGAGCAGACTACGCATTGAATCGAGCGTTTAAAGAGCTGATCGTACCGAGCTGGTTTCTCAAAATGCGGCTTCATTTGAGCGCTGCCGCCTGCTTGAGTCTCGCCGTGATTGCGGTCTGTGCCTTGGCAGTGAAGTAACCAGCGCTTAGAGCGGCCTCGCGGGGAATTACTCCGAAATGCGCCGCGCCAACCGTCGCACTTCCGCATGCTGACGGCGGCTCACGGGTAAACGTTCTGCCCGCCCGCGCAGCGTCACGATCCACTGCGATTCGCCATCTTCATCGGCATCGCGCTCAAAGCTTTCGATCAAATCACTCTTGACCAAGCAGTTGCGATGAATTCGCAAGAAACGTTGGCCAAATTCCTCCTCGATCTTCACCAGAGAGTCCTCGATCAAGAAATCGCGCTTTTCTGTCACGATCGTGATGTACTTTTGCTCCGCGCGAAAGAAGATGACGTCTTCAATCGGCACCAGAATCAACCGCCCTCGCTCACTCACGCTAAAGAATCGCCGCGCACCTTTGGGCAAAGCTTCAACTTGCGCTTCGCTCACTGGCTTCGCGCGCTGTAGCGCGGCGAGCAATCTCTCGCGCCGCACGGGCTTAAGCAAGTAATCCACCGCTTGAACTTCGAAGGCTTCAATCGCGTGTTGATCAAACGCAGTAACAAAAATCACACTGGGTGCGCGCTCCATCCGCAACAGATGGCGCGCCGCTTCGATGCCATCCATTTCAGGCATGTGAATATCCATGAGCACCACATCGGCGCCAAGTTCTGCAGCTTTAAGCACGGCAACACCGGTGTCGCATTCGGCCACCACCGTATGCGGAAAGCCAGGTTCTAGTTCATCCAATAAATCGTAGAGGCGCCGACGCGCGTTAAGTTCATCGTCGGCGATGACGATGCGAAGTGATGGCGTTGACATGGATGCATTCATAGGGCGCTAGCGTTGTCATTATTCTTACTTGTTGGGCGGTACGGCAGCAAAATTTGGACTAACCATTGACCATCGCGCGGGCCCGCGTGCATTTGCGCTTCCGCATCGAAGTGAAGCGCGAGCCGCTCTTTGATATTGCTCATCGCCATCTTGTTGCCACCGTGATGATTGCCCGCATGCTCCACGAAGGGGTTACGCACGTTGATGGTGACGGTACTGCGCAAGCGATAGATTTCGATCTCGATGCTGCCCGGAAGATTTGAGGGCTCGATCCCGTGATACACCGCATTTTCTGCAATGGGCTGCAAAATTAAAGCGGGAACCAGCGCATCAGATGGCATCTTGTCTAGTTTCCAAGACACTGACAACCGGTCGCCGAGCCGAAGTTTTTCGAGATCCAAGTACTGCCGGGTCAGCACCACTTCATCATGCAGCGGACGTAGCTCCTTAGTGTCGCGCATGAGCGCACGAAAAAGCTCGGCGAGGTCTTCAAGTGCATTTTCAGCGCGCTTAGGCTCGTAGCGGAGCACGCCCAGAACGCCGTTAATCGCGTTAAACAAGAAGTGCGGGCGGATACGAGCTTGTAGCGCTTGCAGACGCGCTTCAGTCACAGCCGGTGAGAGCGCCCGTCCCAAAGTATGAAAGTAAGCCAGTGTCGCGCCGATACCCAGCGCGGTCAGTGCGACGCCACGCCAAGGTGCCGCACCGAGCCAAAGCGCAAGTGCAAATGCCATGGCGACGCCAAACAAAAGTAGCAGGGTTCCCGCCTGCCAGTAGGCAAGTTTTCGCAGAAGCCGGTTGGCCGCAATCCAGAACATCCCGACGACACTCGCAATGGGTAAGCTGAGCGCGAGAGATGTAGCCATGGAAAGCGGAAATTCGCTGAGGGTCGGCGTGGTGGCGACCGAGTAAGCTGCGACGCCGGCCACATAAAGGATCAGCGCGCGGGCCAAGAGTCCGCTGTTGCGAAGATCGGGAAATACCGATTCCCGGGCCGCGCGCTCCTTGCGGGCTACAATCGATTTTCGTATGACGGTTGGTTTGCGAGCGTTGCTCCGCTTTGGTTCCATCGCAACTTGCCGTAACGGCAATCCCCTTTTTTTGATGGTGTGGCATCGTGATTGTCGACGATGCACAAGTGTCTATGCAAGCAAGCTCATCTACTCCTGTAGGCGGTTGGTCGGGTCGTTTTGACGAACCCGTCGCCGAAATCGTTAAACGCTACACGGCCTCCATTGCTTTCGACTATCGGCTGGCTGAGCACGATATCGCCGGTTCGCTCGCTCACGCGCGCATGCTGGCTGCGTGCAACGTTATCTCCAGTGGCGATCTCGCCGACATTGAGCGCGGGATGGCGACGATTCTCGAAGAAATTCGCAGCGGCAAATTCGAGTGGTCGCTCGACCTTGAAGATGTGCATTTCAACGTTGAAAAGCGATTGACCGCGATTGTGGGCGATGCGGGTAAGCGGCTGCACACGGGTCGCTCGCGAAATGATCAGGTCGCAACCGACGTTCGCCTTTACACACGCGCGGCGTGCGATGAAATTGCGAAGCTTTTGATTGCGTTGCAAAAGTCTTTTGTTGCGTTGGCCGAGCAACATGCTGAGACCATCATTCCCGGCTTCACACACTTGCAAGTGGCGATGCCGGTAACCTTTGGCCATCACTTGATGGCGTATGTCGAAATGTTTGCGCGCGACCATGAGCGCGTGCTCGATTGTAGGAAGCGCGTGAATCGTTCCCCATTGGGTGCGGCCGCGCTGGCGGGGACAACATTTCCGATTGATCGAGAGATGACGGCGAAAGCGCTTGGCTTCGAGGCTGTGTGTCGCAACTCGCTCGACGCCGTGAGCGACCGTGATTTCGCGATTGAATTTCTAAGCACGGCAACGATCATCATGATGCATCTTTCGCGCATGAGCGAAGAGCTGATTTTGTGGATGAGCCCGCGCTTTGGCTTTATCGACATTGCGGATCGCTTCTGCACCGGTAGCTCGATCATGCCGCAGAAGAAAAATCCTGACGTTGCGGAGTTGGTGCGCGGCAAATTCGCGCGCGTGCAAGGCCATCTCGTCGCGTTGACGACGCTGATGAAGGGCCAGCCGCTCACTTACAACAAAGACAATCAAGAAGACAAGGAGCCGCTTTTCGACACGGTTGACACGCTCACGCAAACGCTCATCATTTATGCCGACATGATTGGCGGCATTCGCGTGAAAGCTGATCGGATGCGCGCGGCAGCGAGTGAAGGTTTCGCAACCGCCACCGACCTTGCGGATTACCTGGTGCGCAAAGGCGTTCCCTTCCGGGATTCGCACGAATGCGTCGCGCGCGCCGTGAAAGCCGCAGAAGTGAAAGGCGTCGATCTTTCCGATCTCTCGCTCGCGGAATTGAAAGCGTTCTCACCCGTGATTGAAGACGACGTATTCGCCTGCTTAACGCTTGAAGGCTCTGTCGCGGCACGCAAACATATCGGCGGCACAGCGCCCGAGCGTGTGCGTGAGGAAATCAAGCTGGCGAAAGCGAGATTGGCACTTGCCTAAGTCTTCTTTTGATTGGCGCAGCGGTAAGCGCGGACTTGAGCGCGCTTTTTTCCTCACCCGACGCGTTGCGTCGACCTCTCCCTGCGGGAGCGATGCAGCTTGAGCGCGGCCAAGCCCGCGCCTACAAAGTGCTGAATGACTACAGAACTCATCGGCTTCGCCGCAGCAATCCTGACAACCGGATCGTTTTTCCCGCAAGTCTGGAAAATATGGAAAACGCGCTCGACCCGTGATCTTTCCTGGGCGATGGTGGGAATGTTTACGTCCGGCGTGGGATTGTGGCTCGTCTACGGGATTTCGATGAAATCACCCTCGATCACAATGGCGAATTCGATTGCGTTTTCGCTTTGGATTTCGATTGCCGTGATGAAGTGGCGATTTGAACGCGACTGAATACAACCTAAAGTTAAACGGACGGGCGATCGCTTAGCTGCGGGTCAAGCGCAAATTCTTGCGCGAGATAGTCGATCATTGCGCGCACTTTGGGTGAGAGGAAGCGCCGCGATGGATAGACGGCGTTAATGGGTTGCGGCGTCGGCTGGTAGTCTTTCAGTAGCACGACGAGCCGCTTCTTCGCAATTTCGTTTTCTACAAAATGCCACGCCGGTACGAAGCCGATGCCGAGGCTCTGCAAGATCGCGGCGCGCACACCTTCCGTGTTGTTAACGCGAAAGCGACCACTCACGGGAACGTCGATGATTCCCGTGTCGCTTTCGAATGTCCACTTGCTACCCACCGCGAGCCGCGAGTAGACGATGCACGAGTGTTTCGCTAAGTCAGCAGGCGTTTTTGGTACGCCCCATTTCTTCAAGTATTCAGGCGTTGCCACCAGTACGCGATGGGTGATTCCAATGCGCTTTGCAATCAGGTTTTGATCGGTAACGACGCCAACGCGGATCGCGAGATCGAGGTTCTCTTCGATCAAATCGGTGAAACCATCGTTCATCGAAAAGTCGATATTGATTTCGGGATAGCGCTGCAAAAAGCGCGGCAGGCGAGGGACGATATGCAAGCGGCCGAACACCACAGCGCAACCAATTCTTAAGTTGCCGGAGGGCTTTCGGCGTTGTCGCCCAACTGAGGTTTCGGCTTCTTTGAGCGTTTCAACCGTTCGCAACGCATGTTCGTAGAACACCCGCCCGTCGTCGGTGAGTGAAAGCGATCGCGTGGTGCGCTGGAATAGCAGGCATCCGAGATGGGTTTCGAGCGCGGCAATTTGTCGCGAAATGGTGGGTTGCGAGGTATCGCGCTCTTGCGCGACCGCAGAAAACGAGCCGACTTCTACGACTCTCAAAAAAGTCGAAATGAGGGCGAGGGTGTCACTCATTCATACATTCTAGGTATGAATCATATGTTCTGCAAGCTAGTTCTAAACGCGCGGCGCATACGCAAACATTCGTTCCAAGGTGAAGCGCAATGGATGAAGCGCCTCACCCCGAGTAACAAGCGTTCCTCTTCCTCACTTTTTTTTAACGTATTCACACCAACGGAGATTTTCAAATGACTAAGTTCACTGTTCACACCCTCGAATCTGCACCCGAAGGCGCAAAGCCACAACTTGAAGCATCGAAAAAAGCCTGGGGCTTCATCCCAACGCTGCACGGCATTTTGGCGGAATCGCCAGCGGCGCTAGCGGGCTACAACACGCTCTACCATTTGGTGAGCAAATCATCGTTGAGCGCGATCGAACAACAGGTGGTTTACCAAACCATCAACGTGTTTCACGAGTGTGAATACTGCACCGCAGGTCACACCTATCTTTCGCGCGCTGCAGGCATGCCGGAGCCCGTGATCGCTGCGCTTCGCAATGAAAGCGCCATTCCCGATTCGCGCTTAGAAGCGCTCTCGGTATTCGCGAAACGCGTGGTCGTTGAGCGCGGCTTTGCAGGCGATGCCGCAGTGGATGCGTTTATCGCTGCTGGTTTCACCCGTGAAAACGTCCTCGACGTCGTCACCATCATCGCAACGAAAACCATCTCGAATTACACGAATCATTTGACGCATACGCCAAAAGAATCGTTCATAGCTGATCCTTCGCTCAACTGGGTTGCGCCGCGTAATCGACTTCAAGCGGCCGCGTAACGCGCACTGTGTTTCCCGCAACAGGTCTGTCGGCTTATTGCCTTGGCAGACCCACAAAGGACTTGCTATGAAAAAGGTTGCTTTCTTAGGGCTCGGTGCGATGGGTTCACGAATGGCGAAGCGACTGCTTGATTCAGGCGCTGTTTCGCTCAGCGTGTGGAACCGTTCACCCGACGCAGCAAACGCGTTTGCAACGCTCGGAGCCAGAGTGGCCGACACACCCGCTAGCGCGGCAAGCGACGCAGACGTCGTGATTTCGATGGTGACGGACGATTACGCTGCGCGCAATGTTTGGTTAGCCGAAAGCGGCGGGGCGCTGGCGGCAATGAAGGCCGGCTCAATCGCAATCGAATCGAGCACGGTGTCACCCGAATGGATTCAAGAACTTCACGCATCGACAATTGTGCGCAACATTCACGTGATCGACGCGCCCGTTGCGGGATCGCGTCCGCAGGCGGAAGCGGGGCAACTCATCTTCATGCTCGGCGGCGACGAGCGAGCGATTGAAAGCGTGCACGATGTGCTTGCTCCGATGGCAAGCGCGGTACACGTGGTCGGCGACGTCGGCAAGGGTGCCACGCTCAAGCTCGCAGTGAACACGTTGTTTGCTGCGCAATTGCAAAGTGTTGCTGAGCTTCTGGGATTTCTCGCAAAAAATGGCATTGAAGCGCCGCGCGCAGCAGAGTTGCTCGCGCAGTTTCCTGTGACCAGTGCGCCCGCCGCAGGCGCTGCAAAGCTCATGGTGTCGCAAGCCGAAACCAAGCTCTTCACCATCGATTTGCTCGAAAAAGATTTGGGCTACGCAATTGCGGCCGCCGAAAAGTCAGGCAGTGCGCTTCCGGGCGCATCGCGAACGCGCGAAATCTTTCAGAACGCGAAGGCGCGCGGCTGGGGCGCAGAGAACTTTTCATCCATTGCTCGAATTTTTTCTTGAGGCTTCTATGACCGCATGAAATTCACTACGACTGCAACTTGCACGAACTCGCGGACCCCGTTTCTAACCACCCTGGCCCGAGGGAACGGCGACGAAATGCTCGCGACGATGATTGACACGAACTTTCGCCGTCGTACACAGCCGCACACCGCGCTTGACGAGGCGAACGCGCGACTCGCGATCGTGTGACCGAGAGCAATTGAAACGAAGTTCCCGAGCTGCCAGCGAAAACTTCTATGATCGTGGTTTCGAAACGATGATTCACAATCTCTATGAAACTTGCATTTCTCGGCCTTGGCGTTATGGGCTTTCCGATGGCGGGCCACTTGCAAAAAGCAGGGCACGCCGTCACCGTTTACAACCGCAACGCTGAGAAATCCGCGAAATGGGTTTCGACTTCCGGCGGCTCGTCGGGCGCAACGCCACGCGAAGCTGCGAGCGGCGCAGACATCGTGCTCATGTGCGTGGGCAACGATGATGATGTGCGCTCTGTGGTTTACGGAGATGACGGCGCGTTTGCGGGCATGAAAGCGGGTGCGGTGCTCGTCGATCACACCACAGCATCAGCCGTGCTTGCGCGTGAGCTGGATGCGGCGGCGAAAGCGAAAGGGTTCGGATTCATCGATGCGCCCGTTTCAGGCGGTCAAGCCGGTGCGGAGAACGGCAAGCTCGGCATCATGTGCGGCGGCGATCAGGCAACGTTTGATCGCGCGAAAGATGTTCTCGCCGTCTATGCGAAAGCCTGTGTGCGCATTGGCGACGCAGGTGCAGGTCAGCTCACAAAAATGGTGAATCAGATCTGCATCGCGGGCCTAGTGCAAGCGCTTTCTGAGGGGCTGGCATTCGCGCAGAAATCGGGGCTTGATGCGAAGCTCGTGCTTGAAGTGATTTCGAAGGGCGCTGCGCAAAGTTGGCAGATGGAAAACCGTGGCAGCACGATGGTCGACGGTAAATTCGATTTCGGTTTCGCAGTGGATTGGATGCGGAAAGACTTGGGCATCGTGCTCGATGAAGCGCGGCGCAATGGCGCGCGCGTTCCGGTGACTGCCATCGTCGATCAGTTTTACGGCGACGTGCAGCGCGAAGGTGGCGGGCGGCTGGATACGTCGAGTTTGATTAAACGACTTAGCTGATGTAGCCCAAATTTTATTGGGGCTAGGTATAAGTTATTGCGTTTATTGAAAAACAACGCTTTAGCCGCGTAGCCCTAGCGTCTTGGTCGTTTCGCTTTAATGGCTGTGAGGCATTCGTTTCGGTAACGCAACGCCCACTGTCTATCGCTTATCGCCTCTGCGCCGATTGGTCGTTTAACGAGGATTCACCCAATCTCCGCCATGCGACGCGTTTCCGTTTCAGAGTCGTAATCCGCTCGTCTAGCGCGAGGCTCGGCTACGCTCTGCGCCTATCTCATCACTGCCGAGGTCGTTTGTGAAACCGCTGATTCAAATCCTTTCATCGCTTGGAGCAAGTGCGCTACTGGCTTGCGCGGTGACCGCGGACGCGGCTGAGATCAAGGTGCTCACCGCGGGCGCTTTCAAACCAGTCGTTCAAGCGGTCGTTCCCGAGTTTGAAAAGCAAACTGGCCACCGAGTGATTGTCGAAAACGATACCGTAGGCGGGCTTGCCAGACGCATCAAGGGCGACGAAGCGTTCGATGTAGCGATCTTGTCTCCCGCCACGATCACACCGCTCGTGCAAGACGGAAAAATCGCAACCGGCAGCGTGAACGCACTCGCGCGCGTGGGTGTTGGCGTTGCAGTGAAGCGCGGTGCGGCGATGCCAAACATCGCGACGGTGGACGCGTTCAAGACAACGTTACTCGCAGCGCGCGCGGTTGCTTATATCGATCCTGCAGCGGGCGGATCAAGCGGCATTTACTTTTCTCAACTCATCGACAAACTAGGCATCGGCAACGCGGTGAAAGCCAAAGCGGTTTTGGTGCCAGGCGGACTGGTCGCCGAGCGCTTGCTTACCGATCAAGCGGATATCGCCATCCACCAAATCAGTGAAATCCTCGCAGTGCCAGGTGCCGTTCTCGTTGGCCCGATACCCGCCGAAATCCAAAACTACACCACTTACAGCGGCGGCCTCAGTGCAAAGAGTTCGAACCTCGAAGCCGCACAAGCGTTCCTTGCAGCGCTTAAGTCAGACAGCACACAAGCCATCCTGAAGCAGCGTGGAATGGAAGCAGCGAAATAGGTTGTGTTGCATGCGTTGACGCTGCCGGTGTGGTGGTTCAATCAATCATCGGCGCGAAAATTAAAGCGCACCTGGTGTTCTGCATTCGTCGCGCGCGAGATGTGCGACTAGGTTTTTCCAAAAAATCGATTCGTCGCGCGCGTGGGCAAGCCGTCAATGCTCTTCACGCGTTCGCCACGCTTCTTGAGCCACTCAGCTTCATCAGCCTGCGCGTGATATTTCACAAGCGTGTCGCGCGGTTTGTCGAGGTGCATGAGCGGCACGCCCCAGCCGCAGCTCGTTTGCACGCTCTCTACCGCGATGTCGAAAATTTGCCGTGTGCCTGGAAGTAGATTGAAGTGTGCCGCGAGTGCGGGCCATACTTCGTCTTGCGGCAACACGGGCACACCGCGCCCGTAAATGCGAAGGATCAGCGCAGGCTGTTCGAAGTTGCAAAACATGATCGTGATGCGGCCGTCAGCGACGAGGTGCGCATGCGTTTCGTTGCCCGAACCTGCGAGGTCGAGATAGGCCACGCGGTCGGATGCGAGCACGCGAAAGCAATCCAGGCCCTTTGGCGACAGATTGATGCGCGCATCTTCCGCCGCCGTCGCGGTGAAGAAGATCGCTTGCTTCGCGATCATCGCGATGTGTTTTTCGGTGAGGGTGGTGGTGAAATCTGCCATGGAGGATTTGTGCGTTTAGGGAGGAGTGACTTTGCGACGTGCGCGCAATCTTTCTGCGTTGTCACGAACATACCAAATACCCGCGTCATCCCGGCGAAGGCCGGGACCTATCGATGCAAACTATGATCTTCAAAGTGACGACGCTAAGCAGACGATTTAGGTCCTGGCCTTCGCCGGGATGACACGAAAAGTTAAGGTCTGCGGCTGCGCGCTAACTTTAGCGAGGGATTGGCGTTTATAGCGCGAACTGACTCATCATCCGCTCAGGCAACTTTCGTTTCAGAAATAGTTGCCGCACTTCGGCAACGCTCAGATAGCGGCCATCTTTGCCTTCCTTGCCCATCACTTTCAAAAGGATCGGCCACTCGCCATCCATCAGGAATCGATCAATCACGCGCCGCCGCCCCGCGGCGCGCGTGAAGTTTTCATTCATCATGTGCACCAGCTCTTTGAGATCAAGCCCGCGCTCTTTCTCTCCGCTCACGCTCACCTTATCGCTCGCAAACTCATCGAGCCGATCCAACTCAGTCGCTACGACGTTGGCCTCTGCATCAAGAATCCCGGAGCCCGCACCCTTCTTGTCGAGCGGCCCGTTGCGCAACGCATTGAGTTGCACGCCACCCTTCGCGTTACGCGCCACTTGCAGCGGATTCAACCCATTTGCTGCCGCCGCAATCGCACGAATCGCCGCACCCGGCAAATTCGGATGACCGTCTCCGGTTTTCTCGACTCGGGTGATGACCTCGGTGACTTCGCTCAGACTCGCCACATCGTCCGGCAACATGCCCGCGCTGACCAGCGCGCGCAGGAACGGGCAGGGGTTGTTGGGGGAGACGGAGTGTGCGTTTGCTTTGGGAGGCATCGTGGCTCCGAGAGAAATCGTTGAACCTCATCATAGCGGCGTAGGCTGGGTTGTAAAACCAGCGACTAGACTGACGATTTGAATCTGGGATCCCGCAGAGGTTAGAGAATACGTTGCTCACGCGTCGAACTCAACGAGCGAAGAAAGAACTGGAAAGCTATGTCTTTGACAAGAATGGAGATACTTGGTTATCGCGGATTCAGCACGCTCGGCGCGCTGAGTTTTTCTGTACCGAACGGTGAGGTTGGCAGCGGCTTAACGGTCATCACTGGCCCCAATAACGCTGGCAAGTCTTCGATTCTTGAGTGCCTCAAGGCCAGAGTGGGCCAGCGAACACCGAGTTTCACCGTTGGAAAGCGGAATGCCGCTATTGATGAGGTGGCAATATCGTACACAGTCAATGGCAACAAAGAAACGATCAAGTCCGTGAGGATGGGCGCCAGTGAGACGAGTTGTCAAGGAATCGATCCGAAATTCCAAGTCTTCGTTCTACCGTCGCGTCGCGCGTTTAATCCGTACTTTAGTCGAGGTGAACAATCTAGGGAGCAGTATCTCAGCTCCGCAACTCTTGATGCCCAACGTTCTTCCGTTCTAAGCAATTTTGAATACCGCCTGTTTACCGTGCTCAAGGATCCAACCGCATTCAACGAAATTCTGTCCGAGGCCCTCGCACTCAAACCGGAGTGGTCTCTCGATCAGTCAGATGAGGGGCGCTACTTTCTGAAATTCTTTAGCGCGAACGGCTCGCACTCAAGCGATGGTATGGGTGAAGGAATCGTAAGCGTCTTTGTAATCGTCGATTCTCTTTACGATTCAAAGCCCGGAGATATGGTCGTTATAGACGAGCCGGAGCTCTCGCTCCACCCGGCGCTGCAAAAGCGAGTTGCGAAGTTGCTTTGCCGATTTGCAAAAGACCGGCAGATCGTCATTTCGACGCATTCACCGTATTTTGTTGACTTGACGGCGCTTTCGAACGGCGGTCACTTAGCTCGAGTGTCGACCGGAGCCGAAGGCACGGAAATTCATGAGATAACCGTTGAGGCAAAAACATCTATCCAACTACTGTCTGAAGGAAACCTTTACAACCCACATGTATTTGGCCTTGATGCTCGCGAGTTGTTTTTTCAAGAGGATCAAATAATCCTAACCGAAGGGCAGGAGGACGTTCTCTTGTTTCCGCGTGTCGCGGAACAGGTGCAAGCTGAGATTTCTGGAAACTTCTTCGGTTGGGGCGCTGGGGGAGCTAGCAACATTTATCACCTCTGCAGGATTCTGAAAGACCTTGGATACAAGAAAGTAGCGGGTCTGTATGACGGTGACAAAGTTGATGAGAAAGATCGAACAGCGACTGCATTTCCTGGGTTTTACTTCGCTTGCATTCCCGCAAGGGATATTCGTACGAAGCAGGCACGTAAAGCAACGGAAGTAATCGACGGCCTCCTGGACGAGAAGCTGAGACTAAGAGTTGACTATATGGAGCAACTACGTGAGTTGTTCGGGGCACTTTCAAAACACATGAAATCGTAGCCTAAGTACAGTCGCCCACCCCTGCTCGAATCGTCCCGTTCATGGTTCGACAAGCTCACCACGAACGGATGTTCGGGTGAGCGCCGCCCTTAGCCCCGCGTTTGACACGGGGTCACCACGAACGGGATACGCGTCACGTGAATCGTGTCACTACTTCCAAGTCTCCGTCAACGTTGTCGTTTGCCCCGCAGTCGGGGTGTTCACGATTCGGTTCGCGCCGGATTCCCAGATGACCTCGCCGCTTGAACTCTTCTTGATGAATTTGTATTCGATCGTGGCGTTGGCGGGGAGGGCGACGCTTAAGCGCCATTGATTGCTTTGGCCGTTGCCGGTGCCGGGGACGACGTTCATTGCAATCGCAGCGGCGGGTGACCACGCGCCCAGTTGGCTAACGCTGCCGACAACGGCGATGTTTTGCCCCATCACGGTGCTGGCGGTAACGTTGAAGGTGACAGTTGCGCTGCCGGTGCTCGTCGTCGTGCAAGCGGCGGTGCTGCCGAAGACGCCACAGGTACTCGCCGTGCCGCTTGCGGGCGTGGTGAGCGCGCGGTTGTTGCCTGCTTCCCAAGTGGGGGATGCGCAGCTCGCGTACTTCACGTATTTGAATTGCACGGCGGTGCTCACCGGCAAACTCACCATGCCGCTATGCGCGCCTGCGTCTGCGGAGAGGCGCACGCCGTTGCACACGTTCCACGCACCAAGCTCAGCGATGTTGCCCACGACGACGACCGTTTGGCTGCCGCTCGGATCAGCGTTTTGCACTTTGAATAAGACGTTCACTTTTGGTGTCGCCGTTGTCGGCAGCTTAGCGCTCGCATGGAGTGCAACAGCCTTAAACGGCTCAACGGTGAGCGCGACATTGCCCGAGGCGTCAACCGTGTAGACATCGCCCGCGCAAGTGCCCGCGGTCGCGTTGAAATCGCCGCTGATCACGTCGCAATAGCGACCTGCAGCCAGTGATGTCGCGAAGGTGCGCGAAAGCGTTGCGCCTTCTTTGTTGATCGCAACAAAACCTAAATTGCCGCGACCGAACGCGATTTGGTTGTTACCGTTGCTCCACCAATTGCTCACGAAGAAATTGTTGATCGTTGCGTTGCGGAAGCCGACCATGTTTGCAATCGGGCGGAAGCGATGTTCACACACCCAACCGCCGACCGTTTGGCTGAAACACGCGGGTTGCGCAACGCCGCCGTCCCACGGGCCTTTGGTCGTCCCATTGGGAATCCCCGATACGCCCGCGTTGTACGGTGGGCCGAAGCTCGTGTCGAAATCGGTGTCTTTCTTGAAGGCGTAGCTGCTCATCAGCGCCGGATTGCCATAGGGCCATGCGAGCATGAATACGTTGGCGAGATCGTACGTCGCGCCGTAGTGATAGGTGAGGTAATTGCCACCACCGCCGTGGCCGCGTTGCTTGTCATGGTTGTCGGTGAAGGCCACGGCGCGATTGCTCGCCATGATGCCCCAGGTGGGGCCGAAGGTTTGCAGATCGGCGAGCTTGCCCGCGCCAGCGAATTTGGCATGCAGTTTTGGGCCGTAGGCAAATTCGGTGATGTTCATTAAATTGCCGTTCAACCCGAAATACTGATCCGGCTGCACCGCTTCGCCCGGTGCCCCAATCACTTCGAGGAACCAGTACGGTTTATTTGTCACTCGACTATTGACGTTATCGACGATCACGCCCAAGTCAGTTGGGCTAATGTGCTTAGCGGCATCAACGCGGAAGCCCTTCACGCCGATGTTCACCAGATCGACCAGATAGTCTGCAATCTTGCCGCGCACATAGTTGCTATCCGTATTCAGATCCTGCAAACCGGAAAGCTCGCAGTTCTGCACGTTCGCAGCGTTGTTGTAATTCGTGATGCCGCACACTGGGTTGTGGAAATCGTTTGATCCGTACGGCACGCGCGGATAGCTGTGATAGCTCCACGCATTGCCTGCGCTGCTCGTTCCGCCGGTGCCGCCGCTCATGTGATTGATCACGGCGTCGACATAGATCGCGACACCTTTCGCGTTACAGCGATTCACCATATCGATGAACTGCGCGCGTGTGCCGCTGCGGCTGGTGTCGAGGCTGTAGCTCACGGGCTGATAGCGCATCCACCACGGATACGGCGCGCCGTCCCCCGTAGCAACCCAGTTATGTTCGTTCGGTGGCGAGACTTGCACGGCGGCGAAACCTTTCGGGCCGAGGAAGTCTTCGCATTCCTTGGCAACGTCTGTCCATTTCCATTCGAACAGATGAACGAAGGCGGTACGCGCGGTGGATTGCGCGTGTGCGATCGGGGTAAGGTTCAAAGTTGTTAGCGCAGCAGCTGCGCCAACCGCGAGCCCGAGCATGGCCTTCTTCAAGGCCTGCAAAGCGTGGGGCATGTTTCACTCCTTAGAAATGACTATTTCTCTTGTGGCGACGACCAGGTTCGGCCGCCGTACGTTTGCGCCACACCGCACAGCTCCCGTCGCCGAGTTCGCGAGTCTCGACGCGGTTCCTCCTTTACTGAGCCGGTGGGCGATGGAGTTTTAGTACAGGTTTTTTGTTGTGCACGCTGTTTCAAGAAATTTTGCAACTGCGTTTTGATCAAGAAGCTACTTATTTCTTTAAATCAAGGAGATAGGCGCTTTTCCTGGTGCGCTGCAACATACCATTTAAGCGAGAAGGTCTGAAATAAAACTACTTCCTGCTACGACGTGGGCGGAGGCCGGGCACGTCGCCGGATGCGACGCGCTCAAATGTCATCGGTGAGACGAGCGGCGCTCAATCAATGGGTCGCCGATGGGTAAATCAACCATTAAGTTGATCTCCTTACTAAATTGGGGCAGACGGCCTATTTCTGTCGACTTCGCTTCTGCTCGTACATAGACGAATCCGCAATAGCAATAAGGGCTTCTAGATGAAAGTTGTCTGACCAATCAAACTCGTGAACACCTACGCTCAGCCGCAGCGGTATCGGTAGCGCTGCGTCGCGATTGAGCGCGTCCACTTGCGCGGCGATTCGCTCGGCGATTTGAGCGCCTGAACCTAGCGACGACGCCGAGCCCAGCGCAGCGAATTCGTCGCCGCCGAGCCGAGCGATCAGATCGCTTGATCGCAGCGTTGTTGTGAGCGCCTTTGCCGCGAGCCGGATCAGTGTGTCGCCCGCCTCGTGGCCAAAGCGATCATTGGTTCGCTTCATGCCGTCAATATCGGCGATCATCAAAAACGCTTTTGTACCGGCGCGCGCACCGAGCGCTCGATGATGTTCGGCGAGATTGAAAAAACCGCGCCGGTTATGGAGCCCTGTGAGGGCATCGGTGATCGCCAGCTGTCGCGCCTGCTCCTGTGCCGTGCGCAGGTTCTCGTTGGCTTCGTGGAGGGCGATTTGCAGACGCCTTTGCTCGGTAACGTCGCGGCCTTCGGCGATTAAATACGTCACCCGATGTGCGTCGTCGATGATGGGAGTGAGCGAGAAATCAAACGTATGTGCACCGCCATGCGGCGCGGGCAGTGTGACGTCATAGCGAACAAATTCGCCCTGCCCCGCAGTTTTCACGGCTTGCCGCAATTGATGAAGGATCGCGTCCCCGGCATGCACCCACCACGGCGTCTCCCACACCAGTTTGCCGATCACGTCGTCACGAGATGCCTGCGCCCACACTAGCGCCGGTCGATTCACTTCAAGCATCAGCCCCGCTGAATCGAGCAAGCCAATAAACTGAAATGTCGTGTCGAAAATCAGCCGGAACCGATCAATGGGCTCGCCACTAGTTGCGGGATGATTTTCTTGTTGCATTTTCGCGGCCAAGGCTACACGTGCATTACGATGCTTGATTCTAGTGGCGCTCGCATGCAGAAAAGCATAGCTCCCACAGGGATTTGCACGGCATCGTAGACTTCGTGTACTGTGTTGATTGTTCTCCGCCCTGAGGGCCTCTACTGCGCTGAAGGCGACTTCTTTATCGATCCTTGGCGCCCGGTTTCGCGTGCTGTGATCACTCACGCGCACGCCGATCATGCGCGAGCGGGGCACACACGCTACCTTGCGCACGCGAAGAGCGAGGGCATATTGCGTGCGCGGATCGGCGCCGATATTACGTTGCAAAACGTGGAATACGGTGAACGCGTTGTGATGAACGGCGTGACTATTTCACTGCATCCGGCGGGGCATGTGCTGGGCTCTGCGCAAGTGCGCGTGGAACACGAGGGGCGTGTGTGGGTGGCGAGCGGCGATTACAAAGTCGCCCCGGATGCAACCTGCGAAGCGTTTGAACCCGTGCGCTGCGATACCTTCATTACCGAAAGCACGTTCGGCCTTCCGATCTATCGCTGGCGAGATGATCGCGAAGTGTTCGCAGAGATCAATCAGTGGTGGGCTGAAAATCGCGACGCCAATCGTGCGAGCATGCTTGCGTGTTACAGCTTCGGCAAAGCACAGCGAATTTTGAGTGGGCTTGACGCATCGATCGGACCAATCATTGTGCATGGTGCCGTCGAGCCGTTGAATCGCGCCTATCGTGCTGCGGGCGTTGATTTACCTACGACGAAGTTAGTCAGCGAAGTGACTGACAAGGGCGAATTTTCCAAGGCGCTCGTGCTCTGCCCGCCGAGCGCGACAGGGTCGCCGTGGGCGAATCGGTTCAAAAACGCGAGTGTCGGGTTTGCCAGCGGCTGGATGCAACTTCGCGGACGCAGGCGCATGGGCGGCTACGACCGTGGATTTGTGCTCTCCGATCATGCCGATTGGCCCGGGCTGCAATCTGCCATCCGTGCGACGGGCGCGTCGCGCGTCGTCGTTACCCATGGCTTCGAAGCGGTAATGACGCGATGGTTGACGGAGCAGGGCTTGGAAGCCGGGAGTTTCAAGACGGAATACGGCGATGACGCGACCGAAGAGGTCGCAGCAACTACCTGATTTTTGCCACAGATTTACACAGACGAACACGGATAAGATTCCGGCGGAAGTCACATTTGAGAGCAGCGTCAAAATTGTGCGGGTGCGCTGAACGGGAAGCACTTTTGACGCAGATTAACGCAGATTCGACGCGGATTTATGCTGATTTTTTTTCGATTAGCACTCGCCATTCAATACAACTATTCTGTGCTGGTCAGCGTTAAATCTGCGTTAATCTGCGTCTAATAATCCGCACCTTACGCGTGCTCGTCAGTATGCGACGAGCGGAAGAAATCTGTGTTCATCTGTGTAAATCTGTGGCAAAAATAACTCGATGCAACACCTCAGCCAACGCCAATGAAGCGCTTTTCAATTCTGTTCAATGAATTGGACCGCAGCACAGCCACGCTCGATAAAGTCGCGGCGCTGAAGCGCTACTTTGCTGATGCGCCCGCACAGGATGCCGCGTGGGCGGCGTACTTCCTCGCGGGCGGCAAGCCGCGACAAGTGGTGAAGACCGCCGAACTACGTGCACTCGCTCGCGAGGTCGCTGCGATTCCCGAATGGTTGTTCGAAGAGTGTTATCAGTCGGTGGGTGATCTGGCGGAGACGATTGCATTGGTGTTGCCGAACAATGCGAAGAGCGACGGCTTCCCTCAGCCGCTTCGTCAGGCTCAGGGGCACCCGCTCCCAGGGGGAGAGGGGATATCTCGATCACCCGCGGCTGCAGCACAACCTCCGTCCGTGGGAGACGTGGGCCTCGCTGAATGGATAGATCAACGCTTGCTCCCACTCAAGTCACTTGACGAAGGTGAAAGAGCAAATCGCATTCGCGCGTACTGGAATGAACTCGACACAACGGGCCGCTTCTTACTCACGAAATTGATTGGAGGCGGGTTTCGAGTGGGCGTGAGCAAATTGCTTGTCCAACGCGCGCTCGCCGAACATGTGGGCATCGATCCAAAGCGCGTCGCAGAGCGCATGATGGGCTACACCGATGGCACCCGCTCACCCACGGCGGCCGAGTTTCTTCGAATCGTCGGTAACGAGAACGATCTTTCGATCACTGCTGATTCGCGCGAGGGAAGCACGGGCGAAATCGAGGTGAACGGTCAACCGTATCCGTTTTTCCTCGCGCATCAAATTCCATTCACCCTCGAAGAATTCGACGCGAAGCTCGGCCCGCCTTCCGATTGGATTATTGAGTGGAAATACGACGGCATCCGCGCGCAAGTCGTGAAGCGCGGCGGTCGCGTGTTCATTTGGTCGCGCGGCGAGGAGCTGATCACAGATCGCTTTCCAGAGATCGTTGAGATGGCGAGCGCGCTCGATGACGGCACCGTGCTCGATGGCGAAATCCTGGTTTGGAAGAACAATGCACCGGCGCCGTTCGCACTGTTGCAGCAACGTATCGGTCGCAAGACGCTCACGAAGAAAGTGCTGGCCGATGCGCCAGTCATTTTTATGGCCTACGACGTGCTCGAAATTGAAGGACGAGATCGACGTACGACCGACCAGTTCAATAGGGCGAAGACGTTAGAAAATTTAGCTAGTCGAAATTTAGGTAAGTTTTCCTTATCGGCCATAGTACTAGGGCAAACGTGGGTAGAGCTGCAACTGCTCCGCGAGGAAAGCCGTGCTCGCGGTGTCGAAGGGTTCATGCTCAAACACCGCGAATCGGCGTACGGCGCGGGGCGCACCAAAGCGGATGGCGTGTGGTGGAAATGGAAGATCGATCCGATGACGATTGATTGCGTGTTGATCTACGCGCAAGCGGGGCATGGTCGTCGCGCGAGTCTCTACACGGATTACACCTTCGCCGTGTGGTCACGCGCGCCGCGAGATGCCGCCGAGGCGCAGCAGGTGATCGACAACATTGCCGAAGGCAAACCGATACCCGAAGGCGCTATGCAAGATGTGTTGCAACTCGTACCGTTCGCGAAAGCGTATTCGGGGTTGACGGACGAGGAATTTAAGCGCGTGGACGCCGTGATCCGCAGAAATACGATCAACAAGTTCGGCCCCGTACGCAGCGTGAAACCTACACTCGTGTTCGAACTCGGCTTCGAAGGCATCAACGAAAGTACACGCCACAAAAGCGGCATCGCCGTGCGCTTCCCGCGCATGCTGCGCATTCGCGATGACAAACTGATTGATGAGGCGAATACGTTGGGCGATTTGCGAGTGCTATTGCCGCAAACTTAGCGCGACGTACCGGTCTCTGGACAAGCCGCGCGCAGGTACTGCATTGCTGCCTCATTTGCACTGAGATTGCTCGTACTGACATCAACGTCAGGCGATACCTGGGAGTGGTACACGGTACCATTTCGGTCGGCCATGCGCGCCACGGTAAGCGCGAGTGCGGAGCCGTCGGCGAGCGGGATGAGTTGATTCGACGTCGCATACCCAGCAGATGGCGTGCCGAACGTTTTCACGTGAGACCGTCCACGTAACGCGATCAACGTCGCTTCGCCCGAGCTACCGGTGGATCTTGATTGAATCACGGCGATCGGACGCTTCGCGGTTTCATTCCAGCTTGATGACTTTTCGGCGCGATCCCTTATTTGCCTCGCATATTCGCCGAGCCATTTTTTTGAAGCCTCGTCATCTAGTACCCATGAGAAATTGTGCGCTTTCCTGTGCCGATCCACGTGCCGCATCAGTGTTCCTGTACCGAGCAAAGGCATGAGCGCCATAAACATGGGGTACATGTTGCCACCTGCATTTGCGGAAAGGTCAACGATGATGCCACAGGTTGAAGGCTGGAGCGCTTTCTCGATCATCGCGAGCGCTTCGAAGCCGTCGGTGATGACGCGGTTAGGATTGACCGACATGTAACCACGTACCTCAATGCGTGCGATGCCCCCGGGTTCTATGCTGGTAGTGACGAATTGAGGGGAGTTACCGTTGTTTCGCGCTGGCGCCCCCAGCCGCGCGAAGTGTTCTCGCGGGACATGGTGAGTATGGTTGTCGCCGAGTGCATGGAGCACCGTTCGATAAGCTCGATAAACGTCTTGCTCTGTTGGATTCTTTGGCAGTTCAGCAAGCGCAGCGCGACGTGTGGCTGTCCAGTTCACCCCGTCACTATTCAGCGCACCCTCTTGCACGTGATCGACAAACGTATTGACGAGCCGCTCCGGGTTAGCAACGGGCATATCGTTTCGGATCAGCCAAACAAAGGCGCCAACTGCAAGCGCTGTGAGTGCGCCTATGACGGCGATCGAAGTTCTATGCTCCTTGGCTATCACAAAGTTCGACGAAATCAAGAAGCTATATGTTCTTTCTCAACGCGGCGAAGTGTTCAGCAGACGCTAT
The DNA here is from genome assembly GCA_013298145.1 of Betaproteobacteria bacterium. GTDB lineage: Bacteria > Pseudomonadota > Gammaproteobacteria > Burkholderiales > Casimicrobiaceae > Casimicrobium. Next base: position 484,469 of record JAAFJO010000002.1, read on the forward strand.
GGCTCTCGCGTCGTCCATTGCGTTGAAAGATTCATGAGTTCCGCGCCAGACACCTCTTGGATGAGGCAAGGTCAGTAGCCGGTTTTCTTCGTCGATGACCGCTCCACGCTTGAGCGCCTCGATGGGATCAAGTTCAAACTCAAACTCGCTCCCATCTTGCTTCCCGACGTGTCCAATTGCGCCTCCGCTGGGTAGGCTACGCCGTCGCCGTTTCTGCAGGTTCCTGCGGCGTGTCGTTCTCAGGGAACGCAAGTTTGACCTTGCCGTCCGTGTCTACATCGATTGCCACCTTGCCGCCGCCCACGAGTTTGCCGAAAAGGAGTTCGTCGGCGAGTGCTTTGCGGATCGTGTCTTGGATGAGACGCGCCATTGGGCGCGCGCCCATTTGCGGATCGAATCCATTTTTCGCGAGGTAATCACGCAAGCCTTGCGAGAACTCGGGATCGACCTTCTTCTCGTGCAATTGAGCTTCGAGTTCGAGCAGGAATTTGTCCACCACGCGCAGGATCACATCATGAGTGAGCGCGCCGAAACTGATCGTCGCATCGAGGCGATTCCTGAATTCAGGCGTGAACATTCGCTTGATCGATTCCATCTCATCGCCGGCTTCTTTCTTATTGGTGAAGCCGATGGTGTTTTTGGTGAGCGTCTCGGCGCCCGCGTTCGTCGTCATGATGATGATGACGTTCCTAAAATCCGCTTTGCGACCGTTGTTATCGGTCAGCGTGCCGTGATCCATCACTTGCAGGAGCACGTTGTAAATATCCGGATGCGCTTTCTCGATTTCGTCGAGCAAGAGCACGCAATACGGATGCTTGGTGACACCTTCAGTGAGCTGGCCGCCTTGGTCGTAACCAACGTAACCAGGTGGCGCACCGATCAAACGAGATACCGCATGTCGCTCCATGTATTCGCTCATGTCGAAGCGCAACAGCTCAACGCCCAAACAGTACGCCAGCTGGCGCGCCACTTCCGTTTTGCCCACGCCGGTGGGACCTGAGAAGAGGAATGAGCCAATTGGTTTGCGAGGATTACCGAGCCCACTGCGTGCCATTTTGATGGCGGCGGCGAGCGCATCAATCGCTTTATCTTGACCGAACACAACGTTCTTCAAATCGCGATCAAGCGTTTTTAAGCTGTTGCGATCGTCGCTCGAAACATTCTTCGCTGGGATGCGCGCAATTTTTGCGACGATGTCCTCAATCTCCGACTTGCCAATCGTTTTCTTTTGCTTCGATTTCGGCAGGATGCGCTGCGCTGCGCCTGCCTCATCAATCACATCGATGGCCTTATCGGGCAAATGGCGATCATTGATATGACGTGCGGCGAGTTCCGCCGCAGCGGTGATCGCGGCTGGCGAATATTTCACGCTGTGATGCGCTTCGAACTTTGTTTTGAGTCCGCGCAGAATTTCAATCGTCTCTGCGACGGTGGGCTCAGTGACATCGATTTTCTGGAAACGACGTGCGAGCGCGTTGTCTTTCTCAAACACCTGACGGAATTCGGAATAGGTCGTCGCGCCAATGCACTTCAACCCACCGTTAGCCAGCGCTGGCTTCAACAAATTCGACGCATCGAGTGTGCCACCGCTCGCAGCACCTGCGCCGATGATGGTGTGAATCTCGTCGATGAACAAAATGCCGTTTGCTTTTTCGTTCAACTGCTTGAGCACCGCTTTCAGGCGAGCCTCAAAATCGCCGCGGTATTTCGTACCCGCCAGAAGCGCGCCCATGTCGAGCGAATACACGACGCAGTTACTCAAAATCTCAGGTACATCGCCGTCAACGATTCGTTTTGCGAGACCCTCGGCGATTGCTGTCTTTCCAACGCCTGCTTCGCCCACCAGCAAGGGATTATTTTTGCGGCGGCGGCAAAGCACTTGCACCAAGCGCTCAAGCTCGAGCGCGCGACCAATCATCGGATCGATCTTTCCAGCCTTTGCCTGCGCATTGAGGTTGACAGTAAAGTTATCGAGCGCACCTTGAGGCGCTTCTTCCTTTTCGGCTTGCTCGCCACTGCCGGCTTCTGCTTTTTCCTGCTTGTCCTTGGGCACTTTACTGATGCCGTGGCTGATGTAATTCACGACGTCGAGGCGAGTGACACCCCGCTGGTTGAGGAAGTAAACGGCGTGTGAATCTTTTTCGCCAAAAATGGCAACCAACACATTAGCGCCAGTGACCTCTTTTTTCCCGGAGGATTGCACGTGAAGGATCGCGCGCTGGATCACGCGCTGGAAACCTTGCGTGGGGGTCGTGTCCGCTTCGCTATTTTGTGGCAAGCGTGGCGTGTGTTCATTGATGAAATTTGCGAGCGCGGTCCGCAATTCGTCGAGATCGACCGCGCACGCTCGTAGCACCTCTGCCGCGCTCGGGTTGTCGAGCATGGCTAACAGGAGATGTTCTACGGTGATGAACTCATGACGCTTTTGTCGTGCCTCGACAAAGGCCATATGCAAACTGACTTCCAACTCTTGCGCGATCATCTTTCAACTACCTTCTTTGCGGCACTGTCCTTCTGCGTGCGGGACCTGTCTGTGCTCGCGTTTGTCACCGTCATGCGAAATAGCATGGTTGGATGACTGGCCTCTCTGTCATTTTGTCTGTAACCGGAGTTCAGTTAGGCTCCATCGTACACTGAAGCGGATGCTGGTGCTCTAGGGCAATTTCAATGACTTGCTGAACTTTGGTGTCAGCAATTTCTTTGGTGAAGACGCCGCAAGTGCCCATTCCAGTCCGATGAACTTGCAGCATCACCTGCGTAGCCTGTTCGCGCGTCATGGTGAATACCAATTGCAGAACGCCCACAACGAAATCCATCGGCGTGTAATCGTCGTTCAGCAGAAGCACCCGATACATCGGCGGGGGCTTGGTGGAAACGCGATCCGCAACTACGACTGAATCGTCTTCGATTCCAGGTGGAGCGGCTGGTGCTGGGGGATTAGGTGACGACGTGTTAGCCATAAAACAAAATAACAAGGCTTTAGTGAATGTCGACGCGGTTTCAGTTATTTCAAGAGAAACGATGAACAAGTCTCTAAATTTCAACGGATAGTCCAGCGAGTTTCGCCGATTTCCCTGAGCATACGACATGCCAGCAGGCGACTTGAACGGTACAACCGCTTTCTCGTCGAAACGTTGCAGCAATGAGGCACAGCGACCGACGACGCAAAAAAGCGATTTTGAAACGCTTGACGTTGAAAGCCAAGAGGCTGTACAAATCTCATTCGAAGCGCAGAATCGCTTCGACAAGAAGTAATGTTGCCGACACTGACTCGCTCCATCAAAAACGGAGTTACCTTGTGGTTAATGAGTGAATTCGGCAATGCGCGGCAAAGAAGTTGGGAGATATCAAGATATGACAACGGGAACAGTGAAGTGGTTTAACGACGCGAAGGGCTTTGGCTTTATTAAGCCCGATGACGGTACGGATGACGTATTCGCGCACTTCTCGGCCATTCAGATGGATGGTTTTCGGTCGCTAAAAGAGGGGCAACGCGTTCAGTTCGAAGTCATTGCGGGGCCGAAGGGCAAGCAGGCTTCAAACATTCAGTCTGACGCGGCGAACTAGTTTTAATCGCGTGAGTGTCGAGCCAGCGGTTCGACGCGACTGACCCAACTTACTCAATATCGGCTTCCTAGAGCGGGCGCTCTAGGAGGCTTTTGGCTTTGCTATGATCGCTGGCGATCCCGGTTCGACCGGACGCTTGAGCGAGGGAGTTGCCTAGACATGCGGGCATCCCGTTTGTCATTGCGCCCGGTGCTTTTTTGTTCACCCACGATTAAGTCCATCATGAGCAAGATTACGGTAAAGAGCCCCGTTGTTGAAATGGACGGGGACGAGATGACGCGCGTCATTTGGCAGCAGATTCGCGAAAAGCTGATCCTTCCGTACCTGAACATTGATCTGAAGTATTTCGACCTCGGGATCGAAAGTCGTGACAAAACAGCCGACAAGGTCACTTTCGATTCGGCCAACGCCACGAAGGAATATGGAGTCGCCGTTAAGTGCGCCACGATTACTCACGACGAGTCGCGAGTGAAGGAGTTCGGGTCGCCAAAAATGCTGCCGTCGCCCAATGGCACGATTCGCAACATCCTCGACGGCACGATCTTCCGCGAGCCGATTATTTGCCGCAACGTGCCACGTATCGTAGGTCACTGGGATAAACCGGTGGTCGTAGCTCGCCACGGTTTCGGCGACCAATACAAGGCATCCGAGATTAAGTTTGATGGTCCGGGCACGGTAAAGCTCGTGTTCGAGCCCGAGGGCGGCGGTGAGCCGGTTGTGAAAGAGGTTTACAAGGCTCCGGGTGCCGGTGTCACGATGGGGATGTACAACCAAGATAAGTCGATCATCGGCTTCGCGCGCGCCTGCTTCAACTATGGCCTTGAGCGCAACTACTCGGTGTATTTGTCTACCAAAAACACGATTTTGAAAATCTATGATGGCCGCTTCAAGAACCTTTTTCAGGAGGTCTTCGATAGCGAATTCAAATCAAAATTCGACGCCAAAGGTCTCGCTTACGAGCATCGCCTGATCGATGACATGGTGGCATCGAACTTGAAGTGGAGCGGCGGCTACTTGTGGGCCTGCAAAAACTATGATGGCGATGTGCAATCCGACACCGTTGCGCAGGGCTATGGCTCGCTTGGGTTAATGACTTCGGTACTCATGTCGCCGGACGGCAAAACGGTTGAAGCTGAAGCCGCGCATGGCACGGTAACGCGTCATTTTCGCCAGTGGCAGCAGGGTAGAGAGACCTCGACCAATCCGATCGCTTCGATTTACGCCTGGACCCGCGGCCTCTATTTCCGCGGAAAAATGGATGGAACGCCAGAAGTTCAGAACTTCGCTAACGCGCTCGAAAGGGTGTGCGTGGATGTCGTTGAGGCGGGTTTAATGACCAAGGACCTTGCAATCCTCATCGACGCAAACCACAAATACCTCAACACCCAAGCTTTCCTTGATGCAATCGATGCAGAGCTCAAACGGCGCATGAGCTAACCGAAGGGTACTTCTGGAAAAGGCTCACTTAGGTGGGCTTTTTTATTTGACTTTCAAGCGGTTGTTCAGCATTCAACGGGGCAACACCCGCGTTAGTGTAGATATTGATAACGCAACTATTGACGCGTTAGTCCCAGTTGAGGAGTCGAAAGCGCGGGAAAGTTGATTGTGAATCGAGAGCGCTGACGCCGTCACGCAATGCCTAGGCTTGCCCTGATTTGCGCATTTTCGGCATTGACGCGACAGCTCGTAGCGGTTTCACTTGCGTGGTCGGCGCGATAACTAAATCAATGCGCGCTGCAACCGGAGGTGTGTCGTTGTGAAATACCGAGAATGTCTCGCACATTTATACGTGCGTCTAGAAGCTTTTCTGGGTCGAGCTGTACGCTGGAATAAGGGTCGTCCGTGCGACCGTATTCTGATGAGTCTTTCGCGCTGGGTGAGATTTAACACGCGATTGAAACCGTTGCGCGATGTGCCGTATCGAGTGCTCGAATCGTGCCTTTGCCTGATCGATCCCGATTGCTGGTTTCGCATGAACCGTTGCGTAGTCGTCGCGCGACGGCCCAGTGTGCCGCGCTCGCGGATTCGCGCGTCGAGGCGTGCGCCGCGCGACACGTGGGGCTCGAGCACCCTGTTGGGTGCGCGAGCTGTAACGCCGACGCTCGCAAGCGCACGACGACGAATGCTACGAATGAACTCATTGCGCGTTTAGCGCCCGACGTAGCGCATGCAAGGCTCAGTCCCGGTAACGTTGCTCGCCATTGAAACTGGAGTTCGCCGAAGAAAACGAGAAGGTAGTCGGCAAGCGTGTGAATTACAGGGACTGCCTGCGGCGAGGTGAGTTGGCCTACCCGCGCCAAGTAAATGGAAACTTCAGCTGCGCAATGAAACGGCTAGGTACGTAGTCACCAAGCACGCCATATTTCTCGGGCCAAATTCGTGCGCTGTTTGCGGCAGTACCAAAGAGATAGTCTAAAAACGAGAAGTGCGCCGCGTAGTTGGTATCGAGCGCTTCTTGGTCTTGGCTGTGATGCCAATGATGAAAGTTTGGCGTCACGATCAGGTAGCGTAACGGCCCCAAGCGCACGTTGAAATTGCAGTGATTAAACACCGCTTGAAACCCGACCACGACGATGTAGGCGTCGATCACCTCTTTGCTAAATCCGAGAACAAAGATGGGCGCGAGCACGAGCGTGCGCGTGGCGACGATTTCCACGACATGCTGCCGCGAGCCCGCCATCCAGTCCATGTGCTTTGTGCTGTGATGCACGGCATGAAAGCGCCAGAGCCATGTCTCGTGATACGCGCGGTGCGTCCAATATTGCACCAAGTCTGCCACTAAGATGATGAGCAACAACTCCGCGATAAATGGCAAACCTTGAATCCAGGCCTGGACATCGTTTTTCACGGCCCAGCCGAAGCCCTTGTGCACCATCAAATTCACCGCCAAGAGCACAAAGCCCACCAGCAAGTGGTTCACGATAAAGTGGTAGAAGTCCGTCTGCCATTCGGGGCGAAATATGGGCTGGTCTTTTTTATGCGGGAAGAGCTTTTCGATGAAGATGAAGATCAACGCCGAACCCAATAGATCAAGGATGAACCAATCGAGCCCGATGTAGGGCGTGCCGTCAGGGAAGTCATTGACCGGCACTTTATGGCCGCCCAGAAACGCGGTGAGCGCAACCAGCGCAAACGCGAATGCGCTCAGCCATCTCGCTCGGTTGAAGAGGATGTTGACCAAACTCAGCCCGCCAGCGACGACCAAGGCGCCGAACATCACTTTGCGCAATACATCGACGTCGTAGCTTTTCCGCAATTGCGGTGTCGTCAGGTATTCCGGGAAGTGAAATGCGAGAACGCCCAGAAAACAAAGAATCGCGAGCGACAGCGCGATGATGCCGGTGATCAAGCCATGGCCGGGGCGCAGCTCGCCGTGGCCTTCGGTGAGTTTGTTGAGCTTTTCTAGCATCGCTCGCTTTCGTCGGTTCGAATCACGCCAAGCAGACGCTGGCGAGCCCGCAAAACCGCGCGCTCAGCATTTCTACCGAGCGCGCACTCACATAGGACTACGCAATCATCAAACTGCGACGAGCGCATTGAGCGTTTTGCTCGGGCGCATCACCGCAGCTACTTTCGCGCGATCAAGCATGTAGTAGCCACCGATGTCAGCAGGCTTGCCTTGCACGGCGAGGAGCTCGGCGACAATCGTTTGCTCGTTATCGAGGAGCGACTTTGCAATGGGCGCAAAGTGGGCTGCCAATGCCGTGTCATCCGTTTGCGCGGCGAGCGCCTGGGCCCAATAGAGCGCGAGGTAGAACTGGCTGCCCCGATTGTCGAGTTCGCCCGTTTTTGGCGACGGGGATTTGCGGTTATCGAGCAGCTTTCCGGTAGCAATATCGAGCGTCGTCGCAAGAATTTTGGCTTGCTTGTTGCCAGTTTTGATGCCCAAATCTTCCAAGCTGACCGCTAACGCTAGGAATTCACCGAGCGAATCCCAACGCAAGTGGTTTTCTTCGACCAACTGCTGCACATGCTTCGGCGCAGAGCCGCCCGCACCTGTCTCATACATGCCGCCGCCCGCCATCAGCGGCACGATCGAAAGCATCTTCGCGCTCGTGCCAAGCTCCATGATTGGGAAAAGGTCGGTCAGGTAGTCGCGCAGAATGTTTCCAGTGACCGAGATGGTGTCGAGGCCACGAATGATTCGCTCCAGCGAGTAGCGCATCGCGCGCACCTGCGACATGATTTGGATGTCGAGGCCAGTCGTGTCGTGATCCTTGAGGTAGAGCTTTACCTTTTTGATCACCTCCGCTTCGTGCGGACGGTACGCATCCAACCAAAACACTGCGGGTGTAGCCGACTGTCTCGCGCGGGTCACGGCCAGTTTTACCCAATCTCGAATCGGCGCGTCTTTGACCTGACACATCCGCCAGATGTCGCCTTGCTCCACGTTTTGCGTGAGAAGCACTTCACCGGTGGCGAGATCGGTCACATTCGCGATACCGTCTTCAGTAATCTCGAAGGTTTTGTCGTGCGAGCCGTATTCCTCAGCTTGTTGCGCCATCAGGCCAACGTTTGGCACGGAGCCCATCGTTTTCGGATCGAAGTTGCCATGCCATTTGCAGAAGTTGATGATCTCTTGGTAGATGCGCGCAAAGGTCGATTCGGGCATCACGGCCTTCACGTCTTTGAGGCGGCCATCGGCACCATACATCTTGCCACCGGCGCGGATCATCGCAGGCATCGATGCATCAACGATGACGTCGTTCGGCGAATGGAAATTGGTGATGCCTTTTGCGGAGTCGACCATCGCGAGTTCTGGGCGATGCTCTAAGCACGCATGCATGTCGCGCTTGATTTCCTCTTGTTTGCTTGCAGGGAGGCTCGTGATTTTGTTGTAGAGATCAACCAAGCCGTTGTTCACATTCACGCCAAGCTCGTCAAAGAGTTTGCCGTGTTTTGCGAACGCATCTTTGTAGAAAATCTTCACGCAGTGGCCGAACACGATGGGGTGAGACACCTTCATCATCGTCGCTTTCACGTGTAACGAGAACATCACGCCATATTTGCGCGCATCTTCGATTTCTTTCTCATAGAACGCGCAGAGGGCCTTCTTGCTCATGAACATGCTGTCGATGATCTCGCCGTTTTGCAGCGAGACCTTCGGTTTCAAAACGAGCGTTTTGCCGCTCTTGGTGATGAGCTCCATCTTCACATCGCGGGGGCGATCCAGCGTCATCGACTTTTCGCCATGATAGAAATCGCCGTCATGCATGTGCGATACGTGCGTACGCGATGCGGGCGCCCATTCGCCCATGCTGTGCGGATTCTTGCGGGCGTATTCCTTCACTGCTTTCGGCGCGCGGCGATCCGAATTGCCTTCGCGAAGCACCGGATTCACTGAGCTGCCGATGCACTTGGCATAGCGCGCCTTGATCGCTTTGTCTTCGTCTGTTTTTGGATCTTCCGGATAGTCGGGTAGTTTGTAGCCCTTGCCCTGCAGTTCTTTGATACAGGCCTTGAGCTGAGCGACTGTAGCGCTGATATTCGGGAGTTTGATGATGTTGGCGTCGGCTTGCAGCGTTTTTTTGCCCAACTCAGAGAGGGTGTCGGGCACGCGCTGCTCTGGTGGCAACACATCTGAAAAAGCACCCAACACCCGATGCGCCACCGAGATATCGGCCGATTCAACGTTGATCCCCGCTGGCTTGGCGAACGATTGAATGATTGGCAAAAACGCGTGGGTTGCGAGAAGGGGGGCCTCGTCGGTCAAGGTGTAAGTGATCGTGGGCTGCTGGGTGCTCATGTCGAGAAAATCCTGTCGGAAAAAAGACCATGACCGCGCCAAAAGTAGCGAGCGCGCGTCGTTTGAATTGCGAATACGTAATTTTGCCTGTAATCAATTTGAAACGGGCGTCTCATGGGAGCGCCTCGGTCCCGAAGTGGCGAAAACTCTGCCTTCGCCAGAGCCCGGCGCGGCGATCTGCCGCGCTAAATGCGTTATCCCGACGCTTCAAATCGTTGAAGTCCGTCAGTTTGCGGCGACCGCGATTCAGTCGGGGCACTCGGTGCGCACGAGTGAAACGTGCGTTTGGCCTTTGCAAAAAGCGCCAGCGCAGGCAGCGCCTCATTCTGCGAGGGTGCCGCGCGCTTCCGAATCCTAGGAATACTCATTAGCGTGTCAGCTAAGAGTAAGCGACTTTCTCATTCCACCAGCAAACCAGCGAACGCTGGATTGGGCTTCGGTGCTTTCAGTTTCATCCCCTTCAATATGCTCACCAGAAGCTGAGCAATCATCAAATTGCGATGCAATTTGTCGTTCGCAGGGATCACGTACCAGGGCGCAAATTTTGTCGACGTGGCTGAGAGCGCCTTTTCATAGGCCTTTTGATACAGCGCCCATTGTTTGCGCACCTCCAAATCGCCCAAGCTAAATTTCCAATGCTTGCTCGGATCATCGATACGCGCTTGTAGCCTTTGCTTCTGCTCATCCGCGCTGATATGCAACATGCATTTCAACAGTACCGTGCCCGAATCCACCAGCAAGCGCTCGAAATTCGTAATGTGTTCGTAGCGCGCGGCCGTTTGGTCTTTATCGATCCACTTGTTCACCACTGGCACCAACACATCTTCATAGTGGCTGCGGTTCCACACCATCAGCTCACCCGCGCGCGGCACCACGGCATGACAGCGCCACAAAAAATCCCGCGCTTTCTCCTCCTCGGTCGGCGCTTTGAAGCTCGCCACGCGCACGCCCAGTGGCGACGTGCGCCCAAACACCCAACGCACCGTGCCATCCTTCCCGCTCGTATCCATACCTTGCAACACGAGCAACACTTTGCGCGAACCATTCGCATGTAGCAAATCCTGCAACTCGTCTAACGCAGATGCGAGCGCATCCAGCTTGGCGCGCTGATCCGCTTCATCGCCTTTCGCAAACGGCCTCGATTCCGGATCGAAGTCCGTTAGCGAGAACTTCCCGTTGATGCGGAATTTTTTGAAGGCGTCATCCGGTTTACTTTTGCTCATTGACGTGGTTCCACTAAAATGTAGTGATAAGCACTACTTTATCAGGATACTGAAATGCAATCTATCTCGTCGGCAGACGCAAACCGCCACTTCTCTGCGCTTCTGCGCGAAGTTGCTGCGGGTGAAGAGATTGTGGTTGTTTCTCGCGGAAAACCCGTCGCGCGGATTGTCGGCGTCGATCGCGCAATGGAACATCGAGTTGTCGCAAAAAAGGCACTTCTGCAACGACTCAAAAAACAGAAGCCTACTGGGACGCGGAACTGGTCTCGTGATGACCTTTACGCGTAACAACCAATGCGAATCGCAATTGATACCAACGTACTTGCCTACGCCGAAGGTGTGGGTGACGCCAAGCGCTGCAAGAAAGCAGCGGAGCTCGTCTCCGCGCTAGATGTCGCGAGTGTTGTGCTCCCTGCGCAAGTGCTCGGCGAGCTCTACAGCGTACTTACGCGCAAAGCGTCGCGCAGTGCGAACGATGCGCGAGACGCAGTGCTCTCGTGGGGCGATGCATTTGACGTCGCGGACTCAACTCACGCCGCGATCACTGCCGCATGCGATCTGGCTTCAACTCATCGCCTTCAGTTTTGGGACGCAGTCATTCTCTCTCTCTCGGTTCAACAACGTTGCCGAGTGCTGCTATCAGAGGATTTGCAAGCGGGATTTGTTTGGCAGGGATTAACTGTGGTGAATCCCTTCGCACCGAAGCCGCACGCGTTGCTCGCCCGAATCCAGTCGTGAAAGCGATCATGCTATGACGTACAAGCGTAGCCCGAAGAAGCGTAGCTCATCCGAACACGTTGATACCAGCCGCTTCTGAGGCGCGAGCAACCGTTAAAGCGTCGACTTCAGCTCACAATGTGTGAACATGCGCGAGGCGACAGGCATGTTTGTCACGCAGCGCCAGCGAATCGGTTGACTCACATCGGGCTTCGCCTCGGTCGGCATGAACCTTAGTTGCGGATTTGGATTGGGGTTTTGCGCGTCGAAATGGGCAACGATTGCGCCGTTTTCAATCGCGATTCGTTTTAATGCGCCCGCCGCGTATTTCTCGGGCGCTTGCGCGTTCGAGGTTGGCATTCGCGCCTCAGTCGCCGTGCTCTCCGCGAAGGCGACTCTCACTTCCGACATTCTTCCGACGGCATCGATGAGATCGCGCTCCAATTACATCTCAGCCGCCGTTCTTGTGCCGCCAGAGGCGATGTGCGCCTTCATTTCTTTCAAATCTTGCGTGTTGGCGGCGGTCTGCTGCTTCAGCGCCTCGATTTGCTTGTTTTGATCTTGATTCGCGCCTCCAGCGACTCGATTTTCTCGCCCTGCGACTTCGTCGCCGCTGACACCGCCGCCGTGCGCTTCTCGTTTGCATCGCCGCGCTCGCCTCCGCGCGAACTGCCTCGATGCTCGACTTCGTGAACCCGAACCGCTGCCTCAGGTAGCCGACAATACCCACTGCGATCGCGTAGAAAAGCGCAGGGAGCTAGGATTTCATGCTGCTATTCATACGAAATTCGGCTTTTGATTGCGAGGCGTGTAGATTTCGAGCTCAGAGCAACGCGCGTTGACCAAACCGACGCCCTGCGAGCCAATGGGTTCGACAATCCGCCGCAAACCCTTCGAATTACAGCTGCCCCAAAGCCGAGAGTAGTGGCGCAGCTTGTGGGCGTGGCAATCGGCGCGCGCCTACTGCAGCAGTAGATCGATCGCTTCACGAATCTGAGCGTCGCTTCTGCTTGTCGCTTTCGCCCCAAACGTCACCGCTGCATCAGGAAGCCCGATCATTCTGCGCACGATCATAAGCCCGTCTGACATGGCATACGCCTCACCGTCACCGTCAACGTCAAGCAGCGCTTTGTTCGCCTGCAGTAGCGCAGATATTTCGTTGCCAGATCGAATTGAGCTTAAGTTACCACTGTTGAGTGCATCGCCGCGAACCCCAAACAAGTAGCGAAGTAGCGTAATTCCATCGGTTGACGCACTGTGAATCGTGGGTAGTTCAACGTCATCGAGGTTCAAGAGATGTCGCGACAGCGGCGCCGACCACCAACTAAAGACATTTGGAGCTTCCTTATCGGCCGTGAACAAAATATGTTTGCCATCTGGACTTGTCAGGTAGGTCGTTACAACAAAAGAGATTGCAACTCCGCCGGGCACGCCAGTTGCACCTACCGGCAAACTTCCCGTAAGTAAACGAGCCGAGCTGGCGCGGTCGTCTACGACCCAAAGATCTTTGCGGGATACATCTCCGTGGTTGGAATAAAAAATGATCCGTCCAGCCACTTCACTGGTGGGAAAAAAGATATCGCCGCTTCCGAAGGGATTCCTTATCTCCGAGATCTTTTGTGCGCTCCCTGTCGTGCGATCAGTCGCCCAAACAGCGCTTTCACTGGTAGTGGTGTTGAAGGCAGGCGTGATCAGATTTGCACCCGAGCGCCGCATGCTCCCGCCGACAACGCTCCATCCGATTGGTAGCGATGGCGTAAGGTTCGTAAGCGGACCGCCTGCCGGTGCAATGCGATAGATATCGCACCTCGAGCCCGAGCATCCGCGAAATTCGACTGCGAGATCGTCGAAGGGCGTAACGCTTGGCTTGTGTGTGCCAAATCGGGCGGGGCAGTCGCTCTGGCCGTTAGAAGTCGTTGGTGTGAAGAGAATCGACGTGTCCAAACCAGTGCGGGCGCTGCTGTACAGCTGCGCCGCAATCGAAGGAAATGCAGGAGAGCCACCACCCAGGAAAAGAATCCGAGTTGAGTTTCCTGTGAATCCGCAAAGGGAGTGGTAGGTATTTCCGAGGTTATCAGGGCTAACCAAAACGGGTTGCCCCCCCGACGCAGGAACCGACCATATTTTTCTGATGAGAGAAGGGGTGGCATAGGCTCCATAGGCAACTGTTTGTCCATCAGGCGAAATCGCAATTTCCCACGCATTGCCGCTTGAGTCACCAGTGCCTGAAAGATTAGTGGGCGGTCCACCCGACAAAGGCACCGACCACACATGTAGGTTCGGGCTGTCGAGCCGCGTCGCCGTATACGCTAACCGTGTCGAGTCGGTCGAAATCGTCAGTGTTCCTATTGCACCGTGAAGTTTAGGCACGGGCGACAAACTTGTTAGCGATGTACCGTCTACGTTCACGCTCCACAACTGATTTTCCGCAGCGTTGGTTAAGTCGGAAAGAAACACGACGCGCGTTCCATCGGGCGTAAACGTGATGTTGGTAAAGGCGTTGCTGCCGCCTGGCGCGGTCGGCCCCGCGAGCTTAACGGGGGTGGATGAGCCATCCGCCTTCACTGCAAAAAGCTCTCGCTGGCCAAGTGCTGTGGCGTCGAGCACGAAGACGATTAAATCTCCGAGCGGCGCGGGGAAAACGCCTTCGACGCCTCGCCTATCGGCTGCTACAAATTGTGACAACCTGATGAGGGGACCTCCACCACCGACTCGCGACGAGTAAAGTTCACGCCCGCCGTCTCCAGCCAAATTCGCTGTAACTACAGCAAATCTACTGTCCCCTGTGATATTCACACTCGTGGGAGTCGAGGATGGAATGGTTGGAAAAAGCTTCACCGGTTCAATCGCTAGGGCCGATACAGCGTTCGCGAAGAGCGTGCACATCGCGAGCATCAAGATTCTCGTCATGGTCGTGTCCATATCTGGTGGAATGTCGCAGTTAGCGGAGCTTTCGTAAACATCGAGGACTTAATCCTCTTTCCGCAACTGCGGAAACAAAATCACATCCCGAATCGTCGGAGAGTTGGTGAAGAGCATCGCTAAGCGATCAATGCCGATGCCTTCACCTGCCGTTGGTGGCAATCCGTATTCGAGCGCTTTGATGTAGTCCGCGTCGTAGAACATGGCTTCTTCGTCGCCGGCGTCTTTGGCTTTGCTTTGCGCTTGGAAGCGGGCGGCTTGGTCTTCGGGGTCGTTCAGCTCGCTGAAGCCGTTGCAGATTTCGCGGCCGGTGATGAAGAGTTCGAAACGGTCGGTGACTGCGGGGTTTGCGTCGTTCGCGCGGGCGAGCGGGGAGACGTCTGTCGGGTGCGCGATGATGAATGTCGGTTGAATCAACTTCTCTTCGGTGTTTGCTTCGAAGAGTTTCAATTGCAAAACGCCTAAGCCGTCAGTCGTGCGCACTTCTTCTCCTGCTTTTTTGACGGCGTTCCTCAGGAATTCCATGTCGTTCAATTGCGCTTCGGTGTACTGCGCGTTGTACTTCATGATCGCTTGCGCCATCGTCAGGCGATCAAACGGAAGGCCTAAATCGATGTTGAGTTCGCCGAACTTGATCGTCGTCGTGCCGAGCACGGCTTGCGCGCATTCGCGTAGGAGCGTTTCGGTCAAATCCATCAAGTAGTTGTAATCCTGATACGCCTCGTAGAACTCGAGCATGGTGAACTCGGGGTTGTGGCGCGTGGATAGCCCTTCGTTTCGATAGTTGCGATTGATCTCGAAGACTTTTTCGAAGCCGCCAACGGTGAGGCGCTTCAAATAAAGCTCGGGCGCGATGCGCATGTACATCTGCTGATCGAGCGCGTTGTAATGCGTGATGAAGGGCTTCGCCGCTGCGCCGCCGGGAATCGGGTGCATCATCGGCGTTTCGACTTCAAGATAGCCGCGCTCAACGTAGAAATTGCGGATGAACGAAATCATCTTCGAGCGAATTTCGAAGGTGCGACGCGATTGCTCGTTCACGATCAAGTCAACGTAGCGCTGACGATACTTCTGCTCTTGATCGGTGAGGCCGTGGAATTTTTCCGGTAGTGGACGCAGCGACTTCGTAAGCAAACGAAGCTCGCGCACTTTGATCGAAAGCTCGCCTTTTTGCGTTTTGAACACGGTGCCCGTTGCGCCCAAGATGTCGCCCATGTCCCAATGCTTAAACGCTTCGTGAGTGTCTGCGCCAACGCCTTCGTCGTTGATGTAGAGCTGAATGCGACCGCTCATGTCTTGAATGGTGGCGAATGAGGCTTTGCCCATCACGCGCTTGAGCAACATGCGTCCAGCAATGGTTGCTTCCACGTTCAGAGCATCAAGTTCTTCTTTCGATTTGTCGCCGTACCTCGCAGCGAGATCGCCCGCTAAATCCTTGCGACGAAAATCGTTTGGAAAGGCTTGGCCTTTTCCGCGAAGTGCAGTGAGTTTCGCGCGGCGCTCGGCGATGATGTGGTTTTCGTCTTGAGGAATGGCGGCGGAAGTTGCTGCAGCGGCGGCGTCTTGATTCATTTTTTTAGGTGCAAACAAAGAGCGCTATGCCACATAGCGCTTGAGAATAAAAAGGGTGAATCCCGCCATTTTCTCAGCGTTCGCGTTTCGCCGTGAAAGCATGCAGTTTACGGAAACAGCTAGACGTAGAAAAGCTTATTTGATCGGGGCTAGCAATCAAAAACGTTATAAATCAACATAAAGGATATAGTATGCCTCGCCACGATTTTTTAGGGGCAAGCATGCTAAAGCTACCTATTGGTTAAACGATCAACGGTCGATCCGGCTGCTCGTTTTTGCCCATGTCTGCAGGGAAATGTTGGCGAAGTAAATCGCCAATCGCGGCCACGCCTTCAGCAAGGCCATTGTCGAAACGTCCCTCGCGAAAATTCGACTCCATCAGCTGGCAAATGGCTTCCCACTGCGCCGCCGATACTTTGCCGTTAAACCCGCGATCTGCGAGGATTTCCACGTCGCGCTCGGCGAATAACAAATAGATCAAAACGCCGTTGTTGTACTCCGTATCCCAGACGCGCAGATGCGAAAACCATTCAAGCGCGCGGCTGCGTGCGCTTTGTTGAGCGACGTGCAGGAGAGGCCAGTGGCATTCAACGACAAGGCGAACCTGCCCGCTTGAGCCGCGCTCTGCCATGCCAATCGATTTCTCGACGAGCGCCATGGATTCATCGGGCAACGCGCGGGTAACGACGCGACGCGTCGTCGTGAAATGTTTCCACAGGCGTTGGTTTTTTGACAGTTCAGCCATGATTACCAATCCCCCGACGCGCCGCCGCCGCCAAAATCACCGCCACCGCCGCTAAAACCGCCGCTATCGCCACTGGATGACCAGCCGCCACTCGAAGAACCGCCCGTTGATATCCAAGGCCCACTCGACCAGCCGCTATCACGATGCACGCGGCGACCGCCCAGCGGACGTCGGCCCACCGATCCGAAGATGCCTTTCAGCAGGGTGGCCAACACCAACGCGATGAATCCAGCGATGCCCGCCGCAGGGGCGGACCCCGTGAAGAAAAACGTGCCAGCGCCTGCGAGACCACCCACAACAATTGCGGGAAAAATAAACGAGGTGACCGCGAGCACGCCTAATAGCACGGGCGCCATGCTCATCAGCGATTCAAACGTTGCGTCCTTCGCGGTTGCGTTGTGGCTTTGTGCCCATTGGCCTTTTTCATCGACGGTATTGCTGCCCGCCTTGACGTCGGCCGACACCGCGAGCTGAATTTTGTCGATCGCTGCATCAATGCCTTGGGCAAACTGGCTTTGTTTGAAAAACGGCGCAATGGTTTCGCGGATGATGCGCTTAGCGGTGACATCCGGCAGCGCGCCTTCCCAGCCGTAGCCCACTTCGATACGAATTTTTTTATCGTCCATCGCCAGCACGAGGAGCGCCCCTTTGTCGGAGCCTTTGCCACCGAGCTTCCAGGTCGTCGCTACGCGAAACGCATACTGTTCGATCGTTTCGGGTTGCGTCGTTTTCACCGTGAGCACCGCGAGTTGTCCGCCGGTGGCTTGCTCGAAAGCAACCAATTTCTGTTCGAGCTGTTGCTTTGCGTCCGCGCCCAAAATCAGCGCGTTGTCGGTGACGCGCGTAGAGAGCGCAGGAATCGCGGCGAGGTCTTGCGCGCGAGCGACATGCGCGATGCACACGCACAGGAACGCGCATGCAAGCGCGAGCGTGCGAGCGAGCGTTCGCCAAGGGGCGAGTTGTGCGCTCGGCGGTAGTGTTGAGGTGAGGGTGAGAGTGTTCAACGGGGCGGTGCTTGAAAAATTCCTTCCCCTTTAAGGGGGACGAAGACACTTTTTTCGACAAGCTTGTCGACGGGCGGGGGATCGGGTTTGAGTCACCATGCAACCGAACCCCATCCCCACCCTGACCCTCCCCTTGAAGGGAAGGGGACTTGAGGACTGCTAGAAAGACTTCGTCGCAGAGTTACTGCTTCGGTGCAGGCGCTGGTGCTGCGGGCTTACCGAAGTCAACGGTCGGCGCTTGCTTAATAGCCGCTTCATTCTCAACTTGGAACTGTTCTTTCTTCTTGAAACCGAACACCATCGCGGTGAGGTTGCTCGGGAACGAGACCACGGAATCATTAAATCCTTGGATTTCTTTGATGTAGCGGTTGCGCGCGACGGTGATCCGGTTTTCTGTGCCTTCGAGCTGCGCGGTCAAATCGCGGAACAGTGCGTCGCTTTTTAGCTGCGGATAGTTTTCTGCAACTGCGAGCAAGCGGCCAAGTGCGCCGCCGACTTCGCGCTGTGCGGCTGCGAAGCGCTTCATCGCTTCAGGGTCGTTCACCATTTCGGGTGACACCTGAATCGCAGTTGCTTTCGAACGCGCTTCAACCACGCGCGTCAACACATCTTGCTCTTGTTGGGCAAAACCTTTGACGGTGTTCACCAGATTCGGGATGAGATCGGCACGACGCTGATACTGGTTGGTTACCTCAGCCCACGCGGCTTTGATGGATTCTTCGCCACGCGCCATGTCGTTATAGCCGCAGCCGGAGAGCGAGAACATCGCAAGCGCGGCAAGAAAAACTGCAATCAATCGTTTCATAGTTATTCCCTAAAAATTGCTCTGGCGAGCAGGTGTCTTACAGATAGCGAATATGCGCTTGCTCGTTTTCTTTATCAAGCGAGTAACGTTCTGATTTACGGGTGGGCGCGACGAGCCGCAGCAACGACGGCGCGAAGCGCAAGCGTGTAGCTATCGCTTCCGAATCCGCAAATTTGTCCTTTCACGATCTCGGCGAATACCGACTGATGCCGAAACGCTTCGCGTGCATGGATGTTAGACATGTGCAGCTCGACGATTGGGCAGGTCAGGATCGCGAGTGCATCACGAATGGCGTAGCTGTAGTGGGTCCATGCGCCGGCATTGATGAGCACACCATCCGCGCCCTCTTCGAACGCCTGATGAATGCGCTCAACCATCGCGCCTTCGTGGTTGGTTTGAAACGCCGTGACCGAAGCGCCAAGCTCACGACCGAGTGATTCCAGCGCTTGATTGATTTCGTCGAGCGTCACCGTTCCGTATTGCGCAGGATCGCGCTTACCGAACATGTTGTGGTTAACGCCATGCAGCATGACGATATTCATCAATCAATCTCCGAGTGGAAAACAAATATTCTCGAACGCTATCAAAAACGCGGGCTCAATCCGCTTTCTCTGAACTACAAGGACGGAAAGGGCGACTGTTTCGGGCCAGGGCTTGTGAGGCTCCGCTTGTCGAGACAGGCGTCGACGAACCGCTCCCGCGAAACACGCGTGGAGTGTAGGCAGCGAGGTCGTGTGATCCCTCGGAACGCTACTGTCCAACGTGATGTAATCCAGTTTTAAATAGGGTTTCAGCTACGTTTATTTGATAAGCAAGAATATAAAAAATAAGAGTTAACCCCAATTTATATAGGGTGAGGCAGGGAAAGATAATAAAAATCCCAAGTTGCACGGTGTTTTCGCGACTCCGATATTTACTTTAGCGGCTGTGTATAACTCATTAAGAGTACGTACTTTTTCGTGAAAATTTACTTCAAATTAAAGTTGTAACTTGTTGAAATACAAAGGAAATTAGATCAATCTGAGATTTCTGTAATTTTGTGAATAAAAGTGGGGATTTATTGGAAAAAGTGGGATAATTTTCCGCATGTTCTCCGGTGCTTCCCACTTGAGCGTTGACGCCAAAGGGCGTCTCGCTATTCCTACGCGTTATCGTGACGCGCTGGGGAGTGCTGCCGTGATCACTGCGGACCCTAGCGGTTGCTTGCTTCTATTCCCGCTCGATGCGTGGACGCCCTTCGAAGCGCGTGTTTCCTCGCTTCCAAACCTCAATCCCCGAATCAAATCGCTGCAACGGCTATGGCTTGGCTATCGCAGTGATCTTGAGATCGATAACGCGGGTCGGGTATTAATTTCTCCCGAGCTGCGCGACTACGCAAAGTTTGATCGCAAAGTGCAGATGATCGGACAGGGCGATCGCTTCGAGCTCTGGAGTGAGCTCGGTTGGCAAGCCCAGATCGAGTTAGCGCAGCGCACCATGCGCGAAGATCCTCCCGCGGAACTCGCGGGACTTTCGGTATGAGTCGCCTGAGATGCAATCCTCGACTCACACAACAGTCCTCTTGCATGAGGCGTGCGACGCATTACTGCCCGAACGCGAAGACGTCGTGCTTGTTGACGGCACGTTTGGCCGCGGCGGCCACTCGCGGCTCCTGCTTTCGCGGATGCCAAAAAGCTCAAAGCTCATTGCGCTTGATCGCGATGAGAGCGCGGAGCGCGAAGCGCAAAGCATCACCGACGAACGCTTTCGCTTCGTTCGCAGCAACTTCGGCGCGCTCAAGACTGCGCTCCAACAAGTCGACGTTACGCGCATCGATGGATTGCTGCTCGATATTGGCGTGTCTTCCCCGCAGCTCGACGAAGCGGAGCGCGGATTTAGTTTCATGCGCGACGGTCCGCTCGACATGCGGATGGATCAATCCAACGGATTTTCGGCCGCGGAGTGGCTCGCCCATGCGAGCGCTCGCGAGATTGCGGATGTAATTCATGACTACGGTGAAGAGCGGTTTGCTACGCGGATTGCAACAGCGATTGTTACGGCGCGCGAACGGCAACCACTCGAGCGAACCGTACAGCTTGCGCAGATTGTCGAAAAAGCCGTCCCAGCGCGGGGCAGCAAGCAGCATCCGGCCACGAAAACCTTCCAAGCTATTCGGATTCACGTCAATGGTGAGCTGGAGGAGCTCAGAATGACGCTGACGCAGTCGCTTGAACTGCTCAACCCCGCGGCACGCCTCGCAGTGATTAGTTTTCACTCGCTCGAAGATCGCATCGTGAAGCTTTGGATGCGCGATGAATCGGGGAAGCGGGCCGTTGATCCGCGTTTGTTGCGGCTGCCCCTTAGCGCTCTCAAAGCGCCGGCACCGCTGCTCTCAGTGCTGGGTAAAGACGTTGAGCCATCGCAAGCCGAGGTCAGCGCGAATCCACGTTCGCGAAGCGCTCGTCTTCGCGTCGCCGAGCGCACGGAAGCGGCGTTCGTCGGCAGTGGGGCGCGAGCATGACAAGGATCAACTTGTTCGTCGCCGCGCTTGTCTGGGTGAGCGCGTTCGTGGTCGTCAGCACGCAGTATCGCGTTCGTCAACTCACCACTGAAATCAACAAACAGCGAGACCTTGCATACCAGCTGGAAAACGAGCGCACCAAGGCAACGCTCGCGCAGTCCCGGCTGTCCACCCCGTCGCGCGTCGAGAGCACGGCACGTGAAGTCATAGGAATGGAATTGCCAGACCCACAGAAGTCGCTCTTGCTAGATTTACGAATTGTGGCGGCGCAAACTGCACAGACAGGGGTGAAGCCGTGAGCCGCACTGCTACCCCCATCAAAAAACCTCGTGGTGCGAATAACATTTCGTTCGCCGAGCGTTTTGCAGGTTGGCGGGTGCAGCTCGTCGTATTCGGGCTGTTGACTGGGTTCTCGATTCTTGTGGGTCGCGGCGTCTACCTGCAGATCATTCAGCACGACGATCTTACGCGCCGAGGCGAGGCGCGTACCCTTCGCGACGTCACGGTACCTGCGCATCGGGGTAGGATTCTGGATCGTGAAGGCGCAGTGCTCGCCTCAAGCGTGCCCGCACGGGGCGTGCTTGCATTCCCCGATCAAGTTGAGATTGACGATAAGCAAGTCGCGCAACTAGCGCAAGTGCTGGGACAGAAACCCGCTGACATCAAACGCAAGCTCAGCTCTGAGCGCGATGTCGTCTATCTTGCGCGAAGTGTTCCTGTTGAAAAGGCAGACGCCGTTCGCGCGATGAAGATCGCTGGCCTCTCGCTGCAAAACGAATTCAAGCGCGAATATCCGTCGCAAGAAGTGATGGGCCAAGTGCTCGGCATTACCAACGTCGACGATATCGGGCAAGAAGGGCTTGAACTCGCGCAGAACGACTGGCTTGCTGGCAAACACGGTGCGCGCCGGGTGATGATTGACCGCCGGGGTGGCGTTGTTGAAGAGCACGGTAGTTTGCGTGCGCCGCAACAGGGCCGCGATCTCCAGCTCTCTCTCGATTCACGTGTGCAGCACATCGCGTTTCGAGAGCTGAAACGCGGGGTCGAGACACATCGAGCAAAGGGCGGTGCCGCCGTTGTTCTTGATGCGCAAAGCGGAGAAGTACTCGCGCTTGTGAATTACCCCACCGCGAGTCCAACCGATCGTAGCGCAGCGGCTAGTGGAGGACTTCGTAATCGTGCGTTAGCGGATTTGTTTGAGCCTGGCTCCACGATGAAGCCATTCACGGTTGCTGCCGCGATTGACGCTGGTGTTTTGCGCGCCAATGAAAGCATCGCGATGACTGGTGGGCAGTACACCACCAATGGGGCAACGATTCGTGACGTGCACACCATCGGCAGCAACGGCTACGCCAGTGTGCTGGAGATTGTTCAGAAGTCGAGCAATGTGGGCACCTCGCGCATTGCGGAACGTTTGCCGAACGAACTCATGTCTCGCTATCTGCAACGTGCAGGCTTCGGGCGCGCGCCGCAAACCGGATTCCCCGGTGAGGCGCACGGCAGGCTGCGCGCACCGCAAACTTGGCGGCCGATTGAAAAAGCGACCATGAGCTACGGCTACGGTCTCTCGGTAAATCTCGTACAACTCGCGCGTGCGTACACCGCGTTTGCAAACAAAGGGCAGCTTGCCGACGTCACGCTGTTCAAGAACAACGGCAGCGGCCGACAGTCACGCGTGTTTAGCCCCGAAACAGCATCCATTCTGTTGCCGATGCTGGAGCGCGCGACCCACCGCGACGGCACTGCGCCGCAATCGCAAATCGCTGGCTACCGCGTTGCCGGAAAAACCGGTACCGCAAAGAAACTTCACAATGGCGTCTATACCGATGGGAAGTACGTTTCGTCATTTGTGGGATTAGCACCGGTATCGAATCCAAGGTTCGTCGTTGCGGTGATGATCGACGAACCGAGCACTGGGCAGTTTTATGGCGGAACCGTGGCTGCTCCTGTGTTCTCGCAGCTAATGAGTCAAACGCTTCGCCTATTTGAGATTCCGTTTGACGCACCGCTTCCGGGAAGCCCAAATGCAGAGGCCGTGGTTGCGGCCATTGTGCGGGAGGGTAATTGATGCACCCTGTCGTGTTGACCCTTCACGAACGCGGGATTCATGGCGCAGTCCTTCAGCTTGATTCGCGAGAAGTCAAGGCGGGTGACGTTTTTTTCGCCTTTCCCGGCCGATCCCGCGATGGCAGAGATTTCATCGGCGCAGCGATCGCGGAGGGCGCTGCCGCCATTGTCTGTGAGCGGGGATCGAAGTTCGATACAAGCGATCCACGCGTCATCGAAGTTGATCAACTCGAAATTCAACTTGGCAAGATCGCGAACGACTACCTCGGCGCGCCGAGCGAGCATATGGCGGTGTATGGCGTGACCGGTACGAACGGCAAGACAACCGTTGCCACGTGGATTGCGCAAGCACATGAGGCGCTCGGCGAGCGGTGCGGCTTTGTTGGCACGGTAGGCAGCGGCTTCCTTCAGCAACTAGATGCAGCGAAGAACACTACGCCCGATGCGATCACCCTGCATCACACACTTTCGCGTATGCGACAGGCCGGCGCAGGCGCAGCGGCGATTGAAGTGAGCTCGCATGCGCTCGACCAAGGTCGAGTTGCTGGCGTACGGTTCGAATCAGCGATTTTTACCAACTTGACCCAAGATCATCTCGACTATCACGGCTCGATGGATGCCTACGGAGCGGCGAAAGCAAAGCTCTTCACCGATTACGTCGCCCGTCATCGCATCATCAATGCGGATGATGCGTTTGGGGCATCTTTGATCGCTCGCAAGCTAACTAGCGTTGTGAGCTACGGGATGGTGAAGGGCGACGTACTTACAAGTCTGCGTGCGCGTTCCGGGGCGACGCTCGATTTAGAAATCAATTCCCCGTGGGGCAAGATTGAGTGCGAAGTCTTAACGGTAGGAAAATTCAATGCCTACAACGCAACTGCTGTAGCTGCAGCGCTGCTCTCGGCCGGTAAGTCGCCCGCAGACGTGGCACGCGCCTTGAGCGCACTAACGCCAGCTGCTGGCCGACTGGAGCGCGTCGTTCCAAACGATGGAGCGGGCGTTAAATTGCCGATGGTTCTGGTGGATTACGCGCATACGCCAGATGCACTAGAGAAGGCAATCATTGCGGCTCGCGAATCAACGAGCGGCAAGCTCTGGCTCGTCTTTGGTTGCGGCGGTAACCGTGATCGCAGCAAGCGCCCGATCATGGGAGAAATCGCATCACGGTTGGCAGACGTTACGATTGTCACCAGCGATAACCCGAGAGATGAACGCCCCGAAGCAATTGCCGACGATATCGTTCAGGGGATCGATACGCTTGGCCGTGCCAATATAGAAATCGAATTGGATCGTAAGCGCGCCATTGAGTCCGCAGTCGTAGGAGCGAAGTCGGGCGACTGCATTTTGATTGCTGGAAAAGGGCACGAGTCGTACCAAGAAATTTCGGGCCATCGCTACCCGTTTTCCGACACTGAACTCGCCCGCTCGGCACTGAATGCTCGCCACGCGATGTCAGCAAAGGCTTCTCATGCAGCTTTCTAGTTCGTTCCTTGCTCACGCATGCGCAGCGAACGCGAGCGGTGCAGACGTCGTCTTCCAAGGCATCGCCACGGATAGCCGCAAGTCATGCGCGAATGAGCTTTTCGTTGCCCTCAAAGGCGAAAACTTTGATGGTCATGCCTACGTGCAGAAAGCCATCGAGCAAGGCGCAACTGGCGTCTTGGTGAGCGAAGAGGTGAGCGTTCCGCCGACTATTTGCAAGCTTGTTGTTCGAGATACCTTGATCGCGCTGCAGCAGATGGGTAAGGCGCAGCGGGATCGTTTTTCGGGCCACGTGATCGGTATCACTGGCAGCAATGGAAAAACGAGCACGAAGCAAATGACCGCCTCTGTGATGGCAGCTGAGTTGGGTGCAGAGCAAGTGCTGTCCACGGTTGGCTCGCTCAATAATCATATCGGCGTACCACTCACATTGCTTCGGCTGAATGCGGCTCATCGCGTTGCTGTGATCGAAATGGGGATGAACCATTTCCACGAGCTCTCGTTACTCACCTCGATTGCGAAGCCGCACGTCGCAGCAATTACCAATGCTGGACCTGCTCACTTGGAGGGCGTGGGCTCGCTGATGGGCGTTGCTAAAGCAAAGGGTGAGGTTTTTGAAGGTTTGCAGAGCGGCGGTACCGCCGTGATCAACGCCGACGATGCATTTGCTTCCTACTGGCGTGTAATCACTCGCGAAAGCAAGCAACTATTGTTCGGATTCTCGCGGGATGCCGAGTTGCGAGGGGAGTTGCTCGATGATGGGCGTCTCGCAGTGCATGGCTATAACGACGCGGACGAGCCACTTCGTATTGCCGTCGCGCTCCCAGGTCACCATAACCAGATGAACGCGCTTGCGGTTGCAGCGATGGCAAGAGCGCTTGGCGTAAGCGCACGCGCGCTGGTAGATGGCTTACAGTCGGCGACGAATGTTGCAGGGCGGCTTGGACAAAGCAAGCTCGCAATTGGCGTGACGTTAATTGATGATGCGTACAACGCGAATCCGGCTTCAATGCGGGCAGCGTGCGCGATATTGGAAGCGCTACCCGCGCCCAGAATTTTGGTATTGGGCGACATGGCTGAACTTGGAACAGATTCGCTACAGCATCACCGCGAGCTCGCTGAGTTCATCGCGTCCCGCCCAATTGAACATGTGCTGACCCTCGGCGAACGATTTGGTGCTGTGACGCCTTCCTTCGGGGGGAAGGCATCGCATTTCTCAGCGCGAGATGCGCTACACAGCGCACTTGCGAAACTCTGTACACCGGGCGCAAGCGTTCTCGCGAAGGGCGCAAACAGCATGCAGATGGGCAGCGCCATTGCACACATCAAAGAAAAATACAGGGAGATGGCGTAGTGTTTTATTGGCTCGCAACTACTTACGGCAAAGAGATTTCGGGGCTCAACGCGCTGACCTATCTCACTCTTCGTTCTGTGCTTGCCACGGCGACCGCCATGATCCTCGCGTTGGCATTGGGCCCACGCATGATCGCTTGGCTGCGCGAGATGAAAATTGGTCAAGCGGTGCGCAATGATGGCCCGCAAACTCATCTGAGCAAACAGGGCACACCAACGATGGGTGGGGCGCTTGTTCTGGTAGCTATCGCAATCTCAACCCTTTTGTGGGCTGATCTCTCGAATCGTTTCGTGTGGGTTGTACTGTTCGTGATGATCGGTTTTGGCGCAATCGGTTGGGTCGATGACTATCGCAAAGTAGTGCACAAAAATCCGAAGGGTATGTCAGCGAAAGAGAAACTTTTCTGGCAGGCATTTATCGGCATCATTGCTTCCACCTACCTTGCGTTCGCGGTTTCTGCGCCTAATTCCACGCAGATATTCGATTTGATTTTCAAGTGGATTCAGAGCGGGTTCACCAATGAGCTTCCTTCTCGCGCCGATTTAATCGTCCCATTCTTCAAAAACATTGCCTACCCGCTGGGGCTCTTCGGTTTCATTGCACTCACTTGGTGTGTGATCGTTGGCACGAGCAACGCGGTGAATCTTACCGACGGATTAGATGGCCTGGCGATCATGCCAGTGGTGATGGTCGGCAGCGCGCTCGCGGTATTTGCCTACGTTGTGGGCCGCATTGACTACTCCCGCTATCTGTTGTTTCCGTATATCCCAGGGGCCGGCGAGCTGATGGTGTTCTGCGGCGCGATGGCAGGGGCTGGCCTTGGCTTTCTGTGGTTTAACGCACACCCGGCACGGGTCTTCATGGGAGATGTGGGCGCGCTGGCGCTAGGCGCCTCGCTCGGCACGATCGCAGTGATTGTGCGCCAAGAAATCGTCCTCGTCGTGATGGGAGGTATCTTCGTCATCGAAACCCTCTCCGTCATGATGCAGGTGCTGTATTTCAAGTACACCAAAGGCAAGCGCATCTTTCGCATGGCGCCGCTGCATCATCACTTTGAACTCGGCGGTTGGCACGAGAACCATGTAACGATCCGGTTCTGGATCATCACAATGTTCTTGGTGCTCGCGGGCCTTTCTACGTTGAAGCTGAGGTAGCACGCATGGCTATCGCGATTTCCGGTGCAAAGGTGAATGTGGTGGGGCTCGGCGCGACCGGGCTCTCACTTGTTCGCTTTTTGTCCGCGAATGGCGCGCAGGTGTCTGCGTTCGATGGCAATGCGAATGCGTCAGGGCTTGATGTTCTAAAGCGCGATTTCCCCAGGGTGAAATTCGCGCAACATGATCTAGCTCGCGAAACGTTGCCAGCGTGTGACTGGGTTGCGCTATCGCCGGGAGTGCCGCGTTCGCTTCTTGCCTTGAAATCGGTTGAGAAATCCGGCCGAAAAGTAGTTGGAGACATTGAGCTATTCGCCCAATTAAATCTGGGCAAGCGCCCAGTTATTGGAATTACCGGATCTAATGGAAAAACCACGACATCGCAGTTAACAGGCGCATTGCTGACTAACGCTAATATGCGCGTTGCGGTGGCCGGTAACGTGGGATTGCCCGCGCTCGATGCGCTAACCGAGAGCGACGCCGACGTCTTCGTTCTCGAACTTTCAAGTTTTCAGCTCGAATCAACAGAGTCGCTGGTGTGTGCGTCAGCCACGGTGTTGAACTTAACCGAGAACCACCTAGATCGCTATTCAAGCTTCTTTGACTACGCTGCGAGCAAAGCAAAAATCTACGCGAACTGCGAGCGGCAAGTAATCAATCGCGATGATCCGTGGTCTTCTTCAATGCGAAGACTCCACGGTGAATCTGTCTCCTTCGGCATGAATCCGCCGAAGACTGAGTATGAATTTGGACTCTCCTTGCAGGGCGGCGAACAGTACTTCGCACGTGGCAAACAAAAATTTGCATCCTGTTCTGGAATGCGTTTGCGCGGCGCACACAACACGGCAAATGTGCTCGCCGCAATTGCGCTCGCTACCCCCTTCATTCGCGATTCCTCTGCGGTAGAGAGAACTGTCTCGTCGTTTGAAGGGATTGAGCATCGCTACCAGTGGCTTGGAACGGTCGGCGGCGTCGAAGTTATCAACGACAGTAAAGCCACCACGGTGGTAGCTTCAGCCGCCGCCTTGCGAGGTACCGCGTCGCCGGTTTGGTTAATCGCGGGGGGCGACGGGAAAGGCCAGCAGTTTGGCGCGCTCGCGGCTGCTGCAGCCACTCGTTGCAAGGCAGTCCACTTGATCGGCAAAGATGCGCCGCAGATCGCGGCCGAACTCGCGAGTCGTGGCGTTAAGCATCAACAATTTTCTTGCCTCGAAGATGCCGTTTATGCCGCACTAGAGCGCGCTGAGTCCGGCGACGTTTTGCTCCTGTCACCCGCATGCGCGAGCTGGGACATGTTTAAAAACTACGAGGCCAGAGCTGAGGCTTTTGCTCGTGCGGTCAACACCTGGGCTGAGGCGCATGGACGCACGCTGGTGAAGGAGCCAGGCCATGCTTAAGCTCGCGACGGCTCAGGTGCAGCAGTTCGTGCAGGGCCTCTTTGCACCTCGCTCGGGCTACGTTAACCAACGCAGCGCCGCCCAAGAAAGCGAGGTCGACCTTGCGCTCGTTTGGGTGGTGGTTGCGCTGCTTGCGCTGGGTCTATTGATGGTTTACTCGGCTTCGATTGCGAACGCGTCGGAGGCGAAGTTCACGCGCGGCTCGGCGACGTATTTTCTTGCGCGCCAATCGCTTTTTGTGTTGATTGGCCTCACCGCTGCGCTGTTTGTTTTTGATACGTCCATGAAGCACTGGGAGCGATTCGCCCCGTGGCTGATCGCGGGCACAATCCTCTTGCTCATACTTGTGTTGATTCCCGGCATCGGACGCACGGTGAACGGGGCTCGACGTTGGATACCGCTTGGTCCGTTTGGATTGCAGCCGTCGGAGCTGATGAAGACCGCGATGATTCTGTTTGCAGCGCGCTACGCAGTCAGTAAGGTCGACGTGCTACATGCTCAACAGCCACTTAAACAAAGTCTGCTGCGCGGACTTGGCCCATTCATTTTGCTCGCGCTCTTCATCAGTGCGCTGCTTCTGCGCCAACCCGACTTCGGCGCGACATTTGTTGTGGTCACCTGTGGGCTCCTGATCCTCTTCATGGCGGGGCTCGACTACCGCCTAGTTGTGCCTGTACTGATCGTTGGATTGATTTCGGCAAGCGCACTCATCATTTTTGAGCCATACCGCCTAGAGCGAATCTTTAGCTTCCTTGATCCGTGGAAACAGGAATTCGGTAAGGGATACCAGCTCACGCAATCTCTGATGGCGATCGGGCGTGGCGGCTTGTTTGGTTTGGGGCTCGGCGCGAGTGTTTCTAAACACTACTACTTACCCGAAGCGCACACCGATTTCATCCTAGCTGTGACTGCGGAAGAGTTGGGTTTGATCGGCGTGATCGCCATCGTATCTGCCTACGCGTGGATTACGTGGCGCGCATTCAAGATCGGCCGCGAAGCGCGGCTCAACGAGCAGCATTTTTCTTCGCTCGTAGCGCAAGGGATTGGCACGCTGTTTGGACTGCAGTCGATGATCAACATCGCGGTCAATATGGGCATAGCCCCAACCAAAGGTCTCACCCTGCCGTTGATGTCTTACGGGGGTAGCGGCACGATTTCAGGTTTGGTGTTGCTCTCCATCTTATTGCGCATCGATTGGGAAAACCGTCGCCTCGCGAAGGGCTACAAGGTATGAGTCAGCACCTTGTAGTGATGGCGGGCGGTACCGCGGGGCACGTGTATCCTGGCCTCGCGATTGCGCGTGCGATGAAGGTTCGCGGCTGGCACGTGAGCTGGCTTGGAACGCCCGATGGCATGGAGGCTTCGTTGATTGATTCCAACGAATTTCCGTTCAAAGGAATCGCGTTTGAGGGCATCGTTGGAAAAGGATTAGGGCCGAAGCTTCGTTTGCCCTTCGCGCTTTGGCGCGCGAGCGCAGAAGCCATGCGCCACTTCGCGCAAGTGAAGCCAACCGCCGTCCTCGGAATGGGGGGTTTCCCAAGTGTGCCCGGCGGAATCGCGGCCTGGCGAATGAATATTCCGCTCGCAATTCACCAAAGTGACGCCGTTGCGGGAGCGGCAAACAAGCTGCTTGCGCGTGTCGCCAAGTGCGTCATGACGGGTTTCGGAGGAACGTTTGCAACGACGAAAGTTGCCAGCGGAGCAAGGATCGAGCGAACAGGTAATCCCATTCGAGCGGAATTTTCTCGCGTTGAGCCGACCGACACTCGCTACAGCGCTCGAAGCGGACCACTCCGCATCGTGGTGATGGGCGGCTCTCGCGGCGCAACTGTCCTCAATGAAGTTGTCCCAAAAGCGCTCGCGCAGCTTGCGGCCAATGCTCGTCCCAGCGTGGTGCATCAAACCGGTGCGAAGGCTCGCGAGGCGACCGAGGCGAACTATCGTAGCGCGGGAGTGGACGCTGTCGTCGTTGAATACCTTGATCGAAGCTGGGAAACGCTTGCAAGTGCAGACCTATTCATTGGGCGCAGCGGCGCGAGCACGGTCGCAGAGCTCGCTGCGCTGGGCGTCGCATCAGTGTTTGTGCCCTACCCACATCATGGTGACAATCAGCAACTGAAAAATGCTCGCACAATTGAAGCAATCGGCGGCGCAAAAATCATCGAGCAACGTGAATTTACCCCTGAGCGCCTCGCGAGTATCGTTTCATCGATCTCCCGCGAAGATGCGCTGGCGATGGCTTTAGCCGCGCATCGAGAAGAACGCGCCGACGCCACGGATCGGATCTGCAATTGCCTTGAGGCCCTGGCGGAGCGCAGAGTTGGGGCAACGCAATGAAGTCCCGTGTGCAGCGCATTCACTTCGTGGGCATTGGCGGCATTGGCATGAGCGGAATCGCTGAAGTGCTCGCAAATCAGGGATATCAGGTGAGCGGAAGCGACGCTTCAGATTCAGCCGTGCTCGCTCGGCTGCGTGCACAAGGTGTTCGCGTTGCGGTCGGCCACCAAGCGAAGAACCTCGAAGATGCGCAAGCTGTTGTTGTGTCGAGTGCGGTGCCAAAGGACAATCCAGAGGTCGAAGCAGCGCGGAAGGCGAACCTTCCGATCGTGCCACGTGCCATGATGCTCGCAGAGCTCATGCGTGGCAAACAAGGCGTTGCGATTGCTGGAACTCACGGAAAAACAACCACGACATCGCTCGTTGCTGCGGTGCTTGCGGAAGGTGGTTTGGATCCTACGTTTGTTGTGGGCGGACGAGTCCGCGCACAAGGCACGAATGCAAAGCTTGGATCCGGCGAATATTTCGTCGCAGAGGCCGATGAGTCGGATGCATCTTTTTTGCACTTAACGCCAACCATTGCTGTGGTGACCAACGTTGATTTGGATCACATGGAAACGTACGGTCACAGCCCAGATCGCCTTTACGCGGCGTTTGCCGATTTCGCAAATCGATTGCCGTTTTATGGCGCACTCTATGCATGTATTGATGATGCCGGGGTGCGCGCGGTCTTACCACGCGTCGTGAAGCCTGTCGTTACCTATGGTTTTGACGTAACGGCGGATGTCCGCGCCGAATCGGTTCATGCTGATGCGAACATGATGCGCTTTGTGGTTAAGCGAAAGAGCACCGATGATCTTGCCGTTACGCTGAATCTCGCCGGCAAACACAACGTCCTCAACGCGCTTGCTGCGATTGGCGTTGCGCAAGACATCGGTGTCGATGCGGCCGCCATTCAGCGCGCACTCGCTAATTTCGGGGGCGTTGGACGTCGATTCGAACGACACGGACCGGTGTCTTATCAGGGAGCGGAGTTCGAGCTTATCGATGACTATGGGCATCACCCCGTTGAATTGGCGGCGACGATCGATGCCGCGCGTAACGCCTACCCAAACCGTCGAATCGTTCTCGCGTTTCAGCCGCATCGCTACACGCGCACGCGCGATCTCTTCGATGACTTCTCTGCCGTGTTGTCGGGCGTAGACGTGCTTCTGCTTTCAGAAGTCTATGCCGCTGGTGAGGCACCGATTGTTGCGGCGGATAGCCGTGCATTGGCCCGCTCTATTCGTTTGCGCGGGCGTGTTGATCCCATCTACGTTGAATCGACCACGGACTTACCTGCCAACCTAATGAACATAGTGCGTCCGGGCGACGTGGTGATGACGATGGGTGCGGGTTCCATTGGGGGCGTTGCAGGCCAGCTTAAAGCGGTGATCGCGCAAACACAAGCGCGCGCCAGTGGAGGGCAGCAATGAACGACCACACTGTATTGAGTCGTCTTGCGGGCTGGATCGCGCTAGTGGCCTCGATTGCGATTGCATGGAGCATTTTCCAGTGGGCAAACGGGAAGGGCTGGTTTGCGCTGCGTCAGGTCGCGTTTGTATCGCAGCCAGTGGAGCTCGACGTAGGATTGCTTGAATCAGCGGTTCGCACTGAAGTGCGCGGCACGTTTTTTACCGTGTCGCCACAGCGCGTTCGCACCACGCTCAGAAAGCTTCCTTGGGTTCGTGATGCTGTGGTTGAGCGACGCTGGCCATTCGCGCTAGATGTGCGTGTGGAAGAGTATCGGGCAGTAGGGTACTGGGGCGAGCTCGATCTCTTGTCTGACCGAGGCGAGCTCTTTCGGGCAACGTCGCGGGCGCCGCTCCCTCGATTCGATGGCCCCGCCGAAATGGCCGCCGAGACACTACAACGCTATCGCGAGATGAAGGTGGTGCTTGCGCCACTCGGGCTCACGATACGTTCCATGAATGTGTCGCCGCGCGGCGCGGTGAGCGTCACGATGAAGAACGGGCTGGTCGTCGAACTCGGTCGCGACAGCATCGAGCAACGACTCACACGGTTTATTGGCTTGTACACCGCTTGGTCAGCAGAAGAACGTGACTCGATCGCACGAGTCGACCTTCGTTACAAGTCGGCAGTTGCGGTTGCGCGTGGGCGCACCAGCAGTGCAGCAAGCACATCGGGCGATCAAGTCGCAGTGGTAGGGACACAACAATGAGTGAGTTAATTGCGGCGCTTGACATCGGCACCTCAAAGGTGGTCGCGCTCGTCGCTGAAATTGATGCGACTGGAAATCTTTCGATTATTGGGTTCGGCGAACAGCCGTCACACGGTATGCGCAAAGGCATGGTCGTGGATATCGACGCCACGACCGCGACCATTGCAGCTGCGGTCAAAGAAGCGGCTGCCATGGCGAATTGCAAGCTAACGCAGGTATTCGTTGGTATCGCCGGGAGCCATATTCGCAGCCTCAATTCGAGTGGCATGGTGGCCATGAAGGATGCTGAGGTAACTGCTGCCGATATGGAGCGCGTGGTCGAAACCGCAAAAGCAATAGCGATTCCGAACGATCAGATCGTGTTGCATACGCTGCCTCAGGAATACATCATCGACGGGCAGGAGGGTATTCGCAAACCGCTCGGCATGAGTGGTCGCCGCCTTGAAGTCAAGGTGCATATCGTGACCGGCGCGGTATCTGCCGCAGACAACATTGAAAAGTGCGTGCGCCGCTGCGGGCTGGAAGTGCAGGAGTTGGTGTTGCAGCCGCTTGCCTCAGCGGCGGCCTGTTTGACGCGCGATGAGATGGAAATCGGCGTAGGACTGATTGATATTGGCGGCGGTACCACTGATTTCGCGCTCTACACCGGCGGCTCAATTCGGCACACCGGCGTGCTCCCGGTGGCGGGCGATCAAATTACCAATGATGTTGCTATGGCGCTGCGGGTGCCCAGCAAAGAAGCTGCCGACATCAAGCATCGTTACGCAGTCGCCATGCGAAAGCTCGCCGACATTGATGACCTGATCGAAGTTCCAAGCGTGGCCGATCGCCCCGCCCGGACGATGGCTCGGCACACGCTCGCGGAGGTAATCGAGCCACGCGTGGAAGAACTGTTTCAGCTGGTGCATGAGCAAATGAAGCGTTCGGGATTCGAGCCGCTCTTGCGCTCCGGCGTGGTGTTGACTGGCGGCACAGCGCTCCTCCCAGGTATTGCCGAGCTCGGGGAAGAGGTGTTTCACATGCCAGTGCGTGTGGCCTCTCCCGAATACGGCGGGCCACTTCGCGATGTGCTGTGTGCGCCCAAGTATTCAACGGCGATTGGCCTTTTGATGCACGGTCGTGACCAGGTAAGTCGCGTTGCCGAGCGGCACAAACGCACAGGTGCGGCGGCAGGCTTATTCGCAAAACTGAGGGATGCCTTCGGTTTTTAGAAATTTAGAGTTCTTCGGTATCGAAGAAGTGTGTGTTGTTACTGATCAATCTGATCTGTCTTATAGGAGCGAAACATGTTTGAAATCGTTGACGAGAAAAGGGATGGCGCGGTCATCAAGGTGATCGGTGTCGGTGGCTGCGGCGGCAACGCCGTAGAGCACATGATTAGCCGTGGCGTTGCAGGCGTCGAATTCATCGCCGCCAATACGGATGCACAAGTGCTTGATCGCAACCCCTCGGGTACGCGTATTCATCTGGGTGCTGAGCTCACACAGGGTTTGGGCGCGGGCGCCAAGCCTGAAGTCGGACGCGATGCTGCGATGGAATCGAAGATTGCGATTCAGGAATCGATTCGCGGCGCCGACATGTTGTTCATCACGGCGGGAATGGGCGGCGGCACAGGCACAGGTGCTGCGCCAATCGTTGCGCAGCTGGCGAAAGAGATGGGAATACTCGTCGTTGCGGTTGTGACGAAGCCGTTTCGCTTCGAGATGCAGAAGCGTGAACGCGCAGCTCAAGCGGGCATCGACGAGCTGCAGCGCCATGTTGATTCGCTCATCGTTGTGCCTAACGAAAAGCTGATTCAGGTTCTCGGCCGTAACGTATCGTTGCCAGCCGCGTTCGCCGCGTCGAACGATGTGTTGCACGGCGCTGTCGCTGGAATTTCGGAAATCATCAACAAGCGTGGGTTGGTTAACCGTGACTTCGCTGACGTTCGTACCATCATGTCTGAGCTCGGTATGGCGATGATGGGGACGGCAGTTGCATCTGGCGAAGATCGCGGCAAGGCGGCAGCTATGGCTGCCATCAAAAGTCCGCTCTTGGAAGACGTGGATCTTCAAGGCGCGCGCGGTGTACTGCTCAACATCACTACATCGAGCGATGTGGAGCTGGGCGAGCTCTATGACGTGACCGATACCGTTCAAGAATTTGTGTCGCCTGATGCAACCGTTCTCTGGGGTCACGTGATCGACGACAGTATGGGCGACGAAATGCGTGTCACGATGGTGGCTACCGGGCTCGGCGCGAAACGAAAGATGCAGGCAGTTCAGGGTGGCGTGATCACAACGCCCAAATTCGAGCTACCGCCGCTTCGCACCGGTACAGACAACATGCCTGTCGCGGGCGATCCCATCGCGACTGTGGGTATCGCAACGACGGAAGGTATTGAGGTCTCCTATGACGTACCGACCTTTACGCGTCAGCCCGCTCGCCCAGGGTCACGATCACTTGAGATTCCGACTTTTTTGCGCAAGCAAGCGGACTGATTGAAACGTCGCGAACGTAGCATTTAAAAAATGCCTCGCGCCCCGTTTTTTATGGGGTGAGCGCTTGATTTTGAAGAAAGTTGCGACTAAGTAAATAAAGGGCTTACTGCCACAAGATCAAAGCATTTAAGGACTGTGTTGTACTCGTCTCCGGGACGCTTTTGACTCGTTTTCTGGCTGCCGCATTCGCTCCGTGGCTTGCCGAAGACGTGATGAAGTGTCCCGTTTTTCTTAGGGCGTGTTAGCGCTAGTTTGGCGAGATGCGTTCCGAAAATGCGGCGATGGATGCTCAGAGCGTTGCGAAGTACGGGGTGGCTCGCCGTTCAAGTAACGCGACAAAGCGGACGCGCCGCATTTTCGGAACCCTTCAGGGCGCGTTCGGGTTTCGCGCCTGGTGTTGTTGCGAAGTCCTTGCGAAAAGCTAGTCGCCTACGCTCCGTGCCCGCACCACGGCGGCCTTCGCGCCTTGTTTGCCAACTTCCCATACATCCCAACCCGAACCGCCGCACTCGTCAAAATAGTGTTAGCACGCCGTAGATGATGACGTTCCCCTGAATCGAGCGCTACCGGCAAGCTGAGCAGCGAAAATCCAGAAGTGACGATAATCAACCGCTTCGAACTAGGTTCGGGGCTATGCCAAGAAATTGCTTCATGTAGGCTGTGAACGCAGAGGTCAACCGCTGTCAGGCGTCAAGTGATGCAGGAACGCGCCGTAGATGGAAAGCTTCGCGTTGTGACCCACAGTCGCCCTTTCGAAATGTTGTGCCTCAGTTCAACCAGCGAAGCGATGCTTCATTTAGTAATCCATGCCAGCAGTAGAGACCGTGTCAGCCAACAGTAAAGATCAGCAACATACCGTCGCGAATGTGGTCAGCACCACAGGCGTCGCGCTTCATTCGGGCGTGCGGGTCAAGCTCACGCTGAAACCCGCGCCTGTGGATCACGGTATCGTTTTCCGCCGCAGCGATCTCAGCCCGCCGGTAGACGTGCCCGCCAAAGCAGAATTGGTGAAAGAAACACGTTTGGCAACCACGCTGGTTGTCGACGACGCGAAGGTACAGACGGTTGAGCATTTCTTGGCCGCTTGTGTTGGATGTGGACTCGATAATGCGCTGGTTGAGATTGACAATATAGAAGTGCCCATCATGGACGGTTCTTCCGCACCGTTCGTATTTCTGATTGAAGAGGCGGGCCTCGTCGCCCAAGCGAGCGCGCGAAAGTACATCGAAGTGATCGCGCCGATCCGCGTTGAGTCTGGCGACAAATTCGCAGAACTCTTGCCTAGTCAGCAGTTTCAAGTGGATTTCACCATCGACTTCGCTCATCCGGCGATTCCCGATGAGCACTGCCGAGTGACAATGGACCTTGCGCCCGATGCTTTTTTGGAGCACATCAGCCGCGCTCGAACATTTGGATTCTCCTTTGAAGCCGACATGCTGCGCGCCATTGGGCTCGCGCAAGGCGGCAGTATGGAAAACGCCGTCGTGCTCGACGAGTACAAAGTGCTGAATCGTGAGGGCTTGCGCTTTGCCGACGAGCTCGCGCGCCACAAAGTGCTTGATGCAGTGGGCGATTTATTCCTGCTGGGCTACCGCGTGAAAGCGAAGTATCACGCGTTTAAATCAGGTCACGACCTAAATAACAAACTCTGCCGCGCGCTCATCGCCTCGCCCGATTCCTGGCGCTGGGCCTGAGCCAACTGAAGCCGCTACGCGCGGGTAAATTGAGCGAAGTTAAGCGGGCAATCAGACGCGTTTGGACGATTTTGAAACTCGTGCAACACTTGCCGCGTGCAACCCACCTTTAAAAAAACACCGGCCGGAATTGCTGAGCTCGAACGCCACACGTTAAAGTTGCGGCCCGAGCTGCGTCGTTTACTCATCATGATCGACGGAAAACGCTCAGTCGATTCGCTCGTGCCGTTCTTTCGCCCGAATGAACTCCCGCTTTTAGTGGACGAGTTACTTCAGTGCGGCGCGATTGAAACCTTAGTACCCGTGGCGCAGATTGCCTCTGATGGCGATGGCGACGATCAGCTGACGGTAGCCGTAACGACGCTGCGTGGGACGCTCTCCAAGGCGCAGCTTTCGGCCGCGATTTCCGCAGCGAAAACTCACTGCAAGTCTCAATTGGGAAGGGCTGCTGATCGATTTATTGGCGATCTTGATAAGTGTACCGATTCGGCTGCGCTCCGCATTTGCATTTCTGATATCCAATTAAAGCTGATGTCAGACTTCGGTGAAGCGTCAGCAACGCAGTTCGTGACGGCGGTGCGCGAAGCCGTGCGCCGCAGCTCGTCGTAGCTTGCGGGACACCAGAAAC
Organism: Betaproteobacteria bacterium; assembly: GCA_013298145.1. Classification (GTDB taxonomy): domain Bacteria; phylum Pseudomonadota; class Gammaproteobacteria; order Burkholderiales; family Casimicrobiaceae; genus Casimicrobium. The sequence goes on from JAAFJO010000002.1 coordinate 522,024, forward strand.
TCCGGCTAGCGGGCATTGTTTCTTAGGGTTTCGGCAAGTCGCGCCAAGCTAGTTTGCATGCGCTCACTTTCGATGAGCATGGCTTTATTGCTAACGCTTTCTGCCGCCCCAACGGAGCGCGCTGGCCTTGGTTTCGGCTCAGGGCGAACGCTAGATTGCACTGTCACTGAAATTTCGTTAAATTTCAAGGCCTTATCTGCAATTGCCCGCTCGATTTCTGAGCGGCGCAGGCGCACCCAAGCGGCGGCTTCATGCGATGTCACGACGATGAACACCGTGGAGCCGATCAATCGAACAGTGTGCACGCCCTTGAGGACATCGGCGGGCATACACTGGAGCAATAACTGAGTCGATTGCCGACTCGCTCGAACCTGGTTCAAACCAGATCGCAGCTGCGGCATTCGCTCTAGGTATCCGGCCAAACCTTCTGGCTTCGGGTACGGGGTTTGGGATTTCTTCACATGCAAATTATCCTCGTCTCGAGCGATTACCGAACGCGAAAGAATTTGAACGTCGGCTGGCCTCATCTGGTCGGAGCTGCGTTTGCGTTGCTCGTCGCGCTCGCGCTCACTGCAACTCTCGCCAACTATTTAAGTCTGAAGTATGCGGCGACCTCCAATCATCCCTTGATCCGTAGCATTCTGCTTGCCGATCAACATGAAAAAGCGCGCGAGCAACGGCAGCAAATTCAGGATCACATTAATTCGCTCGCTGTCAGGCTCGGCGAGATGCAAGCGCACATGCTGCGTTTGGATGGACTGGGAGATCGTCTCGCGAAGGTCGCGGGTCTGAAGCCACAAGAGCTGCCTAGCGCTTCTCCGCCAGGACGTGGCGGCGCGGCCACACCTTCAACGCCGTTGTCGATGGATCAATTCGCCAAGCAGCTTGGCGAACTGCAGCGCACCATCGACGTAAAAGCTGACCAAATGACCGTGCTTGAGGCGCTTTTGGTGGAAGGTAGCGCCCAGCGGAAGTTTCTTCCCACGCTGCCACCAGTTGAAAACATCAACTACACCTCGAACTTCGGATACAGAATTGATCCGTTCACGGGGCATCAATCCTTTCACGAGGGGGTTGATTTTGCCGCTGAGACGGGCACTCCGATTAACGCTGCCGCCAGCGGCAAGGTTATTTATGCAGAAACTCACGCCGCTTACGGAAAGACGGTTGACGTGGACCACGGCAACGGCTTGGTTACACGCTACGCGCATGCCTCAGAACTTCTCGTCAAAGAAGGCGATCTTGTCGTGCGCGGGCAGCGAATTGCCAAAGTGGGCTCGACCGGACGCTCCACCGGCCCCCACCTTCATTTCGAAGTGCGTCTCAATGGCGCTCCTCAAAACCCTGCGCGCTTTCTCTCCGTTAACTAGCGACGCCGGAAATACCCCCGAAGCCGTAAAATTCGGGAGTTCACAACGAACCGCGCCATGTGGCGCGGTTTATTTTTTCTTGGCAAGCGTCTGAGCGCGGCCCCTGCAACGACAACAAAAACGAGTTGACGCGACTCACGCTGGTTCACCACACATCATGTTCGACAACGTCCTGAAACTTTTTTTCGGTAGCCGCAATGACCGGCTGCTTAAAACTTATCGCGGTGTAGTCACCAAGATCAACGCGCTGGAGTCGTCGCTGACGACGCTCACCGATGATCAACTGCGAGCAAAAACTGCAGAGTTCAAACTGCGAGTCGCGAACGGTGAGTCGCTCGACGCGATCCTGCCAGAGGCTTTCGCCGTGGTCCGCGAAGCGGGTCGGCGCGTCTTGGAGATGCGTCATTTTGATGTACAGCTCATCGGCGGTATGGCATTGCACGATGGGAAAATCGCAGAAATGCGAACTGGCGAGGGTAAGACGCTTATGGCGACCTTGCCCGTATATTTGAACGCGTTGAGCGGTAAAGGTGTTCATCTGGTTACGGTAAACGATTACCTCGTGACTCGTGACGCTGACTGGATGGGCCGAATCTACCGGTTCCTCGGAATGAGTGTTGGCACGATCGTCTCGCAGCAAGACACCGCTAGCAAGATCGCCGCCTACGCCGCAGATATCACTTACGGTACCAACAACGAATACGGCTTTGATTACCTCCGTGACAACATGGAGTACAACATCGCTGACCGCCGCCAACGCGGGCTGAATTTCGCGATTGTTGACGAAGTCGATTCGATTTTGATCGACGAAGCGCGCACACCGCTCATCATTTCTGGCCAAGCCGAAGACAACATCGATACCTATTACAAGGTGAACGATTTGCCGAAGCAGTTGGTGCGCCAGGCGACCGAAGAAGCGAGTGGCGATTACCACGTCGACGAGAAAGGCCGCCAAGTCTTTCTTTCTGAGCAAGGGCATGAAAAAGCCGAAAAATGGCTGGATGCCAGCGGCCTCCTGAAGGAAGGCTCGGGCCTCTACGACGCGCAAAACATCACCCTGATGCACCACGTGTACGCTGCGCTGCGCGCACATTCGCTTTACCATCGCGACGAGCACTACGTGGTGCAAGACGGCGAAGTGATCATCGTTGACGAATTCACTGGTCGTTTGATGTCGGGGCGTCGGTGGAGCGACGGCTTGCACCAAGCCGTCGAAGCGAAGGAAGGCGTGCCGATTCAGCGCGAAAATCAAACGCTCGCATCGATCACTTTCCAGAACTATTTCCGCCTGTACTCGAAGCTCGGCGGCATGACGGGTACGGCTGACACCGAAGCCTACGAATTTCAGCAAACCTACGGCCTAGAAACTGTCATCATCCCGACGCACCGTGCCATGGTTCGTCGTGATGAAAACGACCTTTTCTTCAAGACCCAAGCCGAGAAGTACGCGGCGGCGGTTCGCGATATCCGCGATTGTTACAACCGTGGTCAGCCGGTGCTCGTCGGTACGACATCGATTGAAAACAGCGAACTGATTTCGGTACTACTGAACAAGGAAAACTTGCCCCACCAGGTGCTAAACGCCAAGCAGCACGAGCGCGAAGCGCACATCGTTGCCCAAGCCGGGCGTCCAAAGATGATCACCATCGCGACCAACATGGCCGGTCGCGGTACCGACATCGTGTTGGGCGGCGCAATCGAGCCTGAGTTGCGTGCAATCCGCGAAGACGAATCGCTTGGTGAAGATCAGCGCGCTGCAAAACTCTCACTCGCGCAAAAAGACTGGCAAGTACGTCACGATCAAGTCCTCGCGGCTGGCGGCCTACGCATCGTCGGCACGGAGCGCCATGAATCGCGCCGTATCGATAATCAGTTGCGCGGTCGCGCTGGTCGCCAAGGCGACGCGGGCTCGTCTCGTTTCTTCTTGTCTGCTGAAGACCCGCTGATTCGAATTTTTGGCGGCGATCGCATGAAAAACATCATGACGAAGCTTCGCATCCCTGACGGCGAACCGATCGAAGCTGGAATCATGACGCGCCAGATCGAAAAAGCGCAGTTAAAGGTCGAAGCGCGCAACTTCGATATCCGTAAGCAATTGCTTGAATACGATGACGTTGCCAATGATCAGCGTAAAGCGATCTACGAACAGCGTAATCACCTGCTCGAACACACAAACGTGTCTGAAACCGTCCGCGACATGATCGGCGGCTGGGTGGAAGACCAGGTGAATTTGCACGTTCCGCGCGAAAGCCTTGAAGAGCAATGGGATCTGCCCGCGCTGGAAGCCGTGCTTCGCGATCTTTCGGTGGATGCGCCTGTTACCGAATGGGCGAAAGAACCTAATGTCGATGATGTGGATCTTCGCGAGCGCGCCAAAGCCGCTGCGCTTGATGCGTATGCGAAGAAGCGCGAAGTGGCGGGTGATGAAGTGTTCAGCCAGTTTGAGCGCAACATTCTGCTTCAGATGATGGACACGCAATGGCGCGAGCATCTATCGAGCCTGGATCATCTTCGCCAAGGCATCCACTTGCGAGGTTACGCACAGAAGAACCCGAGGCAAGAGTACAAGCGCGAGTCATTTGAGATGTTTGGGCAGATGCTTGACCGGTTCCGCGGCGATGTTGTGCGCGTTTTGCTCACCGTTCAAGTACGTACCGAAGCCGATGCGCAGGCCGTGGAGCCACCGCCTCCGTCGCAGAATATTTCGTATCAGCACGCAGGCGTGGACGGTCTCACCGGCGAGGTCGAACCCGATAGCGATCCAACGACCGCAGACGACAGAAGCGGTGCTCAGCCGCAGGTGCGCCAAGGTCCGAAGCTCGGCCGCAACGATCCATGCTGGTGTGGTTCAGGCAAGAAATACAAGCACTGCCACGGCGCGTTGGACTAGCAAGCGCTGGTTCGAACAAACCCGCGTCTTGCGCGTGTCACAATGGAAAGGCTCCCAGACGGAGCCTTTTTTTCGCAGATTGAAACCGAGAAAGTCCGAATCATGCCCGTCAATTACCATCCCCTTACTGCCGCTGCTGCGCACGTGATTCAGGGCGTTCGCATGGGCGCGGTGCAAGCGCAGGTGCGGAAGCCTAATCGTTACGACATGCTGCTGGTTGAATTTGCGCCTGGCACTCAGGTGGGCGGTGTGTTTACGCAAAGTCGATTCGCTGCGGCGCCCGTCCAGGTGTGTCGCGAGCACTTAGCACGAAGCTCGGAGATGCGCGCGCTCGTGATCAACACGGGCATTGCAAACGCCGCGACGGGCGAACTGGGCTTGGCCAATGCGCGCGCGACGTGCGATGCGGTGGCAGGCGCGCTGTCGCTCAAAGGCGCGGAGGTTTTGCCGTTTTCGACGGGTGTGATTCTTGAGCACTTGCCGATGGATCGCATCACGGCTGGCGTGAACACTGCTGCGAATTCGCTCAAGTCGGGTGAGCTCGCAGATTGGGCGCGTGCGGCTCAGACGATCATGACCACGGATACGATATACAAGCTCGCCAGTGAGCAAATCGTGTTGGGTGGAAAGGTCGTAAACATCACCGGCATGTCTAAAGGTGCGGGCATGATTCAACCCAATATGGCAACCATGCTGGGCTATGTGTTTACCGATGCAGCCGTGTCTGGCGCGCTCATGGGATCGATTGCCAAGCGAGTCGCAGACGTGAGCTTCAATCGCGTCACTGTTGACGGCGACACGTCAACAAATGATTCATTCATCGTTGCTGCGACAGGTAAAGCGGGTAATGCGGTCGTGAGTGCGCTTGATAGCGACGACGGCCGCACGCTCGTTGCCGCCCTTGAGCGGGTGGCGCTCACGCTTGCGCAAGCGATCGTTCGCGACGGTGAAGGTGCCACTAAGTTCATCACGATTGAGGTAACGGGTGGCCGTGATTTCGCCGAATGCGACAAGATTGCGCGCGCCGTCGCTCATTCACCGCTCATCAAAACCGCGTTTTTTGCGAGCGATCCTAACTTGGGCCGCATCCTCGCTGCGATTGGCTACGGTGCGCCAGCGGACTTAGATCCCGCGAAAGTGACAGTGCACTTGAGCGGCGTGTTGGTTGCAGAAAAAGGCGGCCGCGCGAGCTCGTACAAAGAAGAGCTCGGCGCCGCAGCAATGAAAGCGGCGGACATCTCGGTGGCGATCAACCTTGGGCGCGGCACGGCTACGCAAACCATCTACACGTGTGATTTCTCATACGACTACGTGAAGATCAACGCAGATTATCGAAGCTGACACGCAAACGTACAAAAAGTCTATTCAATGACGACGGCCTTATGAATGCATCGGATTCAGAACTGCGCGACGTACTGACGCGAATTGCGGCCGCGCTTGAGCGTATGGCGCCCCCCGCTCGCGCCAAACCAGATTTCGCGTCGTGCGTCGCCGCTCGCTGGCGTAGCTCTAGCACTTCGTGTTACCTCGAAGCGGTGCAGCATGTGCATCGAATGGATGCTGATTGGTTGATAGGTGTTGAGCAACAACACCAAATGATTGATCGCAATACGAAGCAGTTCGTCGACGGGAAGCCGGCGAATAACGTGCTCTTAACGGGCTCCCGCGGCACTGGTAAAAGCTCGCTCGTAAAGGCCATGCTCACCCGCTATTCGGAGCGTGGTCTGCGCTTGATCGAAGTTGAAAAAGAGCATCTCAATGATCTGCCGGATATTGTCGATCAAATCGCGAACGAACCCTATCGTTTCCTGATTTTTTGCGACGACTTGTCTTTCGATGCGGGCGATGGCTCGTACAAAGCGCTGAAAGCCATTCTCGACGGATCCATCGCCGCATCAACACCCAACGTGATGCTCTACGCAACATCAAATCGGCGACACCTTCTGCCAGAATATTTTCACGAGAACGAAGAGACGAAGTACGTTGGCGAGGAAGTGCACTTCGGCGAGAGCGTCGAGGAGAAGGTCTCGCTATCAGAACGCTTTGGCCTTTGGATTTCGTTCTACCCATTTTCGCAAGAAGAGTATCTGGCTGCAGTGCGCTCCTGGATCGTTCAGCTTGGCGGCGCGGTTTCGCTCGACGCAACCGCGCAAGCGGCGCTTGATCGAGATTCATTGCAGTGGGCGCTTCAACGGGGCTCGCGCTCCGGGCGTGTTGCTTACCAATACGCCAAGGATTTTGTAGGTCGAAATGAACGCGAGCTTTGATCCCAGCGATTCGCGCGCGCTCACCCGCGTGGCGGTCGTGATCATTGAACGTATCGTGAATGATCGCTACGAAGTGCTCTTCGCGCAGCGGCCCGCGGGGAAAGCTTACGCGGGGTACTGGGAATTTCCTGGTGGAAAAATTGAAGCGAATGAATCCTTGCAAGACGCGTCAATACGTGAAATCGAAGAGGAGCTTGGTATTCAGATCGCAAGCGTTCACCCGCTCACTACGGAGCGTTTCAGCTACCCGCATGCGCACGTTGAGCTTTGTTTTGTGACCACGCGCGACTGGCAGGGCGAGCCACAAAGCCGCGAGGGTCAAGCGTTTTCTTGGCAGGACCCCACAGATATTCAACTGCAGCCGCTGCTGCCCGCGCTACTTAACGAATCGAGCACCGTGCTTCGTGGCGTTAGAGCTAGAGCGCTGCAAGAAACCTAAACCGAGCGTAGCCTTAGGCAGTACCAGTGTATACAAACCTCGAGCAACTCGGCGTCTGAAGTGTGCGGACGCGACGCGGCGATCTCGAGTGTCAGAGGGAGCACACTGCGTTTCAAAATTTATGCGGATAGGCCCGGGATAGAAGGGCTAGCGAAGTAAAAAGTGACTTATCGCTTCGAATTATTTCTTGTAGGACGTCCTGTTGAAGAAAAGCCGAAGCGAAAGTTACTGTGCATAGAACACAGCAAATTTATTTTGCTCATCAACCCAACTTCGTGTTTGCGCGAAACCCGCTGAACGCAATAGCTCTTCGAATTCCGGCAGCGAATACTTGTACGAGTTCTCGGTGTGGATGCGTTCGCCCGCGCGGAATTTTCGTTCCTCACCGCGCAGGTTCACTGTGGTGTCTTGGCGTGCTTCGAGGTGCATCTCGATGCGTCCGAACGCCGCGTCGTAGCACGCATAGTGACGCCAGTCATCAAGACTGAAATTGCTGCCGAGCAAACGATTGACGTGCATCAGCACGTTTCGATTGAACGACGCGGTAACGCCTAGGGCATCGTCATACGCCGCTTCGAGGTTCGCCTCATCTTTTTTCAAATCAATGCCGATGAGCAAACCGCATTGGTTCGTTCGGCGATGTGCCGCAACTTGCTTCAAGAACCAACTCGCCTCATCAGGCATGAAATTGCCAATGGAGGAGCCTGGGTAGAAGAAAAGCGTTGCACCGTCGTCCATGACTGCTTGCACGTCGAGCACGCGAGAAAAATCAGTAATGAGGCCCGCAAGCTCCGGCGCATGTGGGTTGCCAGCTAGTCGCGAAAGTGCATCAATCACTGCGCTCTCTGAGATATCCACTGCAACATATCGCGAAGGCTTGAGAGCCTCAAACCACTTCTCTGCCTTCACTGAGTCGCCGCTTCCCAAGTCGACAAATTGCTTTCCGACACCGATGGCTGCGGCAATTTCGCTTCGGTAGCGTTGGTGAATGGCCGCCTCAGTTCGCGTTGGGTAATACTCCTCTGTCAGCACGATTGCGTTGTACAGCGTAGAGCCGAGCGCATCATAGAAATACTTCGGGGGGATGGACGCAGCGGGCGCGAGCAATCGCTGCACGAGCAAATCGAGTTCTGCTTTGGAATCGAGCTTGAGCGCGTTGGTGATCGTCGGACGCGCGCCGCTGGGTGCCGATGGACGATTTAGAGCGGTAATGGTGCGTAGCGGCATGAAACTTCCTCGGACGAATTGGACGGCGCGCAAGGCGGTGGCGCGCATTGGGTGAACGATTAACGGTGGTGTTCAAGTAGGCGTTATTTCGCGAGCCTAATTCCAGTGAATTGCCAGCGTTTGTCGGGCTGGAAGAAATTGCGGTAGCTCGCACGCGAATGTCCGCGTGGCGTTGCGCACGAGCCTCCGCGAAGCACATACTGCTGGTTCATGAATTTCCCGTTGTATTCTCCCACCGCCCCCGCTGCAGGTGCGAAGCCAGGATAGGGCAGATACGCAGACGACGTCCACTGCCAAACGCTATCTTGCACTTGATCTAGCTGCCCACCTGAACGAATCGCGTGCTCCCACTCGAACTCGGTAGGCAAGCGTGCGCCACACCAGCGCGCGAACGCGTCCGCTTCGTAGAGGCTGACATGACATACGGGACTACTAAGCGAGAGCGGGCGCATGCCTTCGAGCGTGAACGAATGGCAACCTGTGTCGAGCGAGCGCCAATAAAGGGGTGCCGAAACACTGTTTTGGCAAACCCAATCCCAGCCGTCGGAAAGCCAAAGCGCGTGGTTGCCGTAACCGCCGTCATTGATGAAGGCGAGGTATTCGCCGTTGGTCACCAAACGGTCCGCGAGTCGATACGGATGCACCAGCGCCTGATGGCGTGGTAATTCGTTGTCAAACGCGAAGTCGCCGCGACCGTCGTAGCCAATGTCTGTGAGGCCGCCATCGAAACTCAGCCAGCGTGTCTCAGCAAGCGCCGCGTCGGCGGGATGCGGCCCATCCGCTCGGTAGATCGGGTCAAGCGGATTCATCGAGAGCATGTGCTTCAAATCGGTGAGCATGAGCTCTTGGTGCTGCTCTTCGTGATTGAAACCCAATAAGAGTAGCGCTGTGATGCTGCTATCCGGTTGATGAGCCTCAAGCCAGCCGAGGAGCGCTTGGTCAACATGGGCTCGATAACGATAGATTTCCTCTAGCGACGGCCGCGACAGCATTCCGCGTTGTGCGCGCGGATGCTTTTCTCCAATCCCGTTGTAGTAGCTATTGAAAAGAATCTTGAAGGTATCGTTGAGGCTGCGATAACTCGCTAAATGGGGTGAGATTACAAAGGTCTCAAAAAACCATGTGGTGTGCGCTAGATGCCATTTGATGGGGCTAGCGTCGGGCATGGATTGCACTTGGCAATCCTCAGCGGACAACGGCGCTGCGATGGCTTCCGTCGCTTGGCGCGTGCGGCGATAGCGCGCAATAAGGTCTTCGGGTTTCATCATTGGTTTTGCGAAAGAAAATCTATCAGCGTTGGCCTAGATCAAAGAGCTGATCGCTAGACCTTCGCTTGGTCTGTTCGCGAATTCGAGCTGGACTGCGGGCGAAGGGTGTTTCCCGGCGAACCATGCAGAGTCATTGGTGCGCGGCAGAGCCGAAGTGCTACACGAGCGCATCGTTGGGTTCAGCATCGACTGATCGATGAAGTTCAAAGCCAACATTCCCAAAGCCAACATCCGAGCTTTTCCTTCATTGATTATTTTGCGCGTACAGCATGTGCGATATACGCGATACCCATGTATCTTGGATGCACGCAGGTTGCGCTTAATGCTTGCGTGTCGAAGAGTTTGCGCCATGGCGCATCGTAGTTCTCGAATGTAGTGCAGTACGGCTTTTGCCGCCACTCCACCCAAGGATTGAGCAGTGAAAGGGCGCCGCTAAAAAGCTTCCCGCCCGCGAGGACAAAGCGTGCACCGTTTTTCGCGACGGCAAGTAAGTGATCGAGCGCAGCGCTTGACTGAAGCACATCATGCGTAAACATCATCAGCACCGCATCGATCGAATCGGTTTCAATCGCTTCGCAGAGCGCAGCAGCCGGCGCTTCGATCAGATCGACATTTGAAAGGCTCAGTTCGCGAACGCGTGCACGTGCAAAGCGCATCATTTCCGCACACGGCTCAATTGCGATGACACGACCCGTGGGACCGACCGCGCGCGACAGCGCCGGCAGCGATTTCCCGGTGCCGCAACCGACATCGAGCACCGTGTCTCCAGGCCTGAGCGAAAGGAGTTGGTGAGCCTGCGTTCTGAGAAACTCGATACGCGGAGTGGTTGCGTCGTAATTTGTTGCGAGTGTGCGGTATTGGGCGGTAGATCGGGTGATTGAGGCGCTTCTTGGACGACGCGTCGATGGAGCAAATCGCGCGTTCTGCTGAGCCATATTTGCCAACGTGGCGGACGAGGTGTGAAGAGTGGGTTCAGAGTCCATGGGTCAACTTCGAGGATGTCCAGAGAGTTCGCGGCGTCAGTCGGCGCGGTTACACAAACAGCTATCCAATTTAAATAATTACGGGACCTCCAATACGAAGAAGGGCGAAAGGACGTTCAGGTGTTTAGTCGTTCTACGAGAATTTGACCTCTATCCCCAATTAGAAAAAGGAGTAACAAATTAAAGCTGGTAAATCAACAAAGCGTTTGACTAATGACCGTGGGTCAGTTAAAAATCAAACGAAATGACCAAAGGTCAGTTAGTGTCATCTCCCTCAGATTTACATCGCACCCGCACCGCAGAAGATCGCCGTTCCATCCATGCCGCCGCTCAAAAAGATAATAAAAGACGCTTTTTCGCTGCACGATGACCCTCATCGTTCAGGCGAGGACGGCGCAGGCATGGACGCTAGCAAGGAGCAATTTAAAGCCTTGCTCAGATGCCCGAAGCGATCACGCGCCACCGACGCTGCAGATAAAGAGGCGCGCCGGGCGAGCATCCTGCATGCCGCCGAATCGCTCTTTCGGCAAACGCATGAATATGCCAACGTGGCCGAGGTCGCGCGAGCCGCGGGGCTCGCTAAAGGCACGGTCTATCTCTACTTTCAAACCAAGGAAGAGATTTATCTCGCGCTGCATATGCGAAATGCAGAGGCGTTTTTCACTGAGCTGATCGCCGATTTGGAGTGTGGCTTCCCACATGGCGAAAAGAAAAACGTCGATTTCGACTACATGCGCGGCATGGTGGCGAAGCACATGTTCGATAACGAGCTCTATTTTCCGCTGGTTGCCGTCTGCGTCGGGCTTCCGGACGGAAGTGTGCCGATGCAATCCGCGCTCACCTTTAAGCAACTTCTCACCAGCTGGCTTCTGCGCGCCGGTGCTGGGCTTGAGCGGCATTACCCCCAGCTCGGCGCCGGAGAAGGGCTACGACTGCTCAACCACAGCTACGCAATGATGATTGGCCTCTACCACCTGCTGGGTGATGTCGGCCATGCGCCGCAGCGCCCCACCGACATTGGGCTCAATAGTTTTCGCGATGAGTCGATGCTCGCACTCAGTCGCTACTGGTACGCCACGATCGGTAATCCTCACCGAAAAGACACTGAACAAGAAGATAGCGAAAAAGAAGCCCAAGGCTCAACGAACCTCCTCAAGCGAAATCAACAAAACGTAACGCCCCAATAAAACACGAAGGCGAATCATGAGACGAATAAAGACTCCCTCCTCCTCACTTTCTTTTGTCCGTCAGCGAAGTTTGCTTTCGCTGGCCTTGATCGCGTCTGCCGCACTCGCGCTAAGCGGCTGTGGCAAGAGCGATCCAGCCAATGCAAAAGCTGCGGCCTCGAGCGGCGCCGCACAAACGCCCGCCAAAGCGGAGCTACCCCGGCCCGTGCGCACGCTGGTGGTCGGCTCAAGCGAACACTCTGACGCGATGTATCTACCCGGCGAGGTGCGCGCGCGCTTTGAGCAGCGCTATGGATTCCGTGTGCCCGGAAAGATCGCGAAGCGGATGGTCGATGTTGGCCAAGAAGTGAAAGCGGGCCAGGTTTTGGCTGTGCTCGATTCGCAAGATGTACTGCCGAATATCAACGCGCAAGCCGCGCAAGTTGAAGTGGCGAGAACCGATCTTCAGTTTCAGCAAAGTGAGCTGAAGCGACAAACCGAGCTCCGCGAAAAAGGGTTTGTGAGCGGTGCGTCGCTTGAACGCCAAAAGGCTGCCACCGATGCCGCTGCCGCGCGATTTAATGCGGCGCGCTCGCAGCTCGCAAGCGTGCAAAACGGACTCAACTTCCAAACGCTCACGGCGGATCGCGCGGGCGTCGTGGTTGGCGTTGATGCGGAAGCGGGCAGCGTTGTCTCTGCGGGACAGTCGGTTATCCGTGTTGCGCAATTGGGCGAACGGGAAGTGCTGATCAACGCGCCCGAACGAGCGCTCACGCAACTTAAATCGGCGGCCGGGTTTCTGGTCGCATTCGATGCCGTGCCCGGAAAATTCGCTCGCGCCAAGTTGCGCGAACTCTCCCCCGCCGCTGATCCGCAAAGCCGCACCTACGCCGCACGCTTGAGCCTGATCGATGCGGGCGATGAGGTGAAGCTCGGCATGAGTGCAACAGTGCGCACTGAAACCGCGGCAGGCCAAAAAATCGTCATCCCGAACACTGCGCTTTATACACGCGATAACGCAACCCGTGTGTGGCTCGTTGATCGCGCGACGGAGACCGTGAAGCCCGTAGAAGTGACGCTCGGTGAGAGTACGAACGACGGCGTAATCATTGCAAACGGCCTAAAGGCGGGCGACCTGCTGGTCACCGCAGGCGCGAATTTGCTGCAGCCAGGCCAACGAATCCGTCTCGTGGAGACCGCTGCAACCAGTCAACCTATTCCGCCAAAACAAGAGAGTAGTGGGGCGAGCGCTACGAAATCGGATGCAACGAAAACAGATCAAAAATCTGCGCCGACCCAATCGAACAAAGCCCCAGCTACTGAGGCTAAAAAGCCATGAGCGAGGCATCCGCAAAACTGCGCGGAAACGTCTCCGCCGCAGCACTCCGCCACCAACAGCTCACGCTCTTTTTTATCCTCGCCATTGCGATTGCAGGGCTTGCAGCGTATTTCGCACTGGGGCAGCGTGAAGACCCAAACTTTACGTTCCGCGCCGTAACGGTACGGATGTTGTGGCCTGGCGCGACCACATCACAGGTGGATCAGCAAGTCACTGATCGCCTTGAGAAGAAGCTTCAGGAGATGCCGTATTTCAAGCGCACCCAAAGCTATTCCAAGCCGGGCGAATCGCTCATCATTCTTGAACTCGAAGACACTGCGCCGCGCAAAGACATACAGGCGCTCTGGTATCAAGTGCGAAAAAAAGTTCAGGACATTCGGCACACGCTGCCTCCAGAAGCCATCGGGCCATTTTTCAATGACGAATTTGGCGATGTCTTCGGTTCAATCTATGCCTTCACCGGTGATGGATTTACGATGTCGGAGCTGCGCGATCAAGTCGAGGCAGTGCGCCAAGAATTGCTCAGGATTCCCGATGTTTCGAAGATTGAGCTCATTGGTGTTGTTGACGACAAAATCTACGTTGAGCTTGCCAACGCGAAGATTGCGTCGCTTGGCATCGATGCAGTATCAATCGCCAATCAGTTGCAAGCGCAGAACGCGATTGTTCCGGCGGGCGTGATCCAAACGAAAGACAACGCGATTGCACTGCGTGTGAGCGGCGTGCTCGATTCGGTAAAAGCCGTGCGGGATCTTGAGCTCACGGTTGCAGGCAAAACGGTTCGCTTGGGCGATATCGCTTCGGTGACGCGCGGCTATGCCGATCCACCGTTCCAAACCATGCGTTTTGGTGGCAAACCCTCGATTGCGCTCGCGGTGTCGATGAAGTCAGACGGCGATGTACTGCGTCTCGGTGACAATCTGACGCGTGAGATGGCGCGCATTAAAGGCGATCTGCCCGTTGGCGTTGAGTTCTCGCAAGTCTCCGATCAGCCGCGTGTGGTGAAACAAGCGGTGGGCACTTTCATGCGTGCGTTGATCGAAGCCATTGCGATCGTACTTGCAGTGAGCTTCATCGCGCTCGGGTGGCGAGCGGGGGCAGTCGTTGCACTCACCATTCCGCTCGTGCTGTTGGCCACATTCCTTGCCATGCGGATGTTTAATATCGACCTGCATCGAATCTCCACAGGCGCGCTCATCATTGCGCTTGGCCTACTCGTGGACGATGCCATGATCGTGGTTGAGATGATGGTGCGAAAGCTCGAAGAGGGGCTTGATAAGTTCGCTGCTGCAACGTTCGCCTACACGAGTACTGCGTGGCCGATGTTGTCTGGCACCCTGGTCACCGCTGCGGGTTTTCTGCCTATCGCTTTGGCCCGCTCTTCCACTGGCGAATACACGTTTGACATGTTCAGCGTGACAACAATCGCGTTGGTGATCTCCTGGTTCGCCGCGATCATTGCTACCCCGTTGTTTGGATACTGGATCCTGCGCCGCCCCAAGGGCGCTGCAGGTGCGAGCGCTGGGCACGGCCACGAACACTTCGACACGCCGTTTTATGAGCGCTTACGTCGCATCATCGATTGGTGTATCGAGCATCGCTGGAAAACAATCGTCTTCACCGTCGTCGGCTTTGCGGTCGGCGTGGTCGGCATGGGGCTCACGCAGAAGCAATTCTTCCCTACAAGTGATCGCACTGAGGTGATGGTTGAGATGTGGCTTCCTGAGGGCTCAAGTTTTCAAGCGACAGAAATACAGGTTGAAAAGCTCGAAGCAATTCTTCGCGCTGACAACGACGTGAAGACATTTGTCACAAGCGTTGGCAATTCGCTGCCGCGCTACTTCCTGTCGCTAAATCAAGAGCTGTTCCGGCCAAATTTCTCTCATACCTTGATCTTGACCGATAGCGTGGAGGCGCGCGATCGCCTTACGGCGAAACTGCGCACCGAACTCGAAACTAACTTCCCCGGGGTGCGCGGACGAGCCTTGCGCACCCCGCTTGGCCCGCCCGTTGCGTATCCGGTGATTTTCCGGGTGAGTGGTCCGGATGTGGCTGAGCTTAAGAGAATCGGCGATGAAGTTGCAACCGTGTTGCGCGCGAATCCGCACACGGTGGAAGTGAACACCGATTGGGGGGATCGAACCCCTGCGATTCAGATTGAGGTGGATCAAGACCGCGCCCGCGCGGTTGGGGTGACCTCGCTTGCCATCGCGCGATCTCTCGGCGGTGCGGTTTCGGGCGCAACGATTGGGCAATTCCGCGAGCGCGATCGCCTGATCGATGTCGTCATTCGCGGCCCCGCTGCAGAGCGGCTTGCCATCGCAAACATTACCGATTTACAAATCCCAACTGCGAGCGGCCGTTACGTGCCACTCGCGCAGGTGGCGACTGTGAAACAGGTAATGGAGGAACCGATCATTCGTCGCTACTCACGGGTGCCAACGCTGTCAGTACGTTCAGACATCGTTGAAGGCGTGCAGGCGCCCGATGTCTCGGGCAAGATCAATCCATTACTTGATCCGATTCGCGCAAAGCTACCGCCGGGTTACCGTATCGATGCGGGCGGGGCGTTCGAAGAGAACGCGAAAGCGCAGGCCTCAATCAACGCGGGCGCACCGCTCATGCTCTTCGTATGGCTCGCGCTCTTGATGTTGCAGCTGCAAAGCTTCTCGTTGTCAGCGATGGTGCTGATTACGGCTCCGTTTGGGATCGTTGGCGTAGCCATTGGACTGCTTCTCTTCCGGATGCCGTTCGGATTCGTTGCACTGCTCGGCGTCATTGCATTGATGGGCATCATCATGCGAAACACGATCATCTTGATTGATCAAATCAAGCAGCATATGGCGGCGGGTGAACATCCGTGGGTTGCTGCGCGTGAAAGCGCCGTGCAGCGCTTCCGGCCCATCGTGCTTACCGCTGCTGCGGCAATTCTCGCGATGATTCCGCTGACGCGCAGCGTACTTTGGGGCCCTATGGCGGTTGCGATCATGGCCGGGTTGATCGTGGCAACCGTGCTCACGATCCTCGCCGTCCCCGCGATTTACGCAGCTTGGTATCGTGTGAAGCGACCGTAATATTCTGGAAAAAGCGCACCACGGATAGCTCGCTACCCGTGGTGCGCGATACAGATCCGTACCCGCTACTCGTCGCAAAACAGGCGTCTGCTGGCTTTTCACGCCGCGCACCCGCGACTCATCGCAGCTGTCTTTCTCTAGTAACGCAGGAACTTTATTGTTCGCTCCATTGAAACAAGGGCGTGTTAGTACTGTTTTGGCGAGCTGCGTTACGAAACTGCAGCGATGGATGCGCGAAGCGTTGCGAAGAACGGGGTGGCTCCCCCGTTCGAGTAAGGCGACAAAGCAGACGCGCTGCATTTTCGTAACCCTTCGGGGCGTGTTCAGGTTTCGCGCCTGGTGTTGTTGCGAAGTCCTTGTGGTGCTCGCACCACGGCGGCCTTCGCGCCTAACCATGCATCGAAACCTGAACCGCCGCACTCGTCAAAACAGTATTAACACGCGCTGGTCACAACGTCTTTGGAGAGACATCATGAACCTGCTGCATTTAATTTTTACTTTTAATTTAGTCACCGCAATCTTTATATTGCTCGGCGCGTACTACTTACATTTTCGCTACGACGAAGACACCAACGGTACGGCTGACACGAAACGTGTTTACAACGGTGGCAGTCACAGCATGAGCGCTGGTATCGTCGGCGCTTTGGTGGGTGTTACTTTAATTTCGGGTGTCGCCACGCTTTTTGCGTAAACCAGCTTAGCGTGCGCCCGCCTGGCGCAAGCGCTCCACAATCGCGCGTTGATTGCTCCGCTCAGCCACTTCGAGCGCTGATTCGCCTCGCGAATTTCGTGCGTTCACTTGAGCACCGCCCTGAAGCAGGGCTGTCACTACATCGTTTGCGCCTACTCGTGCAGCGCGCACTAACGGAAGCTCTCCTTCGGCATCGAGCGCGTTGGGATCAGCGCCCATCGCGATCGCGCGCTCAATTTGCGCAACATCCCCCGATTGCACCGCGCTGCGCAGCTGAGCCTGCGCTGACGGTGCACGCGCGAGCACTTTCGGCGCTGCGGATGCAGTGTCGCCCAAGCGTTCGCGAGCGTCTCGATTTTTATCGGGGCCGGTGGCGTTTGCGCGCGCAGTCTCCGCGCCCCCCACTTTTTGTTGGGCATTGCGCGCCATCGCAGGCGCCGGCGCTGCCGCAGCGGATTCTGCTGAGAATAACGCCGAATCGGCGTTCGCACTCATTGCCCCACGAGCTTGCGGCGCGGGCGCAGTCGTTGGCGCAGCGGCGGTGGCTGGAGCGGCGGGCGTTGGGGCTGCGACCGGTGCTGGAGCAGGGGCAGGCAGAGTCGCGCGTTCCGGCGCTATTGCGCGCTCCGCAGCGACCGATGCTTGACTCGCAATCGCGATGCTTCGCTCAGTGCGCGGTGTCGTTGCAGCTTCGTCGGCGCTCGCGGGAGTGCCGCGCTTGGAGACTGCTTGCGGGCTCGCGTCGCTTTTTGTGGAGCGGGATTGCGCCGTGCTCGCAGTCGATGGCTGCGCGGATGACAACGCAACTTCGCTTCCGGGAGATGCTGCCGGAGATGACGGCGCAGGCGCAGAAAGCGTCCCCGTTGATTGGGTTGCTGCCGCCGCTGGCGCGCTTGCTGCGGCGGGCGAGCTCGACTGAGGCGCGACCTCAGCAACTCGATTTTCTGAAAGATCACTGGTGAGCTGAAACGCGATGAATCCTGTCACGCTTGCAATGAACACGCTCGCAGCCAGCGCGTAGCGCCAGCTCGAATCATTCGCTGCGCGTTTTGTGGCGCGAACTGGGATCGCGGCTTTGGTTTGTTTTTCCGCTGCGACACGAGCTGCCTCGGCAAGCACGCGCGAGCGCACATTCGCTCGCGGTGTTTCGCCGAGTAATTCGCTTGCCTCGCGATAGCGCTTCACGAGCGCGTCGTCGCTGCCTTTCAGAGGCGTCATTTCATTACTGCTCATGCTCGCACTCCTGTGGACGGGGGTGTCTCGACGTCGCCTTGCAAAAGGCTCCGCAGACGGTTTCGCGCGTATCGAAGCCGCGATTTGGCGGTCTCGAAGCTCACATTCGTCGCAACTGCAATTTCTTCGACACTCATCTCCGCTTCAGCCTGCAGTAAGAATGCCTCGCGCTGATCGCTCGGGAGTGCCTCAATGGCCGCAATCAGCTCGTGAGCAGATTGCTTCGATTCAAGTTGCCGCACGGGGCCGAGCCTAGAGTCTGCCGCCAGCGCCGAGCCCAACGATTCGGCGTCTTCCGTATCTTCATCAAGACTTTGCAAATTCTTCCGTGTTCGCGCAAGATCAATCACTCGATTGCGCGCCATGGTGAAAAGCCACGTTCGAAATTTTGCGCTTGCAACGTATTGCTCAGCTGACCGCGCCACGGCTAACCAAATCTCTTGCGAGACGTCGTCGGCAAGATCCGCATCGCGAACGCTGCGCAGTACGAATCGCCAGAGCGGTTTCTCATGTCGATCGTAGAGCGTCTCAAAGGCGCGCGCATTACCCATTGCATAGGCCCGCATCAATGCCTCGTCACTCGTTGGATCAATCGTTGCCGTAGCCGTCATTCGACGATTATCGCCAATCGCTCGAAGCGATACGCCCCGTCAACTTGAGAGATGACGGGGCGCACGCGTTTCCCGACGACGGTGCGTCAGAGAACCGAACTAGCGGAACCAGCGTGGTGGATCGGGCACATAATTATTGTTGCCATACGCATCTGGGAAGGGATTGGGCGAGCGATCATGCGGGCGACGTGGCTCGGGAATCACACCCAGTGCTACGAGGTTTGCAAAGCTGTCGTAGCGAATGCGAATCACCTCAGAGGGCGTATCGCTCAAGCGTTCGAATTCCGTTCGACTCACGCGATCATATTCACGAGCGCCATGCGCCGTGCCAAGTGACTCTTCTACGCGGCTAGGAGCGGCGCGCTCAGCAAAGCTGCCGCGCTTCGCCACTTCATTGCGCGTGCTCTCGGTAGCGTCGCGCGCTTGCGGAACGGGTGCGGCACTTGGTGCTGGTAGAGGGAGAGGTGAGTTTGCGCTGCCGCCGAGTTTGCTTTGCGGTGCGTCTTGGCGATAGCGCCAATCTTCGCGGGGTGCGGGCGATTCCACTTGTGGCGGCGCCACCCAGCGCTCGCGGAACATCGCAACGCCGATGGTGCCCACATTCGATGGTCGTCCAGTTCGTGCGGCATACGATTGCGGTGATGAGGCAAAGGTGAAGGCGGCTACTTCAAGATCGCTTTTGCGCCAACCCGCAACTTGGTACGTTGATTTTGGATGGAATACATAGCCGCGTTGGCTCGTGCTCGCCGTCTCGCCGGAAAGCACATTCACGCCGTCCACTGAAACGACCGTGAGGATGCGCTCGTCGGAGGGATTAGAAATAGAAACCGCGTATTTGTTACCCGGTACACCAGCCACCCAGTATTCGCCACGGTACTGATAAACCGGCAGGATCTGGCCCGATGTGCGATCCACCACAGCGACGCGCATCGAACTTCCCAGGCTCGTTAACGGGTAGCTTGGCGAGATTCGTGCGTGCGATGAGGTGATGTTGGCCGCCAGCGCGATGACGCAAGTGGTCGTGGCCAATGCGGTGGCGAGGGCGTTGCGCGGGAGTGACGCGACGCGAGCGCGGGAGAGGGCGTGGGTTGCGGTTTTCATTTCAGTGCCTTCCTTAGAAAGAGCGCGACAACCGCGCTTGGATACTGAAACGAACCGGTTTGAGAAACGGGGTTAGGGAATAAAGAAATTCTCTGTTTAGGACCTACATAAATGCGAGGTTACCCCAAATTGAATCGGGACTACGCGTAGCAAAAAATAAATAGAGAGATACTACGATTCGTTGATGTAGCCCCATTTAAATGAAGTCTTGCGTAAGATTGCTGGATAGTTTTAATTGGCGATTTGCATTGCGTCGCGCTTTGCGCTGCTAGTCAAATCCGATGCGACTGAGCAACCGTCGCGCTCTGTGCTGACGTGTCGGTTCGCAAGACGATGAGGCATTGCAGGGCGGCTCCAAGAGTCCGCAATCAAGCTACCGTTTGCCAACGGTAGGCGCGGCGACGACGTCAGTGGGGATGATCGTTGGCATCACGCTCGGCTGGCCTTCCGCATCGCGCAGCATTTCGCGCAACGTCGGTCCGTCGATCAATTGCAACTGGCGGCCCGCCGCAAAAGTGCGCGCTTCTTGGGTGAAGTTACCTGTCGTAATCGCGATTCCGCCCGCGGCTTTCGCCACTATCACCATACTGTAGAGCTCGCGGATGCTGCCGATGTCTACTTCTCGTTTGCGCCACGCTTTGCAGTGCGCGATGAAGATTTGTCGCCCACGTTGCAGCTGTAGATTTCGCGCTCCATCAGCATTTGCGCTGCCGCGCTCCGTAATCTGAAAACCGCGACGGCGAAACGCTTCAATCGCGAGCAACTCGAAGTGGCCCCAAGTCATACGCGGGTCGTTATCGCGTAGCGGCGCATTCACCGGTAGGGCATCGTCGGCTTGGCGCGCACGGTTCATGAAGCTATGAACCGCAAAGCCTAAAGAGGCGATAAACGCCGCAACCGAGGCAGCATCAATCAACGACGATATGCGCTCAGCACCGACAGCCGAAGGGTTGATTACGGTGTGGGCACCTTGCAAGAGGAAGAAAACGATCGCGCCAATGATCACCCACACCCACCAAGGCAGACCGCCACCCACACGCCAGAAACCGAGCATGTGACGGCGCGAGGTCTCACTAATCAGGCGGAAAGACGGTGTAGGTCGCAATTCGTGTCGCGCCAGTAGCGGCGCTGAGTTAGTACGTTGGCATATTTTGCCGTAGCTGCTGCCCGGTCCCACGCTCGATAGCGGTCTTGCCTGTACTTTTCGAAACACGGACTGATCGTAGGAGGCAGCAAATAATACACAGGCCACGATAATAAGGGGTTAACGGCCTGTTTGCTTGGCATCGAAAACGGGCGAACCAGCGTCTAGTCCACACGCAGCCTGCTTTTCCGCAGAAAAGCTGTTTTACTATCTCGCATGTTGCTCGTGGCTCGGCCAACGGTGAATTTCTTCAAACACGCGTACCCAGCCGCTTGCGAGTTGATCGAGGATTTGTTCGCCCTTCGTGAGCGTTGCCGGGGTCGGATCACCCACAACGCCGTTGTGTGAAATGTCTTGGGTTGTCCACGCCTTGGTGAGCCGCCCGATGAAATAGGTGAGTTGATCCGCGCGCCGCTCCGCAGGCCAGCTCGCCTCGGCGCGATCCATGTGCACCGTATCGGGCAAGAGCTTCATCATGAGCGACGTTTCCGCGTCACCCGCATGAATTCCAATCGCGGCTTCTTTGGGCGATAGCAAGTCGTTGATCTTGTTGGGCACGTCCCAAATGAACAAATGCCAGCAGTGGTAATCGCGGTACTTCACATGCAAATCGCGCGCTGCGATCCGCAAAATTTCTGGCTGACCGCCGTGGCCATTCACGAGCACGAGTTTGCGGAAACCGCTCACATACGCCTGCTCGCCGATCTCCATCAGCAAGGTGGTGAGCGTATTGGCTGTAAGCGTGATCGTACCCGGAAAGCCATCATGCTCAACGCTTTTTCCGTAGTAAAGCGGCGGCAGGCAAAGTGCGGGATTGTCATTCGGCAAGCGTGCGAGCGCCTCGCCAATCACGCCAAGCGTCAGCGCCGAATCCACAGCAACTGGCAAATGCGGCCCGTGCTGCTCGATTGAACCTATGGGGAGGATCAGTGGCACGTTCGCTTTATCTGGCAGATCGCGAATTTCTTGCCAGGTTTTGTACGCGTAATAACGCGCGGGGGGAATGAAACCATGCATCATTTTTTGTGGGCGCGGACATGGCCGCGCCTCGGCATACGGAACCCGCATGATAGTTTGAACAAGGGAGTTGGCCGCGATTTCGTGGGCGTTAGTCTGGACGCACAAGGCCGTTTCTGTAGACGACTCTCTGCGGGCTCTTGTGCACTTGCGCTCCAACCCACGTTAGATTTTTCGTAACCAAGCGCGACCAGGTCCACGCCTAGAAGGGCTCGCCCGTCCAAGCGACGATCCCGATGCAAGCAACGTGGCGGAAAAACCTTCGCTTCGCCGCTACCTACTTTGAGCCACCTTATTCAACGCCGCTTACTTGCAGGTGCATTGCGCTACCTGCAAATAAATATTACTTAAGCAGTGATCTTGCCTTTATAAAGAATGCATATGCATGTATATTGAGAACTAGCCAACCTTGAACGAGCAGCAACACAATGAGCCTTAACCATCTGCCGTGCTATTGCGCGACGCTGCGCCAAGCCACTCGCGTACTGACCTCGATCTACGACGAGCAGTTACGGGAGGTCGGTTTGCGCGTCACTCAATTTACTCTGCTGCAGGCGCTGCACTTTGCGCCCGGCTCGCGCATCACCGATTTGGTCGACGTGCTGGCTATGGAGCAATCGACACTGACGCGAACGCTCGCCATCTTGCAAGGTAACGATTGGGTGCAGGTGACGGACCGGCCCAGTGGCCGCGAGAAATGCTGGGAATTGACCGTGCACGGCCAGCGTGTATTTGAGCAAGCAATCGTGCCGTGGGAGCGCGCGCAAAGGTTCGTTGAGCAGCGCGTTGGCAAGCGGCGTATGAAAGAAATGCACAGCGACATGTTTGATCTTGCTGATCGAGCGATGACTTAAATTTTTTATCGTAAAACATGCATATACATTTTTATCGTTTGGTGCTTCGCCTTTGAGTCGGACACCGAACGATTTGAATCACCCTCCTATATCTACCTTAGAGCCCTATCATGAGTACAACGATCAGCGCCGTTGAGTTTCGGCGCACCACAAATGTTTTCTTTGGATTGGCGATTGCATGGCTTGTTGCCGTGATCATCGGCAGCGAGACCGGTTTTTTCAGCTCACTGCACCAGCCCCTGATTGGCGCGCTTGTCGCATTCAGCATCATCGTGCCCACTATTTGGTACTTCTTGTCGAGCCGCGTGCGGCTCTATGTCGAAGCAATTGGTCATCGACGCATTATGTTGCTACACATTTGGCGCATCCCCGCAGCCCTGATGTTTTTCTGGTACGGTGCAAGTGGTCAGTTACCGCCGGTGTTCTGGATTCTCGCAGGCGTGGGGGATTTTATTGCGGGCAGTCTCGCGCTCTACATGGCGGTTAAGCCGGAAAGCTTGCAGCGCTATTCGATCTTCAACAGTTTCGGTTTTCTTGACTTCGTTGTGGCCGTTGGCACGGGACTCACTTACACGCTAATGGAAGATACACGTATGGCGCCTATCGCCGTTCTCCCGATGGCGTTGATTCCGCTATTCGGTGTGGGTATTTCCGGCGCCACCCACTTAATGGCTTTCGACATGCTGCGCCGTAAAGTCGGGTTGCGCACTGAGCGCTAGCCAAGCGATACGACGCAGCGCTGCAGAGCGACGAGTCGGTCTGGTATGCAAAGCTAGCGGTCGGGCGAATGGCAGAACCATCCTACTTCGACCGCTGCGCGTGGGCGCGGGCGTTCCATCCCCTGAGTTTTCCGGGATTCAATAATCCGAGCGGGTCAAATCGCTCTTTTGCTGCAACCTGCCTTGGATCGATCTGCCGCGAATTGCCTTCTTCCACTTCATACACGTGCGGGTTCATTACGAATGCGCCGTGTGATTCGAAGGTGGCGATGTCACGATCTATTTGCGCTTTCGATTCGAATTGCAAAACGGGTAGCCCGCCGCAAGCCACCGCACCCTCTGCATTGCGAATGAATTCAAAATGCATCATCACGCGTGGGTTCAGCTCGTCGTAAAGCGCTCTCGCTTGCTTTACTGGATCGTTCAACAAACATTGCAAATACGTGAACGATGAATCGAGTCGTAACACGTGCATCGTGGTGTGGTTCCAGCAGAACTCGTGTATGTAGCGACCTGCAAGCGCAGCACTTCCGGCGCTACCCCAGTGTGTTACCTGGCCTCCGTGTTTAGTGACGAGGTCGCGAAACGGCGACTCGCTGCTATCTTGGATCAAGCAAATTGAGTACGGAAGATCGACTGCGATTCTTTTCTTCAATAGCGGCATGTACTTGGTAAAGCTACTCGCAAAAACGCCGCACTGCTTCTTCAGAATTCCAGGAGACGCTGTCAACTCCGCTCCGAACCTCATCGCATCCGCAAAACGCTGAAACGACACGCACGCTTCGTTCCAATGCTGCCACTTAGCTAGGGCAATGGTTAACTCAACGATGACACCATTCGTCCCGTACGCGTGCGCGAGCGCGAGGCATTCGTCGCCTGTGAGTTCAATGATGTCTGGCGATTCGGAGACAGTCATCACGTTGATCGCGAGCACATTTCCCGGCGCATAAATCGGCCCGAAATTAATCGAACCCACGCCACCAAATCCGCCACCAAACAATCCGCCCACGGTCGCCATTCGAAACGTGCTCGGATACGTTCGCTGCTCGAAGCCCGCATCGTTGGCCGCTTGTTCGAGAACGAGCAATTTACAACCCGCCTCCACCGTCGCCATGCCGCGCTTGACCGAAACGATCCGATTCATTGCAGTCATGTCGATTACCACACCGCCCTTAAGCGGAATCGCTTGACCATAGTTGCCCGTACCTGCCCCGCGCATCGTTATCGGTGTTCTGGTTTTGGCGCACTCACTCACGACAGTGGCGAGTTCCTCCCGCGTACGCGGGCGTACAACGGCATCGGCGCGTTTGCTATCGAGCTCGAGTTTCAACAGCGGCGAAAACCAGTAGTAGTCCTTCGAGAGCTTCTCGATTTCTTTGTCTTCGGTGATCCAGTCGAGAGAAGGGAGCTGTTGCTTAAGAATTTCTACGTGAGACATCTGATTTACTGGTCGCTGCATATGCTGTCATCCCCGCGAAGGCGGGGACCCAGACCGGGAAGTTCTGATTGAATTTCGCACTAAGAGATTTTCGTCTAACCCGCACGTCAAAAAGGGCTCGCGTCGGGAAATCTCTCGGGGTCTGGGTCCCCGCCTTCGCGGGGATGACAGCAGCCGACACGATAGTTTCTCTTCGATTGTGTGCACAGCGCTAGTCAATTTTCGCCGCCGTAATCTCTACCTCCACAAACCACTCCGGCCGCGTAAATCCCGACACCATGATGAGCGTGCTCGCGGGACGACAATCTCCGAGAAACGTTGAGCGCACTCGCGAATACTCAGCGATATGTTCTCGCTGAATCAAAAACGTTTTCACACGTACCAGATGCTCTACCGTCATTTCCGCGCTGGCAAGAATCGCCACGATGTTTTGCCACACCAGTTCAGTTTGCGCGGCGATACCCTCTGGCCAGGACCCATCGGGCCATACTGGCAACTGCCCGCTTGATTCAAGAATTCGCGCACCGGGTGGTAATTCAATCGCGTGGTTGTACGTCGATAACGGCGCGTAGATGTGTGGCGGGGTGTGCGGCTTCCAGATTGTTCTCATCGAATATCACCGTGTAGGCGCGCACTTGTGCGCGAGAGATTTTTCCATGGTACTTCCAACTTTCTGCGGCGTCACGCAAAGATCGTGCTCGCGCGCTGCGCGCTCCCAAAATCGCGTCGTTTGCATTCCTTGCAGCTTAGCCCGCTCAAATTTCGGTCTCGCTCATCGCGTCACATACTCCCGCAAACGATAATAGGCGTTAACGCTAGCAACATGCGCCTAAGGCTCTAATGACCGATTCCGAACGCAACAAAAATATTCTCTATGCCTTGATCGTCGTCTCGATCATTTTGGGCGTTGCGATGGGCACGCGAAACGCATTCTCCGGGTTGTTTTTGCAACCAATTTCATCAGATATGAAGTGGGGGCGCGAAGTTTTCTCGTTTGCCGTAGCGCTTCAAAATTTGCTCTGGGGTATCTCTCAACCATTCATCGGCTACATCGCGGATCGCTACGGCGCAAAGCGCGTGTTGATGATCGGTGCAGTACTTTACTCAATTGGCTTGGTGTGGACAGCGTTCCTAAGCAGCGGCACCACGCTCGCGCTCTCTGGCGGCATCATCATGGGGGTGGCGGTTGCGTGTACGACGTATTCTGTGGCCTACAGCGTGCTCGGCAAGATGGTGGACGCGTCGCGGCGCGCGTGGGCGTTTGGTATCAGTGCGGCTGCCGGATCATTTGGCCAGTTCATCATGATCCCGGTCGGGCAGTGGTTCATCTCAAATGAAGGCTGGAAGTTTTCGCTTCTCGGCCTCGCCGTGATTACGGCCACGATGGCGCCGCTCGGTTGGTACTTTGCAAAGCTCGGTGAAAAGGGCAAATTGCCGCAGCCCTCAAGCGTCGGTCAAGCAACAGCCGGCGAAGCGATGAAAACCGCATTCGCGGATCGCTCGTATTTGTTGCTTACGCTCGGCTATTTCGTTTGCGGCTTCCAAGTGGTGTTCATCGGCGCGCACCTCACACCCTATTTGCTCGACAAAGGCGTGCCTGCGCATGTGGGTGTGACCGCGCTCGCTCTCGTAGGTTTGTTCAATTGCATCGGCACGTATCTCGCGGGCGTCGTCGCTGGAAAGATGCCTAAACGCTACGTGCTTTCATTCATTTACTTGATGCGCTCAGTAGTGATTGTGATCTTTCTCGCGTTGCCGCTTACGGCGTGGTCCGTCTACGCATTCGCTGCCGCAATTGGCTTCTTGTGGCTCTCTACGGTGCCGCCGACTAACGCGCTCGTCGCCCAAATTTACGGCGCACGATATTTAGGAATGCTCGGCGGCATTGTTTTTTTCTCTCACCAAATCGGGAGCTTCCTCGGCGCGTGGCTCGGCGGGAAAATGTTTGATCTGCAAGGCAATTACAACACCGTGTGGATCATCATCATCGCGCTGGGCGTGTTCGCCGCGTTGGTGCATTTGCCGATTGATGAGCGGGCGTTGGATAAACGGCTGGTTACCGCGTAACTGCGGAGTATTAGCCGCGACGTATGGTGCGATCCCAGCGCCGCGTTAGGATGCGCGTAGCGTCCGCTCATCTATCAAAACGCTATTGGTATCGATTGGGTTGCGATACCTGCCGCTAAGTGGGCGCTTTGGATCGTACTCTACGGGTTCTATGTTTTTGGAAACCGACTCAAGTGCTCGTGAATGATTTGCCATTGGGCATTTTCTCTTACGAGTACGCGCGTGCCTCTGCCTTGAATGCAAAACTGCTTATCGCCCTGCGAACCCTCCCAATTGTAGCTATACGTCGCGGTAGCCGAACCGCTATCAGTGCTTAAAACGACGATGTCAGAAAGATAGAAGCGCGCTTTCTTCACGCTAGGATCGCCACGCCACGTTTTCTCGAATGCCGCTTGGATCGCGTCTCGCCCGCGAAAATCACCGTCGTTGAAGCGGAAATATGCGTGCTCGTGGATCATGTGGCTGATCAGGCCAAACTCTTCTCGCTCAGCAAGCGCTTCAAACCTGTTCAAAAACTGAATGACGTTGTTTTGGGTGAGGGCAGATTGCATAGATAAATCAGCTTCCTGAAAACTGGCACAGCCCTGCAGCGCGAGAGCGACCGTGCGTACGATAGAGCGGCTTCAAAAGGGCGAGGTTCATGATCAACCAACTTTCTTCGTAAGTGCCAAAAAGCTCGCCTCCCAATGGTCAATACAAGCGCGAACTTTCGGCAAGCGATGGCGCTCAGGCAGCATCACAGCGTACACCTCGTTGCGGGTGTCGGGCTCGTACTTCGAGAGAACTTGTACGAGCTGACCGCTTGCAACAAGCGGTGAGACGAGTAATTCGTTGAGCCGCGCGATACCCACGCCTTCGAGCGCGAGCGCGAGTACGATCGAGGTGTTGTCCGCCCGCGTATGGCCCTTCACAGAGAGCGACTCGTTGATGATCGGGCGTTTGCGCGGCGCTGATGCCTGTGCCGCATTCAAGAGCAACGCCCAACGATTTAATGACTGGCTAGCGCTGTTGGCAATGAGTCGGTGCTTCTCCAAGTCTTCAACCGTCTTCGGCGTTCCGAAGTCACGTAGATATTGCGGCGACGCGTAGAGTCTTCTTCCGTGTTCGCCAATTTTTCGTGCGACTAAGTTTTCGTTCATTGCAACTCCTGCACGAATGGCTACATCGATGCCTTCGCGCGAGAGATCGATGGCGCGATCGTCCGCAGCAATGTCGATTTGTAGTTTTGGATGTTTTTTGTAGAGCGAACGCAGCGATGGTGCGATCACTAGTTGGGCGAGGATCGGGCTCACCGCGACCCGAACCCAACCGCTCGGGCCGGAGAGCCGCCCTGATAGCTCGGCATCGAGCTCCGCAGCCGTGTCGAGTATGCGCCGGGCGTAAGCGACAAAAGTATCTCCCTCATCGGTGAGTGAGAGTCCATGAGTTGTGCGATGGAGAAGGCGCACACCGAGCGATTTTTCGATCCGCACGATCGCGCGCGAAACTTGGCTCACGGGTTCATTTCGTTCAGCCGCAGCAGCTGAGAGTGTGCCAAGTTCGGTCACACGAACGAAGAGGTTCGCGTCTTCGAGTTTTAGTTGCATTCCTACATTGTGCTCATTTGGACGTAATTTTGCAAATTTCGCAAAACCAAAGTGCTTTCTATTCGGTTTCGGTGCAATGCATTTGCAAATAAAGTTCGTTCCATCGTAATTGGCGTTTTTGGAAGGATCACTTTATGAATCGCACACCGATCACCCGTTCCGCGTTTGCGCACTCACATTCAATGAGTACCGAAACGCTCGCGGCGCTACACGACACTGCAAAAGGTCGCGCTCAAACGCTCCGTCGCGAAGCGATCTCTAGGCTCATTGATGGCGCGATGGCGCGGTTGAAATCGTTCGCTATAGCGTTGCGTAGCGTCAACAAGGCAGGGGTGCTGAACACGAAACGTAGCGTCAATCTTGCATAACCAGACGAGGGATCACCATGCCTTTCGTGACATTGACCGTTCGTAAAGACCAATCGCGTACGTTCAAAATCGCCTTGCTCGATGCGGTGCACGAGGCGCTCGTCGCTGTTGGCGTTCCGCTTGCTGATAAGTTCCAGCGCGTGCTGTCACTCGACGAGGAAGACTTTCGTTTCGATCCAAGTTATCCGGATGCCGCAACACCACGTAGCGCAGATTACGCCTTGATCGAGATTTTGTGGTCGGTCGGGCGTAGCGTGAAAGTGAAGCGAAACATGCTGCAAACGCTCATCGCCCGCCTTTCCGAACAAGGCATCAATCCCGATCACGTGACAGTTATCTTCAAGGAAACGCAATGGGAAAACTGGGCGTTTTCGGGCGGGAGATTGCTGCATGCGGAAACGTAAAGCGGTTCCACGGCATGTTAAAGAACGATTCCCAGCTAACGCCTCTATCGCCCTGTTGAACTGGGCGATCGAGGTATTTTCTGCAGTTTCCCTACGACTTTTTATCTAGGCCAAGCCTCTTAATCGTAGCCGCTTCAGCCGCAAAGGTGCGCTCGGCATATGCGGTGTAATCTGCCGTGTTCATATAGATCACGGGCTGGTGAAACTTCTCAAACGCGGCGAGTACTTTTGGATCGTCGAGCGTCTTTCTGAACGCATCGTGGAGCGCTTTCGTTACCGCCGGGTCCACACCTTTTGGCGCGCCGATGCCAAACGGGCTTTCGGTGATCGTGTCGTAGCCCAGCTCTTTCACTGTCGGTACATTTGGGAACTGTTTCGTGCGCGCGCGCCCAAGCGTTGCGAGCATACGAAGTTTTCCGCTCTCAACATGCGGCGCAAATTCGGTCGTGCCGCTCATCATCATGAGTTGTCCGCCCAAAATCGCCGCGAGAATTTCTGCGCTGCCCTTGTACGGAATGTGATTGAGCGTGATGCCCGCCTTTTGCGAGAACTCCTCAATCGCAAGATGTGGCGTGGTGCCGATGCCGGTGTGGCCGTAGTTCACGGCACCCGGATTCGCCTTCGCGGCCTTCACCATGTCGTCAAGTGTTTTGAACGGCGAATCGGCTGGAACGACAAGCCCGAAGGTGTAACCGGTCAAGCAAATCACATGCGTCAAATCCTTGATCGGATCGAACGCGGTTTTTTGCATGTGTGGAATGCGATAGATTCCGAGTGGTAATTGCGTAATCGTGTAGCCATCGGGCTTCGCCGTCACCATCGCGGCTGCGCCCAAAGTACCGCCAGCCCCTGGTTTGTTTTCGACCAAGACCGCAACCCCCAACACTTTACCTACGCTTTCCGCCAAAGCGCGTATCACCGCGTCAGACGAGCCCCCGGGCGGCCACGGACAGATGAAGGTAATCGGGCGCGATGGAAATTTTTCTTGTGCGAATACCGGTTGCAGCGCAGTGGCAACGCTGACTGCTGCCATCGCAGCAATCGCCTCGCGCCGACTGTAGGTTGTGGTCATGTGGCCTCCTTTTGTGATGAAAGGAGTGTAGGTCGCGCGCGTGTCGCCGTCTACGTCGCGTTTCGCATTTTGAAGGGGGCAGCACGACCGGTATCGCAAACAATCTGTAGGCGACGGCTTGACGTCGCTTTTTTGCGTTGCCGTGATGTCATGAAGCGCGGTCTGATCCCCGCCTTCGCGGGGGCGCGTCTACAAAGCAAGCTTTACGCCGCGTTTCTCAATTCGCGCAACACTGCGCCGTTCGCGAGTTCGATCACGCGATGAGCAGACGCGATCGTTTCTGCGCGATGTGCGATTGTGATGCGTGTGAGCGGAAGTGCGCGAATCGCGTGATTGACTTTACGCTCGTTGTCCGAATCCAGCGCGCTTGTGGCTTCGTCTAGCGCCAGAATCTTGGGTTGTTTGTACAGCGCTCGCGCAAGGAGAACGCGCTGCTTCTGGCCGCCAGAGAGTGTGCTGCCCATATCGCCGTCGAGCGTTTGATAGCCCATGGGCATTGCAACGATTTCATCGTGAATGTTGGCGAGTTTGGCAACATCCTCTACGCGCGCATAGTCGATCAGCGAGTCAAAGCACGCGATGTTTTCTGTGATCGATCCCGCGAGCAAGGTATCGTTTTGCATCACGGTACCGATGATTGAGCGAAACTGACCGGCCCCCAACTGTTTGATCGAAGTCGCGCCGCGTTCACCGATTCGAATGTCGCCCTCGGTGGGCTCCAGCAATCCCAGAATCAGCTTCAAGAGCGTTGATTTCCCGCAGCCGCTCGCGCCCACCATCGCCACGTGCTCGCCCGCCTCAATCGTGAGCGAACAATCGCGCAGCACCCACGGCTCGCCCTCAGCGTAACGAAAGCTCACATTGCGCACTTCAATTCCCGGCGAAATGCGCGAGACATCGGTTTCAAACGCGCTTTCTCTCTCCGGCTTCTCAAGCGCAATATCCGCCAACCGCTCCGCATGCAGTGAAAGCATCTTCACTTGCATCGCAAGATTGATGAGCGCCGTGGCCCGCTCTGCAAATTGCCCCTTGTACGCCATGAAGGCAAGCAGCATCCCGAGCGTCATCTGCTGCCCGAGTACGGCGGAGCCACCGAGATACAGGATCAGCATGCCCTCCACGCCAAAGATCAGCGTGTTCGCGGAGCTGAACCACAATTCCATCTTCTGCGTGGTGAGATCGCGGTTTTGAACATCCACCATCAGGTTTTGCCAGCGCGCTAGTCGCTCAGGTGTCCGATTGAAGAGTTTCAACGGCTGCACGGCGCGAACTGTTTCCAAGAAAAAGCTCTGCTCCTTTGCCGAAAGCACGATCCGCTCTTCATTGGCATCGCGAAACGAGGCATAGCTCGCCCAACGCAAACCGAAGTACAGCAACAGCGCCACGATAACCACGCCGGTCAGCATCGGGCTGAACAGCAACATCATCCCCAGCGTGACGATCGCCATTAC
The DNA here is from genome assembly GCA_013298145.1 of Betaproteobacteria bacterium. GTDB lineage: Bacteria > Pseudomonadota > Gammaproteobacteria > Burkholderiales > Casimicrobiaceae > Casimicrobium. The sequence continues at coordinate 553,803 of JAAFJO010000002.1, forward strand.
ACCATCGAGCAACCCAGACACCGCGCCGCCTGTGAGCACGCCGCGAATTGCGTGTAAGGAACTAAAGCGCGAGGTGATATCGCCAATGTGTCGCTTCTCAAAGAATGAAAGCGGCAGTTTCAGTAAATGCGAGAACAGATTTGCAGTGAATTGCACCGAAAGCTGCTGATTCATGCGCAAGCCAATCCAGCCGCGCGCCATCGACAGCAGAAACTGCACGATCATCAGTACGCCACCGCCGAGCACGGTGAGCAACAACAAGTCTTTGTCCCCCGAAACCAGCGCACCGTCGACGACCCATTGCGTGACGAGTGGCGTGACGAGCGCCACCGCTTCCAAGCCCACCGCGAGCAGGATGATTTGCGTGAGCGCGCGTTTCAATCCAAACACTTTGCCGATTAAGTCGCGCAGCCGAATCTTGCGGCGCAAATCCGCAGGTTTGAATTCAGAGGTGGGCGTGACTTCGAGCGCGACGCCGGTGAATTTCTTGCTGACTTCGGAGAAAGGAACAACGCGTCGACCCACGGCGGGATCAAGAATCGTAATCGAGCCGTTGGGAATGAGCGTTGGGTCAGCCTCGATCGTCTCACTGGCTGCAGCATTACGACCGGATTTCATCGAGACTTTTTCAAGTACGACGAAGTGGTTTAACTCCCAATGCAACATGCAGGGTAGTTGCAATTGGTTCATCTCTTCCAGTTCAAGCCGTAGCGGACGCGTGGCAAACCCAAGCGCTTGCGCGTGGCGCATGAGTTGATTGAGATTTGCGCCCTTGAGTGAAACGGAGAAGCGTTGACGAAGCTCCGCGAGATCGACGCGCAAGCCGTGCGCGCCTGAGAGCATCGCGAGGCAGGCTAGGCCGCATTCGGCGGATTCGGATTGGAGGAGAGGGCGAGCTGACACAAGCAACGGATAGATTAGATAGAGCGAGTCGGTAGCTTTATCCCTTTGCGTTCCGCATCGTTGCTGCTAAATCTGTAAACGCCGCCGTCGCCTACAGTCACTGCTTCAACAAATCTTGTTCCTTCAAACACTAGTGCGGTGCCATCGTCGCAGCCGTAGCCGCTTTTCAGGGGGCCGCTTGTAACGAAGCGTTCGTACTCCGCGCGTCGCGAGCCATTGCCGCCGTTGAGGTGCGGTGTACAGCTTCCGGGAAGAAAGCCTAGTCCGTCAACGACGCTCAACTTCTCGGGACGTGAATCAGAAAGACCTTGTTCAAACCAGCAAATCATCCCCGCGCTTTCGCCACCGAGGACGATACCTCGCTCCCACGCTTCGCGCAAAGCCACGTCAATACTGTGCGCCTTCCAGATCGCTAGGGCATTCAGCGTGTTACCGCCAGTCACGAAAATCGCATCCGCGCCCAAGATTTGGTTACGATAATTTTTCATGCTTGACGAATCGCCGAACGTGCGAAGCATTTCCAAGTCGCAATCGAGCTGAGGGCCAAGCGTTTTTTGCCAGAACTCGATCCAGCGAGCATCATCGCCGAGTGGCGTAGGAACAACGAGCAACGTTGGCTGCTTTTTGCCCGTCAACGAAAGCATATGTCGCAACAAGCGTAATCCGCCGTTGCGGGGCATACTGGTGATCGTGAAAATTGTTCGGTTGGCCTGGAGGCCGGACAAAGCCGGGAACACAACGGTCGTTGTCACCGAAGCGCACGCGAGGTGGAGAAAAGTTCTTCGATTCATTTGGTTCTATTGCGGTACACAGAAGCGGCTCTTTTTGTCAAGACAGATTTCCCCAGAAGCTATTAACAAGACTCCGTGCATAGCGAGCCCGCCAGCGACCAAAACCTTGCGTACCTAGAGCATCTCAGGTGCGGCGTCTTCTTAAAAATATGGCGATAGCCGCTACGCTGACAGTAATTCCCAGGAGATCAAGCGGATGTATCGTGCCAGTTGTTTTGCACAGCACTGCAGGTGTAGTTTCTGGAATGCCAGCAACATGCGTCATTCCATACAGCAGGCCAGACGCGAGATTCCAACAAGTATGAACAAGCGTAGCTAGTAGAACGCTATCGGTTGCAAACCGCACAAGACCGAGAAGCAATCCGGCAGAAAACACATAGACCCACGACACCCAACTGCTTAACTTCCAAGCATGAAATGCCGCGAATATTATTGCGGTCAAAACGATCAACGCTGGGATTCGGAATCCGATGCGACTCAGCGCTGACCAGAGGATCCATCGGTAAAGTATTTCTTCAGTAAGCGCTCTGGCGAGAATTATCAACGTAATTGCGAGCGCCGAGCTGATTGAAAACTTCCATGACGGATTTTGTTCGCAAGTCGCTGCGCTTATCGCGAATTGAGTAAGAAAGGGGATAGCCGCCAGGCAGCCAGTCAGGTAAACCAGCGCTTTGGAACGAAAAGCAAAAAGCTCAGCGCGCCTGCGAGCGGGTACGATAAGCACAACCGTAAGCATCGCCAAGAGTGCAATGTTTGATGCTGTAAAGGGTGTAATTGGGAGAGTGAACACGTTTCGCCTGAGAGAGCGGTGGCCATTGGCCCCGCGCCCCCCGCTTTAGGGGGGGCGCGAGTATCCGCTACTTTAGCAATCCGAACCAGTTGTTTGGTCCCCACTCGCTAAAGCTGTCGAGAAACTTTTCCAACGGGGTCTTTTCCTTCGGTGGATCATACGGACCCTGTCCTGGATTATCGCCACCAGAAACCATCGCGAGCTCTTTTTGATTGAGAGTTTTCATCATCATTTTCCTTGTTCACGTTGCTTTGATCGAGGGCAACAAATCCTCGCTCGCCAAACTGCTTGGCAGAACATGTTGGTTTTCGACGATTAGGCGCCGGAAGATTCTTGGCGCTCGGGCACGAAGGGAGGTGGATTCGGGTCGAACGTGAGCGAGTCGATCACTCCTCCTGATACGGCGTCTAGTTCGGTGTGCTTCAGTTGTTCCAATTGGTGATTCCTTGTGCGCATCGCTTTGATCGGAGGTTGCGCGCTCCTTCCGCCGAACAATTCGGCAAATCAAATCTGTTATTCACATCGCCCGTCCGCTCACACTAAACACCGGCTCCAATGCCCATTCCCAGAGTTTCCGGGTGTCTTGCACGATGTCGGCCTCGGCGATCATGCCGGGCTTGAGTAAATGGGATTCGCCGTAGGCTTTGACCGATGCGTCTTTGATGCGCACGGTGACGCGGTAAACGGCGTCGCCGGATTGGCCGAGGTGTTGCAGCATTGCAGCGAGATGCGTGGGTAGTTCTTGCACGGCGTAGGGGCTACGGCTGATCTCGCTCACTTCGCCTTCACCCATGCCGAATTTCTGATACGGGTACGCGGCGTAGCGCAGGCGCACGCGTTGGCCGGGCTGCACGAAACCGGCTTGGCGGGTGGTGGCGTAGAAGTGGGCGATTAATGACTGCGCCGGTTTAGTGCTCGGTTGCGTCGCTTCACGGCGTTGCGCTCGCAACGACGAATCGGGTGGCAGTAACGTCGCAAGCAACTGTCCTGGACTCACTGTTTGACCGAGTTGAACGGAGACGCCAGAGACGACGCCCGCTTGCGGTGCGACGACGACGAGTTTGGTTCGAGCGCTGTTCTCAGCGATTTCTGCGTTGAGCGCGGCACGTGATTTGGCGAGCTCGGTCGCCTCCATCTGCGATTGCAATTTCGCCTCAGCGATCTGTTGCAAGAGGCTTTGTTTCTCTCGCTCGAGAGCTGCCTTGTTGCGCATGACTTGCTGTTGCTGCGCTTGCAGCGCGAGGAGTTCTTCGCGCTTCGGATCGACTTGCGCAGAGGACATGAAACCTGTCTCTGCAAGCTTTTCTAGACGCGCTAATCCATCAACAGCTAGCTTCTCTCTCGCTCTGTGCAATTGGGCGTCACGTTCGAAACTGGCTATTTCCGATTCAATCGCTGAAATACGCTGTTGCCCAGACGAAATGCGCTCGGTGGCGCGTTGTTGGGACAAACTCAAGTCACGCACTGCGAGCTCGGTGCGACGTTTGAGTTCTGCGCCGATCAGGGCCTGAGTGCCGCCCAGTTCGCTGGTGCGTTCGCTGCTGATGGTGAAGAGCACGTCACCTGCCGCGACTACGCTTCCCTCACCCACTCGAGCGTCCGTGAGCACGCCGCCGCTGCCCGCATTGGCCAGCCGCACTGCGCCCGATGGCGGAAGCAGCACGCCGGGGACGGTGGCTTTCTTCGTGTAGGTTCCAAAGTATGCAAACGCGCCAATCACGCAGGCAACACCGAGCCCCACTGAGGAAATCGCCCAATAACTCGTGGGTTGCGTGAGCCGAACACTACCAAGCCAAGAGCCATTCTTGGCGTTGAGTGATTCGGGGCGAAAGAGACTGCTCATGGGCAGAACAGTAAAGTCCTGCAGCGCACGAAAGTTGTCTAAATTTAGACAAATCAATGTCGAAATTTAGACAGATAAATTTGTCTAGGGCAACGGTGTGTGGAGCATGCTTTGCGAGCGATCGAGTGCACGCGTGTCTCGATGTTGAAGCCACAAAAGTGAGCGGCATTCGTATTGCAAGCGCCGATCACCTCTTCATCTCAATTGTCCTCCCATGTTCTGGACGAAACGTTGTGTCGTGAGAGACGGTAAGAGGATTCTGCGGCTACCTATTAAAAATGATAGGTCGAGATCCGTTGTGCACCGCACCGTAAGCCGTTACCGTTCGCTCGTCACTTCCTCAAAGACCTTTGTTGTCTGCAGTTAATGAGCTTTTTGAACGCAAACGCGGATAGAGAACTAGAAAAACTTGTACACAAATGGATTGAATTTTCGCGGAGACTACAGCGCGAGGATCACGTTCTGCTGGACCAGCTGGCGATTGGTGTTCCAATGAAAGTAGCAGCGCATCACGCAAATCTCCCTTATGCAACCGCTCACAAGCGGGTATCAAGATGGCAATCGCGCCTCGGCGTGGATTCAGTTGCGCGATTGATTGAAGTGTGGCGGAGGCTATCGAGTGGTTGCTACGAAGTTGCACATGAGCCGACGATTGTGCGACGGCTTGGCGAGCTAGCGCCGCTTGTTCGGCAGGCATCCCTAGCGGGCGAGTAGCCGCCGCGAAGCGGTTCCCAATACTTGCGAGAGCAGAGTGTGCTTTGAGGGCGATCAAGCGTATTCGTGTTTGCATAGTAGTGCCAAAAAATCGAGCGGCATTCGTATCGCAAGCGCCGATGACCTCTTCATCTCAATCGCTCTCCTATTTCTGTACGAAAAGTTGAGTCGAGAGAGACGGCGAGAGAATTCGGCCAATACCTATCAAAAGTGATAGGTCGAGATTCGTTGTGCATCGTTGCGTAAGCCGCTACTGTTCGCGCTTCACTTTGTTGAAGACTCTCGTCGTCTGCAGTTAATGAACTCTTCGAACGTAAACGCGGATAGAGAACTTGAGAAATTTGATTGCAAATGGACTGATTTCTCGCGGAGACTACAGCGCGAGGATTGCGTTCTGCTAGATCAGCTGGCGGTCGGTACCCCCATGAAAGTAGCGGCGTATCACGCAAAAATCCCGTATGCAACCGCCCGCAAGCGCGTATCGAGATGGCGAGAGCGTCTCGGCGTCGAATCCGTGGCACGATTGGTTGATGCGTGGCTGCAGCTATCTGGCGGCTGTCATGATGAGGTCGCGGATGGGGCAACAATCATGATGCGTATTGGCGAGCCAGCGCCGCTCGTTCGGCAGGCATCCCTCGCAGGTGGGTAGCCGCCGCGCACCGTTCGCAAAAACTTGCGAGAGCGCGGTTTCGCTAGCAGAGAGCAGCCTTACTGCAAACTTGAAATCGGCGCGAGAAGGTTTTCTACATCGTCTGCGCTAATGCCGGAGAGGGCATTTCCGTCGCCAGAGAGGAGTGCGCTTGCGAGCTCCCGTTTTCGATCTAGTAGCGCCATCATGCGCTCTTCAAGCGTGCCTTTGGCGACGAGCTTAGTGACGAATACCGGTTTGGTTTGGCCCATGCGATGCGCGCGCGCGGTGGCCTGCGCTTCGATCGCGGGATTCCACCACGGGTCGTAGTGAATCACCGTGTCGGCAGCGGTGAGATTCAAGCCGACGCCGCCCGCTTTGAGGCTCAACAGAAAGACGCTGACCTCACCATTTTGAAAGCGAGCAATCGGCGTGTCACGATCAGTGGTGTCGCCGGTGAGTTGAACGTAGTCAATGTGTTGTGCCTTTAGCGAATCCGCGATGAGCGCAAGCATGCTCGTGAACTGCGAAAAGATGAGGATCTTTCGTCCCTCTTCAAGAAGCTCAGGGACATGCGTCATCAGCCAATCGAGCTTTGCGGAGCCAGCACCTGCAGCGCGCTCGGCAACGCCTGGAAGTTTCACAAGGCGCGGATCGCAGCAGACTTGTCGAAGTTTGAGCAGCGCATCGAGAATGTGAATTGTGCTTTGCTTTAAGCCTTTCTTATCGATCACTTTGCGCACATCATCATGAATTGCTGTACGTAGGCTCTCGTAGAGATCGGCTTGTGCTGCGTCAAGTTCTACCCAGCGCACAAATTCTGTCTTCGGCGGCAACTCGTTGAGCACTTGATCACGCGTACGGCGCAGCATGAAGGGGCGAATACGCGCGCGCAATTTCTTCATCTGATTCGCATCGCTTCGCTGCTCCACCGGGAAGCGAAAAATGCGATTGAAACCATCGAGATCGCCCAACAAACCTGGTAACAGAATGTTGTAGATCGACCAGAGTTCGCCCAAGTGGTTTTCCATCGGCGTTCCCGTGAGCGCGAGGCGCATCTCGGCATCAAGGCGTTGTGCGGCTTGATAGGTTTTTGCCTTTGGATTTTTAAGCACCTGCGCCTCATCCAGCACAATCACATTCCACTGAATGCCCGCGAGCAAATCATCATCGCGCTGCAATAGCGGATAACTGGTGACCACGATATCAGCGCGCTTCAAGTCTCGCTCATCGGTCGAGCGATCCAGCCCATGATGACGATGCAAGATGAGATCAGGCGCGAATCGCTTCGCCTCGGCCATCCAGTTTGCGATGACCGAAGTTGGCGCGACAATCAGACTCGGCTTCGCCGTCGGCACCTTTAACGCGGGCGCACCGCTCAGGCGGTGAATGCGGTGCAGGAATGCAAGCGTCTGAACCGTTTTGCCGAGGCCCATGTCATCGGCAAGTACACCGCCCATCGCGAGCCTACGCAAATGATCGAGCCACGCGAGACCGTGCATTTGATAAGCACGCAGCTTTGCTTGAAAGTCCGCATGTGGCGAAATCGGTTCAAGCTTGATTCCCGCCTCAATCGCCTGTCGCATGGCAGCCCACTTCGGACTTTCTCGGCCGAGATAAATCACCGTGTCATTCGGCAGCGATGGAAGCATCGCTGCTTGCAGCTCCGAAATTTCGTCGACCGCGCCGCCTCGAAACCAATCAAATACGGGCTCTAGAATAGCGTGTACGCGTTCTCCGGATATCCGCACGACGACCGCTTTCTTTATCTTGTCTGCATGCGCAAGCGACAACAAGATGAAGGGTACCGATTTGAGTTCAGCAAACCATTGCTCAACACTTTTTTGCGCAGCGATCAGTTTTGCAAGCCCCGGCGCAAGGTCTACGCGCTCACCATTGACGGTAACGCCGAGCGACATGCGAAACCAGCCCTGTTGCGTTCCAGGGGAAAGCTCGAGCGATGGTTCAGGGATGTCTTCAAGGGACACTGGGAACCCATCTTCAATCTCAATGATGAACCCGGCCATTTGCGCATCTGCGAGAACAGTTGCGCCGTGGCTACTCCAATCGTGATCGGGCAGCGCCCAGAGTGAACGTTTGCTTGCGGAATTCTCCGTATCGGGCGCGAGCGACTGACTGTACAGCAGCGCCCGCTCAACATTGCTCGCCTGAATCAGCATGGGCGGCAAGCGCATCGACCAGAGCTGTTCAGCTCGCACATTACGCATGCGGCGCGAACGCGTAACGCTGCCTAGGCGTTCCTCCTCCACGGCGGATTCAAATCCGCGTGTGTCAAAGGCCACCCGCTCGACGCCGTAGTCGAGCATGAATTCCACGCCGGGAAACACGAGCTCCTGTTCGCGGCGGGATGCGCCGATACCCGTGGTGTAGCGAAACTCGATGAGTCCAAAGCGCAAGACGCCGCGCGGCATCGGCAGCGGGGCATCATTCGCTGCCGAATACGGAACGCGTGGAACGTGGATCGCATCCGGCATCGCGCTAATCGCATCCGCGACATAGGCCCAGCCGATGGCATCGTCTTCGCGAAGCGGCGGCAGTGAGAGCAGTCGATCCAGCGAGCGGTGGGCGAGGTTCACCTCAAGGCGCATTACTTCTGCTGCATCTAAATCGAGCGCATAGGGTGGATCGGTGGCGATGATCGGAAACGTAAGCGCACTGTCGGCAACCCGCGTTTCCGCGCGAAGGCGCACCGTAGGTTTCTCCGTGGAAGTGTCGGCGTGCCAAAGCAAACTCGCGCGGTGGTTCTGCCCGAGCGAGAGTGATCGATCAAGCTCAATAGCGTCCGGCGCTTTTGTTTTCTTGCGCCAGAGCTCGCGAAACCACGTTTCGGGCGGCGACGCAAATGCGCGATTTGATGCGAGTGCGAGCTGAAGAATTTGCTCGCCGGTTTTCCCGCGAAGTTGAGCGCGTGGTTCTACGCCGAATTGCCCGAGCGCGGCAGCGATCATTCGCAAAAGTGCTTCGTCTTCAGCGGGCACGTAAGAGGGGCGCACGCGATCATGTTCGATCCAAGCGAGCGACGCAAGCTCACTTTGAAGCGCGTATCGCTTTCGCTTTTGATCAAACTTCGCCTTGGCAACGCTCAGCACACCCTCGGGCGAGAGCAGGTAGACCAAGGTGTTCTGCTGAACGCTCGATTTGCGCGTGGTCGCGTCTTGAGCTTCTAATGCATTGACCTCGGTGACAGTTTCTTGCAGCCACGCAGCGAGTCCTGGGGCGAGTGCTACCGTAGCGCGTCGTTGCACGGCAGGCGGCGCTGCAGTGGTTGCGTTGCGCAAGCGATCACGAAGCGCTTCACGTGCATCACTCTTGGCAAGCTCAAGCGACCGCGCGTTACTCACATCGATGGAGCGCGATTGTGCGATTGCGGGTGCACCCAGCAGAACGCCGTTTGCTTGCGGCCATGTCGCAAACCACTGCAGGGAAAGTGCTGCCGAATGACAACAGTTAATCGTTAGTTCGCAATTGCAATCTGTGGAAAGCACCTGGATGTAGGTTCGCTCCACCTCGATCTCGACAGTAGGTGAAAACAGTGCGCCACCGTCCTCGACGCTGCCGGAAACCTTCCAGCTTCCGTCTTCGAGCTTTTCAACACTTGCGATCGTGACCGCCTTCGCCGTGACTAGATCCTGTCCTTCGCGAAACCCAAGTTCACCAAATTCTTCTTTGAGGGCCCGGTGAATCGTGGAGATCGATAGTGAAGCAGATTGATCTTTGGAGGACGACATTCAACGAAACCGCGATTCAGACAACAGCGAACCGCGTATTTTCGCCGAAAATGGTTTTCGACATCGAGCTAACGTAGCCTAAGTGCCGTTCGCTTTTCCAGAAATCGCGCAAAACATAATGTGGCGAGGAAAAAACGAGAGCCCTAGCGTTCTAGAAAATGCCAGCTTCACCCTCGCTAGATCGCAACCACGTCTAATGCGCCTCGTCCCAGTTGTGGCCGACGCCAACCTCAGCAACCAATGGCACTTTGAGTGTGGCGACTTCGGTCATTTTCTTTGGTAGCTCCACTTTCACGAGATCGAGCTCGGCATCGGGGACTTCAAGCACGAGTTCGTCGTGAACTTGCATCACGAGCTTAGTTTTTAATTTTGATTCGCGCAGCCAGCGATCAATCGAAATCATCGCGAGTTTGATGATGTCTGCGTTCGAGCCCTGCATGGGTGCGTTGATCGCTTGGCGTTCTGCGCCAGCGCGACGTGGGCCGTTGCCGCCGTTGATGTCGGGCAAGTAGACGCGCCGACCGAAAATCGTTTCTACATAGCCGTGGGCGTGAGCAAACTCCCGCGTTGCCTGCATGAACTCAGCGACCGCTCGATACCGCGCGAAGTATTTATCGATGAACTGTTGCGCAGCGGATCGCTCAATGCCTAACTGGGAAGCGAGGCCGAACGCACCCATCCCGTAAATCAAACCGAAGTTCACCGCTTTTGTGTAACGACGCTGCTCCGCCGAAACTTCCGCAACGGGTACGCCGAAAATCTCTGCGGCAGTCGCCTTATGAATGTCGAGCCCTTTTAAGAACGCTTCCGTCAGCGAAGGGTCTTCGGACAGATGCGCCATGATGCGCAGCTCAATCTGCGAATAGTCGGCTGACACGATGGTGGCGCCAAGCGGCGCAATAAACGCCTGACGGATCGCGCGGCCCTGGGGTGTGCGCACAGGAATATTTTGCAGATTCGGATCGTTGCTCGATAAGCGACCCGTCACAGCTGTAGCCTGCCCGTAGTTGGTGTGAACGCGACCGGTGTTCGGGTTCACCATTTTCGGCAGCTTATCGGTGTAGGTGCCCTTGAGTTTCGTGAGCGATCGGTGCTCAAGTAGGAGCTTCGGCAGCGGAAAATCCTCTGCCAGTTCGCTCAACACTTCCTCATCGGTTGAGGGTTGACCAGTTGCCGTTTTTCGCTTAATGGGCAAACCGAGCTTTCCAAAAAGGATTTCGCCCAACTGCTTTGGCGAGCCTAAATTGAACGGCTGGCCTGCAAGCTCAAACGCCTTCGCTTCAAGCGCGTTGATTTGCAATCCGATTTCATGAGATTGCTTGGCGAGCACGGCGGAATCGATGAGCACACCGTTTCGCTCCATGCGTACGAGCACCTCGCGTGTTGGCAGTTCGAAGTCGCGATAAATCCTGTCAATTGCGGCCACCGCTCGGACTTGCGGATAGATCACTTGATGCAGGCGAAGCGTGACGTCGGCGTCTTCCGCGCTGTATTCGGTGGCGCGCTCAATTGAGACTTCATCGAAGCCGATCTGCTTTGCGCCTTTGCCGGCAACATCTTCAAACTTAATGGTCTTTTCTTCAAGAAACCGCAATGCCATCGAATCCATGTCGTGCGGCTTGTGACTCTCTAGCACGTAGTCGGCTAGCAACGTGTCGTGCTCGATGCCGCGAACCAGGATACCGTGATTGAGCAACACGTGTTCGTCGTACTTCGCGTTTTGTGCAAGTTTTTTCTTTTCTGCGTTTTCAAACCAAGGCTTGAGCTTTGCGAGTGTGGCGTCTAACGGAAGTTGCTCGGGCGCGCCGGGGTAGCGATGTGCGAGCGGGATATACACCGCCTCAAACGGAGTCCAAGCAAAGGAAAGACCGACGACTTTCGCGAGCATGGGTTCCAGCGACGTAGTCTCTGTGTCAAAGCAGGTGAGCGGGGCTCCATTGATCGCGTCGAGAACCTCATCGAGTGCTTCCATGGTCAAAATCGCGCGATACTGACGCGGCTTCTTTTCCAATTGAGCCAGGGCGAGAGACGCCGCGGAGTCCGTCGAGGCGCTCGGCGCATAGACCCGCTCAATAGTCTTCGCTGAAGAAGGTGTTGCTACGCTGGCCGCTGAGCCGCGCAACTCATTCAACATTGTCTTGAATTCGAATCGCTCAAAATACTGGGCGAGCGCCTCTGTGTCTGCGGCTGCAATGGGGAGCGCTTCAACGTCGTAGTTAAGCGCGACATCGCACTTCACCGTGAGCAACTGCTTTCCCTTCGGAAGCCAGTCGAGCGTGTTGCGCAAGTTTTCGCCCACTACACCGGTGAACTTGTCAGCATTGGCAACGACTGCGTCCAGTGATTGGTATTCGCTTAGCCATTTGACAGCCGTTTTCGGCCCGACTTTTGGCACCCCAGGCACGTTGTCTACGGTATCTCCGATGAGCGTGAGGTAATCAAGAATCTGCCCTGGCAACACCCCGAATTTTTCTTTGACACCGGCGATGTCAAGCGTTTCCATCGACATGGTGTTTTTGAGGATGGTGTGTTCGGTCACAAGCTGCGTGAGATCTTTGTCGCCAGTAGAAATCACGCAATCCATGCCTCGCGCTTCCGCATGTTTCGCGAGCGTGCCGATGACGTCGTCCGCCTCCACGCCGTGTTCCATGATGAGCGTCCAGCCGTGTGCTTTCACAAGCGCGTGTAGCGGCTCGATTTGCGGGCGCATGTCCTCAGGCATGGGCGAGCGGTTGGCTTTGTATTCGGGATACCAGTCGTCGCGGAAGGTTTTACCCGGGGCATCAAACACCACGGCGAAGTAATCTGGCTTCTCGTCGGCGACCAGTTTCCTCAACATGGTGATCACGCCGCGAATCGCGCCCGTGGGCTCGCCCGCGCGCGTGCGCAGGTCAGGTAGCCCGTGATACGCGCGATAGAGATATGATGAGCCGTCAACGAGAACGAGCTTTTTTCGGGAGTCCGACATGGCAGTGAATTTTGAGAGCACCAAAGCGAAGGTGCAGGCGATCAAGAGTGCGATGCACGAGAGCGACCTTACGCCCGGTCAGGAGGCGTGGCGTGCGTTGCAGATTATGTCGGAGTTCACGTACGCGACCGAGAAGCTGCGCAACGTGCAACCTGCCGTGTCGATCTTCGGTTCGGCGCGAATCAAGCCGGATTCACCCTGGTATGCGCGGACCATCGAGATTGCGAAACTGTTGTCAGACTCCGGCTTCAGCGTAATCTCAGGCGGCGGCCCGGGCATCATGCAGGCGGCTAACGAAGGCGCGTTTGCGGGCAAGAGCTTGTCAATTGGTCTCAACATCCAATTGCCGCACGAGCAGCACGGGAATGCTTACCAAGACATGGGCATTTCCTTTAAGTATTTTTTCAATCGTAAGCTCGCCTTCGTGCGTACGAGCATGGCGCTGATTTGTATGCCGGGCGGCTTTGGCACGCTCGATGAACTAACCGAAGCGCTCACCCTGATTCAAACGGGCAAAGCGCGAAAAATGCCGATCATCCTCGTGGGTAAATCGTTCTGGGGCGGGCTGCATGATTGGATGCGCGATCAGCTCTTGCATGAGAAGCTCATTTCTCCAGGCGACATCGAACTCATGCAAATCATCGAAGACCCGCAGGAGATCGTGAACGCGATTTTCGACTGCTACGAGCGCGAAGGTTTCGCGCCGAGTAAGAGCGAGCGCAAACAGATATTGGGAATCTAGTGCAGCGAATGGCGCTGACTGATCGGGTGTCTCCGTCGGCGCGAAATTCTAGTGACGCATCACCCCATCGCATTTATTGAACAATAAGATGAAAGCCCAGATTCAATTGGGTCGAGCGGGCGTATAGGCCGAGAAAAGAGAATACGATTTAAGCGTGTCTAGCCCCTATAAAATAGGGCTTACGCAGAATAAGATGTCATAAAGACAAGCAAAAAAGGCCCCGCATCGCGGGGCCTTTTGCGTTCCATGCAGGCTTACTGCTGCACGCGTTTCGACGCTGTGGTTGTTTGACCTGCAACCACGTCAGGCTTCGCTGCAGTCTTGGTCGTGTCGACGGTCGATTTCACGACGGGCAGCCCTTTGATCTTGTTCACCGCTTGCGCGTAGAGGAAGTCTTTCTCGTTACCCCAATCAAAGCCTTTGAGTTTCTTCGCATCTTCGCGAGCCTTGAGAAGCTTCGCTTCTTGCCCCTCTTCAGTGAGATCGTCGTCCGGGTCGGCTGCGTCGTCCTTCTTCTCATCGCGTCCAACGAGATGACGCGCTAGATCTTTCTCACGCTGCACCTTCGGAGCGACCACGCCGTCCCAGGTGAGCTGATCGATGGTGATGTCAGCATCGATGCCAGTGCCTTGGATCGAGCGACCGTTTGGCGTGAAATATTTCGAAGTGGTGAGCTTCATGCCCGTGGTGGACGAAAGCGGAATGATGTTTTGCACCGAACCCTTGCCGAAGGTCGTCATGCCCATCACGGTTGCGCGCTTGTGATCCTGAAGTGCGCCCGCGACGATTTCCGACGCAGAGGCAGAGCCTGCATTGGTGAGCACTACGAGCGGCACACTCTTCAAAATAGCGGGTGCGCTAGAAACGACATCTGGGCCACGCCGCGCGAAGTGCTCGCGGGATGCGGTGTAGCGAACACGTGCGCCTTCAACTCGCCCCTCGGTGTAGACCACCAGCGCGTCTTTCGGCAAAAACACTGCAGACAAACCAATGGCGGCGTCTAGCAATCCGCCCGGGTTGTTACGCAGATCCAGCACGACGCCTTTCAGCGGCGTTTTCGCGTGTTGTTCGGAGAGCGCTTTTACGACTTCGCCAACGGTGAGCTCGTTAAACGTCCGCACACGAACATATGAGAATCCCGGCTCGATTTCACGCGCCCGCACTGCCTGCACCTTGATTTCCTGGCGCTCCAGCGTGTGGGTGATGGTCGCCTTCTCTTCCTTGCGGTAAATCTCGATGCGTACTTTGGTTCCAGGCATTCCGCGCATGCGCTCGACGGCCTTTGTGGTGGTCAAGCCGCGCGTGGTTTCGCCGTCAACCTTGGTGATGAGGTCGCCCGCACGAATGCCTGCGCGCGATGCGGGCGTATCGTCGATGGGGGTGACGACGCGGATGTAGCCGTCTTCGGTGCCGATCTCAATTCCGATGCCGCCGAACTTGCCAGTCGTGGTCGTGCGCATTTCGCGCATGGCGAGTTCATCAAGGTATGTGGAGTGTGGATCGAGCCCACTCACCATGCCGCTGATCGCCTGATCGATTAGTTTTTTGTCATCAACCGGGATCACGTAATCATTTTTGATTCGCGCATACACCTCTGAGAACGCGCGCAGCTCATCGACCGGAATCGTTGAGCGTGCTTCGCGATTAGCGTCTACCGTCAGCGCGAGCGACAGCGCAACGCCCAACACGGCACCTGCGCCGATCCATGTGAACTTCTGGGTGTGCCCGGTCTTTAACTTCATGAGGCTTTCCTTACGAATATTCGCTGCATTACAGCCGCAGCGTTAACGGCATATTAGACGAAGCGTGGACGAAAAGATTCGTCGAACGTCGCAAAGAAGTTCCGGTAGTCGGCACGCGTTGCACAGGCCACGTGCTCGCGCGTTGCGGAAAAGAAAAAAGGGCGAAAGGCTTGCGCCAATCGCCCTAAATGTCCCGCGTGGGGTCGGGGGAAACCCGCGACGGGGAGGAAGGCTTCGCGAGAGAGGAGGGAATCAACCAAATCGCGAACTTGCCATACACCTAAGAGTGGGGCGCAATGGAAGAAGTTCAAGCCGGCAATTGATTTCTGCTGTTTTAGAGCTGGAACTCGAAAATCATGACCGCATTAGCAACGTGAGTACGTCCTGGCCGTCGGAAATCACATCGTTTCGGGCAGCGTCGCAGCGAATTGCTCCACCTCAGCGCGCGTGGGGATGCCAACACGCCCGCCGAATCGCGAGCACTTCAGCGCGGCAACGATGCTCGCAAAGCGGATCGCATCGGCGTTCGCGTGTCCATCCGCCAACGCATAGGCGAGCGCGCCGTGCCAGGTGTCGCCCGCAGCAAGCGTGTCCACTGAGGTGACGGGGATAGCAGCTGCGCGCTGAATCGAGTGTCCATCGAACCAAACGACACCCCGTTCACCGAGAGTGACCGCAGACATCGCGTTTCGCCCGCCAAAGGCCTTCATCAACGACGCTTCAGGCGAGCCAAAACCAAGGTTCTTCAGCATCGGTTCGCTCCACGCCGGGTGCGTCGCTGCGCGGGAAAGCGAAAGCAGCTCTTGCGGCTCACCGCCGTCTGCGTCAAACACGCTGGGCAGTTTGTATTCGTGCGCGGCATCGAAGAGCGCCATTGCGCCTGGTTTCCAGCGCGAATCGGCGAGCACCGTGTGCATCATCTCGATTTCGTCAAGGGGCAGCCATGAAGTATCGGGCGGGTAGCCCTGCGAGGGTGCTGAACAAACCAGGCGCTCTCCGCAAGCATCAACAAGGATCGCAGACGTTTTGGATCGCGCGCCGATAAGTCGGTATACATGCTGAATGTCGACGCGTTCATCGGAGAGCTGCCGCAAAATCTGATCGCCCGTCGGATCGTCGCCCACGCGGCCCCAGTACTGCGCCGCACCGCTCAGCCGCCGAACGGTGACCGCTGCATTTGCCGCTTGCCCGCCACCGGTGACGATGAAATCGAGCGCGCGAAACTTCGCGGGTGCTTCGGGGATGTTGTCCACACGAAAAATCTGATCGAGCGTGGCCATGCCGAGACACACCACGCGGCGGCGCTTGTTCGCGGGGTGCAAAAAAAGTGGCTTCACGCGCTACTCACTTCGTTCCGGTGCTGCCAAATCCGCCCGCACCGCGATCGCTCGCGCTGAAATCTGGCACTTCCTGAAACGAGACCTGCTGCACTGGCACGATGACGAGCTGTGCGATTCGCTCTTGCGGATTGATCGTGAAGCTCGGGCCGCCCGGCGCGTTGCGATTCCACACGCTCACCATCAGCTCGCCCTGATAGTCGCTATCGATGAGTCCCACCAGGTTACCCAGCACGATGCCGTGTTTGTGCCCCAAGCCCGAGCGAGGCAGGATCAGCGCCGCATAACCGGGGTCAGCGATGTGGATGGCGATACCCGTGGGCACGAGTGTTGTCTCACCCGGTGCAAGCGCAAGCGGCGCATCGATGCAGGCGCGCAAGTCGAGCCCCGCAGAGCCCTGCGTGGCGTAGGCTGGAAGATGGGCGCGAGCTGACTCGCGTAACACTTTGAATTGGATTTGCATGGCGGGGCCGCGCGCTCGCGCAGGTAATTGGTTTCACCTGCGATTTTGCCTAAGGTGTGGCTTGGTCCGAGGTAGCCTGTACCGCGTGCTGCCCCAGAAAACTCGGTGGAAGCACATGAAGCCACGCGCGCGCCGAAATTCACAGAGAGCCCGACTCCCTAGACACACGAAAAAGTCTTCGGGCTCTAGTAAAAACTCTACCGAATCGCAGCGTGGGTTGGGGCAAGCGTTCGATAAATAAGGAACTAGAGAGCTTGACTTTATTCTCGCTAGCCCTGTTTGTTACAGGGATACGTGTTAAAACCTGCTCTTTAACGCGAGTGGTATTCACCGGTAACAGGCCGCCGATACGAGCGTACTTAACTCGCAAAACGAACTCGCGATCTTCGCGTTAGACGCCCGCCTTGACCGCTTCCTTAAACATCGCCGGCTCTAAGTTGTGACGCTGCAGAAGTTTGTAGAACTCGGTGCGGTTTCGGCCCGCCATTTGCGCGGCTTGCGCGGCGTTGCCAGCGGTGAGCTTCAGAATGCGAACCAAGTAATCGCGTTCAAACGACTTGCGGGCGGTTTCGAACGAGACGAGTGGCGATTGCGCATCATCCAGGCTCGTTCGCACGAGCGATAGCGGGATCACGTTGGTCGTCGAAAGTGCGACCGCTTGTTCGAGCAGGTTTTCAAGTTGGCGAACGTTGCCGGGCCACGGCGCGCCGACGACGGCGGCCAGGGCTTCGGGCGCGAGCGTTGGCAGCGGCTTTCGATAGCGCGTAGAGATCTTTTTCAGGAAATGCTGGACGAGCGCTGGAATGTCTTCGCGCCGCTCAGAAAGCGAAGGCAGTTTGAGCGCTACAACGTTGAGGCGATAGAACAAATCTTCACGGAACGAGCGATCAGCGCGCATGGCGTCAAGGTTTCGATGCGTCGCCGACACGATGCGAACATCAATCGGCATCGTTTGCGCTGAACCCACCGGGCGCACCGCGCTCTCCTGCAAAACGCGCAGCAGCTTCGCCTGAAGCGCGAGCGGCATATCGCCAATTTCGTCTAAGAAAAGCGTGCCGCCGTTCGCCGATTGGAATAGACCGGGTGACGACGCGGTTGCGCCCGTAAATGCGCCTTTGGCGTAGCCGAACAATTCACTTTCGAGCAAGTTTTCTGGAATGGCCGCGCAGTTGATTGCCATGAATGGCTTTTCCGCACGTGAACTCGCGGCATGAATGGCTCGTGCGAGAAGCTCTTTGCCTGTGCCGGATTCGCCAAGGATCAACACTGAGGCCATCGAATCGGCGACTAGGCGCGCGCGGCGCAGCAAGTCTTCCATTTTCGAGCTGCGCGTAATGATGTGTGAGCGCCAAGCGTCTGCGGGAGATTCCGAAGTTTGGGCGCTCGAGGCTGCAGTTTCACCGGCGACGGCAGCGGCCTGCGCAACTTTCTGCAACAAGTCGGGCGGATCGAACGGTTTGGTGAGAAATCCGAACACGCCGCGCTGCGTGGCGGCAACCGCATCGGGAATCGTGCCGTGGGCGGTGAGAATGATCACGGGCAGCGTCGGATGCTGGGCATTGATTTGTTCGAAAAGCTGCATGCCATCGATGCCCGGCATACGCAAATCGGTGATAACCACCGACGGGCGCGAAATAGCGATCTGCGCGAGCGCAACCTCGCCACTTTCAGCACTTTTCACACGATAGCCCGCAGCCGTAAGGCGCAGGCCAATCAGTTTGAGCAAATCGGGATCGTCGTCAACGAGAAGAATTTCAGCAGCCATGGTGTCTGTACCTCAATTGCGCCTACGGTCGCGATCCAGTAATTGCTTTTCGATCGCTTTGAGTGCGTCGAGCTTTTGTTGTAACTCTTCAACTTTTTTCGCCTGTTCGCGCACCTGGCGATTGCGTTCACCGATTTGCGCCAAGAGCATCTCAGCGACCGGGCGAATCGGATGCGACGCGGCGAGCCCGCCCACCTTGCCAACAAGCGGCTCTAGTAGCCCTTGCAGCCGCGTGTCATCGGCGGTTGCGTTTGCGGAGAGGGAAGAGATGAGCGCGAGCCGAATGCGATTGTTTGCCGAGCGATCACGGTTGAATGCGGTTTGCGCCGCGGCGAGCTCTTTGCGTGCGTCTTCAGCGTTACCGTTGCTCAGCCGAGCCAGTTCTAAGAGAAGCGCCAGCGCTTGATCTTGATCTTCTGGAAGACGAATCGGCTCAGGGGCCGGTTTCGCCTCCACCACTTTTTCTACTTCAACATAGATCGGCACATACACCGTCTCCGTCACCACTTGCGGTTGCGTCAACCGGTTAATGACAGGAATTTCAGGCGCGACAGCACAACCGCCGAGCGTGAGCACGAGCACCGCGCCGCCGAGCATGCGTGCGCGCGCGCCCATGAGGACTCTAAATAAACGATTCGCCAATTTGCGTCTCTTCCTGCAGTGTGCGGCTCGGCTGCGTCATTGGCAGCCGAACTCTGAATTTTCCGTGCGGCTGGCCCGCGTCGACCACGTAGACGCTACCACGGTGTGCGAGCACATACTCTTTAACAATGGCGAGACCGAGCCCCGTCCCTTTTACTTTGCCGTTTGCGCTCGCTTCGCCACGGTAAAACGATTCAAAAATTTTCTCTTGTTCCTCGGCTGCGATGCCAGGCCCATCATCTTCCACATCGATTTGCAGAAAATCGCCGTCCTCAGCCGTACTGACGCGAACTTTGCCACCGCGCGGCGTGTACTTAATTGCGTTCGACACCAGATTATCCAGCACTACACGCAGTTGCTCGCGATCCGCTTCGAGCGACGCGGGCGCAATACTGCAATCAACCGATATCGCGCGCGAAAGCATTTCGAGTCGATGCTCACTCACGACTCGCTCAATGATCGGTTCAATCGCAATTGATTCGATCTTGAGCGGTGCGGCGCTGCGGTGTTGTTGATACGACAGCAAATCCTCGATCAAACGCTGCAGCGACACGGTGTTGTCACGAATGATCCGAACCACATCAGTTTGCTGCTTCGACATCTCTCCGACAATCCGATCATTCAAAAGTTCGGAGCCTTCTCGCACGGCGGTGAGCGGTGTTTTTAATTCGTGCGAAACGTGGCGAAGAAATCGCGTTTGATGGGTTTCAAGCTCAAGGAGGCGCCGGCGTAACCAATCGAGCCGCTCGCCGAGCGAGCGCAGATCGCGTGGCCCGCGAATGCTGATGGTTTCTCCAAATTCGCCGCGACCTAACTTACGGATACTGCGATCAATGTTTCGCAGAGGGCGGGCAATCAAAATCGAGAACCCCACGGCGAGCAAAAGCGCGGTAATCGCGGCTACACCCAAAAACCAAGGCCAGTTCTCGCGAGTACGTGCGGCCAGCGCACGCAGCGTCACCACCTCGCGTTCGGTCACCCGCGAAAGCATCGCTGCGGCTTGCGCGGTCGTGTCAAACAAATCCGCCGCGGTTTCGACGAGTTTCGGGCGCTCAGAGACTTCAGGGATCCCGAAACGCAAAGCCTCCGCAAGCTGCGCGCGCGGCTTCGCAATCTGTTTCAGCGCATTTCGTTCATCATCGGTTAGCGGCAGCGCATACGAGCGAATCATCGTTTGCTCAAGCTGAGCATCAAGGCGCTTGTAGTTATCAATCAGTGTCGCGTCTTCGAGCACCACCGATTGGCGCACGGCGCGCTCCATCTTTCCCGCGATGTCGCGCAATTCGCGCGATGCAACGCTCGCCGCCTCCGCCTCACGCACGGAAAGCTGAGATCGCTTCGCTAATGCGTCCAAACCGAGCGCGAGATCAGCCAGCGCCACCACCAAAGGAACGGCGGAGAGCACGAAGCACGCGAGGATGACGTTGGTTAAGGAGCGCGGGAAATACACCGCACCATTCTAAGGAAAGCCAACCCAAGTGCCGAAGACAGGCGCGCGCGGCGAGCGCTCTCGTAGAATTTCACGCATGTCTTCACCCCCTCGACCGCGTCTCGCGCTCATTGCAGCGGTCGCACGCAACGGCATCATCGGCAAAGACGGCAAGCTGCCGTGGCACCTGTCGGGTGACCTCAAATACTTCAAGTCCCTCACCAGCGGTAAGCGCATCATCATGGGACGACGCACTTGGCAATCGTTCCCTCGGCCGCTGCCCAATCGCGAACACGTCGTCGTCAGTTCACAAGCGCTCTCTTTGCCGCCTGGTGTCATCCTGGTTCGACGCCTTGCCGATGCGCTTTCCATCCCTCAGCCAACTGAACCGGTGTTTGTGATCGGTGGAAATGCGCTCTACGCCGAAGCGCTGGGCGTGGCAGATGATCTGTTCTTGACCGAGCTTGCCGTTGACGCCGTGGGCGACACCGTGTTTCCGCATTGGGATCGCGCGCAGTTTGTGGAGCGCTCGCGAAACGCTGCCGAAGAGATTGACACCGCCGCAGGTGCGGCCATCCGCTACGACTTCGTTCACTACGCCCGTCGATGAATCATCAAAGCTCATTGCCTACTGCTCACGAAGCAAGCGCGCGCGATGCGTTCATCGCTGGTTTCAAGCAATGTGTGGTGCTAACGCCTTCCTACATTCCGTTTGGGCTGGTCTGTGGGGTGGCTGCCGTGCAGGCGGGGCTTGGCGAGTTGGGCGCAATCGCGCTCGCTGCGTTTGCCTTTGCGGGTTCGTCGCAAGCGGTGCTCACGCAGTTCATCGCGAGCGGTGCGCCGCTTGCGATCGCCATTCTTTCGGGCTTGGTAGTAAATTTGCGCATGGCGGTGTACAGCGCCGCGATTTCGCAGCGAATTTCCAACGCGACGCGCCGCGAACGCGTGCTTTGGGCGGCGTTTTTGGTGGATCAAACGTTCTTGTTTGACGAACAACGGCATGCGCGAGGGCTCTTCAAAGCGCACCCGCTCGCTTTTTTTCTGGGCTGTTCAGCGATCCTATGGCCGACTTGGATCGCCACCAACACCGCTGGCGCATTCTTGGGCGCAAAATTGCCACCGACTTGGCAGCTCGAATTCACGATTCCGCTTTCGTTTATCGCAATGGTGGTACCGCTACTTAAATCGAGTGGGCAGACTGGCGCGGCGATCGCGGGCGGTGCCGCGGGCGCACTGCTTTTCGCGCTGCCGCTGAAACTTGGACTCATCGCCGCTTGCTTCATTGGAGCCATGGTGGGGCTCGTCATTGACGCGCTGCTCGCGATGCGCGCTGTGCGTGGGGGCAAATCATGACCTCTCAATTTTGGGGCACGCCGGAAGGCTGGATTGCAATTGCCGGGCTCGCCATTGGCACCTTCCTGATTCGCTATTCCTTCATCGGATTTTTCGCAGGCAAGCGCCTGCCGCCAAAGTTTGAGCGCGCATTGCAGTTAGCCGTACCGGCCATCTTCGCGGCGATTGTCGTGCCGCTGGTGGTGATGAATCAGTCGCACGTCGATCTCAACGCGCGTTGGCCGCACATGATCGCGGCTCTGGTGACGGGGTTAGTCGCCTGGTGGCGTGGAGGGATGATGCTGCCAATCGTCGCCGGAATGAGTACGCTTTATTTGATTGAGTTTGTCCTCAGATAATCCACCTAGAGCGCTCATTCTATTAGGGCTATGGCTTTGTTTTTACAATAGCGAACTATGTAAAAAACAGCCGCTAGCCCCGTTTAAAGTTCGGCTAGCAGCATTAAGCAATATTTTCAGAGCTGAGAATTGCAGTGACGAATCCCGCGCCCTTCGCGAATGATGATTTAGCGCTCGCTTGCCGGTTGGCCCGCGAAGCAGGTGAGCGCTTGCTCTCTCTTCAGCAGCAAAGCGCGCTTGTGGCGAAAGCGCTTGGTGACGAGGCGGATCGATTAGCGAACGAGTATCTCTTGGCCGAGCTCGCCCGCGAGCGAGCGCACGATGCCGTGCTCTCTGAAGAGGCGATCGACAACCGCAAACGGCTCTCACAATCGCGGGTTTGGATCATCGATCCGCTCGACGGCACGCGCGAGTTTCGCGAGCTTCGCGACGATTGGGCGGTGCATGTGGCGCTTGCTGAGGCGGGCGTGGTGACCCATGCCGCAGTGGCAATGCCTGCACGCGGCGAACTATTTGCGAGCGAAACAAGCGTATCGCGGCGCGTGCAAGAGATGCTGCAAGTGCCGCGACGCGTTGTGATCAGCCGATCACGCCCGCCCGCTTTTGCTGAGCGCGTCGCCGCCGCGCTAGATGCCTCGCTCGTTCAGGTCGGCTCGGCCGGGGCCAAAGCGATGATGGTGGTGCGCGGTGATGCGCTCGCCTACGTTCACAGCGGCGGCATGAACGAATGGGACGCCGCAGCGCCCGTGGGTGTTGCCCTAGCGCATGGGTTACATGTGTCAACACTTGCGAACCAGCCCATTCGCTTCAATCAATCGGATGTCGTGCTGCACGAAGGCTTGGTTGTGTGCCGCACGGAGTGCGTGGCGGCGATCATGGACGCGCTTGCGGATATCGGCAGCGAGCGCAGCTAGAGCGCACCTAGACCCGTAAACGTTCGACGACTTTTCCGCCCTGAACATGCTCCGCGACGACGGCATCGACATCTTCTTTCGAATCGATTCGATACCAAACTTCCTCGGGATACACCACGACCACCGGCCCCGCATCGCAACGGTCTAAACAACCGGCATTGTTCACCCGCACGCGCCCCTGACCGTTCAAACCCAATGCCTTGATTTTTTTCTTCGCGTAGTCGCGCAACTCGCTCGAACAACGATGCCCGCATGAGGGGCGTCCGTCGTCACGCTCATTGGTGCAGAAAAAAATGTGATGTGAATAAAAGCTCATGCGCACCGCCCGAAAAGAATTCATCTTAGAGAAACACTGAATAAGTCCGCGTGATGCAGCGCGCTGCGGATTGGGATGAACTGGAAGCCCAAAATTCTGAGGCATAGCGGGGCTATGTTGAAGAATTTTGGGGTTTCAGATCGCCCAACTCCGAGGATGCGATGCGCACGTGGGACTTGTTCAGCGTTTCCCTAGATTTTAGTGGCGTCTATGATTGGGCCATTCGTATCCAAACTTTCGACCGACATGGCTGGCGCGCTCTCACACCTTCGTGTTCTTGATCTCACTCGCGTGCTCGCAGGGCCGTGGTGCACGCAAACGCTCGGCGATTTGGGGGCAGACGTCATCAAAGTTGAACGGCCGGATACAGGCGACGATACGCGCAGTTGGGGGCCGCAGTGGCTGCGTGATGCCAATGGCAACGAAACGAAAGATTCCGCATATTTCTCAAGCTGCAATCGAAACAAGCGCTCGATTGCGGTCGATCTGACGAAGCCCGAGGGCCAAGATATCGTGCGCGAACTCGCGTTGAAAAGCGACGTCTTGGTTGAGAACTACAAAGTGGGCGACTTGAAGCGCTACGGCCTCGATTACGAAACTCTCTCGGCCCTGAATCCACGCCTCGTCTATTGCTCGATCACCGCCTACGGTCAAGACGGACCGTACGCCGAGCGCCCCGGCTACGACTTGCTCTGCCAAGCCGAAGGCGGCCTGATGGCGATCAACGGCCACGCCGATGTGGAAGACGGCGGCGCGGTCGGCGGCCCGGTGAAAGTGGTGATCGCGGTGACTGATGTGCTCTCAGGTTTAAACGCAACCGTCGCGATTCTTGCCGCAATTGAAGCGCGCCATAAAACCGGACGAGGGCAGCGGATCGACATCGCGCTCTTGGATTCCGTCGTGCAATTTGGTGCCAACCAAATCGCGAGCTATTTCCTCACCGGCAAACAACCCAAACGCGTGGGCAACGCGCATGTGAATTTAGCGCCCTACCAATCGTTCAAAACCAAAGATGGCTACATGATCGTTGGCGCTGGCAACGACAGCCAATGGCGAAAACTTTGCGATGCGATGGGCGTGGCCGCGCTCGCAATCGATCCGCGCTTCGTCGAAATGAAAGATCGCAACAAAAACCGCGCTGCGCTCGTTGCTGAAATGGAGCGCACGCTCACCACGCAACCCACCGCCTTTTGGCTCGACACCTTCGCAAGCCTCGGCATTCCGCATGCGCCCATCAATACGTACGATCAAGTTTTCGCGCACCCACAAGTGCAACACCGCAATCTTCGCGTTGATATGCAGCGCCCGCCAGAACAAGGCGGCGGCAACGTCGCCATGGTGGCAAGCCCCATCCGTATGAGCGAAACCCCTGTCGAATATCGCTACGCCCCGCCCGCCAAGGGGGCAGATACCGAAGCCGTGATTCGCGAAGTGCTCGGCAAAATCCCGAGCTAGAACCCCTTCGGAACCGGTGGCTTTGGCGGCTGCTTCGGCTTTTTCGGCTCTCGCCCCTGTTTGTCGCGATTACCCATGATGTGTGCCCTTGCAGCGGAATAGAAAGAGAGCGGAGGATAACAGCCCGCCGCGAGTGGTCGCGCGCAGCGGCGAGATGAATCGTTAAACGCTCCTCAACAACCCCGAATCCGCGCGCACGACGAATCGCCGTTCGGTTTCTGCCCATGCGTCGGCGCGGGCTTGCAGGTGTGCGTACATGCGCGGCATGGCGGGGTCGTTCGGCCAGTCGCGCTCTTCGCGTGCGCCGAGATAGGGGCCGAGCCATTCGCGGCCGGCCAGATTGCGCCATTCGCCTTCGAGCGCGTGTTCGTCAGTTTGCCAGAGGCCGCGTCCGTGATTCGGCGAGAGTTCGTTGGCGAACTGGCAGTCCGCGCTGGGATGAAAGATGTAGCCGCGAGCGAGGGCGTGATTCTCGACGATGAGTTCGTCTGGCGTGCGCGTTTCGCCGCAGCTTCCTTCGAGCCAGCGGCAAATCGCAATACGACCAAACTCGGTGTTGCCGAGATCGGTTTGCCGCGTGGTCATCTTTGCGAACTTTTCGTTCATGCGGTCGTACGCGCGTGGGCCGATGCAGCCTTCGATACCGAGCTCGGGCTTTAGGTTCAGGTAATACTTCACGGTGACTTCGAGCGTTTCGATCACGCCATCATGGCGCAGCATGACGACATCGAATTCGCCGATGGTGCGGCCACCGTTTCTAACGATGAGACCGCGCGTGGCGTGGCGCACGTCCGGGCGCTGCGATTGCCAGAAGAGCGCGAGCTTTTCGAAGACGTGGCCGAGCGGTGTGTTGACCATCGGATCGCCCACGGCTTCGCGCAAGCGTTCTGGCGATTGATCGAGTTCGATTAACCATTCCGCGCAGCGCGCGAGTTCACTGGCTGACCATGCGTCATCGCGCAATCGACCTTGCCACACCGGCTGCGACGCGTTAAATAACGCGGGCGAGCCGATCGCCCACGCGAGTGCACGCACGTCGGGGTGGGTGAGTTGATCTAGGAGACTAGGGAGCAAGGTTTAGCGGGGCTTTTTTGACGCAGATTAACGCGGATTTGACGCAAATTTACGCAGATTTTTTTAGGTTTTCTGTGAGAGTAGGCCGTAAGAAGTCTGTGGAACTCTACAAGCGGAAATCTACGTCGAAAATTCGTCGTGTCTCGACACGCGTCTCTGAATTTTTGCCACAGATTTACACAGATGAACACAGATTGCTTTTGCACTGCTGTTTCGGATTGAGTTGTACTCAGCATCGGTTTTTTCGACGCGGATTAACGCGGGTTTGACGCTGATTTACATAGATTTCTTTGAAAGTAGTCCGTGAAAAATCTGCGGTAATCAACATGCATGAATCTGCGTTAATCTGCGTCAAAAAACTTCTCTGCTCAACCTACCGCAAGCACGTGCTTCAAAAATGCTGCAATGTCGTCCACTTCTTCGGCGCACACCGAATGCGGCATGCCGTATTCGTGCCACTGAACTTTGTAGCCGTGGGTTTCGAGGCGGGCTTTGGATTGTTTGGCGAGCGCGAGCGGAATCACGGGATCGACGCTGCCGTGGGCGTAGAAAAGCGGAATGTCTTTGTTGGCAAGTGTGCTCTCGGTGCCGAGCGTGTTCGCGCAGGCGAGATACGTTGAGAGCGCCATGATGCCGCCCAACTTCTCGGGATAACGAAGCCCTGTTTGCAGCGCGATCACGCCGCCTTGTGAAAAGCCCGCGAGCACGATGCGTTCGCTCGCGATGCCCTTTGCGCGTTGATCGGCGATGAGTTCGTTGATTTGTGCTTGCGAGCGACGCACGCCCGCTTCATCCGCGCGATCTTCGAGGTTCGCCCCCACGATGTCGTACCACGCGCGCATGACGTAGCCACCGTTGATGGTGACGGGCATGGTGGGCGCGTTGGGAAACACGAATCGGATGCGATGGCTATCAGGCAAGCCGAGTTCAGGAATGATCGGCACGAAATCGTTGCCGTCAGCGCCGAGGCCGTGCATCCAAATGACGCAGGCGTCGGCGGGGGAAAGGGGATCTAAAACGATGGAATCAAGCATACGCTCGATTTTAGGGGGCGCGAACGCGCCGGAGGGCAGTGCCCGAGGCAACGCCCATCCGATCACAACACAACGCTACAGCAGCGAGGACATGCCGCAAGAATTAATGAGGTGCAAGCGGATCGCGTCCCACGTTCTACGCGGCGGCGGGTTGAGGTTGGAGACTGCATTTGCAGTGACCGCCGTGCCAGTAAGCCCGAGCAAGATGCGTGTGTACATCAATCCATCGCGATTCGCATTCAGCACACCATCGCCATCGATATCGAGACACGGGTTAACTTCGGGCGCGAGCGCCAGGCCGCGCACGAGGCGGCTGCCGCTGCCTGAGCCGATTTCGCCGATGAACGTTGCCGTGCCAGTCACGAGGTTGATGCTGTAGAGCCTCGGTACAAACACCGAGGAGACGGTCGCGTTAGTCGCAAAGTATCCGACGTCAGTGCCAGGATCAATTACAAAGCCACCCGCGTTTTCCGGATTGATGCCGAGGGAGGTCGAGCTGATCGTCGTGAGGTTTGAGGATGTGGAGCTGCCGCCAATGTCTGCGGGGCCGATTCGGACCAATACGTTGCGCGACGTGTCGATTCCGTAGAGCGTTGAGTCTGTGGGATTGGATACGGCGTTCTTGAACGCAATGTGTTCGATGACGGGCGCAATGGCGGCCCCCGAATCGCCTGCGACATATTGAAGCGCCGCATTGAACCCGAGCGATCCGCCTGTTTCGGGATTGAGCGGAAAGTGTCCGCCTGCGCTGGTCACAATCCGAATTTCGTTAAGGTAGGGATCGAACGCCATGCCAAGTCGAGAACCCGCTGGAACGCCGGTAGGGCTCGTCGTGCCAAGCGCCGAGACGTAGCCGGTGGTCGGATTGATGCGCCGCATGACGTAGAAATCGCTACCGCCACTCGACCCGTCTGAGAACAGCGCAAAGAGCTCGCCCGTGGTCAATCTGAAATCCATCGCGCGCAATTCAGCAGAAATTCCTACGGCGCTGAATGTTCGCGTGTAAGTTCCCGGCGCGTCGGCGCGAAAGGCGACGAACTGGCCGCCCACGTTTGCGTAAAGCAACGGCGCGGCGTGGCCGAAGGGGGCGGCGAGTAACACAAATAGCCCGAGAAAAACGGATTTAACTACGTTCGCCATCGCCCTATTCAATT
Organism: Betaproteobacteria bacterium; assembly: GCA_013298145.1. GTDB lineage: Bacteria > Pseudomonadota > Gammaproteobacteria > Burkholderiales > Casimicrobiaceae > Casimicrobium. Next base: position 581,947 of record JAAFJO010000002.1, read on the forward strand.
GGGCAAGAAGTCGATTCAGCATAGATGTCTCCTGTGAATAGTTTCTGCGCCTAACCCTCATTTAAGCGGGCGAAAAGAATGTGAGTTGTCGCTGGGAGAATACGTGTCTCCTGTGTTCGCACGTCAGCGCTTACGGAGCAGAATCCTCTCAGCGCGCTACGCCAACTCGCTAATCCTGTCTCGCCAAGCCGCGGGGATTTCCACCGATTGTTTCGCGTGCGCATCTGCGTAAACGTAAACCAGCGAACCTGCGATCAAACATGAGTCGTCGCGAAAGATTGCGAGGTTCATCGTTAAGCTGCTGCGCCCGATTTTTTCGCAGCGTACGCCGATATCGAGCTCGTCGTCAAACGTTGCACTGCCCAGGTACTCGATCTCCGCCTTGCGCACAAACAGTTCTCTACCCACTTTCTGCTGCGCGATGGGATCAGGCAAACCGGTGGCACGCCAATATTCGGTGAACGCGACGTCGAAATAGAGCAGGTAGTTGCCGTTGAACACCACGCGCTGCAGATCAACTTCCGCCCAGCGGACACGAAGGCGGTGAAAGAAACTAAATGGGGCGCGAAGGTTTGACATTGACAACCAGGTTCAAGCGGAACAGAACTGCGATTGTGAGCGATCTCTCCGTCTGGCGCTAGTGCCTGCACCGCTTCAACACGCAAAGCGCGTGCAAAACGAATCGAGCCCATTCCAAACCCTAGGTTTGTAAATCACAAACCGCTAGCCACGTTGTTCGCACGCTATGCCGCGCCTAGCATCATGTCTGTCTGCGCCTGCTGTGAAGCGAGGTGATGACGCCCTGCTCCTCCTCGAATACAAAAGGCTGTTATGAAAATACCCACTTCGCTCCGTGCATCATGGCTCGTGTTGCTCGCCACCGCATTGCTTTCGGCATGCGCTTCGCTCCCCGATGTTCCCGCGCTCGCCGATACGCAGGCGGCGTACGATCGGCACGTCGCTACATTTAATGCGGCCAATCCGCATCGCATTCATGCGATCAAGCGTGCCGATGGGCACGTGATCAATGCGCGTGAGTTCAGTGCGCCATTGAAGGGCAAAGGTGCAACCTACGTATTGATGCATGGCTTCCCAGACAATCAGCGCCTTTACGACTTACTGATTCCACTGCTCGCCAAAACGCATCATGTGGTTTCCTTTGATTTCCTCGGTTGGGGTGTTTCAGAGAAGCCGCTCACTCACGATTACAAGGTGAGCAGCCAACGCGCGGATTTAGACGCGGTGATTGCTGCGTTTGATATTCAGTCCGCAGTGATCGTCGTGCATGATCTGTCCGGGCAGGTGGGCATCGATTGGGCGCTGGATAACGAGGCCAAAACCGCAGAGCTCGTTTTACTCAATAGCTATTACAACGACATGCCAACGCTTGTTGCCCCCGGTGCCATTGAGTTCTATTCGAAACCTGGCGTGTTGCGAGATATCGCGCGCTGGGGCGCGACGAAGGCACCGTCGCGATTTAAGGCCGGGGTTGCAAACCAGATGAGCGAATTCATGTCAACCGACGCTGCGCGCCAGCAATTCATCCCGATTTTTGTGCATAGCGCCGCCGAGATGCGCCCCGCGTTTTTTAGCTCCGTTGCCGCGCTTTGGCCCGAGATCGCAGCCCGCGCGAACGAGGTTGAGCGCATGAAGAAATTCGCGAAGCCAGTCAGGATTGTGTTCGGCGCCGACGATCCGTTTTTGAATCCGGGCGTTGCGAAAAGCTTCGCAAATCAGTTTGGCACGAGCTGCATTCAATTGCTACCCAAGGCGGGGCACTATGTACAACTGGATCGACCGGATGCGGTTGCGCGTGCGCTACAGTCGCCGCATCGGGCGGCTGGCGCATGTGAATCTTAGACCGAGCATGTTTGAACGCTTGCGCGCGGCGCGGTCACGCCCAGAACGGCGCGCAGAGCGTTTCTGGTTTCGTCGCGAGATCGGGATTTTCGCGAAGATGTTCGAGCATGAAATCGACGAAGATTTTCATTCGCGCCGGTTGGTTTCGACGGCTTCGATAGTGAATGTAGAGACTTAATACGTTTGATAGCGCGCGCGGAAGAACAGGGCGCAGCGCGCCGGAGCGAAAGTGCGGCATCACGAGCGGCAAGGGCGCGTGAAACAAGCCGAGCCCGCTAATCGCGGCCTGTTCAAGCGCGTTGAAATCGCTGGCGATCAGACTGCCGTTCACAGGCGGTGTCACCGCCTCGCGCTTCTCGCCTAAACGCCAGTTGATCCCTGCTGAAGTTGCTTTTGACGGCGCGCTGCCGCCGCCACTGGGGTGGGCGCGGCCTAATCTCAAACAGTTGTGGCGTGATAAATCGTCAATCGTCTTTGGAACGCCTTGCAGCGCGAGGTAACTCGGCGATGCGCAGACGACAAAGGGAAGGTCTGCCACGCGTCTTGCAACGATTGCGGGGTCTTGGATGTTGCCAACGCGGATTCCGACGTCAATGCCGGCGGCGACCATGTCAACCACCTCATCGTCGAGTCGCAAATCGATTTCAACATGCGGGTGCAGCACGCGAAAGTTCCGCAGTAGCGGAATCACGAAGCCGCGCGCGATGGGAGAAAGGCAGCTTACGCGCAGCAACCCCGAGGGCGAATCGCTCGCTTGCTTGGCCCCGATCAGCGCTTGTTCGATGGATTGCAGCGGCTTATCGCAGCGCTCAAAAAATAGGCGCCCTTCTTCGGTAAGGCTCAGCGCGCGCGTGCTTCGGTTAAGCAAGCGAACACCCAGATCGCGTTCGAGCGCTGATACGTTTTTGCCCACCGCCACCGCGCTCACGTTTAATTCGCGCGCTGCAGCCGCAAAGCTTCCGGCGCGAACGGTTCGCAAAAAATGCGTGACAGCCAGCAACGAACTCAAGTGAAATCACCTCGAACTAGTTTGTTTTCGCGCGAACCGTGGGATGAAATCTTGGAATCAACCAGTACGCACTTTCACGCCTCGATCTCTTTCGAGTTTATCGCGATGGTGCAGCATTCAGTTGGCTGAGAAAAGGGCCAAACCACGCGCCAAGCAAAGTCGGAGTGTCTGCTCGGTAAGGAAGGCGTTGGATATGCGCTGAGTTTGACATCGCGTAGCCGAAGCATGCAGGGGCTGCAGAGAGAAGCCTCCCGCGCGCGCGATGAACGTTGCAGCGCTGCGGTGAGGCTTGGCCTGCACACGATCGATGCGTCAGACATGTGCGGATGCTACGCAGAATATGAGTACTTGCCCTAAATAAATTGGGAAAAAAGGCTGTTAAAACGTATTAACGGAAACGAATAAAAATACGCTCTCGTCCCAATATTTGAAGGGGTGCACGGAAAAGTGTGTAGCGTAAAAAGCCCATCATCTCCGATCTACTTCGCTGCGCGCACGTGAGCCACGCCGTCAGCTTGGTGTGACGGACGATCTAGGCAACCACCGAAAAAGCAGATACATTTCGTTTCTTCAAATAGGTCAATAACCTTGACCTATCGATTCGCCTGAGCTTCGCGCTACTGCGCTGCCTCGGCACGACGAAAACCCGCGATGCAGCGATCCTGCTAGCGGCATAAGATTCGCCCACAAGGAGTGTCATAGCTATGTCCCAATCCCCGCTTGCGATCACCTCGCTGCCTGCCGCCATCACGAAGGCCATCGCTGAGGTGAAACTCGATGATCGCTGGACCTTGAAGTCCGGTCGCACTTATATGAACGGCTCACATGCGCTCTTGCGCTTGATGATGCTTCAGCGACAGATCGACGAGATGAATGGGTTGAACACGGCGGGCTTTATCTCCGGCTATCGCGGATCGCCGCTCGGTGCGATCGACCAAAACGCCTGGAAAGCGAAGAAGCATCTTGAAGCCTCGCACGTCAAGTTTGTGCCGGGCGTGAACGAAGAGCTCGCCGCGACGGCAGTGTGGGGTACCCAGCAAGGCTCGCTCTATCCGGACACGAAATACGATGGCGTGTTTGGCATGTGGTACGGCAAGGGACCGGGTGTAGATCGCTGTGGCGACGTATTCAAACACGCGAACCATGCGGGCACATCAAAGCATGGTGGCGTGCTTCTGATCGCGGGTGACGATCACGGCGCGAAGTCTTCAACGCTTCCGCATCAATCTGATCACGAATTCATCAGCGCCGTCATCCCTGTGCTCTATCCGGCGGGCGTGCAGGAATATCTCGATCTTGGTGTGCACGGCTACGCGATGAGCCGCTACAGCGGCTGCTACGTGGGCATGAAAGCGGTGACGGATACGGTGGAATCGACCGCAAGCGTGGTGATTGATCCTGAGCGCATCAAACCGATGATTCCCGCTGACTTTCCGGTGCCAGAAGGTGGTGTCAACATTCGTTGGCCGCACACGCCGCTTGAGCAAGAGCGCCTGATGCATGACTACAAGATTTACATGGCCATTGAGTATGCCCGTGTGAATCAACTCAACAAACTGGTGATCGATTCGCCGCGTCCTAAGTTGGGGATCATGGCGGCGGGCAAGGCGTATCTCGACGTGCGCCAAGCGCTTGAAGATTTGGGTATCGACGACGAGCTCGCTAAGGCCATTGGTTTGCGGGTGTTCAAAGTGGGCATGGTATGGCCGCTTGAGCCTGAAGGCGTGCGCCACTTTGCTGAAGGTCTCGAAGAGATTTTGGTGGTGGAAGAGAAGCGCCAAGTGCTCGAATACCAACTCAAAGAGCAGCTCTACAACTGGAAGGAAGACGTTCGTCCGCGTATCGTCGGCAAGTTTGATGCGAAAGGTGAATGGGTTCGTCCGCATGGCGACTGGTTGCTGCCAGCACCTTACGAGCTCACACCTGCGATGATCGCGCGGGTGATCGCGGACCGTATCGCTAAGTTCTACGTGAGCGATAAGGTGAAGCAGCGCGTGCAGTGGATCAACGAGAAAGAAAAGGCGCTTTCGAAGACGCACATTCCGATTGCGCGCGTTCCCTACTTCTGCTCGGGATGTCCGCACAACACATCCACCAAAGTGCCGGAGGGGTCGCGTGCAGTGGCTGGCATCGGATGCCACTACATGGCCGTGTGGATGGATCGCGCGAGTACCTTTACGCAAATGGGCGGCGAGGGCGTGCCGTGGGTGGGTCAAGCGCCGTTCACCAATGAAAAACACATCTTCGCCAACTTGGGTGATGGCACGTATTACCACTCAGGTATTTTGGCTGTGCGGCAATCGATTGCCGCAAAGGTAAACATTACTTACAAGATTCTCTACAACGATGCAGTCGCGATGACCGGTGGCCAGCCGCACGACGGGCCACTCTCACCGCTCTCGATTGTGAATCAGATGATCGCTGAGGGCGTGCAAACGATCTGCGTGATCACCGATGAGCCGGAGAAGTATCAAGGCGTGCCGCTGCCGAGCAGCGTGCCCGTGCATCATCGCAGCAAGCTCGATGAGATTCAGCGTGAGTTCCGCGAAAAGCAGGGCGTCACTGTGATCGTGTACGACCAAACGTGCGCGGCGGAGAAGCGTCGTCGCAGAAAGATTGGGAAGTTCCCCGATCCACAAAAGCGCGTCGTGATCAACGAAGCAGTGTGTGAAGGCTGCGGCGATTGCGGCGTGAAATCGAACTGTGTGTCGGTGATGCCGCTTGAGACTGAATTCGGTCGTAAGCGCACGATCGATCAATCGAACTGCAACAAAGACTTTTCGTGTGTAAACGGCTTCTGCCCGAGCTTTGTCACTGTTGAAGGTGGCGCGCTGAAGAAACCGGCTAAGGTCGGCGCAGTCGAGTTCGGTGACATTCCAGAACCCACGATTCCAGAGATCACCGAGCCCTACAACATTCTCGCTACCGGCATTGGCGGAACCGGTGTTTTGACGGTGGGCCAAGTGCTTGGCATGGCCGCGTTCCTTGAAGGCAAGGGATTGACGATTCTCGATATGTCGGGCCTCGCGCAGAAAAACGGGAGCGTGATGAGTCACGTTCGAATCGCACCCACACAAGCGCAACTGCACGCAACGCGTGTTGCTGCGGGCGAAGCCGATTTGGTGCTCGGCTGCGATGTGTTGACTACAACGGCAGAAGATGCGCTCGCAAAGATGGCAGTTGGCGTGACCAAAGCGGTGATCAATTCCGCGGTGGTAATGCCCGCAAGCTTCACCGGCAACGCCGATTTGAAATTCCCATTGGGCAGCATGGAGCGCACCATTGCCGAATCCTGCGGCGCGGACGCTGTGTCGTTCATCGACGCCACCAAAGTTGCGACGCGCTTGATGGGCGACTCTATCGCCACTAATCTATTCGTGCTGGGCTTTGCATGGCAACGCGGGTTGATACCTTTGCGCGAAAGCACGATTCAGCGCGCGATTGAGCTCAATGGCGCCGCCATTGAAATGAACAAGAACGCATTTTTGTGGGGACGTCGCGCCGCCGTCGACATGAAGCGTGTCGAAGAAATCGCAACGCCTAAGGTAGCGCTCGCGGCCACGTTGAAACTTTCGGAATCGCTCGATGAAACGATTGAGCGCCGTGTGAAGTTTTTGACGGACTATCAAGATGCGAGCTATGCGAAAACGTATAGCGATTTCGTTGCTTTCGTTCGCCAAGCGGAGACTGCGAAGCTTCCCGGAAAGACTGCGCTTACCGAGGCAGTTGCTCGCTACTACTTCAAGCTCCTCGCTGTGAAAGACGAATACGAGGTCGCGCGTCTGCATTCGAACGGTGAATTCGAAGCGCGTATCGCTCGCGAATTCGATGGCGATTACAAGCTCAACTTCCATCTTGCACCACCGCTTTTCTCAAAGAAAGATCCGGTAACGGGCCAGCTCATCAAGAAGCAATTTGGCCCGTGGATGATGAAAGCGTTTCGCTTCCTTGCCTCACGCAAGGGGCTGCGTGGCACTGCGCTTGATGTGTTCAAGAACACCGAAGAGCGTCGCATGGAGCAGCAGCTTAAGGTTGATTACCGCAAGTTGATGGAAGAGGTGATTGCCAAGCTCGCGCCGCATAACCACGCAATCGCGGTGCAGCTCGCGCAAATTCCGGAAGACATTCGCGGCTATGGTCATGTGAAAGAGCGTCACGTCAAATCTGCGAAACAGAAGGAAGCTGCGCTGAAGGCCGATTTCGATATCGCGAAGGCAGTTATTACGATTGCTGCATCCGGCGACGCGCGCGCTGCGTAAGCGCGACAGCGAATTAGCGTTGAGCGCGGGAGCCGAGCCCAGCGCGACGGTTCATCCGGAGCGCTGGCTCCGGAGAGCCCACCAAGGCGCTGAAGCAGATGCGTCTAGCGCGAGAAACGTCTACGGGTTGGGCTTCATCGTGCGCCGGATGTGTTCGAGATAGGCGCGCGCTGACTCAACGTCGCGCCCGTACTCTTCTAGATAGCGTCGACGTTCCTCGCTATCCCATTCGGCGTCAGAGAACGCACTCAATGCGTAGCTTCTGGAAACGTGCTGCTTCCCTGAAAGCCGTTGCACAAGCGCGCGATCAGGATCTGTGTCAGGCAGGAGCAGAAAACCGTCGATATCCCGAAGCGTGAGTGGGAACGCGGGCGCTTCGTCGACAAGCAGTTTTCCAAAAACGTTAAACCGTACCTCGCGCGCGCCGACGGCGAGTTCATCATTGAAATTGACTAGGGCGAATGGCTGGCCTTTTGCATCATCGATCCGCCCTGTCACTACGTAGCGGCCCGCCGTGCGCACGTCGATGGGCAAATAGAAATTGAGCGATCCGCGTTCGAGCGTTTCGCGCACCGCACCCCGCCAGAGCGCAGGCGGATCGGGCGTGTAGAACACGTCAAAAAAGAGAAACCCTGTTTGTTCACCAATCGCTACAGACAGCTCGACTCTGATATTTCCGTGGAAGTTATCGAAGCCCTGCCGCGCCGGGGAGAGGCGTGCGCTGTAGGTCGAATCGCCAGGCGTGGCGTCCCCGTTTTGCCCGGCGTCATTGAAAGGAAATTGGACCGCATTGCGTTTCGAGGGCTTGCCATCTTTAGGAGGATCGTGAGCAATTGCGCGTAGAAAATTGATGGGATAGGCAATTCCATTCGCATCAAGGGCCGTGACGCTGAACAGCACGCTTTCGCTGCCTTGGGCGTACACCCGCTCTTGCGTAGTGCGCAAAAAAACTGACTGCGATGGCTTTTGCCCAGGGCTTTTAAGTTTCTGATCTTCAACGACGGGCGCATTCGGGTACATCTGGTCTTGATGCTCGCGCGCGGGCCGCGAATCAAACGGGTACTGCGTGTGCTTTCGATAGGCGTCGAGCACCTCGTTTGCGCGCTCGTAACGGGAAGTAGCCACAGAAAGCTGGGCATTAGGATCGCGGTTGAGCGCATCGATCGCAGCCGCGTTGCCGCCTTGTCGTGCGCTTGGCCCGGCTGCACCTAACGCATACGGGGCGATTTTCACGCCCCGATCCGTGGCTACGTTCCCTGGCTGCTGACCATTGACAGTGGTTTGCTCAGAGGAACCGTTGATGAACTGCGCGATAGTTGAAGCCAGCGCGTGCCAGCCGCCGCTGAAATGCAGCAGCGCGGCGAGCACAAGCGCGCTGCAAATAATAGTGACGACGCGCTTCATCAGTGTCTTGCTGGTGCTTCCCGAATACTTCCTCTTTGCGCCAACTCGCTACTGAGCGTTGGTGACCATGTCGGCCACAGCGCGAGAAATGATGCCCGCCCAGTTGCCATTCGCGTAGTGGTTAAACGACTCGTTGCCATCGCGGAACTTTACGTTGTGGTTAGTCCACTTCGCGCGTCCGCCCTCAGCTGCCGCTGTGCCTAGCGTGAGGTCGTTGCAGAACCAGTCGCTTGGGTTGCAGTAGCCCGCCCCACTTGATCCAGAAACCCCGCCTGATGAGTGATAGGCGATGGCCTCGTCATCTTGGCCGGGCAGCACGGCGGAGTAGAGCGTACCTTTTGCGCCCGCGAACATGTAGAAGATTTTGCCGCGGGTTTGGTTGTGATCGTAGAGCGCGCGGGCATTCGCTGTTTTAAGATCAGTGACCAGCGGTTCAGAAAGCGCCCAATCGCCTGCATTCGCGAGCTCCGAGCCGCCGCCCGCACCGCCAGCGACGTTGACAAATTTAATGTTCCAACCCGTTTGTGTACCGGCCCCGGATGCGCTGCAAACGCCACCGCTATTGGGCGTGGCATTGGTGATCGTTCGCGCGGAACCTCCATACAAAGCCATCGCGTAGCCAATCTGCAAATTGCCTGCGCTATGTGCGCCCACGTAGCACCAGTTGTTGCCGGTGCAATAGCAATCGAGCGCGTTACGTATGTAGCCATTTTGGTTGGCGACCGAGTTGTAGCCGTCCCAGTTCACTGCTTTTTTGTTCACGCCCGCAGCCGTTGATGCAGGGCCCCAGTAACTGAAATCGCTGTAGTTGCCGATCTGCCCGCCGCCGGTTCGCCCGTTGATCCAGAGCGTGTAGTTGGTAGCGATTGCAACCGTTGCGCCCACTGTCACTGCCGCGAGGCTTAAGCCCGCAACGATTTTCCCGATTCCCGCTTTGCCCGAAAACTTCGAGCGAATCACTGACCACTGCATCACATTCTCCTGCTTGGGTTTAAACAAACGAATACTCGATGGATGCACGCCAAACTTCACGTGCGCATGGGAGGTGATGCGGAAAACGCAAACGCGAACCTGGCGCAATGCGCAAAGTTCGCCTCCCCCTTTTTCTTCTTTAGTGCGACAGTTTTTAGAACTGGGTTCGCGCAGTGTCAATGTGCGAACGCACAATCGTTGGCGAGTTGTAAAAAAGAAAAAGCCCGCCAGTGGCGGGCTTTCCCCAGTGCGTGTCGCCTTAGAGGCTGTACGCACACATCTTCACACCTTCCGGCGCCCAGCCTGAGAACGTCATTGCGTTGTAATCAGCTTCGCTCGTTGTGTAGCGATGGTTCCGATCAGCCGCGTTCGCTGCGTTGCGGAAGCTACGGTAGACCTTCAACGGTGCCCAGCTTGGGCAAGTTCCAGCAGCATCAGGAACCACAGTGGCGAAATCTGCACCTTCGTCTACTAGCCCCGTGCTGGGGATGGCTACGATCATGTCGTGATCGGCCTTATCAACAAACACATGCGTCGATGCGGCAGGGGCGAAGAAGCGATACACATCCGACGTGTTTCCGTAAACGAGCTTCGATGGCACTTTGAATTTCTTCCCGGTGCGAACGAAGTTTGCGGGCATTCCGTCCAAGAGCGCTTTTTCGGCGGTCCGTCCGGTCACAAAATACTTGTTGTTCGCAAGTACGCGGTATTCCACAACTTCGGACAATGCGTGGGCGCTATCGCCGCGAATCTCGAAGCCGATATCGCCTAAACCGCCTTCAGCGCCGCCGTCGGCTGCGGTGGTTGCCGTATTCGTGCAGCTGCCTGCCGATTCGTCCATGTAGAGCGTGCCGGGGCCGGTTACATCTTCGTGAGAGATCGAAAGGTTGAACGCGTTACCCACGTAAGAGTTACCGAATAGTGCGGTCGACGTCACGGGCGTGCCGGCAACCAGGTTGAGTGTTTTCAGTTCAGACTTGGTGATGATGTCGCCGCTGCGATTGGTGTGGCGAACCACCAAACGGTATTTGTAGGTACCGGTTGTGTAGGCCACATAACGCAGTTTCGCGCTATCGATCGACCATCCGTTGTAGCCAAAAACATGGAAGTCACGCGTGACCGTGCGAGTAAACGGCGTACCACTCGCGCGAATCTCGCATGATTCTTGAAGCGGCTTGATGATCGGGAAGATCGGAAACACGATTGGAATGAACGGTGTGTAGCCGGTCGCTGGTGGTGGAAGCTCAGCGCTAGCTGGGTTCACAAGTGCGGCGGTCGCGACACAGCCCGCGAGGAGGGCGGCGGCGATGCTCTTGAAATTCGATGCGTTTTTCATGGTGGACTCCTAGAGGTTGGGTGAATTGCGACACCGCATTTGCGGCGCTTACAGGTTGAGTCGTTGACGCGCATCGGTCGGTTCAATGCCGTGAGAGACTTTTATGAACGATTCGCAATTCTGAATCAGCAAAAAGAGCAAAATCTTTTAATGAATGGGCTAGTAGGCGAAATAGCGATATATGGGTTTATGGATAAAAAGACGTCTAGCCCATATAAAAAAGGGGATACGTAGGGTAATCTTTTGTTTCTAAACGAGTCATTCGCACCGCTCCCGCCACCTGATGTCTGCACCGCTACAGGGTCCTCGCGTACATTCGAACCCGTGGCTTGACACGCTGCCTTGAACTTCAAAGATACGTTTTGATGAACCCCGACTCCTCTAAAGACGGCGCGAGCCCCGAAACAGCGCCACTCGAATTGATCCCCGTCCCGCCTTCGCCCTCACATTCGCTGTCCGTGTCGGCGGAAAGTGCAGCGCGCGCCACGGGTTTTTCCAACGAACGAACTGCTGATCAAGGCGCTGAGCTCGATCCGGAAAATAACCTCATGGTGCTCGCCCCGGCGGCGCGCGGGAATGAGACGGTTGAGGCGCTCAAATTCACCGGGACTGCGGGCGAATACTTCCGGGTGTGGATCGTCAATACGTTTTTGGTTATCGTGACGCTCGGGCTTTGGTCACCGTGGGCGAAGATTCGAAAGCGCCGTTTCTTTCTTCGCAACACCTGGGTAGCCGGCGCGAATTTTGACTATCACGCCAATCCCTGGCCCATTCTTCGCGGGCGACTTATCGCGGGCACTGCGTTCATCGTCTATTGGTTCACAGGCGAGATAAATCCGAATTGGGCGCCCTGGGTCGCGCTCTTCGTTGCGGTCATCGCGCCGTGGATTGTGGTGAGTTCATTGCGCTTCAATCTGAGCAACACGAGCTATCGTAATCTGCGCTTTTCATTTGAGGGCACGCTGCGTGATGCGGTTGTTGCGTTGTGGCCGATTTGGCTCGTCGCAGTCTCGGCCGTGCTTTATCCGCCCGTGTTTGACGAGAGTGGCTCTCTCACCCGTAACGCGCTTGCCGGGCTCGCATATTTCGTATTCATCCTTTTCTATCCATATCTTCACGGCAAGATGCGGCTGCTCGTATTGAACCATTCGCGCTACGGGCACGCCCCCATTGCCTGCACCACGCGGATCAAAACGTTCTATACGATTTATTTACGCGGAATTCTTGTCGCCATCGGTCTCTACGTCGGCGCCGCCATCGTTGCCGTTGTGCTCATGGTGCCGATGTTGGGCGGTGTCATGGCGTCCGGGCTTGCGGCGAAAGCGAAATGGTTGCCGGTTGTCATCGGCGTGGTGGCGGCTCTGCCGTTTGCCTGCGCAGGGCTCGTCTGGTACGCATTCACCCAGACTCGGCTCATCAACGCTACCTTTAATCTCACCACGATCTCCACAAACGTGCGCGTGTTTAGCAATATCAAAACCTGGGCGATGGCAAAGCTCTACATCATCAATAGCCTTGCTGTGATTTTCTCGCTGGGTTTGGCGATTCCCTGGGCGGCGGTGCGCACTGCAAAGCAGCGAGTCGAGACCACCGCGCTCGCGGTGACCAGCGACTTCGATGACATCATTGCTGACGCAGTACCGCCCACCAGCGCGACGGCCGATGCCGCCACTGAGTTCTTTTCGCTGGATATCGCGCTATGAACGAATCAGCACACGCCTCACCGCCGACCCACGGACTGCCGCCGCCAAACGAATCGATGACATCACCAGCAACCGCTCCACGCGGCATTCCCGCTGCGTACTTCGATGGTAAAAGTGCGCGCCGCACCGAAGTGCGCTTGCAGCTCAGCTCGCTCACGCTCGCCGTGGTTGATCTCAACGGTAATGCCTTGGCGCACGTCCCCAAAGATTTAGTGCGCGTTTCGGATCGAATTGCAAACACACCCTATCGACTTGAATTCCCAGACGGCGCACTTGCGGTGACAAGCGATCATGCAGCGATTGAGCGATCCTTCCGCTTGAATCCTCGCGCGCACTGGCTGGCAAAGCTCGAGCGTGCGCCGTGGGCGGTGGCGGCTGCTTTGCTCGGGCTCTTCGTTGCGCTTTTCGCGGCCTATCAAGTGGTGATCCCAAAAGTCGCGGCGGCGGTGGCCGAGCGTATTCCAAGAGAAACGGAGACTTCTCTTGGGCAAGCAACGGTCAAATCACTCGATGCTTTCATGTTCAAGCCGACGGCGCTTTCAGCTCAGCAGCAAGCGCCGATTCGCGAAAGCTTTGACCGCCTTGCCAAGGCAAGCGGAATTGCTGAACATGTGACGCTTGAATTCCGCAAGATGGCACCGAACGCGCTTGCGATCCCGGGCGGCACGATCGTCGTCACCGATGGCTTGGTCACGCTTTTCGGCAGCGATGAGCGCTTGCTGAGTGCTGTGATCGCGCACGAGCTCGGTCACGTGCATTACCGACATTCGCTGAAACATCTTCTCTCAGGCTCGGCGAGTGCGTTGATCGTGGGCGCGCTCGCGGGCGATGTGTCGGGCGTATCCGCGCTGGTAACCAGTGCACCCGTGATTCTTTCCGCGCTTGCGTATTCACGCGATGCCGAGCGAGAGGCCGATCTCTATGCCTTCGATTTACTACGAAAAGTGGGTCGCTCGCCAAAAGATTTTGCTGATGCGATGCGACGTTTTCATACGATGGAAGATTGTTTCCGGCTGCGTGATGCAGATCGCAAGCAGTCGATTAGACCCGCCGCAACCAACACTGAAGACGACGAAGAGTCGAGCGATGATGCAAGCGACCAAACAGGCAGAGCTAGCGAATCCAGCGAGAGTCCGGCGGAGAATACCCCCGCAACCTCCGCTGCTAAAGCAGCGCCGCGAGCTTCGTGCATGACCGATCCTGATCAAGTCGTGCGCGGTCGTGAGGCCGAGGCCGCTCGCCTAAGAAGCGAAGAGGGGGATCGCGAAACAGGGTATGTGCACACGCATCCCGTGACTGAAGAGCGCATTCGCGCTGCGGAGGCGGCGGCGCTGAGGTAGCGTTGCCTTCGACGAGGCTTACTCGATGAAGCTAGTGGTTTCCGTTGCAGGCTTGCGGGAGATTGCGGGCACTTCACAATTCTCAGCCGGGTAGCCAACCACCAAAATCAGATACGGCGATTCATTGTCCGGGCGATTCAAAATTTCGTTGAGAAACTTCATCGGCGCGGGTGTATGCGTGAGCGAGGCGAGTCCTGCCTGGTGTACGGCGGTGATGAGCATGCCCATTGAAATCCCCACGCTTTCTGGCGTGTAATAGTGTTTCACGCGCTCGCCGTTGGCATCGATTCCGTAGCGCGCGCCGAACACCACGATGAGCCACGGCGCGGTCTCCAGGAAGGGTTTGTGGTGATCTGTGCCCAAATGGGAAAGCGCCCCCAACCACTCATCGCCAGCGCGTTTGTTCACATAGAACTCGTACTCTTCGCGCTCAGCGGCGGTACGAATTTTTTGCTTGATCTCGGCATTGCTCACCGCAACGAAATGCCACGGCTGTTGATTCGCACCTGAAGGCGCTGAGCGTGCAGTTCGCAACACCGACTCAATCACCGAACGCGGCACCGGCGTGGGCGAGAAATCTCGCACAGTTCGGCGACTTGCCATCTGTTCCGCGAACGCACTCGCCCGCGAATCAATTTCGGCAATTGAACGAAAGGTGAAATTGAGTGGAATGTGCGGCGCGTTGGTCATGGTGAAAACAATCTGGTTTTATTGGCTGTTTACTCGTCGCTCAGCTGTCGATACCAATAGTGATAAACCGTACGAAAGCCAAGCCGTTCATAAACGCGCTTTGCTGGGTTTGACTCGACAACTTGCAAATACGCTATTTGCGCTCCGTTGACTTGTGCGTTCGCGAGTGCGCATTCAAGCACGCGCGACGCGAGCCCGCGCCCGCGATGCGCGGCAGACGTGATTACGTCGAATACGCCGATCACGTCGCCGTCGCGAATGGTGAGCACATGCGCCAGGCGCGCGCCTGAGTTTCTATCGACTGCGGTAAATGAGGTGAGCGCGAGCGGAAGCGCTTTCCAGCGGCTCACCAATGCGGTGATTTCATCGTTCGTGTCGCCACGCAGCCCTTGAACGATTGACCCTATTGCATCGGGGCTAGTACTAGTTTTTATGTCTACGTCAATACTGATATTTTTATTACGGTTGCCCAAACAAAACGTGGGCAAGAGCTTCATAGCTTGTACAGCTGTCCGATCAAAACTCGGCGCTCCGCGCGCAGCCAATCGATCATCCAAAGTTTGGTCGTTCACGAACGGCGTGAGTCGAAAAATGCACGGCAAGTCGACGTGTTGATAGAGCGCAAGCGTCTCTCGCAAATTCGTCTCGAACGGGCGCACGCTTGGGTAAAACGCATTCACGCAACGCGATCGCTTCGCTTTTGAGGGCGACAAACCCACGCTCCACCCGTCGAGCATCACGCCGCGTTCGGGGCGCGATGCGTTCTGCGAAATCTCTTCGATCCGACGAAGCTCGTCGTGCGTAAATTGAGGCGTCATTGGGAAATCTCAGTTTCAATCCAGCGCTCAATCGCCGTGCGCACCTCGACAGGCTGCTCAGTCAGCGGCCAATGATGGCAATCGATCGGTTGAATCGTGACACGCGGCATTTCTCGCAGTCGTGCCGCAACGATTGCATCATCTTGATTGCCCGCCACTGTTGAACGCAGTGCGAGCACGGGGCACGAAATCACATCGAGCGGCGGCAGCGCACGAAACATCTCCACCATGTCTTGCAAATAATTCGCGTGTGGAATGTGTTTCAAATCCGCCTTTGCGGAGCTATATTGCGCGACGAATTTTTCTACAGCATCGGGCTCAGGAGAGGCGAGCGCCTCGCGCGCTTTCAAATCAAGCGCGTGTAAGTCAAGCGGCGGCAGTGCGCCGCGATGGATTCCCACGGCATTCAATGCACGAATCGCGGAGGCGGCCCAGGAATACAGCGGCCCGTTGCGAACAAAACTGCGCTTTGCAGGCAAGATTGCTTCGCGAAATACCGGATCAATCAAAACGAGCCCTGCCAAATTGTCCGGACGCGCCGCGCCGAAATAGAGCGCCGCCTGCGCGCCCATACTGTGCCCCACGACGATTGCCTGGCTCGCCTTTTCCTGATCCAGGATCGCGGCGATATCCGCCGACCAATCCTCGAGTGAAAACCTCCGCCGAGTGATGGATTCGCCGTGACCGCGTAGGTCGACCGTGATCAAGTCATGTCGCGCCTTGAGCGAAGTCTCGCGGATAAATTCCGTCCAGCGCGTGCGGTTACTTGCGAGACCGTGGAGGAAGACGATCGGTGGGCGTGATCGAGCGGTCGCGCGAGCAACCGCATAAGCGATCTGCGCGTGGTGACGAACAATGCTGGACGGGGCGTGGGTCACGAGGTTTTCGGCTTTAACGGGACGCAGGTTGATCGCACGCGTTTAACTTTGTCAGCGCGCAATTGAAGTCTACAAACTCTGTGATTTGCGAGACGTCGAAGAGATGGGTGGGTGGCTTTGCGCGGTCGTAATTGAAGCGTGGCGTTCTTGAGTGAAGCGAACCGATCAAATCCTGAGCGCGGAGGCGCGAGGGATAGGATCGCTCGCGCCTCCGCGCTCGCGATTTGGCTTGCTCGCAAGCCCGCGAAAGTCACGTTGCAATCGGCTTGGGATGGAAGTGAAGCGTTGGCGCGTTCTTCGCGCGGACTGCTCAGTTCACTTTGGATGGATTTGAATTTGACCCAATCGGCTTTTCAATGTCCCCCGGACATTGAAAAGCCGATTGGTGGAGATGAGGAGGATCGAACTCCCGACCTTCGCATTGCGAACGCGACGCTCTCCCAGCTGAGCTACATCCCCGTTTTCAGCGGATTATAGGCACGAATCCAGGGGCGCTGCACTGCGCCCTGCGGGCCAGGTTCGTGCAATCGCGGAGCACGTGGCAAGCTGTGGCGAGGCGTTGCTGTTGCGCGTCTTTTTGAACGTGCCGAGCTAGCGTTCTGAGCGCGGCTTATGGCAGCGAGGCCGCAGATATTTGTGCGCTACGCGCTGGCGCTGACCGGCGTGCTTGCCCAGGGGCGCACAAAGAATTCGCCGTCGATCCATTCCAGATAGCCAAAATCCTGCTGCCAGTCTGAAAGTACGATGCGCCGCAGCGAGCGTCCGTTCACTGTGCGTGTTTCGTCAGTCGGGCGGTGGGTGTGGCCGTGAATCATGAGCTGCACGTCGTGGCGTGCGAACGTGGCGTTGATGGCGTCGCGATTGGCGTCGAGCAGCATCAAGGCGCTCCCCGCTTTGTGTGCTTTGCTCGCGCGGCGCAAGCGCGCGGCGATCTCTCTTCGTACCCACTGCGGGAGGCGATTGCCAAACGCCTTGAACGCGCGGGATCGCAAAATGCGGCGAGCGCGCTGATAACGGACGTCATCCGTACAAAGCTCATCGCCGTGCAGAATCAGTGCGCGTTCGTTGCCGAGTTGGATGATGTTCTGCTCAGGCCACATTTCGCCGCCACATGCTTGAGCGAATTGGGCACCAAGCATGAAATCACGATTACCGTGAATGAAGAAAATCTTCGTCTTGCCCTGATTCAATTGGGCGAACTCTGCCACGATTGACCGCGCATACTCATCGTAAGCGAGTTGTGCATCGCCTAACCACGCGTGGAACAGATCGCCCATCACGTAGAGTTGATCCGCTCCGCGTGCGCTCTCGCGCATGAAGGTTCGGAAGCGAGCCGTGGTGGCGGCGTCGCTCTCTTTAAGGTGCAAGTCGGAGATGAAGAGTATTCGCATGTGCGCCGCGTTTTCTGCGAAGGATTGCCTCGTAGAAAACGCGTGGTCCGCTTGCTCGCTTAGACGATGACAGCGCTGTTGATCACGACGTCTTGACGTGGCACATCGCCGTGAAAGCCTGATTGACCGGTCGCAACTTCGCGAATCTTCTCGACAACATCCATTCCGCCACTTACTTTGCCGAACACGGCGTAGCCCCAGTTTTGCCCACTCGGTGCTTTGAAATCGAGGAAGCCGTTATCAACGGTATTGATGAAAAACTGAGCTGTGGCTGAGTGCGGATCGTTGGTGCGTGCCATCGCCAGAGTGCCGCGCACATTTTTCAAGCCCGATGCACTGGTCACCTGGCCTTCATGCTCAATGGCGGCGCGCACGCTTTTTTGCTTCATGCCCGGTTCGAAACCGCCGCCTTGAATCATGAAGTCTTTGATTACGCGGTGAAAGATCGTGCCGTTGTAATGCCCATCACGCACATACTGAAGAAAGTTTGCTGCGGTTTTGGGAGCGCCGACTTCGTCAATGTCGAGCGTGATGTCACCGTGATTGGTGGAAAGCTTTACGGTTGCCATGAGTGAGCCTCTGTAGTGAAAATGGTTATCTGACCCTTGGAATTTTCGCCGATTCCGGTCGGCAACAAAAAAGGCGCGATGTCTCGCGCCTTTTCGTTCGAAAAATCGGCAATGATGGTTACTTTTTCAGCGTGACCTTCTCGATCACGACCGCGGTTGTAGGCACGTTCTGGTGAGGGCCGTTGTTCGCTACTGGCATCTCAGCGATTTTGTCTACCACGTCCATTCCGCTCACTACTTTGCCAAAGACCGCGTAGCCCCAGCCGTCGAAAGACGGGTGGGTAAGTCGGTCGTTGTTAACATGGTTGATGAAGAATTGGGCGGTCGCAGAATGAGGCGCGTTGGTTCGTGCCATCGCGATGGTGCCGCGGTCATTCTTAAGTCCTGCCTTCAGCGCAGCCTCCGCCTCGTTTTGGATCGCATCGCGGGTCGGCTTCTGAGTCATCGCTTTGTCAAATCCACCGCCCTGGATCATGAATCCTTTGATGACACGATGAAACACCGTTCCTTCGTAGAAACCGGACTTCACATACTCGAGGAAGTTTTCGACTGATTTTGGCGCGGCGGCTGGATCTAGCTCAATGACAATGGTGCCCGCGCTGGTTCGCATTTCAACTTGCGGTTTCGTCGCGCTTGCCACAGCCTTCATTGGTGCCTTTTCAGCTGCCTTCGGTGCTGCTTTATCTTGCGCCGATACGATGCCCGTCGCGAGCATGCCAAAGAGCCCGGCAATCATTGCGCGGCGGAAAAGTGTGATGCTTGGGTTCATGACTGCGTGTGTCCTTCAAAGATAATTTTCCAGCGACCGTCGGCAGCAAGCTGCCAGAGCTGGCGTTTTTTAAGTTGTGAATTGAATCTGCTGCTTTTGTAAGCTTGGTCGAACGTTACTAACGCAATATCGCGCGTTCCGGGATACTGCATGGCCGAAACATTGCTGACTTCAACTTGTGCCCATTCGGTGCGCGAGAAGAGCTGACGACGTTGCGCTTCCCAGCCGCGAAAGTCAATGCCGTCGGCACTGAATGCAGGGCCGTAATGCTCAAGATATTTCGCGACGTTGAGCGATTGCATATCGCCGCGCCAGCGCTCAAACGCGGTGAGGACGCCTTGCGACTGCCGCTGCGCCTGGTTGCGGTCAATCCATTCGATTGATTGCGCAACGACAATTGGCGTGCGGCCCGGCACGATGAAGCGCTCGATCAACTTGAGATCAGGATTGGATACGACGATACAGCCGTCGCTTGCTCGGGGCGCGCGAGCGAACGTATCGCTGCCAACGCCGTGCAACCAAATACCGTAGCCGCTGCGATTGAGCCGCCGATCAAAGTCGTTCGGATAATCAAGCGGGTAGGCGCCAGCGCCGTAAAAATCAGTAAGCTTCTGACGAGGAATCGCGGCTTGCAGGAAGTACGCACCAATCGGCGTTCGTTGATCGCCTTCTTTCGCTTTGCCGCTACCTTCTTTTCCGATCGTGGCGTAGAAATCAGCGATACGATGGAGCTGCCCACCGCGATTTTCGAAGACATAGAGCCGCGAGCGGTCCACATCGAGCGCCATCGCGTGCGCGGCCGTTACGGGAACGCGCCAGAAATTAGCCGGAACGCGGTCAGCGGGGATTGCTTCTTGCGCGCGCTGCAGCCGCGCCAAGGCCTCGGCACGAAGCCCTTGCAGTGATTCGCTCGGCTCAGGTGTGGCGTTACCGAAGGCTTGCAGCGGGCGGGAGCGCGCCAGTAGCAAATCTCCTTGGATGAGGTGCGCGAGACGGTAGTTCGGTGCGCGTTCAAGAATTTGCGAAACGGTTTTGCTGGCTTGTTCGAGTTGCGCCGCGCGAACTTCTCGCAGCGCCTTCACGACAAGCGCCTCAATATCGTTTTGTGCATTGAGCGCGATGCCTGTGCCACTGAATGCTTGTGCACCGATCAGCGTCGCCAAAGCAAGCGCCTGCCCCGCGATCCGAAGGTGGCGGCTAGAGGCTGCCCCGACGTTGCGGAGCGGTGCGATAAGCGATGTTTGCATTAGAGGATCAATGCATGCGCGCCCGCCCGAGCATTAGCCCGAACGCTCGCGCGAGATTTTCCACTCGCCGTCTTCGCGCACTAGCACGAGCGTTTTTCGTGACTTCGCGTTGAGTGTGTCGGAGGCATAGTTCTGGCGGAAAACAACGCGTACTTCGTTAGACGACACGATTTGAACTGAAGGCTCGATCACCTCAACGTTGATGCGCTTTGGTGTCGTCACTCGCTCGCGGCGCGCCGCGGCCCAAGCCGCTCGCGATTGTGACCCTTCGGGATCAAACGATTTTGAGTAGGCCGCGAGATACCCGTCGGCGTTTCGCGAGGACCACGCGCGCGCCCAACGGGTGACGGCGGCGAGAACGTCTTGTTTCGGATCGGCAGCCGGGATGGTCGTTGTCGCGGGCGCGGGCGCGGGCGCTGTCGCTGCTGCGGCCGCTGGCGTAGAGGCCGCTGACTTTGCAGTCGGAGCCGGCGCGGCAGGTGGTGTAGCCGCCGGTGGCGTTGAAGCTTTAGTGGCTGCCGACGCGACGGCAGTTACTGGAGTAGTCGCGGTGGCTACATTTGCCCGTGGGGCCGTCAAAGCGCGGGGAGAAGTAGAGAAAAGGTCTTTTACAAGATTGAGCTTTGTCGCTGCCGCGTTGTTGCTTTTGTCGAGCTGCAGCGCTTTATCGTAGGCCTGGCTTGCGAGCTTTGCGTAGATATCGCCCAGATTTTCGTGCGCCGTGGCGTAGCTAGGATGCGTTTGGATCGCGAGTTCTAGGGCGACCCGCGCCTTTTCAAACTGACCTTTAGAGCTGTAGAGCACCGCTAAATTGTTGTACGGCTCTGGGAGTTCGGGGAAATCCTCGGTAAGTGACTGAAACGTTGCGATTGCGTCATTCGTCCGCCCGAGCTCCGATTGCGCGAGGCCCTTGATGAAACGCCCTACCGCGTCCTTGGGTTTTGCGTTCAAGAAACCGTTAGCGCGATCCAGCGCTTGCTGCGCTTGGCCTGCCTTTAATAGTCGGTTGGCGTCTTGAAGCTCGGCTGGCTGCGCGCTAGTTAACTGCGTAAAACCGAGTAGCGCCAGGCCGAGTACGACTCGCTTCAGCGCCCAAAACGGAGCAGTGGTTGGGTTAGGTTTGCTTTCGAACATCGGCATCTCGTAAATCCTCGGTCACCCTCGATCTCATAGACCTGGGATTCTAGCTTTCGCTCTTAATCGCATTTGGCGGGATTTTGCGTTCACTCTGTGGCGTCTTATGTACCCAATGTAGAGAGCGTGTGATCAATCAACGCGCGAGCAATGGATACCTCGGGCGGCAATTCGGGAAGTGTCTCGCGATCACACCAGATGGCATCGACAATCTCTGTGCCGTTAGGTTTCAATTCTCCGCTCGCGTATTCAGCGGTGAACGCAATCATCAGGCTATGCGGGAACGGCCATGACTGCGATGCGAAGTAACGCAGATTGCGGACTTCGATGCCAACTTCTTCGCGAACTTCCCGATGTACCGCGTCTTCCACGGATTCACCCGCTTCGAGGAAGCCCGCCAGCGCACTGTATCTGCCCGGAGGAAAATTCGCGTTACGCGCGAGTAGGATTTGGTTGCCGTGAGTCACCAAACACATCATCGCGGGCGAAATTCGCGGATACGATGTGTGCCCGCACGCGGGGCATCGCCTAGCACGCTCGTGCCGCTCGCGCGTGGTCGGCGTGCCGCAGGCGCCACAATGCTGGTGTGTTCTATCCCATTCGAGGAGCTGCAATCCGAGGCTTGCGATAGCGACCGAATCGTTATCGAGTTTTCCAAAAAGTGCGCGAAGGCCCAGACTTTTGTGGTCGTCAGCGAGAATCGCCGCTTCGTCAAATTGTCGAGCGATCCAGGTGGACGATTGCCAAGTTCCGAGCGCTACTTCGCGCGCAGCGAGGGCGTTACTTACTCGTCCCAACTCGCCAGTCACAGCGCACAACACTAGCCGGTTTGAGATGAAATCAAGGTAGCGCACGGACTGTTGCGTCGATGCATCAGTCACAGCGGCGAACGATTCGGGGATATGCAGCATTTGGGAAAGTGACGAAATAAGTCAATTTCGTATTAGATAGTACGCGGAAGGGCCCATTTGAGAAACGCAATGCCGCTCGACTCGCTCTTTCGACCGCCCATCCGCGTTTACTAGCGCGCAGGGTTAGCAACGGTCACTGAATGCTTGACAAAATTTGTCAGTAAAGTCTGAACCTATTCCAGGAGCGCTTTACTATCTATGCAAATGTCATAAGCTCTTGATTTATATG
Source organism: Betaproteobacteria bacterium (assembly GCA_013298145.1). Lineage (GTDB taxonomy): Bacteria > Pseudomonadota > Gammaproteobacteria > Burkholderiales > Casimicrobiaceae > Casimicrobium. Next base: position 604,466 of record JAAFJO010000002.1, read on the forward strand.
GGAAAAAAATCGCGCATAGTTTCGGCGTAGTTGTTACACTCGCGGTAACTTTTGTGATCTGTTCGTATAAAACAAGCGGGCAATCGCACTCTCTGGGGTTAGGGATCTATATGGCGACAGTGCGTTTTGGTGGCGCGGTGAAGACTTTTTTCAACCGCGCATTTCGTTGTGTGCTTCCAGTCATCGGCTTGGCGGCTTTTGACGTGTCAGCACAGGTGTGCGGCGTACCGGGATCGAGCGGCACCGGAACGATTTCTGGCATCGTCAACACGTATTACGAGCCCACCGGAAACAGTGCGCAAGGCACTTCCGCTGTCACGATCAACACTGCGGCGGCCAGTATTCGTGGTGCCGGCGCCACCCCGACCGTTGGCGCACTTGTACTGATTGTGCAGATGCAGGGCGCGACGATCGATTTCAACAACGACACACGATACGGCGACGGCGCTGGTACTGCAGCGGAAATTACCGGAACGAGCGCGGCAACGGGCGCGCAGGTAGCGCGCGGCGTGACCGGCACCCCACTCGCCGGTACCTACGAGTTTGCACGTGTCTCCGCCTACAACGGTACGACGGGCGTGATTTCACTGGCCAACGCGCTCACGAACTCCTACCAACGCAGCGATCCGACAGCTACAGTGGGGCGGTATCGTTACCAAGTGGTTTTGGTCCCGCAGTATGCGTCAGCGACGATCGCATCGGCCACGCCGGTTACCGGCGCCACTTGGAACGGAGAAACCGGCGGCGTGGTAGCAATCGATGTCTCAGGCCTCACGACCTTTACTGGGACAGGAACTCACATTAATGCATCGGCGATTGGATTCCGCGGCGGTTACGGGGACAATGGCGGAACGGTTGACGGATCCACACAATATGTGGCGGCGGCAGGTGCCATCGGCTCCACTACCGACACAACGAAAGGCGAAGGTATCGCGGGTACGCCGCGTCATGTTTGGGACGGAACCGCGTCCGTTGTGGTTTCCGCCACGCAAGGCTATCCGGGGGGCGACTACGGCCGCGGTGCTCCGGGCAACGCGGGTGGCGGTGGTATCGGCCACAACTCCGGAGGCGGTGGCGGTGCCAACGGCGGTATCGGTGGGCGTGGTGGCGCTACTTATTCGGGTGAGACAGGCACGACCTTTATAGTCAGTGCCGCGAACGGGGGAGTCGGAAATTCGCGAGATGTTGGCGGGTTTGGTGGCGCGCCGTTCACGACCGCTGGCCGCATGATCATGGGTGGCGGCGGTGGTGCAGGTGACGCAAACGGCGGTGGACTAGAGCCCGCAGAAGAAGGCCCTGGCGGTGTAGGCGGCGGCATTATTTTCTTCAGCTCGGGGAGCGTCGCGGCTGGGCAGAATGGCAACTTCGTTGCCAATGGCGGCAATGGCGTCGACGCTGATGCAGAAGGCACCGGCGGTGGCGGCGCGGGTGGCTCCGTCATTTTGCGCGTTGGGACCGCTGCGCACACAGCACGTATCAACGCTACTGCTCTGGGCGGAAACGGCGGTAACTTCAATTTCAACGGTACGAACACGACAGGTCACTGCGGTAGCGCAGGCGGCGGCGGTTCGGGAGGTGTGATTCGATACCTTGGTGCTACCGCCCCTGCAAGCGCTCTACTCACCGGCGGTACGCGCGGCAACCACATCGACGGCGGCGCTTGTCTCGGTACCAACGGAGACGGAGGGCTGTCAGCGGTCCTTACTTCTCAACCCCCAGGGAATCCAGGGTTTGATTGTTTACCCGTTGTGAGCGTGGCCAAAAGTGATCCTGCCATTGTGACAGTCGCCGGTAACCAACTGCGCGCAACGTACACAGTTACAGTTCAAAACACGGGTGGCTCGGCGGGTACCTACACCCTAAGTGACACTCCAGCGTTCCCGACCACTGGGATAGCGCTCAATTCAATCAACGCAACTACAGTCGGCGGAGCGCTCGCTGCACCCGCATTCCCGCGTGCTAATCCGACGAACAACACGGCCCAGCAAATTAGCACTACGGCATTAGCGATTGCCGCGGGCGCCACACACACGTACACGATTGAAATCACGTTTACCGTCGCCGGAAACGCAACGAACCTCACGTGTTCTGGCGCTACGCCTAATAATGGTGCGTTCAATACCGCCGCGATCACAGGTTCGTCCACAAGCAGTGATCCTGGTTGCTCCGACATCCCGGCCCAGCTTCCGAGTCTCCAATTGGCGAAGACTTCGTCGTCTGCGACGTTTAGTGTTGGGGTAGCGGCGAGCTACACGTTGACGCTGACCAATACGGGGACGGCGGCGACGACGGCGGTGTCGACGATTGTGGATGTGATTCCTGCGAGTTTGACGATTGGTACGTTGCCTGCGGGGTGTACGGCGTCGGGCCAGACGGTGACCTGTACGGTGGCGGCGGGGCTTGCGGCGGCGCCTGGGCCTGGTAATACGGCCTCGTTCACGATACCGGTGACGCCGACGGCGGCGGCGGTGCCGAGTGTGATCAATACGGCGAGTGTTCGTGGGGGTGGGGATCCTGGGTGTCCGACGGGCACGGGGACGCTGCCTGCGCGTTGTAATCCATCGATTACGACGACGGTGAACAGTCCTGCGTTGACGATTACGAAGAGTGCCTCTGCGGCGAGTTTCGTGGTGGGGACGGCGGCGAGCTACACCTTGAGTGTTCAGAACACGGGGACTCAGGCGACGACGGCTGCGGCCACGGTGAGTGACACGATTCCTGCGGGTTTGACGATTGGTACGCTGCCTGCGGGGTGTACGGCGTCGGGCCAGGTGGTCACCTGTACGATTGCTTCGGGGTTGGCGGTGAATGCCACGACGGCGTTCATCATTCCTGTGACGCCGACGGCCTCGGCGGCCAATCCGGTGGTGAACACGGCCACGGTGAGTGGTGGGGGCGATCCTGGGTGTTCGCAAGCCACGCCGCCTGCGCGTTGTTCGAGCACGACCAACACGCCGTTGAATTCGCCGGCGTTGAGTTTGGCGAAGACTTCGTCGTCTGCGACGTTTAGTGTTGGGGTAGCGGCGAGCTACACGTTGACGCTGACCAATACGGGGACGGCGGCGACGACGGCGGTGTCGACGATTGTGGATGTGATTCCTGCGAGTTTGACGATTGGTACGTTGCCTGCGGGGTGTACGGCGTCGGGCCAGACGGTGACCTGTACGGTGGCGGCGGGGCTTGCGGCGGCGCCTGGGCCTGGTAATACGGCCTCGTTCACGATACCGGTGACGCCGACGGCGGCGGCGGTGCCGAGTGTGATCAATACGGCGAGTGTTCGTGGGGGTGGGGATCCTGGGTGTCCGACGGGCACGGGGACGCTGCCTGCGCGTTGTAATCCATCGATTACGACGACGGTGAACAGTCCTGCGTTGACGATTACGAAGAGTGCCTCTGCGGCGAGTTTCGTGGTGGGGACGGCGGCGAGCTACACCTTGAGTGTTCAGAACACGGGGACTCAGGCGACGACGGCTGCGGCCACGGTGAGTGACACGATTCCTGCGGGTTTGACGATTGGTACGCTGCCTGCGGGGTGTACGGCGTCGGGCCAGGTGGTCACCTGTACGATTGCTTCGGGGTTGGCGGTGAATGCCACGACGGCGTTCATCATTCCTGTGACGCCGACGGCCTCGGCGGCCAATCCGGTGGTGAACACGGCCACGGTGAGTGGTGGGGGCGATCCTGGGTGTTCGCAAGCCACGCCGCCTGCGCGTTGTTCGAGCACGACCAACACGCCGTTGAATTCGCCGGCGCTCACGCTGACCAAGAGTGCGAGCGTTGCAAGCGCAGCACAGAACGCCTCGTTTACGTTTACCGTCCAAGTTGCCAACGCAGGCTCGGCGGCTAGCACCAACCCGACCACGATTGTTGACACGATTCCGACGGGGGTGACGGTGACGGCCATCGCGAACGGCACGGGCTTTACTTGTACCCCGAGTTCAGCGTTCCCGTTGGTGGGAAATGGCACGACGAGCACGGTGAGCTGTGTGTCGACGGCGGGTGTTGCGGCGGGTGCGGTGAATGCGACCGTGGTGACCTTGACGGTGACCAAGACCGGTACGACGAGTGTGACCAATACAGCCAGCGCGACGACCGGTGATCCAGGGTGCGTAGCACCGCTGCCGACGCGTTGTACGGGCACCTCGACGGTGACCAACGCAACGCCACCTGACCTCAACCCAACGTTCACGTTCGGCAGCACGTCGTTCGTCGTCGGTCAGACACGTGAGTTCATCATAAACATTCGCGACATAAATTTGGTCGGTACGACCGGAACCGTCCAGTTCTTTGTGCCTCAGCCCAACGGGGTCGCGTTCGACGACTACACGTTTGACGGTAACGCGACCAATGCGGTGTTGCTCTCAGGCAGCCCGGCAGTGAACAACGTTGATTGGACCGCTGCACCTTCGGGCACCGGGTTGTTGTTCGAGTTAAGACCTGGTTTGAGTATCGGTGCAGCGCAGAACTATCTGAGCCGAATCGTAATTCGCGCAACCGCTCGGGATGCGGGGGGCAAGGGGGCTATCACCGCCAACATTGTTTCAAATTCGGGCGGTGAAGTACGCATAGACAACAACGTTGTTGTGCTTCTCACGTCGGTACAACGTTAAGCAGATCGGTACGAACCATGTTGACCATTAAAAATTTCACATTCAACATTACGGAATCGTGCTGCAGTTTGCTCGCGCGATCTGCTGGGATTGCTGCGATTGCGCTCGCGTTTGTGTTGAGTCCGGGCGCGGCGCGCGCTCAGTCGGCAGATCCGGCTCTATCGACTGCTGCCTTTTTTCCGATTCGCACGGTGATAGGTACCACCTCTGAGCTGCGCTTCACGTTTTCCAATTCGGGGTCCACAGCAATTCCAGTCGGATCGGTGGAGCTTGCGATTTGTCCTGCGTTTAACTTCTACACCTCAGCTGGTGCTCCTGTTGGTGCGTTTGCTTCGGCATTCACGTGGACCGCTCCTGGCCCTGGCGATGACGACTGTTGGAGGGGTATCAACAACGTCTCAATTGCGCCATTTGGCGGCGGTCAAATTCGCCTGACCTACAACGCGAACGCTTTGACGTCAGGTCCCGAAATAACAAACATCAACGTCCAGATCATTAGCAGTTTTCTATCGTTCCAAAACACCACTGGTAACGACAATCTGCAGCCCGAACTCGAGATCACCGAGTTACCTGAATTAGTTGTCGCCAAGACAGCCAGCGTTGCGGTAGCTGGGGCAGGTACAAACTTTACCTACACGCTGCGCGTGAGCAACAACGGTTCCGGACCTTCGCTCCCCAATACTGTAGTCACTGACACACTGCCCGCCGGCATTACAGTCACTGGGGTTACGCCTGGCACCGGTTGGGTTTGTACTCCCGCAGCACCTATTGTGGGGCCAGCCACACTGAGCTGCAACAGGGCGGCAGGTGTTAACGCAGGGATTGCGAATCAGCTTGTCGCTACTCTTAGCGTGACCAAGTCTGCGGGAGGCGATGTTACAAACACTGCTACTGTTACCAGTGGCGACCCTGTCTGCGTAAGCCCACTTCCCGCACGATGCACGTCGTCGGTCGTCGTAACGGAGCCGCCAACCAATGCGGACATGAGTGTTTCGATCACGGGTCTGCCGACGAGTGCGGGGCCGGGTTCGGTGCTCACTGGCACGCTGACTTGCACGAATGCGGCGGGTGGAGCGGCGGCGACGACGCCGACGTGTGCGGCAGCGGCGGGTACGCCTGCGGGTGCAACGGTTGTAGTGGGTGTGTGTACGCCAGCGTTGCCTGTGGCGAGTCTTGCGGCGGGTGGCACGATTAGCTGTCCGCTCACGGTGACGATGCCGGGTACGGCCGGTGGTGGGGACACCACGCAGACGAGCGTGGGTGTCAACGGCACGACGGGTGCGGCCAACGACAACAACACGGCGAATAACGCGACGAGTGCTGCGATCAACGTGATTGATGCGTTGGCTGACAGTGGCAGCACGCCGTTTGGTACGGCCACGACGGTCAATGTGCTGGGCAACGACACCAACGGTGGCGTGGGTGCGACGACGGCCAATGTGACGATCACGCAGACGGTTGCGCCGACGGCGGGTTCGACGTTTGATCCGGTGACGGGCAACTTCACGGTGCCGAGCACTGCGGTGCCTGGCACCTACACGGTGAGCTATCAGATCTGTGCGAACCCGGCGGTGACGCCAGCGGCGTGTGACACGGCGACGGCCACGATTGTGGTGGGTCCGGCGGCGGACATGAGTGTTTCGATCACGGGTCTGCCGACGAGTGCGGGGCCGGGTTCGGTGCTCACTGGCACGCTGACTTGCACGAATGCGGCGGGTGGAGCGGCGGCGACGACGCCGACGTGTGCGGCAGCGGCGGGTACGCCTGCGGGTGCAACGGTTGTAGTGGGTGTGTGTACGCCAGCGTTGCCTGTGGCGAGTCTTGCGGCGGGTGGCACGATTAGCTGTCCGCTCACGGTGACGATGCCGGGTACGGCCGGTGGTGGGGACACCACGCAGACGAGCGTGGGTGTCAACGGCACGACGGGTGCGGCCAACGACAACAACACGGCGAATAACAGCACCACGGGCAGTGTGGCGATCATTGACGCGTTGAACGACGCCGGAAGCGTAGGCTCTGTTGCTGGCGGTCTCGTCGCGATCCTTGCCAACGATCAATTCGGCGCAACAGTCGGACCGACTGTTGGAGCCAACGGAATCAAGCCTCCTACGATCGTGGTTGGTCCGAATACGACGCTGCTCACAGCCACTATTGATGCTGCTACGAACCAGATTCGCGTTCCAGCAGGCACGCCACCTGGCACTTACACCGTTGAGTACGAAATCTGTTCGGATCCCGACACAACGCCTCTTGCTTGTGACCGTGCGATTGCGAGTGTTACGGTAGCTAACACGACGGTTGATGTTGTAAGTGCTGTTACAGCGCCTGCATTGATTGGCCCGGGACAGTCCGCGATCGGTGAGGTTGTGTGTACTAACAACGGTGCAATCGCGGCTACTGCAGTGTTCTGCACGGCGACGACCGTAACGCCAGGCGCGATCGTAAGTGTCGGTGTATGCACGCCGAGCGCCGGCAGCACTGCCGCCAGCTTGTTGCCCGGCGGAACACTGACGTGCGCGTTGAGCGTAACAGCGCCCGGCGTCCGTGGCGGGGCTGATGAACCCGCGACGATTCTTGTCATCGATGGGAACACGACGGCAACGAACGAGTCGCCAGGTAGCACGAACAACAATACGAGCACCGGGACTCTCGCAATCGTTGACGCAATCAATGACGCCGCGACGGTCGGCTCGGTGGCTGGCGGAACCGTGATTATTCTTGCGAATGATCGACTCGGTAGCGCGGTGAGCGCACCGGTAATCGGCATGGGCGGAATCCTTGCTCCTACCATTGTCGCTGGCGCGAACACGACCCTACCGGGCGCAACAATCGTGGCGGGTGCGATCAACGTTCCGGCAGGGACGGCACCGGGCAGCTACACCGTGGAGTACGAGATCTGCTCGCAGTCAGTCTCTGCCGCATGTGACCGCGCGATCGCGACGATCACGGTTAACGACACGACAGCGGACATGACGTCTGCGATCACGGGCTTGCCACCGTCAATTGCACCAGGACAAACCGTCAGCGGTAACCTCGTGTGTACAAACAACGGTCCGGGTTCGGCTTCCAACCCAACTTGTACCGTGAGCACCACCACACCAGGTGCATCGGTTGTGATTTCTGGGAGCTGTACGCCAGCGCTGCCGCTAGCCGTGCCGTTGTCTGCGGTTGCGCCTAACAACACGATTAGCTGCCCGATCTCTGTGACCGCACCTCTGAACGCAGGCGCGTTGAGCGAAGTCACACCGACGTCCATCGCGCTTGTCGGCAGCACTAGCGCAACCAATGAAAACGCGCAGCAGCAGACAAACAACGCGTCTTCCGCGAGCGTGGTGATCATTGATGCGCTCAATGACACTGGTACGTTCGGCTCTCTCGCTGGTGGCTCGGTAAACGTTCTGATTAACGATCAAAACGGGACTGCCGCGCCGACAGTTGGCTCAGGCGGCACTAATACCATCGCTCAAATCAGCAGCACCGCGCCTGCAGGTGGTACGGCGCTCAGCCTGAATCCAGCGACGGGAATCATGAACGTGCCGGCCGGGTCTACTCCAGGGGTGTACACCGTGGTTTACGACTTGTGCAGCGTGCCTGCAACGACGCCAGTCGCTACGTGCGATCGTGCGACGGTGACCATTACGGTGGACGACACTTCCGCGGATATGACTTCGCAAATCATTGGTTTGCCTGCGTCGATGGGGCCGGGCACTACGGTGAATGGCTCAGTGGTCTGTACAAATGCGGGGCCATTCACGGCGTCTAACCCAACGTGTACGGTTGCCACGGCAGTGCCTGGTGCGACGGCGGTGATCACGGGCGCATGTGTGGCGAGCTCGGGTAGCACCCTAACATCTCTCGCGCCGAACGGAACGATTACCTGCCCGATCGCCGTAACCGCGCCGGGTAATCCAGGTGCGCCGGGCGATGTGGCTGCAACGAGTGTTGTGGTGACGAGCACGACGGGCGCGACGAACGAGCCGGCTCCGCTGCAAACTAACAACGGAGATAGCGAAACGGTTGCAATCGTGGATGCTGTCAATGAGACGGTCAACATCGGCGCCTCTGGCGGCGTGGTTAACTTGCTGCTTAACGACACAAATGGCGCCGCCGGCGCGACCGTAGGTATGGCTGGAAACGTTACGATCGCGCAACTGCCTGGTGCAACCGCGCCAGCGTTTGGCACGCCACTCACGCTTGATCCAGCGACAGGCTTGGTAAATGTTCCAGCGAACGCTGTGCCAGGTGTGTACACCGTGCCGTATCAAATCTGCTCGACCAACCCGACGGCAGCGTGCGATACCGCGGTGGCCACCATCACCGTGTCTGCGGGTGCTGCTGATATGGGCGCAACCTTCCCGACGTCTGGTTCGGGCTCGCTCCCAATCTCGGTCGCGCCAGGTCAAACGTATAGTGGTTTACAGCTCGTCTGTACGAACCTTGGACCGAACCTTGCGCTCTCGCCATCATGCTCGGTGTCGGTGAGTGTTGGCACGGTTAGCGGACTCTCATGTTCGCCAAGTAACCCAGCTGTTCTCGGCGCGGGCAACGCAATCACCTGCACGTTCAGTTACACCGCGCCTGGCACGCTCGGCGGTAGCGACACGCCACCACAAACGGTTCAGTTCACGGGCATCACCAATGCGCAGAACGACTCGGACCCACTAAACAACATTGTTCAGGGTGTTTCGCCGAGCGGGCAAATCACCATCGTGATTGACGCCATCAATGACAGTGCAGTGCTTCCGTCCGCGATTGGTGGTGTCGTCACGCTGCTCCAAAACGATCAGCTGGGGACCACAACCAGCCCAAGCGTCAGCGCCACGGGCGTAACCGCACCGGTGATTGTTCCTGGCGTTAATACGACGCTACCTGGGGCTTCGATCAACCCGAGCAACCAGTTGGTTGTTCCTCCAGGCACGCCGTCGGGCGTCTACACGGTGGAATACCGAATCTGTGCACAAGCCGCACCAACGGTCTGCGATACGGCCATTGTGACGATCACGATACCTGCAATTCAAAGTGTTGATCCGCAACCGGTACCAACACTCGACCTGAAGTTCCTGCTCGCATTGCTGATGCTTGTGGGGTGGATGGGCATGAAAACGCAGCGTCGCCGTAAATAAGCAACGCAACTCGTGATGAAAAGACCGGCCAAGTGCCGGTCTTTTCCTTGTGACCTCGTAGTTCGTCTTCGTGCGGGATGACCATCATCCGCCGAAATTCAGCCAAGGGCGCACGCGTGGAAACCAAGCTTGCTGGCGCAAACTGCGGTCAGCCGTAGCTTGCGTCGCGAAGGCAGGGCTGTGTTTCCCTAAAATCGCAGGAACGATTACGGATCCAGCATGCAAGAACTCATTTCAGAACTCAAGTCTTCGATTTCCATCGCCTCCGCGAAGGTTGCAGAACTTCGGGGGTTACTTTGACTATGACCGCAGAAAGCGACGCGTAGAGGAGGTCAACGCCGAGCTGGAAGACCCGAACGTCTGGAACAAGCCGGATCGTGCACGCGAGCTGGGGCGCGAAAAACGTGAGCTTGATGGCGTCGTCGCCGCCATTGATTCGCTAGAAGCAGACACTGGTGGTGCGGCTGAATTGCTGGAGATGGCTGCGAGCGAAGCGGATGAAGCAACGCTAAACAGCATTAAAGCGGATATTTCCCGCGCGTCGGCGCTGATTGCTGACCTCGAATTCAAGAGAATGTTTTCTGGCGAAGCGGATGCTTCGAATTGTTTTATTGATATCAACGCTGGCTCCGGCGGCACTGAGGCGCAAGACTGGGCTCAGATGCTGTTCCGGATGTATAGCCGCTATGGCGAACGCCGCGGCTTTGCCGTGGAGGTGCAGGACTACACCGACGGCGATGTTGCTGGAATAAAGTCTGCGTCCCTTAAGATTTCTGGGGATTATGCATACGGCTACTTGCGTACTGAAACAGGTGTACACCGTTTGGTGCGGAAGAGCCCATTCGATTCGAATGCGAAACGTCACACATCGTTTGCATCTGTATTCGTCTATCCAGAAGTGGATGATTCGATCGAGATCGACATTAACCCTGCAGACGTGCGCACTGACACGTTTCGCGCCAGCGGCGCAGGCGGCCAGCACATCAATAAAACCGATTCAGCGGTGCGTTTGACGCACATTCCGACTGGAATCGTGGTGCAGTGCCAAGACGGTCGCTCACAACACAGCAATCGCGACGTGGCTTGGAAGCGGCTTCGGGCTCGTCTTTACGATTTCGAGCTCCGAAAGCGGCAAGAAGCACAGCAAAAACTAGAAGATACGAAGACAGACATTGGCTGGGGCCACCAAATCCGAAGCTATGTGCTCGACCAATCTCGGATCAAGGATTTGCGAACCAGTCACGAAACCGGAAATACTCAGGCCGTACTCGATGGTGATCTCGATGCCTTTATCGAAGCATCGCTGAAAGCCGGTGCCAGTTTGGGAACGGGAGAGGCCGCGTAGCGCCGCCGCTGCGGTGCTTGCTCAGCATTCGCGCCTGTCCCGCTGCGAATGCATCAAAGCATTCACACGCGGCGTCTGCCCGAGCGGAGCCTCAAATTGCGAAGCCGCTCACGCCAGCCCATCCTGTTCGGCCGCAGCGGCACTTTCGCGACACCAATCGTCCGAGAAAGCAATGCGCTCGGTGAACTCACGTGACTGTGATGGGCGCGCGCTTCTAAACTCAACTTATGCCTGCAATTCTTCAGCCCCGACTTCTTCAGCTTCCCACCAAAATTCTCGGCAAGCAGTGCGTTCTACGCCCTTACCGATCAGGCGACGGGCGTGCGAAATTTGAGGCGGTCAACGAAGACCTTGCCGAGCTCTCGTACTGGATGCCTTGGCCGGAGCGCCACCGAAGCGTTGAAGACTCTGAAAACTACGCACGCGAGATGGCCGGGAAATGGATTACGCGTGATGCCTTGATTCTGGGTGTGTTTTCGCTCGATGAAAAAACACTCTTAGGCGGCTGCGGATTCCATGGATTTGATTGGACCGTCCCATCGCTCGAAATCGGCTGGTATCTTCGAAAAAGCGCGCGCGGTCAGGGCATCGCAACTGAAGCAGTTTCTCTGTGCTGCACCCTCGCGTTTGACCATATGAAAGTTAATCGCGTCTGGGGTAGCTGCGACGCCCTCAATACGCGTAGCGCCAAGCTCTTCGAGCGCATCGGCTTTGCGCGCGAGGCGCACCTTCGGGGCGAACGCCGCGACCATCGCGGTAATGTGCGCGACTCGTTTGTCTACGGCATGCTGGCGCGCGATTGGGCGAGCCAGCGCGACGCGACATGAGCGAAATTCAGGCGCCACCCGTCGCGCCAGCGAACCTAGCGGCCCCAAGCGTTAGAGACAAAAGCGAACCAGGGTGTCGCAACTGTGGATACGACTTAAGCTCGCTGCCTAACGCGAAGTTCTGCCCTGCCTGCGGGCAAGAAACGAGCCGAGCGCCGCCAACGTTTAACGAATTCGTTCATCACTTTTTCGGCAACTACATCGCCGTCAAAGGCTCGTTCATTCAGACGCTTTGGCGACTCATTTCGCGACCCGGTGCGCTAACCAAAGACTACCTCGAAGGCCGAAAACGCGCCTACATACTTCCGCTGCGTTTGTACCTCACGGTCAGCGTGATCTCGTTTCTTGTATTCGGCATCCTAGCAGGACAAAGCATGCAAGGCTTGGTCAACAACGAGGCGAAAGCGAACCCTACCGCATTCGAAAAAGGAAATGTGATCTCGTTTGGCGATAACAACAACATCACCTTTGAGAAGGGCAAAATTCAGTGCAACAACGTGCCCGAATGGATTTGCGCTCGCGCGAAGCAGAAGTTTGGCTCAGCAGAAGCCCTCAAGCATTTGATCGAAACTCTGCCCGAGCGGATGGTTCGGTATTGGGCCTATGCGATGTTTGTGCTGGTGCCGCTCTTCGCGCTGTTTCTCAAGCTCGTCTATGTGCGCCGAAGAATGACATACGGCTCTCACATCGTCTTCGCCCTCCACTTGCACACCTTCTGGTTGCTCGCGATACTCGCCTCGCTCGCACACCAAACGCTTCTCGCGATTGTCTCGTTTGCGATCCCTGTGTACGCGACCGTCGCGATGCGCCGGGTGTATGGCGGCGGCTGGATCAAAACGATCATCAAAGCGCTTCTCGTATCGTTTCTGTACGTTTTTGCTGCGATCATCGCCGTTGGGTTTGTAGCGATCCTTGCACTGCTTGTGTGACGCGCTAGTGAACATAAAATTTGCTGATTGAGATCAGCATTTATTGGGGCTAGCGTCAATTTATTTTTATTTTTGCGTTTTAAATTTATTGCAAGCTCGCCGAAATAAAACTGAGCTTTCTGAAGAAAAGCCGTTGATCTCTAGCGCCTTTTTTAAGCGTCTAGAATTGCGTCATGCAACTCCGTTCCTCCGCTCTCTCCGCGCTCGCCTTCGCAATTCAATCGACCGCAAAATTCGACTACCCTGCTGATCGCACGCTTACCTACGTTTTGCGCGAAAAGCGAGTCGGTTCGCTTGATCGGCCGCTCGTGGCAGAGGGCTTTTATGCGTGGTTGCGTCATCGGCTCACGGTTGAAGCTATCGCGTTTGACGGCGCCAAACCCAAAGACGAATTCACCGCGCTCGCGCTTGCGGCGCTGGCTCGGCAGTTTCGTCGTCGGGTTACCGTCCCTACCGGCGAAACGGATCGCTACACCAAGTTTCTGAAGACTGAGGAAACCATTGGCGCGCATCCAAAACGTGAACTTCCCGCATGGCTCTGGGATCGCCTTGGTGTGCAGTATGGCAACGATGAGCGCATCGCGCTCGCGGAGGAACTCTTGAAGCCTGCGTCGTTTGATCTGCGGGTGAATACGCTCAAGGCAAAGCGAGACGACGTACTGCGACGTTTGGTGAAAGAGGGCTTTGATGGCGCTCGTGCGACGCCGCTGTCCGATATCGGCATTCGATTGCAAAAGCTTGAACTGGGGCGCGTTGATATTTCGCGGCACGAGCTTTTCGAAAATGGCGTGATCGAAGTGCAAGATGAAGGCTCGCAATTGCTCGCGAAACTCGTGGGCGCAAAGCGCGGTGAATTCGTGGTCGATTTCTGCGCGGGTGCGGGTGGAAAAACGCTAGCGCTCGCAGCGATGATGGCGAGCACGGGCCGCCTCTACGCGCTTGATAATAACGAACGCAGGCTCGATAACTTGGGGCCGCGCCTCGCGCGCTCTGGCGCGAGTAACGTTCAGACGATGCGGATCGAAAACGAACATGATTCGAAGCTCGCGAAGTTCGCTGGCAAAGTGGATCGTGTGCTCGTTGACGCCCCGTGTTCGGGCTTGGGCACGCTCAAGCGAAACCCCGATCTCAAATGGCGTCAGTCTCCCGCGAGCGTCAAAGAATTGGTCGAGATTCAAAAGAGCATTCTCAATGAAGCCGCGAAACTCGTCCGCTCTGGGGGACGGTTGATTTACGCCACGTGCAGCTTGCTCTCCGAGGAAAATGAAAAAGTCGCAGAGCACTTCATTGCGAACAATGAAGGCTGGTCGATCGTGCCCGTTTCGCTTCGCGATGAAGCGCTGAATCCAGAGAAACCGTTTGCGCAGTTGCTACCGCATCGCGATGGGTGTGATGGATTTTTTGCGGCGGTGTTTGAGCGGGGATGAGCGCACACCGGCCAACAACAAGATACGACTTTTCGATTCAGGACGAGATTGGAGAGCCTACTGCTGCAGCGCTCGTTGCGCCGCTCGCGGCCTTCAATCGAAGCAAGGCCGGACCCAGCCACAGCTGCGGGCTCTTCATCATCCTTCGTGATTCGCGGGGTGACGTAGTGGGCGGCTTGTCGGGCGAAACTAGCCGAGGCTGGCTTTTCATCGATTACCTTGTTGTTCCTGAGGAAGACCGCGGGCAAGGTATAGGTCGCCAAGTGGTTGCGATGGCGGAAAGCGAGGCGATCAGCCGCGGGTGTATCGGCTCGTGGCTCAACACGTTCGAATTCCAAGCGCGCGGGTTCTACGAAAAGCTCGGTTACGAATGCTTCGGTCAAATCGACGATCATCCGCCCGGCTACTCGCGATTCTTTATGAAAAAGAAGTTTGCGATCACATCTGCTTGAAAAGGTGCGAATAAGCCCGCGACACCGCAACCGGCTTATCCCATCCGCGCAAGTTGAGCGTTACGCGTCCATCACCATCGCGTTTGCTTGACGTGACGTAGTTCACGTTCACGACGGTGCCGCGATGCACTTGCCAGAATCGCTCTGGATCAAGCGATTCAAGTAGCTCAGAGAGCGCCATGCGGATCACGTGCTCGCCGCTCGCAGTATTCACAATCGTGTACTTGTCGTCGCTGTGAAAGAAGAGCACTTCGTCGACCGCAATTTGATACGTGGTGTCACCGCGGCTTGCGCGAATCCAGCGTAGCGGTGATCGCTTCTCCTCGGGCGCGCTATTCGCCGTTGCTCGTGATTGCGAAAGCAAACTGAGTAGCGCGGCGATCTCAGGTGGACTCTCTTTTGCGGCGAGCGCATTTTTCACGCGCGTAATCGTTTGTGCCAGGCGCGCTTCGTTCACCGGTTTCATCACGTAATCGATAGCCTCACGCTCGAAGGCTTGCACCGCGTATTCGTCGTATGCAGTAACGAACACAACGCGGGTGCTGGTCTCGATCCCTTGCGCTACCTCGATACCAGTTTGACCCGGCATCTTGATGTCGAGAAAGGCGATATCGGGCGTGTATTCAGCGATTAATCTCGCGGCTTCGGCGCCGTTTTTCGCCTCCGTGAGAATCTCAAGATCTGGCCACAATTTGTTTAAGAGTTCGCGCAAGCGTTCGCGAAGGAGGGGTTCGTCGTCAGCGATGAGAGCAGTGGGCATGATGGCGGCGGATTGAAGGAGTGAATTTGTGGAGCTAGGTAGTGAGCAGTGCGCAGTGAAAAGCGGTGTCTGCAGCTATCGCTTTGCTGGGATGGTGATTGACACGCTTGTACCTGGACTGGCATCCGTGATTTCCATGGATGCCGCGCCGTCGTAGAGCACTTTCAGCCGTTCGCGCAAATTGGTGAGTCCTACACCGGTGCCTGCGCTGTCTGCGTTCGCGCCAAAGCCAAGCCCGTTGTCCGCGATTACAAATTGGATTTGCGAACCGCCGCCCAAACCTCGCGCGTGGATCGAGATGTGGCCGCCGTCCTCTTTCGGCTCAAGGCCGTGTTTGATGGCGTTCTCAACCACGGGCTGCAGCAACATTGGCGGTAGCGCATGGCGATCTAGCGAAGCGTCGATATCAATTGCGAAGGTGAGTCGCTCCGCCATGCGAATCTTGATGAGTTCGAGGTAGTGGCGTACGAGATCAATTTCTTGCTTTACCGTACCCTCTTGTGAACGTGATGCTGTCAGGGATTGCCGCAAGTAGGCAATGAAGTTATCCATCATCAAATTGGCGCGATCAGGTGATTTTGCGATCAGACTCTGAATGTTGGCGAGTGTGTTGAACAGAAAATGAGGCTCGATCTGCGCTTGTAGCATCCGCATCTGGGCTTGTACGAGCTGCTTTTCGCTCGAAACGACTTTCAGCTGTTCGTTGGCCATCAGTTCCGCTATTTTTTTCTCTTCCCATGCGGTGCCGAAAAACGTGCCGTCGGCGAACACGGTGAGCCCGTGAATCGTGAGCCCCAAGCCCCAACCGACTGTTGCCCACTGCGCCCACCATGGGCCTGGCGAAAAAATGTTGATTAGCCAAAGGACAGGGATCACCACGCAATACGCCACGACGTTCATGTAGAACTCGCGAATTTCCTTCGCTTTCTTGCGCGCACGGCGCAGCGCGACGTCGTAGCTCGTGAGTGGAGTAGAGGAGGTGGCGGCGTTCATCGTACGTTGACCTCTTCCTCATGCTTCATGAGTTCACGAACTTTTTTCTCTTCCCAATCAAGCGACAGGAAGGGTACTTTTGGCAGGCGACTCATCGCAACCGATAGGCCATGTGTGAAAACTCCGATACCCCACGCAGCGGTGACGATGAATGCCCACCACCGCTCAGTGCGCATAAAGCCGATATCCCGAATTTGCCAAAGATTGATCGCCCACAAAAGCGTGCAAACGACGAGATAGAAAAGCAAATGCCGGAAAAATTCCGCCTGCCGTTCAACCCGCCGGCGGATGACAAGTTCGCGAATTCGGCGTTCTGCAGCTGAAGGAGCAACTGGATTGATGATGGGCCTCATGATCTTGTCAATCAGCGGTCGGCTGGATTTTTGTCGAGCAGTTCGCGAACTTTTTTCTCTTCCCAGTCGAGAGAAAAGAACCCGTATCTCGGCAATACGCTCAATCCGTGTACGAGCACTGCGAAACCCCAGCCGACTGTCGGCCAAATCTGCCACCACTGCCACCATGCAGCAGGCGTTTTTTTCATGAGAACCATACTGCCGATCCAAATGACCGACATGATGAGCACATACATCGTTAGATGCCGATAAAACTCTGCGAGTCGCTTCACGCGGCGGCGAATGTAGATCTCGCGCTCGCTCATGCCGGGGAGGATGACTTCTTCGTCCATAGTGCTTAATTCGATGTGTATCTGGAGTCGAAGTGTAGGACTCGCTAGGTAGCCCAAAAACGTCCGCGCGATGAAGTGGCCGTTCAGCGCCGCAAGCGGTTGCCGATTGACGCGAATGGTTGGAGCATTGACCCCGCCGTACGCAAGCTCGCGCATAAGCATATTGGAGGCACTCTGGTTGCGCCGATTCACTGAAGGAAACGCTGAACAAGTCGCTCGCGTCCGTCGCATCGGCGGGCATGGACTTCAAGAACGCTCAATCCGCCACGCGCCGAATCGCGGAGATCGATTCAGCGTTTCGCTAGATTTATGCGACCGTATGGCGATGCCGGGTTAAAGTACGCGCTATGAGTTGGATCGACTGGTGGCCGCTTGCCGTGTGTGCGTTCGCTGCAGGGCTAGTTCGCGGCTTTTCTGGCTTTGGCCTTTCCGCAGTGTTGGTGGCGAGTGGGGCTTTCTTCATGCCTCCAAAAACGCTCATTCCCTCAGCCCAAGCGCTAGAGGTCGTCGCCAGCATCTGGATGATTCCAAGCGTTTGGCGCGACGTTCACTGGAAATGGCTCACCCCCATGGCAATTGCTTACGCCTTCGCAATTCCCTTGGGTGTGGCGGCGCTCGCGTATGCGCCTTCGGATGTGTTGCGAGTCGGCGGTTGCCTTGTTTTGCTGATCGCTTCGCTTTGCCTCCTTTTCAACGCAAGACCGAAGCTTCCCGATGGCTTTCCGCTTCGCTTTGGTACGGGGCTGGTGGCAGGCTTCATGGCTGGCGCATCGTCGCTAGGGGGGATGGTGGCCTCAACGATACTGTTCGCGGCATCAATCCCTGCCAAGCCGCTGCGTGCGACGCTCATCGTTTTGTTTTTTGGCAGCGCTATTTACTCGCTCTGTTGGGGGAGTTGGCATGGTGTGGTGACGAAGGCGACCTTTGTAAACGCGGCGTGGCTCGCTTTACCGCTGCTTCTAGGGATTGCGATCGGTTCGCGAGTTTTTCATGTTGTCGGCGAGGCACAATTTCGGAAAGCAGTCCTCTCCGTGCTCGCCATCTTGTCAATCGCGGGGATTGTGACCGCCGTCGTGCGCTAGGTATGCAAAGATGCCGCGCCACGCCTTTCGCTGCGTCAGCAGTTGCTCCACTTATCGAGACGAATGACTTTCGCTTTTTCGAGTCTCCCTTTTCATCGCAAGCCTTTGTTAAATGGATCGCAGCGAACCGGCCCCACCTCTTTCAATACCTATGAATATCGTTTTCGACTTCGGTAATGTGTTGCTTGAATGGAATCCTGCGCTGTTGGCGCGCCAGCATTTCGCGAATGAACTCCCGGCGCACCACACGCCGGATTCGTTTGCCGCAGCGATGGTGGGAGATGACTGGATTGCGTATGACAACGGGGATTACGACTTGTCGGAGCTTGCCCGTGCGCTCTCACCAAAGCTCGGATGTGACGAGGAGAGGTTTGCCGCTTTCGTTAGCCACATACCGCATGTTTTGCCGCCGCTTGAGTCGTCGATTGCGGCGATGAATGCGCTCTTCGATGCCCGAGACAGAGGTGCGAAGCTTCGCGTCTTCTATCTCTCAAATATGCCCGGCGAATTCGCCGACATTCTCGAGCGCCGGTTTGAATGGACAACGCGGTTTGATGGCGGCATTTTCTCGGCACGCGCGCGATTGTCGAAACCACATGCAGCGATCTTTGCCGCGCTTGAAGACGCGTACCAGCTAGTGCCTGAAAGCACACTATTTCTGGACGATTCCGCCGCAAACGTGGCCGCTGCCGCGTCACGCGGCTGGCGCACCGTGCAGGTAAAAAGCCAATCGGATGTGAGCGATGGACTTCGTGCGCACGGTATTCTTAACGTCGTTTAGAAAATAGCTATCGATTTTAACGCTTTTTCGATTGAGGGCTCGCGCCAAATAAGGTTTGTAATCGAAAACGGTGCGAACGTGACGCTGGCCCGCAGCCAAAGGAGCGAATACGCTTAAAGCAGATCTAGCTTTTGCGTGAATGAGCGTCTGTTCCATCGACGAGATACGCAGCGATGGCGTCAGTTAGTTTGCTCGCCTGTTTCACATTGTCTGGGTTTGAAATCATCAGCGCAGAAACTAGCGCCTCAACGACGACCAGCGCTGCCGAAAGTCCGCTCGATAGAACGGGATGGTTTGCCGGAGCGAAAAGTAGGTAATCCGCGAGTTGTGCCAAGGGAGATGCAGGCGAATCAGTGATCGCTACGATCTTCGCGCCGCGCGTGCGAGCGTAGCTCGTGAGCCGAATTGCGTCGGTGGCATAGCGCGGGAACGAGAGCACGATCAACACATCGCGCTTTCCAATATTGAGCAACCGGCCCGCCGCAACTTCGGTGCCGCCAAACTCCACTACGTTAGTTAAGCGCGCGCAGAAGGGCTGTAAATCCAAGGCGAGGATTGAGGCGAGGTGGGAGGATAAGCCGAAGCCTAGCGTGTAGACCTCGTTTGCGCGTGAGATGAGGGACACAATGGTTGTAAGCGCTTTTGGGTCCAGACTTTCAGCCGCACTTCGCACGTTGCCTACGCTTGCCTCTAGCCCACCTACGAGGACATTAGCGCCGCCCAATTTGCCTGAACTCGACTGAATGGATGAGCGCAACTTTTCAACCGGTTGAAGCATCCCTTGCAATGAATCAGCGGCCGCAGCACGCAGTTCGGCATAACCTTCGAAGCTAGCCGCGCGCGCGAACCGCGACAGTGTTGCTGCCGAAACTCCCGTACGTGAGGCAAGCTCTTCGATACCGATTGCCGGGATACGAAGTGGATTTCGCAACAGATACTCGGCGATGACGCGGTTCGAGCGTGAGCCCGAATTTTGGAGATCGAGGAGGCGTTGCCCCAAAGGCGAGCGCGCGAAGGTGAGCTCGGGCGTGCCAACGGCGATGAGGTCAGTCGTGTGCTTCGCTTTTTCTGGCATGTCAATGTAGGCTTGTCGCAGGTAGGTGGAGAGCATTGCTTCGTGGCGATGCTAGCGCAGCATCCCGAAAATGAAGCGTGAGAGCCGAATAAGAATGAAAATATTTTTTCAATGTAATAATTGTTGCAAATTCCTGTATATTGCCATCAGCGGTTGAGAGTTCGTTACTCTCAACGCCAAAATCAATCCGCAGCTTATGAGGTCTCACGTATGAAATTGATCGCTCGTCATCTTCTCTGTCTTGCTGCTGCGGCGATTAGTGTCGCGGCATTCGCACAGGCGCCGGAATGGAAAAAAATTCGTATCGGAGTGGAAGGAAACTACCCGCCCTTTTCACAAATCGCACCCAGCGGTGAGCTGTCTGGCTTTGATATTGATGTCGCAAACGCGATTTGCGCGCAGCTGAAGGCTGATTGCACACTTGTAAAACAGGAATGGGATGGAATGATTCCCGCGCTGAACGTAAAGAAGTTCGATGCGATTGTCGCTTCAATGACGATCAGCGATGAGCGTAAGAAGGCTGTCGACTTTTCAGATCCCTATTACGATGTGCCGTCACGCTGGGTCGCCAAGGCAGGTGTGTTCAAAGACGCGACGCCAGACTCCCTCAAGGGGAAAAAAATCGCAGTCATTCGCAATAGTCCGCGCGCAAAGTTCGTAGCGGATAACTACAAAGGCAGCGAAACGCTTCTCGTCAACAAAGAGACGGATGTTTACATGGAGCTTGCTGCAGGGCGCGCCGATATTGGTTTTGGATCGAGTGTTGTATCTGGAGAAGCATTCCTCAAAAAGCCCGAAGGTAAAGGCTTTGTGCAAGTGGGGCCCGCTGTGAATCTTGGCGGTGGCGCAGGCGTGGGGATTGCCGTTCGCAAGGGCGATGATGCGCTGCGGGAAAAAATCAACGGTGCGCTCAAGGCCATCATGGCAAACGGAACGTACAAGAAGCTAGCCGATAAGTATTTTGATTTCGACGTTTCGCCGAATCGAAAGTAATCGGATCAACTCACCAGATGATGTGGTGGCGATCAGATGTTGGCGTACTTCGATGTCGCGGCGCTTGAACGCTTGCGCCGTGGCAGAAGAGCGAAGCCTCCTCGATCTGAGTGCGCGCTGCGTTTGGCATCTCATTTGTTCTACTGCGACGGGCGTACATTTTTCGTCGTCAGTCCTTCTTCCAGCTTAAGCACCTCGACGCGATTTCATTGATGCTTCACGGATATCTTCCCGCCATCGTTGAGGGGCTGCTCACGTCGCTACAAGTAGCGGTGCTTTCGCTGGCAATCGCGTGCATCTTTGGGCTTGTTGGCGCTGCGGCGAAGCTCTCAAACTCGCGCGCTGCGCGTGTCGTCGTCGATGTGTACACAACGCTCATCCGCGGCATCCCCGAGCTCGCTCTCATGCTGATGGTGTTCTACGGCGGTCAGGCGCTGTTGAACTACTTAGTCACTAAAGCGGGGGGCGACTACATCGAGGTTCCTGCCTTCACGGCAGGCGTACTCACCATTGGATTCGTGTTCGGCGCCTATATGACTGAAACCTTTCGAGGTGCAATCCTCGCCATCCCAAAAGGTCAGATGGAGGCAGCACTTTCCGTTGGGATGAGTCGTATCCAAGTGCTGCAGAGAATCACCTTGCCGCAAATGGTTCGCCACGCAATTCCCGGCTTTACCAACAACTGGCTCATCATGATCAAGGCGACGGCGTTGGTCTCCATTATCGGCTTGGATGACATGATGCAGCGCGCGGGTCTTGCTGCGGCAGCCACTCGCCAGCCGCTCGATTTTTATCTTGCAGTCGCCGCAATTTATTTGGCTATCACCACTGTATCGATCTTACTTTTGAGCCGCGTGGAGAAGCGCTTTTCTCTTGGTGTGAGGAAGGCGGAGTTCAAATGATTGATTGGTCAGTCGTCGTTGTTTCACTGCCAGATTTCTTTTCCGGACTCAAGGTCACGCTATTGTTGCTCGCGATCTCGCTGGCAACTGGTTTGCTGCTTTCTGTGCCACTGGCGGTCGCTCGCGTATCGTCAATTTTTTGGCTGGCAAAGCCCGTTTGGCTCTACACCTACGTGATCCGAGGAACCCCGCTACTGGTGCAGCTCTTCATCATTTATTACGGTTTCGCGCAGGTTGAATTCATCCGCGAGTCGGCCGCTTGGAACTTGTTTAAAGAGGCGTGGTTTTGCGCATGGCTTGCCTTTGCGATCAACACCACCGCCTACACCACAGAAATCATCGCGGGCGCGCTGCGCGCGACGCCCCACGGAGAAATCGAGGCGGCGAAAAGCCTCGGGATGTCGAGCTTTAATCTGTATCGTCGAATTCTGTTGCCAAGTGCACTACGTCGAGCGCTGCCCCAGTATTCAAACGAAGCAGTCGGCATGATGCATGCGACTGCGATTGCAAGCACCGTGACGCTCGTTGACCTCACCCGTGTTGCGCGAGATGTTTACGCTAACCATCTTGCAACCGTCGAGGCCTTTGGCACTGTGGCGGTCTTCTATTTTGTTTTGACCTTCACACTGATCGGTGTGTTCCGGCTTGCTGAACGCCGCTGGTTAAAGCATCTGCGTCCTCAGACAGACGCCGCACCTGCAATCGCAGTAATCGCGAAATAGTTATGCGTATTGAAAAAATAGAGTTGCCATTCTCGACTTCCGGAACAAGCCGTTCACTTCAAGTGATGCGATTCGGGCGCGCTGATGCGCGTCCAAAGATTTACGTCCAGGCTTCGCTTCATGCCGATGAGATTCCCGGGATGCTCACCGCCGTCCGTTTGTGTAACCGACTCGCGGCGCTCGAGGCGGAAGGCAAGATACTGGGCGAGATCGTTGTCGTCCCTGTGGCTAATCCGATTGGCCTCGCGCAGTCCATTCAAGGCAGCGCGTTCGGTCGGTTTGCGCTTGCAGATGGCACCAACTTCAACCGTCATTTTGCAGAACTTAGTCTTCCTGCCGCTGAGCGCTTACGGGGGCGCTTGACCCACGACGCTGCCGAAAATCGCGAACTGATTCGCGAAGCGCTTCGGGCAAGCGTACAAGCGCTGCGGGCAACCGATGAGATCTCCGCATTGCGTCGCGAGTTGCTTCGACTTGCGATTGATGCTGACGTCGTGCTCGATTTGCACTGCGATAGTGAGGCCGTCACCCATCTCTATACCAGCACGGCACATGCGTTACGCGCCGCTCCGCTTGCTGCGGCGCTGGGGGCGAAAGCATTACTCACCGCTGAGGTCTCTGGCGATCATCCGTTTGATGAGGCAGTCTCTCGCACCTGGCTCGAGCTTGCGAGGATCTTCTCTGACTATCCGATCGCGCATTCGTGCTTCGCGACGACTGTTGAGTTGCGCGGTGATGTCGACGTCTCATACGCACTCGCAGATCACGACACTGCCGCCATTTTGTACTTCGCGACCCTCGAAGGTGCGATATCCATGGCGCTGCCCCCAGCTGAGCCTGACGCGGTATTCGCTACGCCGCTTGCAGGCGTTCTGCCGCTTAGCGCGCCGGTCGCCGGAATCGTAGTGTTCGAGTGCGCCGTGGGTGATTGGATTAGGCGGGGTGAAATCGTTGCGCGCTTGGTCGACCCAATATCGCTTGACGAGACAGCACTGACGAGTGATATCGACGGCGTGCTCTTCGCGCGCACTCGTACCCGATACGCCATTGCCGGTCAGCGCTTGGCCAAGATCGCGGGTCGCGATCCCATACGCAGTGGAAAACTCCTGAGTCCATGACATGAATGACGCCTTATTTCGTGCTTCGAATATCAGCAAACGCTTTGGACACACCGAGGTTCTGCGCGACGTCTCTCTTGAGGCGAAGCGCGGTGATGTGATCGCCTTGATCGGGTCTAGCGGATCGGGCAAAAGCACATTCCTCCGTTGCCTGAATTTATTAGAACAGCCTAACGCTGGAAAAATCCATTTGAACGGGCGCGAACTACGGCTTGCGCCCGGAAGCGACGGGGTGCTAAAAGCGGTCGATCCCCTCGAATTGCGTGCGTTTCGATCAAAAATATCAATGGTTTTTCAGCACTTCAATCTATGGGCTCACATGACCGCTGAGCGCAACGTCATGGAGGGGCTAACCGTCGTCCTAGGAATGAGCGCTACGGATGCACGCGAACGTGCACAGCACTATCTGCAAAAGGTGGGTGTTTATCATCGGAGGGACGGCTTTCCTGCTCACCTTTCCGGTGGCGAGCAGCAGCGAGTCGCAATCGCTCGCGCGCTTGCTATGGAGCCTGACGTCATGCTTTTTGACGAACCAACCTCTGCGCTTGATCCAGAATTGGTGGGCGAAGTCTTGCGTGTGATGCGTGCGGTCGCTGACGAAGGACGCACCATGATTGTGGTGACGCACGAGATGAGCTTCGCGCGCGAGGTCAGCTCCGAAGTGATGTTCCTGTCGAAGGGCGTTGTCGAGGAGCGAGGAAAGCCAACCGAGGTCCTGCTCAACCCCCAAAGCGAGCGACTTCGCGCATTCCTCGCAAATTCACTGAAGTAAATGCGGCCATGGGGCCGTGTACTGCACCCGCTTGTGGTTTGTGCGGTATTCAGTGTTCGCTTGGTTATGGCGGCATCGAATGGGATGTGGTTTGCGGGGCGGGGCTTTGCGCCATACTCGCAGCACCTGTTCGAAGACGTATCAAGGGTCAGTCGTCGCTTGTCGCGACGCTGGAAGCGCAGCGGTTTCTGTATTCCTTGGATCGCCGCTCCGATGCTCGGCGCGCAAAAGTATCGCCTAGCAGCAGGGGGGCGCACACAAGCGCCCATTTATTTTTTTGCGAGCACCTGAGCAAGAGAGATCGTGCGCGAGCGTCGTTCCGCGATCTGCGTTCTTCACGCGCGGCATTGAGTTGCCGCGCGCGGCTCATTTCTGGACGCAAACGGTGGTAGCACCTATTCCCGTTGCTCTTTTTGTGCAGCGGGCGCACCAATTGCGGCTAGCGTTCCTTTATGGTGCGTGCGTTGCATTCCGACAACAGCCAAACGATTTTCATTTCACTAAACACATGCAAAAAAATTTGCATTCGATTTAGAATGAAAAAGAAATTGCATTTAGGGATGTTTTGTAAAGTAGTTTGCGAAGCAGCCATGGCCGCACTGGCCGGTTCTTAATACTTCACGCAGGGATAAAACGATGATTGCGCAGCAGGGAATAGGTCTACAGATGTTCACACTGAAGGCAAGCACGCGAGCGGTGCGAATTGCTCTGGCTGCTGTTGCGGCAAGCGCTGCAGCGGTAAGCATCGCGCAAACGCCCGCAGCAGCTGAGAGTCAGAAGCTGGAGCGAGTTGAAGTAACCGGTTCGTCGATTAAGCGAATCGATGCGGAAACTGCGCTCCCGGTGCAGGTCATCAAGAAAGAAGACATCGACAAGATGGGCGTGAGCACTGCGTCCGAATTGCTCAAGAACATTACCTCGAATACTGCGCCGCTAAGCGACGGCGCAAGCATCACGGATGGCACGTCAGGCCAGCGGGGATTTAACGGCGCGAATCTTCGCGGGATTGGTGTTTCGAGCACATTGGTCCTTCTAAACGGTCGCCGCTTAGCGAACTTCGCATCGCCTGGAGACAATGCGGGCGTCGATCTCAACAACATCCCCGCAGGCGCGATTCAACGCGTCGAAGTATTAAAAGATGGCGCTTCCGCGATTTACGGCACCGATGCAATCGGCGGCGTCATCAACTTCATCACGCGTAAAGACTATCAAGGCGCGGATATCAGCGCGTCGGTCGGCGCGACCGACGAGGGCGGCGCTGGCAAACGAACCCTAACTGTCTCGGGCGGATTTGGCGACTTAGTGAAGGATCGTTTCAACGTATTTGGGTCGCTCGATATTCAGCAGCTCGATGCGTTGCGTTCAGGGCAACGCAAGTTTTTGCGAGATCGACCGCTCGCAAGCACGCTTCCAGCCTTAATGTCGAGCAATACTTATCCGGCCAACATCGACATCAATAGTGCGCAACGTAGCGCACTTATTACCGCCGGACTGTTGCCCGCAGGTTCGACACGCACACGAATTAACCCGAGTTCTCCCAACTGTAATCCGCCGGCTACGGTGTTTGCGCCGCAAGGCCCTGGCGGACCGCTGGCGTGTAGTTACGACTACATGCAAGATACGGAAATTTATCCTGAGTCGTTGAAGGCAAGCTTCATCGGTCGCGCAACGTTCCAAATTAACCCTGAACATCAGGTGTTCGCTGAGTTGATGCAAGCCGAGACAGAGTCGACATATCGCTTGAGTCCGAATCCAATTCGTATTCGCAGTCTTCCGCTGAGCGTATTGCCGGAGCGGTATCGGGCCGCACTGTCGGCATCTGGGTTGCCGAGCACTTTCAGTGGAATTCGCTATCGGATGAAAGAGGCCGGCAATCGCACGCATGAGGTGACAAGCGAGGGCCAACGCCTCGTGCTGGGTGCTACAGGTAACGTGAGCGGCTGGGAGTACGATGCGGCATTCACGCGTTCGGAGAATCGTGCGACTGACAAATACGTCGATGGTTACGTGCTTTTCGACCGATTCGAAGCCGGTGTGCGTAACGGCACCATCAATCCTTTCGGTCCTTCCAGCCAGGCGGGTATTGACTTAATTAACTCCATCAAGATCAACGACGAGGCGCGCAAGTCAAAGGGCTTAAGCGAGTCGATCGACTTCAAGGCGACGAAGCCACTGGCGAAACTCGCGGGCGGCGATCTTGGTTTTGCTTTCGGCACGGAACATCGCCGCGAAACGACGAGTTTCAATCCATCTGCGCTATTGATCAGCAACAACATCGCGGGAGATCGCGACAGTACGGGCCTGTCTACTCGGTTACAGGCAACGCGTGATCGCCGGAACGTTACGTCGATGTTTGCTGAACTAAATGCGCCGTTTACGAAGGCGCTCGAAGCGCAGCTAGCGGTGCGCTATGACCGCTATAGCGATGCGGGCGATACGCTCAACCCCAAGCTTGGATTGCGCTTTCAGGCATCGCCACAGCTTGTAATTCGCGGTTCGGCAGGCACGGGTTTCCGCGCGCCTTCGCTCGCTGATTTGAATCGCCCGACTACCTATGGGGTCGCGTCAAGCTTTCTGACTGATCCGCAGTGCGTCGCAAAAGAGGGCAGCATTGATCTGTGTACTGATCAGTGGCCAGTTGAGCGAAGAAGTAACCCCAATCTGAAGCCTGAAAAGTCAGAGCAATTCTCGTTAGGTACGGTGTACGAGCCCAACCGAAATTGGAGCTTTACGCTCGACTACTGGAACATCACAAAGAAGGACGTGATTAGTACGCTGGGCGAGCAAATTATTGTTGAGAGCCCTGCGAAATACAACGGCCGCTACATCACGCGTGATCGCGATGGCTTCATTACCAACATCATTCTCCAAAAAGAAAACCAAGGCCGCCTAAAAACTTCTGGACTTGATCTGGCGGCCGACTGGCGTGGCGCGCCGACGTCCTACGGTCGGTTCAGTGCGGGCATCAGCGGTACCATCGTGTTTGACTATGATCGCCAATTCGGTCCGCTCGAGCCCTACCGTAGCAATTTAGGGCGCTTCCTGAATGACCAAGTGATTCAGCGTTGGCGTCATCGTCTGTCGTTCGGCTGGGAATACGGCCCCTACAACCTGACTGTGGCGAATCAGTATTCATCGGGCTATGCCGATCAGAACACGACCTACAACCCGGTCACCGACGCGTTGTTGCCTTCGCGACGCGTGAAGGCGTATTCGTTGTGGGACTTGACCGGTTCGTGGAACGTCAACAAGCAACTGAAACTCAATGCGGGCGTTCTTAACGTTGCCAACACACCGCCTCCGTTTTCGAACCAGGCGTACTACTTCTTGGCAACCTATGATCCAACCCACACCGATCCACGTGGACGATTCTTTTTCACACGCGTGAGCTACTCTTTCAAGTAGGGTGATGCGCCCACGGCCGGGTAAATGTCAAACGCGATCGCTCATGGCAGTTCATAGAGCGATCAAAGCAAGGTGTTGCGCGGCCGCGGGAAGCGTAGTGAATTGGATTGGAAACAAGAGCGAAATGAAGCAAATCTGTGCGCGGTTGGTAGCGACGATTCTGTTGATCGTTGCGAGCACGTCTAGCGCACAAGAAAGAGTTGCGGTGAAGGGTTCGTTAGTGATTATGGGGGGCGCTGTGCACCCTGACACCGAGGAAATTTGGCAACGAATCGTTTCGCTGTCAGGCGGCCCCGGTGCGTCCATCGCTGTGATCGCAGCGGCTGCCGCAAGCCCAGAATCGTCGGCAAGGCGAACCATAGAAACATTGGAGCGGTACGGCGCAAAGCCATTTTTCGTTACTGCTGCGCCACGCCTAGCCGGGCGCGACTTTCGGCGCGACGCACAAGATCCTGATATCGCTCGCGCGGTCGAACGGGCAGGCGGTGTGTTTCTGACCGGTGGGGACCAAAGTCGCATCACGCAAACACTGTTGCGGCAAGACGGGCAAGCTACAGCGCTCCTGACGGCGATCAATCATTTGTACGAGCGCGGTGGAGTGATCGCGGGAACCAGCGCGGGTGCGGCGGTGATGAGCCGCACGATGTTTTACGAGCCGCCCGATGTTTTGCGACTACTTCAAGAAGGGCTCGCGCCAGGCAGGGATATCGCGCCTGGGCTGGGGTTCGTTGGCGAAGAGGTATTCGTTGATCAGCACGTGTTGGCTCGCGGACGCTTCGCACGTATGCTGCCTGCCATGGCCGCGGCCAAGGTGACATACGGCGTTGGCATCGACGAGAACACTGCCCTCGTCGTCACTGCAAAGCGCAACGCCGAGGTCATAGGCGCGAGCGGGGTTGTCGTGATAGACACATCGAAAACAACACGCGATGCCGATGAGCCGCGTTTCAATCTGCGGGGGGCGAGAGTTAGCTATCTTGAACGTGGTGATCTTATCGATCTTGCGAAACGAACTATCGTCGCTTCTCCCTTTAAGATGAAGGGGACAGTGCTAAATCACTCAGATGTCAACTTTAAGCCAGAATTCGACGAAGCCCGCTGGTATCCAGATGTTCTGGGCAAAAACTTACTGATTGAGATTCTCTGCAATCTTGTTGATAACCGCCTGAAAGAGGTTTCCGGGCTAGCCCTTCCGTCGCCCGCACACGCAGACCGCCGAACAGGTTTCGAATTCGTTTTCAGGAAAGGGGCCGACACACGAGGTTTCCTACGAATTGAGAAATCGCGCGCGCACTACAGTGTTACAGACGTTGAACTTGACGTCACCCCCGTAGAAGTCGCCTCGCCGCTCTATCGACGCCGATGATCTCAGGCTCTCGCCTAAGCGGGCTCGCGTTGAAGACCGGCGGCGGTCTGGCCGCCAACGTTAGACGCAGAAGGCAAACTAAAGCGTGCTAGCACTATTTTGGTGAGATGCGTTCCGAGAATGCGGCGATGGATGCGCTAAGCGTTGCGAAGAACGGGGTGGCTCCCGCTTCAAGCAATGCGACAAAGCAGACGCGCCACATTTTCGGAACCCTTCGGGGCGTGTCCAGGTTTCGCGCCTCGTTTGCCAACTTCGCATTCATCGAAGCGTGAACCGCCGCACTCGTCAAAATAGTGCTTACAGGCCCTTGCTCGCGTCGAGTGATGCAAATTTCATCACCCACCTAAACGCTAGAAGTATCTGCAGTGTCCGCGAAAAGCCGCTTAGACAGTGCAACGCGACCGTCTGCCAACGCAAGGCAATTCGAGCGTTCCAGAGATTACCGTGGGAAACGCTGAACAAGTCATGCGGGACGAAGGCAATCTCGCTGATCCACGGCAACGGACCTTAGGACTTGGGCGATCTGAGATCCCAAAATTCTTCAACATAGCCCCGCGATGCCTCGGAATTTTGGGCTTCCAGCTCAACCCAATCCGCCGCGCGATGCATCGCACAGACTGATCCAGCGTTTCCCCAGGCAGCTGAGGATCTTTTCAGAATTTCGCCCCGGCATCATGAGCCCGCGCTCGTAGCGTCGGCGCAATCGACTTTTGGTAACGCGTCAGCCTCCCGCCCTAATACGGCGACAGGGTCGGTGTTTTAGTGAATACCGCCCTGCCGTATCACGCCAACGGCGAGCCCTTCTATGGCAAAGTCCGCTGCGGTTGGGTCGACTGTTATTGCGGACATCGTGTCGTTTTCAGGCAGAAGCTCCACGGCGTTGCCCTTTTTCTTCAGACGCTTCACCGTTACTTCGTTATTGACACGCGCGACCACGATCTGGCCGCTACGGGCGTCGCTCGTTTTGTGCACCGCGAGTAGGTCTCCGTCAATAATGCCGATATTGATCATCGAATCGCCTTTAACTTTCAGCAGGTAATCTGCTGTGGGTGAGAAAAGCGACGCGTCGACTTTGTACCGAGCGCGAACGTTTTCCTCGGCAAGGATGGGCGAACCCGCTGCCACCCGACCGATAAGCGGTAACCCAGGCAACCCGGCTTGTTTGAGCTGTATGCCGCGTGAGGCGCCAGGAAGAATGTCCAAGATGCCTTTTCGCTCGAGCGCGCGCAGATGCTCTTCGGCTGCATTGGCCGACTTAAACCCAAGCTTCTCGGCAATTTCGGCCCGCGTTGGCGGAAAGCCCGAGCGCTCCATAAACTCCTGAATCAAAGCCAGAATCTCGGCCTGGCGGGCGGTCAAGGGACGCATCTCACGACTCCAATACAAAAAAGAAAGCACGGCGGCGAAAGGCAAGGTAGATACCTCGCGCAAAAACTACTTGACACAAATACTGTATATGCGTACATTGCGTATCTATACAGTGATTCTATATCCAGTGCTGTGTAAAAAGCAAGTATTCAGCGGTTCGCTCGTCGCTCACGGTGGTCGCAACTGGGTGCTCAGGCGCTGGGAATAGAGGCATCGTAAGTCGCTTTGCCAAGCGTGGTTGGCCGCCGACGAGGCACCGTGTGAAAGCGCTCGTTTTCACACGCGTCGGCAGCGAATCCTAGAATTGCAAGGAATTACTTTTATGACAACGAATCTAGCTATGGACGATCGCAAAAAAGCGCTGGCAGCGGCACTCTCGCAAATCGAGAAACAATTTGGTAAGGGCTCCATCATGAAGATGGGCGAGGGTAACCATGAACATGACATTCAAGCGGTGTCCTCGGGGTCGCTGGGGCTCGATATCGCGCTTGGCATCGGTGGCTTGCCGCGCGGGCGTGTTGTGGAAATCTACGGCCCGGAATCGTCGGGCAAAACCACGCTGTGTTTGAGCGTTGTCGCGCAAATCCAAAAACTGGGCGGCGTCGCCGCCTACATTGATGCTGAGAACGCGCTTGATCCGGTGTACGCGCAAAAGCTGGGCGTCAACGTCAGCGATATGCTTATCTCGCAGCCCGACACAGGCGAGCAAGGGCTTGAGATTGCCGACATGCTCGTACGTTCGGGGGGCGTCGACATCGTGGTGATTGATTCAGTTGCAGCGCTCGTGCCGAAAGCCGAAATCGAAGGTGAGATGGGCGATCAGCTGCCCGGCTTGCAAGCGCGATTGATGAGCCAAGCATTGCGTAAGCTCACTGGGAACATCAAGCGAACCAACACGCTAGTCATCTTCATCAATCAAATTCGTATGAAGATCGGTGTGATGTTCGGCAGCCCAGAAACGACGACGGGCGGCAATGCGCTCAAGTTCTACGCGTCGGTTCGCCTTGATATTCGCCGTATCGGCGCGATCAAAAAGGGCGAAGAGGTTGTGGGTAACGAAACGCGCGTGAAAGTCGTCAAGAATAAAGTTTCGCCACCGTTCAAAGAAGCGCTGTTCGACATCATGTACGGTCAGGGCATTTCACTTGAAGGCGAGATTCTTGATATGGGCGTCGAGCACGGCTTCATTGAAAAATCAGGCGCCTGGTACAGCTATCAAGGCGACCGTATTGGTCAGGGGCGAGACAACTCGCGCGAATACCTGCGTGAAAACCCAGCCCTCGCCACAGAAATCCACAACAAGATCCGTGAGAAGGTTGGAATCGTCGTCGGCGGCGCAGTCTCTGAAGATGGCGAGCCGCCGGAAGAATAGCCACGCGGCGCCGGCTTGCTCGCGGCAATTCACGCGCGCCGCGAGCGCCCTGTAGACCGAGACAGTAGTGAGCTCATCGTTGATACGTTCGCTACCGCAAGACAGCTTGCATGGGTGCACGGCGCGCTTTGGCGCGTCGTAACGCGCAGGTCAATGTAGAACGTCGTCGATAGCAGCGAAATCGAAAGTGAGTGTCCGACCATGAAATTTGGTTACACGATTGTGTATGTTCCAGACGTACCGGCATCACTCAAATTTTTCAACGACGCCTTTGGACTCGTGACACGTTTTTTGCACGAGTCGAATACTTATGGCGAGCTTGACACCGGGGCGACTGCGCTTGCGTTCGCTGCCGCTGAAATGGGTGATGCTTTCTTTCCGAACGGTCAGATCCTCGCCCACGGCTCAACACGCCCACTCGGAATCGCAGTTGCGCTCGTTACCCCAGACGTTGTCAGCGCTCACTCGCGCGCACTAAATGCCGGTGCACGCGAACTCGCCAAACCAGAGTCGAAACCTTGGGGTCAAACCGTCTCGTACGTGTGGTGCCCCGATGGAACACTCGTCGAACTCTGCACGCCGATTTCGTAGACCAACTTTCGAAGCTCGTGAAAGGAAGAAGTCATGCAACTCGCGCTTCCGTTTCCAATGGCCGCTGTTGTCTCGCAATCATTTAATAATTGCGCCATGAGTAGCGACGATATTGATGAGACCTACACGCGCGTGCGTTTCGAGAAAGCCGTTCGTGGTTCTCGATCGGGGAGGGCTAACAACGGAGCACCTCCCATCACCGGAGTCGAAACGCCCGGGAAGCACAGGCGGAGGCATGACTCACCAAGCGTCGGCGAGAACGATGCCAATGGTCGCGAATGCTCATCGGCGAGCGACGGCGAGTTGGTCGATATCGCGAATTCTGATGTTCGCCTCGATTCGAAGTCGAAAGCGGATGCTAAGCAGCTACGAAACAAAGCGCTTCGATTACTGACTACTCGCGAGCATTCGCGAGAAGAGTTGATGCAAAAGCTTGCTCGCGCGAAGCAAAGAGCCGCGTTTCGAAACGCGGAAGAAAAATCCCGCGAAACGGCTCAGCGGCAAAAGGATACGATTGACTCGGTAGTGAGCGAGCTCGCTGCTCAAGGGTGGCAATCGGATGAACGCTATGCCGAGGCGATGGTTCGCCGCCTGGCCGGTCAGGCAAGCAAGCGCTTTATTGCGGAAAAACTCGCCCAAGCGGGCATCAAAAAAGATGCTGCGCAAATCGCGATTGAAGTCATCGAAATTGATGATTTCGCGGCGGCGGCCGCGCTCTGGGCACGACGTTTCGGGAGCGCGCCGCTGAATGATCGCGAGCGCCAGCGCCAAGTCCGATATCTCGTTGCACGCGGCTTTCATTTGAGCGACGCATTCAAGATCGTTCCCAAAGTCGAACATGACAGTAACTTTAAAGATTGAATCCCCACTACAAAACGGCAAGCGGGAATCTTCACTATGAGTCAACCCTTAGCGACAGCGGATGAAAAGCGATCTGCGAATGGCTTAGGCGCGATGAGTTGGAATGCACTCCGCTCTGTAGGCATCCACTCTCAAGAAGCGCTGCGTGCGCGCGATCCATTTGATGTCTATGCCGATCTGCACCGCACAAATGTCTCACGAAACCTCAATATGCTGTACGCCTTGATCGGTGATCGTGAGGGGGTTCAATGGCAGGTGATTGCTCGCGAGAGACGCACTGAAATTCTGCTTCGGCTAGATCAAATGGGAATTGCTCCACGGTAGTTGCGAGGCCCACTTTTCAGTCATACCAGCGTTCGCGCTGTAAACGTCGCTCAGCGGGTCGCGTCTTCGCCTCTAGGAATCTTCAATAGGCCTGGGGCCGCGGGCGCGCTCAGCGTTGCACTGCGCTCTCACCGCTCGTTTTACGTCTCTTCCAGCGGAGCGGGGCGCACCCTTACCAAGGATTCGATGCCTGTGCTCTTGAAATATTCAAATTGACGAAGGAGTACAGAAATGAATGAGCGTGCAGCAGCGCTGAAACAGAAACTCATCCGCAATCTGAACACCGCCGCGCGCGAGCCGTTCGTTCGTGAACCGCTTTACCAATGCGAGTCGGCGTCGATGACCCAGGGCACGATCGCAACAAAGCTGGGCTGTGCCTTCGATATTGTGCCGGCTGGGAAGCAATCCTGCCCTTATCACCTACATCATGCCCAAGAGGAAATGTTTGTAATTATTGAAGGTGAAGGCACGCTCCGCGTTGCGGGCGAGAGGATCGCCATATCGGCCGGCGACGTGATCACCATCCCGCCCGGTCCTGACTATCCACACCACATTCTGAATACCTCTGAAATGCCGCTCAAATACTTGAGTATCTCGACCAGGGAGGCGCCTGAAATTTGCGAGTATCCAGATTCACACAAAGTAAGCGCGTGGGCACCAAACGTAGGCCTACGCGGACGTAAAGAGAGCAGCCTCGATTACTGGGATGGCGAGCCTTAACCGCAAACGAAAGAGCCGCGCGCTGAGCGCGAGCTGAATGCAAGCGGGCAACGGCGAATCGTTACGTGACCAAAACACTCGGACGCGAGGGACTTTGATGTTCTAGTCAAACTTCCGCCGCTGGCGGGCGCTTTGCTGTTTCTGGTGCGTCTCTCGCGACTCGTCGCTGCGCTCGTAGTTCTATCGAATCGCACGTGCTCTCGTCGCAGCATTTCCCTGGCGCTCTCACAACACCTTATTTCGTTGTAATCTTCTCTTTGAAGGAGAAAACAAGCACGTATGTCCGCATCCCAATTTCCGCCGCTCGAAGCGAAGGCGTCTAATAAGCGCTGTACGAATTGCGCTTCCATCATGTCGCTCTATGCGTTGCCGGGGCACTACGGCCGCGCGATAGACGTCGACGTGTGTATGAACTGTAACGCCATCTGGTTTGACCAGTGGGAGAGTTCACAGCTCTCCCCCGACGGTGTCGTGTCCCTATTTCAGCTCATTCATGAGCGCGGCGGCACCGCCAGCAGCGCGGGCGCAAAGTTGGGTGAGGGGCTGCGCTGCCTAAGTTGCGGCGACGGCATGAAGACTGTGAACGACCGCGTCAAAGGTACGCGTTTTGTTTATCAATCTTGTCGCCATGGACACGGGCGACTGACCACGTTCTACAACTTTCTGTCCGAGAAGCAGTTTGTTCGCGAACTTACCCAAGCAGAGCGTACGAAACTCTGCGCGACCGTGCGCCAAGTCCAATGTTCGGGTTGC
Source organism: Betaproteobacteria bacterium (assembly GCA_013298145.1). Classification (GTDB taxonomy): domain Bacteria; phylum Pseudomonadota; class Gammaproteobacteria; order Burkholderiales; family Casimicrobiaceae; genus Casimicrobium. The sequence goes on from JAAFJO010000002.1 coordinate 639,822, forward strand.
GGCGCGCCGGTGGATCTCAGCAAGCATGACGCGTGCGCCTACTGCCGCGCACCGATCTCCGTGTTTGATCGTGATGCCGCGAGAAAGGCAATCGATCACTATCTGCGCGAACGGCACAAGCAAGTGCCGAATGATCGCCCGTCCATCGAATACGGACATTCGCCGCGTTCTCGAGAACGTTGGGATGCGTGGGACACCCTCTACGCAGCCGATCTCGCAAGTGACCTTTTGTGGGCGCTTGGCCGGGCTGCAACGCGTGGGATTTCGCGTGCCGCGGCGCCGATTGGCGGATTGAGTGCCGGCAGCGTCCTCGCCGACGCTCACGGCGCTGACTCAGGCCTCGCGAACTTGCCGGGTGGATTGATGGATTCGCTTCAAAACGGAGCGCTTGCAAATAGCGGGATTCGACCGGAGGGCGCTACAGGTACGTCGCTTGAGACGGCTACGGATGTGTTGTTCGGGTCTGCCGCTGCGCTACGCGAATCGAATTTCGCAGCCAGCACCGCCGCGGAAGTTCTGAATTCGCCTGCGGCGCTCAGCGCAATTCCATCTGCGAGCGACGCCCTTTTTGGCGCACAGTCGGGCTCGCTATTTGACGCGGCATCTAGCAGCGGTGAGCTTACAACCGACGCAATCGAGAGCGTGGGCTCGATAGCCGGTGACGTAGGTGGCGGGATCGGCGAATCGGTCGGCGACATCGCCGAGGCCAGCGAAGGGGGCGTCGACTTGGTCGCAGATGGCGTCGGCAGCTTGATCGCGGCTATATTCGATTGACGGCAGGCGCCCACACTCGGGGCAGCATGGGCACTGACTGCTCCGTTCATCGGCGCGTGCGCTACGGCGCTCCGAATGTTTTCCAAACCCTCATTTGGAATAGTGATCGGCAGGTAAAACCAAATTGGGAAGGCGCCTGTCTCGCGCTCGACTCTGCGAGTCGAAGCGGTCAGGAGGATGCCGACCAGATCGCACTGCTCGTTATCTCTAGCGCCTTCGGCGCGACTGATTCGGTTTAACGAGTGGTGCAAGCGCTTGGCGGTAAGTGGCGCAAATTTAATCAATGATCAAAACGATCAAAGTACGCGGGGATGCATGAAAAAGTTAATTGCAGGCTTGGTGGCAATAGGTGTAGCGGCGTGGCCTGCTGCGACGTGGTTTTATGGTCAGCGCGCGCAGGCGAGTGCGGAGCAATTCAGCGCCGCGATTACGCAAGCGGTGCCGTACCTCTCCGTGGCGTCGAGCGAGTATTCCAAAGGATTTATGTCGTCGACGCACACGCTCCGAATGCGCCCCAGCTTGCCCGCGCTTCCCGGCAAAACATGGCCCGAGATCGTGATTCAAAACAAGATTGAACACGGGCCGTTTCCAGGTTTCAGTACCGTCGCAGCAGCGCGAATTAGCCACAGCATCGTGTGGCCAGCTGAAGTGAAAGCGCAGCTCACCAAGCTCTGGGGCGAGAAAGAGCCGCTTTCGATGCTCACCACGATCGCGATTGGCGGCGGGGGCGTAACAACCGTCACTTCGCCTGCGGCGACTGGGAAATTTGACACGGCAAACGTCGCCTTCCAGGGATTGAACGGGCGCATGAATTTCACAGCAGGGTTCGAGAAGATTGATTACGTTCTCGACATCGCAGGCGCGAGCGTTGAAGACCCGCAAGGGAAACTCTCGGTTGGGAAAATTAGCTCATCGGGGTCGCAAACGAAGTTGGCAGGCACGGAGCGCGTCTACACCGGCAAGCAAACAGCTAAATTCGATTCGTTGGAGCTGGATTCCAAAGGGCAAAGCGCTGCCGCCATACGCGGAATGACGTACAACGTAGAGACGAGCGCTCCCGAGGCAAATCTGCTCTCTGGCGCGGGCAAGTTCAACGGTGCTTCGCTCAAGGTGGCCGGCATCGACCTGGGTGGATTTGACTACGACTATTCCATGAGCAAACTCCACGCGCCAAGCGTCGAGGCCATTGGGAAGGCGCTACAAAACGCGAACCCCACATCGAATACCCCCGAAGCTGCGAAAGCGTCGAGTGATGCGATGATCGCAGCGGTCCAGAAGCACCTTCCAGAGCTTTCTCGCCACGTACCAAAATTTAACCTCGACCGGTTTCGTATCGGCACGTTGCAAGACTACGCCCAGATCAACGGGTCAATGTTTCTGAAACCTCTGACGGCGGAAGAATCGAAATCAATGATGGCAGCGCTGCCCAAGCTCGACGCATCGTTCAACATTGAAGTGACCGACTCAATCATTCGAATGCTGGTCGATCAAACAGGTAAGCGAATGATGGCAGGGCAAGCAGAGGCCCTTTCGCAACTTCCCCCTGAGCAGCGAGCGACGATGCAAACGCAGATGGAGCAGCAGACGAAAATGATGGTGGATGAGCAAATTGCGCAGCTCGTGCAACAAGGCTTGGTTGTTCGCGCGGTTGGCAAGGTCTCATCCCAGATTGCGCTCAAGGACGGCAAGCTCACCGTGAACGGCAAAGAGGTTGGACAGGGGTTGCTGGCCGCGAGATAGCGTTCGGTGTCGCGTCACAACCGTCAATCAGCTTTTCCGGCGCGTTGGCCGGTGGACTGGGGCAATTATTAGAAAAAATGATTAGCGAGCCAAAGATTTTTCTAGCTCTCGCCCCGAGCTATCGGCCATTTCAAGTATTTATTTGATTCGTTGAACCTGATTTGCCTACGGAAGTGTGGAACAAGTCTCAGCGATTCGGCGAGCGGCGGATTGGGCTTCCAATTCATCCCAAGCTCGCCGATGCGACGGACGCAAGAGACAGGTTCCGCGTTTTGCTAGCTCATCCATGCGCGACTCAGGCAGCCGCGCGTGACGCTTGGGTGACAAAATGGGTGGTTTCAAATCGCAAATTTAATCCCGCGCCATGAAAGCTCTTTCTTTTCTGCGTTGCATTTTGTGGACCGGACTTGCGGCCACATTCATTTCTAGCGCGACGTCCGCGCAAACCTTCCCGTCAAAGCCAATCAAGATCGTCATTGGATTCCCGGCGGGCGGTCCGCTTGATCAGCACGGACGTCTTTGGGCTGACAAGCTAGGCACGGCCCTCGGGCAGCCCGTGATCATTGATTACAAGCCCGGCGCGGGCGGCACCATTGGTGCCGCCGAAGTTGCAAAGTCGCCGCCCGATGGCCACACGCTATTGCTCGCCAACACCGGCACCATGGTGATCAATCCCGCGCTTTACAAAAAAATTCAGTACGACACGATCAAAGATTTTGTGCCCGTCGCGCGCACAGCGATGCAGCCGCTCGCGATTGTGGTCAATCCAAACTTTGCACCAAAGTCGATTGCCGAACTCGTGGATTACGCGAAGAAGAATCCTGCGAAGGTGAATTACGGCTCTGCCGGCTCGGGGGGGATTTCGCACCTCGTGCCTGAGATGTTCGAAAAAGCCACGGGCATCACTTTGACCCATGTGCCCTACAAAGGCTCGGCGCCCGCCTTCAACGATCTGATCGGCGGACAAGTGCAGATGATGGCAGAGAGCGTGCCGCAGGCAGCGACTTACGCAAAAAGCGGCAAGCTGCGCGCCTTGGCGGTCACGAGTCGCATGCGTAACCCAGCTTTACCCGATACGCCGACGTTGATCGAGGCGGGCGTGAAGGATTTTGAAGTCGTTGGCTTTTATGGTTTGCTCGCGCCTGCGAACACGCCCAACGCTGTCGTCGACAAAGTCTCAAATGCGCTGAAAGCAATTCTTGAAGACCCGGCGATGAGTAAGCGCATGATTGATAGCGGGGCTGATCCCGCGTTCTTAGGTCGTGATGCCTTTGGTGCATTCCTCAAAGCAGAGATGCCAAAGTGGGCAAAAGCGGTGAAGGATTCCGGCGCGTCGGTGGATTAAACCCAGAATATCCGGTAGCGCCCGAGACGACGCCCCCTGGAAAATCTGCGCTGACTCACGCTCGCTTGCGGTGATTTCTAATGCGCCGCCGAAATTCGCTTCGTTCTTGAATTCCAAAATCGCTCATCCATGCTTTGTTCATTGAATCAGTTTCGACGCTTCAGTCGTTTTGCGGTGTTTTTCGTGGGCTCGATCATCTCGTTCACGGCGACTGGCCAGATTGAGCGCAGTACCGCCGAGGCGCTCCTGCAACAATCAGGAAACCTAGCTCAAATTGACGGGCTCCCAGCGCAGTTCAGGGCGAATTTTGAGCAGGCGCTTCGTGAGCAGCGAGATTTGCCGATCACGAGCGAGGAGGTGCGCAAATTCGCCGCCATGGGAGACACGGCGTTTGAATCGTCAAAACTTCGTGCGAGCATCATCGACGCTGTTTCCAAGCGCATATCGAGCGCGGATGCCACGGCGCTTCGCGGTTGGTACAACAGCGCAGCGGGGCTCAAGATGCTCGCGCTCGAAGCCGCCGCCACCTCGGCGGATCATGCTGCGGCGGTGCGACGAGGAACCGCGCTTCTCGAACGCATGCCAAAAGAACAAGCCGCGCAGCTGCGCACGTTGATGGAGGCTTCGCGGGCGCCGGAGTTCGTAGCGAATCTGAGTATCAACCTGGCAGTTGCCGCAGCACACGCTGCTGCCAGCGCGACCTCGCCGAGGGACGTGCCTGCGTTTGCCTCGCTTCGCGAGGGGGCGGCGCGCGAACGCGAAAAGCTCGTGCAATCAATCGGCGATGTGATGATTGCGGTCTACGCCAATACCTATGATCGAGCGAGCGAGGCAGAAATCGCGCAGTATTTGGCGCTGCTGCAATCGACCCCTGGGAGGGCGTTTTCCGATGCCTTGATCGTAGCGTTTGATCGCACAATCGCGACCTCGCTCAATGAGCTCTCCGCTGCGCTGGTTGAGCTGAAGCGTCCGCCGCCTCGGCGACGGTAGTGCTTCGTGTTTTTATGAATCGCGACACCGATTCATAAGTAAACCCCTCGCCCATTGGGAGCGCGGACGAGCGCCACGGTGAATCCCGAGGCGACTTGTGCGTTGTTGCGCCGTTTGGAAGGCTCAATGGACGCTCTCTCAGCCCGTTCATCCCGCTGCGCAGCGAAGTCGCAGCTCGCCGAATTCCGTTGGCAGCCGTCGGCTATCGTGCGCTTGCCGCTAGCTCTGTCTCATCTGCGCGTCTAGACGGCGGGAACGTACGTCGCGAGGATCGTGACTTTGGTTGGGATCGTGCCCCACCGTCTGGGTACCGCTTCGGGCGGATCGCGTACGTCCCGATCCTGTCACAAAAAAACCACTACGAAGCCCATTTTTTTGGGGCTAGCGCACTTTCTGAGGATTTATCAACAATTGAGCTAATAACGCGCTCGTCCTCGTCTAACTAGGCTCTGATCGATAAGGCCAAATACTTTTCAGCGTGTTCCCAACGTGCTTCACTAGCCAAAAAACTTCCGCATATCGGAAGCCATCGCTTTGAGTGATGGCTCATGGATGTACATCATGTGGCCCGCCTCGTAGTAGTGCGTGGTGATGTCTTTCATTCGATCGGCATCGAGGTTCAGGTGATTGAACGTGTAGTCGGCGGCGAAGTGCGGCGTGGCGAGATCGTAATAGCCGTTGGCCACATAGACCTTCATGTGCTGATTCATGCGCATGGCTTTACGCAGCGTCTCTGAAACCGCCGCATACTTGTTCGCGAATTCATTCCAACCCCAAGTCATCCATAGCATCGATGACACGGTGTACGGCAGATCGTGCTTAAACTTCAGATCGCGCTGCAGGTAGTCGTTCAGCGCGCTGCTGTACGCGCCCTTCAAATTGGCTTGAGCAGGATCGAATTCGCCCAACTCGCCCGCGCTATCGCGATCTTTGTTTTTGAAGCGACTATCAAGGCGACCCACCACTTCACCGCGTGAACGCAGCAGCTCTTTACAGAACCGATGAATGTTGATTCTGAGATTGGTGGCTTCGATGTATTCGCGCGAGAGACCCGTGAAGCGCACTAGCTGCGCGATCACCGACTCGCGTTCTTTCGCAGTGAGCGATGCGCCCTTGAACAGCGCCGCGCTGTATTCGCCCGCAGCGAAGGTTTCAACCTCCTTCAATAGGTCTGCGAGTTTGCGCTTTTGTTCCGCGGCGGGAAGCGCCTTGTGATACCAGGCCGTTGCGGCGTAGGTTGGCAAATAGACGACCGGCGGCAAATCATTGCCATGATCGAAGCGAAGCGTTTGGAAATCGAGCGCGCAGGAAATCAGCAAGAGCCCATTCATGTACATGCCGTGCTTTTCTTGCAAGAGGCCCGCGAGCCCGCATGCGCGCGTGGTGCCGTAGCTCTCACCCGCGATGTATTTCGGGCTCGCCCAACGCTCATTGCGCGAGGTGTAGAGTCGAATGAATTCGCCGACGCTTTCCAGATCGCGCTTGTAATCGTGAAACTCGCCAACTTTTTCGCCCGCGATCATGCGCGAATAGCCCGTACCAATCGGATCGATGAACACGAGATCGGTTTTGTCGAAGATACTGTGATCGTTATCGATCAACTCATACGGCGGTGCACCCGCATTGCCATCCCGATCGAGCTTTACGCGCTTTGGCCCCAGTAATCCCAAGTGCAGCCACACCGAACTTGAGCCTGGGCCGCCGTTGAAGGAGAACGTAAGCGGACGCTTCTGAGGGTTTTTCACGCCGTCGAGCGTGTAGGCTACAAAGAACATCGATGCACGAGGCTTCGCCTCCTGCGCAGCGCCATCCTTGTCTTGCTCTTCCTTCAACACCACGGTGCCGCAGCTCACGGTGTACTTGAGTGACTTGCCGTTGATCTTGATCTCGTGTTTCGTCACCGAGGTTACGTCTTTTGCCTCGATCTTGGGTTCGCTGGATTCGGGTTTGTCTTTGTCGGTCATAGATTTTTCTCTGCGACGATTCGCACTTACGGACACGAGATTGTGATTCCAAGTTTCACTTAAATCGGAGAGGAATAATCGGAAGCTTCAATCAACACTGCTTCGTCGCCGGCGATCGCCATGCATGACAAGCGCAAATGTCTTGGTAGATCTATCTTCTTAAGCCTCAGCCTTGCCATCTCTACAAGCTCGGGATTAGTTTTTCGAAGCGGGTTCTCGACGTGGAAGTTAAGGTAGTAGCTTTCGGTTTCGCTAGTCGCATGTTCGTACGCATAAACGACACGATACGCCAATAGATCAAACAGAGACGTACTAGCACAGAGGTTTTGGACCAGCGGTGTGCAAATGTTTGGCTGATGTTTCGCAATCTGACGAAGCAAATAGCCCGATTCTGGCTCGTATAAAAACTTGCCGGACGTGATCCATTCGCTTGCAGCGCTCAGCAGACTTGTGAGCTGTTCGTCATTCCATTTCTCCTCATCTTGTGAAGTCCAGCCCTGCTTACCGTTTGCAGAACCAGGTTTGTCATGACGATCAATAGCTACTTCGAGGGTACACGCCCAAAACATCGTGTACTTGGTGTCGCTGAGACTCGTCAAACACCAGTCGCGGAATGAGAACGGTCTCAAGTGCCCACGCTCGTCCGCGCGCGCCAGCCTCTCTGTTTCGTACATGAGATTTACTAGATCGAACGCGTGGGTCTTTGCAAATCTTGTTCTCGAAGATTCGCGCGCAATCGTATCGTTTCGAATAGTCGAGGTTAGCGCTTCCCAGATGTGAGAGCGCTCGTCTGGCGCTTCGTAGGGGAGTACATCTGACAGGCTCGCAAGCAGTTTCGAAAGCCCGTACGACTTCTGCAAGTCATGTAACACGGCAGCGAAGTCCACCGCCTTCGCATTTATCAGGCGACGGCAAACGTCAATGGGCGCGTATTCGTCTGAGAGCGAGAAGCGTAGCGCTGCGTATAGATTTCTCGTGTGTGAAACATGACCTAGCCGCAAACTGTTAGGGGAGTTCGGCGTGTAGTGCTTGCTTACGAGGTTCGGGAAGAGGGTCCAGAGCAGCTTTCTAGTTGTTGGCTTAGCAAACTTGTCGAGCAACTCCCGCCGATACGTACGCACTACTTCCTCACTGCTGTCGTTAGAGTTCGCCAATCGTTTGTACCTATCGGTATCGCTCTCATTGGGAATTTCATCTGATACAAACACCTCGTATTGTTTGCAAAGCTCCGAATACATTGAAGTATCTGTAATATCAATTGCGCTCAGCGCGATAAGGTCGGCCAAGTTTACGTCTTGAAAGAGTTCCGGCGGCAGCAGCGTAATTCGGTTCATCACACGCTTTACGTCACGAGGTGAGCGCAATAGATTGCATAGCCCGTCGTGAAAAACTTCGGAAAGTCTCGATTTCGTTTGATGCACTTCGAATTGGTTTCGAGCGTAGGTTGGCAATAACGATATCGCTTTGTCAAACAAGACTCGCTTTTGTTCGCGCGTGATAGGTGGGAGTGGCGCGCGTAGCTGAATGATCTTGTCGAGGTACTCGCTACCGCGCTCTATTCCGGCGCTGCGAAGTTGTTGACCGGCGACCTCGCCGTCAAAAGCGAGAACGTAGGTTATGTGAGGAAAGTCGGCTACCGCTTTAATCGCACGAATCGTCGAGACGAATTCGTCCGAAGTTAGCCGATCAAGGTCATCGATGAATATGAAAAGACGCTTTTTCGCTGTCTTGAGTTCCTTTACGACTTTCGACTTGAGCGCGTCCAAGTCAACGGTGTCCTTGGAGGGCAGTTTTGCAACTCCACCCAGCACTTGCCCGATCGAGAAACCAACGCCGAAGTGGTCGGCGAGATTGCTTGTCTTGTTCAACGCACCGGCAAACTTTGCAACGTCCGATGCGATCTCCTTGAGTGCTGCCGTATCACTGGCGTCGACCCACCTGCGAATCTTGACAAGCAAATTCTGAACAATTTGGCGCTCGTCGTTGAGTAACCACGGGTTGAAATCCTCGACCTGGTGGTAGGCGTTAAATTTCTCGCCGAGTTGCCGTTTTAGTTCATGAAGACACCACGTCTTGCCGCGTCCCCATGCAGCCTCAAGGGATACAACGAAGGCTCCAGCTTCGTTGGTGTTAGACAGAACTGCGGCAATCCTCTGGACGAATGGCTGAAGTTGCAACTCATCCTCATGTTCACCCGGAGTATCTTGCCGAAGAAACGCCGACGGCTCGGTGGCAGTCCCAGGTATCACACTCAAAGCTTTTCTCCCATCGCCTTTACCGCTTCGAAGCGAAAGCAACTCGTCAAATGATCGTTCACGAGCCCGGCGGCTTGCATGTGCGCATACACGATCGTGGAGCCAACGAACTTAAAACCGCGTTTCTTTAGATCTTTTGAGAGTGCGTCGGATTCGCTTGTGGTTGCTTTGATGTCTTCTCTACGCTTCAACTTTGTTTGAATCGGACGACCGTTCACGTATTGCCAAAATAGATCAGTGAGTGCGAATTCGGGGCGCCTTGCCGCTTCGCGGAGATTGAGTAGCGCTTGGGCGTTGGTAACTGCGGCGCGAATCTTCAACTGGTTACGAATGATGCCTTCGTTTTGCAGGAGCTTCTGAATTTTCGCTTCTGAGTAGCGAGCGATTTTTTCAACATCGAACTTGTCAAAGGCATTGCGATAGTTCTCACGCTTTGCGAGCACTGTTTGCCACGAAAGCCCCGCCTGCGCCCCTTCAAGAATGAGCATCTCAAACATTTTGTGTTCGTCGAAGCAAGGCACGCCCCATTCTTCGTCGTGATATTGCTCGTAGTAATCTGGAACGCCGGTAGCCCAAAAGCATCGGTTCATGGCTGAATCAATTTCGAGTGGCAGGGCCGCCATTATTCCCCAGTCGATTCCGAGCCTGGCAATCGCTTTTTGGCAAACCAGCTTCCCGAGAGCAGCCCGCTGCCGACCAACAAGAAAAGCGGCAAGAGCCCCGTCTTCGCGGAGAGAATGCCAAAGACGAGTGGCATCGTCCACTGGCTAGTCGAAATCATCGTCATGCGTAAACCATTGACTTCGCCCACGCGGTTGGGCGGTGCAGCGCTGTGCAAGAAGGAAAGTACGATGGGCTGGCTTGATCCGAGCCCCAATCCCATCACGAATGAGCACGCGAGCATCGCGGCGTAATTGTGGGCGAAGCCAAACGCCATGAATGCCGTACCCGAAACAATCATCGCCGCTACGATCACTCCGCGCCCGCCGAGCGCGCGTTGCAGGCGCGGCATTGCGAAGCGAACAACGAAGACCGCAACCGCGAAGAGCGACATCACCGATCCGATTTGGGTTGCCGTTAATCCAAGCTGGGAGCCCAGTACGGGCACAAGAAAGATATACAGATCCCAGCCGATGGTGATCACAGCGCCCGTCATCAAAGTGTTGCGCACGATTGGGATTTGTAAAAGCTCTGTTGCTTTCCCCGCCGGGGCATCACGAACCTTGTTTTCGATCGACGGTAACTTGAGGAACCAACGTGTGTAGAAAAGAAGCCCAGCAACGAGCGGCAAGACGGCAAGAAGGGCAAATGCTGCGCGAAAGCTCGCGTGATCGATCATGAAACCTGCGATCAGCGGCCCGAGAAAGCTCGATACCGAAAAACCCATCGACATGATTGAAAACGCACGGATGCGCTTCGCTTCAGAACCTGTTCCGTACACGCCAATTGCATACTGCGACGCTGCGGCAATCACCATCCAGCCCACACCTAAGCCACAAGCGGCGACAGCGAGCACCCACAGCATCGGCTCAAACGCCGCGAGCGCGCCGCCCGCCACCATCATCGCGCAGCCAAACACGAGCATCTTGCGCAACGGCAGACGATCCACTGCGCGCCCCGCGCGGATCGCAAGAAATGCCGGGATCAGATTGAACATCGCTGTGAGAATGCCAACCCACAGCGCGCCACCACCGGCCTTAATCGCAGCCAGCGAGGTCGCGACGCGAATACCGTTAAACGCCGTGTGCGCGACGATGAGCAAAAGCACCATCATGAAGAGATCGCGAGGCAGCGATTCGGACCGTGGTGTGCTTGGGGGAATTGACGAAACAGGGTTAGTGCCCACATTGGCATTATCGCGCACTGGTTCGGCGCGCTCGGCCGCGTGTTTCGTTCATGCCGATAGAAGCGGGTTATTTCGATTAAGCGCGCATGGGTGCGCTTGCATGCTCACCGCAACGCAGCAGCGCTAAGGAGGCGGCGCTCAGCCGCTCCCCGAAAGTTTTCTGGCGCGCGCCTCGGCTGAGCGCATCCAAGGTAAAGTCTTGGGCGCTTTCCGCAGTAAATCGCTAGCCTTTGATGCTGAATATCAATCCGTACCACGTGCGAGGTTTGCTGATCGTATTGGTCAAACTTTGGTTCGCGTAGGCGGTCGTGTTTTCGCTCGCGAGTGGCGCAACGTTGTTGGCGACCAAGCGGACTGACATGGCGCGGCTGATGGGAATGTTCGCGTACAAATCGATGGTGCGTGACCGTGCGAATTCAATGCTCTGTTCAGCGGTTTGCTGGGTTCGGTAGCCCGGTGTAAACGATACGCTGCCACCTAGGCGAATCGGCGCCGGAAGGACGCCGCTCAACACGTAATCGATCCCAAGCGTTCCCGACCACGGCTGCTGTCGATCCAGTCGGTTATCCGGACTCGGCACGCCTTTTACGTGCGACTCATAGAAATTGAGCGAGGCGCGTAAATCGAGCGGCGTCTTCGCGTCGAACGCAAATGGCAAGAGCGTGCCCGCGCGTCCGCGCGCTTCAAGTTCTAGACCGAATGTGTTGGCCGTATCGAAATTGACCGGACGCGACACGTAGCGTGGCACGTTCGCCCATGACACGGTTTCGAGTGCCGTGCGATTGCGGATCAAGTCTTTGACATGACGATAGAACACAGTGGCGCTCGCCACGCCACCGCCTGGGAAATAGCGCTCGTACGCGAGATCGAAGCCTGTCGCTAGCTCGGGCTTGAGAAGCGGGTTACCAATGCGGTCAGAGGAGAGTGCGTCGTTTGGTTTGGTCAGATCGGTGTAGAGCGCGGAAACCTGCGGCCGTGCTAGCAATTGCATGGGCTCCGGCGCCTTGAAGGTACTCGTCAAGCTGCTGCGGAAAAGGTGCTGGCCTTTTTCGTCCAGTTTGTATTTCAGATGAAACATGGGCGTTACCACCGTGGCGGGTTCCGCGCTGAAATTCTCACCGACCGTTTTGCTTTTTGTTTCAATACGTTCGCCGCGAATACCGGCATACGCGGAAAGTCGTTTGCTCATTTCCCATTCGTCTTGAATGAAGAGGGCGTAGCGCGCAACTCGCGCTTCAACATCTTGCCCTTCGAAGATCGGCAAGAGCGGAACGCCGAGCTCGGTGGTCCGTGATTTTCCGACCCAATCGCGCCATTCGAAATTCCAGCCCGCGGTCACGGTATGTGATTCTGCGAAGAGCGTTGAATATTGGCCGCTTTGAGTGAACGATGGGTTTCTGTTTTCGCCGAGCGTTAGTCGTTGTTCTTTGCCGTTTCGAAACGCGCGTGCGGTGAAATCGTTCTCGTTGTATTGAACGTTGGCCTTCACTTCGAGGCGGCGGTCACCATCGAAGTTATTGGTGTACGTGGTGCCGAGTCTCACATTGAGCCAATTTCCAAAGTTGCGGAAATCGTCGGAGAACACGGGCTGACCTGAAATCACGCGACGCTCGGTCGCCGTATCGCTCCAATGCCAACGTCCCTGATTGATAAAGGCTTGGGTGTTGAGTGTGCTTGTTTCGTTGATCTTCCAATTGAGCGTGGGCGAGAAGTTATACCCGCGCCCGTAAGGGTGCTGATCGCTGGCGCGGGTGCCAATAGCAATCGGCGCGTTCGGATTACTAACTGTGGTCGTCGTGCGTACCGCGTTGAAGTTGTTCCACTCGAAGTACGAAAACGGCAAACTAAACGATGCGCCGCCTTGAACGCGCTCACCCCAGGTAACGTTGAGCCCAGCGGTAGGATTGTCGTATTGGTAGCTCACACGTGCTTGCGCTTCGAGCGTACGCGAGCGCGGCGGCTCTTTCAGAATAATGTTTATGGTGCCGCCAATGGCTTCTGCAGTTTGATCTGCGGTTGCCGCTTTGGCCACTTCGATGCGCAACACTTGCGACGGATTCAAATTATTCAAATCGAAGTTCGGCGGCGCCGGATCACCGTTCAAGAGAATTCGCGTGTAGCTTCCCAGGCCGCGAAGTGCCGGGCCGCTCCCACTCATACTCACGCCGGGCAAGCGTTTGAGCACATCGCCCACGCTAACGTCGCCAAATTTCTGAATGTCCTCTTCACCAAAGATTTGCTTCGCTGCTGTCGACTGACGCCGAAGTTCAACCGTCGTTTGCGGGCGGGCGCTCAGCTCGACGCGTTCAAGGCGTTGCGCATTCGGTGTTTCGGTGGGCGTATCGTTGTTGGCTTGAGCCGCAACTTGGGTGCTGGCAATCGCAGCCGAAACGGCAAGAACGCTTGCGCGAAGTGCGTGTGAGCGAGGAAGAGGCGAAGACTTGAGCATAGAAAAGGATGTTGGCTGCACTGAAGTGCAGTGGTTGGAGTCATTCCGTTCCGCGTACGTTAGCGAATAGTTCCGGCGAAACACATCGCAATGCGATGAAACGAAGAAAAAAGCGACTTTCTCGTCGATTGAAGGCGCGAATAGACGTTACAGGGAGACGCGGTTATAAAAGAAAGTATGCTGTGCCCCTCAAGAAATAAAGGATAGAGCGATTTAGCCATCACCGCTTAACTCGTTGGCGGCGCGATGCAAAGTTAGCCTGGAGCGCTCGGGCGGCACCATCGAATTGCCCCGTAAAATCAACAGGTACGCGGCGTTGGTCGCGTTTATGTTGATGCAAATGATCGCGGCGCACCGTCCGCCGCAGCATTTGCTTGTTTAACCATACGCCGACCGCAACGCAGACATCCGCCTGCGATGTCGCAAAGCGAGACAATGCCGCGCCGCAGAATGCGCAGCGCTTGTCAGCCAATTTGAATACACCATGAAACTCGCAGAAATCCGGGAAAAGTTTTTGTCGTTCTTCGAATCGAAGGGGCACACGCGCGTGGCGTCGTCGTCGCTGCTAGTTTCTGCGGACGACCCAACGCTCTATTTCACCAACTCCGGCATGGTGCAGTTTAAGGATGTATTCGTCGGCAAAGATTCGCGGAACTATGTTCGGGCAACGTCGGCGCAGCGCTGCTTGCGCGCAGGCGGCAAACACAACGATCTGGAAAACGTCGGCTTCACCGCACGTCATCACACGTTCTTCGAAATGCTCGGCAACTTCTCGTTTGGCGACTATTTCAAAGAAGACGCTCTGAAATACGCGTGGGAATTGCTCACTGAGGTTTACAAGCTTCCGAAAGACAAACTTTGGGCAACGGTGTATTTCGAGGACGATGAGGCCTACGATATCTGGACAAAAGTGATCGGCTTGCCGCCCGAGCGTGTGGTTCGCATTGGCGACAACAAGGGCGCGCGCTACGCCTCTGACAACTTCTGGCAAATGGCCGATATTGGCCCGTGCGGCCCGTGCTCGGAAATTTTCTATGACCACGGCCCCGAGGTCGCAGGTGGCCCACCGGGATCGCCCGAGCAAGACGGCGATCGCTACATCGAAATCTGGAACAACGTGTTCATGCAATTTGATCGCCAACCGAATGGCGACATGCCACGTTTGCCGAAGCCCTGCGTCGATACCGGCATGGGCTTGGAGCGCTTGGCCGCTGTGTTGCAACACGTTCATTCGAATTACGAGATTGATCTTTTCGACAATCTCATCAAAGCCGCCGCACGCGAAACGAACGCCAAGGATCTTTCACACAACTCGTTGAAGGTCATCGCTGATCACATCCGCGCTTGTGCGTTCTTGGTCGCTGACGGCACGATTCCCGGCGGCGCTGGCCCCGCATATGTGTTGCGTCGCATTGCACGCCGCGCGATTCGTCACGGCTACAAGCTCGGTCAGAAAACGCCCTTCTTCTACAAACTCGTTCCCGATCTCGTGAAAGAAATGGGTGTGGCGTATCCAATCCTTGCGGAGCGCGCAACGCAAGTCGCGAACATCCTTGAAGCGGAGGAAACACGCTTCTACGAAACACTCGCGAACGGGATGGAAATTCTGGAAACCGCGCTTGCAGGCGGTGCAAAGGTGTTCGATGGTGATCTCGCGTTCAAACTGCACGACACGTTTGGCTTCCCACTCGACTTAACGGCCGACGTTTGCCGTGAGCGCGGCGTGACCGTGGACGAAACGGGCTTCAATGCCGCGATGGAAAAACAGCGCGAAACCGCGCGTGCCGCATCGAAATTCAAAATGGAAGCAGCGCTCTCGTACAGTGGCGCGAAAACCGATTTCGAGGGTTACAACACGCTACACATCGACGACGCAAAGATTCTCGCGCTCTACAAAGACGGTGTTTCCGTGAACGCGCTCGCGAAGGGCGACACCGGCGTTGTCGTGTTGGATCGCACGCCGTTCTATGCCGAAAGCGGCGGCCAGGTCGGCGACAAAGGCCAGATTTACGAAGGCGACGAGTGCGAATTACTCGTGCATGTGGATGACGTGCAAAAAATTCAAGCCGATGTGTTTGGGCATCATGTACGCGTGATCCAAGGCGATTTGAAAGTGGGTGAAGTGGTCGCCGCAAAAGTCGATGCGCTCACTCGCGCACGCACCGCGCGCAACCACTCGGTCACGCACATCATGCACAAGGCGCTTCGCCTCGTGCTCGGCGATCACGTGCAACAAAAAGGCTCGCTCGTTGATGCGGACAAAACGCGTTTCGACTTCGTGCAGCCGAGCCCAATGACGGATGAGCAAATTCGCGCGGTTGAAAAATATGTAAACGAAGAAATCCTCGCCAATACCGGCACCAAAGCCGAAGTGATGGCGATTGCCGACGCGCAAAACAGCGGCGCAATGATGCTCTTTGGCGAGAAGTACGGCGACGAAGTGCGTGTGCTCTCGATTGGCTCCTCGAAAGAACTCTGCGGTGGAACACACGTCGGCCACACGGGCGACATCGGCTTCTTCAAGATACTTTCCGAGAGCGGTGTGGCCGCAGGTATCCGTCGCGTAGAAGCGATCACTGGCGACAACGCGTACGAATACGTTAATCGTTTGAACGACACGCTGCTCGAAGCCGCCGCCGCGACGAAATCGCAATGGCACGACGTGCCTAAGCGCATCGCTCAAATGCAAGACAACGTGAAAGCGCTCGAAAAGGAAATCGCCGCGCTCAAGAGCAAACTCGCAGCCGCTGCGGGCGGCGATCTGCTGAGCAAAGTGATCGAGAAAGACGGCGTGAAATTCCTCGCCGCCGAAATAGACGGCGCAGACGCAAAAGCGCTCCGCGAAATGGTTGATCAACTCAAACAAAAACTCGGCAGCGGCGTGATCCTGCTCGGCGCAAAGTCCGCCGACGGCAAAGTAAACCTCTGCGCGGGCGTCACCGCAGATTTGGTCGGCAAGTTCAAAGCCGGTGACATCGTCGGCAAGGCGGCTGCAATCGTTGGCGGCAAAGGCGGCGGACGGCCGGATATGGCGATGGCGGGGGGGAGTGATCCTTCGAAGCTAGCGGAAGCGATCGCAACGTTGGCGCGATGAGTCAGGCTTCGCCGGATGACCGAGACCCGGAGGCGGGCGTACTGGCTACTAACAGCGCACATCGATGAAAAAGTACGTGCATGCTTTGCAGCCGGATCGCAGATGTCCTGAACGGTTTTCGTTGGGAGCCGCGACGTTTACGACCCTATGGGCGTATTCGGAGGGCATGCGGATCTTTGGTGGGCGACTCTACGTCGTTGACTCGGCATTGATGTTTCTGTCGGCCATGATTTACGCGCTTTTTACGTGGATCGCCCCGACCAGCGTTGCGATCAGTGTGGGCATGAGCGTGTTTCTTGCGGGGCGTGTAGGAATTGGTTTTCTTGCGCCTCGATATCTCAAGCAATACCTGAATATGCTTGGTTATCGTCTCGCGTCTTAGCTCGGGCATCCAACTTATAAAATCACTTCAAAACTTCGTAAGAACATTTGATGCGCGCGTTAGTTGCCAACTTAAGTTTTGCTCTTGCTGTGCTGACCGGAATTAGCGGCTGCGCTACTTTGGGGGATTCGCTAATAGTCGGCGGCGGCCATGCCTTGTTTGAGGTGAAACAGATCTCGAAGGACGAGTTTGAACTTACGCTCTGGGGCGGTGGAGTTCACTCAAAGGATCCAAGTAAATTAGACGAACCGTTCGACGCGCGTGCTCGCGAACTGTGTGGCGGACGCCGCTTCCTATCAAACGTGAGTAACGCTTTTGTTGGTTATTCGTCGCCAGGTGCATTCGGCGTCCCAAATCGCCACACAGGATTGAGGCGCAGTGGCTTAATCATGTGCCAGCAACCGTAGGTTGCAATCTCATTGCACCTCGCGCGGATACGCGCGAAGCGCATTTCTTCAATCCACGTTGATCGGTATCAATTTGTGGTGCAATGAAATTGCACCTTACCGTGATTGACGATTTCGTTTTGCTCTGAAACACTTCATAAATTAAGTTGCTAAATTTCGTCATGACACCTTTCGTTTGCATGGTCCGAATCGTTGCCGCTCTGATGTTTATCTCTGGCGGCTCACTCGTCTACGCAAGCGCGGACGAGGCGTGGCGTGCTCACTCGGAGAAAGACTACGCTCGTGCGGTTCAACTTGCGCAAACGCCCGCGCAAGAAGGCAACAAAGACGCGCAATATCTGCTCGGGCTCGCGGCGAAACATGGTCGCGGCGTCGAGCAAAGTCACCAGGCGGCAGTGAAGTGGTTCACGCTCGCGGCGGAGCGTGGGCACGCCGACGCGCTGAACGATCTTGGAACGAGCTACAGCCGTGGCGAAGGCGTTGCGCGGGACGATGCTAAGGCATTCGAATATTTTCGAATGGCTGCGGAACGTGGCTCTGCAGCTGCGCAGCGCAACGTCGGGCAAATGTATGAAAAGGGCGTGGGCATTTCGAAAGACAATTTGAAGGCCCTGTATTGGTACGAGCGAACCGATGCGACGCTCTACCGGCGCGAGCTGCGCGAGAAAGCGAAACATCGACCCGCGTCGAGTACGCGCGCGCCAAACAAGTTGCCGTCCGAGTGCAAGCCATCTGCACCGCCGACCCGCGAGATGAATAAAGCGCGCATCGATCTTGTGTCTGGCTCGATCGAGGTTTATCTTGACGAACGTTCTCACCCGCGAGGTGTCACGGTCACCGATTTGAACAGTGAAGATTTTCGCTACATAGTTGTGGCGCTATTTAGCAAGTCGTTACGCGCCGAGCAGTGCCGCTTTGCTGACGATCTGATGCAGCAGCAAATTCGGATTCCCTTCAGATTTGTTTTGACGAAGTAGCGTGCGATCCCACCGCTCCTCGTGCTCATAAGCGCGAAGCGCAGTTCTATATACCGAGGTGTTTCGTATCAATTTGGGTGCGATAGGATCGCAGCCAACGGTGGTTGACGACTTCGTTCCACTCTGAAACACTCCGCGCATCGAGACGCGGGCTATCGTTATGACGTTATTTCTCCAGATGATTCGACTCTTCACCGCGCTTGCGTTGGTCGTGTGCGGCGCGGTCGCTCACGCGAGCGCGGCGGAGGCTTAGCGTGCGTATCTTGCGAATGATTTTGTGCGCGCGGTCGAGCTCGCTCGTCCGAGCGCTCAGGCGGGCGATAAAAACGCTCAGTATCTGATGGGACTTGCCGCTCGAAATGGTCGTGGAACCGCAAAGGATTCGAGTGCGGCAGCGCGTTGGTTTGAGCTTGCCACCGAACAAGGTCACGGCGATGCGGCTAACGAGTTTGCATCGATGTTGCTCGCGGGGGAGGGAATCGCTCAAGACAACGCGAGAGCCTTGATGCTTTTCGAGCGCTCTGCGGATGCGGGCTCTGCCGCGGGTCAGCAAAATCTCGCTAACGCGTACCTTGACGGTGTGCTCGTAAGAAAAAGTCCGATCATGGCGCGCTTCTGGTATGAGCAGGCGGACGCGACGCTTTACGCGCCGCAGGCGAGGCGGCGCGCGGAGTTGCTGCAAGGGCCACCGACGATTCCATCCAAGCTACCCGAATACTGCGCGCCGCGTAGACCACCCACCAAGCAAATGATGGATCGCAGGATCGACGAACTGAATGGCACGCTCAGCGTATTCATCGATGAGAAGGGTGGAGTCCGGGGCGTGCGCGTAAAGGACATTTCAGTGCCCGAATTGCGTTTCGAGGCGGTCGCCTGGTTTAGTGAGTCTCTACGCAGCGACGACTGCAGGTTCCTCGAGAAGCTGAGGGGCGCTGAAGTGTTACTGCCCTTCAAGTTTCTTCTTAACTGACTTGACGCGACTACTGTTAGCTCGAATGCATCGCCTTCTCAATTCACCCATGCGACGTAATCAACGTCAACGTTGGTGCATCTTTCGGCGTGCTGAGATCCGTCTGTGTGCCTTTGCGCATCGCGAGCCCCACGGCTAGGATGTCCACTACGAGCAAGTGAAGAATTCGGCTCACCATCGGGAGCTGCGTTTGTGTGTCTTCCACGTGATCGATCACGATAGCAATGTCGGCGCGTCGTGCGAGTCCGGTTTGGCTGAGTGTGAGCGCGATCACCGTGACCCTGCGCTCGCGGAGAATCTCTACGATGTCCCGCAATTCACTGCTGCGACCATCAACGTCGAAGACGAGCGCCACACTGCCGGGTTCGAGGAGCTGCGCGACGACAACTTGTTGCGATTCTTGCGGCAAGTAACCGCACGCCACGCCCACGCGTAGGAGCTTGGCTTGTGCGTCTACCGCAACAGTGAAATCGTTGCCACCTGTAAAAATTTCTGTGCGCTTTGATCGCGAGAGCGCATCAATTGCGCGATCAACCGACGATTGATTGATGTGATCCCGCAATCGCAGAATCGCCGATGCCGTGTTTGAGAGTACCTTTGCGCCGAGCTCCACCGTTGAGTCGTCATCGGTGATCTGGGCATGAGACACCGGAATCGTTCCAGTGACGGCAGCCGCCAGGCGAAGCTTTAAGTCGGACAAGCCCGCCGCGCCCAGTGTGCGGCAAAAGCGAATCACCGTAGGCTGACTCACGTTGGCGAGCTGTGCAATTTGCGCGATCGGTTGATTCAAAAATTCGCGCGGGCGCGACAAGATGTAGTCGGCCACTTTGCGCTCGGCGGGCGAGAAGTTTTCGAGTCCACGCTGCACCTGAGCAAGCACGCCTGAATCGCCGCTCGCTTGCAAATTCTTGAGCTGCGCATCAAGCACCGCAGCGACGCCGCGAAACGTGGCTTGCTCCGCGTGAATCACAAACGTTGGCACATCCTTCAGGTAGTCACTAAAGCGGCCTTTGTCTTCAAAACTATGGCGGAAACGCGAATTTATAAAAAAGTCACCTAATCGCGGAACAATTGCACCGCCTACGTAGATTCCGGCTTTAGCGCCCAGAGTTACTGCGAGATTCGCTGCAGCCGTTCCAAGGATTTCGCAAAACGCTTCCATGGTTTCGACCGCCAGAGGGTCGCTGCCGTTGAGTGCGCGTTTCGCAATCTCCTGCGCCTCAGGCTCGATGGGAACTGATACGTTTTTGTGTGCCGCGAGTGCGGCGTAAACAAGCTCGATGCCGCGTCCCGAAAGCACACGCTCAAACGAGACGTGGGCATACCTTTTCCACGCATGCTCAAGGATTGCTACTTCGCGTTCGTTACGCGGTGAAAACGAGGTATGCCCGCCCTCGGTGCCGAGCGCCACCCAGCCGTGCTCGGCAGGAATCACCCCAGACACGCCGAGGCCGCTACCGGCGCCGATCACGCCAATCACACTGCCGTCTTTGACCGTTCCACCGCCTACTTGACGTGTTTCATCGCTCTGCAAACCGGGGACAGCCATTGCAAGCGCTGTGAAATCGTTTACCACGACGAGTGTCTTTAGGCCGAGCTTCGTTCGCTCAGCTTCGATTGAGAACTGCCAGGGCGCGTTAGTCAAGCGAACGAAATCGCCGTCCACCGGATTGGCCACCGCCATCGCAGCGTGCTCGATGAGCTTTGCGCCGACGTGCTCATGTTGCGCTAGGTACGCAGATACGGTCGCATGCAAATCCGGGAAGTCTGCGATACGCAGCGAAGCGATTGCGTCAAATTTGCGTGGGGCACGCTCAATGGCGAAACGCGCGTAAGTCGCGCCGATGTCGGCAAGCAGGCGTGGGGTATCGAACTCAATCATGCCGCGAAGTGTATGCGCCGGGGGCGTCAGAAATCTTGCTGCATCGGATGCACGGCCAGTTCGTCGACGAGCAAGTGTTCGGGCGTATCGAGGAGTGCAGTAATTTGCGAGGCAAGCTCGCTCGGTTGCAGCGCCCACGTCGCGTCTTTACTGCCCTCTGTGCTGCCGTTGAACGCGGAATCAATAATGCCAGGTAGCACTGCGGTTACTTTCACACCGTAGGGCTTAGCCTCGCGCAGCAGAGAGTGTGAAAAGCCTAGCAGTGCGTGCTTCGCCGCCACATACGTAGCCATCTTGGCCAACGGGCGCCGCGAGAGATCAGAGGCGATATTGATGATGTAGCCGCGGCGCAGGCTCTGCATAGCCGGCAGCATTGCGTGCGCGAGCAACATGGGTACCGTGGCGTTCATCGTGACCGCCTGTTCAATTTCGTACCGCGTTCCTTCAAGAAACGGCTTATAGCTCCCGGTGCCCGCGTTGTTAATTAATACGTCCGCGACAAGCGCCCCGGTGTCAATCCGGTCAAGCAACGCATCGCGCTCGCCAGCATGGCAAAGGTCGGACACTACGGTCGTTACTTCCAGGCCTGGATGCCGTTCGCGCAGGGTGGCAGCAAGCACGTTTAGATCGGATTCAGTCCGGGCGACGAGAACGAGGGCTACGCCGCGTCGGGCCAAATCAAACGCGAGTGCCCGGCCGAGACCCCGTGAGGCGCCGGTGATAAGTGCTCTGCGGTAGCGCATGCCAGCGATCAACCTTATCGTGACCGGCCAAATGTTCGTTCGGCGTAAATTGCAGCGCCTAGGAGTGCCGGCGATTCGTGGGTGATTAGCTGCGTTGGAATACGTTGCAGGTAAGTTGCAAAGCGCCCTTTGTCTTCAAATTTCGCGCGGAAAAGCCGTTCATCAAACGCCGCACCCAATTTCCCAACGATGCCGCCACCGATGAAAATACCGCCGAACGCGCCCAACGTGAGCGCGAGATTGCCAGCAACATTACCCAAGAAAGAGGTCAGCAGCTCGACTGCCTCGACACAATAGCGGTCTTTCTTCTCTATCGCGCGTAGTCCAATCTGCTCGGGGCTTAAGGCCTGGTTAAGCTGTTTATCGACAAGTAATAAAGATTGGTAGAGGGCCTGAAGCCCCGGGCCAGAAACTGCTCTTTCCGCAGACACATGGCCGAATTGCTCCCGTAGCGCGGCAAGTACATTCGCCTCTCGAATGGTGCTCGCAGCGAGCGTGACGTGGCCGCCCTCACCTGCCAACGGAAGATAGTCGCTTTCTCCCACTGGGACGAGGCTCGCAACCCCAAGCCCGGTGCCGGGACCGAGGACGCCAATCGGCGCGCGCTCGCGCTCGATGCGCGGACCGAGGGGACGAAGGTGTTCTGAACGCAGGGAAGGCACCGCCGAGGCGAGCGCGACGAAGTCGTTGATCAACACGCCGTCACTGATGCGGAATTCCGACTTTAACCGAGGGACAGAGATCACCCAGTGGTGATTGGTCATCTTGACGCTGTCGCCGGTGATTGGCGACGCGACACCAAGCGCGAATCGCGCAGGCAAATCCGCGCCCCTATCGTTGAGGTAGAGCGCGATCGCCGCCTCGACGGAATTGTGTTCGCGGCAGGCATAAGTTGCGATCTGGGTAACGGAACCATCCGGCAAACACCAGCCGAACCTAGCATGGGTGCCGCCGATATCGCCTACGAGGGTTGCACCATTTTGGCGCAAGGCAGGTGCGCTAACTTTCAGGTTTGTTTCAAGCACGTCCACGGCGCGGTCGATGTAGTTTTACTCAATTTCACACGATATCAGAACATCGTCCTGCTGTGTGGTCTTCGTAAGCGGGAGTGGCTGGCTGGTTTGATCGTGCATGGGAGTCGTTGTTCTCGTACAGGTAGTTTGACTGAAAACGGCCGAGGATCTGTCTACGATAGTAGGGGGCGGGCAGACTGACAGCGTAGGGAGCTGACAACAAAAAATCTATTGTAAATCAATCGCTTAAAGCCTAAATAGCCTTTGAGTCGCGGCGTAAGTAGCGGCGAGGCATCGACCTAACCCTGGGCGTGGTACGCGAGCCGAGCCTCGTGTTTGTGTTGTAACAATACTACAGATACTACAAATATCTTGCGCCTCTGCACCAAAGCATTCACCGCCTTGGGCTAGCATCGCACATGAATTAGGCATCGGTGCACCGCCAGCGTGCTCGCACGGGAGCTGCACTCGATGATTTAGTTTTCTTACGGAATCAGTTGTTTGGCTACACCGACGATACGGGCGTAGGATTTCCAAGCAGCTATGGGTTGGACGCTAAGTTTGGACGCCAAAGGAGGCACTTTGAATACTCGCACGCACGCAGGCGCATCGCCCGCGCATCTCTTCAAACATAAAACATCTCGTGTTGCCGTCGCTGTCGCCGTCGTCGCGATGAGTGGTTCGATGGCAGCGTACGCTCAGCCGGCGAATGAACAAAAGAAGGACGAGCCACAAAAGCTCGAAACGCTTCAAGTCACCGGCATTCGCAAAGGGATCGAAGATGCGATCTCGGTGAAAAAGAATTCTGACAACATCGTTGAATCGATCTCGGCGGAAGATATCGGCAAACTGCCAGATAACTCGATTGCTGAATCGATTGCTCGCTTGCCGGGGGTCGCTGCACAACGTGTTGCAGGTCGCGCGCAAGTGATCAGCGTACGCGGCCTCTCGCCTGATTTCGCCACGAGCCTGCTCAACGGTCGCGAGCTCGTGAGCACGGGCGACAACCGCAGTGTAGAGTTCGATCAGTATCCATCTGAGCTGCTTGCCAGTGTTCTCGTCTACAAGACACCAGATGCAGGGCTCGTCGGCCAGGGCCTCTCCGGCACGCTCGACATGCAAACCGTGCGCCCTTTGAACTTCGCGAATCGCGTTGTTTCGTTCAACGTTCGCGGCACGCAAAACTCGCTCGGCTCTGCAGCCGATGCAAGCGCCGGCGGCTATCGTGCAAGCGCGAGCTACATCGACCAATCGGCAGATCGCCGCTTTGGCTTCGCGCTTGGCTACGCACGACAGCAGTCGCCGATTCAAGAAAATCAGGTCGGCGCGTATGAGCCTTGGAAGACGGACTCACGCCCTGGTTTGCCTGCTGGCACGTTCTCGACCGATGGTATCAAGGCCCTGCGCCGTACGGGTGAAGTCGAACGCGATGGCTTGATGGGTACGCTCGAATTCCGTCCGAACAAATCGTGGACGAGCGTGGTCGATTTGTTCCACTCGCAAGCCAAGCAAACAGACACCGCCAATCAGTGGGAAGTTAACACCCAGTACAACGGCAATTTCCCTTGTAATCCTGCATGTGTGTGGACTCCCACGGTTAACAGCAACCGCACGCTCACTGGCGGAACTTTGACCGGTACCTATCCGCTCGTTCGCGGCATGTACAACACGCGCGATGACAAGATCGATGCGTTCGGTTGGAACAACAAGTTCAAGCTCGGCGGCGTCAGCTTGAATGCGGACGTTGCTTACTCAAAAGCAACGCGCTCAGAGATCAATCTCGAGAACAATACGCAGCTTCCACCAAGCACGCCGTTCGAAGTGTTGAATCTTACGTTCCGCGGCGACGGCTTCTCGCAAATCAAGCCGACGCAAAACTACTCGGATCCAACTCGATTGTTCCTTGCGAATACGATCTACGGCTCCGGTTACGGAAAAACACCGTCAGTGAAGGACGAGCTCACCAGCTTTAAGTTGAGCGCTAACTTTGCCGCGCCAGCGATGCTGAGCAACTACCTTGGCGATATCGAAGTGGGCGTGAACTACTCGGACCGCGAAAAGGTAAAGCGCCAGCCTGAGGGCAGCATCAACTTGGGCGCACAAGGTGTGACGCCGATTGGCGCCGAATACCAGTATGGTCTTGTCGATCTGGGATTTGCAGGCATCGGAAAGATTCCTTCGTGGAATGTGCCAGCCGCTGTGGCTCGCTACATGGTGTTTAAGCCAGTTGACAATCTCGACTACTTGATTCCGAAGGCATGGAGTGTGACCGAGAAGATCACGACGGGTTACCTCAAAGGCACGCTTGATGGACAAGTCGGCTCAGCCGTTTTGCGCGGCAACGTAGGCTTGCAGATTCAGAATACGGATCAATCTTCATCGTCACAATACTTTGACCGGTCGCGTCCTGCGGGCCAGGAAGTGCGTCCGTACACCGACGGTAAGTCGTACACCGACGTGCTCCCATCGTTGAACTTGGTGTTCCAGCTCCCGAACGAGCACACGATTCGCTTTGCTGCAGCCCGGCAAATCGCTCGCCCACGTGTTGATCAAATGCGCGCGGGCCTTGACTTCGGCATCAGCAATGACGGCGTTCCAGGTGGCGGCGGTGGCAACCCACGCGTTGATCCATGGCGTGCGAACGCGCTCGATCTGTCTTGGGAGAAGTACTTCGGTACCCGTGCTTACGTCGCGGCAGCCGCTTACTACAAAGACTTGCGCAGCTATATCTACACGCAATCGCGTACGTTTGACTTCTCAGCGCTCACGCAGGGCATCACTCGTCCGCCGCTCCCACGTACCAACATCGGACAGTACACCGCGCCATACAACGGTCAGGGTGGAAAATTGCAGGGCATCGAGCTTGCTGCATCGCTTCCGTTGCGCATGATCTCGCCAACGCTTGACGGCTTCGGCGTTCAAGTGAATGCGAGCTTCAACGATAGCAACATCAAGATCAAAGATCCTGAGAGTGCATCGAGCGTGGGTGATGGCGAGATCGGTCTCCCAGGCCTTTCGAAGACCAACTACAACATTACGGCTTACTACGAAAAAGCAGGCTTTGAAGCGCGAATCAACCATCGTCGTCGTTCCGACTTCATCGGTGAAATCGGTAACTTCAACGGTGCGCGCACGCTGCGCTATGTGGTGGGTGAGAGCCAATTCGACGCGCAGGTCGGCTACAACTTTACGAGCGGTAGCTTGAAGGGCTTGGGCATCGTATTCCAAGTCAACAATCTGACCGACGAAGCCTACCGCACGTACGCTGGCACGAAGGATCGTCCACTGGAGTACGCGAAGTACGGTCGTACCTACCAGCTGGGTGCTAGCTACAAGTTCTAAGGCCGCGCCGGAGTTTTCCGGCGTCTCCTTGGTTACTAGAACAAGATAGTCTCTCCACCATTCCGCCCGCGACGGCTGCAGCCTCGCGGGCTTTTTCGTTTATTGGTCTCGCCATCTCCGCTGCGCGTCGCGTGACAGCGTGGTTTTACGTCGAGCCGACGCGCTTCGTCGCAAACACTGGGACCGGGATTGGGATCGGTGCAGAATGTCGCTTGTCGCTCTGAATCTGTTCCAACATGAAAGTTTTCACCAAAGGTCGCCTCTTCGCGATTGGATTCGTCGTTTTGTTTGCCGCGCTGTTCTTCGCGGGGAAACAAATCGAAGGAAAGTTCACTGGCGCGAAAGATAAAACGCCGAAGTACCGAACGGCTGACGTTGATCGGGGATCAATCGTTCAGTTTGTGACCGCGACCGGCACGATCAATCCAGTTGGACTCGTGAACATTGGCACGCAAGTGTCGGGCACGATCAGCGAGGTTTTGGTCGATTTCAATTCGCCGGTCAAACGTGGGCAAGTGCTCGCGAAAATCGAGCCGACGCTGATTCAAGCTTCGATTAATCAGGCTACCGCCTCGCTGGGCGCTGCGCGGGCGCAGCTCACGTTATCTGAGTCGACTCACGCGCGAAATCAAAAGCTCGTTCAACAAGGTTTTCTCTCAGCCGCAACGCTCGATCAATCACGTCAAGCGCTCGACGCCGCGCGCGCGCAATTGCAGGTCAATCAAGCACAACTTGATCGTGCAAAAGCGGATCTCAATAACACTATTATTCGCGCGCCCATCGACGGTGTTGTGATCAAACGCACTGCAGACCTAGGTCAAACCGTGGCTGCGAGCTTCCAAACGCCCAATCTGTTTCAGATCGCGCGCGATCTGAAAAAAATGCAGATTGATACCAACGTGTCAGAAGCTGACGTGGGTCAACTCAAAGAGGGGCAGGCCGCGCGCTTTGTCGTGGATGCATTTCCCGAGCGTGACTTCGAGGGCCGGGTGCGGCAATTCCGCCTTGCTGCCAACGTGCAGCAAAACGTTGTGACTTACAACGTGGTGATCGACGTCGATAATCCTGATGAGTTACTCAAGCCAGGGCTTACAGCGCAAGTTCGTATCATCACATCAAACAAGACCGATGTATTGCGAGTGCCAACGGCCGCGTTGAGATACCGCCCCAGCGATCTCGAAGTCGCGATGCAGCAAATGCAAAAGCGCCTGAAAGGCGAAACAACAAAAGCTGAAGGCAAGGATGAGAAAAAAGCCGCCGAAGCAACACCTACAACAGACGTAGACAACACCGACGAATTAGGCTTGCGCACGAAGTCCGGCGAGCGCCTGTATCGCGTGTACAAGCTGGAAGAGAACGAAGCCGTGCCGTTGGAGGTAGTGATCGGGGTTGCTAACTCGAAATTTACCGAGATCGTCAAAGGGCCGCTCAAAGCGGGTGACAAAGTCATCACACGTTCGCTCATTCCCGATCCATCGAAATCGCAGTAATTGACCATGCTGATGGATTCAACGCGCGCGCAAGACGCAATGCAACGCGTACTCATTGATGTAATCGACGTAAAAAAGAGCTACGTCACCAATCTGGTGACCACGCCAGTTTTGCACGGCGTTAACTTCTCGATGCAGCGCGGAGAGTTTGTCGCGATCATGGGGCAGTCGGGCTCCGGTAAATCGACGCTCATGAATATTCTCGGTTGTCTAGATACGCCGAGCGACGGTGAATACCGTCTGGATGGAAAGCAGGTGAGTGCGCTTTCCCGAGCCCAGCTTGCGGTGCTTCGCAACAAAACCATCGGCTTCGTATTTCAAAGCTTTAATCTCTTGAAGCGCATGACGATCCAAGACAACGTGGCGCTACCTCTGATTTATGCGGGCGTTTCGCGTGCTGAAGCCAGGCGGCGTGCGAGTCAACAGCTTGAGAATGTGGGCTTGGGCGAATACGGTCAGCGGCAGCCGAACCAGCTTTCTGGCGGACAGCAGCAGCGGGTCGCTATCGCTCGCGCGCTGGTGGCGGATCCGCCGCTGGTGCTTGCCGATGAGCCAACAGGTAACCTCGACACCAAAACAAGCGTCGAAATCATGAGCTTGCTCACACGCTTGAATCGTGAGGCGAAGCAAAGCATCATTTTGGTGACCCATGAGCCTGATGTCGCTGCGTACGCCAGCCGCTTGGTACGGCTTAAGGACGGTTTGGTGCTCTACGATGGTCCCGCCGCAACTGGGTTGCAGCAAATGCGAACTGAGCAACTCGAGCAGGAACTGGGTATGCCTGCAAGTGAGGTTTCGGAATGAAATTTGGGCACATTTTCGCCGAAGCATTTCGCGCGATGCTTGCGAATCCGCTTCGCACGATGCTCACCATGCTTGGCATCATTATTGGCATCGCGAGCGTCGTGCTCATGCTTGCGATTGGTGATGGCATCAAGAAATTTATCGACAAGCAACTCGCAGTACTCGGAAGTAACTTGATACTGGTGCAGTCCGATACACGAAAGAGTCCCGGCGCGCGAGCGCGTACGGGCACGACGCAAACGCTCACCATTGATGATGCCGAGGCGATCAATCGCTTGAGCTCAGTCGCGGGTGCGGTCCCTGTGCTCAACACTTTTTCGCAAATTGCATATGGGAACACGAACGCCAACGCGCAAGTGCAAGGGACGACGTCGGCAACGTTTGTGATCCGCAATTTGCGCTTGGGCGCGGGGATCGGTTTGTCTGAGGTTGACGTAACGAGCGCTTCGCGGGTTGCCGTGCTCGGCAAAAAAATCGCCGAGGAACTCTTCTACAAGAACGATCCGATTGGGCAGTCTATTCGGATTGACAATCAGAGCTTCCAGGTGATCGGTGTGCTGGACAACGAGGGGCAGAGCTTCGACATGGGCGACGTTGGGCAGATCGTGTTGGTGCCGATTTCCACTGCGCGCGTCTCGCTTGTGCGCATGCAGACGCCGCGTAGCGTGGCCTATATCGTCGCGCAATCCAAAACGGCTGAAGGCGTGAATGAAATGGTGCGCGATATTGAAGAGGTGCTTCGTGATCGGCACCGAATTCGCGCTGATGATCCCGACGATTTCCGTGTGGTCAACTTTGGTGAAATCGCTAAACAAGGTGAAGCGATTGGCAAGGGGCTTGCCTTCGCGCTCGGCTTCATTGGCGCGGTGTCGCTCGTGGTTGGCGGGATCGGCATCATGAACATCATGCTTGTTTCGGTAACGGAGCGCACCCGCGAGATCGGGATTCGCATGGCGATCGGCGCACGACCGAGCGACGTACTCTGGCAATTTCTGATCGAAGCCATTGCGATTTGTCTCGTGAGTGGGATCGTAGGGATCGCAATCTCAATGGGGCTCGCCGCTGCTGTGAACGCGACGGGAATGTTTGAGCTCACCGTTGGGGTTCGCGCGATTCTCATCGCCACGCTGTTCAGCGGCTTCATTGGCGTGTTCTTCGGCTTTTACCCAGCGCGTAGAGCGTCGAAGCTGCAACCCGTCGAATGCCTGCGCTACGAGTGACTTAGGGCGAAGAAAACCAGATAACGAAGCGTCGCTTAGGCTATGCGCTTGCTTGATGGAAACAAAAAGCATCTTTGTTCAGCGGCATTGCTGACTGGGGCACGAAATTAATAATAGCTATTCTTGAGAAATAGACTTTATTTTCTCTTCCACTGGTGATCCTTGGATTTCCGCGATTTAGCTACTAGCTACTTTTGACTGAGTAGTACGACGCCAAATCTCGGCGGTATGGAGATCGTGAATGTTGTTTCACTTGCATCCGAGACGCTACCGCTCAACGCATCACGCCACACTTGCCGCGCCTTTAACGAGCCTGCTGGCAGCGTGATTTTCTTTTCGACATCAGCGTTGCTCAGTGCAATGAGTGCGGTCTCGTCTGCGTGCTTTCGCAGCAACACGACGACGTTTCGATCAATGTAGATCGGCGCATCCAGCGACCCGCGTCGCAGCACCGCATGGTCATTGCGTAGTTTTGTCAGCCGCTTGAACGCCGCGAGTAGCGCGTGGTCAGGCTTGCCACCCAAGTCTTCCCACGGATAGGTGGCTCGGTTGTATGGGTCTTCTCCGCCCGTGACCCCTACTTCGTCGCCGTAGTAGATCGTGGGCGATCCTGGGAACACCATTTGGAAGAACACGGCGAGTCGAAGCCGTTGCTTCGCAAGCGCGATCGCCTCTGGCGTAGAACTTTCATCGCGATAGCCAAAGTGATGCAGAGCCCGCGCTTGGTCGTGACTGGATAACAGGTTCATCAGCGCGTACTGCGCTTCGCGCGGATACTGTTCGCGTATGAGTTCGAGGTTTGCATAAAGCTTTCGCGCATCGCCACCCATCGCGTATTCCTGCACGGCGTTGCGAAAGATGTAGTTCATTGTCGAATCGAACATGTCGCCCAAGAAATATTTCGCCGAATCGAACCATGCCTCTGAAATCGTGATCGCATCGGGCCGATGCGCCTTGATCGCCGCTCGCCATTCGCGCCAAAAATCGTCAGGCACCCACGGCGCGACGTCCATGCGCCAGCCGGCCGCGCCTTTATCGAGCCAACGCTTCATCACGGAATCTTGGTTCCCGTATGCGAACGAACGGAACGATGGAGAAGACTTGTCCAACTCCGGCAAATCGGTGATCCCCGTCCAGCCTTTGAACTGTTGATCGGGATTCGATTTTGACGAATCGAACGTGAACCACTTTGCGTATGGCGACGATGGGTTAATGGCGTCGTTCGCAAACGCACCCTGTGGCGGCTTTTGTGCTTTCGCGTAGTTGCCGTAGCGGTCGAAGTAAATCGAATCAGAGCCCACGTGATTGAGCGAGGTGTCGAGCACGATGCGAATGCCGCGTTTCTTCGCTTCATCGCAGAGGCGAACGAAGTCCGCTTCGCTCCCAAAATAGGGATCAATCTCGTTGTAATCCGCGGTGTCGTACTTGTGGTTGGATGGCGCGCGGAAAATCGGCGTCATGTAAATCGTATTTGCGCCGAGGCCTTTGATGTAGTCGAGCTTTTCGATGATGCCCGCAAGATCGCCGCCGAAGAAATCATTGTTGTAGACGTCGTCCGAACCGTCGCCCGATTTCGGCTTGAACGGTTTGTCATTCCAATTCTTGTGCAACTCAACCGTGTGTCGCTGGTATTTGTCGATGCCCGGTTTCGGATCGTTCGCCTTGTTTCCATTCCGGAAACGATCTGGAAAGATGTAGTAGTAAACGATGTCCGGCGCGTAGTCTGGCACTTTGAAATTAGCGTCGTAAACCGTCTGCCGGAAGCGACGAATGCCGCGCGCGTTGTCAGGCTGCTCAACGATTTCGCCGATGCCGCCGCTGCCGCGCTCACGCGTCCAAAACACGCTGTCGCGATTGTTGCCGTAGACATAGGTCTTGCCGCCAATCACAAGCTCAAAGTAGTACCCGTAAATCGCGATCTCGTTGAACATGTGGCTCGCACGCCAGGCGTCACTAGTGCGCTGCATGGGCACGCGGGCGAGCGGTGTGTATTCCAGGACTTCTTGATTGCCTTCAAGTCGACGCTTTTCGATCACCAGCGTGGCCGACTCAACGCCCGGCAAACTCGCGAGCGAATATTCGATCTTCGTGTTCGACGTGACCGCTCCAAACGGCGCTTTGAACCCGGCATCGCGCGAATCGAATTTGACAGAGAGCGCAATCGGATCAGTAATCGGTTGCGTCGATGAATCGTCGAATGAAGTGGGTTCGACCGAGAGCTTCGCTGTATTGCTTTCGAACGCGAGCTTCAAGGTCTGAGGGCCGTTAAACATGAACCCAATGTTGGCTGCGCCGCTCGCGTCTTGCGTACGCGCGAGCGCGAGTGGCGTGCCTTGCAGGCGAAGCGCTTCGTTCGACGTTGGAGACAGGCCGAATGACGATGCGTCGCCCCATTGGGCGTCTGCGATTTTGAACTCCTGACCGCTCGCAAGGTTCACGTTCAAGTAGTACGCATCGCAGCGCCAGGTGAACGCAAAATCTTCCAGCGCGCCCCAATTGTTCATGGTGCCGCGAAGGTAGAGTGTTTTGTCGCCGAGCGGTGGCTTCGGGCAGGTCTCGATTGTCATAACGTAGTCTGGCACCGAAACGCGAATGCGGTGTGCGCCGTTAAAAGTATGGATGAGATTTGCGCTTCGTAGCGCGAGTTTGCGCCGAGTGCTTCGAATGTTGTCTGCGCCGCCGAAATCGGCATCGGTGGACCATTGCTCATCGCCCACTTTGAACGCGTGCTCGCCGTTGATTGCAGCAACGAGTTCAAACGTATTGCAGCGATAGGCGAAGCGAAAATTCTCC
Organism: Betaproteobacteria bacterium; assembly: GCA_013298145.1. GTDB lineage: Bacteria > Pseudomonadota > Gammaproteobacteria > Burkholderiales > Casimicrobiaceae > Casimicrobium. The sequence continues at coordinate 672,302 of JAAFJO010000002.1, forward strand.
AGCGCATTCCAATTGTTGAACGCCCCGCGAAGAAAGAGCGGGCGCTTGCCGAAGGGGCTGGGGATGCAGTTGGTCTCAGACTTCGCCAGCGACGATATCTCACTCGAAAGAGGTGCTTGAGTCGCGCAGCCACTTGCAAACAGAACCGCTGCTACTAGCGTTAAAGCGCGACGAAACGATGGGAAGTTTTTTGCCACAGATTTACACAGATGAACACAGATGCAGAACCGATGAACATCTATGTTCATCAGTGTGCATCTGTGGCAGAAATTACCCCTTAACCCCGCCGGAGGTCAGTCCAGAAACGATCCACCTCTGCGCAAACAAGAACACCAGCGTGATTGGCAAACCAGAGAGTACGGCCGCCGCCGCGAAATCGCCCCACAGGAATTTTTGATCCTGCAAGTAATACTTCGAACCGACTGCGAGCGTGAGGTTGGGTTCTTCGCGCAATAAGATCGATGCAATTGGATATTCGATGATTGTTCCGATGAAGGCGAGTACAAAAACGACCATGAGGATAGGCACAGCCATCGGCAAGAGCACGCGATAGAACGTTTGCCACAACGTTGCGCCATCGACGCGGGCGTTCTCTTCGATCTCTTGCGGGATTGTTTCGAAGTAGCCTTTGATCGTCCAGATGTGAGTGGCTACGCCGCCGAGATAGGCGACGATCACAGACAGATGCGTCTCAATCCCGAGCCACGGAAAATGCGCGCCCAGTCGTTCGAAGATTGCGAAGATCGCGACGAGTGCGAGTACGCGCGGGAACATTTCAAGCAAGAGCATCGTGTTGAGATAGCTCGTCTTGTATTTGAACCTGAGTCGCGCGAAGGCGTACGCCGCCGTGGTGGACAGCGCAACGATCAGAACGGCGGAAATCGTCGCAATCTTGATCGAATTCCAAAGCCACAGCAATACGGGGAACGGCGGCGTGACGAGCTTGCCGTCGGCGCCCATGTAGCTCATCCCGAGTGCGAGCTTCCAGTGCTCAAAGCTAATCTCCGTCGGGATCAACGAACCCGTGGCGAAATTGCCCGGTCGCAGCGAGATGGATATCACTGCAAGCAACGGAAACAGCGTCACGGCGATGAGCGCGATGAGAAACGCATGTGCGGCCCAGACGCGCCAACGATTTTTCTTTCCGGTGACGATCGCCATTAGTGTGAACTCCTGCGCGAAGCGCACATTGCTGTCATCCCCGCGAAAGCGGGGACCCATCGTGACCGAGGGTGAACTAATTTCAATTCTGTAGCTGTTGGTGAATATAGGTTCCCGCTTTCGCGGGAATGACAATCTAGGGGCGAGCTAGCGCTTGAACGAGTCTTCATCGCTTCTCCTGATTCGCCTTCATCATGCGTAAATGCAGGAGCGCCATAACTGCGACCATAAAGAAGACGACCGTCGAAATCGCAGCAGCCAATCCAAAGTCGGACCCCGAATCTTTGAACGCGATGCGATAGGTGTACGACACCAAAATGTCATTCGTCCCCGCAGGCACTTTCGTATTCAAGAAATCCGGTCGGCCGTCGGTTAAGAGCGCAATCAACACGAAGTTATTGAAGTTGAATGCGAACACACCCACCAAGAGCGGCGCGAGCGGCTTGATGATGAGCGGGAGCGTGATCCTAAAGAAATTCGTGAGCGGCCCAGCGCCCGCGATCGCAGAGGCTTCGTATAAGTCGGCTGGAATCGATTTGATCAGCCCCGTGCAGAGCACCATGATGTACGGGAAGCCAAGCCATACGTTCACGATCAAGAGCATCACTTTGGCGAGGTACGGATCGGCAAACCACGCGGGCTTGATACCGAAGAGCGCGTTCAAAATCGTATTGATCTCGCCAAAGTTTTGATTGAACAGTCCTTTGAAAACGAGAATCGAGATGAAGCCCGGCACGGCGTAAGGCAAAAACAAAAGCGTGCGATAGATCGTTGCGCCTTTGAGTGCTTCCCAGTTGAGAATCACGGCGAGCGTCGTACCAACCGCGGTCACGAAAAACACGGAAAGCAGCGCGAACGTGAGCGTCCACAAGAAGATGGAAATGAACGGGCCACGGAAGTTTTCATCGCTCACCATCCGCGCGTAGTTCGCGAAGCCGACGTTCACGGTGTAGCCCGGTGTTAGGCGATCACCGGCTTCGCTCTCGTAGAAGCCCGTTTTGTCATTCGGTTTGTAAACCGCACCGTCTTCAGCGCGCGTGAGCGAGCCGTCTGCGTTTTGTTTCCACACCGGACTGACTTTGGCGAATTCGCGGAGGCCGGCGTAGGAGAGAACTTCTCCGTTGGGTAACGCGAATTGCAAGCGCTGCACGTAGTCACGCATCGCGATTCGTTCCCGAATGGAGAGGCCGTCGCCCAGCGAATGAGGCGTACTTACCACGGGTATCGGACTTGTTCCGGAGCTGTTCAAGATGAGCTCCGATTTGAACTTCTCGTTCGTCTTGGGGTTGACCAACACGGCCACAAGCATTGAATCGGATGGTCTGTGGAGAGAGAACTCGTGAAGACTCGCCTCATCCGCCGTCGTCTGCTCCAGCAAATACGCTGTCGCCCGATCAAACGAAAGCAAGTGATTCGACGAGTAATTCGTGAATCCGATCTGCATCGTGAAGAGGAGCGGAAGCGCGATGAAAATGAAAATTGCGGTGAGACCGGGGAAGGTGTATTTCGCGGCGGCAGACCAATTCGTCAAATAGATCGCGAAGCCGATGCCGAAGAGAATCAGCGCACCGAGCGCCCACAGCGTTTGCCCGGCGACATACAAACTAAACACGAAGTAGAGCGCGAAGACAGCCGCAATCGCAGCGGCAATCCACGCAAGCCACGGGCGCGTGGGCTTCTGCGCGCTTGCACGTGCGAGCGAAAGCGAAGTGGGGGAAACGGCAGCGTCGCTCATTGCGCTTTCATCCTTGCCGCAGCCGCATTCAACGCATCTTTCGGCGATTGCAAACCGTTCGTGATCGCTTCAATCGCCGCATCCATAGCAGACCAGAATCGCCCAGTTTCGGGAATGTTTGGAATGGGCGCACCGCGCTTTGCGTTGTCCATCGTGGCAACAATTAACGGATCACTCGCGAGTTGCGCATAGAAAGCCTTGTTCGCGGGCGCGCCGATCGGCACATCGTCATTCAGCGTTTTCAGATGCTCGGGTTTGAGCATGTGGTTTTCCAAAAACTCGCGCGCGATATCTTTCACTTTCGATGGCGCGCCGATCATGCAACCGAGCACACCGACGAAGGGCTTCGCGGGTTTGCCGTCGATGGATGGAATCGGCGCAAGGCCGAAATCGATTTTGCTGCGCTTGATGTTGTCCCACGCCCACGGGCCGGTGATCATCATGGCGACGTTGCCTTGATTGAAGCCGGCTTCCATTTCGGCGTAGCGCGCGCCTTTGGGCATCACGCCTTTGTCGATCAACATTTTGAGTGTTTCGCCGCCGCGAATCGCGCCCGGCGTGTTGACCCCGATGTCTTTCGGATCGAAATCGCCCTTCGCGTTTTTTCCAAACACGTAGCCACCCGGCCCTGCGATGATTGGCCAGGTGAAAAACGTTTTATTGAAGTCCCAGAGGATTGCGCTCTTGCCTTTGGGTTTCAGTTGCTCGTGGATCTTGACGACATCGTCAAACGATTCCGGTGGCGTGGGAACCAGCGCTTTGTTGTAGATGAGGCCAATCGCTTCGAGCGCGACGGGATAGCCCCAGAGCTTGCCCTGATAGCGAAACGCATCCCACGCAGCGGGTTCGATCTCGTCGAGTACGCGCTGACTGGGGCGAATCGGCACGATCAAGCCGCCCTTCGCCCATTCGCCCGAGCGATCATGCGCCCAGCAGAAAATGTCCGGCCCTTTGCCCGCGCCTGCAGCTTGCTGAAACTTGTCCGTCGCGCTCTCGGGGTGTTGCACGATGACTTTGACGCCAGTCGCTTTTTCGAACGCGTCGCCCACCTTTTGCAAGCCGTTGTACGCCTTGTCGCCGTTGATCCAGACGAGGAGGGAGAGGTTTTGTTGGGCGTGTGCTTGTGATGTGAATACGAGTGTTGCGCACGCGAACATTGTGTTAACGATCGCGCGGCGCAGTAGACGTTGCAACCCGCCCACTGTCATTCCCGCGAAGGCGGGAACCCAGACCCCGATATGTGTGAGCGTCTCGAACGTGATGCCCGGACTGGGTCCCCGCCTCCGCGGGGATGACAGCAACTGGCGAACGCGACCGGCCACACCGGCCTTTGCTGCGAGCGGAGCGATGCGCATCACACCGCCACCCTGGGAAGCGCCTTCCCCGCCGCATCGAACCAATAGCAATCCCTCGCCGCGAAAGAAAGCGGCAAACTTTCGCCGGCCTTGACCTTCGTATTGCCGGGGGCAACCACGGTGAGGAGTTCGGAAGCGCCTGGAATCTCGCAGTAAATCTGTGTCTGGCTTCCGAGCGCCTCGACAAATTTAATTGGGGCTAGAAGGCTGTTCGCGCTATTTTCAATCGCGATATTTTCAGGCCGTAAGCCCAATTTGCACTGTGCGTTAGCGAGCTGAGCCGGAGCTTTTCCATTGGTTGGAATTTCGGCACCACTTTGCAGTTTGAGCGATTCCCCGCCGTTCGCATTCGATACCAACATGCCTTCCAGGAAATTCATGCGCGGCGAACCCAGAAAGCCCGCGACGAATTCATTGGCGGGATGATCGTAGAGTTCTTGTGGTGAGCCCACTTGTTCAATGCGGCCATCGCGCAAAACGACGATGCGATCGGCGAGCGTCATCGCTTCAACCTGATCGTGCGTCACGTAAATCATTGTTGTTTTAAGTTCGTCATGCAGCTTCGCAAACTCGTAGCGCATGCGCACGCGAAGCTCGGCATCGAGGTTCGAAAGCGGTTCGTCGAACAGGAACACTTCAGGCTTGCGAACGATCGCACGACCAATCGCCACGCGCTGACGCTGTCCGCCAGAGAGCGCTTTCGGTTTGCGATCGAGAAGGTGATCGATGTTGAGTGTCTTCGCCGCCGAATGCACGAGTCGCGAAATCTCATCCTTCGGTACCTTGGCGAGCTGCAAGCCAAACGCCATGTTGTCAAAGAGATTCATGTGCGGATAAAGGGCGTACGACTGAAACACCATCGCGATGCCGCGATCCGAAGGCGGCACATCGTTGACGAGCGTGTCGCCAACGTGGAGCGTCCCCGAAGTGATTTCTTCCAGCCCGGCAATGGTGCGCAGGAGCGTGGACTTGCCGCACCCGGACGGGCCGACAAACACAACGAACTCGCCGTCGTTGATCTCTAAATTGATGTCCTTCAATACGTGGACATCCGCGAACGATTTTTGAACGTTCGCGAGCTTGACTCCCGCCATTCGTCTCCTCCTTGTGCGCCGTTCGCGTCAACCCCTTCCTCGGATCCCGTGATCGGATGCGGCATCGTAGCCGCTACCTGAAATATAGGCGGTTTCTATGAAAAAGTAGTTTTATTACGAGTCATTTTTGGTGCAGAGCAGCAGATTACGAACAAATTTAGTGGCGGAGTTGGCCGAATACGTAGTTTTGTTACTAACTAGCGCTACATCCCCGTAGAATCGCCGCGTCTGCAACTCGCAACCATGCTCATGTCTCTTGTTACTACTAACAATGCAGTACTTGAAAGCCCCACTGAATCGGAGGAAGCCGTCATTTTTGAACAACATCGGAAGGAAGCTCTGTTGCGCAGTGTCGACGAAAAATCCGGCAGAACGAACCTGAATGCGCTTTCAATAGCGTGCCGCAGCGTGCTCGACGCGCGCTGGGCAAAAACACAGGCGGAAGACGCAGCTTATTTCGCTGGAACGGCTCGCAACGGTGTTCCCGCTCGTCGCGTTCACTATCTTTCGATGGAATTTCTGATGGGGCGTGCACTCACCAACGCGCTCGCAGCGCTAGAGGTGTCGCCGCAAGTTCGCGAAGACGCGAGTGACGTGGCTGAGCGTGAACCCGACGCCGCGCTCGGCAACGGCGGTCTTGGCCGACTCGCCGCGTGCTTTTTGGATTCGTTTGCTACCTTGGGTTTGCCGTCATTCGGCTACGGTCTTCGCTACCGTTTCGGCATGTTTGCGCAGCGAATCGAAGGCGGTCGCCAGACCGAAGTGCCGGATCAGTGGCTAAAGGATGGCAGCGCCTGGGAGCAGTTGCGCCCTGAACTGCAATACAACGTGAGTTTCGGTGGCTCGGTGGAAGCCGCTGGTGCGGGAACGCTCGCTCGCCGCTGGGTGCCTGCGACGACCGTGCATGCACGTGCGTACGATTTCATCGTGCCGGGCCACAAAACCGAGCGCGTCTCAACGCTGCGCCAATGGCACGCGGAAGCCTCGCGCCCAATAGATTACTCAATGTTTAGTCGCGGCGAACATCTTGCCGCTGGAAAGCATTTGCTCGAAGCCGATTGCTTGAACTGGGTGCTCTATCCCGACGACAGCACAGATGCGGGGCGCGAGCTGCGTCTTAAGCAAGAATTCTTTTTGGTGAGCGCCTCGCTGCAAGACATGCTTGCGCGCCACATGCGCGAAGACGGTCGCGTCGAGACGTTCGGCCGCAAAAACGTCGCGCATCTGAACGATACGCATCCAGCGCTTGCGCCGATCGAATTAATGCGTCTGTTGCTCGACGAGCATGGTCAATCGTGGGATGCGGCTTGGAAGATCACGCGCGAAGCGACAAGCTACACCAATCACACCCTCATGCCGGAAGCGCTAGAGACTTGGCCGGTGCGCATGATGGAAGCACTGTTGCCGCGCCACCTCGAACTCGTCTATGAAATCAACCAGCGATTTTTGGATGAAGTGCGCGCAAAGTTTCCTGGTGACGCGAGACGTCTACAAACGCTTTCCTTGATCGATGAACGCGGCGAACGTCGCGTGCGCATGGCCAATATTGCCATCGTGGCATCGACTCGCGTGAACGGCGTTTCTGCGCTGCATTCGCAATTGATGGTCGATACGATCTTCGCTGATTTCGCCGCGTTGTGGCCTGATCGATTCATGAACGTCACCAACGGCGTCACGCCACGTCGTTGGCTTGAGCAAGCCAATCCGTCGCTTTCAACGTTGCTCGATCACACGATCGGGCAAAAGTGGCGTCGGGATTTATCGCAACTTTCGCGACTGGGCGATCATGCGAGCGATGCTGCGCTCGGCACGAAGTTCCTCGCGGTGAAGCGCGAAAACAAAGTTCGACTCGCGGATTACATTCGTCGCGAGCTTGGTATTGCGGTTAACGTCGATAGTTTGTTCGACGTGCAGGTAAAGCGTATTCACGAATACAAGCGCCAGCTCTTGAAAGTGCTCCACGTGATCTCGCGCTATCAAGCAATCATCGCCAATCCACAAGCGGCGTGGACGCCACGCACCGTCATCATCGCGGGTAAAGCCGCGTCGGCCTACGTGATGGCAAAGAGCATTATTCGCTTGATTCACGATGTGGCGCGTGTAATCAACAGTGATCCGCGTGTCGGCGACACATTGAAGCTCGTATTCCTGCCGAACTACAGCGTGAGTCTCGCGGAAATGATCATTCCCGCCGCCGACCTCTCTGAGCAGATTTCAACGGCGGGCACCGAGGCCTCGGGCACTGGCAATATGAAATTCGGATTGAACGGCGCGCTCACAATTGGCACCTGGGATGGTGCGAATATTGAAATGGCCGAACACATGGGCGTGGAAAACATGTTCGTGTTTGGCTTGCGTACACCGCAAGTGGCGGCGCTCAAATCGGTCGGCTACGATCCGAAGCTCTACATCGAAGAGAACAAAATGCTCGCCGATGTGATCGCGGCTATCGGTAACGGTACGTTCTCGTGGGATGAACCAGACCGCTACAGAAACATCGTGCAATCGCTCACGCAGCATGATCCGTATTTGCTCATGGCCGATTTCACCGACTACGTTGCAGCGCAAGCCAAAGTCGATGAACTCTACGTCGATCCGCGCGCATGGGCAGAGCGAGCGCTACGCAACGTTTCAGGCATGGGATTCTTCAGCACCGATCGCACGATCAACGAATATGTTGCGAAGGTGTGGAATAAACCGCGGTTATGAAGCTCCTCCCCCTTCAAGGGGGAGGCGGGGAGGGGGATGGGTTTCCTCTTTTGACGCAGATTAACGCTGATTCAAAACGGATTACCGCAGATTTTCGCCACAGATGTACACAGATTGACACAGATTTAGTTGACTCGGGAGCTATCTGTGTTCATCGGTGTGAATCTGCGGCAGAAAAAATCGAAGCCCTTCCATCGATTCATTGAGTGAACAACCCTACCTAGCCACCAACAACAGAAGCAAATCTGCGCAAATCTGCGTTAATCAGCGCCAAAGAAAGTCGGTTATCAACCGAACCCCATCCCCACCCTATCCCTCCCCTTGAAGGGGAGGGGACTGAGTTATGAGCGAACTCCGACCCTTCGAACGCCTCGGCGCGCACCCTCTGGAAACAGGCGGTGTGCGTTTTGCCGTGTGGGTGCCCAATGCACGCTCGGTGAGCGTGGTTGGCGACTTCAATGGTTGGGACGCTGCACGCGGACTGCTCAAAAGCGAAGGCGACTCGGGCACCTGGTCGGGCGTGCTCGCGAGCGCGAAGCTTGGAGATCGCTACAAATTCCAAATCGTTGCAGCGGACGGTCGGGTGTTGCCGCAAAAGGCAGATCCGTACGCACGCGCGGCCGAGCTGCGACCCGCGAACGCGAGCATCGTGGCAGCGATGCCGCCGAAGCGCGCCCTGCCAACATCGCGAGCCGCGCTCAACAAACGCGAAGCTCCGATCTCGATTTATGAAGTGCACGCGACAAGCTGGAAGCGTCATCCCGACGGCCGTTTTTATGATTGGGATGAACTTGCGGCAACGCTGCCCGATTACGTCGCCGACCTCGGATTCACGCATATTGAGCTGATGCCGATTAGCGAGCATCCGTTCGATGGTTCGTGGGGTTATCAAACGCTCGGTTTGTTTGCGCCAACGGCGCGACTAGGCTCCGCCGACGCACTGCAGCGATTTATCGATATCTGTCAAGCGAAGGGGTTGGGTGTCATCATCGATTGGGTGCCTGCCCATTTCCCGACCGACGCGTTTGGCCTCGCGAACTTCAACGGCGAGGCACTCTACGAGCACGCTGATCCTCGCGAAGGATTTCATCGCGATTGGAATACGTTGATCTACAACTTTGGCCGCTTCGAAGTGCGCGACTTTCTGGTGAGCAGTGCGCTTTACTGGACGGAGCGTTTCGCGATTGATGGCCTGCGTGTGGATGCGGTGGCTTCGATGCTCTATCGCGACTATTCGCGCAATGCAGGCGAATGGATCCCTAACAAAGATGGTGGTCGCGAGAACTACGAAGCGATCTCGCTTTTGAAGCGGATGAACGAAGTGGTCGGTACGGAATGCCCGGGTGCGATGACAATCGCGGAAGAATCGACGTCGTTTCCGAAAGTCTCAGCGCCGACGTATGACGGCGGTCTCGGCTTTCATTTCAAATGGAACATGGGCTGGATGAACGACACGCTTTCCTACATGAAGGAAGATCCCGTTCATCGCAAATACCATCATCACAAAATGACCTTCGGGCTCGTCTATGCGTTCTCCGAGAATTTTGTGTTGCCGCTTTCGCATGATGAAGTGGTGCACGGCAAGGGCTCAATCCTCGGTCGCATGCCGGGTGATGATTGGCAGCGTTTCGCAAACCTGCGCGCGTACTACGGCTACATGTGGGCGCACCCTGGCAAGAAATTGCTTTTCATGGGGCAAGAGTTTGCGCAGTCGACTGAGTGGAACCACGACTGGGAACTTCCGTGGCACGAAGCAAGCGAGACGCGTCACGCGGGTGTCGCTGCGCTGATTCGCGACCTCAACAGCTTCTATCGCGCACATGCAGCGATGCATGCGCTCGATTGCGATTCACGCGGTTTCGAATGGATCGCGGTGGATGACGCCGATCAGTCAGTGCTCTCGTGGATTCGTCGTGACGAGGCGGGAAATGAAGTGATTGCCGTGTGCAATTTCACTCCGGTGCCGCGTAACGATTACCGCCTGGGTGTGGCTGAGTCTAGCCAATGGGTTGAGGCGCTCAACACCGATGCCACGAAGTACGGCGGGAGCGGTGTGTCCAATGGTGTGACACCGATGGTTGCGAAAAAGCTTTCGAGCCACGGAAAATCGCATTCGATTTCGATCACGGTGCCGCCGCTATCGACAATCTACTTGGTGCGTCAGTGAACGAATTGCAACTTGAACCCTCGCGCACGTCCGCTTTCGGCGCGCAGGTATTCGACGATGGCGTGAACTTCGCCATCTGGTCGGACCATGCGGACAAGATTGAACTTTGTGTGTTCGATGAGCGAGGTGAAACCCGCTACCCGCTTCACAACGCAGGCGACGACGTATTTGCCGGGTTTTTGCGCGGTGCGCGGCCGGGGCTCGTCTACGGCTATCGAGCGCATGCCAACAATCTTCACGATTCCGGGCAGTGCTTCAATCCGAGCAAACTGCTGCTTGATCCCTATGCGCGCGAAATCGTTGGCAGCCACACTTGGGACGCACGTCACTCAGCGCGTAATTTCGATGACAACGCCGAAATCGCGCTCAAAGCGCGCGTAGCGGAGCCGTTGCCGAGCGTGCTTCGACCGCCGCTGCAGCGCGATGATGAAGTCGTGCTCTACGAGATGCATGTGAAGGGTTTTTCGAAGCTTAATCCGCGAATTCCTGAGGCGATTCGAGGGACGTACCCGGCTCTCGCGCATGAGGCGTCGATTGCCTATCTGAAGCGCTTGGGCGTCACCACGGTCTCGCTGTTGCCGGTTCAGTATCACCTTGATGAACCGTTCCTCGCGGCAGCGGGTAAATCGAATTACTGGGGCTACAACACGATTGGTTTCTTCGCCCCCGATCCAGTGCTTTCGGCGACCCCCGACGACCCGACCGCGACCGTCCATGAGTTTCGCGCCATGGTGGACAGGCTGCATGCCAATGGCCTCGAAGTAGTCATCGACGTGGTTTACAACCACACCCCCGAAGGTGATGAACAAGGCGCGTGTCTTAGCTTTCGCGGGCTCGATCAGCCGAGCTGGTATCGCATGCAACCCCATGCGCGCGCGCATTGTGAGAACTTTACCGGCTGCGGGAATACGCTCAACGTTCATCACCCGCGCGTGACGCAATTCGTGCTCGACAGTTTGCGCTATTGGGTAGAGACGATGGGCGTCGATGGCTTCCGATTTGATCTCGCGCCGGTCCTCGGCCGCACGCCACATGGCTTCGATCGCAATGCGCCTTTTTTCGTCGCACTCGCGCAGGACCCAGTGCTTTCGCAAGCACGCATGATTGCCGAGCCGTGGGACATTGGGCCGCACGGCTATCAGGTGGGCCACTTCCCCGCAGGGTTCTGGGATTGGAACGATAAGTTTCGCGACAGCGTGCGCCGCTACTGGCTCGGTGAGCGCTTTGGCAGCGGCACCACGAGGGGTGAGCTCGCGCAACGGCTCACTGCGTCCTCGCATCTCTTCCGCCATCACCGGCACCGCCTGCCTGCTGCGTCAGTGAACTACGTGAGCGTGCACGACGGTTTCACGCTCACCGATATGGTGAGCTACAACGAGAAACACAACCTTGCCAACGGCGAAGACAATCGTGACGGTCGCGATCAAGAGCCGTCGTGTAATTTTGGAGTCGAAGGTGCGAGTGACGATTCGCAGATCAACGAAACACGCGCGTGTGTGAAGCGGGCCATGCTCGCCACGCTCGCCTTCGCGCAAGGCACGCCGATGCTCCGCGCGGGCGACGAAATTGGTGTCACGCAAAACGGCAATAACAATCCGTATTGTCAGGACAATGCAATCACCTGGCACGATTGGGCGCGGGCGGATGACTCGCTCTTCAACTATGTGGCTACGCTCTTTGCGTTACGAAGAGACGAGCCGCTGCTGCGCTGGCCGCGCTGGTTCGGCCATCATTCGCATACGCCCAAGTTGCGCTGGCTTTCTGCGGCGGGGCACGAGCTCAACGAATCGAGTTGGCATGATCGAAACGACTTGGCGTTTTCGCTCACGATCGATGCGGGGGATCGCGCCGTCTTGCTCTGTATGAATCCGGGGAACGTTCCCCTCTCATTTGTCGTGCCGCGGCCGAGCATGCCTGGCGAATGGATCACCTTGCTTGATTCTTCCTTGAGCGCGCTCACTCCCTCACGATTTCATTCTCACATCGATATTCCGGCGAGAAGTTTGCTGCTCGCTCGTATTGAGTCCAATCCATGAAGATTTCGAACCGCGCCTCAGGCGTTCTCTTGCACCCGACCTCACTGCCCGGGCCTCACGGCATCGGCGATCTTGGCCCCGACGCGTATCGTTTTGTGGATTGGTTGCAGGCGAGCGGGCAAACGCTTTGGCAGTGGCTGCCGACGACACCCATCGGCCCAGGCGATTCGCCGTACCAGAGTGTCTCCGCGTTCGCGGGTTCGCCGCTGATGGTGGCGCTTGAACCATTGATCGCGAACCAATGGCTAGTAGAGAGTGAACTAAAGCCTCCATTCAGCGAGGGCAAGAGCATTCATTTCGGTGAAGTGATTAACTATAGAAATCATGCGCTTCGCCTTAGTAAATTGGGATTTGATGCGAGAGGTTTATCAGAGGATCGCGTGCAGTTTGCACAGTGGTGCGCGGAACATCGTGATTGGCTTGATGAGTACGCGCTATTTGCTGCGCTTCATCAGGCCAACGATTGGCGTCCGTGGTGGCAGTGGGATTCGGCGCTCAAAAAACGCGATGTCGCTGCACTAAACGCAGCGCGCACAAAGTACGCCGCGGATATCGATTTTTGGAAATTCGTGCAATGGTGTTTTGACACACAATGCGCAGCGCTCAAGCGATATGCGAACGAGCGTGGCGTTGCGCTCGTCGGCGATTTGCCGATCTTCATCGCCGATAACAGTGTGGATTGTTGGGCGCGGCAGGATCTCTATTACTTGGGAGACGACGGTCTACCCACTGTGATCGCCGGTGTTCCGCCCGATGACTTTGGCCCGGACGGCCAGCGCTGGGGCAATCCGCTGTATCGATGGGATCGCATGAAGGAAGAGGGCTACGCCTGGTGGATCGCGCGAGTGAAGCGCGCAATGCAGCTCTGTGATTTGTTCCGTATCGATCACTTTAGAGGCTTCGCAGGGTACTACGAAATTCCCGCATCCAGCCCGACTGCGAAAGTGGGCCGCTGGCTCCCTGGGCCGGGCAAAGCGCTCTTCGATGCGATTGAAGGTGCGCTCGGCAAAGTGCCAGTCATCGCCGAGGATTTGGGTCTGATCACCGAAGACGTGATCGAGCTTCGCGACAGTCTTGGCTATCCAGGAATGAAGATCCTGCAATTCGCCTTCGGCGGCGACGGTACGCATGAGTTTTTGCCGCACAACTACACGCAAAACTGCATCGTGTACACCGGCACGCATGACAATGAAACTGCGCGCGGCTGGTTTGGAAACGTTCCCGCACAACAGAAACACTTTGCCTGCACCTATCTTGCGTGTAGTGAGCATGATTTTCATTGGGCGCTCATTCGAGCGGCAAGCAACTCAGTCGCGCAATATGCAGTATTCCCGTTGCAAGACGTGCTGGGGCTCGATAACGAGGCGCGCATGAATCATCCGGGCACGCTCGGCGGCATCAATTGGAAATGGCGCTTCACATGGGAGCAACTGGGTTCCGAATCGGGACGCGTGTTGCGATTGATTTCGGCGGCGAGTGGGCGCGCGCCGATTGCGATGATTCAATGATGGGTCGAAAGATCGAGGCGTAGGATGGGTGGAGCGCAGCGATACCCATTAATCGACACTCCCTCGCACAACCAAGTATTCATGCGTTCATTGAAATTGAAAACAACGTTTCGCTTCTTTGCGTGGGTCATGGGTATTGCTGCGCTCCACCCGTCCGACGCGGCCCTTGCCGCTCCTCCTCTTGCGCGTGGTGATCTCCTTCAAGCTTGCAGCGCACCAACTCACGCGACCACGCTCGCGCCAGCGAAGCAATCCATCACCGACGCGCGAGCGATTTGGCTCTCCTCTGACATCATTCAGTGGCCCCGCGTTGAGGGCGGCGATTCGCGATTCGCGCTCTACACCTCGCAAGACGGCGCGCTGATTGCGCAACAGGGCGCACGCGTTACAGGCTTCGATCAGCGTTTCGAACTCACACAACGAAACGGAGAGGTTCCTACCGCGATTGCCGAGCGCTTTAAGTATCTTGAGCGTGGCGTTGTGCTGGTTCCGGATCGAACAATTGCCGATTCGTTGGATCGCGTACTCAGCGCGCAAACCGTTATCGTGCGTGAAGACGGGAGCGGGGCCGTGCTCGACGTCACGACGCTGCAATGGCCTGGCCTGCTTGATGAGCGGTTCGCGGACGCAGCTGAGCTGAACGACTTCGGCGCTACGGTGTCGCGTGACCGCGTGTCGTTTCGCGTGTGGGCACCAACGGCGAAGCACGTTCACGTTTGTGTGTTTGATGCGCCCATGAGCCGGGTACGCGCAGTTCATCTCATGCAGCGCGATTCACGCACGGGCGTATGGTCGCTTGCCGTAGCTGCGAATACCCGTCGGCAGCCGACTTATTTCACGTATCTCGTAGACGTGTGGGTGAATGGCGTTGGTGTGGTTCGCAATCGCGTCACCGATCCTTATTCGATCAGTCTTTCTGCGGATTCCAAGCGAAGCGCCGCGCTCAATCTCGATGATGCGGCGTTGAAGCCAAAGGGCTGGGAGCGAAGCTCTGGAGATCGAAGCTCTGCTGCGCACCGCGCGCGAGCGCGGGTGAAGCATGCGGTCGATATGTCGATTTACGAACTGCATGTGCGTGACTTTTCGGCGAGCGACGCAACGGTTCCCGTGAAACTGCGTGGCAAATACACGGCGTTTACGCAAAAGAAATCGCGCGGTATGCAACACTTAACCGCGCTTTCGAAGGCGGGGATGACCGACGTGCACTTGCTGCCGGTGTTCGATATCGCGACTGTTCC
This sequence comes from Betaproteobacteria bacterium, assembly GCA_013298145.1. Taxonomy (GTDB): domain Bacteria; phylum Pseudomonadota; class Gammaproteobacteria; order Burkholderiales; family Casimicrobiaceae; genus Casimicrobium. The sequence continues at coordinate 687,305 of JAAFJO010000002.1, forward strand.
AGAGCGCGGCTGCGTGACGCCAGCGATTACGGGCAGTGCTGCGAGCGAGACGCAGCAAGCTGCAATTGCGCAGGTTCGTGATCGCGACTGTTTTAACTGGGGCTACGATCCGTTTCACTTTAACGCGCCTGAGGGCAGCTACGCCACCGATGCGGACGACGCTCGCGTACGAGTCCGCGAATTCCGCGCCATGGTGCAGTCGCTCAACGAAATCGGCATGCGTGTTGGCATGGATGTCGTCTACAACCACATGAGTGCGTCAGGGCAAAACGAGAAATCGGTGCTCGACCGCATCGTTCCCGGCTACTACTACCGCTTGAACGCCGAAGGAAAAGTCGAAACGTCAACCTGTTGCGATAACACGGCGACAGAACATCGCATGATGGAAAAACTCATGAGCGATTCGGTATTGCTCTGGGCAAGGCACTATCGCATTGACTCGTTTCGATTTGACTTGATGGGGCATCAGCCACGCGCTGCGATGGAGCGGATGCAGGCGCGGCTCACAAAGGCCTTGGGTCGCGAAATTCAATTCTTAGGCGAAGGCTGGAACTTTGGCGAAGTCGAAAACGGCAAGCGTTTTGTTCAAGCGTCGCAACTCTCATTAAACGGCACCGGCATCGCCACGTTCACTGATCGAATGCGCGATGCTGCGCGCGGCGGCGGGTATGGAGACGATGCAACCGGTTTGGTGAAAAACCAGGGCTATTTGAATGGTCTTGTGTATGATCAAAACGAAGCGAATCTGTCCGCGCCGATCGACGACGTTGCGAAACAGCGCTTGATGAAAACTGCTGACATGATTCGTGTCGGGCTCGCGGGCTCGATTCGCGATTACACGATGACGTCGTTCGACGGCGCCACAAAAAGGCTCGAAGAGATCGATTACAACGGGCAGGCGGCGGGCTACGTCTCCCAGCCGTCGGAAGTTGTCAACTACGTCGAGAATCACGACAACGAAACGCTCTTCGATTTCAACGTGTACAAAATGCCGCTCAGCGCAACGCGTGAGGAGCGTGCACGTGCGCAAGTGCTCGGCATTGGCCTCACGGCGCTCTCTCAGGGCATTGCGTATTACCACGCGGGCATCGAGATCCTTCGCAGCAAATCGATGGATCGCAATAGCTACGACTCGGGCGATTGGTTCAACCGGATCGACTGGACGCTGCAAGACAACGGCTTCGCGAGCGGTTTGCCGCGCAAAGATGACAACGGTGAGAAGTGGCCGATCATCGCACCGCGCTTGTTGAACGAAAAAATCAAACCGACGCCTGCGGAGATTGCGCGGACGTTTGCTGCGACGCGCGACTTACTCGCAATTCGGCAAAGCTCGACGCTCTTTCGCTTGCGAAGCGCGGATGAAATCAAGCGACGACTTCGCTTCTTTAACGTCGGTCCGCAACAGGTTCCGACGGTAATCGCGGCTGAACTCGATGGCAGAGATCTCGCCGGTGCGAATTTCGCGCGGATTATTTATCTGGTGAATGTGGATAAGGTTGTGCAACGTATCGACGAGGCGCGCTTGATCTCGCGAAAGCTTCGCTTGCATCCGATGCAAGCCCATCCCAACGCAGGTGACCCGCGTGTCCGCGATTACGCTCGCTTCGATCCCACGTTCGGCCGGTTTGAGATTCCCGCGCGCAGCATTGCCGTATTCGTTGAGTTAAACCGGTAAGGCAGCACCCCGCCGTAGCGACACGGTATCGCCAACGTCGCGAAACTGGAGGCGGCGACCGGGATCGTAGAAAATATCGTCATGGACAAAGTGCTGTTAATTTCTGGAATGCATTGCGCGTCATGTGTAAGCCGAATCACTCGTGCGCTTACGCCGTTCGCGCAGCAAGTTCATGTCACGCTTGAGCCGCCGCGCGCCGTTCTGCGGAATCCTGATAAAGATTCAACGCTTGAAGTTTTGCAAATTGCGGCGGCTGGTGCTGGGAACTACGAACTCGCTTGGGAAGTAAACGCCTCGCGTGCCCAACCGGAATGGAGCAATAGCGCTGATAGTTGGTTTACGCGCTATAAGCCGCTTCTCCTGATCGTTGCCTTTCTGCTGGGCGTGACTTCGCTCATTCATTGGGGCTCACCCGGTCGGGATGCGCATGAATGGATGAGCGACTTCATGGCGGGCTTTTTTCTCGTTTTTGCTTTCTTCAAACTGTTGGATGTAGGCGCGTTTGCACGGGCGTTTCGGGGCTACGACTTGATTGCCGAACGTTCAAACGCGTATGCGTATGCCTATCCGTTTATCGAGCTCGCGCTGGGTGTGGCCTACCTCATCCGCTGGCACCCGCCACTCACCAATGCAGTCACTTTGGTTGTGATGGTGATTTCAGCCGCGGGTGTCGTGAATGCACTTCGCAAGCGGCAGCTGATCGAGTGCGCATGCCTCGGAACCGTTTTCCGATTACCGATGTCCAAAGTGACGTTGATTGAAGATTTATTGATGGCGGTGATGGCGGGCGTCATGCTCCTTCCATAGCCGCAGCGCGCACCGCGACCCTCGTGTCTTCCACCCCCTCCCTTATTGTGAAAATTTTTCGTCCGTTTTGATACTCCGAAGCCAATCCTATGAAATACGTTCTCTCACTTTTTTCCGCGCTTGCGCTCAGTACGTCCGCCTTTGCGGGCGCTGATGTCAAAGTCGGCAATATGACCATCGTGCATCCCTGGGCACGTGCGACGCCAGGCGCCGTCAAGAATTCCGCCGCTTTTTTCGTGGTCGAGAACAAAGGCGGTGCGGACAAACTGGTGGGGGTGGCGGGCGATGTTGCGCGTGAAATCCAGATCCATACGATGATCACCGAAGCCGGCGTGATGAAAATGCGTGAGATCAAGTCGCTTGACGTGCCGGCCAACGGCAAGCTCGAGTTGAAGCCGGGCGGTCTCCACATCATGTTGATTGGCCTGAAAGACGGGCTCAAGGACGGCACTACCTTCCCGCTCACACTCAAGTTTGAAAAGGCGGGTGAAGTGAAAGTGACCGTCACGGCTGAAAAGATGGGTGCGCACGATCATTCGGGGCATAAGCACTAACCATCCTGCCTCTGCACCTGACTAAGATTGTGAGGTGGGCGCGCTGCGCGTGCCCGCACCCGCCGGCGCTTGCCGCAATTGAGGGGCACGCGGCTTTCCGACGTACCCCGCTGGAGTGAGAAACGTGCGTATTTTTCTAGCGAGCTGCCTCGCCGTTTTGTTGGCCGCGTGTTCGCCTTCGTCCGAGAAGGCTACGCTCAAATTCAACGCGACTGATATCACCGGCGCATCTTTTGCGAAGTCGCTTTCGCTCAATGATGCAGCAACTAAAGTGCCGCGTTCGCTCGATTCGTTCAAGGGCAAAGTCACCGTCTTTTTCTTCGGCTACATGTTTTGCCCAGACTATTGTCCAACGACGATGACAACGCTCAACACGGCACTTTCGAAAATGACACCTGAGGACGCAAGGCGCGTCGAAGTCGTGTTTGTGACGGTTGATCCAAAGCGCGACAAGCCGGAAGAGCTTGCAAAGTATGTGGCGGCCTTCAATCCCACTTTCAAAGCGCTTTATGGCAGCGACGAGGCGACCGCGGCAGTCGCGAAAGATTGGAAAATCATCTATCAAAAAGCGCAAGTGAAAGATGAATTCACCTACTTAGTGGATCACTCCACGCAGATGTACGCTTTTGATAAGGAAGGACGCATTCGATTGATGATCCGTCACGAAGCGGGGGCTGACGTCATCGCGAAAGACCTCACTACGCTGGTTCGCAGTTAGAACAACTCTGTCGTCGAAGGCCCAACGCAATTGGGCCAAATCCATGCTCTAACGTTAAATCAAGATAGAAAAAACGAGGTGCTAGCCCTGGATTAATAAGGGCTAGCGTCAAAAGGTTATAAGCCTTTCCAGAGCCCTGTTTCTTTCGCGCAGGTCCGAATGTTCGGAATGTGCTCGGTCACGAATCGGAGCGTTTCGGGGTTGAGGCCGATTTCTTTGACGGCATCGATGTCGCCCTCAATCTTTGCGAGATCAACCTTGCTCGCAAAACAGCCGCAAAACTTTTTCGGAATATCGGTTTCGTTCACAATGGGCGACACGGTGTTCAACATCCGCACCACGCGTTCTTGGCACTTACGATCCAGCGCAGCACGCTTCTGATCTTCCACCATCGAGGCGCAGCCTGATAGCGCAACCGTCGTCGCCACTAGCACGCCGAAAAGAACTATGCGCGATTGAAAAGTCGTTTGAAACCGAGCCATTGTGTCTCCCAAAATGTCATGCCGTAATCGCGGCCTGTGGTTTGATCGCGAATCCCGGTGGCCGGATATTCGTCGCGGAAATCCGCTGTGCCAAAAAGCTTATCCCAAAACGAGAACATCACGGCGAAATTTACGCCGTGGCGTGCCCCTTCGTGGCCGAGGCCGATTGCATGGTGGACGCGATGAAACTGCGGGCTCACCAGCACATACTTCAGCAGGCCGAAATTCCATCGGAGATTCGCATGCGAAAGTGATTCGATGAACTTGGTCGCGAAGATCACAAGAGGGAACTGTGCGGGCGGCACACCTATCAAGAGCGCGATGGTTGCCAGCCAAAGCGCAGCGATCAGTTCATCAAGGATGTGATTGCGGTCATCCGACCAGAAAGTCATGTCGCGCTGTGCGTGGTGAAGCGCATGAAGTTGCCACCACCAATGAATCCGATGCTGCAGGCGATGTCGCCAATATTCGAAAAAGTCGATCACGAGCGCGTAGAGCAACACGCTCACCAGCGGAAGCGCCGCGAGCATCGGGGCCACGTCTTCGAGCGAAAACGGAGCAAAACCATGAAGCCGCAACCACGCATCGACCGGCGTAACAAGCGCGAGCAACACACCAAACGATAAGAGCGGCAACAGCCCGAGCTTATTCACCAGCGTGTAGGCGACGTCGGTGCGCACGTTCGTGCGCGTGCTCACGCGCTGCGCGGGTGCAAGGCGTTCGAGTGGCAAGCAAACGAGCGCGGTTACGACAATCGAGAGTGCACCGCCCACGAAAAACGCGGTCGCATCGAATGCTTGCTCGCTCCAAGACATCAGGTCGAGCGAAAAGAGCAGCGGCTGCACGGCATTGATGAAGAGCCAGCCGACGATGCTTTCAAAGCCTTGAAACGCGAATTCCATGTCTAGATTGTAGGCGCGGGCTTGGCCGCATTTGCTCATCGCCGGGCGACGCCAAGTCGTCGCCTATAACCCGAGCGACGCCAAGTCGTCGCCTACCTCGTGCAACCACGTCGAGCTCGAGGCTACCGAGAGACGCGCTGGTTAATCCCGTTCCCCAACTTCGCGTCCTTCAAGGTTGCGAAGCAAAATCCCTTCGCTTTGAGTTGGGTGATCAGCGGATCAAGCATCGGCCAATACGGATCCTTGCGCGACCAAATGCCCAGATGCGCCATCATAATGTCGCCGTCGCGCAGGCTCGCCACCGCGCGCTTTACCAGTGATTCATTGGGGTAGGCTTCGCTCGGCAATTCATCACCTAAGAAGCCTGCATCGGCCCAATGCACGTGCGTGTAGCCGCAGCTCTTCGCAAATTCGAGCACGCGCGGTGTTGTTTTGCCGCCAGGCGCGCGCCAGAGCCTGTCATAGTCGCGCCCCGTCATTTCGCGAAAGCGATCTTCCGATTTTTTCAGCTCCACACAGACACCTGCGCGGTCGAGCGTGCGCCCTGCGCTCGCGGGCTTCCCCCACGGGATATAGCTCACGCGATCGGCGCCGACATCGCCCCTAAAGTAATGATGATCCCAAGTGTGTGATCCAAACGCGTGGCCTTCTTTAGCGAGGCGCTGCCAAAACGGCTTTTGTTGATCGTCCAGCGTGAAGCCGCCGGACTTAGTTTTTTCATTGGCGAGAAAGAATGTCGCCTTCACCTGATATTTGGCAAGGATGTCTGCAATCTGTGTGGCCGGTTCCATGTGACCGGTGTCAAAGGTGAGATAGAGCGTTCCTGCGCTGCAGCTCGTTTGCGCGGAGGCGACGGACGCGACGCAGCAGGCGAGTGCGCCCGCAAGCGCGACGCGCGCACGCGCACTCGCACGTAGATGCGACGAACGACTATCGATCACGTTTCGCATGCGATTTGAAATAAACACCATGCGGCGAGCGGCCCACCGGGATGTATTCAATGGGTTTCGCACCAGTCATGTCGATCACCGCGACGCGTGCCTCCCAGCGAACGGTTGCCCACACCTCTTTGCCATCGGCAGACACTTCCATGCAATCGACGCCGCTACCGACTTTGATTGGTTTGCCGACGACCGATAAATTTTTGTAATCGACTTTAACAATCGTGCCATCGACGCGATTGCTCACCAGCACATGCTCACCGTTGCCCATCGGAAACACGTTGTGCGCGCCTTTCCCGGTGACGATTTTCTTGATGACTTCACGCTTCGCCGGATCGATCACATCGACATGATCGCGCCCCATGATGCCCACAAAGAGCAAGCCCTGCGGGCTCATCCAGATGCCGGCGGGCGTCTTGCCGATCTTAATTCGCCAGGCTTCCTTCTGCGTGGCGAGGTCAATCGCTGCGAGCTCGTCTGAATCCTGCAAGGTAACGTAGGCGAATTTTGAGTCAGCACTAAATGCGACGTGGCTTGGCGTCTTGGCCAGTGGAATCCGTGCTTTCAGCTCGTAGCTTGGCATCGCGTAAACATCAACGCGATCTAGGCGCAAACTTACCGAGACGAACCACTTGCCATCAGGTGAATAGCCCAATTGATACGGATCGATGATGCGCGGGAGCCTCCGCTTCACTTCGCCGCTCAGCGGATCAAGAAACACGAGATCATTTGACGCTGCGTTCGCGATCACCAGTTCGCTATCGTCAAGTGTGGTGACCAAATGATGCGGCTCTTTCCCGACAGGCCGCGTTTCCATCACTTTGCGCGTAGCGCGATCAATGATTGAAACGGTGCCATCGCCAGAATTGAGCACAATCACTCGCTCCCCGGGCTTCAACGCGTGGGAGACATTGATGAGTGAACCGATGAGCGCAAGGGAGGCGGCCAGTCGAACTATGGAGATGAAGCGGGTTTTCATGTAGGTATTTTAGGTTCGCCAGCGCCGTTGAATTGGGGATTGGCCCCGGTCGCGGCACGCGAAGACAGGCGATAATCATGCTTTCACTAAACGCCTTGCTTCGGAATTCGTTGTCATGGTCCGATTTCTAGTCCTCTTTCTTGTATTGCTCGCAGTTCTTTTCGGGCTCGAACTCACCCCGTGGGCGCAAAAGTACTTTGTGATGCCGTGGACGAACGGGCTCGCGCATTTCTGCGCACAACTCGTTGCACTGGTGGATGAATCTGCAGTGGCAACGGGCAAAGTGCTGCACAGCGCGAAAAATGGATTCGCGGTGAGCATTGAGGCGGGTTGCAACGGTATTGAAGCCACCATCATCTTGCTTGCGGCGGTGCTAGCGTTCCCCTCAACGATCAAGCAAAAGCTTTGGGGGCTTGCGATTGGCTTTGTTGCGATTCAAGCACTCAATGTGGTGCGAATCATTTCGCTTTTCTACATCGGTCAGTGGAACATGACAGCATTCGATTGGGCGCATCTACACATTTGGCCCGCGCTCATTATTTTGGATGCGCTCATCTTCTTCATGATTTGGCTGCGTTTCGTCACGAAGCAGCAGATAAAGAATGATCTTCCCCCGCCTTCAGGTGGCGGCAGTGGATCCGGCGGAGTGAACGCAGAGGCGCAGCCCGCTTAAATGAACGCCTCAATTTCTTCGGCTAGGGTCTTGCTCCAGCGTTCAATTTTGGCGGGCAGCGTGCCGCGATGAAACGTTTGTTTGCTGCACCCACAACAATCCGCGGGTTCTTTTTTCGGGCCATGGCGTTGATGCCATTTGTATTCGCCGCGTGGTATCTCTTGGTGCCCGCGCTGCACTGGCCGATTCGCTGGTTTCTCGCCGGGATGGCGGCGCTGGGCTATCCTGAATTTCTGACCCAGGTCAACCAGACGCTCGCCGGATTCGAACTCATCACTTCGCTCACGCCCGGCAGCATGGCCGGGCAGCCGTTTCGCCCCGATGCAATTCTCACCACCGGTATCGATGCGCGTATCTACACTTGGGGAACTGCGCTCCTGGCTACTCTTACGCTTGCCGCGTGGGACACAGCTCGCTGGCGCTATCTTTGGTATGGATTCCTTGTGCTCCTGCCGTTTCAAATGGCTGCGGTCTTCGCAGTTGGCATGAAGCAGATGGTGCTCGCATCTCCCGCCGTTATGGCGCAAACCGATTGGTCGCAATGGCAGTTCGAAGCAACCGCTTATCTCTACCAGTTTTCGACGCTGATGATGCCGCCCGTTACTGCTGTGGTGGTGTGGCTCGTGCTACACCGCAATTTCGTGGCGAAGTTCGTCGGCGCGGATGTGATTGATGTCATCCGAGCCACTGAAAAAGGCGCGTTGCGGAGAGCGCGCTAGCTTTACTTCCGGCGAACGCGTTTTTCGTCATCGCCCTCAGTGGCAAGATCGGGAATGTGGTTGAAAGCGATAGCCATTCGCCCTGACTTTTCCGAGCCGAATGCACCGCCCCAAAAAAGTGTGCCTTTACCGAACTTGCCGTTTAGCTCATCGATAATGCGGTCAAGCTTTTCGGTATTCGGTTGTTGATCAAAGAGCCCAAGCGATTGCCCCTCGCGGGGCGTGAGGCCGCTTAGCGCCATCGCTACTTGCATCGGCGCGCCATTTCTTGCGTTTCGGTCCAACAGTATTTCGTCGTAGAGCGCGCCCACCGTTGAGAGAATGGTTTGCGAGCGGTCAGTCGCGTCGAGTTTGCGATGTGCTTTAAGTTTCTCGCCGCCTCGCAGCTTGATGCCCACGCTCACATCGCGCGCAACGTAGTCGGACTCGCGCAAACGAACGCAGGCTTTTTGGGTGAGACGAGACAATATGGCACGCGCCTTCTCATGCGTGCGAACTTCAGGCGCGAGCACATGTGAGTGCGAAATCGAAGAGGTGTTTGTATCGCGCTGTTGGATGTCGTCGCCGCGAAGCTTTTGCCAAAAGCGTTCGCCTTCGATGCCACCCCATGCTGCGCGAAGTTTCTCCATCGGGGCTGCGAGCAGATCATCGGTGCACAAAATTCCGTGATCGTTTAAGCGCGCGAGCATCTTTTTGCCGATGCCGACGAAGCCGCCAAGCTTCACCTCACGCAGCGCATTGGGCAAATCTGGCAGCTCGATCACGACCAAACCGTCGGGCTTTTTCATATCGCTTGCGGTTTTCGCGAGAAAAGTGTTCGGCGCGATGCCGATTGAGCAGGTAATGCATTCGCCCAATTGCCGCGCGAGCCGATATTTGATTTCAAGCGCTAGCTTCTCAGCGTTTGCTCGATTCTGATCTCGGCCACCTAAACGTATCCACATCTCGTCGATGGAGTTCACATCAGCAATCGGTGCGCAGCTTTCTACGACTTCTTTCGCTTTGTGGTGAAACTCCACGTACACCGCAGGTCGGGAGACCACAAATTCAATCCCAGGGCAGAGCCGCCGGGCATCAGCCACGTTGGTCAGCGTCTTTACACCAAAGCGTTTGGCTTCGATGCTTGCGGCTATCGCGCAGGTCGAGTCGGCGAGCATCGGCACCACTGCGACGGGGCGACCGCGCAGCTCGGGGCGCAATTGCTGCTCTACCGAGGCAAAATAGCTGTTGAAATCAACGTAGAGCGCGCGAAGCATGGAAGAGGTGTTTGAGGGGCCGAGAGCGCGACCGATTGATAGCCGCATTTCATGGTGAACTACTGTAATTTTATTCAGAGGTTTTGTGTCCTCAAAACAAAACGATCAAGCGCGTTCTTTTTCAACTTTTCAACAAAAGCCCCAATTTAATTTGGTCGAGGCGAGTTTTTTTACAAAAGGCGAAAAATCTACTAAAGGAAAGCAAGCCTCGATTAAATTGGCCGAAACGTCAATTAGTTGTTCATTCTCCGTGCGGAGTTTGCGATGAATGCGCTCCGCGTCTATGCAGGGCCGCGAGCGCTCGCTCGGGTGCGAGAACGTGGACTCATGCCCTCCGATGTCCGCGTGATTCCCGCCGCCGCGGGTGGACCCAAGGGCTTGATGCTCCTCGCGCTTGATCGATTCTTGTTCGGTGAGTGGCTGCCACAGTCGAAATCGAGTGAGCCGATCGACTTGCTTGGCGCATCGATTGGCGCGTGGCGAATGGCGGCCGCATGCCTTGACGATCCTGTGACCGCGCTCGAACGCCTCGAGCATGACTACATTCATCAGGAGTACGACATTCCGCCGGGCAAGAAAGGGCCCACCCCGGAGCACGTGAGCGAGAAGTTCGGTGCGGGTATCGCCGCCACCTTCGGCGCGCGCGAGCAAGAAGTGCTGCAGAACCCACGCTACCGCCTGCACATCGTGACCTCGCGTGGTCGCCACTTGATGCGTCGAGACACCAAATTTCGTGCTGGCGTGGGCTACGCGGGCGCCTACTTCGCAAACGTCGCCTCGCGAAAAGCGATGGGTGCCTGGATTGAGCGCGCGGTGTTCTCCGCGCGCGCTGCGCCGCTTCCCTTTGCAACGGATGACTACCGAACTCGGCGCTACGGGCTTACGGAGGAAAACTTTGCGAGTGTGGTTCAAGCCTCATGCTCGATTCCGTTTGTGCTGCGCGCAGTTCACGACATTCTTGGAGCGCCGCGCGGCGCCTATTGGGATGGCGGCATCACCGATTACCACCTTCACCTCGACTACCGCCCGCGCTGCGATGAAGGCGGTGGCGTCGTGCTCTACCCCCATTTTCAACAAGCTATTGTTCCCGGCTGGCTCGACAAATCACTGAAATGGCGGCACCGTTCTACCCATTTTTTAGATGATGTGGTCGTGCTCGCACCAAACCCCGACTGGGTTGCAACACTACCGTCACAGAAAATTCCAGATCGAGCCGACTTCATGCGCTACGGACGCGACACGAGCACACGCGTGCGCGTGTGGAAGCAAGCCGTCGCCGAAAGCGTTCGACTTAGAGACGAATTCGCGGAGCTGGTGTACGCAAAACGTTTGGGCGAAAGAATCGAAGCGCTGTGACGAATTCGCTCGGTATCCAAATACGCGGTCTCGGACTGGGTGGTTTTCGCTTTGTGCTCGCGCTATTCGTTGCGCTCTCGCATCTTTGGGCGGGTATGCCGCACGGCTTCGCGGCCTACGCGGTGTGGGGGTTCTTCGCACTGAGCGGTTTTCTGATGTGCGCCATTCTGCTCGACAAGTACGGTCTCACCGCGCGCGGATTGAAAGCCTACGCGTTCAATCGCTTTCTGCGCATCTTTCCGGCCTATTACGCAGCGAGTTTGCTAGGCATCATCGTGATCGTATGGGCAACGCAAAACAGCGTCGACCTGAAGGCGCTCAATCCCGAATTTGGATTACCGAATAGCTGGCAAGGTTGGCTGTTTCCAGTGACGCTGCTCCCGATGTTCGCAAGAGAATCGATGCCGGTTGCGGTTGCGAATGCCCTGGGTATCGAAGTCGGCTTTTATCTACTGATGCCCTTGATGGCATGGCGGCGTTGGGTCGCATGGCTTTTCCTTCTGCTTGGCGTCGTCCTGATCGGCTACTACGGCATTGAGCCGAAATCATTCGGCGAGCGATACGCAACATTTTGGCCATGCGTATTCGCGTTCTCAATTGGCGCGCTTGCGGCGCATTACAGAGACGCGCTGCGAAAGTTTGCGTTCGTTGCTGTTGCGAGCGGCGCTTGGCTTGCCAATTCGCTCGTGTGGTTTCGCCTCGGGTGGTGGCCGTGGACATTGGGGCTCTATGTTGCGACAGTCGTTTCCGCATGGCTGGTCGTTTCACTCGCGAACAAAAAGCAATCAACCCTCGATCGCTGGCTCGGCGATCTCTCTTATCCGCTCTATCTGCTCCACACGATCGCTGGCGGCGTGTTCATGGTGCGGCTCGGTGCCGAGCGGTCGTTCGTGTTTTGCGCGGTATCGCTCGTGCTCGCGTTAGCCCTCTCCGTGCTCTTCGTGCTGGTGATTGATCGCCCGCTGCAGCGTCGCAAGCGACCTGCACTTTTGAAAGTGGCCGGGTGAGTACGAGCCCCGCGGTTCGTGTACCGACCGATTCCACGACGTTGCAGCTCGCTTCGGTGATGTTGACTGGCATTTGCGCACTTGCTTTGCCGCTCTACTTTATCGATTTGCTGCCACTGAGCGAATTTCGGGATTGGCTCGTGTTCTTCCAGCTGCCCGAAGTTTGGTCCCAAAACCTTCACAATTTATTGGCTCGCGAAACGACCTACTCGCGCAACTTCTCGATCATGTGGGCTGGTGTCGCGGAGAGCATATGCAGGGATCAGCTGCGCTGCGTCAATGCCGTGGCATCGCTTCCGCAAGCGCTCGCAGTTATTTTTTTCTTCGCGCTACTGATTGCGCTCGGCGTGCGCGCTTCTACTGCAGCTTGCTTCGCTTCGCTGTGGGCGTTGAGCGTGCCGATGCTCGCGACGGCTGCGTGGCAAGCAACGATTCTGGATCGCGTCGGTATGTGCGTCACGCTTGCGGGGCTCTTGCACGCGTCGCGAATCCTGCAAGCGAACAAACCTAGCGGTGCGTTCGCGTCTATCGTGCAATTGCTCGCCTGTTTTGCGGCGCTAAACTCAAAAGAGGCTTACTGGTTCTATCCAATCGCAGTGTCATTGCTCTGCTGGGTTTCCCCAGAGCGCGACATGCGAGCAAGACTCCGTCAAATGCTTTCGCTCTGTGCGCCAATGTTGCTGTATTCGTTTTGGTTCGCGTGGCGCTATTGGGCTGCGAACACGTTTGCTAGCGGCTGGAGCTCTCATGTGAGCGGCGGAACCATGCTCGGCAATCTGCGCGCGTTGGTCGATGTTGGCGCAGGGTCATGGCCTGCGCTGATACTCGTGTTGATGTTGGCTTTGATTATTGGTGCGGGCGCATTGCGTTCAAGTCAGCGGAATACGCTTCGCTACGCGCTTTGGTTGATGTTTGTTGCGGCGTTAGCTTACGCGCCCGTCAGTCGCACCGTGGCTGGATCGGCCTACTATTTCGCGCCAGTGCTGCTGTTCACTTTCGGAGCCGTCGCCGTGCTCGTTGAAGCGTCCTTTGCCGCACAAACAAAACGATGGGCCGTGCTACTTGTTATCGCCTTGGCTGCGACGCAGTTCTACGCACATTCGAAAGAGACTGCAGCGCTGCTATGGGAGCGGCGTAGCCAATCCGCACAATTCATGACGGCATCCCTTCAAGCGACCTCCATTCAGCCACTGAGGGATGCGGCAAAGATTTGCCTAGTGACCGATCCGCGCGATCCCGCGCCTCATCTTTGGACGCAGGCTGACAGCGCGTATCCTATTTATCGCTATGTCAGCGCCATTGATAGCGATCAGTGGCTGCGCAAGGTTCTTCTGATTCACGGCGGAGCGGTGGATACAAAGGCTACGCCCACAGATTGCGTTATCGTTGTGGTTCCTTACCCGGCATTGCCGCGCAATGTGTACCGTTGGTTTTACAAGCCGCATTAAGCGCGGCGCTTTGTCGTCGAGTTGATTCATTTCGACACAGTATTCGTGAAAGCGGTAGACCCGACTCGCGCGCTTGGTACAAGTGAACTTATCCGAGAGGGCAAGTAAAGCAAGATGCGCTTGCCGCTATCTCGCCTCCCTCTCGCGCAGCACTTTCCTTTGAATTTTTCCGGTTGTAGTCATCGGAAGCGCATCGATGAATTCAAAGAGTTTTGGGTATTCGTAAGGTGCGAGTCTGCCACGCACGTGCTGTGCGAGCTCGGCCTCAAGCGCACGAAGCGATTCGGGATTGCGCGGTTGAAATGATTCAGCGAGAACGATGAACGCTTTCACAATCGATCCGCGCTCCGCATCAGGTTTGCCGATTACAGCGGCCATTGCGACAGCAGGATGTTGAATTAAACAGCTTTCCACCTCCGCGGGACCAATTCGATATCCAGCGCTTTTGATCACGTCGTCGCTGCGCCCTTCGTACCAAAGATAGCCCTCGTCATCGATGCGCGCCATGTCGCCCGTGCGACACCAATCGCCTGTGTATTTCTCGGCGGTTGCAGTGAGATTGTTGAGATAACCAAGAAAGAACACGGGGTCGCGATCACCATGGATGTCGTAACGACTTACCGCCACTTCACCCGTGGAGTTTGGTGGGAGCACACTGCCCGTTTCGTCGATCACGCTGACATGATGTCCGGGATAGCCACGTCCCATGCTGCCGGGTTTTGCGGGCCAGAGTTCGTGCGAGTTACCGACGATATAGTTGAGTTCGGTTTGGCCAAACATTTCATTGGTAGTGATGCCGAGCGCCTCTTGTGTCCACTTGAAAACGGTATCACCGACGGCTTCCCCTGCGCTCATAATGGAGCGAAGTTTCAGTTTGTATTCGTTGCGCGGCCTTGCGACGGCTTTCATCATCATTTTGAGCGCGGTCGGGAACAAGAATGTGGCCGTGACGCGGTAGCGCTCCATCAGCTCAAAGGATCGAATTGGATCGAACCGCCCTCGCGTGCCGACAATGGTTTGACCGAGGAAGAGCGTGGGCAGAAGCGCGTCCCAAAGCCCGCCTGTCCACGCCCAATCAGCGGGCGACCAAAACACAAAAGGTTCAATGGCTTCGAGCGGCTTCGTCGGGTCGGGACGAAGGTTATGTGAATACAAAAACCCCGACATATTGCCGAACATCGCGCGATGTGGAATGAGCGCGCCCTTCGGCGGACCGGTTGTGCCGCTCGTGTAGATGATGAGCGCTGGGTCGTCCGCCGTTGTGTCTGCGACGGCGTATCCAGGTGAAACGGCAGAGGTTGCTGATTCAAATGAGACGAGGTCGGGCGGCGCGTCGGGCAATCCATGTTCGCCGCATACGATGATGTGACGCAACTCCGGTAAATTTTCTCGCACTGCGAGCACGTTTGCGAGTGATGACGAGTCGCAAACAATCGCTTTACATTCCGCGTTTTTTAAGCGGTATTCGAGCGCATCAGGACCGAACAATACGGTGAGCGGTACCGCAACGCAGCCGTGCGCGATGGCCCCCAGAAGTGCGATCGCTGTCTCAGCGCGTTGCGGTAAACACACCGCAATGCGATCTCCTGGTTTGTATCCGCTTCGTTCCAAAAAGCTTGAAAAGCTGAGGGCCTGCCCAGACAAATGGTTATAGTCAACAAAGCGACTCGCTCCCGTGTCGTCCACGTCAATGATTGCGTTTGCGGAAGAATGCGAGTCGTTTTTCGCCCACCGGAACACGCACGCCTCTGCAAGGTTGAAACGCTCGGGGATCTGCCATCGCCATGCATGTTGGTGCGTGCGCCATGAATCGCAGTCGGCGGTCTGTGATGCGGGTTCGAACGTAGTCATGTTTGAATCGTAATGACTTCTCCACGCACGTGCCTAAAATCGCCCCTGTGAACGAACCCGACAATATCGAAGGCAGTGCGCAAGGCGAAGTTAGCGCGGTGGTTGAGACGCGCGTATCAGTCGGTACCCGAATCGCGCTCTGGAGCGCCGCTTTGCTCGTGCTCGCAATCACCTTCGTGGCTTATGACCAAGTCGCGCTCGCGCTGCAGTGGGTGGTGATGAAACTTTGTTAGGGAGCGCACTTTTGCGTCTCCCTGCGCGCGTGCGCTAAATCGTGCCGTTCACTTCCAGCAACACATCGCGAATGGCCTCAATGTAGGCCAGACCGTAACGTTCATCGGGCTCGAGGTAAGTGCCCTCTGACCACTCGTTCCACGCGTTGATAAAGATGTGGTTTTCCGGCGCGGGACGCGCTGCGGTGCGCTTCGCAAGTTCAAGAAAATAGTGTCGGAAGCGCTCCGGCGACGCGCCTTTGAAGAGCCGTGCGCGCTCCTTGTATCGCGCGGCATTGTCCCAGTCCATGAAAGCGCCCGCAAAACACGGGAGCTCCGGGCGGTCACGCTCAACTTTCAATGCTTGCTGCCAAACCGATTCGTAGTCATAGAACTCAAGTTTCGACGAATACTTTGCTTTGAGTGAGCGGCCAATGTCCAAAAGCGGCTCTGGGAGTCGGCGCAATACGGATTTCAGTCGGTTTGATCTCGCCGCTTGCTGGTCTGGGTTCGGGTAATCGGGCGAATAGAGCGCTTCGAACGGTTGGAAGTGCATCGTCGCATCGAAGTGATCGAGCACGTCGGGGTTTGGGTACTCGTATTGCTTGATGGCAACGAAGTAGAGCCCAGGCAAGCCGCGCGCGTGGGCGAGTTCGCGCCAGTGATCGAACATTTGCCCGATTGCATCGACACGATGCGGTCGGTAGATCAAGAAAACTGGTTTTCCGTCTATTTTGATGGCGCGATCATCGCTCCACGCGCGAAACAGATACTCGAAGTGCGCGTTCCATTGCGCGGGATCCGGGTCGTGCTTTTGCTGGATCAAGATGTGATGATCCAATCCGTCCCAACGTCGCGACCAGGTCTCGTTGGCCCAGGCAAGGCAAAACGGCAGGCTGAGATCGCGGTTGGCGAGCATCACATTGGTTGGCGTTTCGAGTAGTTGCTTGCCTGAAAACCAGTAGTGATAGTGGCAGAACCCGAAGATTCCGTGGCTTTTCGCTAACTCTTGCTGCCAACGAATCGTCTCAATCGTTGACTGGTCGTAGTAATTTCCGCCCGCCGGGACGCGCGGCTGGTAGTGGCCCGTAAACTGCTGCTTGGCAGAGCGCACGTTGTTCCAATCAGTAAAGCCCTTCCCCCACCACTCATCATTTTCGGGGATGGCATGGAACTGTGGGAAGTAGAGCGCGATCGGCTTTACGCGGTTGCGATGTGTAGGCGCAGTCATAGTCAATCCCGCTTCGCCGAAGCGAAGTTCCCCCTTAACCTTTGCATTTTCTTTTGCTCGCGGACGCCGAAAGGATTTCCCACGTGCGCGACCGATTTTTTTCAGTCAACCTGCGCGTTACGCCACCATCCGGCGAAGCCGGTCAAACGCACGACGCAGCAGTGACCGATGACTTGGAGCCACCGCCGTCGGTTGCATCTCTTGCGACGCAATCGATTGGCCAGCGGTGCCGCGTTCGGCATGTGGCGCTGCTGATACGTCAGCGCAATCTCCGCTGTTGCCGTAACTGCCGTGCTGAGGAAGTGCAATCCCTAGCGATTCGAAGTGTTTTGAGACAGCGTCGCCTTTTTCGGCGAAAAAGGCTTTTGCAGCATCAGCTTTGACTTCGTCAATCAAGCGCATCACAGATGCGTCTGGCGCTTTACCAACTACCAGCACTCCGAGGCCGAAGCAATGGTCGAATTCCGCATGGGCATAGTTCGTTTTCAGCGAGTCGAACACTCGGCGGACCCCAAACTTGAGCGCCGCCGGGCCTGCATTTTGTTCAGTGACATTGATATCGTGAAAAAGCACGACCCCGCGATCTGACATCTTTGGTAGCCACGTTTCGAAATCGTTGGTCACCGCCTCGAATGTGTGCGTTCCATCAATATGAAGCAGGTCAACCGAGCCCTCAGCAAACGATGCCGCCGCCTCGTTGAAGTCTTTCCGAATTAGCGTAGAGATAGTTGGGTAACGTGTTGAGGTGAACGCGGCCATTTCCTGGTAAAGCGCTTCGTCGAACGAGCCCATGTGAACATCGCCTTGCCAGAGATCGACGCCGTAGACATGACCGTTGCCACCGCTCGCCTCAACCGCCTGACAAAACGCGGCGAAGCTGGAGCCGCTATAGGTACCCAGCTCAACGACCGTACGCGGTTGCATTCTCCCGATTAATTCGAACGCAAAAGGAATATGTCCGATCCACCAAGGGGATTTAAGGCGCTCGGGGAAGAGGCGCGCGGCCAAAGGAAATGTTTGTTCAGGACTCATTTGCGCTCAAAATGACAGGTTTGGCGAGATTTTAGGTCTTTTGTCGCGATACGATCACCGGCCGTCTCGGTCGCTGAGCGCTCGCATCGACCTGGTCAAAGCGGCTAAGCTGTGTCTTTATCGGTGTTCTGAGCTGCAGGCAGGCCCAACGCCTCCAGAAAATTTACCCGCACCGCGTCGAAACTGAAGTATTTGGCCACGGACGCTGCTCCGGCATCAGAAAGATGCTGCCAGAGCTCCGCGTTGCGATTTAGTTCAACGATATGTTTCGCAAATTCACGAGGCTCGTCGGCAATGAGACATTCCCGTCCGTGGGTCACGTGCATACCCTCGACTGCGGTCGCCGTGGCAACGACAGGAATCCCAAAATTCATGGCTTCGTTGACTTTTCCTTTCACGCCTGCGCCGTACCGGAGCGGAGCAATCGACACCCGCGCTAGTTGCAAAATAGGTCGGAGGTCAGGAACGTGACCGAGAATGGTCAGCCCGGGTCGTGCGAGCGATGCCACCTGCTCGGGCATATTGCTTCCGATAATCGTTGTAACGAGCGTCGGGTCGAGCGCTAAGACATGTGGCAGCACTTCTTCCGCATACCAAATGACCGCGTCAATATTGGGTGGGTGTCTAAATCCGCCGACGAAGAGTGCGCCATTGCGTTTGTCGAAACCTGGCCGGTTTCGCTCGAGCTGGTGAACATTTGATGCGATGTAGATGCGCGCGCTTGGTGTCAGGGTACGCAGCAAGCGATGTTCAATATCTGAAACCACAATCGTTGCGTCGCAGGCATGGATCATTGCAATCTCAGCCTCGCGCGTTTCTGCCGCGCGCGCGACTGCGGTCTCGTCGTTGGCTAACTTAGCCTCGCGTTCTTCGCGAAGGAAATGAAGATCGACCGTGTCGAAAACAATCCGAGCCTGCGGCGCGTAGTAGCGAACGTCGTGGATGTGCGCCGAGGCGACGTAGTGACGACAGAGCATCACAACATCAAACTCCCGCCCCCGCTCACGCAGGGTGGCGCGCACGCTCCCCGCCCACGCTTCAAACAGCACTTCTACGCCAAGCGATTCGAGCGGGTAGCGATACTGAGCCGTACCCTCGAGGTTTTCGGCGAGAAAGACTACATGATGTCCCTCAGCGAGTAGAAGTCGCATAAGGTTTAACAAACGCAGTGAGCCTGAATCCTGATCGGGCGTCACCATACAGGCTTCAATGATCAAAACGGTCTTTTTGCGACTCCGATGCGACTCGCGCGCTGGATCAACTCCGTTGGCACGGTGGGAGCCGAGCGTGTTGCTCCAGCGCTCGCGAAACTTCTTTTCGTTGATGAGCTGATAGGCCTTCACCCCAGTCTGAGTGTCCTTCCCATGAGACACCCCTTCAATGTGATAAATCGCCGCGTGAGGTTGATACAAGACGCGAAGACCACGCGCACGAATTCGAAAAGCAAGATCCGTGTCTTCGAAGTACGCAGGTAAATAGTGCTCGTCGAAGCCACCGAGCTCCTCGAACAGCGCTTTGCGTAGGAGAAGCGCTGCGCCGGAGCAATAATCTACGTCGCGCACGTAGTTGAAGCGTGGGTCGAGCGGATGGTTGCCACGACCGTAGTTCCACGCGCTCCCGTCCTGCCAGACAATCCCGCCCGCCTCTTGTAAGCTGCCATCGGCGTTGAGAAGTTTCGCGCCCACCATACCGACGTTTTCATGCTCGCCAAAGGTTTGCCAAAGCGCGTCAACCGCGCCGCTCGTGAGCAAGGTATCGTTGTTGAGAATGAGCACAAACTCACCTCGCGCCTGGGCTACCGCAGCATTAACGTTACGAATGAAGCCAAGATTTTCGGCGTGACGCACAAACCGAATGCCCGTCACCAACGAGAGCGCTTCATTCGCGGGCGTCAGCGAGGCGTCGTCGGCAACGATGATCTCTGTTGCAACACGCGGAAAGTGTGTTGCAAGGCTTTTGAGGCACGCAAATGTGGTTGCGTGGTGTTCGAACACCGGGATCACAATTGAGAGCTTTGGCGCGTCGCTCTGAGCGAAAGCGAGCGGCTCTAGCACTGGCGCAATCGCGGTATCCGAGGCGGCGAAGACGCCTTCATCGGGCCGTGTAGTTTTCCGTATCTCTCGTCTTAAGCGCGCGATAGTTCCGCCGAGGCCCTCACGTCGAAACACGGTGAAAGTTCTGCTCAAAACCGCGCGGTCTGTGGTGACGAGTCGCGTGAGCGTCTTTAGAACGCGCGGCACAATTCGCGCAACGCGAACCGAGAAGCGTAGGGGGCGTGTAAAGCGCCATGACCTCGACTGCTTGATTCGACGAAGCTCAGATTCGAGATAGTCGATGTGTCGAACGGCGTTGTTGGCGCGCGCCTGAAATTCACGGACTTCAGCCGCGTGGCTTTCCACCAAGGTCACGCGTTGTTCATACAACGAGTCAAGCGTGCGGTGCTGTTCATCAAACTCAGTCCGAAGTTGCTTGTAAGCGTTTTCAAGCGGGGCACACGACGCGTTGAGCTTGTCGTAGACGCTGCGCCCGACGATTTGTCGCTCACCCTCCGGAAGCGCGGCAAGATGTAGGCCAACAGCGTCGAGCGAAGTGCGGTGTCCGCCATAGCGACCGATTCGAAATAGCGATGCGATTGCGTACTCTGGCGCAGGTATTGGTGCTGGCGAAAGGCTAAGCAGCGTAGTGAGCGCGATTGGATCGACCGTTGCTGTGCCGGGCTTTGCTTCACTATTTCGCAAAGGAGCGCTGTAGACGTCCAAGTAGGTCTCGGGATCGCTCGAACGAAGCGCTGTAGCCGAGGTTGGGCTAGTAAAGCGCTGGCTGTCGGTGGCGTGCCCGAGTGCCTGAAGCCAGTTTTGCGCACTGGCGCGTGCGTCGACAAATCGAGATTCAGAATAACTAGACAATCGTTCGCGAAAGCTCGCGAAATCGCTCGCCACGATGGGCAGTCCGGTCGAGCAGGCCACACTCAAAGTGTAGCTAAACGTTTCTGGGACCTGCGCCGGAAACCAGATCACATCGGGCCGCTCTTCGGCGATCAATCGCGGCAAGTCAGCGTCGTCGTACGTGCCGGTTGGCGTAATGCCCTCGGGAAGTGCATCGGAGGCGTGTCCGATCAGGCGGAAGCTAAGTTCAGAGCGTTGCGCCTGCGCCAATGTCACGGTTTCATTGACGACCGCCAAACCCTTAATCGCGGATAGGCCGCCGAGGATTGCAACCTTTCGCACGCGCGGCGTTGGAATTTCATATTCGGGGTGCGGGAGAACTTGCGGCGTGATGTCCGGAAAGTAAGCGCGGGTCCGTTGAGCGGTGTCGTGCGTTGGCGCGATGATTCGATCAGCACGGGCGAATAACGCCGCCATTGCAGCCCGCCAAGCTTCAACGGAAAGCCCCCAGCTATGTGGCCGCTTTTGCACGCATGTGTTGCACCCCGAGAGATCAGGTTGCCCGCAGTAGCGATTGTTCTCGTCCGCAAAATGGTACTGTGGACACGGATAGAAAAAATCGTGCAACGTAATGTCGATGGGGCAATCGAGCGCTGTGACGAAGCGAAGTACCTCGACCGGCCATCCATGTAAGTGATGGATGTGGACTCTGGCAAGGGAGAGCGCTCGAACCGCCGCAATCCATTCGTCGACGCTCTCTGCGCCAAAGCCGCTCACGCGAATCGCTTCCGTGGTCTGCTCGGCACCGTGAAACACAACTTCCACACCGCCATCAAGAAAGCCGCGCAAAACGATCACGTCGTAGTGCGGGCGAACGAGATTCAGCAAATCGCGCAGATGTCTTTCAACGCCGCCTCCCCACGCATGGCTGACCATTGCGATTCGCGGGCGCATCGACTTTGCGATTTCCTGCCCGAGCGCGGCGATCGCTGTGATTGCTGCGCTGGGGGCGCTAGGCGGGTTGGAGGATTCGCTCAAGAGGATTAGCCCGCCAAACGTTTCGCTAACCGCACAAGCCAAGGCTCAGGTGCGATCACGCTGGTGAGAGGTGTCGATGCGCTGGACTCGGGCGATGCCGGTTCGCTACCCATTTGGCGAGCCAGCGCGGCAATCTCGCGTTCGAGCTGCTGGTTACGGTCATGGAGCTGAACATTCTGACTGTAGGTGCGTGCCCACGCTTCGTAGACTTCGTTTGACGAATCGGAGATCAAAGTGATGGAGGATTGCACCTCGGCGAGCGCTGCTGCGGACTTCGCGCAATAGACCATGAAGTACATCGGCTCAGGAAAAAGCGCAGCACCTGCAGCAGGATAAGCCTTGGCTAATTGAGGCGAGCTATCAATATTCCAAATAACCGAATAAAAGCCTAATCGCTGCCCAGCCCAAATTAATTCGGGCCAATAGGTGCTAAGTTGTAAACGAAGCTCTTCTTTATCCAGCTCCTTCACGTGAAATTCGTTCTGATAGCCCTTTTTCTCGCTGTACTCGGGTCGATTCGGCGACGAAATCAGAAACACGCCGCCGGGTTTGAGTAGCCGATTTACTTCACGAAGAAAAGCCGTTTGCGCCGCTTCATCGATGTGTTCGATTGTCTCGAATGAAACGATGTAGTCGAAGCTCGCATCGGGCAGCGGAATTTCGGTACAGCTCGCCGCGATGTATTGCAGATTTTCTTTCCCGTACTTCACGCTTGCGTGAGCTACGGCGTCAGCGGAGATATCAACGCCTACGACGGTGTCCGCGACGCTCGCCAGAAGATGTGAGCCATAACCTTCACCGCTTGCCACATCAAGCACTCGCTTACCCCGCGCTTGTTCACAGGCAAGAAAATAGCGATGCCAGTGTTCGTAGACGATCTCGCCCTGGCAGTCAGTCAAGAATCGCTCGCCAGTAAAAGTAAGACTCATTAGGGATCCGTTGAATCGCGATAATTTTTCGCGAAGAAGTGGGCGAGTGAGCGTCGATCGTGCTTCGTGGGTCGCCCACGCAGCACGGGCCATGATTGTGCCGCATCGCTTGCTTTTCGAGCGAGCGCTTTTTCCTCGCGGCTGCGCAAACTCTCAGGCGTCTCACGATAGAGCTTCGCAGCCTCGGTTGCGTTGCCACGGCGGTCGGATAGCGCTTCGACGAATACGATCTGCGCCATATCTCCGCGCTGAATCGAAAACGAATCACCTAAGCGCACGTTGTAGGCGGGCTTCAGCCGGTCGCCTTGCATACCGCCGCTTGCTGCGCGGCGTACGTGGCCTGCATCGATTGCATCAACGGCAAGGCCGCGCGTTTTGAAGAAGCGCGCGGCCCATAGCCACTTATCAATTCGTACGGTGTTGTCGGCTACCTCGCCCATGACCCATTCTTTGCTACTGAAGCGTTTGGCTGCCGGGCGCTGTGTTGGCGCTCGAATTCGCGAAGAGCTCGACGAGGCTTGCTTGCGAGATTTGGTAGCTCTGTCCGCAAAACTCGCAACGCGTATCGATACTGCCGCGCTCTTGCGCCAGGGGCATAAGCTCTTCGGCACCGACTAGCTTTAACGCGTTGAGCACGCGGCTCATCGAGCATCGGCAAGCGAAGGCGACCGGTTGCGCCGGGTGAAGCCGTACATCGTCGCTGGCGAAGGTGAAATTTAGCCACTCGCTGTAGGGAAACGGCATGAAGGGTTGCTCAAACGTGCCGTCCATCGCAGCCACGAGCTGATCCCAAGCCTTCATGTCGTCGCCCGTTGCGTGATCCGGCAGGCGCTCTAACAAACAGGCTTCGAGCGCTTCGCCATCCTCGCGCAGCCACACGCGAGTATCGGTTTGCTGCGAGTTGCTTAAGTAGCTCTGAAGATTCTCTGCGACGGTGGGGTGCTCCATCGCAACGATTCCCTGATACATCTGCCCGACGTCGGGATCAATCGTCAGAATAAAGCGCCCTTTGCCCCCGCGATCAACCAGGTCTGCGAGTGTGGCGTCGTCAGCAACTTTCGCCTCTGAGCGCACGTTCGCATACGCGCGAAACGTAAGGGCCTGCGTTGCCTCCACACACAGTAGCGGTACATCCCCGGAACCTTGCGCCTGAAGCACAATGGTTGCTGGCTGCTTCAAATTGCTAGCGAGCAAAACTGCAGCCCCCGCTAAGTGTCGAAGGATTGTTTTAACTGCCGCGGGGTAGTCGTGATCCCGAAGCGCGCGTTCGATACTTTCATCCAGCCGCGCGACGACGCCGCGAGCAGGCGCGCGCTCAAGCCAAAAACGTGCGAGCTGGTCGAATCCAGCGGTGGTGCGATCCATGGCTAAACGCTATTTGCAAGGGGGACGGTGAGCACCGACAGCGGGAGCGACGAGTTCTTATCAAACAGGCAACCGGCTTCGATTCCTACGCGCGCAATGGCTTCAGCAGAATCGAGCGAATCGTAGCAAGTGTTCATCGCGCCTAACGCATATTCACGGCCGGAACCCGCCGCCCAGAATTTCTTGAATTCGAAGACTTCACGCATCGAATAGATTCCGTAGATCCCCGTTGGGTTTGCGATTAACGCCGTAATGTGCGAACTTTCATAGGCGTCTTCGTCTTCTTCTTTTGGATTCAAGAAGTGCTGATCCTTAAGCTTGGTGTGGAGCTTGCGAAATGTTTCAAAGATCTCTGACTTGCTGTTGAAGTTAAGCTCTTTCTCAGTGGAGAAAAGATTTTCGTACACGAGTTGGTGCGCCGCGCTTCCACAGAGCGCGATCACGGTTGATCCGTGACGCACCATCTTTTCTGATGACGCATCGAATTGATCGGAGAGGCGGGTATCGCCAAAAGTGGTGAGGGAGTCCGCCGCGATCGCGACATGGTTGCCCTTACGTACCACGACTAATGTGGTCATGCTCTGCCTTGTTGTGTGAGAAGCGCCGCAACCGTGCCGGACAGGCATCGAATCGCTGACTTGGAGCACTTAGATGATCCAACCCAGCCTTCGAAGCGTTCCGTGAACTTTTGCGAAGATTCCTTAAGTTGTACGAACTGCTCGCCAAAAGATTCATTCAGTGCCTCAGTAGCCACGAGAACGTCACAGTGTGTCGTTCGCTGCAGAGACTATGCGGATGATTCTTCAGACGAAATGGCTCTGAGTTACGAGCCCACTCCTAAGCCAAATTATAAATTTTGGGCCGCTTCGAGCGATTCAAAGGGCTCTTTGTCGATGTGCGCTGGGTGTTTCTTAATGCGTGACACCGCCCAGAGCAGCGTCGCTTGATCCAGAAAGTCACGCGCGGAGCTGACTTGTTCTAAGGCGGGTTGGTTAAGGAAGGCCCAGGCGCGTCGTAGTGCTGCGAGTACGCTGTTGTGATCTGTTGGGAGCGCAATCGCGCGTGTTTGCTTTGAAAGCTTTTCTCCCTGGTCGTTGGTCACAATCGGTACGTGCGCGTAGCGCAAATCACGAAAACCGAGCGCGCGTTGCAAGATGCGTTGGCGCGGTGTGTTCAGTAGCAAGTCTGCGCCGCGAACGACATCGGTGACGCCTTGCAGTTCGTCATCTACGACGACCGCGAGTTGGTAGGCGACATCACCATCGGCGCGTAAGAGCACGAAATCCCCCACATCCTTGGCAACGTTTTGGGTGATGACGCCTTCGATCCGATCCTCGATCACCTCGTCTTGAGGGGGCGAATGCGCCAATTTGAATCGAATCGAATGTCGGCCGCCAAATGTATCCACGGCTCGCACGCGACAGCTGCCAGGGTAGATCACTTCGCCTTCCTGATTTCGGGGGGCCGTCTCTAAGAGTCGCCGCGAGCAGACACAGGGATAGACGGAGCCCTGATCGCGCAAGCGCTCGAGTGCGCTTCGATAGTGATCAATGCGCTCGGATTGACGAACTACGTCGCCATCGTGTTCGAGTGCGAATGCAGCGAGCTGACGGCGAATGGCTGCTTCATGCTCCAGGCGAGATCGTTCACGATCAACGTCTTCGATGCGCAGGAGCCAGCTGCCGCCTGCTGCGCGCGCATCGACGTAGCTTGCGAGCGCTGCAATGAGTGAACCAAAGTGAAGAGGACCTGTGGGCGAGGGGGCGAAGCGCCCGACATAGGCGCGCGGGCGTTGCTCGTCGGGCCCCGAAGTAATGCGACTCACTGCTTTTTAGAGGCAGCGTCGGCTGGCGCGATCTCAGGGAGCTTCGGCGCGCTCCAGCGCCACTGTCGCTCCAGAAAGCCAAGCACAGCGTTGGGGTACTCAAAACGCCCGAGTGAGCCGTTGTAGCGTGCGAGCGCTCGCACGGTGTCGCCCTTCTCGATGTCGAGATAGTGGCGAAGGATGACGCAGCCGTAGCGAAGGTTCGTTCGCAGATGAAAGAGATTATGTTCGGGCGAGCCGATCAGTCGCACCCAAAACGGCATCACTTGCATGTAACCGCGGGCAGAGGCTGAACTGATGGCGTACTTTCGAAACGCGCTCTCATGCGTGATCACGGCGAGCACCAGCTGCGGATCGAGGCCCGCGCGGCTGGCTTCGTACTGCACCGTGATCAAAAACTCCGTGCGGGCTTCGGGATCGGGCATTCGCCGCGCAAGACGGGTTGACATCTCGGCGAGCCAAGTTTGTGTGAGCCGCGGATCGCCGATCAGGCGGGGCGCGCCGCGATCCGCAATAGCGGAGGCGAGCGTGCTCTGCACCGAAGGCACGAGCTTTTCTTCAATTTGACGCCCAGCAAACGCGCAGCTCATGGTGAGAGCGAGCGTGATCACAGCGAAGAGGGTGCGGAAACAAGGCTTCAAATACTTCATCAGACACAATTGTTGTTTACTTCGCTCTGACCGCCCATCTTTGAGACGATTCAATGAATATAGATTAAATAAGCTAGCCCATATTTAAATGGGGCTAGAAAATAAAAAATACGCAAACGAAATCTACGTAAATGTCATGCTAAGCCCAGTTAAATAGGCGCTCCACAGAATTAGCTAAGATGTCTTTAGGTCTACCGTACCGCCGCCGATTGCCTCATCTCTCATGAATTTTTTCCGTGATTTATCGTTTCCCGCCGTCGTTGCAGCGTTTGTTGTCGTTCTCGTTGGCTATACGAGCACTGGTGCGATTGTGTTTCAGGCCGCTCAGCAACTCGGCGCTACGCAATCGCAAATCAACTCATGGATGTGGGCATTGGGCATCGGCATGGGGCTCGCGTGCATTATCCCGTCGCTCATGTTCAAGAAGCCCGTGGTCGCGGCGTGGTCAACGCCTGGCGCGGCACTTATTGCAACGAGTAGCGGTATCGCGATGCCAGAGGCAATCGGTGCGTTCATCATTTGTGCCGCACTCATCTGTTTGGCGGGCATCACGGGCGCGTTTGAACGACTCATGAATCGAATACCCATCGCCATTGCTGCGGCGATGTTTGCCGGTGTGTTGCTGCGCTTCGGACTGGAGGCATTTGCCTCGGCAAAGTCTGCGCCCGCGATGGTGATTGCGATGCTTGCAGCCTATCTTTTGGGGCGTCGATTCTGGCCCCGCTATGCGGTGGTGGGCGTTCTCGCCGTGGGCATCGCCGTCGCCGCAGTCGCTGGCACGCTCAAGCTCGAACTCATCACGCTCACGCTCGCAAGGCCCGAGTGGACGACGCCGCAGTTCACGCTGTCCTCCATCATCGGGCTGGCTATTCCGATTTTCATCGTGACCATGGCCTCGCAAAACATGCCTGGAGTGGCTGCGATGCGCGCTGCAGGGTACGACACCAAAGTCTCGCCCGTGATCACAACCATCGGCGTGATCAATCTACCGCTCGCTCCGTTTGGCGCATTCGCACTTAACTTAGCCGCGATCACTGCCGCCATTGCGATGAGCCCCGAGGCACACCGTGACCCAGAGAAACGCTATACCGCAGCGGTTGCAACTGGTGTTCTCTACTGCCTCGTGGGGATCTTTGGTGCGGCCGTCGGCACGATCTTCGCTGCGTTCCCGAAAGAGTTGATCGTCACCGTTGCAGGGCTTGCATTGGTGATGACCATTGGCGGCGGCTTAGTAACCGCGCTGAAAGAGGAGGCCGATCGCGAGCCAGCGATGATTACGTTTCTCGTGACCGCATCCGGGCTTTCGCTCTTCGGCATCGGGAGCGCATTCTGGGGCTTGCTCGCAGGCGTGCTCGCGCTTGCAGTGTTTCGCTTTGGGAGGCGCTGAGTTTTTGAAACTGTCCTAGGCGCCGGCGCGTAAACCCGGCTCGGCGCTCGCCTGCAAAGCTCTGCGTAGTGTGCGTTGTTTCCGGATTAGCGTCGCAAACAACGAAGGAGATGCTGATTCAGTCCGGCGATGCGATACCCAGCTGGGGCTTCTTCGGCATTTCCCTAAATCGACATCAGCTGACACACACCATCGCGCTGCATGTCCGCACCTAGACCAGCGCGAATCACAGCGCCGCGCTCCATCACTACGTAGCGGTCTGCAAGCGCCTCCGCAAAATCGTAATACTGCTCGACTAAAACGATGGCCATCGTCTTACGATCCGCAAGCAATCGCAGCACTCGCCCAATATCTTTGATCACGCTCGGCTGAATCCCTTCGGTCGGCTCGTCGAGGATGAGCAGTTTCGGATCGGCGGCAAGCGCGCGGGCGATTGCAAGTTGTTGTTGCTGTCCACCCGAAAGATCGCCGCCGCGTCGCCCAAGCATTTGCTTCAACACGGGGAACAATTCAAAGAGTTCAGCTGGAATTTTGGTGCCCGCGCGCTTGTAGGACAGCCCCATCATCAAATTGTCTTCCACGGTGAGTCGTCCGAAGATTTCCCGACCTTGCGGCACGAACCCGATGCCGCGGCGCGCACGGTTGAAACTGGTGTCGTTATGGATCTCTGCACCATCCAAACGGATTGCGCCTGATTTGATCGGCACTACACCCATAATGCTTTTCAAAAGTGTTGTCTTGCCGACGCCGTTCCGACCGAGGATTACTGTGATCTCGCCGATTTGAGCGGTCAACGATACATCCCTCAAGATGTGCGATCCACCGTAATACTGATTGACGTTGTTGAGTTCGAGCATGCTTAGCGGCCTAGGTAGACTTCGATGACACGATCATTGCTTTGCACATCTGCAAGTGAGCCCTCAGCCAGCACGCTGCCCTCGTGTAGCACGGTGACAATCTTCTTTTTCACGCGCTGTCCGCCGTTCACCAACTCACCAATAAATTTCATGTCGTGTTCAACGACGACCAGCGAATGTTTGCCTTCCAATGAAAGGAAGAGCTCTGCCGTGCGCTCGGTTTCTTCATCCGTCATCCCTGCGACGGGCTCATCAAGCAGCAAGAGTTGCGGCTTTTGCATCAACAGCATTCCAATCTCGAGCCACTGCTTTTGACCGTGTGAGAGATTGCCCGCGACTCGTGCGCTTTGTTGCGCAAGTTGAATTAGCTTCATCGTTGAATGAAGTTGATCGAGCTCGCTCGCGGTGAGTTTTGCGAACATCGTTCGGCGCACACGCCGATCTGTTTTTGCTGCGAGTTCTAAGTTTTCGAACACGCTTAAGTGTTCAAACACGGTGGGCTTTTGAAACTTACGCCCGATGCCGCGTTCAGCAATTTCACTCTCACGCAACCGAAGCAAATCGATGTTGGATCCGAAAAACGCCTTACCGCTGTCGGGCTTGGTTTTTCCAGTAATCACGTCCATCATCGTTGTTTTGCCCGCGCCGTTGGGGCCGATGATGCAGCGAAGCTCGCCCACACGAATGTCGAGTGACAATTTGTTGAGCGCACGAAACCCGTCAAACGAAACGGTCACCTCATCCACATACAAAATGCCACCCGAGGCTGTATCTACTACGTTGGGTTGCACGACTCGCGCGAAGCTAGCTGCTTGACCGCCGGATTGAGCGGTTGCTTCGGCGCCATGCTTCTCGCGGTATTCTGCAAGCCGCTTCGCCCCGGCATCGAGAAGGTCTGGCGTCATGCTTGGCTCCCCTGTGCTTGTGGATCCGCATTCGCCGCTACAGGCGGGGGAGTAGACGAGGCGCTCTCTTGTTTGTTCGCGTCCGATTTGGGGCTCCGCTTTCGGATGAGCCCGATGATCCCCTGGGGTAAAAACAGGGTGACAAGGATGAAGAGGGCACCGAGGAAATACAACCAAAACTCGGGAAAGGCGACAGTGAACCAGCTCTTTGCACCATTCACAAAGAATGCGCCGAGAATCGGCCCGATTAAGGTGGCGCGCCCGCCCACGGCGGCCCAAATTGCGATTTCAATGCTCGCTGCGGGAGACATTTCGCTAGGGTTGATGATCCCCACTTGTGGCACGTAGAGCGCACCTGCAACGCCGCACATCATTGCCGAAATCGTCCAAATCGAGAGCTTGTACCAAAGCGTGTTGTAGCCGGTGAAAAGTACGCGCGTTTCTGCATCGCGGATGGCTTGCAGAACTCGGCCGTACTTACTTTGTACGAGATAGCGGGCGATGAGATAGAACGCGATCAGCACGAGCCCACTGATAATGCAAAGCGATATTCGCATCGAGGGCGTTGCAATGGGAATATCGACGATACGCTTGAAATCGGTGAATCCATTGTTGCCACCGAAGCCCGTTTCGTTTCGGAAGAAGAGCAGCATTGCGGCGAAGGTGAGCGCTTGCGTGATGATCGAAAAGTAAACGCCTTTGATCCGCGAACGAAACGCAAAGTAGCCAAACACAAAAGCGAGTATGCCGGGCGCGGCCACCATCAGCAGCAACGCCCAAAGAAAGTGCTCGCTCCCTGTCCAATGCCAAGGTAGCTCCTTCCAATCGAGAAACACCATGAAATCGGGCAGATCACTTTTGTAGACCCCATCGCGCCCAATTTGGCGCATGAGATACATGCCCATGGCGTAACCACCCAGCGCAAAGAAAAGACCGTGGCCGAGCGAAAGGATGCCCGTGTATCCCCAAATCAAATCCATCGCGAGCGCGCAAATCGCAAAGCACATGATCTTGCCGATAAGCGTCACGTAAAAGTCTGGCAGAAACGGAATCACACCGAACAAAACGGCAAGCGAAAGCAGAAGCCCCCAGCGCACCATCGGGCTGAGCAAACTATGTGTTTGGCCCAGCATGGGTTGTGTGTTGATCGTCATTAGTCTGCGCTCCTTCCTTTGAGCGCGAAAATGCCCTGTGGTCGACGCTGGATGAAGACAACAATGAATGCGAGGACCGCAATCTTTGCGAGCACCGCGCCCGTCCACCCCTCCAGCAATTTGTTCAGCACGCCTAAGCCGAGCGCAGCGTAGACGGTGCCCGCGAGCTGGCCGACGCCACCGAGCACGACCACCAAGAACGAGTCAACGATATAGTTTTGGCCCAAGTCAGGCCCCACGTTGCCTACTTGTGAAAGCGCGCACCCGGCAAGCCCTGCGATCCCAGCGCCCAACGCGAACGCGTACGTATCGATACGCGCAGTGTTCACACCCATGCAGGAGGCCATCGTTCGATTTTGTGTGACGCCGCGAACGAAAAGTCCAAGCCGCGTTTTATTGATCAGCAGATAGACAAGCGCGAGTACAAAGAACGCAAAGAAGATGATCGCGATTCGGTTGTAGGGCAGCGTGAGGTTACTCATGACTGCAACGCCGCCCGAGAGAAAGGACGGGTTTTCGACGGGAACGTTTTGCGCGCCGAACAAGGTTCGCACCGACTGGATCAGCACGAGCGAAATTCCCCACGTGGCGAGAAGCGTTTCGAGCGGTCGCCCGTACAGCCAGCGAATCACTGTTCGCTCGAGCACCGCGCCGACGAGCGCCGACACAGTGAACGCAACAGGAATCGCTGCCAGAATGTAGTAATCGAACCCAGACGGCAAGTGTTGGCGAAACAAGTTTTGTACGACATAGGTGGTGTAGGCGCCGATCATCATCAGCTCGCCATGCGCCATATTGATCACGCCCATCAAGCCGTAGGTGATGGCGAGCCCGAGCGCAACGAGGAGCAGAATTGAGCCGAGCGATGCCCCGCTAAAAATGACGCCTAATCGCTCGCCCCAAACGAGTTTGGCGTCAATCGCTTTGATTGCATTTGCGAGCGCGGTACGAACCTCAGGATCGCTTTCACCT
This sequence comes from Betaproteobacteria bacterium, assembly GCA_013298145.1. Lineage (GTDB taxonomy): Bacteria > Pseudomonadota > Gammaproteobacteria > Burkholderiales > Casimicrobiaceae > Casimicrobium. The sequence continues at coordinate 719,115 of JAAFJO010000002.1, forward strand.
GTCGGCTGCAAACGTTCCTGAAGAAGCGACTTTACTGACGGCTCGCCGCTTGAAGCGAGCGCTGCGACCGCTTCTAAGCGTTTCGCCTTATCGCTACTGGCAACCAACATCGCCGCGCGAAGTTGTTGCAGTCGAGATTTGAGTTCGGCATCGCTTTCCTTTGCGATGGCCCGGTCGATGATCGGGAGCTTGGCCTCATTGGCCTCATCTTTGAGTTCAGTGATCGCCTTTGCGCGGGTGTTTCGATCCTCCGAGAGCAAGGAGAACGCCGCCCTCGCGGTGTCGAGTTCGCCGCGCACGCGGTTATTGTTCACCACGTCTTCAGCGTTGGGCGGAAGCGTCGTTTCCGCGCCGGTCGCAGCATCAAGCGCTTTCCCGTCGCGCACAATGTAGACGCGACCCTCGGCAATCTTCACTGCATCGTCAAGCAGAGCGTCAATGAGGCGAACCAGTCCATCGCTTGGTTCCGCGATGGCTTTGGCGAGTGCCGATAGGCGATCATCGTTCTCGCCGACTGCAATTGCTTTAGCGGCTTCAGGTGTGAGCGCCAATGATAATTGGGGCAACGTGACAAATATGAGTGCGAATAACGTTGTACTTAAACATCGTCTCGCCCCATTAAAAACGTCCGGTAAGCGCATAAGTTACCTGAATATTCAGAAAAAAAGAGATGGGGTGGCAGAAGCCCGAATCCCATCTCCTTGATGGCAGCTTGTGAGCGCAGACGTCCATCCAGGACTTGCAAGGAAGCGCACTTGAACCGAGCGTGCTGCGAATCTTTTAACGCCAAGCAAAGTCGCCAACGCGCTTAGGAATCCTCGGCGCACAACAGCGTTATGACACCCTGTCGAATCCTTGCGCGCTCCGCTGAGGTTGAATCCGCGAACGAATCCAACCATCAGACTGCGAGCGAAGCGACTGACTAGATCTTGGTCTTGCCGTCCGGCACGTCTTTCTTCTTGTCGTTACCCGGGATGAACGGACTCCAAGGATTGGCGCGAACTGGGCCCGGCGTCTTCCAAACGATGTTGAACTGACCATCGGCCTTAATTTCACCGATGAAGACTGGTTTGTGCAGGTGATGATTGCGCTCATCCATCTTCGCAGTGAAGCCTGAAGGCGCTTTGAACGTTTGTCCCGCCATTGCAGCAATCACCTTATCGGTGTCGGTCGATTTCGCTTTTTCAACGGCTTGCTTCCACATGTAGATGCCGATGTAGGTCGCTTCCATCGGATCGTTGGTGAGCGGCTTGTCTTTGTGGCCTGGGAGATTCTTCGCTTTGGCGTAGGCAGCCCACTTTTTCGTGAACTCATCATTCGCAGGATTCTTCAAACTCATGAAGTAGTTCCATGCGGCAAGATGTCCCACGAGCGGTTTCGTATCAACGCCGCGAAGCTCTTCTTCACCGACTGAGAATGCCACGACCGGAACGTCTTTCGCTTTCAGGCCTTGGTTGCCGAGCTCTTTGTAGAACGGCACGTTGGAATCGCCGTTGATCGTCGAGATCACTGCCGTTTTCTTGCCTTCGGACGAGAACTTCTTGATCTTTGCGATGATGGTTTGGTAATCGCTGTGTCCGAACGGTGTGTACTCTTCCATGATGTCAGCGTCAGCGATTCCTTTTGACTTAAGGAAGGAGCGCAGAATCTTGTTGGTCGTGCGTGGATACACGTAGTCCGTGCCGAGCAACACAAAGCGCTTCGCTGAGCCGCCGTCTTTACTCATCAAGTATTCAACTGCAGGAATCGCTTGCTGGTTGGGCGCGGCACCCGTGTAGAACACGTTTTTCGAAAGCTCTTCACCCTCATATTGCACCGGGTAGAAGAGCAAACCGTTAAGCTCTTCAAACACGGGCAACACCGACTTACGCGACACGGAGGTCCAGCAACCGAAGGTCACCGCCACTTTGTCTGCGCTGATGAGTTGTCGTGCTTTTTCGGCGAACAGCGGCCAATTCGACGCCGGATCAACCACCACAGGTTCGAGCTTGCGACCGAGCACGCCGCCTTTGGCGTTGATTTCGTCAATCGCCATCAAGGCGACATCTTTCAGCACCGTTTCTGAAATGGCCATGGTGCCGGACAACGAGTGCAGAACGCCGACCTTAATGGGCGCGCCTTGTGCAACTGCGAGCGATGAGAATGAACTGCCAAATGCAACAGCGCTGGCAGCAGCAATTGCCTTCAGCGTGTGGCGGCGGACCGAATTGGTCATGTCGTGAACTCCCCTGAGATGGTTAAAGAAGCGAAACACCGCGGCGTTAGAGGCAGCGCGGAGAGGCGTTGTGCGCAGGCCGCAGGCGTTTAGATGACATATAAGCGCGCGATACCGCGCCCGAAAAAACGTCACGCTCTGCTTTGTGGGTCAACATCTCTTAATTGCTGCATCGCAAAACACATGCCACATGCTTCGCGCATCTAACCGGTGCGGCGCTCAGCGTGGGTAGCGTGAAATCCGTCAAAGTGGTGCGAATTAAACGGGGGTGCGCCGAAACGGTGCTTAACGCATCAAAGTAGTCCGAACGGCCACGGGTGCAGGCCTCCATAAAATGGGTTGCATGAATCAAGTGCCGCGATCCAGAGAGACGACAGCATCCGAGGACGGCTCGCAGTGGCACGCAGCGCTAACGCTGTGCTTTCAGTCAGCTGCGGGGGCAACACGAATTACCGAGCGTGCGCATTCAGGTCCGTTGCGGCTCCTGAAGCCGCTCTACCCGGAGGGCGATCGCAATTGTCATGCAGTGATTGTTCATCCGCCGGGAGGAATTGTTGCGGGAGATGCCCTAGTTACGAAGGTTCGCGTGGAAAGCGCAGCACATGCAGTGCTAACGACGCCGGGCGCGCAAAAGTGGTATCGGTCTACATCGAGCGGCGCGAGCGCAGACACCACGCTCCGGGTTGAAAGTGAAGCGGCGCTTGAATGGCTTCCACAAGAGGCCATTGTTTTTGACGGTGCGGTGGCGAAACAAAACATTTCGATTGATCTTGGCTCTACTGCGAAGTTTTTCGGATGGGAAATGGTGTGCTTTGGGCGTCGCGCTCACGAGGAGAGTTTTCGGCGAGGCTCCTTCGCGCAAGACATTCGTATCGTTCGTGGCGATTCGTTGCTCTGGCAGGAGACAGCGCGCTTGAAGGGCGCTGATCCGCTTTTTGGTTCACCGGTTGGTTGGGGCGGGCAAACCGTGTCGGCCACCGCCTGGCTCGCCGCTGGGCATAGCGATGCCGCGCGCGGCGCGAACGATCAAGCGCTGCTTGTGGCCATTCGTGAGGCGCTGGGTGTCGAAATCAAGAGCGGCGCATCAAACCCGGCGCCCGGTTTTTTTGTGGTGAAAGCGATCGGCGCTGATGCGGAGTCGGTACGCGACTTGCTAATTCGCGTGTGGAGCCGGATAAGATTGAATGTGTTTGGCCTTGAGCCTCAACGTCCGCGCATTTGGAATACGTGAGTACAGCGCTATGGATCTAAGCCCCCGCGAAAAAGACAAACTTCTCATCTTCACCGCCGCGCTGGTAGCCGAACGGCGCAAGGCGCGCGGACTCAAGTTGAACCATCCCGAAGCGATGGCTTTCATCAGCGCTGCGGTGCTAGAAGGTGCGCGCGATGGAAAAACGGTGGCGCAACTGATGAGCGAGGGCACAAAAGTGCTCAGCAGAGAAGATGTGATGGACGGTGTTCCCGAAATGATTCCCGAAATTCAAGTCGAGGCAACGTTTCCTGATGGAACAAAGCTTGTCACCGTGCATCATCCCATTCAGTAATGGGCGGCAACTCAGCGTTTGCTGTGCAATTAATGTAGGAGCGGCGGGGCCGAAAGATTTATGACTCCAGGCGAAATCATTACTGAAGCGGGCGATGTAGATTTGAACGCCGGCCGCCGCACTCAGACGCTGTCTGTCGCGAACACGGGGGATCGGCCGATTCAAGTGGGCTCGCATTACCATTTTTACGAAACCAATCAAGCACTTGCTTTTACGCGTGAGGCGGCGCGCGGGATGCGACTCAACATCGCCGCCGGAACCGCCGTCCGTTTCGAGCCCGGCCAGTCGCGCACCGTCGAGCTTGTTGATTTCGCTGGCGCTCGAATCGTATTTGGTTTTCGAGGGCAGGTAATGGGCGCGCTCGATAAACGCACGGGCGCAAAAGGGGTCGGCACAAAAGCTCACGGCAAGGCGCTTCAAACAACCAGCGTGTCGAGCGTTACGCCAAGAAAGAAGACACGATCATGAGAACGCTGAGGTTGGCGGCTCTTAGCTTAGCGCTGATGGGTTCATGTACGTTCGCTCATCCAATTCTTCCGCGTGTGAGTGACGCGGAGGCGCAAGTCGAGGTAGAGCTATTCAGAGTTGCTTTGCGTAAAGCGGTTCAGGCAAAAGATGTGAATGCGCTGAGGACGATGTATGCGGATGAGTTCACGCACACACATACAAGCGGTAAAGTGGATGGCAAAGATGCGCGAATTGTGTCGCTTCTCGCGAACGAGGCCACGGTAGAGATGGCGCCAACGCCGGAAATCCGGACGACATGCTACGGCGGAAACACGTGCGCCGTTCGCGCGTTAAGCCCGATTAAGCGGGGCGACGGCAAATGGTTTGACGTGCGGTGGACGCAGACATTTGTAAAAACAGAAAAGAGCTGGCAACTCGTGATAAGCCAGGCTACAGGCCTGCTCAACACCGTTCGCGAAAATCCATAGGGACAAGTATGACTTTGATCAGCCGGCGAGCCTATGCCGAGATGTACGGCCCCACCGTAGGGGATCGCGTCCGTTTAGCCGACACCGATCTTTTGATCGAAGTTGAGCGTGACCTCACTGTTTACGGTGAAGAGGTGAAATTTGGCGGCGGCAAAGTGATTCGTGATGGCATGGGGCAATCTCAGCTACCCGCCGCGAAGGTGGCCGACACGATCATCACCAACGCGCTAATCGTCGATGCCAAGCTGGGAATATTGAAAGCAGATATCGGGCTTAAGAACGGTCGCGTTTGGAAAATCGGCAAAGGTGGCAATCCTGACGTTCAGCCTGGCGTCACCGTTCCTATCGGTGGCGCGACCGAGGTGATCGCGGGCGAAGGCATGATCGTGACCGCGGGCGGCATTGATTGCCACATTCATTTCATCTGCCCGCAGCAGATTGAAGAGGCGCTCGCAAGTGGGATCACCACGATGATTGGCGGCGGCACAGGCCCTGCAGCGGGCACGAGTGCCACGACGGTAACACCGGGGCTCTTTCATATGCGAGAAATGTTGCGCGCGGCGGACGCATTTCCGATGAACCTCGGCTTCTTTGGTAAAGGAAATATTTCCAAGCCTGGCCCAATTGCCGAGCAAATCGAAGCCGGCGCGATTGGGCTCAAGCTGCATGAAGATTGGGGCACTACACCCGCTGCGATCGATAACTGCCTAACTGTGGCTGACAAGTACGATGTGCAGGTCGCAATTCACTCCGACACATTGAACGAATCGGGCTTTGTAGAAAACACCATTGCCGCCACCAAAGGTCGAAGCCTTTGCGCGTTCCACACTGAGGGCGCGGGCGGCGGACACGCGCCAGACATTCTGCGCGTGATCGGCACTGAAAACTTTTTGCCATCATCCACCAACCCCACGATGCCCTACACCGTGAACACGGTCGATGAGCATTTGGATATGTTGATGGTCTGCCATCACCTTGACTCGGCCATCGCCGAAGATCTCGCGTTTGCTGAATCACGTATTCGTCGCGAAACAATCGCTGCAGAAGACATCTTGCATGATCTGGGCGCGATTTCGATGATGTCTTCTGACTCGCAAGCGATGGGACGTGTTGGAGAAGTGATTACGCGTACCTGGCAAACGGCGCACAAGATGAAAGCGCAGCGCGGTTGGCTTCCCCCTCCCCCAGGGGCCGAGGCAACACGAGCCAACTCCCGCAACGACAACTATCGCGCGCTTCGCTACATCGCGAAGTACACGATAAATCCCGCGATTTCACATGGCGTTTCGCATGAGGTGGGCTCGATCGAGGAAGGTAAGTGGGCCGACATCGTGTTGTGGCGCCCCGCTTTTTTTGGTGTGAAGCCCTCGATGATATTGAAAGGCGGGCAAATTGCGTGGGCGCTCATGGGCGATGCGAATGCGTCGATCCCCACGCCGCAGCCCGTGCATGGCCGCCCAATGTTCGCGTCGTTCGGCGGTGCGGTGGCAAGCTCTTCGCTCACTTTCGTGTCAAACGCGGCGCTCGATGCGGGCGTGGCGAAGCGATATGGCATTCACAAACGTGTGGTCGCCGTACAAAACATTCGCAAGATTCGCAAGCAGCACATGCAGCTCAATAGCTATATGCCGCAAATGGAGGTGGATCCTGAGACCTACGAAGTGCGCGCCGACGGCGTGCTTTTGAAGTGTGAAGCCGCGAAATCATTGCCCATGACACAGAAGTATTTCTTGTTTTAATCATGCTCCAAGCTTTATCACGCGCGCCCAAAGAAATGAAGGGCGTCGATAGCGTAAAACTAACTTTCGATCAGCGAGAAAAATCGCGATTACGCGTGACCACGCTAGGCGGGATCGAAATCGGTGTTCAGTTAAAGGTTGGTACGCTCCTTTGCCACGGCGACAAGCTACTTTTGAACGACGGAAGTGTGATCGAGGTGCATGCGGCTGATGAGGCGTTGTATGAAGTGCGCGCTGACAGTTTGCCGGCGCTTGCCCGCATCGCGTATCACATCGGAAATCGCCACGTGCCGCTACAGGTGAACGATGATCACTTGCTGATGCTGCCGGATCACGTATTGAAGGCGATGGTCCAAGGCTTGGGCGCGCGAGTCACCGCAGTGACACGCGCGTTTCAGCCCGAGAGCGGAGCGTATGGCCACAGTCATGTTCACCATTCGCATGATGACCAAGGCCACGGGGGCCGAATTCACGATAGCCTCGCGCCGCGCAGCCAGGATCGCTGATGCTCTCCACTCGCGCGCTGCAGCTTGCATCGCCTGCATTACCGGTAGGTGCATACAGCTACTCGCAGGGACTCGAATGGGCGATTGAATCAGGCGCGGTGACTGATTCGCTCTCGGCGCGCCGCTGGATTGAAGATCACCTGCGATTGATATTTGCCAAATACGAAGCGCCAGTGTGGGCGAGTGCTTACCTTGCGTGGCAAACCGCAGATCACGAATCGATCCGTGACATCAACGAGCGCTTCATCGCATCGAGGGAATCGAGCGAACCGCGCGCTGAAACGCTTCAAGTCGGATTTTCCTATTCGGCGTGGTGTCGCGAAGTTGCCCCGATCAGTGCCGGTCAGAGGGACGTGCTGAGCGCTTTAACGCGTGTATGCGCGCCGGTCGCAGCGGCGCTCGCCTCGTGTGCGAGTGGCGTATCCGCACGCGATGGATTGCTTGCATACGTGTTTGGCTTTGCCGAGAACCAGGTGATGGTGCTTGCGAAAGCGTTACCGATGGGGCAAATCGCTTCGCAGAAACTGCTTTTCACGCTGGGCGATTCGGTGAATGATTCTGTGGAGACAGCGCTTGACTTACCCGAATCGGCCTGGTGTAGCTCTGCGCCGCTCTTAGCCATCGCCCAGATGAACCATGAAACTCAATACTCAAGGCTCTTTAGATCATGAATGAACACGGCCCGTTGCGCGTTGGTATCGGTGGCCCGGTCGGCTCTGGGAAAACTGCGCTGACCCTTGAACTGTGTCGGCGGTTTCGCGAGTCACACAACATCGCAGCCGTCACCAATGACATCTATACGAAGGAAGACGCCCAGTTCCTCGTTGATCATCAAGCGCTCGAACCAGAGCGCATCATCGGCGTTGAGACAGGTGGCTGCCCGCACACGGCGATCCGCGAAGATGCTTCGATTAACCTGGAAGCAGTTGATCGGCTAAACAAGCGCTTCCCAGATCTCGACGTGATTTTTGTTGAGAGCGGCGGCGATAACCTTGCGGCTACGTTCTCCCCCGAGTTATCCGATCTCACGCTCTACGTGATCGACGTTGCGGCGGGCGAGAAGATTCCGCGCAAAGGCGGCCCGGGCATCATGAAAAGTGACCTCTTGGTGATCAACAAAATTGATCTCGCGCCCTACGTCGGCGCATCGCTTGAGGTCATGGACCACGACGCGAAGAAAATGCGCGGCACTAAACCCTTTGTCTTCTCCAATCTGAAAGTCGGAAAAGGCGTCGACGAGATCGTCGCATTCATCAAACATCAAGGCATGCTGGGATAGAGCAATGAACATTGAACAACGATTTTTGCGCGCGTCGAAACTTGGCGTCTGCGTTACAGCGAGCTTGATTAGCGCCGCGACTTACGCGCATCCCGGCCACGAACCTGATGACTTGTTTCATGCGATCGCGCACGAACTCATGAATCCGCGAGCGATTGCGCTGCTTCTGATCGTCGCTGCGGTCGGGGCTGTCTGGTGGTCTTGGCGCAGCAAAAAGTAAGCTCGGAAAATTCGCGCAACGTCCCATTACAAAGGGGCTAGAAGCGCTATTTTCACAATAGCAGTTTTATCTGTTGATGGCTACTAGCCCTGCTTGATTATGCGGTAAAGCGGAATTTATGATGGCGCTTGCAATTTCGTACGATCGTGCGAAAATGTGACGTATGATTCCTCAGGCCAAAGCTAAATTCAGTCTCATCTCTCGCACGCCCGAAGCGCCTGTGTCACAAGCATCGCCTCGTTCGAGATCACTTGAGGCACGGACCTCGAAAAGCGAGATGACACGCGCTGCGATTGTTGGCGCGGCGTTGGATCTCGCAGCAGAGCAGGGGCTCGAAGCGATCTCGCTGCAAGTGGTTGCGGATCGAATCGGGCTTTCCAAGAGCGGTGTTTTTTCGCGGGTGGGCTCGCGTGAAGCGTTGCAGCAAGCCGTGATCGCCGAATTTGAGCGGCGTTTTCTTGCCGATGTATTTGTTCCTGCGATGCAAGCACCGCGTGGACTGTCACGTCTGAATGCGATCGTGCGGCGTTGGATTGAGCGTACGCGGATCGTTGAAGCGAACTCTGGTTGCTTGTACACCGCAGGTGCGTTTGAACTCGATGACCGAGACGGTGAACTTCGAGAAACCCTTCTCAAGGGCGTCGTGAGCTGGCGCGCTGCGCTTCGCCGAACTGTCTTGCAGGCGGTGCATGAAGGTCACCTGCCCAGTGCCACACCGGTCGAGAACGTGGTCAGCGACATCTATTCACTGATGATTGGTTGTGTTCACGATTCGCGGTTCTTGCGCGACCAAACCGCACCAGACCGTGCGCACGCAAGCTATCAACGCCTGATCCGGAGCTATAGCGAGCCGCTGCCCGTGCAAGCGTAGCGCGCGCGTACCCGAGAGACTTCTTTTACTGCCAGCCCACTGTTCGTCACTATATTTCGCACGATTGTGCGAAAAAGGAAAATCGAATGACTGAGATCGCTTCCTCCTCCCTACATGCCACCGCGGAGTTCTATGAACGTAGCGCCGGTGTGAAATTTTTTCGCACTGCACTTTCAGCCACCGACGCCTTGGCGCCGAAGCTCGCGGCGCGTTTCGCCCAGCAACTCTTTCTGACGCCGCTACCGCCAAAATGGTTTCAGCGCCGCCAGGCGTGGAACCCAAGCTGGGCGATAAAGTCGCTGCCTTTCGAAGGCGCAAGTCTCACTCTCTATCGCCGCATGAGCGCTGAGAGTGACGGACTCTCCGATGGCTTGGAAGTGGATCGTCCCCACGTTCTGCTGATCCATGGCTGGGGCGGAAGCGCGGGACAGATGCAAGCGCTCGCAAGCGCGATTGCTGAGCGCGGTTTGGTGCCAGTGGTGATCGAAGCGCCAGCGCACGGCCAAAGCCGTGGTCTACGCAGTAGCCTGCCGCAGTTTGCGCGGGCAATCGAATATGTGGCAACGCGCCTCGCACTGAGTGGCGTGCGCATTCAAGGCGTGGTCGCGCACTCCTTAGGCGCGTCTGCGGCAGCGTATGCAGTCGCACATGGCGTACCGGCTACGCCGCTAGTACTCCTTGCGCCGCCTGATCGCCCACGTGACTTCACAAAGATGTTTGCGCAGGTTTTCGGGCTGAGTGAACGCACACGTGCGCGCATGCAATCTCGGATCGAGGCGAAAGAGGCTGCGCTGATGGAGGCCTACGCCGCGAGTCATCTGGGGCCAAAAATTGCCTCACCCATCCTGATCGTTCATGATGAATCTGATCCGATCAACGTGTTTTCTGGTGCAAAGCGCTGGCTCGCAGAAAGTCAGAACGCCCGATTATTCGCCACCATAGGGCTCGGCCATCGCCGAATCTTGCGTGAGCGTGCAGTGATCGATGCCGTTGCTGATTTTGTGAATCACTCGTAGCTTGCCCGAACGCGCTTGGCGGGTTGTCGAAATGCCAGTGATAGTTCGCGTGCGTTGAGGTGCGTTTCTCTGGCGCGCTAGCTCACATGCGCCCGCCGGAGCGAGGTGTGCGCGAGTAGCGCCAGCAGCGGCGCGCCCAGGGAAATCGAAACCACGAGCGGCCACGCGCTCGTGCCCAAGAAGGGTGACATTACCTGGCCCACAACGAACGCAACACACATCATCGCGAAGCCGGAAAGCGCAGCCGCACGTCCGGCGTTTTGCGGCGTATCGGCGACCGCACCCGCTTGCGCACACGGTTGTACGACGCCGTGACCCATCGAGAAAAGAAATTGACCGAGCAGCATCGCGGGCAGCCACGGCCCGATGACAAGGGCGGGTATCAATGTCACGATCGCCCCGGCAAGATGGAACCACGATGCGCGCGCAGTGGCGCGATAGGGCGGAAGTGTGGCGAGCATTTGACGGCACCACATGGTGCCGAGAATGTAGAAGACGCAGTTTCCGGCCAGCACAAGTCCGGAGCCAAAGATGCCTAGTTTGAATGCGATTCCGTAAACGAAGGACGAACCAAGCAGAAAGCAGAACAGCGTGGCATAGCTGGTTGACACGATGTAGGTCCATGCACGAAACCGGGCATTACTCAATATCGCTTTCGTCGCACCCGGCACGGCGAATCCAGTGCTTCGCCGCTCGGCGGGTAGCGATTCTGTAAAGGTCCAAGCAATCCAAACGAATACCACTATGCCAAACACACCCATCGCTACGAGCGAACCCCGCCATGGTGTAACGGCAGCAAGCGCTGCGCCAACAAGCGGTGAGACTAACGCGATGACCCCTAGGCCAGACAGGCCCTTGCTAAGTATTTTTGTGCCTTCTTGTGGTGAGAAGAGATCGCGCGAACTCGCACGTGCCACAACGATCAGGGCCGCCATCGCAGCCCCCTGCAGCACGCGGCAGGCCACCAGAATTGGCATCGATTGGGCGAAAGCTGCGGCCAGGCATGCAATGGCGTAGCCCGCCGCGCCGATCAGGGCGACCGGGCGACGGCCAAACCGATCCGAAATTGGCCCCCAGGCGAGCTGCGACGTGCCGAATGCGAGCAACAGTGCAGTGAGAGTCAGGCTCGGATTACCCAACTCCGACTTGAGCGCTGGCAGCGCGGGAAGGTAGAGATCGGTGGCAATTGGCTGAGCGCCCAAGAGTAACGCGAGCAGTACGATGTAGCGCCAGGTCGGCGCAGCAGTTACGGTAGAAGTCACAAGAATCTCAGAGAGTGCTCGAAGCGCAGGAGTATCGAGCGTAGCGTATTTGGGAAAACGCTCGGCGAGTCTCCCGGGGCGGGAGTGTCGACGTTAGACCTCCGCGCAACTCAGAGCGGTAACTTCGGAGCTTAAGCGGCTCAACATGCTGCCAGCAGGTTGACCCACTGGCTCAGCAGGTACGCGCTACTTTCGCTAGCGCCCGTCCATGAACGACGTGTTCACTGCCTCGCCAAGCCGCATCATGTCATGCAGGAAATCCGCGATGTAGCGTTTAAGTCCGTAGCTCAGGACTTCATCCACCGTACCGTAGCGCAAGCGCGCGTTGATTTCGGACGCAATACGACGCGGTATGCGGCCCGAGTCTTTTGGCAGCAGATCGAGCACAGTGGTGGTCTCGTCCATACAGAACCGAAGTGACCGTGGCAACTTTGCGTCGAAGATCATGATCTCAGCCACGCGACGCGCCTCGATCGTATCGCGGTAGGTGTCGCGATACGCCTCCAACGCCGAGACGGAACGAAGCACCGCCGACAAGCGGTAGTAGTCCGCTTGATCGTCGCTGCGTTCCTGGAAATCGTCAGGCGCTTCTTGGGCGTATTTCACATTCAAGATACGAGCGGTGTTGTCAGCGCGTTCTAGAAATGTGCCTAAGCGGGTGAAGTGATAGGGCTGATCGCGGCGCGCGGTGGCGAATGTGACGCCCCGGAAAAGGTGCGAGCGCTCTTTCACCCATTCGAAGAAGTCGTTGCCCGTCATCAACGGATCGGTGTTTCTGGCGGTCTCTTGAAACGCAATCCACGTATCGTTGATGTTCTCCCACATCTCGCTCGTAATCGAGCCGCGCACTGCGCGTGCGTTCTCACGGGTTGATTCGATACAGTTTCGGATCGAAGAGGGATGAAATCGATCCCAAGCCAGAAACGCCACTACGTTGGCGTAGGTGGCAGGTAGCCCAGTCGCCGCAAACTCTTCCGCAGTTTCAGTGATTACGATGGGGGTCATTGCGCCACCGGAATCCGCTGACGGATCAAGCATCGCAATTGACTGCGTGACATCCAGAATGCGCGCCATATTCTCAGCGCGCTCAAGGTAGCGGGACATCCAGTAGAGATGGGAAGCAACACGACTCAACATGACTATGCTCCCAACACCCAGGTGTCTTTGGTACCGCCGCCTTGCGATGAATTCACCACGAGCGAACCTTCCTTGAGCGCGACGCGAGTCAGTCCGCCAGGCACCATGCGCACTTCTCGACCGGTCAGCACGAATGGGCGTAAATCGATATGGCGCGGTGCAATACCTGCGTCCACGAAGCATGGGCAACTTGAGAGTGCGAGCGTCGGCTGCGCGATGTAATTTGACGGATTGGCCTTCACCACCGCTGCAAAGGTTTCGCGTTCACTTTCGGTGGACGCGGGGCCTACCAACATGCCGTAACCCCCGGCACCATGCACCTCTTTCACCACCAGGTCTTTCAAGTTTGCAAGCACATAAGACAGCTCGTCGGGCTTCCTGCACTGATAGGTGGGCACGTTGTTGAGAATCGGCTCTTCTCCGAGATAGAACTTAATCATCTCGGGCACGTACGGGTAAATTGATTTGTCGTCTGCAACGCCCGTACCAATGGCGTTGCAGATAACGATGTTTCCTTTGCGATAAGCCTCAAATAAACCGGGTACGCCGAGTGCGGAATCGGGGCGAAACGCGAGCGGATCCAAGAACACATCGTCGAGCCTGCGATACATCACATCGACGCGCTGCGGGCCCGTCGTCGTGCGCATGTAGACGTAGTCATCCTTCACGAACAGATCTTGCCCTTCGACAAGTTCAATGCCCATCTGTTGCGCGAGGAACGTGTGCTCGAAATAAGCGCTGTTGTATCGCCCTGGTGTGAGGAGCGCGACGGTTGGGTTGTCGATCGTACTTGCTTCGCGCAAGGTCTGCAGAAGCAGCGACGGATAGTGCTCCACGGGGCGCACGCTTTGCTGCAGAAAGAGCTCCGGGAAGAGGCGCATCATCATCTTGCGGTTCATGAGCATGTAGCTCACGCCCGAGGGCACACGAAGATTGTCTTCGAGCACGTAATACTTGCCGTCGTTGTTGCGAACGATATCGACTCCGGTGATGGAGACATAGACGTTGTGCGGCACGTTTACGCCGATCATCTTTGTCTGAAATTGCGCGTTACCGAGAATTTGCTCGCTCGGGATGAGGTTCGCTTTCAGGATCTTCTGATCGTGATAGATATCGGCGAGGAAGCAATTGATTGCGTGCACGCGCTGCGTTAGCCCACGTTCGAGATAGTCCCATTCGTCGGCGGTGATCACGCGCGGGATCACATCTGATGGAATCAATCGCTCTGTGCCGCCTTCTTCTCCGTATACCGTAAAGGTAATGCCGATGCGCCGAAACAATAAGTCTGCTTGCGCCCTACGCTGTGTGAGGGTCTGTTCGGGCGAACTATTGAGCCATTGGAAGTAGTTGCGGTAGTGCTCTCGAGTGCTGATCTCGTTCGTACTCGAAGGAATGAGCATTTCATCGTAATGATGCCCGGGTGGCATCTTGATCGCATGCATGGCGATTGACATAGTCTCTCGTATCTTTCAATGGTTGCAATTTTCTAGGCCTGCGGCTCCCGCGTTTGAGGCGGGAGCAAGACTTGGCGCAGTAAGAGCAAAGACGGCTCGAGGCCTTCCTGCGTTGTTATAGCAATTACCGTGCAATGCATACGACCCGCTTGTGCATGATACGGAATAGCGGGTGCTGAATCGCCTTGTCTAACCCGAATAGTCAACCGGAAACTTGATACAAGAAATGCGTTTAAATCCTCATTTAATCTGGGCTAAAAGCATATAAATTTAGCTATCGAAATAATAGATTTTGTTTATCTAGTTCCTATTTTATATGGGTATAAATATTGAAGAAGAAAGAAAAAAGACCGACACAAGGTCAGTCTTTTTTCCTCGGCTTTTGCGCTTGCTTCGCAGCGCTGTTCGGCGAACTAGGGCACCCTGCTAGTTGATGGTGAGGCGCTTTTGAGCTGCGAGCACTTTCTTCGGCAGCGTCAGCGTGAGTACGCCGTGTTCGTGCGTCGCGGTCGCTGCGTCGGAATCAATCGCATTGGCAAATCGGAAGCTGCGCGACGTCTCGCCCACCAGCCGTTCGCTGCGGAGCAACTTCTCGCCCTCAGCCGTTGCGGTTGCGAACGTGACGTCCACTTTGACAAGCTTTTCTTCCACGGTTACTTCGATGTTTTCTTTGGCAACACCTGGCACATCGAAGCGCGCGATATAGCTCGTTTCGGTTTCAGCCACATCGGCGCGTAGCGCGAAATCGCTACCCGGTACGTCACCGAAAAGCTGTGACGCAAATGATCCCAAGGCGCGATCAAAGTCGCTCAACGGTACGGCGTTCAGAGCGCGAGCGGTCAGCGGGCTGAAGCGAATCAATCCAGTCATGATGTGTGTCTCCTCTTTCGATTTCACCGCCAGAAGCGGCGCGTGTAGATCGAAAGTGCGAGTGCATCCAACGCCTTTCAAGCGGCAACCCCGCAGATTTTGAGTGCTACTACAAAAGCGTGCAAGAAGCCCTTGAAGTCGGGGCGAGCGAACATACTTACACTCGATTTTGCCCGCGTACGTGGGCTACCGTACCCCGAAAAGCTCGGCCTGCGCATAGTGTGGAGAGCGCAGGGTCGCGAGCTCAAGTGCCTGACGCCGTGTGCTCACGATGCGGTCGCGACCCATCTCGTCGGCAAAGCCAGTACGTTGGAAGAGGGATTCTGCTTGGGGCGAAAGCCCGAACACAATGACCTCACGATCGAGTGCGAGCTGATCACGAACAAACTGCTGCATAAGCTCTGCCGCGTTGGTGTCGATGTAGATCACTTCGAGCATATCGATCACCACCACACGCGCCGTGTTCGGCACGTGGAGGGCGGACTCAAGTTTGTCGAGTACGCCGAAGAAAAGTGCGCCGCGAAGACGTAGCGCCGAAACACTCGGCGGAAGCGGCAGCGAAGGCGCATCTGCATCCTTTGCGAGATCGGTGATTTCAACGACCTGCGCTGCTTCGGTAAGTCGCTTGATTAAAAGGATCGCCGCCAACAACATCCCGACTTCCACGGCCACCGTAATGCTGAAGAGTACGGTTAACACGAATGTTGACACGAGCGTAACGTTGCGAAGCGGGGTGTAGCGTCGCATCTCGCTGAAGGCCCGCCAATCCATCATGCCGTATGCGGTCCACACGAGTATCGCTGCGAGCGCGGGGAATGGCACATGCTTTGCAAGCGGCGCGGCCAGCAGCAAAAACACGAGCACGATGCCCGCATGAATCACAGCCGCCATCGGTGTTTGCGCGCCATTTCGCACATTGGCGCTGGTGCGCGCCATCGCGCTCGTCGCTGCGAGTCCACCGAAAAGGGGCGTAATCAAATTGGCCAGACCTTGGCCGATGAGCTCTTGGTTTGGATCGGAGTGATCTCGCGTTTGCTTATCGGTGACGACCGCGCACAGTAGCGACTCGATCGCCGCGAGCAGCGCAATAGCGATGGCGGGCGGAATCAGCGCGCCAAGCCTCGATGGATCGAAGTCGGGCCACGCGGGCGACGGGAATGACGCAGAGATTTCGCCGAATCGGGAGCCAATCGTCGCGATTCCCGAAGGCGCAAACTGCATGAAAGCGGTTGCGAGCACGATCAAAACAAACGGTGCGGGCACCGTTCGCGCCCAGCGTTTCGGCCAGATGAATAAAAAAGCAAGTGCGGCGGCCGCCATGGCGAAACTTGGCCAGTGCAGATCGCGTAGCGTTTCAGCGATGACCCGAACGATGCCGAAAAACTCCGCAGGCATATTGGTGATGGGGAGCCCCAAGAAATCTTTCACCTGCGAAAGCGCGATGAGCACCGCGATACCGTTTGTGAAGCCGATCACTACGGAGTTGGGAATAAACCGAATCAAGCCGCCGAGTTTGAACGCGCCAAGCGCAACCAAGATCGCGCCGGCCATCATCGTGCAGATCACCAAATTGGCGAATCCGTAGCGCGCGTTAATGGCATAGAGCACTACGATGAACGCGCCCGTGGGCCCACCTACGCAAAGTCGCGTACCGCCAAACGCGGCCATAACGAATCCGGCGATCACCGCGGTGATAAGCCCCTGCTCCGGCGAGACGCCACTCGCGATTGCAAACGCCATCGCTAAAGGAATCGCAATGATCCCGACAGTTACGCCCGCGAGCAGGTCGCTACGGAATTTCTCCGCTGAGTAGTGCGCGAGTTCCGAGACGAGGCGGGGTTGAAAACTCAGCATTGCGCAATGAGTGTAGCGCTAGCGCGCTTTCTCGCTTAATTTCTCTCAGCCAATGGCCTCAAAACGCGAGCGCAATGCGCGGCATTTTTTGCCATATAAATCTTCGCTGAACTTACTTAATACTTTTGCCGTGCGCTACCCATCTACATTCAAATCGATATCTTTGCGCTACGTTATCGTTGCCATCTGTCTATTCACGGGTATCGCCCTTGCGAGTAGCGCCGCTGCCCGAGCGCAAAGCCCCCTATCGAGCCCGGTTGACTTTCGTGCGATCGACAAGTTGATCGAAAAGGAAATGGCGGCGCGCAACATTCCAGGCCTTTCGTTAGCAATTGTTCGCCGGGGCGAACTTGTGTACTCGAAGGGCTTCGGCGTTGCCAATCTGGAGCATGCGATTCCAACGACCCCTGACACCGTGTTCGCAATTGCGTCGGTCAGTAAACCTATATTGGCGATCGCAATTGGTAGGCTCGTAGAGCAAGGGAAACTCTCTTGGCGTGATCCAATCTCCAAATATCTACCAGGCACCCCGGAATCATGGCGAAACGTCACCATTGCACATTTGGCTAATCACACATCGGGCATCGTGCGCGAGTCGCCGAAGTTTGATGAGAATGCCGAGATCGCCGATTTTGAACTGATCGAAGCCACATTCGGTGTCGCGCTTGCTTTCCCCACCGGTACGAAGATGCAATATTGCAATATTTGCTACTTTGCGCTTGCCGAAACGATCACCCGCGTTACTGGTGAGCCGTGGCCCAAATTCGTAAAGCGTGAGTTGTTTGATGTGGCCGGGATGGGAGACACCCGGACCACGAGTGTGCGCGATCTTGTTGCGAAGCGCGCTGCTTCCTACGCGTGGAAGGATGGGAGTTACTCGAATGTTCGGGAGTACGTTGCGCTCCGACCGAGCGGCGCATTTTTGTCTACCGTGGTCGATCTCGCGCGCTTCGAAAGCGCGCTCTACAACGGAAAACTCGTTTCAGCGAAGACGCTCGAAACCCTCACAACGCCAACGCGATTAGCCGGCGGAGAAATCGGACGAATGGGAAACGACCCATTTGGCTATGGCCTCGGCTGGGATGTTGGCACTCTCGACGGGCAGCTGCGCGTGGCGCATGGCGGATCGCTCGCGGGGTTCCGCACGATGTACGCGCGCTACCCGGAAAGCGGTTGGGCGGTTATTCTGCTCGCCAACAGCACCACAACGAGGTCGTTTTCGCTCGAGCGTCTCGTCGCCAAACTCCTACCAATGGACTAGTTCGTGCAAGCGAGCACTACGACAGTTAGCGCGACGAAAACTGTCAAAAGTCTGGTCGCGGTGCGAGCAAGCAAGATGCGAAGGGGCGCTCGCGATCCCGACGCTAGCCGATGTGTTTTCGCATCCGGATCGGTTGCAACGCGCCGGCGAAGATCGTTGCGAAGGTGCGCTCAGACTCAACGCTGAAGCCCAGTTTCTCGAAATAGGCCTTGAACTGCGGTGAATAGGTATCAACCGGAATTCGGATCGAGTTCACAGAACTTTTCCGCGCGAGCTTCTCTAGCGAATCGAGAAGTAGTGTGGTGAAACCGCGCCCCGAGAACGTTTTGGTGACGCCCAGGCGACGCAGCTCCCAGCTGCCGTCTTTCGCAGGCACGTAAGAGAGCGCAGCCACGGGCAGATTGCTGCGATAGAGCACGAGCGCTCCGCCAACGCGCAAGTCGTCAGCGATTTGGTTGGGGTTGTCTTTGATTCGGCGCTGCGAAATCGCGACACGTTCGGACCAATCACCTTTCGTTAGCGCGGAAAGAATGGGCGCATCGCGCAGGCTTGCGCGAAGGATTTTGTATTTATCTTGTTCAAAAACCGTTCTTTTCGTGCCAAACATCGTCACGTGACTTTCATTCCTGGCGTAGCACCAGTGTGGGGATTCAGGATATACAACCCGCTGGCATTGTCGCCATCTTTTGATGAAGCGGCAAGCACCATACCTTCGGAAACACCAAACTTCATTTTTCGTGGCGCAAGATTAGCAACTAATACCGTGAGTTGTCCGACAAGCGCGTCTGGCGCATATGCAGATTTAATGCCAGAGAAGACGTTGCGAAGTCGAGCGCTGCCGTCTTCGTTCTTCTCGTTTACGTCAAGGGTAAGACGCAGCAATTTGTCGCTGCCTTCCACATGTTCGGCGTTCACGATTTTCGCGATACGAAGATCGATCTTGATGAAATCGTCGATGTTGATGAAGGGATTGTTTGCACTGCTTTCAGACGTACTCATTTTTCTAGAGACTTCCGGTTTGCTTGGGGCTGACGCAGGTTTACTTGACGAATTGTCTTTATTATTTTTATCGGTCTCGCCCTTAGCTTTGTGGGGTTCTGCTACTTTATCTATTCCTAATAACGCGTCAAGCTGACGTTCCTCAACGCGAGACATTAAGTGCGCGTAGGGCCTGATCGTATGACCTGGAGCAAGCGGGTCGTTGAGCGCAGCGAAACGGTCAACCGCTACGTTGAGCAAGCTCGACACATCGGCAGCGAGTTTTGGCATTACGGGCGCGAGCATGACAGTCAGGCTACGGAACAAGCCGAGCGCGGTGCTACACACGCTTTGCAATTCGTGCGCCTTCGTGTCGTCTTTGGCTAAGAGCCAAGGCGCCTTTCGATCAACGTATTGGTTTGCTGCGTCCGCCAGCTCCATTATTTTTCGGATCGCTTTGCCAAACTCTCGTTTGTTGTAGAGATCGGCCACTTCGGCACCGCCGTCGCGGGTGGATTTCAACAATGCGCGAGCTTCGTCATCCGCTTCGCCGCCCAGCTTCCCATCGAATCGCTTCGAGATGAATCCTGCGCATCGACTCGCGATATTTACGTACTTGCCGATCAAATCCGCATTCACGCGCGCCATGAAATCTTCGGCGGTGAAATCGAAGTCCTCCACGTTTGCGTTCAGCTTTGCCGCGATGTAGTAGCGCAGCCACTCGGGATTCATGCCGAGCTGGAGATACTTGAGCGGGTCCACGCCGGTGCCGCGGCTCTTGCTCATCTTTTCTCCACCCATTTGGATGAAGCCGTGCACGTTCACACTATCGGGCACTTTGTAGCCCGCGAATCTGAGCATCGCAGGCCAGAAGAGTACGTGAAAGTAAGCAATGTCTTTGCCGATGAAATGAATTTGCTCCGTAGCGGGATCGGCTAGGAAATCAGCAAAGGAGCGCGGCTCACCATTCGCGCTTGCTTTGCCGGAGTCGAAATAGTTTTTGAGCGCCGCCAGGTAGCCAACGGGCGCATCCAGCCAAACGTAGAAAAACTTGCCCGGCGCGTCCGGGATCGGGATTCCGAAGTAAGGCGCATCTCGCGAGATGTCCCAATCGCCAAGCTTGCCGTCTTCGCCCAACCATTCTTTGCTCTTGGCAACGATCTCGCTCTGCAAACGTGGCGCACCGTGGCGATCCGTTTCGGTGGTCCAAGCGCGCAAAAACTCAACGCACTTCGGATCTGAGAGCTTGAAAAAGAAATGCTCGGAAGAGCGCATCTCGGGCGTTGCACCGGAGAGCGTTGAGTACGGATTTTTAAGATCGGTGGGCGCGTAGACCGCACCACAGTTCTCGCAGGAATCTCCGTACTGGTCTTTCTCGCCACACTTTGGGCATTCGCCTTTGATGTAGCGATCAGGCAAGAACATGCCCTTCACCGGATCGTAAAACTGCTCAATGGTTTTCGTAGAAATGAAGCCGTTTGCTTTGAGCTTGCGGTAAATGTCTTGCGCGAGCTGAACGTTTTCCGGTGAGTCGGTTGAATACCAATAATCGAACGAAAGGTGGAATCCGTCGTGGTATTCCTTCCGTGTTGCGGCGATTTCGGCGACGAATTCCTGAGGGGTCTTGCCGGCCTTCTCGGCCGCAATCATGATCGGCGCGCCATGTGTGTCATCCGCGCAGACCCAATGCACTTTATGTCCCTGCATCCGCTGGAAACGCACCCAAATATCGGCCTGGATGTATTCCATCATGTGCCCGACATGGAATCGCCCATTCGCATAGGGCAGCGCGGTCGTTACGAAAATATTGCGGGGCGCGACAGTGGCGGAGTTCATAGCAAAACCGAGGCCGACGCGTCGTTTCAGCGACGGCTTTCATTCGAGTCAGTGGAAACGCTCGATAGTAGCAAAGAGCGGCACATCTAGAATCTGCGCTATGAACCAATCAGACGTGCTCTCCCATCTTGCCTCGTGTATCGATCCCAACACGGGGCGCGACTTCGTAAAAGACAAATCAATCAAATCGGTCTTGGTGACGGGTGACGACGTGCTGGTCGAAATCGTGGTCGGTTATCCCGCTCGCAGTCAATACGAGGCGCTTCGCGACGTGGTCGCCGCCCACTTGCGCACACTCCCAGGCGTTGGCAAAGTGAGCGTTACGGTGGGGCACCGCATCGTGTCGCATGCCGTGCAGCGCGGCGTGAAGCTCAAGCCCGGCATCAAAAACATCATCGCTGTGGCCTCCGGCAAGGGCGGCGTAGGAAAGAGCACGACCGCGGCGAACCTCGCGCTCGCGCTTTCGGCGGAGGGTGCGAACGTGGGTTTGCTCGACGCGGATATTTACGGCCCTTCGCAGCCTGTGATGTTGGGCATCAGCGGACGCCCAGAAAGCGCAGACGGCAAAACGCTTGAACCGATGGAGGCGCATGGCCTGCAAGCGATGTCGATTGGCTTTTTGATCGACACCGATACGCCGATGGTGTGGCGCGGCCCGATGGTGACGCAGGCGCTGGAGCAGCTTCTCACCGACACCAACTGGCGCGATTTGGATTACCTCGTGATTGACATGCCGCCGGGTACGGGCGACATCCAACTCACCCTGTCGCAAAAGGTGCCGGTCACAGGGGCGGTCATCGTGACGACGCCGCAGGAAATCGCAGTAATCGATGCACGCAAAGGCCTCAAAATGTTTGAAAAGGTCGGCATTCCGATTGTGGGCATTGTTGAAAACATGAGCACCCATGTGTGTTCAAACTGTGGGCACGTCGAATCCATTTTCGGCGAGGGCGGCGCGAAGGCCATGTGCAACGATTACAACGTGCCATTCCTCGGCGGGCTGCCGCTGGATGGACGCATTCGCGCCCAAGCCGATGGCGGGCGCCCCACGGTGGTGGCCGATCCCGACGGGTTGGTGTCCAAAACGTACAAGGAAATCGCCCGAAAAACGGCTGTTTTCATCGCGCAGAAAAGCGAAGATCACTCGGCGAAGTTCCCTTCGATCAAAGTGGTGGCGTAGTGCGTGGGTGAATCGATTTTTCTCAAGCGCACCTCCGTGAGCTGACCGGGGTGTCGCGATGAGTGAAAGCCGGTTCAGTTGTGTGGCGATCGTTCCAGCGGGCGGCAGCGGCGCCCGAATGGGTGCGAGCCTTCCAAAGCAATATCTCGAAATCGATGGCGTGAGCGTGCTCGAACACACGCTTCGAGCACTGAGCGCGGTTTCGAGGATCGAGCAAATCTATCTTGTGGTGCAGGCTGACGATATGATCGCACCTCGCATCCTTGATCGAGCAAAACTTGAACGAGTGCAGCTGCTTTCCTGCGCGGGCGCAACGCGTGCCCAAACGGTGACTCAAGCGCTTGCCGCGATTCGCCAAAAGGTGCTGCGCGCTGCCCAGGTGCTTGTGCATGATGCGGCGAGGCCTTGCGTGACCGCCAATTCGATTGAGCGACTCATTGAGGTGGCAAACGATTCGCCTGAGGGCGCTCTGCTAGCAATACCTATCTCCGAGACCGTCAAGCGCAGCGATCGGCAGGGCGAGTATCTGGAGACGGTGCCGCGTGAAGGCTTGTGGCGCGCGCAAACGCCCCAACTCTTTCCCTATGAAACGCTGGTGCATGCGCTCTCTGCATCACCTGACGTGACCGACGAGTCGCAAGCCATCGAAGCGCTCGGCTTGCGGCCCAAGCTCGTGCAAGGCGATACGCGTAACTTGAAGATTACTTACCCCGAAGATCTCGCACTGGCCGCGTTTTTTCTTCGTCAGAGCGCGCCTAGAATTCAAGAATGAACTTTCGTATTGGCACTGGCTTCGACGTGCATCAATTGGTCGAAGGTCGCAAACTCATCATTGGCGGCGTAGAAATCGCTCATGCAAAAGGTTTGCTCGGCCATTCAGATGCGGATGTGCTGCTGCATGCGATTTGCGACGCGCTCTTGGGTGCCGCAGCCTTGGGTGACATTGGGAAGCATTTTCCGGATACTGATCCTGCGTTCAAGGGCGCGGATTCCCGCGTGCTCCTTCGCAGCGTGGTTGAGCGGTTGCGTGCCAACCGTTACGTCATCGGCAACATTGACGCCACGATCATGGCGCAGGCGCCCAAAATGGCGCCCCATATCGCCGCAATGCGCCAACACATCGCCGAAGACTGTTTGGTTCCGATTGACGCAGTGAATGTCAAAGCCACAACCACTGAGAAGCTCGGTTTCGTTGGGCGAGAAGAGGGAATAGCTGCAGAGGCGGTTGCCCTGATTTATAACCCTATTGCCCATTAATTGCGGCGGTAGCGATAGTGAGCCAAAGCGGGCTCGGCGCGCCGAAGCGATACGAACGTCTGAGCGTGTACGAGCCTGAAGCGCTCTTTCCTTCCGGTTTTTTGGGGTGACAAGGCGGCTGCCTCACTGCTGCGAGCCCGCGATACTTCGCCAAAACGGCGTGAAAAATCCTCACGTCCTTGAGCGGGCTCCGGAGTTTTTACTGATCTTTTCCTGGGGCGGCGTGCGCTCGCAGCGTTCAGCACGGCGCTTGTCGGGTGAACGCAGACTCTGCTCAGCACAGGTCTTTACAATGGCGTGGTGAGAAAACTTTTTGTTTCCCTTCTCGTCGCGTCACAGGCCGCGCTTCTGCCGCAGCCAGCGTTGGCTGCCGACGCTCCGTCGGCCCGGGTCGCTGCGCCGGAGCTTGCCCCGCCGCCGCCTGATCGTGAAAACGCACGGGTGTCGAATCGCGACTTGGTGGCTCAAGAGCGAGGCAAAGCGCAGGCCGACGAGGCGGTAGCAGGGGATAGTCGTGAAGAACGGATCGAAAGCCGACTTGCGATCATCCGCGAGCGCGGCTACACCATTACCGATCCAGGCGCGGGTCGGTATGACCGTGCGACCAGCAATGGTCAGCGGCGGGTGAGCCCCAGCATGTGGCAGATTTTTCGGTTCTGATCCCCGACGGGCTCGTTTTGGGATTTCACAGGGAAATATCGATTGAGGTTTTGCTGCGGTGACAGCGGTCGAGAGGTCGGCAGCTATCGCCGGTGTGACAACAACCGATGTTTTCTTGATTGTGGCCGCGCGCCCTACCGCGTGCGTGCTGCTGCTTTGAGTGTTTCATGTCAGTCTTTACTCGCGTTGCCGAAAGCGACGTTCAGGCTTGGTTGCCTCGATTTAATGTTGGTGAATTGCTCGAGCTCACGCCTATTTCGGAGGGCATCGAGAACACCAACTATTTTTTGACGACTTCGACCGCGCGCTTCGTACTTACGCTGTACGAGCGCATTCCTGCGGAAGACCTGCCTTTTTATCTAAACCTTGCGGCGCATCTAGCGAAGTCTGGCGTGGCCGTCCCTTCGCCCATCGCCGACCGTAGCGGCGGGCTTTTTTCAATCCTGAACGGAAAGCCGGCATCTCTGACTGAGCGCGTGAGCGGCCGGCCGCACATGTCGCCCACTGAATCGGATTGTCAAGCCGTGGGCTCAGAGCTCGCGAAACTTCATCTCGCGAGCGCGAGCTTTCGCGGACGGATGACCAACAAGCGCGGCCCAGGCTGGATGTTGAGCACCTATCGGCGCGTTCGGCAGGTGGTGAACGCAGAGCAGGCCGCTTTTATTAACGACGAATTGGCATTCCAGCGGACCCGGCGTGAAACGCGTGTACCAAGCGGCGCAATTCATGCTGATCTTTTCTGTGACAACGTACTTTTCGACGAAGATCGATTGAGTGGCATCATTGATTTTGGTTTCGCCGCGACTGATGCGTTTGTGTACGACCTGGCGATTACCGTGAACGATTGGTGTATCGACTCGGTGGGTGAGCTCGATCCGGTGCGCCTCAAGGCAATGCTCGTTGCTTATTGTGGCGTGCGTGCGCTTACCGAGAACGAACAGTCGGTGTGGCCTGCAATGCTTCGCGCTGGCGCGCTACGCTTTTGGCTATCGCGGCTCGATGATTTTCATTTCCCACGAAGCGCGGAGTTAAACACGCCAAAAGATCCGACGCATTTTGAGCGGGTGCTTCGCTCGCGTGTGGATCGTCCGCACTACTGGCCCGAGGAGCTCGCATCGTGACTGAGTCAAATTCCGAAAAACCACCGATCATCGCCGCGTCAGTACCGGCGCGCGACGGCTACGATTGGGTGCGGCTCTCGATTCGTTTATTCCGATTGCAGTGGCTGCGCTACTGCGCGCTCGCTGCGCTTTTCACCTTGATTACGCAAATCACCGGCGCGTTAACGGGCGGATTGCTTGCGTTTTTTCTGAAGCCTATCTTGTCGGTGGGTTTTTTAGCCGCTGCGTGGCATCACGAGCGCGGCGAAACGCCCGAGGTGAAGCATTTGTTTGCGGGCTTTCGGTCAAACGTGGGTGCGCTGCTGCCGCTCGGCTTGTTTTACCTGTTTGGACTTCTGATCGCGGTCACGGTTGCGGCTTATGGTTCAGGGTTGGACTTACGATTACTGATGGAAGCCCAAGCCGCCCAGGAGCCCGCGAAGATCGACCCTGAAAAGCTCGTGCAGTTCATGATTTTCACGATGCTCGTGATGCTTCCGATCAACGCTGCGCTTTGGTTTGCGCCCGCCTTAATTGTGTTCTCGGATGCTGGGCCGTTTTCTGCGCTCAAAGAATCGTTCTTCGCGTGGACGAGGAATATTGCAGCGGTGTCGGTGTTCTCGATCACCTTCTTCGCAGTCGTCCTGATCACGCTGTTGGCAGTTGCGCCCTTGCTACTGATGTCTGGCGGTGCATTTCAAAATGTGATCGTGATGATTGCGGTAGTTCCAGTGATTGCGATCTACATGATTAGCGACTATGTGAGCTACCGCCGAGTGTTTCATCGCACCGAACGTTTGGCAGCGAACGAAAGCCGCCCACCGCAGGAGTAGCAAGCGGCTCTTAGGGAGATCAGCCCGACTTCAAGGCGACATTACGTTGCGATGGTCTGCGCGAACGCGACCTCCGCCTACGCCGCTTCCAATTTCGCGAATTCGAGCGCGAGCCGCTTGATGCCGAAATCCACGAAATTCACCTCGACTTGCGTGTTTTTGCCGCTGCCCTCTGCGCCGATGATCACGCCTGTGCCGAACTTTGCGTGACGCACCTGTTGGCCCACGCGAAAGCCGCCATGATCGCGCGGCAAGCTGTGTGAATTCGCGCTCCAGTTGGAGCGCGGAATCGCCTCCGAGGCAATCGGAGTATCCAAGAAATTTCTTGGCTTTGCTGAAAGCCACTGCAGCAACGTCGCTGGCAACTCGTCGATAAAGCGAGAGGGCACGTTGTAGCGCGTTTGCCCATGCAGCATCCGCATCTGCGCGAGCGTGAGGTGTAAGCGTTTCTTCGCGCGCGTTACGGCAACATACATCAGCCGTCGCTCTTCTTCGAGCCCGCCGTCATCGTTGAGCGAGTTGTCATGCGGGAACAAACCTTCCTCAAGCCCGGTGATGAACACGTAGTCGAACTCCAGGCCTTTGGCTGAATGAACCGACATCATTTGCAACGCGGCTCGCCCTTCTGCGGCTTGTGTATCGCCCGCTTCGAGGGAGGCATGCGCGAGAAACGCTGAGATCGGATCATCGATTTCGCTCGTAGCACCCGTTTCATCCTCGACACGAATTACGCCATCGGTTTCGCGAAGAAAACTGTCTGCTGCGCTGACTAATTCTTCCAAGTTTTCGACCCGCTCCTGACCGTCTTTATCAAGACGGTAGTGGCCCACGAGTCCACTTGCTTCAATCAGGTGACGCACAATTTCTGGAAGCACTAATCCTTTCGTTGCAATGCGCATGTTTTCAACGATGCCGATGAACTGTGCCATGGCTGCCTGAGCCCGCCCACCTGCACCCCCGCCACACGCGGCTTGCCACAACGTGGTGCCGCTCTGGCGCGCAACGTTTTGCAGGTTTTCGATTGACTTCGCGCCGATCCCGCGCGCTGGGAAATTCACTACGCGCAGGAAAGCGTTGTCATCATCGGGATTGTTGAGAAGCCGCAAATAGGCCATCGCATGCTTGATCTCAGCACGCTCGAAGAAGCGGAGACCACCGTAGACGCGATAGGCAATGCCAGCATTGAAAAGACCGTGCTCAAACAGCCGAGACTGCGCGTTTGATCGATACAAGATCGCGACTTCGTCCAGTGAAACGCCATCGCTGATAGCGGCCTTTACGCTATCGATCACATAAGCCGCTTCATCGCCGTCGCTGTAGCCCTGAAACACGCGAATCGCCTCGCCGTGACCGCGGTCGGTCCAGAGCTCTTTACCGAGCCTGCCGTTGTTATTGCGAATGAGCGCGTTGGCCGCGTCGAGGATGTTGCCGAAGCTTCGGTAATTTTGTTCGAGCTTGATCAACTTCGCAGGCGAGAAATCGTGTTCAAAGCGCTGCATATTTGCAACCTTTGCGCCGCGAAAGCTGTAGATCGATTGATCATCGTCGCCAACAGCGAAGACTGCGGTTTCACGGCCTGCAATGAGGCGCAACCACTTGTATTGCAGCGTATTCGTGTCTTGAAACTCGTCTACCAGAATGTGGCGGAAACGCGCGTTGTAGTGTTCACGCAGCGCCTGATTGTTGGCGAGTACCTCATAAGTGCGAAGCATCAACTCTGAAAAATCCACCACGCCTTCACGCTGACAAGTCGCCTCGTAGAGCTGATAGATCTCTACTTGTTTGCGGGTGTAGTCGTCAAACGCTTCCACGGCGTTGGCGCGCATACCTTCTTCTTTTGCCGAGGAGATGAACCACGCCATTTGCTTCGCGGGATACTTTTCGTCGTCAATATTGGCGGCTTTGAGGATTCGCTTAATCAGCGCTACCTGATCTTGCGTGTCCATGATGGTGAACGTTTGTGGCAAGCCGGCTTCTCGCCAGTGAATTCGCAAGAAGCGGTTACAAAGACCGTGGAAGGTGCCGATCCACATGTTGCGAACATTCAGTGGAATCATCGCCGCGAGGCGCGTCACCATTTCCTTCGCTGCTTTGTTAGTGAACGTGACCGCCAAAATGCCCTGCGGCGAGCTTTGCGCGGTTGATAAGAGCCACGCGATCCGTGTCGTTAACACGCGGGTTTTGCCAGATCCCGCGCCCGCGAGCACCAGAGAGGAGACGTGCGGCAGCGTGACAGCGGTACGCTGCGGTTCATTGAGCTTGTCGAGGAGCGTAGCGCTCGGGGAAGGCGAAGACGGAGACTGCAGTTCAAACATCGCTGAATTTTATGGGCATCACCGCCCTAGACGGGGCGCACATCTGTACGTCTATTCAGCACTGAGAACTCCGATAGAAATCACCTTGATCTACAAAAGCTATTTTTCATAAAGTTATACGCATTGGGGACGACATCAATAAAATACAGAAAGAGGGAAAAGCATAAAACGCGGTCCAACCCCAATGAAATAGGGTGTGTGTTGAATTAGAAAAAGGGAAACGATGCCTCGATTCCGATACCGCTTGTCCGAATTTCCTTGAAGTTCTGTGGTTTGTGCGTGTGCACGCCATTCGGCATGAATAATGCGAAGTGACCACGGCAGAGCGCTGCTGAAAACAAATACACGCGTCGGCACTGCCGCCGCACCATCGAGGATGAACCTTCCCTTTCGTTCACTGCGGGCGACGCTTTTGGTGCCGTTTGTGCTGCTTGTTACAGCCGTCGCGGGCACCGTTTCGTATTTGTCGTACTCGGCCGGCGTGCGCGGCGCCGAGGACATGTCGCGCCGTTTACTCGAAGACGTCGCGATCCGCATCGCTCAGGCCACCACACAGTATTTGGCGACCTCGTCGGTGGTGCTCAATGTGGTGTCGCCCGACGGGTCAGAAGCCGCAGTCGATAGCGCTGAATTCAATGCGCTTTCCCCAGTGCTCATCACCGATGTTGAAAAGCGATTGTGGATCGCCTCGGGGCTCTACCCAGAACAAAATAGCTACGTTTACTACGGTAGTGAAACTGGGCGATTTGTGGGCATCGAACGCAGCGCCCCGGGCGGCCCTGAGGTTCGCCTTCGCGCTCAACCCAATGAGCCGCGCCGTGTTTATCGTGCAATCTCGCCCGAGAAGCGCGGCGCGCTTTTACGCGAAGAAGATTTCAACCCCCACGAACGCCCTTGGTATCGGCTCGCGGTGGAACGCGGTCGAAAAACGTGGACGCCGCTGTATAAAAATTTCTCCAGTGGCGACCTCACCATCACGCTCGCAAAGCCGATTTTGCGCGCTGATGGCAGCGTGCGTGGCGTTGCAGCGACTGATATGTCGTTGACGCGACTCTCGAAATTCGTACGTGACCTGAAAATCAGCGAAAACGGCGTTGCGTTTGTGGTCGAGCCCGACGGCGCGCTGGTCGCCACCTCTTCTCTTGAAGACGGTGCGAGCGCATCGAGCGCGCGGCAGCGAAAACTGGCCGCGCAACATTCCTCCGCGTTCGTGCGCGATGCGTATGCCGCGCTCTCCCGCTTGCCCGCGCAGGCGCAAGCGCCGCAAGCCTCGGGCAGCACCGCCGTTCGTCATCTGCCGTTCGAAAGCGCACTCGGTGCTGCTTTTTTATCCTCCATTGACTATCGTGATGATGCAGGACTCAACTGGCGTTTCATCGTTGCAGTCCCCCGTGCCGATCACATGGCACCGGTGTATCGCAGCATGGCGGAGAACCTCGCTGTGAGCGCAGCAGCGCTGTTGATTGCGATCGCGCTGGGGGCGTGGGTATTGCATCGTGTTGCCAATGACGTGTCGAGCGTGTCGCGCGCGGCCGCTCGATTGATTTCCGGGCAAGGTCCGATCACCGCGATTCCAGATCGGGAAGACGAGATTGGTGCGCTTGCCAGTTCAATGGCTGCCATTCAGGATCAATTGTGGTTCGACAAGCTCACCGGTGCACTCAATCGCGACGCGTTTTCTCGGCAATTTGCGCACGCGGTGGATTCGCTGCCGGATGATGAGCGCCTCGCTGTGGTCTACATCGATCTTGATCGATTCAAAAAAGTGAACGATCGTCACGGTCATGCTGTGGGCGACGCCGTGCTCGCTAAATCTGCGGAGCGCATTCGTCGCCGTTTGCGTGAGAAAGATTTGTTTGCGCGCTACGGCGGTGATGAATTCGTAATCATGGTGCGCGGCAATGCAGCGGTCGCAGCAATCAATGCGCTCGCCGAGCGGCTGCGTGAGCGCTTGAGCCTCGGCATGACTATTGGCGAAGCCCATGTCGCTGTGGGGGCGTCGATCGGCGTAGCGATCTTTCCCGAGGATGGCACCACGCTGGATGAGCTCGTTGAAATGGCGGACTCGCGGATGTACGACGCGAAACGCAAGGCAGCCAACGCCCGGCGTCAGCGAAAGCTAAATATGTTCGTAAGCGCTCCGTAGATTAGGGGCGAGGCAACCCGAAAAGCATGGGTCAAGATTGCATACTATCGGCCGCTAGCCCCGCTTAAGTTGGGAGAAAGAAGAGATAGCTAAACAGTTGTCGTCTACGCATTCGATGATCGATTCAACCGAACGCACAAAGTTTTCCCTCGCAGGGCCTCGATAGAATCGTTCTATGTCGAATCTCCCCGCGCCTGCCGTTCCCGTCTCTGAGCTTTCGGCATTCGTTCCCTCATTCCGCGCCTCCGCACCCTACATTCACGCGTTTCGCGGCAAAACCTTCGTCGTCGCCTTCGGCGGCGAGGTGATCGCCGACGACACGTTTCCGAATTTCATTGCCGATTTGAATTTGCTTGCCAGCCTCGGCGTGCGCCTGGTGCTCGTCCACGGCTCGCGCCCGCAGATCGAGAAACTGCTCGTGCAGCGTGAGATGAAGTCGCTCTATCACAAGGGCGTGCGAATTACGGATGAGCATCAGCTGGGCAGCGTCATCGGCGCGACCGCGCGGGCAAAGGCTCGTGTCGAAGCGGCGCTTTCGATGGCGCCTCGCACCGCATCGGTTGCCCCCATTCACAACCGCGTCACCAGCGGCAATTTTGTCGTCGCCAAGCCCATCGGCGTGGTCGATGGGGTCGATATGAAATACAGCGGTGAGGTTCGCCGCATTCACGCTCAAGCGATCAACGATTGCCTTGTCGATGGCGATATCGTCTTGATGTCAACGCTCGCGTATTCCACGTCGGGCGATACCTTCAACCTAACAGTCGAAGAGGTTGCGACCCAAACCGCAATCGCATTGAAGGCACAGAAGCTGATTTTTTTGCTCGACACACCGGGTGTGCTTGACGCAGAAGGCCAAATTATCAGCACGCTCTACACTCGTGAAGCGAGTGATATCGCGAGTAAAGCGCCGCAAGCCTCAGATGTGCAATTGTTTCTTCAGGCAGCCGTTCGTGCCTGCCAAAAGGGCGTCGCTCGGGCGCATTTGATTGGTCGCAAGTTAGACGGCGCGATTTTGCAGGAGCTTTTCACTCGCGACGGTATCGGCACCATGATCTCTGTCGATAGCTTGGATAATTTGCGTCCTGCGACGATTGACGATATCGGCGCGTTGCTTTCAATCATCGAGCCGCTTGAAAAGCAGGGTATTTTGGTGCCCCGCGCACGCGCCACATTCGAGCGCGAGATTGATCGCTTCTTCCTCGCCGAACATGACGGACAAGTAATCGGTTGTGCCGCGCTCTATCCGTTCCCTGAAGCGAATAAAGCAGAGCTCGCGTGTTTAGCGGTGAACTCCGATTACCGCCGTGAAGGCTATGGCGAACGACTCATGCGCGCGGTTGAACGCGCCGCGAAAGAGCAAGGCATCAACACGCTTTTCGTGCTCACCACGCGAACAGCCCACTGGTTTTTGGAACGCGGGTTTCGCCCCGCAACGATCACTGATTTGCCTGAAAAAAAGCAGGCACTTTATAACTTCGAACGCAATTCGCAGGTCTACGTGAAGTCGCTTTGATCGACCGCGTATCGCCTGACACTGAAAGAGGAAACATATGTCAAGAATGGTTCAATGCATCAAACTTGGTCGCGAAGCCGAAGGGCTTGATTTCGCGCCGTATCCGGGCGAACTCGGTAAGCGGATTTGGGAGAGTGTGAGCAAAGAAGCATGGGCTGGCTGGATCAAACATCAAACGATGTTGATCAATGAAAATCGGCTGGGGCTTGCCGATCCGCGCGCCCGAAAGTATCTCGCTGAACAGATGGAAAAGTACTTCTTTTCGGGCGGTGCTGAAATTGCAAGCGGCTACGTGCCACCCAAAGCGCAGGATCGGTAGTCGTCGTTTTCAGGCAGTCCAAGATGACCCAATCCATCTCCCGCTTCCCCGTGCCCGAGCTTGCGGATATCCCCGATGACATTCGAGCTCGCATGCTTGAAGTGCAAGAAAAGGCTGGATTTATTCCGAACGTATTTCTTACGCTCGCGCATCGCCCGGCAGAATGCCGCGCGTTTTTCGCGTATCACGATGCGTTGATGCTCAAAGAAACGGTTGCTCTGAACAAAGCAGAGCGCGAGATGATTGTGGTTGCTACCAGTGGCGCGAACGATTGTCTTTATTGCGTCGTGGCGCACGGGGCGATTCTGCGTGTTTACACAAAAAATCCGCGCATTGCGGACCAAGTCGCAATCAATCATCGAAAGGCCGAGATCACGCTGAAGCAGCGCGCAATGCTCGATTACGCGCTCAAAGTTGCATTGCGTTCGAACGAAATTGAAGCGAGCGATTTCGAAGCCCTTCACGCACACGGTTTTACCCAGGATGACGTTTGGGATATTGGCTCAATCGCCGCCTTCTTCGGCATGAGCAATCGGATCGCGAACTTCGCGAGCATGCGTCCGAACGATGAGTTTTATTTGATGGGGCGCGTACCGCGAGCGAAATAGTTTGCTCGCGCGCTCGAAGCCAGTTTGATCACGAATGACGCTGCCCCCCGATTCAGTAACGTTTCGAAGCGCAACCCCCGAGGATGCGGCACACATCGTGCACCATGCGCACGGCCGGGGGCGAGCGACAGCGCAGGATCGTGAGAACTATCGCGCTTGGGCTGCATCCGCGTTGCAGCGTGGCCTCTATCACGCGCGTTTCGCATGCATTAACGAAACTGTGATCGCGGGTGCCGGTGTGCTTTATTTCGAGGGCGGCCCGGCCCTAGGCACAGCTTCGCCGATGCGTGCGCGACTGGTCAATGTGTTTACTGAGCCTGAACCCCGTTACAAAGGTTTGAGTGCAGCGCTCTGTGCGCAAGTGCTCGATCATGTACGGGCGTGCGGCGTGCAGTTGGTCGCGCTTGCCTGCACTGCGGATTCGCGCGGCATTTATAAACGACTCGGCTTCAAAGCGTACCCGGCTGAGATGCGGCTATTGCTTCCAGAGTCTTAAACGCCCACCACACGCTGAATGAGTCCGCGTGACGGAGCGCGCGTGGGACTGGGTCAGCGTTTCCCTAGATTGCGGCAAAATATCGCATTGCGCAGACGAAACGGTCTGCCCCTAATTTCTGATTTTGGTTTCCCATCATGACCTACGCCGTCAACGACAACTGCATCAAGTGCAAATTCACCGATTGTGTGGATGTGTGTCCCGTCGATTGTTTTTATGAAGGCGAGAACATGCTCGTCATTCATCCGGATGAGTGCATCGATTGCGGCGTTTGCGAACCGGAATGCCCGGTCGATGCGATCAAGCCGGATTCGGACATCGATGAGAAGTGGGTGAAGTTAAACGCGGAATACGCGCCGCTGTGGCCGAACATCTCGCGTAAGAAAGCCGCGCCGCCGGATGCGGATGACTGGCGGAATAAGCCGAACAAGATCGAGTTTTTCTCGCCGGAGCCTGGGAAGAAATAGCCTTACTCGGCTCGGGGCTACCGCTTCGCGATGAGTGCTCCTCAAAGGCGCTACGATTGGCGCCCAGTAAGTTAGGAGTTTGGCGCTGCTTTTATAGTTCCTCTACAGTTGTGAAAATTTACGTCTAACCCGCAAACGGCTTAGGGTATGTAGAGGAAGCTGAATGATTGAATGCGGCGGAGTTCCGCCCAGCTGCGGGCCGTCTGCGTCGCTCGATCCAGATTCGTACACGCCCGCGAGCCGTCGCGATTCCCCGCTGGCTATCGCCTCGCTAGAGACAACGATTCATCCGGTTTGCATACTCCGCAACAGTCAAAATAGCTGATTGTTTGCATGAGCGATTTCGCACACTCGACCCCGATGCAGCCTCCGCCGCTTCCACCACTTGCTCCGCCGCCGGTCGCCGCAACGCCCGCAGGACAGCGCGTGCAAAGCTGGGGTAATCGCGTCTGGCGCGCATTCGGTACCACGCCTTGGTGGCGCCTGGTGGCGGGCGGAATGATTGTGATTCTGGGCACCTGTTTGCTTGCGGTTCCGTTCGACTCGATTCGCATCGCCAAAAAAATTCATTCACAAGCGGCCAAGGATGCGCTGCGTAACTCGATGCAGCTCGAAGTGCTGGAGCGCGCGCGCGGCGGCTTGGTGATTGCGCGTAGTCTTGCCGTTGGCGATGTGCAAGTCGCTGAAATTGACAGCGCGATTTCTGAGATTGAGCGCGAACTTGCTAAACCGATCGCGCGTGAGCGCTTCGAAGGCACGCTCGGTGAACTCACAAAAAAAATCGAAGCGCAACGAGCGAAACGTGATGAAGCGCTGCGCCGCCTGAACGAAACGGCGAGCAAACTCGCGCAGAGCACGGCATCGTTTCGCCCGGAGTTAACCGTCAAGATCACTGAGATCAGCGAAGAGATTGAGTCGCTCAACGAAGCAATCGCAGCGCTAGAAGAGCAGCGCACTGAGGAAGCCGGGGAACGCGCTGCCGCAGAGAGCGAACGCGCCAGATTACAGGCTGAGCGTGCACAACTGGAAAAGAAAAAGTCACTGATCGAAACTGAACGGAGTCGCAACGCGTCGAAATCAGCAGAGCGTGCCGCGCCAAACCCTCCGTCGCCTACTAATCAGCTCGCGCCGCTACCCAAGGCGCCGCCGGTTGCGCCGCCAGCCCTAGCGCCATACAAAGCAACGGATTCAGACGCTGCGTCGAGCTCAAGTCGCGTGCAAAACGCCCTGACTGGGCAAGTCGATGTGGCGGGCCTTTCGCCAACCATTACGGTGACGACAGACGACGGTAATACACGCAAGATTGACATCGACGTTTTTGGAAAGAAAGTCGCGGTGATTGAAAGCGGAACTGTCGTTCGCACGACGCCTGCTGCGATTGGCTTCCAGCCGGACGAGCCCAGCGCTCAGACCATTCGAGACACCGTGAGTCGGGACGTGCGCAAGTTCATCATTGCAGCGACGCTCGCCGTGGTGCTCACCGCGCTGTTCCTATTCATGCTGATCGCGCGGTCGTTCGCGGGGCGCGCGGCGCGCGGTGAGCAGCGCGCCGTCATCGCTGAATCGCGTGAACGCACGGAGAGCCACGCGCGGCAATTGGCAGAAGCGCGCTTAACGTTGATGCGCGCTCAAGTCGAGCCGCACTTCCTGTTCAACACGCTCGCTCACGTGCAGGCGCTACAGGAGATTGATCCACCGCAAGCGAGCACGATGCTTGATCGGTTGATCGGATACCTGCGTGCGGCCATGCCCTCGATGCGGGAGACGAAATCAACGCTTGGCCGCGAAGTGGATGTCGTGCGCGCCTATCTTGATTTGCTCAAGATTCGTATGGGCGATCGATTGAAGTATCTGATCAACGTGCCGTCCGATCTCAACGAAGTAGCACTGCCACCGACAATGATCGCGACGCTCGTTGAAAACGCCATCAAACACGGACTCGAGCCGAAGAAAGAGGGTGGCACGATTGCGGTACAAGTGCGCAAACTCGAAGCAAGCGGCAATCATCCCGAGCGTATGGAAGTGATGGTGGCGGACGATGGCCTGGGCTTCGGCGCTGCCGATACCGGCGGCACGGGTGTCGGTCTCGCAAACACACGTGAGCGCCTGAAAATGCTTTACGGATCACACGCGGAACTCGTCGTCGAACCCAACGCACCGACAGGCGTGCGAGCGCTGATTCGCGTGCCGCTCCACATGTCGGATTCCGTCGATATGATGGACGAGGAGGACTTCGCGGAAGCGGCTGAAGGAGACGTGTCACCGTTTTCGATTCAAGTGACCACGCTGCTCGCCGTGTGTGTCGGCTGGCTCGGCGTGCATCGCTTCTATGTGGGGTGCCACCGCAGTGCGGTTGCGCAGGCGGCGCTTGGGTTGCTCTCAATCATCAGCGGCGGATTACCGATTTTTCTCGGCCCGCTCGCGGTGTGGGTGATTCTTGATGTGGTGTGGATCGCAACGCGCGAGTTCCGCGACGGTAAGAAGCGGAGAATAGTGCGCCTTCGCACCACAGATACGCCATCCGATTCCTCGACCAGTGGGCAGTTGGGAACATCCAGCGCTCATGTTTCACCATTCACGCTCAAAGTCACTGCCGGACTCGCGGTATTTCTAGGCGTGCTGGGTGTGCATCGCTTTTACGTCGGTCGGTTCCGGACGGGCGCGATGCAGGCCGCATTGCTCTTGCTTTCAATTGTGTCGGGTGGTCTGCCCATATTTTTGTTGCCACTCATCATGTGGGTTGTACTCGATATTGCTTGGATCTTGAGTCGCGACTTCAGAGATTCGAAAGGGCGACGCATTATGCGCCGCGACACGGATGATCGAGGCAAGTACAGCGCAACCCAAGCCGCAAATCGTCGCGCAGATCCAACGGTCTCCAAGGCATCGCGCGGTATCGCACTTCTACTCGCCGTCGTACTCGGAATTTTTGGCGCGCATCGCTTCTATGTGGGGCGGGTAGGCACCGGACTTGCCATGCTGTTTACACTCGGTGGCTTAGGCATTTGGTGGATTGTGGATATCGTAATGGTCGCGACAGGACAACTTAAAGACATGGATGGAAAGTGGGTGAGCGAATGGGAATGACATTAACCGCGGTACTGGCAGAAGACGAATCGTTGCTTCGACAGTTCCTCAAGAAAAAACTCGAAAAGCTCTGGCCTGAACTACAAGTGGTGGGTGAAGCCGAAGATGGGCGATCTGCCGCGAACCTGATCGCCGCAGTGAAGCCAAGCGTATGTTTTCTCGATATCCGCATGCCCGAGATGACAGGTTTAGAGGTTGCCAGCGCCATTGCTGAAACGAGCCCGGCTACCCACATCGTATTTGTAACGGCTTATCACGAGTATGCGGTTGCCGCTTTCGAGCGCGGCGCAGTCGACTATTTGCTCAAGCCTTTACAAGAGGATCGGCTCATCACCACTATCGAGCGACTCAAAGAACATATCGAGACCGATGATCGAGATGCTCCCACGTTGCCCGACAACATGGCGCAGCTAATCTCCCAGCTCAAGCGTGAAATGCGCGGCGCATCGGGCGGTACCGCCACCGTGGCCGAGCCGCTGCGATGGATCAAAGCATCGCTGGGCTCTACGCTGAAGCTCATCGATATCAAAGACGTGCTCTTCTTCAACTCAGATGAGAAATACACCCGCGTGGTGACGGCTACGGAAGAAGCACTCATTCGAAAGCCATTGCGCGAATTGCTCGACGAGGTTGACATGAATCAGTTTTGGCAAATTCATCGCGGCACAATCGTGAACGTGAGCGCGATTGCTGGTGTGACCCGTGATTTTCGGGGCGACGCAACGGTGAAAGTGAAAGGCCACAGCGAGCAGCTGAAGGTGTCTCGTCCGTTCTCCCACTTGTTTAAACAGATGTAGCGATTGGCTCAGCAGGCTTGAGCCTCAGCGCTAAGAGATTCGCGCCGCAGTGGCGCTGAGCATTCGTGAATTTGCACTACCCTCAACGCTTCCTATAAAGCTCGCGGGCGCTCGCGTCCGGTTGAGAGAATGACGAACAATATCCAATCTACTTGGCGACGCACCTCCTCGTTGCTCGCCGTCATCGCTGCCTTCATTTTTCAGGTAATACCCAGTTCAGCAGCTGCGGCATGCATGTTTCGTGTGAATGGCTGGAACGCGACTGACGAGGGCGTCTTGCTCGCACGCTACGCGCGTGGCGTGACCGGCCCCGCGCTAGTCGCCAACACGCTGTATGCCGGGCGCGATCCTGTTGCAGTTAGGGCAGCGTTTGAGTCAGTTCGGCTCACATTCGATATGAATGGCGACGGTGCAGTGGATGCAACTGACGCGCTGATCGTGCTTCGCCATGTGAGCGGTCATCGCGGTAACTCGCTTGTCGCGGGCCTTTCGCTGGGTGGCGGAGGTCGAAATACGCTGTCTGCAGTTGAAGCTTTTATCGATAGCGGCTGTGTCGCTCCAATTGCTACGCGCGCGCCGATCTACGAATTGGGCGCCAACACCCCCGATCGCACAAGCTTTCTTTCTCAAACCAATCAACAGGGCGCGCGTGCATTTGTGTATCTGAGCCCCATCTTCGTTGGCGTACAGCAGGCAAATCTATACGCCAACGATACGCCAGGCGTATACACGTACCGAAGCGTTGATGCGCCTACCGATCTCGCTAGCTTCACCGGTCTCCTCAATGCGCAAGGCGCCGAGCGTTATCGCTTCGGCGGCGTACTGGTAAGCGGCGCGTACTTCGTGCGCGACGAAAACAGTAATCGAAGTTTTCAGTACCGAGTGTTGGCGGGCCCAAGCACGGGCGCAGCATTCCTCACGCAAGCTAATGCCCAAGGTGCAGAGGGCTATTACTTTGTGCTTCCCTACGCATTTGGGCTTTCGACTTATCTCATCTACGCGAAAGAAACCGGTGACGCGACCTACAGCTACGCGCTTCAGAGCGCGACCGATCAAAACGTGCCTGCTACAGACTTCGTTACACAGGCGAACGCGCAAGGTGCGAGTGGTTTCAAGTTTCGAACGTCGTATCAGTTTGGTGACGGCGCGAGAAACATTTACGTGAAAGACACATCGCAAGCGGCGACTTACACATGGAAGCTTAACGCCGATGTCTCGACGCTGACCGAGCTCGTTGATCAAGCCAATGCCGAGGGGGCGCTGGGTAATGTGTACCTAGGTGCTCGAGTGTTTTTCCCGAGCGGGTTTGCGGGCCCGCCTGACACACGAATCGTCTACTTCAAGCCAACGAATTGCACCGGTAGTGTGATGTGTTCACCGAGTGGCGCGTTCTAACAGCGTCTAGCGTTTCACGAGGTTTAATTGGGGGCTAAGCCGCGAATAGCGTCAATAGGGACTTAGCAGCTTTTATGGAGCTAGCCCCAATTAAATAAGGTTTAAGCAATATTAGCTATCATTAGACCCATTTGATCCGTCTAAAAAATGCCCATAGACCGACGCTGCCCACAAGCATCAAGCCGAGCGCGAATGGATAGCCAAACACCCACTTGAGCTCTGGCATCCGTTCGAAATTCATTCCGTAAATCGCGCCGACAATGGTGGGTACCATTAGGATCGCCCCCCAGCTTGCAAGGCGTTTTGTGACTTCTGATTCACTGAGCGTGATGAGCGAGAGATTTGTTTGCGCTGCAGAGTTCTCGAGCTCGCGCAGGTTATCTAACGCGTCGTCCATCCGGATCACGTGATCGAGCACGTCTCGGAAGTAGGGGCGTAGGGTGTCGCTCACCATCGGATGTTTGTGCGTTACCAGTCGAGTACATACATCCACTAACGGCGTGACTGCTCGACGTAAGCAGATCGTATTGCGCTTCAGATCATAGATTCGCTCAGCTGCGGCGCGGCGATCGGTGGTCATGGCAAAGATGGTTTCTTCAACATCATCCAGGCGATCTTCAAGGTTTTCGAGCAGCGGGAAGAGGCGATCCACCACCTCATCAATCAGCGCGTGTAGAGCGGTTGCGCTGCCGAGCCCCATAAACTCGGGCTCTTTTTCAAGCGCGGCACGTGCACGCTTGAAATCCATTTGCGCGCGGTGGCGAACCGTGAGTACAAATCGGTCTGACGCGTAGATATGCAATTCGCCATCCACGAACTCTTCGCCCGCCTGCTCGACAGTGTGCAACACAAGAAAAAGTGTGTTCCCGTACTCTTCAAGCTTCGCGCGCTGCGAGCCGCGGTTTGTGTCTTCAATGGCGAGCTCATGTAGCGCGAACTCCTCCTGCATCTTGGCAAGCGTTTCGGCATCGGGTTCGAAAAGCGCTACCCAGACGAACGCGCCGGGCGGCGGGTTGCTGTCGAGAAAATCGCTGATCTGTTCGATTTCAATAGGCTTCTGGCGAACCCCATTGACGTAGGTGGCGCAGTCGATGAGCATGTCAAAGATCGACTCTGTGGTTGGATGGGTTGGAATTATGCGACTTCAATTCTGGTCGGCCTTGCTCGCTTCTGTGTTCCTATGTGCAAATACGCATGCGATAACGCAGACTCAATTGTTCGATGCGCTTCGCGGCGGCGGTCACGTGTTGCTGCTGCGCCACTCACAAACGGACCCTGGAATCGGTGATCCCGCCCACTTCAAGCTTGGCGATTGCGCGACGCAGCGTAATCTGTCTGCCGAAGGGCGTGCGCAGTCAAAGCGGATTGCCGATGCGCTCGCAACACACACGGTGCGCTTTACCCGAGTGCTCAGCAGTCAGTGGTGTCGATGCCGCGACACAGCAAGCGCGTTTACATCCCAGGTTGAAGACTTTCCCGCACTGAATTCGTTTTTTGAAGACCGAGCGACCGAGCCGCGTCAAACGCGTGAGGTACGCACGCGGCTGCAGCGAATGCCCGCCAATGAAGCGTGGCTCTTGGTCACCCATCAAGTCAACATCAGCGCGCTCACGGGCGTTACGCCTGCGATGGGGGAGGGTGTGGTGGTGAAAGTGACTGGTGGCCAGTGGCGAGTACTCGGTAATCTAAGGCTGTAGGCGACGCGTCGCCGCTGTACGGAGATGGGTTCTGTACAGCGATGTGGCGCTTGTAAGCGGGCTGTTGCACAATAGGGCATGGTCGAAGTTGTATCTCCCCCTCCGAAAATGTCCCCGAATGCGTCCGGCGATCTAAAGTCGAGCGCCAGCAGTACAGCAAGCGGTGATCGCGCGCTGACGTTGGATTTCATTTTGAAGGAGATGGAAACGAGCGGATTGGTTGATCCGGTCGCGCTGAACGATTTACGCAGCACCTCACGTTTCCGCAGCTATGATCATCCACTCGTATTGATTGCCGAACAGAAGTGGCGTAGCACCAAGCCGCCCGCACGCATTCTCACGCTTGAATACTTAACCGAGTGGCTTGCTACGCGACTTGACGTGCCGTACATGCATATCGATCCGCTCAAAGTGGATTTTTCTGCGGTGGGCTCGGTGATGAGCTCCAACTACGCGCAGCGCTATCGCATCTTGCCCGTGGCAGTTTCAAACGATACCGTGATGATTGCAACCAGTGAACCTTTCGTTCGCTCATGGGTGCCAGAAATTTCGAACCTCTTGCGGCGTCGCGTGGAATTGGTGCTCGCCAATCCGCTCGACGTAAAGCGCTACGTGGCCGAATTTTTCTCACTAGCGCAATCAGTGCGCCGCGCGCAGGAGAAAGCGGAAGACGATAAGAGCGCTGTGAGCTCGTTTGAACAGCTCGTTCAGATGGGTATCTCGGGGACGCCGGATGCCAATGATCGCCATATCGTCAGAATTGTGGATTGGCTCTGGCAGTACGCATTTGAACAACGTGCGAGCGATATTCACGTCGAGCCACGGCGCGATCAGGGGATTGTTCGCTTTCGTATCGATGGCGTGTTGCATCAGGCGTATCAAATTCCGCCCGCAGTGCTCATTGCGATGACAAGCCGTATCAAGCTGCTTGCGCGCATGGAAATTGTTGAGAAGCGTCGGCCGCAGGATGGTCGTATCAAGACGAAATCGCCTGAAGGCACAGAAGTTGAGTTGCGTGTAGCAACAATGCCGACTGCATTCGGTGAAAAAATTGTCATGCGGATTTTCGACCCCGAAGTGTTGATGCGTGACTTCAGCGATTTAGGATTCAGCGACGACGATCTCTTTCGCTGGCAAAGCATGACATCGAAACCGCACGGCATCATTTTGGTGACTGGC
Organism: Betaproteobacteria bacterium; assembly: GCA_013298145.1. Taxonomy (GTDB): domain Bacteria; phylum Pseudomonadota; class Gammaproteobacteria; order Burkholderiales; family Casimicrobiaceae; genus Casimicrobium. Next base: position 761,144 of record JAAFJO010000002.1, read on the forward strand.
CCGACCGGCTCAGGCAAGACGACCACGCTTTACTCCACGCTCAAATCGCTTGCGACACCTGAAGTAAATGTATGTACGATCGAAGATCCGATTGAGATGGTGGAGCCCTCCTTCAATCAGATGCAGGTGCAATCCACGATCGGCGTGAACTTTGATTCAGGCGTTCGCACGCTCATGCGCCAAGATCCTGACATCATCATGGTCGGTGAAATTCGCGATTTGGCGACGGCGGAAATGGCAGTTCAAGCCGCGCTCACCGGGCATCTGGTTCTCTCAACGCTTCACACCAACGATGCGCCCACGGCGATTACGCGCTTGATCGATCTAGGCGTGCCGCCGTATTTGGTGAACTCCACTGTGCTTGGTGTAATGGCGCAGCGTTTAGTGCGTACGCTTTGCCCGAAATGCAAAACCGACGCCGATGAAATTCCTGAGGATACGTGGCAAGCGCTCACCTTACCCTACCGCGCGACACGGCCTGCGAAAACGTATCGTAATGTCGGCTGTCTTGACTGTCGGATGACGGGCTACCGAGGCCGTGTTGGCCTGTACGAAGTGATGTTGTTTTCTGCTGAGCTGCGCAAACTTGTATTGGCTGGAAGCTCAATCGACGATCTTCGCGCGCAAGCATTTCGCGATGGTATGAAACCGCTTCGTGCGTCTGGCGCACACAAAATTGCCATGGGAACCACCACACTCGAAGAAGTAGAACGCGTGGCACCGCCGATGTAGCGGAGAGCGGCTCATCGTTTCCCTAAAATCGCGCAATCCAAAAATAAATAAGGAGCGCGCACGTGCACATCATTCTTCTCGGTCTCGGGCGCATGGGCGCAAACATGGCGCGGCGCTGGGCGCGCGGCGGCGTTTCGGTGACTGCATTTGATGTAAGCGATGATGCCCGTGCAAGTTTGACCGAGAGCAACACGTCGACCGTCTCCTCTCACGCGGCAGCCCTCGCCGCGATGCCCGCAGGTTCACGTATTGTTTGGCTGATGCTGCCTGCAGGCGCAATCACAGAATCTACGATTGACGCGCTGTTGCCCGAGCTCGCTAAAGGGGATTTGCTCGTTGATGGCGGCAATGCCAACTATAAGGACACGCTGCGCCGCGCGCAGAAGGTGAATGCGGTTGGGGTTGATTACGCCGATTGCGGCGTTTCTGGTGGCGTGTGGGGGTTGCAGAACGGCTACTGCGTGATGGCGGGTGCAAGTGGAGAGAGCTATGAACGGATGCGCCCCTATCTCGAAGTGCTCGCTCCATCAAAGACGGACGGGATTGTCCATGCGGGCGCGGTTGGTGCTGGGCATTTCGCCAAGATGGTTCACAACGGGATCGAATACGGCATGATGCAGGCGCTCGCTGAAGGCTTTGCGCTGATGGAAGCCAAGAAAGATTTCGCGATGCCCATCGATGACATCGCAAATGCCTGGCGTAGCGGCTCCGTGGTGCGTTCATGGCTGCTTGATCTCACCGCGGACGCGCTCAAGAAGCCCGACGAAATTGCCTCGATTGCGCCGTATGTTTCTGATTCGGGCGAAGGCCGTTGGGCGGTGGAGGCGATGGTTGATTTAGGCGTCCCTGCGCCGGTCACGGCGCTTGCGCTCACGACACGTTTTGCAACGCAGGGCAAGGGCGATTACGCCGCGAAACTCCTCGCGCAGATGCGTGCCGGATTTGGTGGCCACGCGGTAAAGAAGCAGGCGTAGTGCGAAGGTTTGCGCCCGCCGAGCGTTGCTACTACATCGATGCGCGAGACGTTCTTTCGGTGATTAAATTCATTGATGTAGCCCATATTGAATTGGGTCTAGCGGGGTAAAGTATTAATTTTCGAATCGCTTCGAAAACGAGTTACCGCCCAAAAATCGGAACGACCGAAATCAATATGTTGGTGTGAATGCAACGCGAAGCAAGTAATGCGTGTGAACTCGATTGCGTCGCGTTGTCGACGCAGATCGCTTCGTGCACAATCGAGGTACTAACGGGTTTCGACCTCGAAGTCAAAGTGGAATGAGCGTGGGGATGTAAAGCTGCCTTCAGCAAAAACCGGAGGGGCAGCCGCAGCATCACTCGGGCGCGACGCTGAACAGAGTCAGCGTGTGCCCGTGCCCGAAAAATCTCCCACTTTTGCTGAGGTATTTAAATGCCATCCCGTTGTTTCCGACAAAAGCCGCTCGTGGTCGCACTCGCGTTGACCGCGTTTTTTGCTGCCCCGTATTCGCTCGCGCAAGCGCCAGCGGCGCAGCCCGATAACCGCACGCCGGAGCAGAAAGCTGCAGACGAAGCGGCCCAGAAAGCGAAATCCAGCACGCAACAAGTCGAGCGCGTCATCGTGACTGCGACCGGGCGTGCGCAACCTGCGAGTAGTGTTCCCTACAACGTAACAGCCATTTCCGAGGAAGCGCTTCGCGAAGGCAACATCACGGATATCAAGAAGTTCATCGCGCTCGATCCGAGCATCAACGCGCCGCAAAACAGTGCTCGCTTTGCCGATTCGGTCACCGTGCGCGGCCTCAACGTCTCGCCAGTGAACGCCAATAACCTCGAGCAATTCACTCGTTCAACGCTTGCGTATTACCTTGACGATACGCCTCTGCCCAACATCGCCTACCGAATCAAAGACATTGCGCGTGTAGAAACGCTGCTCGGTCCACAGGGCACGCTCTACGGCGCGGGAAGCCTTGGCGGTACGGTGCGCTACATCACCAATCAGCCTGAGTTCGGCAAGCTCTCGGCACTCGGCAACACCAGTTTGTTTCAGGCCAAAGGGGGCAGTTTCAGCCACGACACGGACGCAGTGTTTAACGTGCCGCTGAGCGATAACTTCGCACTTCGTGCTTCGGCGGCGCGTCTCGATGACAACGGCTATACCGATCGTATTTCAAACCCCTCCTGGCGCACCGGAAACCTGGCGTGGCAAAGCAAGCCCGACACCAACAAAAACGTGTACAAAGATGACGATTACAACCGCGTAACCAGCGGTCGTCTCGCGCTTGCTTGGCGCGCTACCAATCAATTGAAGTTCACGCTTTCGCATGCCGAGCAAGATCAGCGCGCCAACGGCATTTCCGCCACATCGCTCTTACCGCTTGCCGTGGCGAATGCAAACTCGGCCGCCGATATCGCCGCCTATATTAAGGATCCTTCATTCTCGCCATGCACGGGGAGCGCGTGTCGTTATACCGATTTGTTCAGCACGCCAACGCTTGCTGGGATCGATAAAGTCGCGTCTCGCTATCCCGAATACGCAGACCGCAAATTTCGCCTGAGTGCGTTTGATGTGGATTGGAACTTGGGCTTTGCAGCGCTGCGCTCCAGCACATCGACATTCCGTGACACGCGCGTGGGTCAAGCCGACTATGCGGGACAAGGCTGGCTCTTTTATTACTCATTCGGAGATTCGGGCGGCGGGTTCGATAGCGGTCGCTCGGCCTACATCACCTTCGATAACAGCTACAAAGGGGTCTCGCACGAGACTCGCCTGACTTCAATTGGAAACGGTCCACTGTCGTGGATCGCGGGCGTGTACTACACGAAGAATGAGCGCTCGCTCAAGTTTTCAGAATACTTGCCTGGCCTCGACGCCTATAACGGCGTGCCGCGCTCGCAAGCGGGCGGCGACGTCGACGAAGGCTACCGCGAAAATTTAGCGAGTGATTACAAGGAGCTCGCGCTCTACGGAGAAGTGGGCTATCGCATCACGCCGCAGTGGCAAGTGAATGTGGGCGCTCGCGTCTTCAACTACGATGACACCGCCATTGCTCAGATTCGCGATTACTCTTTCGATTTGGTGAACAACAACGTGCGCGCCAAAGGCGGTGAAGACGGAAAGTCGTACTTCAAGTTCAACACCTCGTACAACTTCACGCCCGAAGCGCTCGCTTATCTTACGGTGTCGCAAGGCTTCCGGCGCGGTGGCACTAATGGCTTTCGCAACGTCGGCACCCGGGTGGTCGCCGCTGATGTGCAGCAGTACCAACCCGATTCGACTACCAACTATGAAATCGGCGTGAAGGGCTTTTTCCTGGATCGTCGCCTCTACACACAGTTGAATGTGTACCAGATCGATTGGAAGGACGTACAAACGTATTTCAGCCAAGACATTGATGGCTTCCCAGTGAACGGCACAGCCAACGGCCCCTCAGCACGCTCGCGCGGTTTTGAGTTCGCCTCGCGCTTGAACGTGACCGATAACCTGCAACTGCGCTTAGCTAGCGCCTACACAAGCGCTGAATGGAGTGGCACGAAGCAGCTGTGTCTCTACACCAACGGCACCGCGTGCCGCGCGTGGGAGAAGGGCGGCGAACTCGGTGGCGCGCCGGCCTGGAAGCATGTGTTTGGCGTGCGCTACACAACGACGGTGGCGAACGGTCGAGACGCGTTTGTCGCGCTCTCCGGTCGCTATTACGACAAGGTGCAAACGGATCGTGCTGATTTTGCCGACGCGGTGGTGCGCGTGCGTCCCGCTTACAGCATCTTCGATCTTCGTGCCGGGGTGACGTGGGACAAGCTCGACATGACGCTGTGGGTGGAAAACCTGGCCAATAAGCGCGCGGTGGTTTCAGAGCAACGTGATCGCGTGATGGGGCCGCGGGTGATTTTTTCGTCACCACGCACGCTCGGCGTGAATCTATCCTACGGGTTTAAGTAGACCGACGAACGCGTCGTGCAAACGCTTTTGTTCGCACGACGCAGGTCCAATCAACACATTAAAACAAATGCCATGTTCGCGACATTTTATAGGGGCCGGCGTGAATAATTGAGTGCAGTAGAAAATAACGATAAACAACCGCTTGCCCCAATTAAATAAGGGATTGGCAGCTATAGTTTGTCTGTTTTGATGCGTTAGCTCACGCGCAGAATCGCATCCTTGCGGCGATGCAGATCAGGCAACAATTCGATGCCGAGGCCAGGCTTGTCGTTGAGCGAAATCATGCCGTGTTGGACACGCGGCAACTCGGTGACAAGCTCTTTGTACCAGCCAGTGTAGAACGCGCGAACGCTTTCCTGAATCAGCGCATTGGGGGCGTGTAAGGACAGATGCGTACTCGCCGTCCAAACAACAGGGCCCGTGCAATCGTGCGGCGCAACCGGGAGTTGATAGGCATCTCCCATCGCCGCAATTTTTCGCGCCTCGGTCAACCCGCCGCACCACGATAGGTCAAGCATGACCACGCCCGCAACGCCTGAGCGAAGCAAATCGCGATAGCCCCATTTGTATGAGAGCGTTTCGCTGGCGCAGATCAGCGCATCGGTATGTGGCGCGTATTGCGTGAGCAAGTCGAGTGAATCCATTCGGATCACGTCTTCATGCCAAAACGTTTTGTAAGGCTTCAATGCGCGCGCGATTTTTTGCGCCATCGGTAAGCGCCACAGCGAATGAAATTCGACCATGATGTCCATGTCGTCGCCGACAGCGCGCCGGATCTTTTCAAACGGCTCAAGCGCTTTCTTAAGATCTGCGCTTGAGATGTATTGCCCGTCGCTCGCCTCTGCGGCGGGGTCAAACGGCCAAATTTTCATCGCCGTGACGCCTTCGCTCTTGAGAGAGTGTGCGAGCTCATCTGCGTGATGCAAAAAGCCTTCCAAATCTTCATACGGCCCAGCGCGATTGCCTAAGCCCCAGTTGCTGCTGTTTTGGTTTGTCGTGTTGCGGACGTATTGATAGCCTGCACACGTGTTGTAAATGCGGATCGAATCACGTGATTTGCCGCCCAAGCCGGTGTGTATTGGCATGTTCGCCGCTTTGCCAAAAATATCCCAGAGGGCGATATCAACCGCGCTGTTGCCGCGAGTCTCCACACCCGAGCCGCGCCAGCCTAGGTAACCAAGCATCTCTTTGTTGCGTGCCTCGATGTCGATGGGGTTTTTGCCGATCACTCTGGGCGCAACCCATTCGTGAAGATAGGCCTCCACCGCGGCCGCACCCATGAAGGTTTCGCCCAAGCCCGTGACACCTTCATCTGTGTGCAAACGAACCCAGAGAATATTTGGGAACTCACCGAGGCGAAGGGTTTCGAGTTGAGTGATCTTCATGGTACTGAGAGGTGCGAGAGGCGGAACCAGCGTCTCCTGCAATGCCAATGCAGGCAGGAGACGCTGGTGGCTTTTTAGCCGCCGCGTGCTTTCTTGAGTGCGTCAACGACGACGTTGATTGCGTCAGCGCCAATCGTTGCAGCGTTCTTGTCATACACGGGCTTTACCTTTTCGAACATACGGCGTTGTTCAGCCGCGCTAATCTCGTTGACTTGCATCCCTTTCGCTTTCAGATCAGCCAGCGCTTTGCCGTCAAGCGCACGAATGGTCGCGCGCTGCACTTTCTGACCCTCAATCGCGGCCTCGCGAAGTACAGCTTGCTCTGCGGGGCTCAACTGATCCCAAAGTTTTTTGCTGTAGAGCACGAGAAACGGCGTGTACGCGTGACGTGTGACGCTAAGGAATTTTTGTACCTCGAAAAACTTCGATGTGTTGATCGTGACAAATGGATTTTCTTGACCATCAATGGTTTTGGTTTCGAGCGCGGTGAACACTTCGCCGAACGCCATGGGAACGGCGTTGGTGCCGAGCGTTTTGAACGTGTCAAGGAAGATATTGTTTTGCATCACGCGAACCTTGATGCCATCGAAATCTTCCACCTTATTCACCGGTTTTTTGCTGTTGGTGAGATTGCGGAAACCGTTTTCCCAGTACGCGAGGTTTACCAGCCCGGCTTCCTCCAGTTTCTTATTGAAGAATTGGCCGGCTGCACCATCGAGCACCTGATCGACTTCGCGTTCGTTGCCGAATAGAAATGGCAGGTCAAATACGCCCAACTCTTTCACGATGCCGACGAGTGGCGATGATGAAGTTACCACCATCTCTTGCGTTCCGGCGCGCAGCGCTTGCGTCGCTTGGAGATCGCCGCCTGCAGAGCCGCCCCAGAAGGCGTTGAGCTTGAGCTTCCCGCCCGATTTCGCGTTGAGCACTTCTTGCATTTTGGCAACACCCGCGCCGACCGGATGGTCTTGGTTCACGCCATTGGAAAGCTTGATATTGCGCTCGGTGAACTGCGCAAACGCAGCAGTTGTGGCTAGCAGCGAAGTTGCGACCAGCGTGGTGAGTAGTCTAAGTTTCATGTCATCCTCCTTGGATTATCGAATCAGTCAACACAACGAACAACGAAAATGGAGCGTAAATCAGCGCATCCACCAAGACAGCGGCACCATCACCAATTGTGGAAACAGTACCAACAAAAACAGCACAATGAGCTGCGCAATCAAAAACGGCAGCACGCCACGAAACGCCTGATCCATGGTGATTCGCGCGACGCCAGAAACCACATTGAGCACTGTTCCAACCGGCGGCGTGATCAGCCCAATCGCGTTATTCATGATGAAGAGCACACCGAAATAAACCGGATCAATGCCGGCTTTCAAAACGACGGGCATCAACACGGGCGTGAGAATGAGCACGGTTGGCGCGAAATCGAGCGCTGTCCCGACAATTACGATCAACACCATCATCACAAACATCAAGAGCATCTTGTTGTCCATGAACGGCGCAAGCATGTCAGCAATCTCTGAGGGAATATTTGCAACTGTGATGAGCCACGCGCTTACCATCGCAGCGGATACCAAAAACATGACGACTGCCGTGGTTTTTCCTGCGGCGAGGAAGAGGCCGTAAATTTGCGACCACTTCATCTCACGATAGATAAACATGCCAACGATAAACGCGTAGACAGCGGCCACCACGGCTGCTTCTGTCGGCGTAAACATGCCCGCTTTCATGCCGCCAATAATGATGACGGGAAGTGCGATCGCAAAGATGCTGTTGGCCGTGACTCTTAGACGCTCAGCGAGAGGCATCTTCGGCGCAGGCAGTACGTTTTCTCGCTTCGCCACCCACCACCAAGCGATACCGATGGCAATTCCCATCATGATGCCGGGCACGATGCCCGCGAGGAAGAGCTTTGTGATGGAAACGTTACCGGCGACGCCGAAAATGATGAAGCCGATTGAGGGCGGAATCACAGGCGCGATGATGCCGCCTGCAGCAATCAGTCCGCTAGAACGACTCACGTCATAGCCCGCTTGTCGCATCATCGGAATGAGGATTGAGGCGAGCGCTGCCGTATCTGCGACGGCAGAGCCGGAAAGTGAGGCCATGATGATGGCTGAGACTACCGCGACGTAACCCAGCCCGCCACGAAAGTGTCCAACCCAGGCAACACCGAGATTGACGATGCGTTTTGACAGGCCGCCCGCATTCATGAATTCGCCGGCCAACAGAAAGAACGGTACGGCTAGCAGCGGAAAATTATCGGCACCATCCACAAAACGCTGCGCAAGTATTTGCGCGTCAAATGCGTTGAGTACGCCCGTGCCTGTGAGATAAGCCATCAAGCACACGCCGCAAACAAGCAACGCGTATGCGATCGGCATCCCCAGCGCCATCGCGCCCATCAGCGAAAAAACAAAGACGGCGACGGTCATGCTCGCGCTCCTTTGTTCGCGCTGCCTGACGGGTCTGAGGCAATGTGTGCTTCGGCTTCTTTGAGCCCTTCGGCTTCGACCACTTGAACGAGTTCCGTCTCTGTCAGTTTTCCCGTAAACAGCGCGAAGAGCTTCGATACGTTGATCGCGCCCATCACTAGCGCGACGACGTAGCCCAACCCGTAAATCCAAATCATGCTCAATCCGGCGACCGGGGAGATGTTGGTCACTTGCAAATCATGCATCTTGAACGTGCCCCAGAAAAAGAGCGCGTTGCAAAAGAGCATCAGCGCTTCGCTCAGAAAGAAGCAAAATTTTTTCCCAAAGAGAGGCAGATGCTTGATGAGCGTATCCACACCGAGGTGGCCGCCTTCTCGCATCGCAATCATCGCCCCCAAGTAGGTCAACCAAATGAAGGCGTAGCGCGAGAGCTCTTCGCTAATCAAGATGCCCGAATTGAACAGGTAGCGCATGAGCACATTGCCGAAAACCATCACTACCATCGCGAGCAGGCAGAGCACCACGAGCAGTTCAAGCGTCTTGAAGAAATAATCGATTACTCGTTGCAAAGTCATCCCTCCTTCGGGTTCTCTATTCTTGGTCGCTCAAGCGACTCGAATCTGGGGCGCCGGCTGGTCGAGGCGCGGTAACTTTCGACGAGAGTTGAGAATCTCTTCGATATCGTCATGTGCGCCGTCGATCAAACGCAATATCGCTTTCTCCGCACGTCGTGGATCTCTTGCAACCACTGCGTCTAGTACTGCGCGATGAAGCGGCAACGAGCTACGCGGCCCATCTTTTCGCTTCGTCGAAATTTCAAAGCTCGTACGCAAAAGCGCAGAGAGCGCTTTGGTCATCTGCACCATCATGCGATTTCGGCTGGCGAGCAAGAGCGCTTGATGAAAGCGCAAGTCGTGGGTGACGTAGTCACCACCTTCTTCAATGGCGCGGCGCATGCCCTCGTATGCGGCCTCGGCGGCAGCGAGGTCTTCGTTCGTTGCGCGCTCTGCGGCGAGACGAATTGCTGCGGGTTCAACGATGCGACGCATCTCTTGTAAATCCCGCAGAAAATCGGCGGTGAGACCAATTCGTGATTGCCATGTAATCACATCGGGATCAAACCAATTCCAGCGGTCTTCGGGCAGCACGCGCGTTCCAACCTTGGGGCCGGTCGAAATAATGCCTTTAGCCACCAACGACTTTACCGCCTCGCGTACGACCGTGCGTGATACGCCGAGCTCGGTGCAGAGCATTGGCTCGGGTGGCAAGCTCGCGCCCACGGCGTAGCGGCCGGAGAGGATTTCTACACCCAGATGATCGAGCGTGTTGCCGTGTACGTTTTTGATAAACACTCGGTGATTTAAATTACGTCTTTGTGGTTATCATATGATGATTGACGGGTCGGCGCAAGCGACAAAATAAATGCCGCACCGCATGGACCGGACGCCTACTTGTCGTTGATCAATGCGCGCCCTATGAACTCGATCCACTCCCCATACACTCGCAGTTTTATTGGCCAGGAACCACGACGCTTTGGAAGCTATTGAAACTGCTACTAGCTACAAGCTGCTAACCCGTAAAAATCAGGGGCTAGCAATTGTTGTTATGGGAGTATCGGGAAGCGGTAAAACTACGCTTGCTAACAATTTGGCGATCGTTTTAAACGGCAAAGCGTATGATGCAGATGATTTCCACGATCCTGCGAGTGTTGCGAAGATGCGGGCGGGGGTGCCGCTGACTGATGCGGACAGAGCGCCATGGCTCAGAGCGCTGAATCGCCTACTTCACTCATATGCCGCAACGGATACGCGCGGTGACGCCATTGACGCGCTTGCTTGCGCGAGTCCGAATGGCACGGATGACACGGATGACACGGATGGCTCGGGTGCCCCGGCGGGCCCGGTTGTGTTGGCATGTTCGGCGTTGAAAGCGAGTTACCGAGAAGAAATTTTTCGCGGTATTGAGGCAACGCGGCTCATATTTCTTGATGGGGACTACGAAACGATTGCCGCGCGTATTCGCGAGCGCAGTGCTACCACGTCCCACTACATGCCGGAAGCGCTATTGCGATCGCAGTTCGACGCGCTTGAGCGGCCGAGCGCTGCGATATGCATCGATGTGACGTTACCTCCAGAAGCGCAGCTCAAATGCGCGCTATATGCGCTCAATTTGGCTGGCTAAGCGGTGCGCTCAGCGCCGATGCGGCGCGTGTTTGAGGTCGTTTTTTTTGCTCTAGCCAAGTCGCCGACGCGCGCGTGGCTTCGGTGCGGCACCCGCGCCGCCCGTACCGCCCGTACCACCCGTAGCGCCACGTGAACGGGGTGCGGCTCCGCCTTCGCGCGAGCCCCAACGTCCACCGCCGCTGCTGGCGCCACCGCCCGCGCCACCGTAACCGCGCGAGCCCTCGCTGCGCGAGCTGCCGTAGCCTGTACCCGCTGGCGCGCGGCTGCGGCCGCTGAAGCCTTCGCCCGAGGCACCGTTTGCGCCGGAATCGCCCCCACGCGGCGACCTCGCGGCCCCAAAACCGCGCGAACTGCTATCGCGTTCTGCGCCGCCAGTTTGATTCCGGTCAGCACCGCGCCGTCCGCGCGGTGCCCAGCCTTCGCGCGGCGTACGCGTATCTGGTGCCGGTGCATCGTCGCTGCGACGAAAGCGACCGCTGGCGGGAGCCGCGCTGCCTGGCTCACCCGAACTCGTGCGGGTGCGCGGTGCGCTGCGAGGCGCGTAGCCATCACCTCGGCCTTGCGAATACGGCGCACGACTCTCGCCAGTGCGCGGGCCGCGCGGGTAGCCGCTGCCGCCACCGCCTTCGCTGCGCGCATAGCCACCCGTTCGTGGTGCGCGGGCTTCGCCGCGATCACTGCCGCGCGCAGCGCCACGTGGGTTGTAGCCACCTTCGCGTGGGCGAGGATCGCGATCTGTCGGGCGCACAAAGCCGCTGTCTTTAGTCTCGGCACTCGCCGGCAGTTTGGCGCGCTGGCCACGCGCGCGAGATCCGGGTTTCGTATTGGCGACCACCACCTCAGCGTCGAGCTCCGCGTTGCCGTCATCCTGATTGCGCCAGAGCACCAGCAATTTGCCAAGATGCTGAACGCTTTCGCAGGCGAGCTTTTCGCAGATTTCTGCCATGAACGCTTCGCGCACAGCGCGGTCATCGGAGGCAACGCGCACTTTGATCAGCGCGTGCGCGGTTAGCGCAACGTCGATTTCGTGGAGCACAGGGGCAGTCAGACCTTTATCGCCAATCATCACCACCGGATCAAGGTGGTGGGCGGCTGCGCGCAATGCGCGGCGCGCGCCCGAGGCGAGGTTTGAGGAGAGTGTCATGGTCATTACTTTCGTGGTTTGCCCTAATTATCGCGCGTACAGCTCGCATTCAGGCGAAGCGCAGTGGAGCGAATGCGCAAAAATGGATGCTCGTACTCAATTGTGTTTCCCGCAGAAAAAAGCGTACCGTGCTCAACCCCTCCCAAAAGCGCCACAAATCGAATAAAGACTGGCTCGTCGAGCATGTCAATGACCCCTATGTGCTGCGCGCCAAATCCGAGGGCTATCGCTCGCGTGCGGTGTACAAGCTGATCGAAGTGGATAACAAAGACAAGCTCTTTCGTCCCGGCATGGTGGTGGTGGATTTGGGCTCGGCCCCCGGCAGTTGGTGTCAAGCGGTGGTGAAGCGGGTGAACGCGGGGGCGGCGAAAAATGCGGGCCGCGTAATCGCGATCGATTTACTCGACATGCAAGGTATGGCGGGCGTTGAATTTTTGCAGGGCGACTTTAGCGATGATGCGGTGCTTGCGCAGTTGGAGTCGATGCTCGGCGGCGCGAAAGTAGACGTCGTTTTGAGCGATATGTTGCCAAACATGACCGGCGTGTCCGCGATCGATGGCCCGCGCTCAATCGGGCTGTGCGAAATGGCGGCGGAGTTTGCGCTCGCGCACCTGACGCCAGAAGGGCGTTTTCTGACCAAGGCGTACCAGGGGCCGGGTTATCAAGAGTTTTTCAACCAACTGAAAACACAATTCAAGACCGTGGTCACTCGCAAACCTGACGCGTCACGAGACCGCAGCGCGGAGATTTTCTTGCTCGCGACCGGTCCGAAATAGCGAAATTCGCACTCGACGTTGCATTAAGGTGACGTTGGACCCATCCGTCGTCACGACGATTGCGCGAATAAAAAATTCAATTATTCAACGATTGGTTGAGGACTAACCAATGATTTTATCAAATAACGACTTTATTGATTAATCGAACTTAGCCCTTATTAAGTAAGCTGTAAGTAAATTTACCCACTACGAGCCATCGTTGGTTCTCCGAGACCGAACGCGCTGTTCAGTAGACCGGCAGCGCGTTGAAATGCCGCCCCGGCTGCGACAGCAATCGGTTTTGTCGCCAAATGGCGTCTAAATGTTGAGTGCACAGTCGGCGTCTACCCGACCTTGAAAACAGGCGCACCACCTTAAAATCATTAATGGTTAGGAAGTGCCAAGTTGCAGCGTTTAGCAACGACACGTTCCAGGAGAACTAAATCCGTGAACAACATGATGAAAAACATTGCGATCTGGCTCGTCATCGGCTTGGTCGTATTGACGGTCGTGCAGCAATTCGACAAAGGCAAAAAGTCGGATGCAGTGGCCTACTCCACATTCATCGAAGAGCTTCGCGGCGGGCGTATCACTGAGGCCGATGTCGAAGGTCGGCGCGTCGTGTACAAAACGGCGGACGGCATGAAGGCGACCAACGTGCCCGGTGGCTATGACAAAGACCTGATCAATGATTTGATTAAGTACAACGTGAAGTTCTCCGGCCGGCCTGAGGAAGGACAGTCACTGCTCTCCACCATCCTGTTCTCGTTTGGCCCAATTCTTCTTCTCATCGGCGCGTGGATCTTCATGATGCGCCAGATGCAAGGCGGCGGTAAAGGCGGCGCGTTCAGCTTTGGCAAGTCGCGCGCGCGGATGCTCGATGAAAACAATAACTCGATCACGTTTGCCGATGTCGCAGGTTGCGATGAGGCCAAGGAAGAGGTGACCGAGATCGTTGACTTCTTGAAAGACCCGAGTAAATTCCAAAAGCTAGGCGGACGCATTCCGCGTGGCGTATTGATGGTGGGCTCACCGGGTACCGGTAAGACCTTGCTCGCCAAAGCGATTGCGGGTGAGGCGAAGGTGCCGTTTTTCTCGATTTCCGGTTCGGATTTCGTTGAGATGTTCGTCGGTGTGGGCGCGGCGCGCGTTCGCGACATGTTCGAACAAGCCAAGAAAAATGCGCCGTGCATCATCTTCATTGACGAGATCGATGCCGTAGGCCGTCAGCGTGGTGCTGGCCTAGGCGGCGGAAACGACGAGCGTGAGCAGACCTTGAACCAAATGCTCGTAGAAATGGATGGCTTCGAAGGCAATCAAGGCGTGATCGTAATCGCTGCAACGAACCGCCCTGACGTGCTCGATCCAGCGCTGATGCGCCCAGGCCGCTTTGACCGCCAGGTGACTGTGCCGCTGCCCGACATTCGTGGACGCGAGCAGATTCTGCAAGTGCATATGCGCAAGGTCCCGATTGCGGGCGATGTGAACGCACACGTGTTGGCCCGCGGCTGCCCCGGCTTCTCGGGCGCTGATATCGCGAACTTGGTGAACGAAGCAGCGCTCTTTGCAGCACGCGGCAACAAACGCCTGGTCGACATGGAAGACTTCGAGAAGGCCAAAGACAAGATTTACATGGGTGCCGAGCGTAAATCGATGGTGCTCACTGAAGATGAGAAACGTGCCACCGCGTATCACGAGTCGGGCCACGCGATCGTCGCAGCGAGCCTGCCAAAAGCAGATCCTGTGCATAAAGTCACGATTATTCCGCGTGGCCGCGCATTGGGCGTGACGTGGCAATTGCCTGAGCGTGATCGTATTTCGCTCTACAAAGACCAAATGCTCACGCAACTCGCCGTACTGTTCGGCGGACGTATCGCTGAAGATCTGTTTGTTAAAAACATCTCAACCGGCGCGTCGAACGACTTCGAACGCGCAACACAAATTGCCCGCGACATGGTCACACGCTACGGCATGAGCGATGTACTCGGCCCGATGGTGTATGCGGACAATGAAGGCGAAGTATTCCTTGGCCGAAGTGTCACGCAGACTCGCAACATGTCCGAGGAAACGCTACAAAAAGTGGATAGCGAGATTCGCCGCATCATCGACGAGCAGTATGCGGTGGCGACCAAAATCCTCACGGACAACGCGAGCAAGGTTGAAGCCATGACTGCAGCGTTGATGGAGTACGAAACGATCGACGCAGATCAGGTGGGTGACATCATGGCAGGTCGCCCTGTGCGCGCCACCAAGAGTTACAACACGCCCGGCTCCCCGGGCAGCGGCCCCGGGAACACGCCAGTGGCGACTACCGAGTCAAAGCCGGAAGTGCCTGTTGAGGCGAAACCTGAGCCGCAAGCGAGTAGTTCTACCTCGGTCTAGAGAGGTTCACGTCTAACGTAGCCATTCTGAAAATAAAAAACGCCGCGCTTGCGGCGTTTTTTTTGACTACGGCGCGTGCTGCGCAACATAAGTCTTCAAAAACCGTTCAAGACCGTTGCGTTCAAACGCGTTGGGGTCCCAGTCTTGATCGGTGAGCTCGGAGTGATTGAGCGCAAGATAGGCATCCGCAACGGTTGCGCTCTCGTTAACCGTGACCGCAACGCTCACCCGCGCATACCGCGTTGTTTCGAAGTGATCTAGGCGTGCGATGTCCGCATCCGAGACGTCGAAGTAAACGCGCCCGGCCAGACGTGGTGCGTCTTTCCAGATGATGAGCGCGGGATACTCGCCGCCCTTCACTCCGACGCGGCGGAAGCCGTGAATGGTTCCAATGCTTGATTGATAGTCGCCGAGAACGACGCGCTGCCAAACGTCTGGAAACATCAACGAGCCGTACGTAAAAACACTAGCCATGCGAAGATTCGATGATTTGTCGGGCTGCATTTTCGCCCGATATCACTGCAGCCTCAAGCGTTGCGGGGAGTTCAGGAACGCACCAGTCGCCTGCGAAATGAACGCCGCCGATTGACTTTGGGATCGCGCGCAATTTCGCAGTCTGTGCCGGCGTGCAAGCGTAGGTGGCGCGCTTTTCTGTAATAAGTTGCTGCCAAAGCGGCTTTGTGACGGGAAAGCTTCGTTTGAGTTGAGCGAGCCCATCGGCGAGTAGCTCATCCGCATTACCTTCTCGATAGTGTGCACTGATCACCACACTTGCGCGCACTTGCCCATTGCTGAGGCGATGCGAAAAAAGCCACTGGCCCGGCTCACCGTCGAGCATCAGCATCGGTGAGCTTTCCGGGTCTAGCCCCGCGAGGAATTCGTAATGAAGCGTGGAAATAGGCTCATACGAAAAACTACTTAACGTCGCTTTCGCCCCAATCCATCGTGGGCAATCGTCTAGGAGCCGATCAATGTGTTGCGGGCCGACGGCGACGATTACGTCATCGAAAACTTCGTCTCGTTCGCGCAGAACGATGCGCGTTTTGCCGCTTCCATCGCTGCCGGGTGAAATCTTGTTTACTGGCTCGCCCAGCCTTACCTCGCCGCCGAGCCGGACCACTGCTTCAAGCGCGGGCTGCGGCAACAACGCCGATAGATCGACGCGGGGAATCACTAAATCGCTTGCCTCGGCAGTGCCGAGAAATGATCGACGCAAAACCTCAACAAAGACACTCGCACTCGCACGTTCAGCGGGCGTGTTGAGTGCCGCCACGCAGAGCGGCTCCCACAGCCAGGTTTTCGCGCGTGCTGGCTGGGTCTTGATGAGCTCTGCAACCGTTTGCTTCGCGTGCGCCGTCGAATCGAGCGAGCCGTAAAGCGTTCGTGCGCACCACAGGTTGATGCTTAACTTGTCAGAAATCGTGAGGCCGCGCGCCGTCAGCATCGCATGCAGCAAGTGGAGCGGTGCGGGCAAACGTTTCGCTTGCACCGAAATACGCTCCGGGTTACCCGGTGCCGCCACGAGTGCGAGCGGCCTTTGGTCGATCACCTCGTGCAATCGCGCGCCATGCAGCGAACGAATCATCTCGAGCGAGCGCGTGTAGGCGCCTAACAGTAAGTGCTGGCCGTTGTCAAAGCTGCGCTCGCCTTTGTCTACGCGGCGCGCCCGACCCCCAGGCGTTTTCGCGGCTTCGAACACGGTAATGCTCGTTGGCTTCTCTCCGCGTGCGGACGCATTTGCATTCGCCCGCGCCAGCGTGAGCGCAGCCGCGCACCCCGCCCAACCCGCGCCAATGATCGCGACGCGTTTCATGCTCGAATCCAGCGGCGTGTCGACGGGTTCACGCGAACGTCACCGTTTTCCAGGCAATCCAAAGTTTTCGCACTGGCGTGAGCGACACGCGGCGTTCGAGGACGCCGAAACCATCGCGTTTGATCTCTTCGAGGAGTGCGCGATAAATAGCGCCCATCGCGAGCCCGGGTTTTTGCGCGCGCTTGTCTTCAGCGGGCAACACGGCCAGCGCGCGGTCGTAGGTTGCCGACGCGCGCTCGTATTGAAACTGCATCATCGCCTTGAACGCGTCCGTTGAGCGCGATTGCAAGATGTCTGCTACTGACACGTTAAAGCGAACAAGATCGTCGCTTGGCAGATAGATTCGTCCGCGCCTAGCATCTTCGCCCACGTCGCGAATGATGTTCATGAGCTGCAGCGCTTCGCCCATTGTGCGTGCATATTCGAGCGTTTTCGGATTCTCGGGCGAGTCAATCCCGAAAATCCTCGCGCTCACCTCGCCGACGACGCCTGCCGCTTGATAGCAGTAAAGTTTAAGTTCGTTGAAATCGAGGTATCGCGTCTTTTCAAGATCCTGCTGCATACCGTCGAGCACCGTGTGAAATGCCTGTTGCGGCAAGCGCATCGGCACGACGTGACGCTGCAGTGCCTTGGTGACGGGATGCTGTGGCGCGTTGGCATAGAGGGCGTCAATCTCTTTTCGCCAAAACAGGAGCTTCGTGCGCGCGACGTTCGTATCGCTGACTTCGTCGACCAGATCATCCGCTTCTCGGCAAAACGCGTAGAACGCGGTGATCGCTGCACGCTTTTCAGGCGGCAGAAACCGAAACGCGTAGTAGAAGCTCGAACCCGACTGAGAGGCCTTGTTTTCGCAGTATTGATCGGGGGTCACGGTCGTGCTTGGGTTGAGTTTTTTTTGACGCAGATTACGCTGATTTCGCAGAAGAACGCTGATTAGTATTCGCGCCTTGTTTCGTGACTCGTTTTTCGAATCATAAGTGGTTGACTCTGCTTCCAATAATCTGCGTCAATCTGCGCAATCAGCGTAATCTGCGTCAAAGAAACGCCGGGTTCAGTCAAATCAATTTCGGAGGTATCGCCGCCGTCTTCGACATCCGCAGCGCTTTAAGCGCAAGCCACGTAAGTCGCGCCGAATCGTACCAGCGAAGGGTGGGGCGCTTGGTCACGTCGTAGTCATTTGCTTCAATTTTTTCCAGAATACGGGCGCCGCCAGCAATCGTGAACGCGATTTCGATGCGAAACCGACCGTTCAGTTCGCGCAGCAACGAGCAGCCGCTCCAGAGCATCGTTTCTGCGTGCTCGTACTGCGCGCGCATGAGCTCGCGATGCTTCGGATGGGACGGAAAATCGATGGCGTCGACGCAGTGCTTCGCGAACTCACTCTGCGGCACATAAATGCGGCCTTTTTCGATATCAACACTCGCATCCTGCCAAAAATTGATCAACTGCAGTGCCGTGCAAATAGCATCGCTTGCGCGGTGTGCGGTCGCGCTTTTCACGCCAAAGATTGCAAGCATCACGCGTCCGACCGGATTTGCGGAGCGGTCTGCGTAATCGAGCAGCTCAGCGCGATCCTGGTAGCGCGTTTTTTCAACGTCTTGCCGAAAGGCGGATACAAGCGCTTTGAATGGCGCTGAAGAAACACCTAAGTCCTCTTTGTCCTTAAAGTACTTGGCATAAGAGGCGATTTTATTGTTAGTGGGTACTTGGCTGAAAATGCAATCTAGCCCGAATAAAACATCGTCTAGGTGCGATTGTCTATCCGCTGGCGACGCGTCCCCTTCGTCCGCCAAATCATCCGCGCCCCGAGCGAATCGATACAAGGCCGCGACGGCCGGGCGCTTTCCTCGCGGGATCAACCACGAAGCAACCGGAAAGTTTTCATAATGATTGTCAACCGCCATAGAGGAAAGTGCACCGCACGTCTGCGCCGTTACGCGCCAAAGCTATAATTTAACGTTTTGCGGATGTGGCGGAATTGGTAGACGCACTGGATTTAGGTTCCAGCGCCGAAAGGCGTGGGGGTTCGAGTCCCTTCATCCGCACCATGGTTGTTTGTTTGCAGCGCATTGAGTCGCTGCAGCTCAACTAAGCCCAACCGTTCTTCAGAACTACGAGCGGCGCCTCGCTTCGAGCGTGAGCGCCACGGAAATCAACGCTATGTCCACCGTTATTGAGCAAATCAGTACCCTTGAGCGCCGTTTCACGATGGCAATTCCCGTCGAGCGCGTGAATTCGGAAACCGAATCGCGTCTGAAGAAAATCGCCCGCACGGTGAAGATGCAGGGCTTTCGTCCTGGCAAAGTGCCGATGAAGATGGTTTCGTCGACGTACGGCCCACAAGTGCGTAGCGAAGTGCTCGGCGACGAGATCAATCGATCGTTCGGCGAGGTTGTCGATGCGAATCAAATTCGCGTTGCGGGCACCCCGCGCGTCGAGCCGCTGCCGAACCCGGCAGACCAGACCAAGTTCGAATTCGTGGCAACGTTTGAAGTGTTCCCAGAGGTGTCGTTTGGTGACTTAAGCGCGATGAACGTTGAGCGCCCGGTGGTCGAGATCACTGACGCCGACATTGATCGCACCATTGACACGCTGCGTAAACAACGCGTGACCTACACGCCAAAAGACAGCGCGAGCGAAGATGGCGATCGGTTGATCGTTGATTTCAAGGGCGTGATCGACGGACAGGAATTCCAGGGCGGCTCCGCGAACGATTTCACAATGGTGCTCGGCGAGCGCCGCATGTTGCCTGAATTCGAAACTGCTGCACGTGGTCTCAAAAAAGGCGAATCGCGCAGCTTCGATCTGACCTTCCCCGCTGACTATTTTGGGAAAGACGTTGCTGGTAAAACCGCAACGTTCTCGCTGACCGCGAAAGACGTCGCTGCGGCAGTGCTGCCTGAGGTGAACACTGATTTCGTGAAAGCGTTCGGTGTACCGAGCGGTGACGTCGCTGAGCTTCGCAAAGAAGTGAAATCGAATCTCGAACTTGAGCGCAAGCGTCGCGTTTTCCAAGCCGTACGTGAGCAAGTGTTCAAGTCGCTTCGCGCACAAGCAAATGTTGAGATTCCACGCTCGCTGATTGCCGAAGAAGCACAGCGCATGGCGCAGAATGCATCGCAAGAACTGCAGTCGCGCGGCGCAAAAGGTGAGGCTGCGCAGGTGTCGCCCTCAACATTTGAGCCAGCAGCCACAGAGCGTGTTGCGATGGGGCTCATCGTTGGTGAGCTGGTTCGTAGCAAGAATCTTCAGGCGACGCCCGATCAAGTAAAGGCGCTGCTTGCAGAGCAAGCGCAGAGCTACGAAAAGCCAGAGCAAGTGGTTGCTTGGTATTACCAAGATCCGAAGCGTCTGAGCGAGTTCGAAGCGATTGCGCTCGAGCAAAACGTTGTTGACTTTGTGCTGAAGAACGCGAAAGTGAATGACAAGGCCACCAGCTTTTCGGAGCTGATCGGTCAAGCTGCGTAATCAAAGCCGGGCAGTTGAATTCGGGTAGAGTAGCGCCACATCCGAGTTATCGCGTTGTTACGCTGAAAGTAATCCCATGAGTATCTGGACTCCACCGACTGCCCAAACTAATTTCCAATCGCCTGAGGCCTTGGGCCTTGTGCCGATGGTGATCGAACAAAGCGGTCGTGGTGAACGCGCGTTCGATATTTATTCGCGCCTTCTCAAAGAGCGCGTCATTTTTTTAGTCGGTCCCGTCACCGATGAAACTGCGAACTTGATCGTAGCGCAGCTCTTGTTTTTGGAGTCGGAGAACCCGGACAAAGACATTAGCTTCTATATCAATTCGCCCGGCGGCTCTGTATCAGCAGGAATGGCGATTTTCGACACGATGCGCTTCATTAAACCGGATGTCAGCACGCTCTGTACCGGTATGGCAGCTTCGATGGGCGCATTCTTGCTTTCGGCTGGCACCAAAGGCAAGCGCTTCGCGTTACCAAATTCCACCGTCATGATCCATCAACCTTCTGGCGGATTCTCGGGTCAGGTGTCAGATATCGAGCGACATGCGAAGTACATCGTCAATCTGAAAAAACGTTATAACGAACACATGGCGACCTTTACCGGCCGCACCGTGGATGAGGTTGATCGCGCATCTGACCGCGATAACTTCATGACGGCCACCGAGGCGCTTGAGTTTGGGATGGTTGACCGCGTGTTGCAAACGCGAGCGGAAGCTGCCTGATTCGTCGAGGCGCGGCTTATTCTCGTCAAGCGCTGGTCGCCCGCTGTGGCGTACGTTAGACGCAACTCACTTGATCGCCAACCGCGTCTCGCGCTCGCGGCCTGTCCGCATGCTCGCGACATATTTTGACGGCGTTCGTCGCGTAAGTCACCGCAATCACACACATCGTTTGCCAGCGAAGCGCGAGCCGGGATTTCCGGTGCGCGCTCGCGCGGGAAGCGCTACACTGAATCTAGGAATATTTCAGAGCAAATGCGAGTGCGCATGAGGGCAGAGGCCGGATGCGCAGCGTTCGTCGCGAAAGAGAGATAAGAACCCATGGCTGAAAAAACTGGTAACGACAAACTGTTGTATTGCTCGTTCTGCGGCAAGAGTCAGCACGAAGTGCGTAAGTTGATTGCCGGTCCGTCGGTGTTCATTTGCGACGAGTGCATCGATTTGTGCAATGACATCATCAAGGAAGAGGCAGCCACCGATCGCAGCGGCAAAACAAGCAGCGGCCGCTCTTTGCCCACACCGCACGAAATTCGCGAGCACCTCGACCAATACGTCATTGGGCAGGAAAAGGCGAAAAAAATCCTTTCTGTGGCGGTATACAACCACTACCGCCGCATCGAATCGAACCAAGCCAATGGCAAGAACGATGATGTCGAACTCGCGAAAAGCAACATCCTTCTAGTTGGGCCAACCGGCTCCGGCAAAACTTTGCTCGCGCAGACGATGGCAAAGCTGCTCGACGTGCCCTTCGTGATTGCTGATGCCACGACGCTTACCGAGGCGGGCTATGTTGGCGAAGACGTCGAAAATATCATTCAAAAGCTCCTGCAAACGTGTGATTACGACGTCGAACGCGCGCAGCGCGGAATCGTCTACATCGACGAAATCGACAAGATCTCGCGCAAGGGCGAAAATCCTTCGATCACCCGCGATGTCTCGGGCGAAGGCGTACAACAAGCCTTGCTGAAACTGATTGAAGGCACCAACGCGTCGGTGCCTCCGCAGGGCGGTCGTAAGCATCCGAACCAAGAGTTCGTAACGGTCAACACGTCGAATATTCTTTTCATTGTGGGCGGTGCATTCGAAGGGCTCGGACGCATCATTCGTCAACGCAGTGTGAAAAGCGGAATTGGCTTTGGTGCCGACGTGGTCGCGCCAGATGATCGCGCAACAATTAGCGCGCTTTTGCGCGACACCGAGCCAGATGATTTGATTCGTTTTGGTTTGATTCCGGAATTGGTCGGGCGTCTCCCGGTCGTGGCTACGCTAGACGAGCTCGATGAAGTAGCGCTGATTGACATCCTGGTGCGTCCGAAGAACGCGCTGGTGAAGCAATATCAGAAGATGTTTCGCCTGGAAGGCGTTGACCTTGAGATTCGGGAGTCAGCGCTGGCGGCTATTGCCAAGCGCGCACTGAAACGGCGCACCGGTGCTCGCGGCTTGCGATCAATTATGGAAGTGATGCTGCTCGACACCATGTACGATGTGCCATCGATGGCGAACCTTGAGCGCGTTGTGATTGATGAGGCAATCGTCGAAAAAGAAGGAACGCCGCTCTTGATATTCGGCGATCCAGCCAAAGTTGCTTAAATGAAAAGGCGCTGGGTGGGCGTGAGGTCGTCTCACGCAACCCGCAGCCTGGTATCAGATTGAAAGCTTTGTGTCGCTAGCCCGCGAATAACGGAAGTTAACGAGATGAAATCTGATTGATTGAAAGATGTTTTTTATCTCCGCGCGCCCCATCGAAATTGGGCGATAAATGTCGGAGTTAGGATGTAAAAATGAGTGACGAGCCGATTAGCTATCCATTGCTGCCCCTGCGCGACGTAGTGGTATTTCCGCACATGGTGATTCCGCTCTTCGTTGGGCGTCCGAAATCGATCAAAGCGCTCGAAGTCGCGATGGAATCGGGCAAGCATATTCTCCTGGTGGCACAGAAATCGGCTGCGAAAGATGATCCTGCCCCCGAAGATCTGCATTCGATTGGCTGCGTGGCAACCGTGCTGCAGATGCTCAAGCTGCCCGATGGCACGGTCAAGGTTTTAGTTGAAGGGTTGCATCGCGCCAACGTGATCGCGCCAACAAACGCGGGCGAGTTTTATTCCGCAACTGCAACACCGATTTCTCCCGATGAAGAGCGTGCCGCTGAAGTTGAGGCGTTGCGACGGGCGTTGCTTGCGAACTTTGATCAGTTCGTAAAGCTCAACAAAAAGATCCCGGCCGAGATTCTTACCTCGATGAGTGGAATCGACGATGGCGGACGCCTCGCGGATTCGATCGCTGCGCATTTGCCACTGAAGCTTGAGCAAAAGCAAGAAGTACTTGAGCTCGCCTCGGTTGCTCGTCGAATCGAACATTTGATGGGGCTCATCGAAGCTGAAATCGACATCCTGCAAGTAGAAAAGCGCATTCGCGGGCGTGTGAAGCGCCAAATGGAGAAAAGCCAGCGCGAGTATTACTTGAACGAGCAGGTGAAGGCGATTCAAAAAGAGCTGGGCGAATCGGAAGACCAAGCTGAAATTGAAGAGCTTTCGAAAAAGATCAAAGCCAGCGGCATGCCCAAAGAGGCGATGGAAAAAGCCACCGCTGAGCTGAAAAAATTGAAGATGATGTCGCCAATGTCGGCTGAGGCGACGGTCGTGCGCAACTACCTTGATGTCCTCACCGGGCTGCCGTGGAAGAAGAAGAGCAAAGTTTCCAAGGATCTCAACCGAGCCATTGAAGTCTTGGACGAAGATCACTACGGACTCGAAAAAGTTAAAGAGCGCATCACCGAATACCTCGCCATCCAACAGCGCGTTGATAAGGTGAAGGCCCCAATCCTTTGCTTAGTGGGCCCGCCTGGTGTCGGTAAAACCTCGCTCGGCCAGTCGATTGCGCGCGCCACGAATCGAAAGTTTGTACGCATGTCGTTGGGCGGCGTTCGTGATGAATCCGAAATCCGCGGGCATCGTCGCACCTACATCGGTTCGCTCCCAGGCAAAGTGCTTCAGAATCTCTCAAAGGTGGGCGTTCGTAATCCACTTTTCTTGCTCGATGAGATCGACAAGATGGGGCAAGATTTTCGCGGTGATCCGGCATCTGCATTGCTCGAGGTGCTTGATCCAGAGCAAAACAACACTTTCGCCGATCATTACGTCGAGGTCGATTTCGATTTGTCGGATGTGATGTTCGTTGCCACGGCAAACAGCTTTAATTTGCCAGCACCGCTTTTGGATCGAATGGAGATCATCCGCCTTTCGGGATACACCGAAGACGAAAAGGTCAGTATTGCGCAGAAGTACCTGCTACCCAAGCAGATGAAAAATAACGGCGTAAAGGCGGGCGAGCTCGACGTTACCGAGTCCGCCATTCGCGACATCGTGCGCTACTACACGCGCGAGGCGGGTGTGCGCTCCCTTGAGCGCGAGATCTCGAAGCTTTGCCGCAAGACGGTAAAGAAGTTGCTCACCCAAAAAGATAAAGCGCAAGGCGTGATTGACGCCGCGAATCTTGATGAATACTTGGGCGTACGCAAATACACCTTCGGCCTCGCAGAGAAGTCAAATAGTGTGGGTCAAGTAAGCGGCCTCGCATGGACAGAAGTCGGTGGCGATTTGTTAACGGTCGAAGCAGTCGCGCTCGCCGGCAAGGGCAACGTGCGCCACACTGGCAAGCTCGGCGACGTGATGCAAGAGTCGGTCGCGGCTGCAGTGTCAGTCGTGCGTGCGCGTGCGAAACGCCTTGGTATCCGGCCCGATTTCTACGAGAAGCATGATCTGCATTTGCACTTTCCCGAAGGTGCTGTTCCAAAGGATGGCCCGAGCGCTGGCATCGCTATCACAACGGCAATCGTGTCCGCGCTCACGGGGATCCCTGTGAAATCTAGCGTCGGGATGACCGGTGAAATCACATTGCGAGGTGAGGTACTTCCGATCGGTGGTTTGAAGGAAAAATTGCTCGCGGCGCATCGAGGCGGTCTTACCACGGTGTTGATCCCTGAGCCGAATGTGAAGGATCTCGTCGAGATTCCTGAGAACGTAAAAAATGTCCTCGAAATCGTTCCAGTCAAATGGATCGAGGAGGTGCTCGCACGCGCGCTAGAACGCGAGCCTGTCGCACTTCCTGAGGACGAAACGTCTGTTGTGCAAGGCGCAAAGACCGAACGTTCAGAATCTGCTGACACGGTTGTTAAACACTAACCTTGTTCGCGTAGGAGTCGCATGCAGAGGCGCATGCGGAGGTTTCGTAGTAGACTCGCGCCCTTGAAGATTTTTGGCGCTGCCGAGTCTAAGTTTTTTCTCAAGTCAATGAATGGCGAAAGGGGATAGTAAGAATGAATAAAGCTGAACTTATCGAAAGCATTGCTAAGGCTTCCGATTGTTCGAAGGCATCCGCAGGTCGCGCGCTCGATGCAACACTTCGCGCAATCACGGCTGCTCTGAAAAAGGGTGATGGTGTTTCGATCGTTGGTTTCGGTAGCTTTTATGTCGGCAAGCGCACTGCTCGTACCGGCCGCAACCCACGCACCGGTCAAGCGATCAAAATCAAGGCCGCTAAAGTGCCGAAGTTCCGCGCTGGTAAGGGCCTTCGCGACGAAATCAATTAATCGGGTTGCGATCAAAAGTTGATAGATTTTTTTGTTGTATAATTTCGGGCTCATGTGGCGAGATTGATTAGTCAGTTTCGTTGCTTGGGTGCTTAGCTCAGCTGGTAGAGCGTCGCCCTTACAAGGCGAATGTCGGGGGTTCGATCCCCTCAGCACCCACCAAGCGTTCTTGCACAACAGGAAAGCTCAGCGGAGTGGTAGTTCAGTTGGTTAGAATACCGGCCTGTCACGCCGGGGGTCGCGGGTTCGAGCCCCGTCCACTCCGCCAACCAAATCCGAAAAAGGCGAACCTCGGTTCGCCTTTTTTACATCTGGCGTACGAAAACGAATTCGGCGCCTCCCGGTCGAAGCACTGACCGAACTCCCAGGTAGCAGCTATGTACGATTTCGTTCACAAGAATAAGCGTGTAGTTCAGGTGATTCTCGCGCTCATGGTGTTGCCATTTGCCTTCGTAGGCGTCGATTCCTACGTTCGCAATATGTCGAATGAGCAAGATGTGGCACGCGTTGGCGGTCAGCCGATATCACCGGTCGATCTCGAGAACGCTGTCCGGCAACAGCAAGACCAGATGCGCAATATTCTGGGCCGAAATTTTGACCCAGCGATGTTTGACAATCCTGAGGTCAAGCAACAGGTGCTCGACGGACTTATTAACCAGCGCCTCCTTTCCGAGCGCGCAACGAAACTGTCCTTGACGGCCCCAGACGCGGAGCTGCGCCGCGTGATACTCGAAATCCCAGCGTTTCAGGAAAACGGTAAGTTCTCATCCGAGCGCTATGCCGAAGCACTGAAGGGTATCGGTCAATCGCCGCTCGTTTTCGAGCAACGATTGCGCCAAGATTTGGCGCTGCAACCCATGCAAGACGCGATTTCACGCGCTGCGTTCGTTGGCAATTCTCAAGCCGCAGCGTTTCAGCGTATTACCGAAGAGGCGCGCGAAGTTCAGATTGCAGCGCTGGCCCCCGACGCCTATCTTCCAAAAGTGCAAGTGGCTGACGCAGATATCCGCGCTGAGTACGACAAAAACCCCGATTCGTATCGTGCGCCAGAACAAGTGAAGATCGAGTACTTGAAGTTAGCGCAGTCTGATATCGCAAAAGGTGTCGCGCTGACCGCCGACGAATTGAAAGCCGAATACGAAAAGCGAAAGAAAGAGTTTTCTGCGCCTGAAGAGCGTCGCGCGAGCCACATCCTGCTCGCGGTTGATAAAGATGACAAAGGCAAGCTTAAAGCTGATTCACTCGCTGCTGCAAAGACCAAAGCCGAAGCGCTCATCAAACAAGTGGGCACCGACGCGGGGAAGTTTGCTGACGCCGCCAAAGCGGAATCAAAAGATCCAGGCTCAGCGCCACAAGGCGGCGACTTGGGCTTCAATGCGCGTGGTGTGATGGTCAAGCCTTTCGACGATGCGATGTTCGCGCTCAAGGCGGGCGAAGTCAGTGCGCCGATTGAGACGGAGTTCGGCATCCACATCATTCGTTTGACCGAAGTTAAGGCTGAACGTGTGCGCCCGTTTGAAGAGGTTCGGACGCAACTCGAAAACGACGTGCGTCAAGCGCGCGCATCGAAGCAATTCGCCGAAAGCGCAGACAAGTTTCAAAACCGCGTGTACGAGGAGTCTGACAGCTTCGCTAAGCTCGCGGCTGACTTAAAGCTTACGCCTGTAAAGACCGATTGGCTCACGCGCACACAGGTCCAGGCGATTGGCGCGGGGAACCAGAAATTCGCCCAAACGGTTTTCACGCCTGCAAACCTCAGTTCGAAACGCAATATCGAAGCGGTAGATTTGGGTGACAACGCGCTTATCTCGGCGCGTGTACTCGAGCACAAAGCCTCTGCAGTTCGTCCCTTCGATGAGGTTAAGGCGCAAATTCAATTGCAGCTGCAGCGCAAGGCTGCTACCGAGCTCGCAGCGAAAGACGGCGCTGAGAAGACCCAGGCGCTCCTTGCGGGTTCAACTGCGACCGGGCTTGTGTTCGGCGCTCCTGCAAAAGTCACTCGCCAAAGCGGCGCGCCTGGAATTAACGCAGCGTTGCTCAAGCAAGTGTTCGCAGCGGACACCGCGAAGGGCCCCGCCTACGTTGGCGCGCCGAGCGATACAGGCGGCTACAGCGTTGTCCGAGTCGTGAAAGCGATTGAGGCGGAGGCCGCGACTGGAGAAAAACTTAAAGGCGTTGCGCAACGCTTGGCCGGACAAAGCGGTGCCGACGTGACAAATGCGTATCTGACCGCCCTCAAAGACTCAATCAAAGTTGAGATTAAAAAAGGCATTGGTGACGCGAAAAAAGCTGATGCCGCTAGTGGAACACCTGCTCCCGCGAAGTAGCGTGTTCGCGGTGTAGCGCGTCCGATTTGAGGTGATGCGGGGCGCGTATAATGCTGTTTTTGTGAGGATCAAAAATGCGCATTCGCGCCAAAGCACTCACCTTCGACGATGTTTTGCTCGTCCCCGGCCAGTCTAGTGTTCTTCCCCGCGATGTATCTCTTGATTCCGCGCTAACTCGCGGGATCAGGTTGCATCTGCCGCTTGTGTCTGCGGCGATGGATACCGTCACAGAATCGCGCCTCGCAATTGCAATGGCGCAGGCGGGCGGCGTCGGCGTCATCCATAAGAATCTCACTGCGAAGCAACAGGCGCTCGAAGTCTCACGCGTCAAACGCCATGAATCAGGCGTATTGAAAGATCCGATCACTGTGACACCGAATCTCACGGTTCGCGAAGTGCTCGCGCTCAACCGTGAACATCGTATCTCTGGCTTTCCCGTCCTCGACGGCAAGAAGTTGGTCGGCATCGTCACCAATCGCGATCTGCGTTTCGAAACCAACCTCGATCAACCCGTTTCAGCGATCATGACGCCCGCACCGAAGCTGGTCACGGTCAAAGAGGGCGAAAGCATTGAGACTGCGAAAGCGCTGATGCACAAACATCGCCTCGAACGCGTCATCGTCGTGAACGATGCGTTCGAGCTGCGCGGATTGATTACGGTGAAGGACATACTCAAGACGACTGAGCACCCGAAAGCGTGTAAAGATGAACTCGGGCGCTTACGGGTCGGCGCGGCGGTTGGCGTTGCTGAAGGCACTGAGGAGCGCGTTGAATTGCTCATCGCTGCGGGCGTTGATTTCTTGGTGATCGATACTGCGCATGGTCATTCCAAAGGCGTGATCGATCGCGTGCGCTGGGCGAAACAGCACTACCCTAACTCACAAATCATTGCCGGAAACATCGCGACAAGCGAAGCGGCATCAGCGCTCGCCGATGCTGGCGCTGATGCGGTCAAAGTGGGTATTGGGCCTGGTGCGATTTGTACGACCCGTATCGTCACTGGGGTCGGCGTACCGCAAGTCACCGCGATCGCAGACGTTGCAAATGGCCTGAAGGGCACTGGCATCCCGCTCATCGCTGACGGCGGCATCCGCTTCTCTGGTGATATTGCCAAGGCCATTGCAGCGGGCGCGAATAGCGTGATGCTCGGCAGCATGTTTGCTGGCACCGAGGAAGCGCCGGGCGAAATCGTGCTTTACCAAGGCCGCAGCTACAAGAGCTTCCGTGGCATGGGAAGTCTTGGCGCGATGCAACAGGGAAGCGCTGATCGCTATTTCCAAGACAGCGCGCCGAACAATCCAAACACCGCGAAGCTCGTGCCTGAAGGCGTTGAAGCTCAAGTGCCTTTCAAAGGCAGCGTGACCAATGTCGTTTTCCAAATGGAGGGCGGCCTGCGCGCATCGATGCATTACTGCGGCTGCGCAACGCTCGACGAAATGCGCGAACGTGCGGAATTTACTGAGATCACGTCTGCGGGAATCCGCGAATCGCATGTTCACGACGTGAAGATCACCAAGGAAGCGCCGAATTACCACGTCGACTAGACGTGGCTTTTTTAGCGTTACCCAAACTAATGCAGGGCAAGAAAATGAAAAAAGTATTATCAACGTTTACTGTAATGCTGCTCTGCTCCAGCTTTAGCCTGGCTTTCGCGCAAGGGGCTGGGCCCTCTGCGGGCGGCGGCGAACTCACGGCAGCGAAACGCGCTGATATCAAAACGCTGCTCGAGATCACGGGGATTCGTGCGATCCCTGAGCAAATTGCAACGAGCAGCGTGCAGAGCATGGTCGCAGGCGTCCGCCAGCTCGATGCGAAATTTCCAGATAAGGGATTCGTTGCCATGCGCGATGCCATGAAGTCGGTGTTCGACAAAAAAGTCGATGTCCCGGGTGGTCTGATCGAGCAGGTTACGCTCGTGTATCACAACGCTTTCACTGCAGGTGAAGTTGCTGAGATCGTTAAGTTCTACCAAAGCCCCACTGGCAAAAAGATGACTGGCCTGCAGCAGAAGGTAAACGCCGAAACGATTCAAACCGCCATGCGTTGGGCTGACTCGCTAGCTGTAGAGGCCGATAACGCGATTGATGCAGCGCTCAAGAAAGAAAACCTGAAACTCCCCGATCCGCCGAAGGCAGCTACGCCCGCACCGGCTGCAGCGCCGAAAGCACCCGCTAAATCCGACGCGCCAAAGAAATAATTTGAAGCGTAGACGCAAGGGCCCTTCGTGGGCCCTTCGCGCTTCTGATAGCTAGCACTTTTTAATCCACCCGTTTCTACGAAGCACGCAACGCTATGTCACGCGGCATTCTCATCCTCGATTTCGGTTCACAAGTCACTCAACTCATCGCGCGTCGTGTGCGCGAAATGGGCGTGTATTGCGAGCTGCATCCCAACGACGTATCCGACGAGTTCATTCACGAATACAACCCGGAAGGCATCATCCTTTCCGGATCGCACGCGAGTACGTACGAAGCGCATGAATTGCGCGCACCCGCCGCCGTGTTCACGCAAGGCGTGCCGGTGCTCGGCATTTGTTACGGCATGTTCACGATGACGGTTCAGCTGGGGGGGAGCGTTGAAGCAAGTGACCATCGCGAGTTCGGTCATGCCGAGCTTCGCGCGCACGGTCATACCAAGCTGTTCGAAGGCCTTGAAGACACCAAAAGTTCGGCTGGCCACGGTTTGCTTCACGTTTGGATGAGCCACGGCGACAAGGTCACGCAAATGCCACCGGGCTTCTCGCTCATGGCTTCTACCAGCAACTGCCCAATCGCGGGCATGGCTGATGAATCGCGCGGCTATTACGCGGTGCAATTCCATCCCGAGGTCACACACACGAAGCAAGGCAAAGCGATGCTCTCCCGCTTTGTGCTCGATGTGTGCAAAGCAACGCCTTCGTGGACGATGCCGAATTACATCGACACCGCAGTCGCGAAGATTCGTGAACAAGTCGGCAGCGAAGAGGTGATCCTCGGCCTTTCTGGTGGTGTGGATTCAAGTGTCGCCGCCGCGCTCATTCATCGTGCGATCGGAAAACAACTCACCTGCGTGTTCGTCGATCATGGCCTGCTTCGTTTGAACGAAGGCGATATGGTCATGAAAATGTTCGCTGACAATTTAGGCGTGAAGGTCATTCGCGTTGATGCAAGCGAACAGTTCATGGGGCATCTCAAAGGCGTCACCGATCCCGAGCAAAAGCGAAAGATCATCGGCCGCGAATTTGTTGAAGTGTTTCAAGCCGAAGCGAAAAAACTCCCGCAAGCCAAGTGGCTCGCGCAAGGCACGATCTATCCCGATGTGATCGAAAGCGCGCACGCAAAAACAAAAAAAGCGAACACGATCAAGAGTCATCACAACGTGGGCGGCTTGCCAGAAACGCTGCATCTCAAATTGCTTGAGCCGCTGCGCGAACTGTTCAAAGACGAAGTCCGCGAACTCGGCGTCGCCCTCGGTCTGCCGCGCGAAATGGTCTATCGCCATCCATTCCCCGGCCCCGGCCTCGGCGTGCGTATTCTCGGAGAAGTTACCCGCCAAGCCGCAGACCTCCTGCGCCGCGCGGATGCGATCTTCATCGAAGAGCTGCGCAATACGCCGGTAGTGTTGCCTCTCCCTCTGGGAGAGGCCGCTGCGAGAGCAGCGGGTGAGGGAAGCGCTTCCAGCCCGCAATCCTGGTACGACAACACCGCCCAAGCCTTCGCAGTTTTCCTCCCCGTGAAGAGCGTCGGCGTCATGGGTGACGGCCGCACGTACGAAAACATCGTCGCACTCCGGGCAGTACAAACCACCGACTTCATGACCGCCCACTGGGCAGAACTCCCACATTCACTGCTAGCAAAAGTGTCGAACCGCATCATCAACGAAGTGCGCGGATTTAACCGAGTTGTATATGACATCAGCGGCAAACCCCCTGCGACGATTGAGTGGGAATGAGCCACCGATCGCCCGATTGAGCTAAGCCGTTTAGTTTCAAAAAAAGCTTTGTGACGGATGTCGGTTCTGGTGTGTGTCATGCATCTGCAGGGTGGGCAAGAAAAACTTGCTGCAATTCGCAGGCCTGCTTGGCACACCGCTTGAGCAAGTCGTCATTTTTTCTTTTCTTGGAGTTAACTATGCAATACATGCTCATGTTCAAAGAGACCGCGGCCGATTTTGCTCAGCGCGACAATCCTGAAACTGCACAAACCTATTGGGGCGCATGGAATGCCTATGTTGGGGCCGTGTACCAGGCTGGGATCGTGGTCAACGGCGCGGGGCTGCATCCCGCACATTCAGCCACTCAGGTTCGTCTGCGTGAAGGCAAACGCCAAATCCATGATGGCCCTTATGCCGATACCAAAGAACATTTAGGTGGCTACTTCATTATCGAAGTGCCCAGCTTGGATGAAGCAATTGCTTGGGCAGCGCGTAGCCCGAACGCGGCCACTGGCAGCACCGAGGTTCGCTTGGTGTTACCGCCGCCGGCTCAGTAAGCTCATTTGAGCTTGCAGCGATGAGTGCTCAGGTTCAATCAGCCGTCGAGCACGCTGCACGCCATTCTTTTGGCAGGCTCGTGGCTTGGCTAGCTTGGAAGTGGGGCGATGTTGCGGCTGCTGAAGATGCCATGGCAGATGCCTTGGCAAAAGCACTGGCGAATTGGCCCGCTTCGGGTATTCCTCAAGATCCTGATGCTTGGCTGCTCACTGTGGCCAAGCGCCAGTTGTTGCAAGCTGCGCGACACCACAAACTGGCTGTTGATCCAGCCGTCACGATCTTGCTTGAGAAAGAACAGCCAGCAGCAAATCAAATTCCCGACACGCGTTTGAATTTAATGCTGGTGTGCGCTCATCCAGCCATTGATGAGCGTATCCATATGCCGCTCATGCTGCAAACCGTGATGGGCTTGGAGGTGTCGCAAATTGCTCCCGCCATGCTCCTGGCGCCGTCGACCTTGATGCAACGATTGGTTCGCGCTAAGGCCAAGATACGCGATCACAAGATTCGGTTTGAAGTCCCAGATATCAGCGAGTTACCCAGCCGATTGCAAAGCGTACTCGAGGCGATCTATGCGGCTTTCGGTCTGGGTATTGATGCGATGGACGGCGCTGATACGCCTATTTCAGGCCTGGATACCGAGGCCTTGTTTCTCATTGAGCTGGTCCGGCAGCTCGCGCCAGACAGCGCAGAAGCGACAGGTTTGTGGGCGTTGATGACCTTTAACAAAGCGCGCCAAAGTGCCCGATTTGATGCGCTTGGGCGATTTGTTGCCTTACAAGACCAAGATTGCCGTCTTTGGAACCGCGCGGCAATTCTTGCAGCCGATCAAACGCTTTGGCTCGTCGCACAGAAGCGTCAACTGGGCCCGTTTCAGCTTGAAGCAGCCATCCAGTCCGCACACTGCCAACGTCTGTTCACAGGGAAAACGCCTTGGGCGGCGATTGCCCAACTTTATGAAACCCTTAATCGCCACTACCCCTCCGTCGGCTCGCTGGTCGCGGGCGCAGTTGCGACGGGGGAGTGTGGCAACCCCAGCGCAGGCTTAGCGCAACTGGATGCCTTGGATCACTCACTCAGGCATTCATTTCAAGCGTGGTGGGTTGCACGGGCGCACCTGCTTTGGATTCTTGACAACGGCTCGGGTCTCAACAGAACCGAAATTCGCCTCGCGTATGAGAAAGCCTTGGGCTTGACCATCGATCTCCGGCTGAAGGCGCATTTGGCCTCCAAGCTCGCTCAGTCCAACGGGGCGGTTTGAACGCTCGTTGATTTTTGCGTCTGGCCCGGTGAGATGAAATCTCGACAACGTTGAGCCACCCAATCGAGTCATGTTACGTCGATGATTTCCACATGAGTCGTTTCGTCAGCTTGCTTGAATTAACACGTGATCGGAAATAACCGCCCAAGCGATAAGCTGTAGCGATCTAATCTGGTTGCGGCGCAAGCTGCTTCAAACGGACCTGCAGAGCAGGTATCTGAGACTTCGCATACGTCTCGCCGAGCGCCAGTGATTGCAAAAAGTAGCTACGACGTGGGCTCGCGTAGTAGCCCAAGTCTGGGTGCAAGATGAAATCCGCTTTCGACGTTTCGGGCGCGATGCGTGCGGCGCGGGCGATGTCTCGCTTTCGCATGCTCTCAGCGGCTTCGGGCGGTGTGCTGCCCGGTAGCGCCGACACATCGACTGCGATCACGAATTGTGCGCCCAATCGCCGCGCGACGTTCACCGCGACAGGTAGGGATTCATCGGCATCTTCGTATTCAGTGCCGAGAATTCCGACAGGCGAAACGATGCCCATGACCGCGGCTGAGGCGCGCACCGCAACAGCCGCGTTTCCCTGCAAAAAATAGCGCGCTTCTTTTGGCGTGGCCGACGGAGTAGACGGCCGCTCAGTGGCCACGACTACGACGCGTCGAGGAAGCTGCTCCAAGCGCTGGCCATTTTTCAATTGGCTTTCCACATAGCGCTGTAGGCGCTCGCCGCGAATCCATCCGCGATCTGCGAAGGGGTTGGGATCGAACAAGGTGAGTGGGCCACCGCTCAACGCTTGCTCGGTGAGCTGCGCTGCGTTCAAGCCGTCTGCCCAAAACGTGCCGATGAGTGCGCCGACGCTTGAGCCGATGATGATGTCGGGCACGATTCCCGCGTCTTCGAGCGCTTTGAGAATGCTCAGATGCGCATAGCCGCGCGGACCGCCGCTGCCGAGCACAAGGGCAATTCGCGGCGCGGGTTGGAGTGGCGCGATCTGCTCCAGGCGCAGCGCAACGGGTGCATCCGTGTTCGTATAGTTAAACGCCGCACAGCCGCTCAAAAACAGGGGGATTATTACAACTGCTATACGCTGAAAACGTCTATTTAACAGGGGCAAGGAGATATTTTTAAGCATTTTTGAGAATAATTTCATTACTTCGTTTGCCATCGTCAATTGGTCTTTTCAGAAGTTTTGCTGTTAAGCGCAGGTTCGCTCGCCATACTGCGCTCGATCATGCCAAACACGTGTGCTCTCAGTAGCGCTGCGGGGGCGAGCCCTAGCGCCGCAGTTGCATCAAGCCGCGAGATACTCGCCAGCCCGTGGATCGCCGCCCAAATGCACAACGCATCGCGCTCGACCCACGCCATCTGCCAAGGCGGCGGTACTTGTGCGTAAACGCGGGTGAGCACGCTGCGCAACTCGTCGAATGCGACCTTGGCGGCCTGCGCCATTGCAGGATGATGCGCGGCTTGCGGCCAGGGGTCGGTAAACATCAGCGCGTATTCCACCGGGTGCGCAGCCGCGTAACCCAGATACGCATCGCCCAAGCTGCCCAACTCATCCTGCGCGTTCTCGTGCGGCGTACGCGCTGCAAGCGCTTGGGCGAACTCCGCAAAACATTGCCGGAGCACTTCAGCTAACAAGTCGTCGCGGGTGGGGTAATGGCGGTAGGGCGCTTGATGAGACACGCCGAGCCGCCGCGCCACGTCGCGAAGGCTCAGCGCCGCGCATCCTTCCGCCGCAATGACCTCTCGCGCGGCGATCACGCAGGCTTGCTTAAGCGGGATCGCGTCGCTTTCGTTGCCTGCCGTTTGAGAGGCGGCTTCGCTTCGTGTGGTTTTGGGCATGGGTGAATTCTAGATAGAAAAGTTGACAGTGTCTACGTTTGCGAAGTACATTGTTGACGCTGTCAACTATTTTTCTTCTTCATCCTCCTCCTTAACTTTCAGGAAATTCTTCATGCGCAACAGAACAAAAACTCCCGTCCAAGTCGTAATCGCGGCATCGTTAGCGCTCGTCTCCGCAAGCAGCTTCGCAAATGATGCGGAGATCACCATCCGCGTGACCAACGTCGCTTCCAATCAAGGTGAAGTGGGCTGCGCACTCTTCCCTGTGGGATCGGCATTTCCGATAGATGCAACGGGCGCGCGGCAGCTCTGGCAAAAGGCCGAGCCTTTGGGCGTCACTTGCCGGTTTGACAAAGTCGCGCCGGGCAGCTGGGCGGTATCCGCATCACACGATTTGAACGGCAATCGCAAAGTCGATACCAATTTTTTAGGTATACCGACCGAGGCTTGGGGCGTTTCGAATAACGCACGACCGACGCTGCGCGCACCAAAGTTCGAAGAGGCCGCCTTCAAAATCGCCGCTGGGCAATCGCTCACGCTTGAGATCAAGGTGGATAAATGAACGCGTTACAACACGCTTCGCAATCCGCTACGCAAAGAAGCGATTTAGCGCGCCGTTTCGGTCCTTGGGCGCTGGTCACCGGCGCGTCAGATGGGATTGGATTGGAGATCGCGCGCATCCTTGCGCAGCGTGGCTTTAGCCTGTTACTCGTGGCGCGGCGCAAGGATCGTTTGGAGGCTCTCTGTGGTGAATTGCATTCTGCTCACAACGTGACATGCAAACCAATTGAAGCCAATCTCGCAACCGATGAAGGT
Organism: Betaproteobacteria bacterium; assembly: GCA_013298145.1. Classification (GTDB taxonomy): domain Bacteria; phylum Pseudomonadota; class Gammaproteobacteria; order Burkholderiales; family Casimicrobiaceae; genus Casimicrobium. The sequence continues at coordinate 797,382 of JAAFJO010000002.1, forward strand.
AACACGCTGGTGACTCATGCGCTCGCATCGCATGAGGTCGGGCTCTTCGTCGCGGCGGCTGGCTTCGGCACATCGGGGCTGTTTGCAAACAGCGATCTGCGCACCGAGCTCGACATGTTGCAGGTGAACTGCGCGGCGGTATTGCGCGGCGTGTACGACGCGGCATCGCACATGCGGCAACGCAAATCGGGGGCGATCGTTTTGTTCAGCTCAGTGGTTGCGTTTCATGGCGTCGCGCGATCTGCACATTACGCGGCCACCAAAGCCTGGGTGCAATCGCTTGGCGAGGGGCTGCGCATAGAGCTCGGCCCGCACGGCATCGATGTGCTTATCAGTGCGCCGGGACCTGTGGATACGGGATTCGCTCGCCGCGCTCACATGCAGATGGGTAAAGCACTGTCGCCTGGCGTTGTGGCGCTTCGTACGGTCGATGCCATCGGTAAAACTGGGTTTATTCGGCCTGGCGGGTTATCGAAGCTATTGGGCTGGTCTCTCGCAACACTGCCCCGCGCGCTGCGCGTGAGGCTGATGTCGCAAATCATGAAAGGTATGGCGCGCAGTGACTACCAAACCTAGCACCGTATCGCTTGCAAACTGGCCGCTTACTGAGCTGAATCTGTTTCACAGCTCGCCTTGGGAAGCGCTGCTCGAACGTCAAAAATTGCTCACGTGGTTTGCACTCGTCATGCTCGTCTGCGCCATCGTTGCCTCGGTCATCGCGATCTTTGACGAGCGTTTAATTCGCGGCGCGAATCTTTGGTTTAAGCCGATCAAGTTCATGATTTCAACTGCAGCCTTTGCGCTGACAACTGCTTGGTTCATGGGCATGCTTGAGCCGGCTCAACGCCAAACTGCAATCATGCAGGGCTTGGTGTGGGTGCTGATTCTCACCGCGTTGTTTGAGGTGATTTACATCACGGGCGCAGCAGCGTTAGGCGGCGAATCGCACCACAACATCAGCACGCCGTTCAAAGCCGCCATGTTCGGTTTGATGGCCGTAGCCGCAGTCGCGCTCACCGCCACGCAAGGCGTATTGGCGTGGGCCATCTGGCGCAACGCACCGGTTAGCCCGATTCCCGTTGCCGCGCAAGCTGTGATCATCGGCCTCATGCTCACGTGGCTATTGGGTACGGCGAGCGGATTTTTGCTCGGCGGAAAACAACCGCCCGCCTTCAGCCCAGGAGCGCTACCTATCATCGGCTGGCATCTCAGCGGCAGCGACGGCAGACCTGCACATTTTTTAGGACTGCATGCTCATCAGTTGCTACCTGTTCTTGGCTTTGTTCTACAGCGCTATGCGCCGCACGCACTGGGGTCGGCTTTGCTCTGGATAAGTAGCGCCGCTTACGTGGGCGCGTGGTGGTGGGCTACTCGTTTGGCGCTGCGTTAGTTACTTTCGCGGCGCGCAACGGGTGTTTCGATTTCGAGTGAGCAAACTCGCTCACATCTGCGCTCAAATCAGCGTGGCCACCAAAATGCTCAACGCAGAAATCTACAAATGCGCGCACCCGAGCCGGCAACTGTTTTCGGCTCGGATAGTGAATGAACAGTTGCCAGCCGTCGAGCATGTGCTCGGGTAGGAGCGTTTTGAGTTGACCTTTCCGCAGCGCAGGGAGCGCAAGCGGCTGCGGTAGTTGCGCGATGCCGATACCGTCTAAACACGCTTGCAGCAGGCCTCGAAAGTCGTTGCATACAAAGCGTGCGGGCAGTTGCAGCATTTGCATGCTGCGCGCGCCGTCGCTTCGTGTTTGCACAATAAATGGCGTGGCCTGTTCGTGCCCAGTTATTTGTAGCTGCAGCGTTGAGTGTGCAGCGAGTTCGCTTAACGTCGTCGGTGTACCGTGTTCCGCGAGATACGCCGGGCTCGCGCAGATCAATAGCCGGAGCGGCCCAAGCGGACGCGCCACAAACGCCGCATCATTGAGCGCACCCACGCGAATGCCCACATCAAATCGCTTGGCGATTAACGATGTTGAATCCTCGCTCAGCTCGAGTTCAAGTTGAATCGATGGGTAGCGCGCGAAAAATTTCGGCAGCAACGGAATCAGATACAAGAACGCGACGGGAGAGATGATCGTCACGCGAAGCTTTCCACCCGCTTGCTGCGCGTCGCTCGCTACCTCTTTGCATGCCGCATCAAGTTGCGCGAGCGGCCCTTTGCATTGCTCAAGAAATGCCCGTCCTTCCGGGGTGAGCTGAAGCGCACGGGTGCTACGCGCAAACAACCGAACGCCGAGACCTTGCTCGAGTCGGCTGATGTTTTGGCTAACCGCGACGGGCGAGATGCCGAACTCGCGCGCTGCTGCTGCGAAGCTACCAAGCTCCGCCGCGCGCGTGAAATTGAGAATGCCACGAAGCGTTTGCATGCAGAAATGCTAGCGCGAAGGCGTCCAATTGCAAAGTTTTACTTTGGAATCTATGAAGCTTTACGTCAATTGTCTGTTGAATCCGGTTTTTCTACATTGGCAACACGTTCACTCAATCAACAAGGACCTCCGATGAAATACCTTCTTCTCTGCCAAATTCAACCTGCTTCGTTTGCCGATGTGTCGCCCGATACTGAAGCGCAGATGATGGCGTCCATGATGGCCTACAACCAACAACTCATTCAGGCGGGCGTGCTCGTCGCCGCGGGGCAGCTCGCGCCTGCAGACACCGCGCAGCGCGTCTTCACACAAAAGGGACGAATCAAAACCGAGGAGGGCAACGCGCTCACCGGCGATACCCAGATCGGCGGCTACTACTTGATCGATGTGCCAGGTGAGACTGAGGCAACCGGCTGGGCTGCGAAATGCCCACTGGTGCACATGGGCTCGCTTGAAGTGCGCAAAGTGGCTTACGCACCGATTTAGCGGATCTCCATCTGCCGTCAGCACCAAATAACCTTTACCTCGCGAATCATCATGCAATTTGAATCAAGCATCACCATCAAAGCGCCCGCAGCCCACGTCTTTTCGATCTACGCCGATGTCGTGGCCTGGCCACAATGGGACCCCGATGTTAAAGCCGCCTCCCTCAACGGAGAATTTGCATCGGGCGTAGACGGTGTGGTCGTGCCGCACGGTGGCCCGAAATCGAAGATCTTGTTCACCCGCGTAACGCCGAATCAAGGCTTTGTTGCTGAGTGCAAATTGCCGTTGTGCGTGATGCGCTTTGAAAACCAACTGAGCGCAGTTGCGGACGGCACGACAGCGACGCACCGAGTGACGTTCGAGGGCCTACTTGCGCCCGTCTTCGGTCGGCTCATCGGTTCGGGAATGAAGAGGACATTGCCAAAAGCGCTTGAAAGTCTGAAGGCACATGCCGAGAAGACCGTCTCAGCGGGTGCTCGATAGCACGGAGCGATTGCTAAACTCGTCGTCACATCGCAACGTCATCACTTCCTATGAATCCTCCACACCTGACACTGCTTCTGGCGGGGCTTTGCGCGATGCTTCACTTCGGATTGACTGTGATGGTGATTGCGCGACGGGCCGAAACAGGTGTGGATTTCCTGGACGGCGGCGACACGACGCTTCTTCGCCGCATGCGCGCGCATGGCAACTTCGCGGAGTCGGCACCGATCGCGGTGTTGCTGTTTGCGTTGCTCGAAATGCGCGGCTTGTCAGCCGCGTGGTTGTGGCCGCTCGGCGCTGGGTTGTTGCTCGGGCGCATTCTGCATGCATCGAGTTTGCTCACGACCAACAGCGCCTGGAATCGACGCGGCGGCATGCTGCTCACGCTGTTTGTAATGAGCGTGCAGGGTGTGCTCTGTTTGTGGCTCTACTTCGGAAGCTAAGTGCGGCTGCGCAATCGCACTATCAGTACAGCAAGCGCAGACTGAGACACAATGGCGCTTCGCTACCGATGGGGCGCGTGAACCCAAGCGTTTGTGGAGACTGCTGCGATGAAAACTTTAGTAACGCCCGGCGTGTATATCGCCGAGAAGTCTGCGTTTCCCAACACGGTGATCGAGCCCGCCACCGCGGTTGCCGCGTTTATCGGGTGGACTGAACGCGCGGAATACAACGGCAATTCACTGCGCGGAAAACCGATGCGCTTGAGCTCACTTGCTGACTTTCACGCTTACTTCGGCGGCTCACCGATTGCTGAACACGTGCGCTTTAGTTTTAGCCTTGCCGAAAGTCCCGGAACCGGGAACGCGCCTAGCGAGACGAATTCGCCGCTCGCGCATAGAGACTCTACGCCGTTCGCTCTACGCGCCGATAGGTGTCGCTTGGTTCAAACCGGCGAGAAGTATGGCCTTTATCTCGCGGTGCTGCAATTTTTTGCGAACGGCGGTAGCGATTGTTATGTGGTCTCAGTGGGACGCTTCATGGAAGCAATCACGGCCGATGCCATCTTCGCAGGGATCGACGCATTAGAAACCGAGCCTGAACCGACGATTCTCGTCGTGCCGGAAGCGGTCATGCTCCAGCAGGAGGCGTGTTACCGCGTGCAGCAATCGATGCTTTCGCATTGCGCGGCGATGCAAAATCGCATCGCGATACTAGATGTATGGGAAGGCTATCGTGAACGCTCCGATACGCCGGACGTCGTTGCTGAGTTTCGTAATGGCATCGTGTCTGAGGCGCTCTCGTACGGCGCGGCTTACTTTCCGTGGCTACACACCCAGACCATCAGCCCCGCGCAAATGAGCGTGATAAATCTTGATACTCAAAGTCGAAGCGTACTCGTCACGTTACTCCGGGCAGAAATCGTGGCTAGCGGCGCGGATGAATCTCAGCGCGCCCTAAAAGAAACCGTGATCAAGGACGTTTTGACCGTCGCTGACGCGGCATCCGCTGCGCGACTTGACAATACGCTTTCATCCTTCAGCGCAGTCTTCAACACGCTTCGTACCGAAATGGCGCAGCGCTTGAATTTATTGCCGCCCTCGGCATCGATGGCTGGCGTGTACGCGCAGGTAGACACCGTGCGTGGCGTGTGGGCCGCGCCCGCGAACGTGGGCGTGGAAAACGTTGTTGCGCTTGCGGTTGAGACCTCTGACGAAGGGCAGGCCGATCTAAACGTGTCGGTTGATGGCAAATCGGTGAACGCCATTCGAAATTTACCCGGCCGCGGTGTTTTGGTGTGGGGCGCGCGGACGCTCGACGGAAATAGCTTGGATTGGCGATACATCAATGTCCGCCGAACCTGCAACATGATTAGGCAGGCGATCGCGACCGCGATGGCCAGCTTGGCTCACGAGCCGAACGACCCGACGACATGGAACTCAGCGAAATCGATGATCGCGAACTATCTCCAAAGTGTTTGGGTACGCGGCGGACTGGTGGGGGCGACGGCAGCGGATGCATTCGAGGTAAACATTGGAATCAGTAGCAGCATGACGGCGGACGATGTCGCTAGCGGCGTGATGCGTGCAGTGGTGCAAGTTTGCGTTACGCGTCCGGCGGAATACATCGTGCTCACCGTGTCGCAGCAACTGCAGACGTAGTGTGCTCGCACGATGCAAAATACACGTATGAAAAAAATTATCGCTCTCATCACGGGCGCGCGCGGCAATATGGGGCGCGCAATCGTTGACCGATTTGCTGCGGATGGTTATCACGTTATCGGCGTGGATGCTCATGCAGACGAAGGCAGCACGCAGCTCGAATCCCACGCGCTAGATCTGATGAACGAAGACGCTGCCAGCGCATTTGTGCAGTCAGTGATCGTGAAACACGAACGCATCAATGTGGCCGTGCTCACCGTCGGCGGTTTCGCACTGGGTTCGATTGCTGAGACAAAAACATCTGACATCGCCCAGCAGTACAAACTCAACTTTGAGACGTTGTACAACGTGGCACGGCCCGTATTTCTGCAGATGTTGAAGCAGGGCTACGGGCGACTCTTTCTCGTCGGCGCGCGCCCTGCGTTGACAGCGGCGGGCAGCAGAGGCATGGTTGCCTATGGGTTGGCCAAGTCGCTCGTTTTTCGAGTGGCCGAGCTGATGAATGACGAGGCGAAAGGAACCAAGGTCGCAGTGAGTGTGATCGTGCCTTCGATCATCGATACACCTCAGAATCGCACGGCGATGCCGGATGCTGATTTTTCAAAGTGGGTGACGCCGAAGCAAATCGCAGACGTGGTTGCATTTCACGCGAGCGAGACGGCGAGCGCGTTACGCGAATCAGTGATCAAGCTGTATGGCGATGCCTGAGAGCTTACGCAAAAACGATTAACTTTCATAGTCTATCCCTTATCGAATGAGGGCTAGAAGTGAAATAGCGTAATATTGAATAAATAGTTTTAGAGCTTTTCGCCCTAATAGACCGTGGCCTAAACGTATTTAGTTGGACTGCACTCGCAGGCGAGACTGATGCGCGGGCTCGTTGCGCAGCAAGATGTCGTAATACGCGCGGATGGATTCCACAAAATCGACCGGCATGCCGCATCGGCAGGGGCCGGTTTTGAATTGCGCGGCGACTTCGGGGCGATTGAGGGTCAACAATTGCCGTCGTACATCAATCCAAAGATCAGGATTTTTTTGCGCGCGCTGAGTGAGGATTCGCGCGTTTTCCACGTGCGCCAACCCGATGTTGTAAGACGCAAGTGCAAGCCAGGTTTTGTCAGGCTCAGAAATCCTCGGCGGCAGATTATTGCGTTTTAAATCTGCGAGATAGCGCGCACCTCCCATGATGGAGGAAAACGGATCGTTGCGATCCACGCCGTAGCGATCTGCAGTGTCTTGCGTGAATTGCATCATGCCGCGTGCGCCGGTTTCCGAAACAGCATCCGCATTCCAATGCGACTCTTGATACGAGAGCGCGGCGAGCAATCGCCACTCAATGCCATATCGCTCTTGCGCTTGCTTGAACCAGTCTCGATAACGCGGCAGCACCGTGGTGATGCGATCAGTGAAGATTTCGAAATCGGTCGCACGCCGCGATTGCGGAAATCCGAAATAGCGATCACGCACACGTGCAATTTGGCCGTCGCGAACGATGCGTTGCAGGAAGCTATCTGCGTCATCGCGAAGCCCCAACGAATCCGCGCGAAAGAGCCATGCGCGCTGCACGGGCGGTTGCACGACGAACGCGAGCTGCGTGTCGTAATGAAAGTGGCGACTAGCGTTGAACGTGTCTTCTTCGACGATCCCGTACGGGATTTCATCCGCGCCCACGCTTGCGAGTAGCGCTTCATCGTCATTGCGTTCGTCGATCACAAATTCGATGCCCGCTGTTTTGCGTTTAATCTCCGCAAAACTAGGGTGGGAAAATATTCGCGAACTCACCACCACGCGTTTTGGCAAAAGCTCGGAAAACGCGCTGGGTCGATACTTCTGCGGCGTGTGTAGCAGCACCCACGCACTCTCGTGATAGCGGGTTTTGGTAGCAAGTTCGCTCGCCGACACGCCTTGCGAGTGTGTGCCCGTGGCAACAAAATCGATTTCGCCGCGCATCAGTGCTTTGCGCGCGTCGTCTGGATTCTGAAACACGCGCCACTCGACACTGCTGCGCCGCGTGACGGCAAACGCATTGGCGAGATCAAATTCCAAACCAGAACGATCCCCGTTTGGATCGATGAAATAGACCGTAGGATGAATCATCACGCCGACCCGTAACGTGGGCTGCGCATTGCGCTCTTCTACCTGCTCGCGTGCGAGCGTATTCGCCCCGCGCTCCAGACGGTCATACAAATGAAAGGGAAACCAGGCGAAAAGCGCGATCCCCGCGCCTATCAGAAGGACGCGGGCCGCGTTTTTCAGACGAGGAAGCCATGCAATCATCGTCGCGAGTATAGGGGGCGATTTCGCAAAGAACTTATAATTCGAAGTGGTGGGTCGCCCCGCATGTTCAAACCATGAACCTGGTCAGGTCCGGAAGGAAGCAGCCACAGTGGTGTAGGCAGTGCCGGGGGAACGGCTCACCACTTTTGCGCTTGGATCGAGCGCTCGCTTTGTTGAAACCTGCTTACCGTACTGTTCGTACTGTCTGCGCAGGTCCCGCCTCGCGATCATCTCGATCCAAACGCAAAAGTCGGTCTCCCATCAAATAAAAAGCGCGCCTCAGGCGCGCTTTCGTTTTTTGGCTTCCTCCCTCCAAGCCCGGGGGCAGCGCGGGTACGGGCTGGGGTGATGATCGCTTTTTCCGCAACGACTTTTTCGCGGCATAGCCAATCCTACAACGGCCGCCGCCTACAATTGGTTTTCGTGTTTCACGCGTCATCGATTGCCATCGTGTCATCTCTCGCCCTCGCTCGTAAATACCGCCCTCGCAGTTTCGCGGAACTCATGGGGCAAGAACACGTCGTCAAAGCGCTCTCGCATGCGCTTGAAACCGGGCGATTGCATCAGGCTTATCTGCTCACGGGCACACGCGGCATCGGTAAGACGACCATTGCGCGCATTCTCGCGAAAACTCTGAATTGCGAAACAGGTGTCACGCCATCTCCGTGTGGCGTGTGTCAATCCTGCGTTGATATTGATGCGGGGCGCTTTCCTGATTTGATCGAGCTCGATGCGGCGTCGAACACGGGTGTGGACAATATGCGAGAGATCATCGATAACGCGCGCTATGCGCCGACCGCTGGGCGCTACAAGGTGTATCTCATCGACGAGGTACACATGCTCTCGAAAAACGCATTCAATTCGATGCTGAAAACGCTCGAAGAGCCGCCAGAGCATGTGAAGTTCGTGCTTGCAACGACTGATCCGCAAAAGATTCCCGTCACGGTGCTCTCGCGCTGTTTACAGTTTAATTTGAAAGCGTTTCCGCCGGAGCGCGTGGCCGAGCAATTGCACAAAGTGTTGACCGCCGAGAACGTGCCGTTTGATGCCAAAGCACTGCGACTGATTGGTGATGCAGCCAATGGTTCGATGCGCGATGCGCTCTCGATCACCGATCAAGCGATCGCCTTCGGCCACGGCAAAGTGGATGAAACCCAGGTCCGGCAAATGCTTGGCAACGTGGATCGCGATTTCGTTTGGCGTGTGCTTGATGCGGTCGTCGCTAAGGATGCGCAGGCGCTCGATCAAGAATGTGATCGTTGTTTTGAAAACGCACTCTCCGCCGACGATGCACTCGCGCAGCTCGCGCGTGCGCTACACCGGATAGCGCTCTTCCAAGCCGTGCCTAGCTCGGTAGACATTGACGATATCGATCATTCGCACATCGAGCGCATCGCCGCGCAACTCAACGGCGATACCGTGCAGCTTTACTACCAAATCGCGCTCCACGGGCGAGACGATTTACGGCTCGCGCCAGACGAGCAAACCGCGCTCATGATGACGTTTCTGCGGCTCTTGGCGTTTTCTCCGAACGCCGGGCAAAGCGTTGCACGGGAGACGGGGGGCGCGCCTTCGCGCGAACCTACGGCGAAATCTTCGCCCACTGCCGCCCAAAATTCCTCGCAAGCGCGCGGAAGCGTGGAGGCGGCCCGCAGCGCTGCACCTGTACGCGTAGCGGACGCGATCACGGGTGAAGCACCTCGCCCGTCGATGGCAAACGAGCCAACCGCCATATCGAGTGGAAACGAAGCCCCGCGAGTCTCCCCCCAATCTAATCAGGCGTTCGACGGCGATTGGCACAAACTCGCTTCATCACTTCCTTTGGCTGCGCTCGCCAAAGAACTGGCGCGTCACGCCGTATTGTTGAGCTTCGAAAATCATGTGTTCCGACTCGCCGTGCCGCAAGACAAGCGACCCCTCGCTACCACGCAGCGCGACCGGCTCGCAAGCACACTCACCGAGTATTTCGGTCGGCCCACGAAAGTAGAAATTGAGCTCACCGACAACGTCGGAAACGCCATCAGTTTGTCCGGCGTTTCCTCCGCGCAAACCGAATCAATCGCCGCGAAGGAAGTGCGCGTAAAGGACGAAAAGCAAGCGGCAGCGGAAGCAGCCTTTATTGCTGACCCAGCGGTACAGGTGTTGCTGAAAGAGGGCAACGGTCGGATTCCTGCGGGATGTATCACTGCAACTTAGTCTCCTCTCCCTTTGGGAGCGGTCAACGCGGAGCGCTGGGTGAGGGCCACTTTCTTCAATAGCGGAAAGTCACTACCAAATGCTGCATTTCGCTCATCCGCACTTGCAGCGCGATCTCTCTCGGCTTGCGCACAGCTCCCCTTTGGTGGAGACCGCGGCTTTGCTGCGTACTCTCGCCTCGGCCAGTCTAGAGCGAGAGGAATCGACTTCGCCGAAGGAGCCCGCCTCGCGGTGTGACGCCAATCGTCAATGAGCACGCGCCACGAATAGAATGCGTTGAAGTAGAAACAACACGAGGCTTTGCGCACTAGCGAAGTCTCGTTCTAGCGCGTATGCGCGTCGTCCTGTTTTTGGAGCAAACATGTTTGGAAAAGGCGGCATGGCTGGGCTGATGCAACAAGCCCAGAAGATGCAAGAGAACTTGAAAAAGGCGCAAGACGAAATTGCGCGCATGGAAGTCGAAGGCCAAGCTGGCGCGGGCATGGTCAAAGTCACGATGACGGGCAAGCACGAATGCAAACGCGTGCAAATCGATCCGGGCGTGATGGACGATAAAGAAATGCTCGAGGACTTGATTACCTCCGCGATCAACGACGCCGCACGCAAACTCGAAGCATCGTCGAGCGAGAAGATGGGCGCGATGACGGGCGGGATGAATTTGCCGCCAGGAATGAAGCTTCCGTTTTGATCGCACGAAATCTAGCCGTGGCTCTCTGGTACTGCCTTGCATCGCTCGCTAGTTCGGCTGCCTCTCCCTGTGGGAGAGGTCGCGCCGTAAGGCGCGGGTGAGGGAGGCGGGGGCGACGTGGTAGCCGACGTTGAAACGGGACCAACCCTCACCCAACGCTTTGCGTTGACCTCTCCCACAGGGAGAGGTATAGACCTGCGTGACTCGCCGAGTTCCACCCATTCTCTAGGGTAGCGCGTGACCCCCGTCTCCTTCAAAGCCCTCATCGACGCCCTCAAAGCGCTCCCTGGCGTTGGCCCGCGCGCCGCGCAGCGGATCGCATTCGAGCTGGTGCAACACAAGCGCGAAGAAGCGGAGGTGCTGTCGCGCGCGCTCACGCATGCGCTCGAAAAACTTGGCCATTGCGAACGCTGCAATACGCTCTCCGAAACGCCGATTTGCGCACTGTGCGCATCCCCGCGTCGCGACCCGTCACAGCTCTGCGTCGTCGAAACACCATCCGACCAAATCACCCTCGAACAATCCGGCGCGTTCAGCGGCATGTATTTCGTGTTGATGGGCCGCCTCTCGCCGCTAGACGGCGTCGGCCCCGGCGAAATTCACCTAGAACGCCTTGTCGAACGCGCCACTGACGGCACGGTGAAAGAAGTCATCCTCGCCACCAACTTCACCAATGAAGGCGAAGTCACCGCGCACGTGATTACCGAACTGCTTGAATCACAGGGTGTGAAAGTGTCACGGCTTGCGCGCGGGATTCCGATTGGGAGTGAGTTGGAGTATGTGGATGCGGCTACGGTGGCGCAGGCGGTGAGGGAGAGGCGGTGAATTCGCTTTCACCCAACAACGCTTTCAACACTCGGCGTTAATCGTAAGACAGTTACCGTGAGCGAAACCTTCTTGACACTACTGTTCCCGGTGAGACTATTTGCGTTTCACCCGGTCGCGTGTTCGATTTTGGCGCTGATATTTAGCGCGTGCACGTTTTTACCTGAGTCAAGTCTACGGATGCGTGCGGGTTTCGCGGTAGCTGCATTGTGTTGGTGGGCTTTCGCCTATCTAGAGTACGGCGTGTCCGTACAAACAAACATACGCACGGACTTAGTATTTCTTGGGCCGATATTTCAGCTTGCGGCCTACTTTGGTATTTGGTTGTTGCTTCGTTGGATCAATACTAAGTGGTAGACAGCGTCCCGACTCCTGTCTCATGCTCGCATCCGGGTTCCCTTACCCGCCGTAGCCGCGATGCAGCGCAGCGAAATCGAAGCGCTCTATCTCGACCCTCGATTCCACTTCATTTCATCGCAGCTACGAAGAACATCGGATCGCTTCGCGATGAATCACCTGAACCCGGGTGACCAGCATTCGGTCTACTTTTGGAGAAGCGTTGCGAGATCACTCTACCTGTAGGGTGCGATCCCATCGCACCTCGTTGCAATACGCGCGAAGCGCATGTCTTCAATCCACGTTTGCCGGTATCAATTTGGGTGCGATAGGATCGCACCCTACGCGCCCTTGGTGGCGACGTAATCCGCAATCGCAACAAACGCCTCACACGACAATGTCTCCGCGCGCGCTTGTGGATCGATGTTGAGATTCGCCCACGCATCGACTGGCGCAAACGCGCCCAAACTTTTGCGAATCATTTTTCGGCGTTGGGTGAATGCGGCGGTGACGATGTTGGCAAATGTGCGCTCGTTTTTCGGCCTCAAGCGCTTCTCGCCTAACGGTTTGAGTTGCACGATGGATGAATCGACGGCGGGAATCGGCCGAAACGCGCCGGGCGGAACGTCGAAACATTTCACGACATCGAATCGATATTGCAACATCACCGAGAGTCGCCCCCGATCATCCTCGCCTTCGCGCGCGGCCATGCGATCCACCACTTCTTTTTGCAGCATGAAGGTCATGTCAGCGATGCGGTCTTCGTAATCGCATAGGCGAAACAGAATGGGCGACGAGATGTTGTAAGGCAAATTGCCGACGACTCTCAATGGCGACGGAAGCGTCGCGAAATCGAATTCGAGCGCATCACCTTCGTGAATGCGCAATTGCTCGGGTGTGAATTCGGTTTTCAAACGCGCGACAAGATCACGATCAATTTCGACAACGTCGAGGCTCGCGGTTTCGCCTTCTTTGCAATGCGCAGAGATAGCGTCTAGCAATTCACGCGTGAGCGCGGCTTGTCCGGGGCCGATTTCCAGAATGCGATCCGAGGGCTTCGGATCAATCGCGTCGACGATGCGGCGGATGTAGCTTTTGTCGACCAAGAAGTTTTGGCCGAAGCGCTTTTTGGCGCGATGCGGGCTGCTATGGGATACAGGTTGGGATGCGGCTTGCGATGATTTGGCGGACGAGTTCACCGTCAAATTGTAGGCGCGGGCTTGACCGCGCTTGCATACACTGCACTTTTCGACGATTGCGCGGGAGTGAACTGAAGCGCGGTCAAGCCCGCCCCTACAAAAGCCGCCCGGATGACCTTCGCCTTCGCGGAGACTCGCCTACATTGCGTCCAACTCCGCGAGCAATCTCGGCATCGCGTCCGTCATCCCCCGATATGCGACAACGGCGGGCGTCATCGAACGCAGCGCGTCTGCGAGTTCAGGTGCGCGCCGGGGTGCGATCCGCAAGACATCACATAGCGGGCTCATCATCACTCGAATGAAAAACACCGCGCGATTGAACTGCGGCAACGGCCAGGTGGTTTGCCGCTCAACGCGAAAGAAGAGGCGAGGAAGGAGCGGCGCGGAGTCTGCGAGCGTTTTCGCCCATGAGTAATCGTTTTGATCGGGATGTTGCGGCAAGCTCGCGCTGGGGACGATGAGCCACACGTGTCGCAGCATCGGCTGCTTCATGAACGCCATGGTCATGATTGACGGCCCTGCGGCAATGAGCATTTGATTGTCAGCGACAGGTGCGTGAATCTGTGAGAAATTCAGGCCGAGCTTTTCACGCGGGTCCCAGCGAGACGGGAAACAGACGGAGAGGTATTCGGTGCGGAGCGTGTCGGCGTCGTGTTTGAGGATTACGAAGTCTTCTTGGAGGGAGAGGAGAAGTGGCTCCTCCCCCTTCAAGGGGGAGGCGGGGATGGGGTTGGGTTGGACATCAGAAGAACCCCATCCCCACCCCACCCCTCCCCTTGAAGGGGAGGGAGTTGTATTCCCTCCCCTTGGAAGGGAGGGGACCAAATCGCAAATTGCCCTGATCACATCTTCGTTCGCTTCACCCACCAACGCCCGCTCACGCGCCTCACGCAGCACACGCTCGCGCTCGCGTGCGTACGCGGGCGCAAGATCGTCGTGTAGCAACAGCGCAGGCGATTCGGGATCAAGCTTCTCGAGATTCGGCCGCATTCGAAACGGTGTGGACACCGTCCACGGCATGCGCTCAGCGGGTGTGAGCCAATCGATCTTCTGCACACTCGCTTCGCTCACGCGTTCCACGCCTGCAAATATTCTTTCCAATGCGAAGCGCTATTCGCACGCAACTTTTCGCGCACGAGATTGATTTCGTCTGCGTATTGCGAATCGCTCAACTCGCCGCGCATCATTTGAAAACGCAAGAAGACCAGATACGTGTTCATCACGTCCGTCTCGCAATAGGCGCGAATGTTGGCGATTTCGCCGCGCTCGAAGGCGTCCCACACTTTACTGCCGTCCATCCCCAGTTTGCCGGGGAAGCCTGCGAGTTTGGCCATCGCATCGAGCGGCGCATTGGCGCGCGCTTGATACATCGCGAGGAAGTCCATCAAATCAAGATGGCGCTCTTTGTAGCGATTCAAGTAATGATCGAAATTGAATGCGCGATCATTCGCACCCGTCTCAAGAAAGCGCGACGCCGAAACGCCCGCGAGCAATCCGCGTTGCATCAATACGGGAAGATCGAATCCACCGCCATTCCACGAAATAAGTTGCGGCGTACGCTTGTCGATGAGATCGAAGAACTTTTGCACAATCGCAGTTTCGTCATCGCTTTCTTCGCCCAACGTCCACACGGCGAGCTTGTCAGCGCCCTCACGCAACACGCAGGAGATCGCACACACGCGTTGCAAGTACGGCGGCAAAAAATCACTGCCGTTTTTGATGCGCTGCTGCGCGAAGCCCCATTTCGCGACCTCGCTATCGGTCAGCTCTGAAGGCAAATCGTGAAGACGACGCAACCCCGCTACATCGGGGATGGTTTCAATGTCGAAGACGAGGGTGGGAAACATCACACGATTCTAGGGGGCACTTCGTTGCGCCACGCGATACCGAATCGCGCCGCGAATCTCGTTGCTGGGATCGAGAACGATGCCGCGCTGCGTGATTTCGATGACGTTTGCTTTTGCCAACTCGACGCCGACCGCGCGGACGTCTTCCATGTGTGTGCGCCAATCGTCTGGCCAAACCGCGCGGGCCACCTCGCTAGGGCAAATCGTGCCGTCCGGCGCGCGCGATTCGCATAGCTGGATGATCGATGATTTGACTTTTAATTCCACGAGCAAATCGCTTCCGCCGCTCACAACTTCAGAGAAGAATTAGCTTACTATTTTTGATTGAAGGCCTTATTTAATCGGGCGCTTATGCAATAAACGAAGTCAATCAGTTTGTCGTTGAATAATGGGTGTAGCCCATTTAATTAGCGGCTAGAGCGATAAAGTTGTTGGCGACTAACCCGGAAACACACCCGTCGAGAGATAGCGATCACCGCGATCGCACACGATGAAAACGATGGTCGCGTTCTTCACTTCTTTCGCCACGCGCAACGCAATCAAACATGCGCCCGCCGCCGACACTCCGCAAAAAATGCCTTCCTGGACAGCGAGTTCGCGCGTCATGTCCTCAGCATCCGCTTGCGAGACTTCGATCACGCGATCAATTCGCGCCTTCTTGCTGATTTCCGGTTTGTACGCCTCGGGCCATTTGCGAATGCCTGCGATGCTGGAGCCATCGCTCGGCTGCGCGCCGATGATCACGACACTCTCGTTTTGCTCTTTAAGGTAATTCGACACGCCTGTGATGGTGCCCGTCGTGCCCATCGCGGAAACGAAATGCGTGATTTGGCCGTTGGTTTGCGTCCACAACTCGGGGCCAGTGCCTCGATAGTGAGCAAGCGGATTGTCAGGGTTCGCGAACTGATCGAGCACGCGGCCTTTGCCTTCCGCCTGCAGCTTCACTGCAAGATCGCGCGCGCCTTCCATGCCTTCAGTTTTGCTCACCAAGATCAGTTCGGCCCCGAACGCCTTCATCGATTGCCGACGCTCGAGCGATTGGTTCTCCGGCATGATGAGCACCATCTTGTAGCCTCGCATTGCCGCCACCATCGAAAGCGCAATTCCGGTGTTGCCGCTGGTTGCTTCAATCAGCGTATCGCCGGGTTTGATTTCGCCACGGCGCTCCGCTTCCATGATCATCGAAAACGCGGGGCGATCTTTCACGCTGCCCGCCGGGTTGTTGCCTTCGAGCTTGCCGAGGATCACGTTTGAAGGATCAACGCCATGCAATTGCGGAAGACGTTGCAAGCGAACGAGCGGAGTGTTGCCGATGGTGGATTCGATGGTGGGATACATGTTTCGAATGACTGAGAACGAACGACGAGTGGCGAGATGTTACGCCGAGCGATTTCCGCACCCTAAGTGTGGAGAAGTGCGAGGCGAGTCTTCCAACTCACTCGAGCGAGCGTTAGGCCAATGTGGCCGCACGCTGCACAAAAAAATAAACCCGCCGAAGCGGGTTCATTGGTTCGCGAGAAGAATTACTTCTTTGGCTCGTCTTTTTTCGCTGCGTCTTTCGAAGGCGCATCTTTCTTAGCGGCTTCTTCTTTCTTAGGCGCATCTTTTTTAGCTTTTGCGTCGGCTTCTTTCTTTGCCTTTGCTTCTTCAGCTTTTTTCTTCTTCTCTTCGGCTTTCTTAGCTTTTTCTTCGTCTTTAGCCTTCTTCTCAGCGTCTTTCTTCGCTTTCGCTTCGGCTGCTTTTTCTTCTTTGGTCATTTCTTTCTTAGCAGGCGCAGCTTCCTTCTTAGGCTCTTCTTTCTTAGCCGGCGCTGCTTCTTTCTTCATTTCCTCTTTCTTAGGCGCGTCTTTCGCTGCGGTTGCGGCGGCGGCACCAGCAGCGGCTGCAGGAGCTGCCGCTTTGCCCGCGTCAGCCTTAGGCGCATCTTTCTTGCCAGCGTCAGCCTTTGGTGCGTCTTTCGCGGCTTCTTTCTTTACTTCCCAATCGATTTTCGTTGGGCCGGAAAGCGAAATCTTCGACTTCATGCCTTCGAAATTCTTGTCGCCGATGCCTTCGACTTTTTTCAGGTCATCAGCCGCTTTGAACGGGCCGTTCTTGGCGCGGTAATCGATGATGGCTTGCGCACGCGCTGGGCCAACGTCTGGCAGCGCCTCTAGCTCAGCCTTTGTGGCGGTATTGATGTTGACTGCTGCGGAAGCGATGCCCGCAAACAGGAGCGCCGCGAAAAGGGCAACGAGTTTGTTCATGTTCAGTATCCTCTCTGTAGTTGTTTTCCGGTCGTTTGCGCCTGCGCGCACCTCCCCGGGGCGAAATGACTGGTTCCCAAACTTTTCGGGCGCGTCGCCAGCCACGACGCACCGCTTAAGACGCGCGATTGTATCGGCGGTTGACGCCCCGGCTGTTTCAAACGATTCGTTTCGGCACGCGCCTAGCCACAGCCGTCAGCAGCTCGTAGCCGATGGTGCCCGCCGCGTTGGCGACTTCGTCAACAGGCAGGTTTTCGCCAAAGAGCTCGACTTTTGAGCCCAACTGAGCGCGCGGTAGATGGGTGATGTCAATCGTGATCTTGTCCATCGAAACACGGCCCGCGAGCTGGGTACGATGCCCGTCGACCAATACCGGGGTGCCGCTTGGCGCATGGCGAGGGTAGCCGTCCGCATAACCGGCGGCAATCACCGCGATTCGTTCATGCTTTTTAGCAATGTAGCTTGCACCGTAGCCGACCGCATCGCCTGGGCCGAGCGACTGAATTCCGATCACCTCGGTTGATAGCGTCATTCCTGCGCGAAGCCCAAGCGAAGGGGCGGAGCGTGAGCTATGTGAAAACGGGGTAGCGCCGTAAAGCATGATGCCCGGGCGCACCCAATCGCCCGCGCCGCCGAGCGCGCCGCAGAGCCGGGGCACGTCAAAGCAGGCGGCAGAGTTAGACACTGATTTTGGGTACGGCAAGTCCTCTGTGGCCGTTATGAATCGGGCGAGCTGTTCGCGATAGCCGTCGGGCTCGTCGGCGCAGGCGAAATGGGTCATCAGCGTGACCGATTTCACGTTTTCGCTCGCGAGCGCGCGCTCGACCGCGTTGCGCGTTGCCGTGAGTGGAAAACCCAGGCGATTCATGCCCGTGTTCAGTTTGATGAAGACATCAATTCGCTGGCGAAGCGGCACGCTTGCAAGCTGCACGAGCTGCTCATCACAATGAACGACGACCGAGAAATCGTTCTCGCCCGCCGAGCGCCAGTCTATTTCGTCGTAGCAGCCCTCAAGCAGAAGAATCGGTTTGCGCCACCCGAGCTCGCGCAAGCGAACTGCGTTCTCGATTTCAATGATCGCGAGCCCCGCAGCATCGGCGAATGCCTTCGGCACAACTTCGATGCCGTGCCCGTACGCATCCGCCTTGACGACTGCGAACACTTTTGCACCCGATGCGAGCGACGTCGCAAGGGCTAAATTGTGTTGCAGATTTTGAGTGTGAACGGTTGCGAGAATGGGGCGTGGCATAGCAATTCGCGTTGATCGCCGCTCGGCGTGTGCCGATGGCATAGCGTTTCAGTCGCTATGCTACTCTTGGTAGGCTTAGCAACGCATCCGCCAATGCAGTGGAAGCGCGCTATGGGGGAGCGACTGTGCAGGTGTGCGGCGCTTTTGTGGCGTAAGTAGTTCTGGGAGGCGCATGCAGCGCGGTTTTTATACGATCATGTCCGCGCAGTTTTTCAGCTCGCTTGCGGACAATGCGTTGTTTGTCGCAGCGGTTGAATTGCTGCGCACGAGCGGTGCACCTGAATGGCAGCGCGCGGCCTTGGTGCCGATGTTTGCGTTTTTCTATGTCGTTCTTGCGCCGCTGGTAGGTGCGTTCGCAGATCGCTTTCCGAAGGGGAAAGTGATGTTCGTATCGAACGCCATCAAGGTGATTGGCTGCCTGTTGATGTTGTTTGGTACCCACCCGCTACTTGCCTACGCGGTCGTGGGGCTCGGCGCAGCGGCCTATTCACCCGCTAAGTACGGAATCCTCACCGAGTTGCTCCCTCCATCTCAATTGGTGAAGGCCAACGGCTGGATCGAGGGGCTCACCATCGGCTCAATCATTTTGGGCGTATTGCTGGGCGGAATTCTCATCGGACCAAAGGTGAGTTCAATGTTGCTTGGTTTTGACGTTCCGATGATTACGACCGGGATCGACACGCCGCCAGAAGCGGCAATCGCGAGCATGATTCTTGTGTACGTGATTGCGGCTGGATTTAATCTGCGTATTCCGCATACGGGCGTTGCGATGCAGCCAATCCCCTCGGGTACTCGGTTGTTCCCCGAATTCTGGGACTGTAATCGTCGCCTCTGGCAGGACAAGCTCGGCCAGATTTCCTTGGCCACCACAACGCTCTTCTGGGGCGTTGCCGGTAATCTGCGCTACATCGTGCTCGCTTGGGCAGCGGCTGCGCTGGCCTACAACACGGCGGCCGCATCGAAGCTCGTCGGCGTGGTTGCTATCGGGACGGCGATAGGCGCGGTCTTCGCATCCATGAAATCGTCGCTTGATCGCGCGACCAATGTGATCCCGTTGGGTATCGGCATGGGGCTCACCGTGATTTTGATGATCTTCATTAAAGACGTTTGGTATGCCGTTCCCTTCCTCATTTTGTTGGGTGCGCTCGGCGGCTATCTTGTGGTGCCGATGAATGCGCTGCTGCAACACCGTGGACACATGCTGATGGGCGCGGGCCGCTCCATCGCGGTACAAAACTTTAACGAGCAGGCTTGCATTCTGGGTTTAGGCGCGTTCTACGCTGCACTCACGTTCGCGGGCATGTCAGCCTTCGGAGCAATCACCATGTTTGGTTTGGTGGTTGCCATCACAATGTTCTTTATCAAACGCTGGCACGAATCGAACAAAGTACATCATGCGGCAGAG
Source organism: Betaproteobacteria bacterium (assembly GCA_013298145.1). Taxonomy (GTDB): domain Bacteria; phylum Pseudomonadota; class Gammaproteobacteria; order Burkholderiales; family Casimicrobiaceae; genus Casimicrobium. The sequence goes on from JAAFJO010000002.1 coordinate 817,087, forward strand.
CTCGAACGCTTGCTTTCCATCGCTCGGAGCGACAAGCACTAGCGATTGACAGCCTTATAGCGTTCGCCCAAATGCGAAGTGGGGCCCACGTGGAATAACGTGACTTCCGAACGTGTGCGAAATCCAACATCGCGCCGCATGCGGCTTGGCTCAAATAGCTGCTGCTCAATCGCGCGTGCGGACCGCGGCCTAGGGTGTCGCTGAACAACTACCCATCGCTCATCGCATCCCGCGGGCTTGAGCCGATTGCTGCATCGAAAACGCTCACGATGGCACCGCTATTGCTCGCTTTTCTCGATTTCGCACTCGATCTTAATCCGCAAGGCGCACTGCGTTGGACGCTTAACCAGCGCCTCCCTAGAGGTTTGCGTGGCTGGGGCGACACGCTGAATCGTCCGCTCGGCACGAAGTTCGGCGGATTTCCGTCTGAAAAGTCACCACCACGACGGCAGGCGCACGAAACCTTCGCACGCTCGCGCGCCACATGCCGATGAGCTAGCAATCGTCTCGGGCGCGGCACCGATTTCGAAACGCTACTGCGGCAACTTCCAACGCGGCGGCTCAGCCGGCCACGGCTGCGGCTGCGGTTGGCGCACTCTGCACCGCGTTGCGCGGTTGTGGATGTCGCTGAGCCGGGTCATCGATGATCAACAAATTTCGGTTGATTACCCATAGTTAACGTGGACTAGCTGCAAATAAAGTGTCGATGCAAGATACGCTATTTCCAGCCGCTAGTCCAATTTTATGATGTACTAGAACAATAAAGTTAATGGCTGGTTCTTGCGTTAATCAGCGCTAGTAGTCTGCGCGAAAGAACGAGCCGTTGCGAAAGTGATGAGTGCCGAGCGCCTTTTTTGCGCAATTTCGAGCGCCGTAGTCAGCGCTACGGCGAGCGAAAAGGCGTCGGATGATCAGCGCTTGTAATAGGCTCTCTTCTGCCCCGCAGACGCCTAGGCTGCAACGCCCGTCGGCAGCGGGCAGCTAGCGCCTGTTCCCGCGAGCCCGCAGTAGCCGCCCGGATTCTTGGCTAGGTATTGCTGATGGTATTCCTCGGCGTAGAAAAACTCGGGCGTAGCCTCGCCTGGCTTGCCGCCACGAATCTCAGTGGTGATCTCGCCATAGCCTTTCGCTGACAACGCCGATTGAAAGCGCGCCCGCGACGCGTCTGCGGCAGTGCGCTGTTCGGGTGTGTAGCAATAGATGGCAGAGCGGTATTGCGTGCCAACGTCATTGCCTTGCCGGTTTAGCTGCGTTGGATCGTGCGCTTCCCAAAACACTTTGAGCAGCTGCTCGTACGAAATCTTCGACGGATCATACGCAACAAACACGATCTCAGTGTGCCCCGTGTCTCCCGTACAGGTTTCGCGATACGTGGGATTCGGTGTGAAGCCGCCGGCATACCCAACTGCCGTTGAGTAAACGCCTGGTTGTTCCCAAAATTCGCGCTCTGCCCCCCAGAAACATCCCATCGCAAACTGCGCGAGCTGGATGCCCTCAGGCCACGGCTCGACCAGACGCGCCCCATTGACGAAATGCGAGCTAGGCACCCGCATCTTTTCGGTACGACCCGGAAGCGCACTTTGACGATCCACCATTGCTACGGATTTAGAAAACCAGCCCATGCCATCTCCTGTGTTGCCGATTGATTCACGTGCTTCGAAGTTCGCACGCGGAAGCGATAACGTTACTTTGCATCGGCGGGCGGTGAGTTCAAGCGTAACGATGACACTATTTGAAATCCGATGCGCTCTACAATCGTTGGAAACCTTGAATACAGAAGGGGGTAGACCGTTATGGATAAACGCGCTGCGGTCATCGCCGGTTTGTTTGCTGCGCTCGTCAGTCTCGCTGTCGGGATGGGTGTGTTGCAGTATTTACATGAGAATGCGCTGCAATTGCCGCGTTTACTGGCAACGATTGCGCTGGGTCGAGATGCGCTGTCCGCCGAAGTGGTAAGCGGCACCAAAGCGCTTGTGGTGGGCGTCGGCGTGCATCTGCTCTTAGGCCTCTCGTTTGCATTCGTGATCTCGTTCACGCTGCATCGCTGGGGTTTCTGGACGGGGCTCATTGGCGGTGGGCTTTTCGGGCTCGCACTCTATGCGATTAACACCTACACGATGAGCCGCTTCTTCCCAGAGTTCTATTACTTCCGTTCCTGGTTCATGATTGGTTTTCACGTAGCGTTTGGCGCGCTATGCGGCGGAATATATGAAGCGATTGAGCGTGATCGACCTACGCGTTCGCGCTTTCGTGGGCGTTAGGAGAGGCTCGCCATGGGAAAACTGCAATTAATCATCGCGCTACTCGTCGCCGCGTTTTCACTCTTCTCATACTTCGGCTCATCTACCGTGAATCCGATCACGGGTGAGAAGCAATACATCGGCATGACGCCGAAAGAAGAAATCGCGATGGGCCTCCAGTCTGCACCGCAGATGGCCGCGCAAATGGGCGGAATCACGAATGATCCGCGCGCACGGCAGTTGGTTGCTGCGGTTGGCGCGAAAGTCGTGGCGCAATCGGTCGCCGCGAAATCAGGCTACCCCTTCAAATTCCACGTGCTCGCTGATCCGCGAACGGTCAATGCATTCGCGCTTCCGGGCGGGCAGATCTTTATTACGATGGCGCTGCTCTCGCGGCTTGAAACCGAAGGGCAACTCGCCGGGGTGCTCGGCCACGAGGTGGGGCATGTCATCGCGCGCCACAGCGCAGAACGAATCGCAAAAGATAATCTCACGCAGGGACTCACCGGCGCATTCGCGATGGGGAGCGGCTCGATGAGCGCCACACAAATTGCTCAAGCCGTTGCGCAGTTTCAGATGATGTCCTACGGACGAGACGATGAACTTGAATCGGATCGTTTGGGCTTGCAACTGATGTCGGAGGCGGGCTACGACCCACGTGCGCTCATTCGCGTGATGCAAATATTGGAACGTGCGGGCGGTGGCTCGCGAGTGCCTGAGTGGCAAAGCTCGCACCCCATTCCTGCCAACCGCATTGCGCAGATCAATCAAACGATTGCAAAGGCGTTTCCGAACGGGGTGCCGCCGGGGCTGACGCCTTAGTGTCACATCACGCCCTTTGCTGCGTGCTGGTTGATCGCTTCGCTTACCGCGCTTGTGCGCTTCGGGTGAGTTGAGTCTTGGCCTATGAATCGATCCACCGCGATATTTGACGCGCTTGGGCAGTGGGGGCCAATTGCTGCGCTGAAAGCGGCGCCACTTGCTTATCCTGTACTCGAAGTAGCCCACATTGTTGGCATCGCGCTCCTTTTCGGCACGCTCTGGATTGTTGATCTGCGGATCCTGGGGCGGATGCAAGTGCTACCGCTCGAGCGGCTGACGCGCGCCGTGTTGCCGTGGACCTTATTTGGCTTTTTGATCGCCGCTGCGACGGGCTCGGTGATGTTCGCAATGCGGGCGAGCGATCTCATTACGAACGGCGCGTTTTTGGTGAAGATGCTCTTGCTCTTTGCGGCAGGGACCAACGCAGCGATTTTGCATTCTCGCGGTCCCATCGATGAACGAAGCGGCGCGACGCGCATCCAAGCCTTGTTATCAATTGCGATTTGGGTTTGCGCCATTGCTGCGGGGCGCTGGATCGCATACGTTTAGTGTTTCGTGTGCGCTCTCGGCTTGCGATTCGCGTCGACGCCGCTCGCAAAACAATTTCGGCGCAGTTAAGCAAGCGCACAAGGCGCATAGTCGGCGCAATCTGAATAGGAGCATTAGCGAATGAAACGAAGAGAATGGCTCATTGCAAGCGGCGCGTTTGTCGCTATGTCGGCAACGCCCCGCGCGTTCGCGCACCACGGCTGGTCAAGCTTTGACGAATCGAAGCCACTTTATTTTGAAGGCAAGATCAAATCGGTGAAGTGGCAAAACCCACATGCAGAACTCGTGGTGACGCTCGACGGCAATGCCAAATTGCCCGCTAATCTCGCAGCCCGGGCCGTGCCAAAGCAGAGCGCCAGTGTCGATGGAGCCAAAATTTTTGCCACGGCTGCATTGCCGAAGCGAAAGGGGGACTGGAACGTCGAATTGGCACCCCTCACACGAATGGACGCGTGGAAAGTGGAGCCGCTCAAGGCAGGCGATACATTTCAGGGCATTGGCTTCACCTACAAAGACGAGCAGGGGGCGCAGGTGACTCGTATTGAGTACTTGTTCGCCGGCGACAGGGTCTACGGGTTGCGCTCGTCGCCGATGTGATTGCGTAGGATGGGCGGAGCGAAGCAAGACCCATCATCTTCGCCAGTTGCTAATGCTTGAGTGATGGGTATCGCTTCGCTCCACCCATCCTACAATTTCGCGATGCTTGCTTTCCGTCGCGAATCGCTCACCTCTCGAAACACGTTTGGCATTAAGGCCAGCGCTGCCCAATTTGCCGACGTCACTTCGGTAGCCGGGCTGCGCGCTTGGGCAGCGTCGCGCACGGAGAAAACACAGCCACTCGTGATCGGTGGTGGGAGCAATCTGCTCATCACTCGGGACGTTGTTGAAGAGCCAGTCTTGCACATCGCGCCGCGCGGCATTCGAATCCTTGAGGATGCAGGCGAATCAGTGCTCGTGGAGGCGATGGCGGGCGAGCCTTGGCACGCGTTTGTGCTGTGGACGCTCGCGCAAGGGCTTTGCGGGCTCGAAAATTTGTCGTTGATTCCTGGTTACGTCGGGGCGGCACCGGTGCAGAACATCGGCGCATACGGCGTTGAGATTAAAGACACGTGCGAGCGAGTGGTCGCTATTGATTTGGTTTCTGGCGCGGAGCGTGTGTTTACTCGCGATGAGTGCGCGTTCGGCTACCGCGACAGCGTGTTCAAACGCGTCGATCGCGAACATCCGCGTGATCGCTTTGTGATTGTCTCGGTGCGATTCCGACTGTCCCGAGCGTTCGTTGCGCGCACCAGCTACGGCGAGATTCAAGCTGAACTCGAATCGATGCAGCTGAAACCGCACGCGCTCGCTGCGATGGATGTGTCTCGCGCTGTCATCGCGATACGTTCACGCAAACTGCCTGACCCAGCGGTGATTGGAAACGCTGGGAGCTTTTTTAAGAATCCAATCGTGTCACACGACGCTGCGGAAAAACTGGTTGCAAACTTCCCTGACGCTAAGGCGTTTCGATCAGGGCAAGCCACGAAAATAGCTGCTGGTTGGCTCATAGAAAAAGCGGGCTGGAAAGGCCGCTTAATGGGCAGAGCAGGTGTACATAAGAATCACGCACTCGTGCTCGTAAACCACGGGGGCGCGAGTGGCGCGGAGCTATGGGCGCTCGCCCAGGCGATTCGCTTTGATGTGAAAGAGAAGTTCGACATCGAACTTGAGCCAGAGCCGCGAATTGTGTGATCGCGGTCACCGTCTCATTTAAAAACGCCGCTAACGCGGTGGCGGAATCACGTTTCCTTTGAGGCGCTGCCAAATCCAGGCCAAGCCCGCACTCGGATCGCCGCGTTGCCCCACAGCCATCGTTGGGCGTACTTCTGCGAACCGTTCTCCACGCCGCTCGGCGACGGCGAACTCGAACACGTAATTGGGCTCCTGTCCCATGCGCAAATCGGCGAGGGTGACTTTGCCGTCACGCTCTTTAATCCGAAAGAAACCGTCGGTGAACCAGGCCATGCGGTCAACAGCCCACAGCGCTTTGGTTTTTTCGTAAAGTGCGCTGTCATGCGGAAAGGTGTCGAAGCGAACGGTTTTATCGGCGTCGAGCATCGAATAGAAACCTTCGACATAGCCGTCTTTCTGCATCCCCACGACCCGCCAGAGCACCGTATTGAGCGGCGACGGTGTGGCGAACATGCGATCCACGACAATGTTTTGTTGTCGCAGCGCCTCCCGCGCCACGCCTAACACCTGTTGCTGCGCGATCGCTGACCACACGAGATAGGCGCACGAGAGCCCAAGCCCGATCATGTTCCAGCGCAGCCCGTTCGCGCTCTTGAGCGAGAGTGCCACGATGACACCGATCAAGAGCGGCAGCGTGTAGAGCGGATCAATGATGAACATGCTGCCGAGCCCGAGCGGCTCCTCAGAAAACGGCTGCCACAGTTGGGTGCCGTAGATCGTGAACCAATCAAGGAGCGGATGCGTGAATAGGGCAAGCCACAGCGCGAGCCACCAGCGCTTAAAGAGCGCCGCTTCGCCATGAATTCGGCTCACCAGCCAGGCAAGGAGCGGTGAAAACAGCGTCAGATAGAAAAGCCCGTGGCTTTGCGCCCGGTGATAGGTCATGTTCGCAACCGCATCACCGAAATCGATGAGCGCGTCGAGATCAGGCAGCGTACCGGCCACGCCGCCCCACAGTGCCGCTTTCCATACGGCCGTGCGCCGCCCCATCACGGCCACGCCAATCGCAGAGCCTAAGGCGAGTTGAGAGAGTGAATCCACGGTTAATTTGAAGCCGTCAAAAATAAAAGGCTAGCGTGTCAGCCGCGGATTCCCAACCGTGAAAACGTGGTCCCTGCGGGCTAGCCTACGCGTTCCGCCATTCGTCGCAGCACCGCTGAGTGGCGCGCGCGTTGCGGCCTGGAATCGCGATAATTCAAAGTCTTGTACAAGAATCCACTTTTCCCATGTTTCTAACGAAGCTCAATGCCCGTGCCACCCGCGCGGGCGCAATCGCCGTCGCGCTATCCGCCGCGACGCTCGCCCTAACCGGTTTCACTCACGCGCAAACTGATGCCGATGTGTTGAAGCCTAACGCCAATCTGTACACCGAAGGTATCCCTGCGATTCCCAAAGCGATTGCAGATTCGCTGACGAAATACAACGATTTTCGCGGCCACAGCTTTGTCGCGTGGCACCCAAAGAAGCCGGAGATGATCGTTGCCCACCGCGCGCAGGGCGCGAGCTTCGCGCAGCTCTCATGGCTGCGCACACCGATGGGCAAGTTGGAACCGATTACCAAACATCCGGACCCGATTAGCTCGACCACGATTGACCCGGTTGACGGAAATTTCCTCGTGTTTGAATCGAGCAAGGGCGGCTCGGAAGTATTTCAGCTTTTCCGGCAAGCGTTTGATGGGTCAGACGCGGTGCAGCTCACCGATTCCAACTTCCGTCATTCGCGCGGCGCATGGAGAAAAATCAACGGCAAACATACGGGTGAGTTCATCGTATCGAGCGTCGCGCTCGACCGCAATCTCACCGAAGAGCAGAAGAAAAATATCGGAATCACGTTCCGTTTGATGAATCCAACGGCACCGGAAAAAGCGCGCGTGATTGCTGAATTGCCGGGCACTGGGTGGTTTAACGGTGGCTTTGATCCAAGCGGAAAACGCGTGATCCTCAACCGCTACGTCTCAGCCAATGAGAGCGAAATTTGGCTGATGGATGTAGACACTGGCAAGCGCGAGCGCGTGTTGCCGATGAAAGATAGCGAGAAGGCGGTTCACCTAGGCGGACGCTTTGATCGCGATGGCAAGGGGATTTATCTCGCCAGCGATCGCGACGGCGAGTTCCGTGAGCTGATGCATTTTGATCTCGCGAGCAAGAAGTTCCGTTCGCTTACCAAAGGCTTGCCGCATGATGTAGACGGCTCGTCAGAAGATGAAGACGATGATGATGCTGGCGCTCGCATGATCTACGCGCGACTCAACGTGAAAGGGCGTAGCGAGCTCCGCGCGTTTGATAGCGTGAGCATGAAAGAAGTGCCGATCAAAGGTCTTCCCGAAGGCTCCGTGGTTACTGCGGCTGCGCGTAAAGGCGGCGATGAACTCGCGATTGCGGTGAACACTGCAAGCTCACCTTCTGATATTTACGTGGTCAACAGTAAATCCGGCGCTCGCGTGCAATGGACGCGCGCCGAAAGCGCGATGGATACGAGCGGCTTCAAAACGCAAGAGATCATCACGTGGAAGAGCTTTGATGGTCTTGAAATTTCAGGCCTCATCAACCGCGCACCCGCCAAATTCACGGGTAAGCGCCCTGTCTTAATCAATATTCACGGTGGGCCAGAAGCGCAAGCGCGCATCGGCTTCCAAGGTCGCTGGAATTACTTCACGCAAGAGCTCGGCATCACGATGATTCAGCCGAATGTTCGCGGCTCGTCCGGCTTTGGAAAGACGTTCCTCACGCTTGACAACGGCTACAAACGTGAAGATTCGGTGAAAGACATCGGTGCGCTTTTCGATTGGATCGCAACGCAGCCGGATCTGGACGCATCACGCGTGCTCGTCATGGGCGGCAGCTACGGTGGCTACATGAGCCTTGCGGTTTCAACTAACTATGCGGATCGTATTGCGGGCGCCATTGATGTCGTTGGCATTTCCAATTTCGTCACCTTCCTCGAGACGACCGAGAGCTATCGTCGCGATTTGCGACGCGTTGAATACGGGGATGAGCGCGATCCAAAAATGCGCGAGTTCTTGATTTCAATCTCGCCATTAACAAACGCCCAAAAAATTAAGAAACCGCTCTTCGTGATTCAAGGAAAAAACGATCCGCGCGTCCCAGTCACCGAGGCTGAGCAAATCGTTGCCAAGGCACGTGGCAACAAAACGCCCGTGTGGTACCTGCGCGGCGAGAACGAGGGCCACGGCTTCGCACGCCGCGAGAACGCGGAATTCCAGATGGCCGCAATGGCTCGGTTCATGCAGGAAACTGTGCTCAAGTGAGCGCGGACTTTGCGATACGAAAGGCGGCTGTTTGCCGCCTTTTTGTTTGAGCTGCCGACGTCTGAGGGAGGCTGATTAGCGCGCCACGAATAGCTTCTATCGACATAAAGATTTTGTTGATCTGGGGCCAAGATGCAAAATTATTCAAAGTCGTTAACGAAAAATTTGCCGTATAGCCCTACGAAAAAAGAGAGAAACGCTAAATAGCCAAACAGGGTCGTGCATTCGGATGAGCGCGCGAGCGTTGATGCGAAAGCTTTCGTAAAAATGCGTGGGAGAGCGGCGTCGCCTCGAAAGGCGGGTGTATGGCCAGCGAAGTCAGTTATTTAAGCGTTGTTCCCGGAGATCCCGCACACGCGGTGCCTCGCATTCTGTGGCGGGGATGCGATACTGCAAGCCCCTCGCGCCACACCCCAAATACGCCGATTGCCCCCGATGACTGCCGCATGTATCGCCTCATTACTTGCTAGCGCGCCGGCGCTTCGAATCCGACTACAGCATCCTGGAAGGCGAAGACTCCTGACCCACACTGTGAACGCCTTAGGGTGGCTGTTTGGGGTTTTGTTTGTGGCAATTTCGGGCGGTGCGTCTGCTGCGAACCCGGCGCACGCAGTGAATGCGGGCGCAGCGCCTGCGCAAGGAGCTCGCTTTCCGATTCAAACCGGTGTGTGGACGCATGCGCTATCGGCTTATCAGGCGGCAAAGTACCCCGCAAACTTTACGCACTTCGACTATGTGAACCCAAACGCCCCGAAAGGGGGGCGAATGCGCCTAGCGAATCCCGATCGGCGCACCAGCTTTGACAAGCTGAATCCGTTTTCGATCAAAGGTGTCGCACCGGCGGCGATGGAGATGTTTGTTTTCGAACGTCTAGGCACGTTTAGTATGGACGAGCCGAAGGCCATGTACGGATTGCTTGCGGAGGCGATGTACGTCGAGCCGGACATGTCGGCAATCAGCTTTCGAATTCATCCGAGGGCGAGATTTAGTAACGGCGATCCAGTCACGCCTGCAGATGTCGTCGATAGCTTTAACCGCTTGAAAGGCAAACTCGTTCTCCCAACGTACGCTTCCGCCGTAGCGGGTGCAACGAGCGTTGTTGCAACCGATACCAAGACGGTTCGCATTACGCTGAAAGAGCGCACTATCGACGCTATCTTTGCAATTGGCGACGTTCCCATCTTTTCAAAGAAATGGGGTGATGGCAAGCCGCTTTCCGACATCGTGCTTGAACAGCCCATCGCAAGCGGTCCGTACACGATTGATTCGATGAGTATGCCGAGCCGATTTGAGCTCAAACTCAATCCTGACTACTGGGCGCGTGATCTACCAGTGCGTCGCGGTCATTTCAACTTTGAGCGCGTTGCGTATCGAATGTACAAAGATCGCGACGTCACTCGCGAGGCGTTCAAGGCTGGCGAATTTGACATCATGCGCGAGCTCGGTGCCCGCGCTTTTGCCCGCCTCCACAAAGGTCCCAAATGGGATAGTGGGCAGATTATCAAGAAGGCTTGGCCGATTGAGACAGGGAGCATGCTGCAAGCGATCAATCTGAACTTGCGTTTACCTCGGTTCCAAGACATTCGCGTGCGTGAAGCCATCATGCTCGCGTGGGACTTTGAAAATTACAACAGAATCGGGACGTTCACACGTGCAAACAGCATGTTCAACAACACGCCGTTCGCCGCAGAAGGCGAACCCTCCATCGCGGAGCTCGTATTGCTCGAACCGTTTCGCGGTAGCCTTCCCAAAGCGGTTTTTGGCCCTGCGTTTCGCGCACCGAGGAATGACCTCCACCCAAATGCGCTGCGTGAAAATCTTAAGCGTGCGGCACAACTGCTCTCCGAAGCGGGTTGGAAGATCGCTGATGACGGAAAGCTGCGCAACGCCAAGGGCGAGGCGTTCAGTATCGAATTTTTGGAGCCCTCTGCGACGGGAAGATTTGTCGAGTTTGAACGTAATCTCAAAATTCTCGGTATCGAATACAAGGAGCGACTAGTCGATTTCGCGCTCTATCGGAAGCGGCTAGAAACCTTTGATTACGAAATGGTCATTATCGTGGAAGGAAAATTCACCCTTCCCAACCCTAGTACGATCAAAAAGATCTACGGCAGCGCCGAGGCTGACATCCCCGCGAGCAATAACTATCGCGGCGTGAAAAGCCCAGTTGTCGACGCCTTAATCGAGAAAATCAGTAGCGCGACAACGATGGAAGAGCTGATTGCCGCCTCGCGCGCGCTTGATCGCGTCGTCATGTGGAATCACTGGCAGATACCGATGTTGTTTACTAAATTTGAGTCCACCTCATATTGGAACAAGTTCGGCATACCGGATGTGAAGCCGCGATATTTCCAAATTGACAGTCTTCCTGATGTACACAGCTTGCCTTGGCCGCTCTGGACTTGGTGGGATAAGTCGCTCGGCGTTACAGCGCCGTCGCAATCGAAGTAAGCTGAGACCATGTTCATCTATATCCTCAAGCGAGTTGCGCTCATGGTCCCCACATTACTGGGCGCGCTGACCATTACTTTTCTGGTAATGCAATTTGTGCCCGGCGGGCCGATTGAGCAGATTTTGGCTGAGGCGAATGACGGCAGCGGCGGAGACACTGGCGGATACCGCGCAGGCAAAGATACCGACGCCAAGCAAATCGCTGAACTGAAGAAACTCTACGGATTCGACAAACCGGTACACGAGCGCTACTTCGACATGCTGGTGAACTTCGCGCGGTTCGACCTCGGCCGCAGCTTTATGCACAACAAGGACGTCTGGCAGTTGATTAAAGAGAAACTTCCGGTGTCGATCAGTTTAGGCCTCTGGAGTTTCTTGCTCTCCTACTTGATATCCGTGCCACTTGGAATTTCTAAGGCAATGCGCGAAGGTTCTCGGTTCGATACGGCCACGACGATTCTGGTCCTCGTGGGCTACGCAATTCCCGGGTTTGTTCTTGGCGTGTTGTTAATCGTACTTTTCGCGGGCGGAAGTTTCTGGGATCTGTTCCCCTTGCGCGGGCTGACGAGCGACAACTGGGAAGAGCTAACTTTCGCCGCAAAGGTGAAAGACTACTTCTGGCATCTAACGCTGCCGTTGATCTGTTTGTCAATTCATAGTTTTGCGGTGATCACTATGTTGACCAAAAACACGTTTGTTGAGGAAATTCGCAAGCAGTATGTGCTTGTGGCGCGTTCAAAAGGGCTCTCACAAAAGCGAGTGCTCTACCGACATATCTTTCGCAACGCATTGCTGCCGCTTGTGACGCATTTTCCGGCCGCGTTTATCGGTGCGTTTTTTGCTGGCTCCGTGTTGATCGAAACACTTTTTTCACTCGATGGCATGGGGCTGCTCGGTTATGAGGCCATCGTGCGTCGCGACTATCCCATCGTACTCGGAACGCTTTACTTTTTCACCCTCATCGCGGTTGTGACGAAGTTAATTTCCGACATTCTGTATCGCGTAATTGATCCCCGTGTTCAGTTCGGCGGGGTGAGTAAATGAGTGCGCAAACGCAACCCGCCTCGCCAGAGCTTGAAGTTGCAGCGAACGCTGCTGCCGTCGCTCAACGAGCAAAGCAGGCTATCTCTTTATCACCCTATGAGCGAGCATGGGCCCGCTTCAAGCGTAATCGGCTGGGCTACCTCTCGCTCTGGATCTTCATCGCGATGCTCGTAATCGCGACGGGCGCGGAATTGTTTAGCAATGACCGGCCGTTGGTGGCGCGCGTTAACGGCCACGTGTGGTTTCCGATCCTAAGTAACCCGAGCGAGAAGGCGCTTGGCGGCGATTTTGTGACCGAGACAGACTGGAAGGATCCGTTCATCGCAGAGCTGCTGCGAAAACCTGGAAACTGGCACATCGGAGCGATCAATCCGCACTCTGCCCAGTCCACCGATTACTTCAGCAAGGCGGTGCCACCTTCGCCACCGAGTAAGGTGAACTGGCTTGGGACGGATAGCAACGGTCGCGATATGGTGGCGCGGCTGCTCTACGGATTTCGAGTGAGCATTTGGTTTGCTGTTGCGCTGACGGTTGTCGGAACACTGATTGGCGTGGTGATGGGCGCGATCATGGGCTACTTTGGGGGCTGGACCGACCTGACGATGCAGCGCATCGTAGAGATCTGGGGCGCGGTGCCAGAACTCTACTTTCTCATCATCTTCGCTGCGATCTTCGAGCCCTCGCTCGGCCTGCTGCTTATCTTGCTTGCGCTGTGGAGTTGGATAGGGTTATCGGATTACGTACGAGCGGAGTTTCTACGAAACCGCTCACTTGAATACGTGAAGGCTGCGCGCGCGCTTGGTCTCTCAAATATGCAAATCATTCGCCGACACGTATTGCCTAATTCGCTTACTCCGGTGATCACGTTTATTCCGTTTCGCATGAGCGCAGCGATCCTTGCGCTCACATCACTTGATTTTCTCGGGCTTGGCGTTCCGGCGTCAGTGCCCTCGCTCGGGCAACTTTTGCTTCAGGGCAAGGCCAATCTTGATTCGTGGTGGATCATATTTCCAACGTTTATGCTGCTCACGATCACGATGTTGTTGTTGACGTTTATCGGCGACGCGCTGCGCGACGCCTTCGATACGCGAAAGTCCTGAGATGAGCGGCGCAGCGTTGCTTCAAGTAAAAAAACTGACGGTTCGGTTCGGCGACTCGGTCGTCGTTAATGGCGTTTCATTTGATGTCAGCGCGGGTGAAAAACTTGCGATCGTCGGTGAATCGGGTTCCGGGAAGTCGATCACCGCACTCTCCGTGCTGCGTTTGGTTGAAGCTGCGAAAACGAGCGGCCAGCTTCTCTTCGGCGGCGAGGATTTGGTTCAGTTCACCGATGAGGAGATGCAGCGTATTCGTGGCGGCCAGATTGGGATGATTTTCCAAGAGCCGATGACTGCATTGAATCCGCTCTACCGAGTGGGGCATCAAATATCTGAAGTGTTGATGCTGCACGAGCGGTTGGAAAAAAAGGCGGCCCGCGCGCGCGCCATTGAATTACTCGCTCGCACGGGCATTCCCGCGCCCGAGGAGCGAGTTGATTTTTACCCGCATCAGCTCTCTGGCGGACAGCGACAGCGCGCGATGATTGCGATGGCGCTCGCATGTCGCCCGAAGCTCTTGATTTGTGACGAACCGACAACTGCGCTAGATGTAACGGTACAGGCGCAAATTCTTGCCTTGCTCGAGGAGCTCCAGCGTGAAATCGGGATGGCGCTGGTGTTCATTACCCATGATCTGAACCTTGTGCGACGCTTTACCGATCGAGTCGCAGTCATGGAGCGCGGTAATTTAGTCGAGATTGGCACCACCGAGGCTGTGTTTTCCGCGCCACAACACGCCTACACCCAGCGTCTTCTGGCGACCCGACCGACGCGTGTCGTGGTGCCGGTCGCTGACGACGCTGAGCGATTGGTGGAAGCGCACGATGTGCGGATCAGTTTCGCGATCCCCACCGGTTGGTTTTCAAGCAAGCCGTTTCATGCGGTGAAGCAGGCAACGCTCATGCTGCGCCGCGGCGAAACGCTCGGAATTGTTGGCGAATCGGGGTCGGGAAAAACAACGCTCGGCATGGCATTGCTCGCGCTACAAGCGCTCTCAGGCGGAGAGGTTTCGATGGGCGGCGTGCGCCTCGACAACGCCGAGCGAGCAGCGCTGCGCGCCATGCGCAAGCGGATGCAAGTGGTGCTGCAAGATCCATTCGCGTCGCTATCGCCACGGATGACCGTTGGCCAAATCGTTGGCGAAGGGCTGGCACTTCATCAACCTGAACTAAGCCGCGCAGAACACGATGCCAGAGTGCAGGCGATCCTCAAAGAAGTGGGCTTGTCGGAAGTCAATGGCCTCTACGGCGTCCTGCATCGCTACCCGCATGAATTCTCGGGCGGGCAGCGACAACGGATTGCTATCGCTCGCGCAGTCATACTCGAGCCCGAAGTGCTCGTGCTCGATGAACCCACCTCTGCGCTCGATGCCTCCGTGCAGCAACAAATTCTCGCGCTCCTAGCGGATCTACAACAACGGCACGGCCTCTCCTACATCTTTATCAGCCACGATCTGGCCGTGATCCGCGCGATGGCGCATCGTGTGATGGTGATGAAAGAGGGCGACGTCGTCGAATCGGGCGAGACGCTGGCACTGTTTGATTCACCGCAACAGCCCTACACGCGAGAGTTGATCGCCGCAGCGCATTTGGCGTGAGCTCAATGCTGCTACGTTCGAGCGTGCGGCGCTCTGCGAAGCTTGAGTCGGCGAAACACCTTAGTCAGTGATTACCACCGGTTCGCGATTGCACCGAATCGGTAGGAAACTGCTGCGGAGCGAGCGCTTAACGCGCGATAGTTTTGGGTAGAACTCGTCCTTGGCTACCAAAGATCCAGCGCACAGAGCTGGGCTCGAGCTTGCGGCGCCCACCCACGGTTAGCCGCCGGGCTTGCAGGGGATGGATGGAGAATCGTTCCAATTCGTAAATATGGAAATTCATCTCTTAGCCCTGATAAAGCTCGGCTTTCAGCAAATTTACCAATTCCGATCACCCACTCCGGTTCGAGGGCGCGTACGTTTGCGCGTAAGTGTTCATCACAGGCGGCGTAGAGGGGCTTTGTCTCGTCTTTCGGCAACTTGTCGGGCGTGACGTTTCGAGTGTTGTCGAAAAAGGCGAGCGGGCAGTAGTTCAAGACGAAGTGATCTGCGAAGAAGTCTTCTGCATTTGGGAAGCGCTCAGAGAAGAGCGCCCACAAGCGCTGCCCTGAAATTTCAGAACGCGTGCAATCGAAGCCTTCAATCGGGCGATGTGGATTCGGCTGTTTAGGCTGCGCAATCGGTGCGACGATCTTCATCCACTCTCTGACTGCATTCACCTCACCAAACGGCACGCCGACCTGAACCATGCCAAAGGGCCCAGGATTCATGCCCATGAAAATCACGCGCTTTTTGCTGTTGCAAAACTTGCGCAAATACGCCTCATGCGGTGCCCACGCGTAGTCGAGCGGGTTGAGCGTGTGAGTGACTGGCGCTGAGAATTGCAGCGCATCGACATTGCGACTTAGTTGTAGGGCCGCTTGGACCAGTGTGTCATCGATCATCTGTGTATTTTGTCGAAGAATGGAGCGACTCGTGTCGTCAATCAACGGCTAAGGCTGCAGAGAATCGCGGGAAAAGCCGGGACGAGAGGGGAAAAGTGTTAAGAAGCGTACTTAGCTGGGTGCGATTTTTTCGTAGGATTACTGCCGTGTCTCGCTCTCGCAGTCATTGCGCAGGGAGCCATCGAATTACGTGACACAATGATGCAAACGAATCGGGGCAGCAGCAGATCTCTAGTGTTTGACGAACAGGTGGTACTCCACATTGCGTCGTAAACGCCCTGCCCACCCCAATCGGCGCATCGATCTCTTTTTTGTCCCACTCCACTCCCCTATCGCCCCCGACGGAATCCCATGTTGTTTAACCTTCTCGCGCCCCGCTCGATTGCGGCCAGCTTTGTTGTCACGCTATTCGCGGCTCTCTCGATCTCAAGCGCCGCTAACCCGACCGCTGCCCCTCAGGGCAAGTGGGTAGCAGAACGCACCGATCAAGGTCAGCGCTCCCTTTCGTACAACGCCACGGTCCCGCTTTTGGGCAAACCGACACGCGTCACCGTGAGCTTCAATTGCGACCTGCTCGTGTCGAAGCAGATTAACGGTACGTTGGGCTTCGATGTCTATGTGAATAACGTGGCGGCTTTGAAGCCGTTTCGGTTCGGCGATTTTGAAGGGCCGGACGCGACTACGAACGGCCGGAAACTGATGCGCATCGCCATCACCCGTTCTGGAAAGCCGCCCTACAGCGTTGAGCTGGTGCCAAGCGGCTCGACGCCTGCCGAAGGGAACTTCGTTTTTGGTACCGCCGAGGTGAGTAAGCTCGCCAAGAGCGCTCAGCGAACCCTCTTGCAGATGCTTGCAGAGGGGGGCGAGCGTTTCGACATCACGATCACAGATCCGAAAGACCCAAAACTCAAGCTCGAAATCAGCGTCCCTGTCGCCGACAAACAAGCAGAGTTCAAGACGCTGATTTCGGGCCTCAAGTAGCGACTCGGCCGCTTTTTTGTACACGCTGTACCTAAGCGCGGAGTGCGGGTCGCCGCTTTAAGCTTGGTGCACACACCACCGTTCCAGTGAGTTGTTTAAGGATTTCTCGTGAGTCAGTTTTTATTCGCCAAAGATACGTACGTCACGCGCGGTTTTATCGGGCTGGTCTGCGCTGCCAGTTTCTTCAGCGTCAGTGCGAACGCGCAAGCCCCCGCGGCGGACAACAGCGTCAAGGTCGGCAAGTTCACCAAGCTCGCGTCGGGCGTGGTCACTGAAATTACCAACGGTGATGCAGCCTGCTACATCAGCCTTAAAGACGATAAAGGTCAAGTGTTTGATGAAACGGGCGATTTCTCCATTTGCGAGAAGCCCAAGAGCTTCGTCGGTAAACGGGTCAATCTCACCTACGAACTTGGCAAAGTGATGGCCGATGAATGCGGTGGCGATCCAAAATGCAAGAAAACGACCACCGTTGCGTTGGTGACAGCGCTGAAAGTGGTCGATAGCAAGGGCGCTAGCGCAGCAGCAACTAGCCCAGCAGCCACTGTTGCAAAGGGGCAGACGTCGTTTTGTACGTCAGAGGAGGCCGTGATTTTTGCGTGCAGCACGGGTAGTAAACTGGTTTCAGTGTGCGAAGCTAAAACCGCCACCCGAACCCGCGGCCACCTGCAGTATCGGTTCGGCAAACCCAATTCGAACGAACCGCTGGAGCTCATGTTGCCGGAGGATTTCGTACCAGCCAACAAAGCCGCCACCGGCGAATTCATGCCTTTTGCGGGGGGCGCGGGGTCGTGGCTGCGCTTCAATAAAGGCGCCTTCAGCTATGTCGTGTATTCCGGCGTGGGGCGCTGGGGCCCTAAAGGCGAGAGTAAAGAAAAGTCAGGCGTTGTTGTTGAACGCAACGGCAAAACGGTGGCGAGCCTGAAATGCAGTGGCTCAGTCCAAAGTGAGTTAGGACCGGAGTGGATGGAAAAGCGAGCTATCACGCTCAAGCCGAACGAAGAATTCCTTTTCCCAGATTGACGCCAGGGCGGCGAGCGCCTTGATCGGGCCGCCGCATTCTCGAAGCGCTTTACGGTCTTACGATTTGGCTGCTATTTGCAGAGCCGTAAATTAGTTCGCGTCGCGCGAACCACCGGAAGATAGAGATCAGCTTCCAGCGGTGGATAGCTTTCGCGAACTTTTTTGTCCGTCATCGCGGCATCTTCCGCTAGCGGCTGCAATACGTTGCGACACTCGGCCATTTCGCCGAGCTTGTGAAGCGTCACGGCCAGATCGTTTCGAATTCGTGCATCTTCAATCCAATCGATTGATCGCTTGCAGTCTTTGAGAAGCGGCTCAAGCAGTGCGCGCGCCTCTAAAAATTGTTTGCTGTCGTAGCGTTTTTTGAATTGTTTTCGGGTGTTACTCACAGCCGAACTCAAGCACGCAGCGATGGGCTGAAAGTAAATCATTTCAAAGGTGGCGCGAACGCCGCAGTGGGTCTGACACGCGCCGCCTGAGCTATCTTTAACGTCGATTCCCGTCGGTGTCATTTTCATGGTGACGATGCAGGGCGTCTTTTCATCAATCCCTTCAAGCTGGGCGCGTCCGTTGCGCAATTGGCCTTCCAGCGAGCATGTGTGGCCGTTGTCGCCCAGCGACGATATTTCAAAATTTAAGCTGCCTGATTTTCCCGACTTGAGTGTTAGGTAGGCTTTGCCGCCTTCGCCGACATACTCGCCGGGCGCAAGGGCAGTGTTGCTCGTCTGTGCCAACGATAGTGGGGTCAAAGAGAGGGGCATGAGAAACGCGACGAGCAGCCGTGTAATGCCGTTGTGATTTTTCTGGTCGAGTAATTTCATGGTGGAGCAGAAGTAAAGTTAGTTCTGGAGCATATTGCATTGATGGAGGGGGTGCCGCGTGCGTCGCTCTAACTCGTGAGAATCCAAGACATGTGGGATACACGGCGAGAGTTGGATCGCTCATTCCGAGTAACCGCGCCCGTTGCTCGCTCCCGACGGAAATCGTGTGTTACGCTGAATCGTGTATTTAATGATGAGCTTTACCCGGTATGCCCAAGTCTTTGCGTAGCCTAGCGCTATTACTGTCCGTCGTCGCACTAATTCTTTCGCCGAATCTGTCGGCGCAAAGCGTTGCCGCTGTCAAAACATCAAAATACAGAGGCGCCTATTTCGAAGTGAAGTACCCCTCTAGCTTCACTGCCCGCGCGCTAGATGCAGCAAAAGCGCGTGAGTCCAGCGCGGCAACCTTTAGCGCGCCGGATGGCTCAATGGAGTTCTACATTTTCTCGCCTCAGTGGGGAGGTGACGCTCCCGGGATCGCGCTCGTTCCTGCCACAGAGGTCGAAGCCGCCCGCAAAACTGAGAAGGGAAAAAGCTCGGGGGTCGTAGGCACCTTCACTTGGACGACGCTAGCTGCGAAAGACAAAAGCTACACCCGCGTTTACCAAAGTTTTCTTGCCGATGATAAGAGCATTCACTGGGTGGTCGGCATGAAATACACGTCCGACGAAGCGCTCGCGAAGTACCGCGCTCAATACGCCCAATTCAAGGCGTCATTAGTGCAGTTGGCTGATTAGAAAAACGCAGAGAAATCGCTGCGACGCCGCATCGGCAGGCCGCTACTTCGGCCACAGCACCATCTGCGTGCAGCGAAAGAGGGCAATGGTCTTGCCGGTTTCTTGATGTTTCACCACGGCATCCCATACTTGCGTCGTGCGCCCTAGATGCACCGGGCGCGCGTCTACTTCAATCGTGCCTTCGCGCGCAGTCCCTAAGTGATTGCTCTTGAGCTCGACCGTGGTGAAATTCTCCGCACCTTCTGGCAGATGCGAAATGCAGCCGTAGCCGCAGATCGTGTCTGCGAGTGCGACAACAGTCGCGGCGTGAAGAAATCCATTCGGCGCTAAAAGCTCGTCGCGCACTTTGACTTTCGCACGCAGCAATCCTTCCTCAACAGAAATGAGCTCTACGCCGATGAGGCCCGGCAATCGCCCGACCCCGCGCGCACGCATCGATTCCGCGGTAAATCCAGCGCGTAGTGGCATAGCGTGCGCCTAAAAGGTGTAGCCGACGCCCACCATGAGCGCACTGTTGCCGAGGATGATCGCCTCAACGCTTACATCTTTATATCGCGCGCCTAACGTCGGAAGTATCGCCGGCGCCACGCCGAATTTGTTAAACGGGATCTTGTCGCGGAACTTACCCTTGTAGCCGTGCAAGAGGCCAGCTGACACTTTCACGTAGAGGTAGTCGTTGAAGTCCCAACGCTGACCCCAATAAAGATACTGTGAGGGTTGGCCGAACGAGTTTTTGAACTGCGCAAACCCGAAGAGTGTTTTGTCCGCACCCCACACTCGATCATAGTTCGATTCAATCGTGAAGTTGAGCAAATGGTTACGGTTTACGTGCTCTGGATTCTTCGTCCAGTGAGTGTTGTAAACAGAATACTGAAAAAAGATTCGATCACCATCGCGAAGCCACGTTTCCGCGTTGCGCGCCTGGGCGGCGGCGGCGGTCTGCGTTGCGGGTGCGCTTTGTGCGCTAGCAATGCACGCGTGAGCGCACGCAAGAAGAGCGACCCATCGAAATAGATTAAACACAGATTTCACTCAATAGCCTTTCTTCATCGGCGATTCTGAATCGGCTTTTTCATCGGCCTCACGCAGTTTCTCCTGCGCTTTCTTCATCGCATCGTCGACGTCGTTCTTCACTTTGTCGACCGTTTTTTCTTTGGTGGGTAGCGGCGTGGGCGGCGGGTTGCTAGGCTGGCAACCGAGTGCCAACATAACAACAAAAAACATCGCAGCAGCCGCAAGCTTCATAAAGTTGGATCGCTAGTCGCGGAAATTATTGAATTGAAGCGGCAGATCAGTGACGTCTTTTTTGATCAATGCCATCGCCGCTTGCAGATCGTCTTTTTTGCTTCCTGTTACACGTACAGCGGTGCCTTGGATTGAGCCCGACACCTTCATCTTTGAATCCTTGAGTAGCTTCACGACTTTCTTCGCGAGATCGGATTCCAGGCCTTCTTTAAGCTTATCGACGCGCTTCAGTTTGTCGCCGCCAATCTTCTCATTCTTGCCTTTTTCGATTGAACGCGAATCGACGCCGCGCTTAGCGAATTTGTTGAGCAAGACGTCGTCAACCTGACTTAGCTTGAAGTCATCGTCAGCAAAGACGGTGATGGTCTTGTCTTTCTGATTAAGCTCAGCGCGCGCATCGGAGCCCTTGAAATCAAACCGCGTTGAGACTTCTTTATTCGCTTGTTCCAGCGCGTTTTTGATTTCAACCCAATCGAGTTCAGAGACGGTATCGAAAGAAGGCATGGCACCACGCAAATCAAGCAACAAAACCCGTAGT
This sequence comes from Betaproteobacteria bacterium, assembly GCA_013298145.1. Classification (GTDB taxonomy): domain Bacteria; phylum Pseudomonadota; class Gammaproteobacteria; order Burkholderiales; family Casimicrobiaceae; genus Casimicrobium. The sequence goes on from JAAFJO010000002.1 coordinate 838,116, forward strand.
GTAAGCGCGCCCTAGCGTCGTTGCTTGATACGCTAGGGCAGCAATGCGGCAATGTTCGCCTCAATTTGCCCAGCGCTTAGTTGTCCGCCATTGGCTCCAGCGATGAGATCGTTGCCGCGATAGCCCAAAAGATAGCGCAGTATCAACAGTCCGTCAGTCTCGGGTCGAGCTTGCCCGCTCCCGTCAACATCGAGTTTCCCAAGATCGCGAAGCGACATAAGCTGGGTCTCGATTTCGCTGTTAGTGCGAATTGCGCTCGCGCCTTTCACGCCGCTCGTTAACGCGTTCCCCGTCAACCCCAACAAGTAGCGCATGACTAATACGCCGTCGGTGAGCGCGTGATACTTGGTTGCGGTGACGCTGGTGTCGACATCCAAATCATTGCGCAACGGATCCAGGTGAACATGCGTTGAAATCATTTCGACGTGCTCAACCTTCGTTCCTTGCACTACAAACGCGTTTATCGTGATCTGTCCGCGCGTGGTGACGGGAAGTTCGAGGCGAAAGTATTCAGATGGCGAAGTCTTTACCGTCGCAGCTGTATGAGTAATCGACTGCCCACTACAAATGGTCTTGAATGGACCAATTGGCGTCATCCAGCTTCCAACTTGTACGTTTGCAGAGTTAGTCGCCCACAGCAGGAGGCCTTTGAAGGGGATGCCATTGGGGTTCACCAGTCGAATTCGGAAGGCGGCTCCACCGGGAGAATAAGTTGCTTGTGATTCTGGCTGCAAACTCCAACCGTTCGGGCTAGGGCCAACACGCGCTCCCATGCCTGCGGTCATGCTCGCAGTTGTCACTGTGCATACAGGGGAGCCAGTGGACGACGCATATGCATGCGGCGCAAACGTGGTCGCAACCAGGAGGAGTAGGGCGAAAGCCAAAGAAATTTTCATATTCGGTCCTCGCACTTGCAATTCTGCCGCGGCGCTGGCTACAGATGAAAGGCGCTAGTCTGGTCGGAACAAGTCATCGAATGAATCGCTGTTTTCGGACTTCGGTACGCGGGACAAACGCTGGGACGAAAACTGCTCGTCGATCTTATCTTGAAAAAATGAAGAAGGCGAGGGCGACGTCATCAATTGGCGATAAATTTCCCGCGAAACAGACTTGTATTCGTAGACGTCGCCGTTGGTGAACTCAATGTGCATCACGCGGGCGGACTCGTCGTAGCCCGCGCTTTTGAGTTTGCCGGAGGAGAGCGGTTTGCGATTCATTTTTGTCTCACCGGGTCGAAAAATACGTTGGAAACCTACACCGGTTTGTAACGTCTGAGCGACGCTACGAACGCATCGAAATCGTCCCAACGCACAACGGCGCCGCGCCAGTCATCGATATCGAAGTCAACGAACCCGACGGTGGGCGGGTTGCCTTCGGTGTAGTCTAAAAACAGTGTGACACGATACCACTGCGCGAGGATGACAAGCTGTTTGCAGCCCTCTGGAAACCGATCAGCTTGATCCGGGTCGTCGGGATCGGCGAAATCGGTCGTTGAATCAAACACGGTGCGCAACATTTCCAGCGGATATAGGTCTTCATACCCAGCGAAGGGGTGAATGATGTGGTCGTACAGGCGTGGTTCGGCGATGCCGGGTTTTGGAGCGCAGATGTCCTTCACAGCGCCGCCGTTTTGCACTCGGTACAGCGCGCGCAGACCCTCGGGTAAGGTGACACCTAAACGCGCTTCCGCAGCCGCGATTTTTTCATCGCTGCCAGCGGACTTTTCATTCGGTGTACCGTCGTAAACGCCAGCCTCGGTGCGTCCATGCGTGTAATGGATGCCCGCGAAAAGCGTTTGGTGTGTCACGCGATCCGGGAGGATTCGAATTTCTGCACGCACCGTGTTGTTTTCACTTTCAGTAGTGGTTGCATCGTTCTCTGCGAACGTCGGGTAGTGGTCGGCACCGTTTTCGCGACGCACTGCCACCGCGCCCAGCCCAATGCCTACCGCCGCGACAACGGCAACGTACATCCAATCCCACGATTCAAAAGATGCGCCCTCACGCCCAAAGAGCGCTGCGACGCCGCGCCCCATGAGATAGAACATTGAAACGAGCGCAAGCTGTACAGTAAAGCTTGCCAGCGCTTCCGCGGCAATGCGAGCCGTTGAGCGAGTTTTCAGCGCACGTGCCCAACCGGCGCTGCGCCCCAAGATCATCGCCACGGTGAACACAAGCCCCAGCGGCACGATGATCCACGGCGAGCGCGCGAGTAAGCCAGCGCCAAGGGCTGCGGCGACGAGAAACGCACCGGCTGCGATTCGAACAATGGTGTTCAGCTTCATCGATTGGCGCAGTGCTGAGGACTTAGAGGGTTACCGAGGCACCTTGGGAACCCGGATGCGAGCATCCGGGCTACGTGATGCAAACCCCTCGCGCAACAATTACTCCAACAACCCCGCAACCCCTTTCGAATCGGACGACGCAAGCGTCCCCGTCTTCGCATACACACCCAACTTCTCGCGCGAGTCGGCGATATCGAGGTTACGCATTTGCAGTTGACCGATGCGATCGAGTGGCGAGAACGCTTCGGCTTCTACGCGCTCCATCGAGAGGCGCTCGGGGTGATACGTTAAGTTCGGGCCTTGGGTGTCGAGGATCGTGTAATCGTCGCCGCGACGCAGTTCGAGCGTGACTTCGCCGGTCACCGCGCGACCGACCCATTTCTGCAAGGTGTCGCGCAACATCAAACTTTGAGGATCGAACCAACGACCTTCGTAGAGTTGGCGACCGAGTTTGCGGCCCATCGTGCGGTAGTTGTCGATCGTGCCTTCGTTGTGAATCGCGGAGATCAAGCGTTCATACGCGATGAAGAGCAGCGCCATGCCCGGCGCTTCGTATATGCCGCGACTTTTTGCTTCGATGATGCGGTTTTCGATTTGATCGGAAATGCCCAAACCGTGGCGGCCGCCGATGGCGTTCGCTTCGAGTGCGAGTGCCAGTGGCGACAAAAATGTTTTGCCGTTGATCGCAACGGGGAAGCCTTCTTCAAAGCGAATCGTCACTTCTTCGGCTTTGATTTCAACGCTTTGATCCCAGTGCTTCACGCACATGATCGGGTTCACGATGCGAAGCCCTTTGTTGAGGAATTCGAGTTCTTTCGCTTCGTGCGTCGCGCCCCACAAATTCGAGTCGGTGGAATATGCTTTTTCCGTGCTCATCTTGTACGGAAAGCCATTCGCGACGAGCCATTCGCTCATTTCTTTGCGGCCGCCGAGTTCAGCGACGAAATCGCGATCCAGCCACGGTTTGTAAATTTTGAGCGACGGATTCGCAAGCAAGCCGTAGCGATAAAAGCGCTCGATGTCGTTGCCTTTGTAAGTCGAGCCGTCGCCCCAGATATTGACCGCATCTTCCTGCATCGCTTTCACGAGCACGGTGCCCGTCACCGCACGGCCGAGTGGCGTCGTGTTGAAGTAGGTTTTTCCGCCGGAAGAAATATGGAACGCGCCGCATTGCAGCGCAATCAGTCCCTCATAAACCAACGCGTCGCGGCAATCAATGAGTCTTGCGCCCTCCGCTCCGTAAACCTTGGCGCGGCGAGGAATATCGTCATAATCCGACTCATCTGGTTGTGCGAGGTTCGCCGTGTAAGCGTAGGGGATTGCGCCTTTATGTCGCATCCATGCAATGGCCGCCGACGTATCGAGGCCGCCAGAGAAAGCGATACCAACACGCTCGTTTTTGGGGAGAGATAACAAAATTTTGCTCATGGCACGATTTTAGAAGGCATCAGCGACACTGCAAAAAAAAGCGCCACCGGGAGGTGGCGCTTGTCGTTAGCGTTACAGCCGCGTGGCCTATCCCGTTATGGTGCGGGCAGAATCACTTTGTCAATCGCGTGAATCACGCCATTACTCGTCAATACGTCGGCTGCGATCACTTTAGCCGTCCGTGCGCGACCGTCGGTAATCGTTACGCCCGCTGAGTTAGCGATGATCGAGAACGTTTTTCCTGCAAGCAGCGGCTGGATCGCTGTCGCCGCGGTTGGCACTTCCGCGGCCAGCACACGCGAACTCAACACGTGATAGAGCAGGATGTTGCGAACTAGCTCTTTGTTGGCTGGGACCAGGATGGCGGCGGCGGTCGCGTTGGCATTACCGGTCAACTCTTTTGCAAGCGCGTCAAACGCGGCGTTTGTCGGCGCGAACACGGTGAACGGCCCAGCGCCTGAGAGCGTGGTGACCAAGTCATTGTTGTTGCTTGCGAACTGCAGCGCTGCAACGAGGCTCGTGAATTCAGGCGCTGCTGCGAGTGCGGTTTGCACGATGGTCTTGTCGGCCGGCCGGAGCACTTTGTCAATGACATGAATCACGCCATTGGTGTTGAACACATCGGTGGCGGTGATGTTCGCCTTGCGGTTACGCCCGTCGTTGATCACTGGGGCGCCGCTCACAATGTCGATCTTGAAAATGCCGCCGGCGGCAGGCGAAATCGCTTTGCCGACGGGAATATCGGCCGCCAAGACGCGTGAAGTCACGACGTGATATTGCAATACAGCGCGCACGAGATCTTTGTTCGCGGGCACCAAAATGTCTGCGGCCACGGCATTCGTGTTACCTGTTAGTTCCTTGGCCAAGGCGTCAAACGCAGCGTTCGTGGGTGCAAACACCGTAAATGGCCCGGTTCCAGACAAAAGCGTCACCAAGTCGTTGTTGTTGCTCGCGAAGCCAAGCGCGGCCACTAGGTTTGTGAACTGCGGCGCGGAGGCAACCGCCGTTTGCACGATGCTCTTATCCGCTGGCAGCAACACTTTGTCCACCAAATGCACAACGCCGTTGGTCGCAACGATGTCGGTCGCCGTGATGTTGGCTTTCTGGTTGCGGCCGTCGGTGATCACCGGTTTGCCGCCTACGTTGTCGATTTTGAAAATGCCACCCGCGGCAGGCGTGATCGCCTTGCCAAACGGGATATCGGCGGCCTTCACTGTGCTCGTGAGCACGTGGTACTGCAAGACTGTGCGAACGAGCTCTTTGTTGGCAGGGATGAGGATATCGGCAGCGCGCGCATTGGTGTTGCCGGTGAGCGCTTTTGCCAAATTGTCAAAGGCAGTGTTTGAGGGAGCGAACACGGTCAATGTGCCGGGGCTGTCGAGCAGCGTTACCAAATCTCCGTTGTTGCTGGCGAATTGCACTGCGGCAACGAGAGACGATAAATCCGGGGTTGCTTGTGCTGTGGCAACGATCGATTTAGGCCCCGCAGGCGGCGGAGGCGCCGTTTGTGCCGGGTTATGGTCGTCCGATCCGCAGGCTGCGAGCAATCCGACGCTGAGCGCGCCGAACATCAGATGTCGAAGGGTACGTAGCATTGCTGACTCCATAGATTTTTTGCGTGGTTAGAGAGGGTTTCGACGTAATAAAACAATTGGTCGTAAAAGATACCTACGGTCAGAATTTGAACTTATGAGTATGAATTATGACTTATGGTTAAATTAGCGAGTTATGGTTACCCCGTACCGAGTTAAACAATTGCAAATGCGCGAAGAGGCCATCCTCGACGCAGCGCACGTTTTGCTCGGCAAATATGGCTACGACGCAATGACGATGGATGACGTCGCGGCGGAGGTGGGTATTGCGAAGGCGAGTCTTTACAAGCACTTCGAATCGAAAGAAAAGCTCGCAGCTAGCACGATGGTGCGACTTTTTGACCGCACGGTTGATCAGCTGGCAGCGTTACCTTCGAACTTGAGCGCCTACGAAAAGCTCCGCAAAATGCTCGAGTGGGCACTTCGCGAGCGACTGCGCGGCGGCATTCCACATTTGCCTTCGACGAGCACGTCGCTCGAACAAAGCTTGATGACCGACGAGCCGTATTTGGCGTCGCTCTTGTCGCTCAATGCCGCACTTTCGTTACTCGTAGATGCTGCGAAAAACGAGGGCAACCTTTCACGTGCGTTGCCGACGGATTACATCGTGACGGCGATTTACGCCAGAACCTGTGATCCCACCCTTGAATACATGCAACGCGGCAAAAACTATCGCGATGAAGAGATCGTCACACACATGCTTGACGCCTTCTTCATGGGAGTAAGTAAAGCGTAGGCGAGCCGCTCGCACGCGTATCGCGCGGCGTTGGCTCGGGATATCGAACAATCAGCCACCGAGGTAGTCACTCGATGCAAGTCTTTATCGGTTACTGGACACCCACTGAAAAATGGTCCGCGCTCAGCGCAGCCGCGCGAACGGCTTATTTGAGCAAGGTGAGTGCTGCAACGCGCTTGAAGCTTGGCAGTGAGGCTGAATCTGTCGCCTGGGGCAAAAACGAAGACCCACGTAGCCAGAATCAATGGAAATTCTTTTGCGTTTGGAAGTTTCCGCGCGCAGAAATGTGTGAGCAATATCTCGCGATTCTTGATTCGCAGGGCTGGAATGACTATTTTCAGACTGAGAGCATGTACGCCGCGCCGAAAACGCCGTTTGATGTGCTCACCCAGCACGTTACGCTTTGAAGCGCGTCGCCGAAGGCAATCGAGCGCACGCGCGGTCATTGGGCTGCGCAATACAGCTTTGCCGTGTATCGCCAGCGTGAGCCGGGGCAAGCGCCAGTTATTTGCAAATTTGAGTTTTCAATCATTCGCCAGTTAGCCCAAATGGCCCTTGCCCTAAGCGGATAAAGTGATCAGCGATAACTCCTCACTACGCGGGGGAGTCCGAGAGAGCGCTACATTTGTGCGAGTTGAACTCAAGTGCTTGGCGAGCACCAGCGAGATGACCGACACCGATCTCACCATCCAGTTTCTGCGCGAGATCGGCCTGCGCGTCGAGGAAGGCGTGGTCGCCGAGGATGCGTTTCTTCCAGGTATCCAAATCGCGGCTGGCGCGATTCGCGTTGACCGCACGCAGTTGCTGTCTCCTGGAGACTTACTGCATGAGGCGGGGCATCTCGCGCTGCTCGACCCGGCAGAACGGGCACGCGCCAACGGCGTGTTTGAAGCGGAAGGCGGATCCGAAATGGGGGCCATCGCGTGGTCGTACGCTGCGTCGCTGCACGTCGGGATGCCCATAGAAACGCTCTTTCACGACACGGGCTATCGCGGCGGCGCCGCCTCGCTCCGCGAGAATTTCGCGGCGAAACGCTACATTGGCGTACCGATACTTTCGTGGCGCGGCCTACTTGAGGGCACGGTAGCAAGCAACGGTTATCCGAAGCTCGCGCGCTGGCTCGTCGGTTGAATCTGCCGCGGATGGTTCTAACTTGGACGGAGCCTAACGCGATATCTCGCTTGACCGCTGATGCGTGAGCCATGCGCTATCAACGCGAAGTCTTTTTGCAATGGGTGAACCCGCCTCAATCACGCGCCAAAAGGGCACCACGTTTTCAACTGCTTGACCAGACGCTAGGGCGTCCCACGCTGCTTCGGCCACCATGCGCAGAAAGATTGCCGTTGACACTGGGCACATGGCGTCACATTCGTGATTGCGTGCGATCTCGCGCCGCATGCGCTCAATCGTGCGAGTCTCGCCCCACGGGATTTTTTTCAAGTAGCTCGCGACGACGTCCGGCGTACCGACAAAGAGCATCGATCCCGCAGGAACACCAGCAAACGGCGCGTCGATCCGCACCCGCTTTGCTTTACGCGGTTTCGCGACTTTTACTGCCCATGAATTGGGCAAATGGGTTGCAGCTTTCGTGGCCATCACACGCTCCTCAATACAACGATGTGCATTGTGCGTGAGCGGCGTGTTGGAGCCAATAAGCGACGAAAAAGACTCGCGAAAACAAGCGCTTAAGGTCGATTCAACGCACGCGCGCCGCATCCCAAAGCAGAACAACACGCGGCGAAATGGATATGTCGCAGAAAAATTGCTTACGCCCCGTATCTATTAGGGCTAGAACGCGTTTCTCAACTAAGTTGAAAAACTAAGTTTCGTCAATTTGTCCGCCAAATGATTGAGGTTCAGCCATTGATGTGCAATGTATTCACACCGATCCTGCTAGCACTCCACCTGAGCAAGCGCGAGCCCGCCTTGAGACGTTTCTTTGTATTTGGCTTGCATATCTGCGCCCGTGCGGCGCATGGTGTCGATCGCCTGATCGAGAGCGATCCGATGGGTACCGTCGCCGCGCATCGCGAGGGAGGTTGCGCTGATCGCTTTCACAGCCCCCATCGCGTTACGCTCGATGCACGGAATTTGCACCAGGCCTCCGATCGGATCGCAGGTCATGCCGAGGTGGTGTTCAAGCGCGATCTCAGCCGCATTCTCGATTTGTTCATTGCTCGCGCCGAGCGCTGCGGCGAGCCCTGCAGCCGCCATCGCAGCGGCCGAGCCCACTTCGCCTTGGCAGCCCACTTCTGCACCGGAAATCGACGCGTTCATTTTGCAGAGGGCACCGACGGCGCTCGCCACCAAAAGGAAATCGTGCAAACCTTCGCGTTCAATCGCACAAAAGTCTTGGGCGTAACGCAACACGGCGGGCACGACGCCTGCCGCGCCGTTGGTGGGCGCGGTGACCACGCGACCGCCCGCTGCGTTTTCCTCGTTTACCGCAATGGCGTACACGCTCACCCAATCAAGCACTTTGTGCGGCGCAATCCCGCGCTGACCGCGTTCGGTCTTGAGCTGCACCAGGATATCGGGCGCTCGGCGTGCGACGTTAAGGCCGCCGGGCAGCGTCCCTCGTGTACTCAGACCTCGATCGATGCAACGAAAGAATGTGTCGATCACACGATCCAAAAACTCGGTTGTTGCGGCGTCGCCACGGAGTGCATGTTCATTTGCGCGCAAGGTCGCTGCGAGCGAGAGTCCGTTTCGCTGCGCGATGTCGAGCAAGGCGCGCATCGAATTGAAGCCGTGTGGCACTTGCACCTCACCGCCGCGCGGACTGCCGACGAATGCCTCGTCTTCATCAATCACAAAGCCGCCGCCAATTGAATACATCGTTCGTTCGGCAATCAGTGTTTGCGCCGCTTCGTCTGCATATGCGCGAAACGTCATCGCGTTTGAATGCAGCGGCAACAGATCCTTCAGATTAAATCGAATATCAGTGAGTGGCTGAAACTTGATGGATCGCTCGCCGAGAAGCGGAAGCGTTGCCTCGCGCGAAATCTTAGCCACGATTTCCGGGATGTTTTCCGTGGCTACGAAGTCGGGCAGCTCGCCCGCTAACCCCAGCTGTAGCGCTACGTCCGTTGCGTGCCCCCGCCCCGTGTGTGCAAGCGATCCAAAAAGCTCTACCCGTACGCGCACGATCCGGGCGAGCTCGTTCGCCGGCAGCTCGACGAGGAAACGCCGCGCAGCGCGCATCGGCCCGACCGTATGCGAGGACGAAGGTCCAATGCCAATTTTGAAGAGGTCAGTAAGTGAGATGTACATGGCGCGGCCCGTGATGACACTGGTGGTGGACCATCACGCATTGCGCGACGTCCGAGGGTCATGAAAACCGCTATTCTCTACGGCATTAGATTTTTTGCGGCGCAATGTCGGATGAACATGCTCTTGAGCGAACGCTACATCGGCCTCATGTCTGGCACCAGTTGCGATGGCGTGGACGCAGTGCTTGCCGACTTTGCGAATGATCGCGTGCAGACGCTTGGGCATGTGCATGTGCCGTTCACTGCAACGCTTCGCGAACAGTTGCAATCGCTTATGCAAAGCGGTAACGACGAAATCGAGCGGATGGGCGATGCCTCGGTTGCGCTCGCGCGGGTGTACGCAGAGGCTACCCAGGCTTTGCTTGCCAAAACAAAGCTCACCGCGAAGGACATCGCGGCGCTGGGCGCGCACGGTCAAACTGTTCGCCATCGGCCGGAGCGTGGCTTTACCTTACAGATCAATCAGCCCGCACTCTTGGCTGAACTCACGGGCATCGCGGTCGTCGCTGACTTTCGTTCGCGCGATGTGGCGGCGGGCGGACAAGGTGCGCCTCTCGTGCCGGCGTTTCATGCGGCGGTTTTCTCGGCGGATGTGCCGCGTGCGGTGGTGAATATTGGCGGGATTGCGAATGTTTCGTTGCTACCCGCGCTATCGCTGGCGAGCGAAGCCCGCTCCCAGCGCGATGAGAGCGTGGTGCGTGGCTTCGATACGGGTCCAGGCAACACGTTGTTGGACGCCTGGTGCGAGCGGCACACTGGAAAATTGTTCGACGATCAGGGGGCTTGGGGGGCGGGCGGCCGTGTCGATGAAGCGTTGCTCAAGTTTTTTTTCGAAGAGCCTTATTTCGCGACGCCACCGCCCAAAAGCACGGGGCGGGAGTTATTTAACCTGGCATGGCTCGATGCGAAACTCTCCGCGTATGCTCAGCTTTCCCCGGAACGTCGCGCGCGAGACATCAGCCCGCAAGATGTACAAGCCACGCTTGTTGCTTTGACTGCACAATCGATCGCAAAAGCGGTAGAGGGGCGCGATCTGTTTGTGTGCGGCGGTGGTGTGCTCAATGTTGAACTGATGCGCCAGCTTCCTCGCGCAAAGTCCACTAAGGCGTTAGGTGTTGATCCGATGCAGGTGGAAGCGTTGGCCTTCGCCTGGCTCGCGCGGGAGTGCTTCGCTGCCAAGCCCGGCAATCTCCCTGCGGTGACAGGGGCACGCGGCTCCCGGGTATTGGGCGCGGTCTACGCTAAATAGAACTTGTGACGCGTGTGCATAACCGTCGCTACTCAACGCATGTTCACCGCTGTCTCAGTCATGAAGATTTCCGCGGTGGAGCCCATATTTTATGCTGGCTTAGGCTAAAAAACTATCGCCCTTGCGCTACTGAGCTATCGAACCCCCGGCGGAATTCAGTGGCCACCTGCGTGCCGCGCATGTCGCGCAACGTGCCCGTGGCGATTTCTATGACTTCGCGCAAACGCGCGAGGCTATCGGTGCGCTCGAGCGCAAAGCGAAGCGGCGTCCCTGAATTGCCTAACGAGTTTTGGATGAAATCGATGGCGAACTGCTTCGAGGCTAGAAACGCTGCTGATTCGATGGCTAAGCTCTCAGCGGTTTGCACCGGATCGGGCTCAGCCAGAAGTGCGAGCTCACGTAGATCGCGTTTCTGTGGCTTCGTTTGCGTTGCCGGATTCACCAAACTCTCACGCGAATCGCCGCCGCGAGTCACTGGACCGCCTGCCTTGCTCAGCGCGGGTAGCGTTGACCCACCCAACGTTACCGGACCCGCCTGAGAACGCGGCGAGCTGCCCGCGATCACAGTTTCCGCCGCGAGCGACGATGAAAACCCCGCACTCTCGCGAGCGATTTCAGCCTGCGTGGTAGTCAGTTTTGCGATGTAAGCTGGATCAAGCTCGATTAACTTGGCTTCGAAAAGCTCGCCAAGCAAACCGTTTACATTGCCGAACGACGCGCCAAACTTTCGCAGCTGCGAAGCATTTCGTTTGCCGTCGACGAGTACCAATAGCGCACGATGGGGGTGCGATAGGCCGCTTTCCTTGTTTGCAAACGCTTCAGCCCCTTTCGGAGTCTTTCGAAACACGCGTGACATGCATCCCTCGATGTTGTTCTGTACTGGCGCGCACGCCGATCAACGCGACGACGGGCCGTGCATGTGTGAAGCGGAATTTATAGCGAGTCAGCGCGCGTTTGTCCTGGGTTATCTCCAGCAACATGCTCGGATATCTCTGTTTGGCTGCAAACGGCGCAGATTGATGCGTTTTGCTGGTCGCTCAATTCGGACGAACGATGGCTTTCGGCTAAACCTGTTCGTCGAGCCCCAGTTCATGGATTTTGCGAGTCAGCGTGTTTCGCCCCCAACCAAGCCAGTGGCTCGCTTCAATCCGCCGCCCCTTGGTTTCTGCCAACGCGGTGCGAATCAGCGTTTCTTCAAACTCCTTCGTCAATCGCTCGCCGGGCGTCGCTTCGTTGGCGCGGATCGCGCTCGCGAGCCTGCTGGAGAGCGCGCTACGCCACACTTCGTGATCGCTCGGCGCGTTAACGATGTTGGCGCCCATCGGCTGCAAAGTGAGCGGTGCAGCGCCTGCCCCAGCGCCGTTTGCCGGCGAAAACGGCTGCAGCTCTTGAGGTTCGGGTGCGACTGAAACGGCGCGGGTTTCGTGCAGGCTGGTTATGTTTGAGCTTGTGCCAGCCGGAGTAGCGCCGACGTACTGCACCTCGGGCGGCAAATCGCCAACATCCACGTTTTGCCCTGGCGCCATGACCGTGATCCAGTGGCAAATGTTTTCGAGCTGGCGCACGTTGCCGGGAAAGGCGAAAGACTGCAACTGAGTCATCGCGGCTGGGGTGAGTGCTTTGACTTCGCCGCCAAGCGAAATCGCACTTTTGGCCAAAAAGTGCTTCATCAACAACGGCACATCATCGCGCCGCTCACGCAGTGGGGGCAAACGGAGACGAACCACGTTCAGTCGATGTAGTAAGTCTTCGCGGAAAAGCCCGAGTTTGACCCGCTCGTCCAAGTTCTGATGGGTCGCCGCGATGATTCGCACATTCGATTTCATCGGAGATTGACCGCCCACGCGGTAATACTCACCGTCTTGCAGGACGCGTAGTAAGCGAACCTGCAAATCAGCCGGCATGTCACCGATTTCGTCTAAGAAAAGCGTGCCGCCTTCGGCCTGTTGGAAGCGGCCTTGTCGGGTCGCCGCGGCGCCAGTAAACGAGCCGCGTTCATGACCGAAGAGCTCGCTTTCCAATAAATCTTTGGGGATGGCTGCGGTATTGATTGCGATAAACGGCTTGCCCTTGCGGGGCGAGTGTTCGTGCAGCGCGCGCGCGACGAGCTCTTTACCCGTGCCCGACTCTCCGGTGATGAGCACGGTCACGTGGGACGAGCTGAGTCGACCGATTGCACGAAACACGTCTTGCATCGCAGCCGCTTTGCCGAGCATTTCGCGCTCTTCTGGCTTTGTTGCAGCGTTGGCGCTTGTTGTGGTGACTGCATCCGCATTCGGGTTTGCGCTCACGGCGCGACGAATGAGCGCGATGGCTTGTTCAACGTCGAAGGGCTTCGGAAGATATTCGAATGCACCGCCCTGAAACGCTTGAACAGCGGTGTCAAGATCAGAAAACGCGGTCATGATGATCACTGGCAACTGCGGATGATTTGCCCTAATCGATTTGAGCAGTGAAAGCCCTGATTCCCCGGGCATCCGAACATCGCTCACCAGGAGCGTCGGTACGTTGTGTTCGAGTGCGCTACGAACCTCGGCCGCCGATTCAAAACTTCGGTGTGCGATGGCTTCGCGGTCAAGCGCTTTTTCGAGCACCCACCGGATGGAACGGTCATCGTCAACAATCCAAACAATACTCATACATGCGTTCCAATTGTGGCGATTTCAGTCGGGTGAGAAAACGGGAGTTGCACACGAAAGACAGTGTGGCCCGGCTCGCTTTCGACCTCGATCGAGCCGAAGTGTTGAGTGACAAACGTCTGCGCGATTGAGAGGCCCAATCCAGAGCCGCTGCCGTCCGTGCGCGTGGTGAAGAGCGGGAAGAAAATGCGATCTCGGTGTTCGAGCGGGATGCCAACGCCGTTATCAAGAATCGCGATCTCTAGCGCCATGCGGTGGCGGCGCTTGGCGAGCACCACTTGGCGAGTGATGCGAGTGCGCAGTTGCACCTCTGGCATCGACACGGCGGCGCTCGATTGACAGGCATTGCGAGCAATGTTGAGCAACACCTGCGTGATCTGTTCGCTATCAATTTCAACGTCAGGCAGACTCACATCGTAGTCCGCGATGATGTTATGCGTATGACCGAATTCGTTTTGCATCAGCTGGCGCACACGATCCAGCACGACGTGAATATCGGTGGGCACAAACTTGGGCAGCTTGTGCGGCGTGAGCAGGCGATTCACGAGGCTTTGCAGTCGGTCTGCCTCAGCGATGATGACTTGCGTGTATTCCACCAACTGAGGCGACGAAAGCTCATGTTGCAAGAGCTGCGCTGCACCGCGCAAGCCACCCAGCGGATTCTTGATCTCATGCGCGAGGTTTCTCACGAGTTCACGATTCGCGCGGTTTTGCTCTGCGACGCGTGCTTCTCGAGCGAGCTTCAATTCCTGATCGATATGGCGCAACTCAAGCAGGAGCTGGGGCGAATCGCTCGCGGCAATGGATTCGAGCCAGCTCACTGTGCAATTGATGACGAGTCTCGATGCGCCATTCACTTTGCCGCTTAGGTGCAGCTCGATTTCGTGTTCGGTATAGCTCGCGCCGTGTTGCGCGGCGAGCTCAATGGCGGGGGATAAACGATCACTATCGCGAAACACTTGCGAAAGCTGTAGGCCAACGAGTTGCCTGCGCGATAGTGCGAGCAGGTGTTCAGCGGCAGGGTTTGCATAAACGATACGGCGTTGGTGATTCAACATCAACACTGCAGTGGTGATGAGTTCGAGCCCGCCGAAGTCTGTGCCGCCAATCATGGGGCAGTTTTAGCAAGAATGAAGCCAGCGCCGCGCCGCTACAAGCGCTGTAGCAGAGGCGCAAAATCGTTTGGTCTGCAGCTAGCGGCGCACGCAGCGCAAGCGCGCCTACATTCGAAGATTGGCGATTTCTTGCTTGAGGGCGGCGACATTGCGTTCGTGATGGCGTAACGTGCGCTCGATTTGCTTTACGCGGTCGATGTACTTCGCGGAGCCGGGCGTTTCATCTGCCATTGGCAGTGGCTTGCCGTTGTTGAGCGCGGCGCGTGCTTCGGCGAGCGCTTTTTCTTCACTTGCCAACTCATCGGAAAGAATGCGTTGGCGGGTGCCATCGCGCGTACGCTGTGTTTCGCTATCTACCGCCGTGCCAGGATTGTTGTTGACTAAGCTGTTCATCGCGACGGCCCGGGGCTGCGTGCTGCCGCTTGTTTGGCCTTGGGTGTTACGGCGCGTTGTGTTGCCGGTTGGGATCTCAGAAAGCGACCCATCCAGATTCATCCTTTGCGCACCTTTCCGAGGTTGGTTGGTGTACTCAACCGCACCAGTGGCAGGATCAACATACTTATAAATCTGCGCGCTCGCCCAATTAGACTGGGCGCAGAGTACGAGAGTTGCTGATAAACCGAGAATACGTCGCATCACTTTGTTTCACCTTCAAAACCGCTTGCGCGCTGTGCGCTATGACCTAACCGCCTGATTTTGTTCGTAATTTGACGGCAGGGGGTGGGATTGTGACGGTTGGACGTAGACAATGCA
>JAAFJO010000020.1 GCA_013298145.1 Betaproteobacteria bacterium
TGTCTTGCGCGAAGTGTATGAAACGCGTTTGCAACCGTCGCCGGGCTTGGATGAACTGATGCGTTTCGCGCGCGAGCACGGTGTGAAAACACTGTTGATTTCCGGTGGCTTCACCTACTTCACTGAGCGAATGCGCGCTCGGTTTGGCTACACCTACACCCGAGCAAACACGCTCGGTGAACACGATGGGCGCTTAACCGGAAAAGTCTGCGGTGCGATCGTCGATTCATTGGAGAAGGAGCGTGTGCTTCGCATGCTTGCTGCCACGCTGCCGCCGACTCGAAATAAAACCGTCGCCTTGGGCGATGGCGCAAACGATTTGCCGATGCTCCACGCTGCAACACTCGGTGTCGCCTGTCATGCGAAGCCAAAAGTGCGCGAACAGGTGCCGGTGGCGATAAACCATGGCGGGCTCGACCTGCTGCTGCAACTGCTTCCAACCGAGGCGACAGCGCGATAAGGCGGCAGAAAAGCGCGCATTTGCGCGCTAAAGGCCTCAGCCCCTTGCGTTTGCGGCAGCAGCGGCTAATGCTTGCCCGCCGTTGTGACCGCAAAAGCCAGAAATCACCGATTCGCCGACGCTTTCAAGGCCAACACTCGTTTTTCGATCACGCGTTTGCTAGACTCGGATGCACAATTCAATCAGGGAATAATCATGAAACCCGCACGCCCCACCAACGCTGCCTTAGCCATCCTTCTTTTTGGTGGCGCCCTCGTCTCGCCCGCGCTCGCGCAAACCTCCACCAGCACGGAGCCGAAGCCTGCGCCCGGCGCAGCGCTCAACTACTCCGGCGGTGATGTGCGCTTCGGCATCGGTTGGGATAGTGAACTTGATGCCCGTGGCGAAATTTTTGGCGTGCTGCAATCGAGCGACACCTCAGCCACGCTCGGTGAGCTCTGGGCGGCGAAGCGCTCGGGCGGCGCGAAGCTCTCGCATCACTGGGCAAACGGCAGCAAATCGGCGGTGAACAAAGTGTTTGGCGCATTTGACATTACTGACAGCGATCATCGCAAAATCACAATCGGCGGTGGCCAAGAGCGTCCTCAGTTTTTCTGGAGCACTTACCTGAGCAAAGCGGTCAGTGGTGACACGTTATTTGCCGACGTCACGACTCCCGGCGCGCCAGGCTTCGTGTTGGGCCGCGATGCCGGTGGTGATTTCCGCCAAGACTTCAATGTCTCGCAAAACGTCAAGCTCTTCACCCGAGCGTTCGATTGGGGTGTCGGTGCACGTGTTGGACATTTCTACAGCGGACCGCTCGTTCGCTTGACGGCCGGAGTTGATTACGAATTCGGTAAAGCGCGCTCGCTTCGTGTATGCAACAACGCAGCGAACGTGCCGGGCGCGGTCGCGCAACCACCGGGCTGCATCAGCGAAACCGGGCTCGGCGGAAAGCCTTCGCAGCTCACGGGCTCGCTCATGGTTGAAAAGTTCTTTGAAGGCTCGGGCTTCTCGGTTGCACTCTCGGGTGAAGCGCTTCGCCGTAAGGGACAGCTCTTTGATGATCGAAGCGATACGCGCGGCTATGTGATGTTGCGCTACGAATTGGGCGCGCCCAAATCGAATTTCCGCCCGAGCAAAACGGTGAGAACGGTCACGACGGCGGAGCGAGTTCCTGATCCAAATTGGGTCGTGCCTGCCCCAGCCGCGCCGGTGGCAGCCGCAGCGGCAGCAACTGCGCCCGCTGCGCCGCAGTTCCGCACCGAAACGCGCACCACCAAGTTTGACACCAACGATGCGCAGGAAACCTATTTCGATCTCGGCTCCGCGCGCCTGAAGCCCGCAGCGATGCGCGAGCTCGATGCGCTCGTGGCGCGGATCGCCGCACAACAGCCCTATGTCGAACTCCGCGTTCGTGTCGTTGGCCACACCTGCCCGACGGGTTCGGATCGCAACAACTTTCCGCTCTCAGAAAAGCGCGCCGCTGCGGTGCGCGATTACCTCGTGTCGAAAGGCGTTCCGGCAAACGTCATTACGACCGAGGGTAAAGCGGGCAAAGCGCCGAAATACCCAGAAGTAAAAGGCCAGAGCTTCCGTAATCGACGCGCAGACACCGATGTAGTGATCGTGAAAGAGAAGCGCGAACAAGTGCAAGTACCTGTTGCTGCTGCACCAGCCGCACCGGCGACTCCCGCTCCTGCAGCCCCTGCGCCACAGCGTCCAATGATTGACCGTCAGGTCTCGCGTGATGTCATTGAAGATCAACCTGATCCATGGATGTCGCGCGCACTTCGCAACAGCGTGACACACAAAACAACGGTGGACACCTACACCTGGTCAGCCGCCACCACGACCACAACGCTCGGCGCGAAAAGCTATCTCAATCGTCCTCCCGTTGCTGTAAACGACAGTACCAGCGCCACCTGCGGTACCGCCGTCGCGGTCAACGTGCTCGGAAACGACAGCGATCCTGATAACGATCCGCTCACCATTACGTCGGTAGGTACTCCTGGCAAAGGCACGGCGAGCATCGTCGCGGGACGCATTGTTTACACACCCACCAACAACGCTGCCTGCACAGGCACTGATTCGTTTACCTACGCGATCAGCGATGGCAAAGGCGGAAGTGCATCGGCAACAGTGAACGTCACGCTCTCGCCTGCACCGATCCCAAATACGCCGCCCGTTGCTCGCAACGATGAGTATGTACTGGGTTGCAGCACCCAGATCCCGCCGCAAACCTATAACGTACTTCTTAACGACACTGACGCCGACGGCGACGCGCTGACGATTACCGCTGTAACCCAGCCTGGCATCGGAAACGTGAGCATTTCGGCAGATAGCAAAGCCGTAGTCTTCAGAGCACAACAGTGCTTTACACGTACGTCGTTCACCTACACCATTAGCGACGGAAAAGGCGGCAGCTCCACTGCAACCGTCACCGTTATCGATCCGTTCTAATCAAACGA
Source organism: Betaproteobacteria bacterium (assembly GCA_013298145.1). Taxonomy (GTDB): domain Bacteria; phylum Pseudomonadota; class Gammaproteobacteria; order Burkholderiales; family Casimicrobiaceae; genus Casimicrobium. Next base: position 2,911 of record JAAFJO010000020.1, read on the forward strand.
GTGGTTCGAATGGGAAGGCCGCGATTGCGGCCTTTTCTTTTGATTCTCTGAGATGCCCGAAAAAGCACACCTCACCCCCATCCACGCCGCGATTCACGTGAAGCGCAAGCGACTGACCGTTGTGCACGCCAGCGCAAGTGGCGGCGCGCGTGCGCTCGTCAGCGCTGTTTGCACGGGTGCAAGCCGCGTCAATTCAGTAGACGTGGTGACGCGAAGCGCAAGTGTTTGCACCGAGCAAGATTTGCGATCGAGTGATGGTTTGGTGTTCGCAACGCCCGAGAATTTCGGCTACATGGCGGGCGAAATGAAAGCCATGTTCGATCGTCTCTTCTATCGCATGATGCTAGACACCACGGACGCGGGTGGCGGCAGCGAAAGCGCGCTCGCAGGCCGGCCGTACGCAGTGATCGTTTGCGCGGGAAATGACGGGCTAGGTGCACTCCAAAGCGTGAATCGCATCGTGACGGGATGGCGGATGACAGCACTCTGCGAGCCCCTCATCGCGCGCCGCGTCGGCGGTGAGGCCGGATCATCCCGGGGCGCAATTTCCGCGCGAGACCTCGAAGCCGCGTGCGAGCTCGGCGAGGCGTTCGCCACAGCGATTGACCTTGGAATCGCGTGAAGCATCCGCACGTACTTTCAAGCGCGCGGCGGCTTTACACATGCGCTGCAGGTCGGACGATTTTCATAGCTACCTGAAAACAGCTACGGCATGACATTGATCGCCGAATCCTAATTGAATAAGGGCTAGGCGAAAGCCAGCGAGTAAATCGCTT
>JAAFJO010000021.1 GCA_013298145.1 Betaproteobacteria bacterium
TCCAGCCATCATTCCATTAGAGGTACCATAACTTCCTCCTGCCCCCAAATAAGATGATGGAGGAATAGAATAAGTTTCTTCTTCGGGGGCTATTCCCATATTACCCATATTCATGTATGGTAAGGGATTATTCATAACAGTAGATGGAGTGAATTGATCTGATCTTGCCGGATAACTAAATGGGTTATTTTCTGTAAAGGGTAATCTTTGAGGTTGTGATTGTGAGTTTCTTAATTGCATCTGATCATGATGTACTTCATTTCTATTACCCCCTTTAAATACATACTTTAATGCACTACTTAATCGTTGAAAGAAATTAGGTCTTGATACTTTTTCGTCTGAAAATGGATCTTGATATACTCCTGTGCCTTGATCGAATCTCTGTCTATATCTTTCAGACATAGGGTTTCCAGGAGTAACCATATATTGATTTGCAATCCCCTCAAGTGATTGACCCAGTGCAGTATTCATAACAACTTGAGGGTTTTGTGACATAAAGTGATTTTGCAATTGAGGATTATTTGCAAATTTCATCATGGTTTGCTGTTCATGATTAGCATCCGCAAATTGAGGGGAACTATATATATCTTGCAAGTCTTGCTGGGTTTGAGGATCTTGAATATCTCCATCTACTGGTTGTTCCGATTCGTTATTATCAATAATATTGTATATTCCGTTAGGATCTGGAGCTTCGTTCTCTAAATCTGCATTAGGATCATTATCTGGTGTATCGACTGAATCGATCTTACCTCCAATAAAATCTTCTATTTGTTGAGGATCAATACCATGTGTTTCTCCATACTTTCTTAGCCAATCATCACTGCTTGTATCTTGAGGGACAGTTTGAGCAGTATCTTGCTGGGTTGGGATATTTTGAGGTGTATCGATTACCTGTCCTGTACTTGTAGAGGGGTATAGAGCCGGAGAGCCACTAGCTTGGTATATTTGTTTTAAAGAATTAACCAATTCAGTATCTTGTAAATTAGTAGGTTGAGAAGCTAAACCACTATAACTTGTCTCTAAGTTTTTACTTAATTGATTCTTAGTATTATCATCATAAGTAGCATCAGGTGCATACAATTTATTCATTGTATTTAAAAATAAAGATCTATTTGGATCCTGACTAGATTTAGGAGTCCCCATAGAACTTGATGGGCTTTTTTCTGTATAGCCTCTCATGTTATCTTGTTTTTGATTATTGTAGCTTTGAGGGGGATTAAAGGTATTCTTCATTCCTTGTAATTGCTTTAAGGCATTAATAGTTTCAGTATTATTTAATCCTGTAGGTTTTGAAGATAAAGCCTGTTCTTGGGCTTGTAATTTTGTCCATAGTCCTTTAAGGGGTGAATTTAAAGGGGTAGAATTCCCAGATAACTTCGATTGTATCTGATAATCTTTTAATGTATTTAAGAAATCAGATTCTTGATTAGGATTTTGAGCCATTTTTATTTTTTATCGTGCTAATAAATTCTAATAGAGGTATATTAATGTATTAAATAAAAAGCAAAAGGAGAATATTAATGGGATTTCAAGAGATTTTAGAAGAGATAGATGAAATGACCGATAAATTAAAACACGGCTGGAAAAACAATGATATTGAAAGTCAAAAAGACTATTTATATTATCTATCAATTACCAAAGCGAGAGTTAATGAATTAAAATCTATAGCGGACTCTTTTTATCTGCTGGACTTACAAAAGTTTACTGATAATTGTGGTAAAAACCTAAAACAATACGAGTATAGAGATCAGAAAGAACTAGCTTGCTCCGCCACTTTAGGACTTAAATCTCAAATAGATAATCTTTCCAGCACAATACAACTACAAACCGAAGCTGTCAGGACAATTATCTCTTTACAAAAAGAAGAACTTAGATTAATAAATTCAGGGGGAGCTAATCCAGGTTTAGGTGCTAATCAGTTTTTAAGTTGATTTTAATATCTTGTTCTAATTGTTTCAGTTTTCCCTTTTTAGCAAGGATACACTGAAACGCCTCAATAAATGCTTCTTCTACGTAAGGAAATAAATAGTTCCCTTTTTGGGATATGATTATTCCGTTTATACGAGGTGCGAACCCTTGAAACTTCATAGTATCTGTATCGTATATTTCTACAACATCCATCTCCCCCTCAATAAACCATTCAAGTAATGGCTTTTCATTTGTTTGTTGTTTTAGTTCCACGTATTCTTTTTCTAATAATACTTTTTTTGAGGTAGATACTCCCTCTGTCCATTGAATTCCTACCACTATATATCTCCTTTGCACTTATCACAATAATCATATACTCTCTTATATCCCGCAATAGCAATTCTTTTTCCTTCTTCTAGGAATTTCTCTTTCCATTTTTCATTACAGTAAGAAGCGTAAAGCCCACTCCTTTAGGGGTGAGGATATAAGCTTAACAAAAGAGTAGATTAAATATCGTGTCTTTTGTTAAATTAGATTGACTCATAAACA